>NZ_JAHUWQ010000002.1:0-1616130 GCF_019218915.1 Achromobacter sp. ACM05
GTGCGCGCTGGTGACGTTGCCGTCGCTATCAACCGGGGTGACGACCGGAGGACCGTCGGTTTGGCCGTTGATCGTGATGGTCAGCACCGCTTCGCTCTTGTCGCCGTCCGCGTCGGTGATGGTGTAGTGGATGGTTTCGGTCAGCGTCTGGCCGTTGTTGAGCGCCTGCACAGCCGGCAGGCTGTTGTTCAGCTGGTAGGACCAGGTGCCGTCGCCGTTATCCACGAGCTTGCCGTACTTGGCATCCGTCGTCGTGATCGTGACGGTGCTAGCGTCCGCACCCAGCGTGTCGTTAGTCAGAACGTTGCCGGTGATCGGGGTAGCAGTGTCTTCGGCAACCGAAGCCGCGTCGTTCTTGGCAACCGGCGCCGTATCAACGATCTGGACGACCAGATCGTTGCTCGTGGTTTTGCCGGCCAGGTCGGTGACGCTGACCGTGAAGCTGTCGCGAACCGAGTCGTCGCCCGCCGAGTGATCGTCGGCGCCGCCGGTTTCCTTATACGAGTAGGAGATGACACCGGTCGCAGCGTTGTAGCCCGTGACCGTCAGCACGCCCTTGTCGGTCGTGATGACGACCGGGTTCGCGACAGATGCGCCCGTCACATCGCGGCCAGCCACGGTGACGGTTGCAATGCCGGCTTCCGCCGACACGCCAACCGAGCCGGTGACCGTCGCGCCGGAGCCTTCCACCACGCTGTTGTGCGCGCTGGTGACGTCGCCGTCGGAATCAACAGGGGTAACCACCGGAGGACCGTCGGTCTGGCCCGTGACCGTGACGGTCAGGGTGGCGGTGCTGCTGGCGCCGTCCTTGTCGGTCACGGTGTAGGTGATCGACGTTTCCTTCGTTTCGCCGTCGTTCAGCGCCTGGAAGTCGGGGCCAGGATTGAAGCTGTACGAACCGTCGGCGTTCAGCGTGAAGCTGCCGCCGTTGGAGCCGGCGATCGCCGTGCCCACGCCGGCCGCCTGGCCGTTGACGGCCGAAACGTGCAGCGCGTCGCCGTCGGCATCGCTGTCATTGGACAGCACGCCATTCTGCGCCGTGACGGTCAGCGACGAATCTTCATCGGTCTTGCCGGCATCGTCGGCGGCGGTCGGGGCCGGGTTCTTTACGTCCCACTGGAAGGTCTGGCTGACCGTGGCGCCGAGCGAGTCGGTGGCCGTGATGACGACGGTGTAGACGCCGTTGTTGCCGCCTTGCGAGGCCGACGAGTCGATCTTGCCGGTGATCAGGCCAGTGGCCGGATCCAGCTTCAAGCCGGGGGGCAGGCCGTTGGCCGAATAGGACAGCTTGTCGCCGGTGTCGACGTCCTTGAATTGCTTGGAAATATCCAGGTCGACCACGACGTCGCTGTCGTTGCTGGCCTGGTTGTCCAGAGTCACGCCCGGGGTCAGGATCGGCGTGTCGTTCGTGCCGGTGACCGTGACGGTGAGCGTGGCGGTGGAGGTCGCGCCGTCGGCGTCGGTCACGGTGTAGGTGATCGAGGTGGTGGCGGTGGCCTTGTCGCCCAGGTTCTGGAAGTCCGAACCGGGATTGAACGTGTACGAACCGTCGGCGTTCAGCGTGAAGCTGCCGCCGTCGGAGCCGGCAACTGCCGTGCCCACGCCGGCCGACTGGCCGTTGACGGCCGAGACCTGCAGCTTGTCGCCGTCGGCATCGGTGTCGTTGGACAGCACGCCGTTCTGGGCGGTGACGGTCAGCGAGGTGTCTTCGTCGGTCTTGCCGGCATCGTCGGCGGCGGTCGGGGCCGGGTTCTTCACGTCCCACTGGAAGGTCTGGCTGACCGTGGCGCCGAGCGAGTCGGTGGCCGTGATGATGACGGTGTAGACGCCGTTGTTGCCGCCTTGCGAGGCCGACGAGTCGATCTTGCCGGTGATCAGGCCAGTGGCCGGATCCAGCTTCAGGCCGGGGGGCAGGCCGTTAGCCGAATAGGACAGCTTGTCGCCGGTGTCGACGTCCTGGAACTGCTTGGAGATGTCCAGATCCACCACGACGTCGCTGTCGTTGCTGGCCTGGTTGTCCAGGGTCACGCCCGGGGTCAGGATTGGCGTGTCGTTGGTGCCGGTGACCGTGACGGTGAGCGTGGCGGTGGAGGTCGCGCCGTCGGCATCGGTCACGGTGTAGGTGATCGAGGTGGTGGCGGTGGCCTTGTCGCCCAGGTTCTGGAAGTCCGAACCGGGATTGAACGTGTACGAACCGTCGGCGTTCAGCGTGAAGCTGCCGCCGTCGGAGCCGGCAACTGCCGTGCCCACGCCGGCCGCTTGGCCGTTGACGGCCGAGACCTGCAGCTTGTCGCCGTCGGCATCGGTGTCGTTGGACAGCACGCCGTTCTGGGCGGTGACGGTCAACGAGGTGTCTTCGTCGGTCTTGCCGGCATCGTCGGCGGCGGTCGGGGCCGGGTTCTTTACGTCCCACTGGAAGGCCTGGCTGACCGTGGCGCCGAGCGAGTCGGTGGCCGTGATGATGACGGTGTAGACGCCGTTGTTGCCGCCTTGCGAGGCCGACGAGTCGATCGTGCCAGTGATCAGGCCAGTGGCCGTATCCAGCTTCAGGCCGGGAGGCAGGCCATTGGCCGAGTAGGACAGCTTGTCGCCCGTGTCGACGTCCTGGAACTGCTTGGAGATGTCCAGATCCACCACGACGTCGCTGTCGTTGCTGGCCTGGTTGTCCAGGGTCACGCCCGGGGTCAGGATCGGCGCGTCGTTGGTGCCGGTGACGGTGATGGTCAGCGTGGCGGTCGAGCTGGCGCCCTGGAAGTCCGACACCGTGTAGGTGATCGAGGTCGTGGCCGTCTGGCCAGCGCCCAAATTCTGGAAGGCGGCGCCCGGATTGAACGTGTAGGTGCCGTCGGCGTTCAGCGTGAACGTGCCTCCGTTCGAGCCGGTGACGGCCGATCCCACGCCCGCCGCCGCGCCATTGACTTCGGAAACGTGCAGCGGATCGCCATCCGGATCGGTGTCGTTGCCCAGCACGCCTTCGGTGCGGTGCTCGACCACCAGGACGTTGTCCTCGGTCGTGGTGTTGGTGTCTGCGACGGCGGTCGGCTCGGGGTTGCCCACCTTCCAGAGGAAGGTCTGCGAGACCGAGGCGCCGGACTTGTCGGTGGCCGTGACGGTGATGAGGTACTCGCCCTTGACGCCCGTGTTGGTGTGGTCCGAGGCCCAGTTGGCGAACTTGCCGGTGAACGTGCCGGTGGTTTCGTCGAACGTCAGGCCGCCCGGGACGTGATCGACCGAATACGTCAGCACATCGCCGTTGTCGACATCCTTGAAGAAGCCGGACAGGTCGTATTCGACGGTGTCGCCGTCCATGTTGTTGCGGTTTTCCAGCGGCGTCACCGTGGGCGCGTCGTTGGTGCCGGTGATTTCAACCGTCAGCGTCGCGGTGCTGGTGCCGCCCTGGCCGTCGGAAACCGTGTAGGTGATCGAGCTGGACGCGGTCTCGCCGGCCGCCAGGTTCTGGAACGCTGAACCCGGATTGAAGCTGTACGAACCGTCGGCGTTCAGCGTGAAGGTGCCGCCATTGGAGCCGGTGATCGCCGTGCCCACGTTGGCCGCATTGCCGTTCACTTGCGACACGGTCAGCGTGTCGCCGTCCGGATCGGTGTCGTTGGCCAGCACGCCGTTCTGCGCGGTGACCGTGAGCGACGTGTCTTCGTCGGTCGTGCCGCTATCGGCCACCGCGGTCGGGGCCGGGTTGGTCACGTCCCACTGGAATTCCTGCGAGGTCGAGGCGCCGGACGGATCCGTCGCGGTCACCACCACGGTGTACACGCCGTTGTTGCCGCCTTGCGAGGCGGAATGATCGATCGTGCCGGTGATGATGCCGGTGTTCGGGTCGATGGTCAGGCCCGGCGGCAGGCCGGTGGCCGAGAAGGTCAGCGTGTCGCTGGTGTCCGTGTCGGAGAAGCGGTCCGACACGTCGTAGCGCACGTCGGTCTGGGCGTCGACGCCGGACTGGTTGGTCAGCGCGGACGACACCGGGCCGTCGTTGGTGCCGGTGATGGTCACGACGACGGTCGCGGTGGAGGTCGCGCCGCTCGGGTCGGTGATGGTGTACGAAATGGTGCTGGTCGCGGTTTCGCCCGAGGCCAGGTAGTCATACTGGCTACCCGGAGTGAAGACGTAGCTGCCATCGGGCTGGACTACGAAGGTGCCGCCCGTGGAACCCAGCACGGAAATGCCGCCCGGAATCATCGGACGGCCGTTGATAGAGGTGATCGCCAGGGGATCGCCGTCGGGATCGGAGTCGTTGGCGAGCAGGTTGCCGCGCACTTGCGCGCCCTGGTTGCCGGCGCCAGCGTCGTCGAGCGCGTTGGGCGCGTTGTTGGCGGGCGTGGTCGGCGTCGTGGGCGTGGCGGCGGCGTCGCCGTCATCGCCGGTCAGCGCAGCGCCCGACACGCGCGGCAGCGTATCGTCGCCGCGCGCCGGGTTCGGGTAGGCCAGGTCCAGCGGGCTGGTGGTTTCCAGGATGCGGGCCAGGCGGACGAAGCTGCTGCCGCCGGCTTCGCCGCCGCCGGCCACGACCGCGGCCGTGGGATCCAACTCGTCGAACGGGTCGCGGCCGGCTTGCAGGGCGGCCAGCAGGCGGTCGGAATCGGTGCCCGAGGGCGGCGCGACGGCGGCTTCCGTCGGATCGGCCAGCGGGCCGGTCATGTCGCCGTTGACGGCGACTTCGCGGCCTTCGCCGATCACGATCGGCATGCCGTTTTCAACCTGAAGCGAAACCGTGGCGCCCGAGGCAGTGACGATGTCGCTGCCGGCCGGGACTTTGCTGCCTTGATGCAGTTCGGTCAGGGAACCGTCGCTATTGCGTATCCACGCGCGACCGGAGATTTCGTTGACGACTGCGGGAGAGGAGTTGGCCATGTTGGTTCCGTTTCAGGGAGTTATCCAAGATGGCCAGATACTACGGGTCGCCGATGCCGGCGGATATTGTCCTTGAGGACAGGTTCACGCAGTGATTTTGCTGCGCGCGTCAGTCGGGGCGGAAATGCCGTGGACCAGCAGCGCAAGCTGCAGGCGGTCGGTGACGCCGAGCTTGTCGAATACCGCCGACAGATGCGCCTTGACGGTGCGTTCCGTGATGCCCAGCGCCTCGGCGATCTGGGCGTTGGCCTGGCCGCTGGCGGCGTAGCGCGCGACGGTGATTTCGCGCTCGGTCAGCCGGCCGCCGTCCCAGGCGTGCGCGTCCTGCGCGCGCTCGGTGACAAGCTTGAGCAGGCGGGACACCAGTGAGCGTCCCATCCAGATGCCGCCGGAGGCGACGACTTCCAGCGCCTGCGCCATCGCGGCGGGCTGCGCATAGCTGTGGCAGTAGCCGTGCGCCCCGGCGCCCAGCGCCTGCGTGCCTTGCTCGTCGTTGGGGCTGGCGCTGGCGACCACGACATGCAGGCCGGCCAGCGTCGGCGTCCAGGCTGGATCGTGCCAGGAGGGGAGCTTGGGCACGTCGGCATCCAGCACCGCCAGCGTACGGCCTTGTTCTCGCCAGCGTTGCAGATCCGCCAGGCCTCGCCCGCGGGCTGCCATCCAGCGCGCCGGGTCAAGCGCGCGCCAGTGCTGCCAGAGCAGGTCGTCGTGCGTAATCAACAGGACGGGAATGGGTTTCATAAGGCCTTGAAGCTCTCCATTAACGTTCGGTGAAGGCGTTCGACTTCGCCCGCAGAATGGGCTTGAGCAGGTACTGGAGCACCGTGCGCTTGCCTGTCAGGATATGAACCTCTGCCACCATCCCGGGGATGATGGGCAACAGCTTGTCGCCTACGGTGCTGCGGTCCGTGCGCACGCGCACGACGTAGTAGGAATTGCCTTTCTCGTCGGTCACGGTGTCCGCGCCGATCTGTTCCACCCGGCCTTCCAGGCCGCCGTAGATCGCGAAGTCGTAGGCCGTGAACTTGACCTCGGCCTTCTGGTCCGCGTGCAGGAAACCGATGTCGCGCGGCTGGATGCGCACTTCGAGCAGCAGCGTGTCGTCCTTGGGGACGATCTCGATGATGTCCTTGCCCGGCTGCACCACGCCGCCGACCGTGTTGTTGAACAGGGTCTTGACGGTGCCGCGCACCGGGGCGCGCACTTCGGCCAGCTTGACGCGGTCGACCAGTGCGGCCTTGCCTTCGCGCAGCGTCGCCAGCTTGGTGTTGGTTTCAGACAGTTCGCTGCGGGCCTGGTTGCGGATGTTCAGCTCGGCTTCCTGGATCTTGCTTTCGGCTTCCTTGATGGAGGCCTGGAAGCGGTCGATCTGCGCCTCGGCGCCTTTCTGCTCCCCGCAATACCGGGCGACATCGCGTTGCAGGCGCAGGAGGTCGACCTCGGACACGGCGCCGCTCTTGAGCAGCGGCCGGGTCACCTGCAGCTCGCGCGAGGTCAGGCCGCAGCTTGCCGAGGCCTGGTCGCGCTTGGCGATGGTTTCGCGCAGGTCTTCCTGGCGTTGCTTGAGCTGTTCGCGGGCCACGTTGACGGTGGCGTTCAGCTCGGTGTTGCGTGCCTGCCAGGCGTTGCGTTCCATTTCGCCCAGGCCGGGCGCCTGCTTGAGCACTTCCTCAGGCGTGACGAAGGGCTCGCCCGTGGCCAGCGCTTTCAGGCGGGCGGACTTGGCCAGCAGCGATAGATACTCCGCATTGTTCTCGCCCAGCGACGAGGTGAAGCGGGTGGAGTCGATCTTCAGCAGGATCTCGCCGGCCTCGACTTCCTGGCCGGGGCGGACCAGGATCTCCTGGACGATACCGCCGTCCAGGCTCTGGATGATCTGCACCTGGCGGGACGGCACGACCTTGCCTTCGCCGCGGACCACTTCGTCGATGCTGCCAAAGCCCGCCCAGACGAGCAGACCCATGGTGGCCAGCAGCGAGGTCCACAGCAGGATGCGCGAACCGCGGGCCTGGGACTCGTGGATGACCCATTCGGCGTTGCCGATGTAGTCGGACCGCTGGACGGGTTTGCCTTTGTCGGCGCCGTCCAGGATGCGATCGAAGAAGAAGACGAAAAGGTTGCGCGGGGCGCGCAGCAGGTTGCCAAAGAAACCGTGCTTGGGGGCTCCAGGATTGTTCAGCATGGTCTTCTCAGCTTCCGCGTCCAACGCGTCCTTGACGCAGGGCTTCGACAACTTGTTCCTTCGGACCGTCGGCCACGATATGGCCGTTGTCGATCACGATAAGGCGGTCGACCAGTTCAAGGAGCGCGGTGCGGTGCGTCACCAGCAGGATCGTCTTGGTCGCGCTGGCCTCGCCCAGGCGCTTCCGAAGCTGGGCCTCGCTCTGGTGGTCCATGTTGCTGCTGGGCTCGTCCAGCAGCAGGATCGGCGGATCGTTGATCAGTGCGCGGGCCACGGCCACTGACTGGCGCTGGCCGCCGGAGAGCGATTCGCCGCGCTCGCCGATGATCATGTCGAAACCATTGGGGTGCAGGTTGGCGAACTCGGTCACGCCGGCCATGTTGGCCGCCGCCAGAATGCTGGCGTCGTCGGCGTAGGGCGCGCCCATCGCCAGGTTGTGCTTGAGGCTGCCGTAAAACAGCAGGGGATCCTGCGGAACGTGGCCGATGGCCCGGCGCACGTCGGCCGGGTCGATCTGGCGCACGTCCACGCCGTCCAGCAGCACGGCGCCTTCGGTGGGCTGGTACAGGGCGAGCGCCAGTTTTTCAAGCGTCGTCTTGCCAGAACCGATGCGGCCGATAATGCCGACCTTCTCGCCCGGCTTGAGCTTGAACGACACCTTCTTGAGCACCGGCTGCGTGCTGCCGGGATACGCGAAGGTCACGTCGCGGAACTCCAGGCCGCCGTGGAACACGGGGCGATGCAGGAATTCTGCCTCGGCCGGACGCTCGATCGGCATCTTCATGTAGTTGTCGATGGAACCGAGCGACGTGCGCGCGTTCTGGTACTGCATCAGCAGGCCGGCGACCTGACCGAGCGGCGCAAGGCAGCGGCCGGCGATCATGGATGCGGCAATGATGCCGCCCATCGACAGCGCCGATTCCTGGGCCAGATATACGCCGATGATCACGACGGCAATCGACACGAGCTGCTGGACCGCCTGCACGAAGCCCACCGTGGACGACGAGATCAGCTTGAGCTTGCCGCCCGTCTGCGCGATGAATTCGGTGGCGCGTTCCCAGTTGCGCTGGATTGCGCCCTGGGCGTTGAGCGTCTTGACGGCTTCCAGGCCGGTCAGCGCTTCGACGAGCGTGGCGTTGCGTTGCGACGAGGCCTGGAACGAGGCCATCGTCAGCGCTTCCATGCGCGCCTGCGCCGCCAGCGACACCAGCAGGATCAGCACAATGGCGACCAGCGGCGGCAGGATCATCCACGGTGAAATCCAGGCCAGGGCGGCCAGGAACAGCAGGATGAAGGGCAGGTCGACCAGCGTCGTGATGGTGGCCGAGGCGATGAAGTCGCGAATGGATTCGAACGAGCGCAGGTTGGCCGCGAAGGACCCGACCGAGACCGGACGGCCTTCCAGCCGCAGGTCCAGCACGCGTTCCATGATCTGCGCGGACAGGCGCACGTCGACCCGTTTGCTGGCGCTGTCCACCACATGGGACCGCGCCGTGCTCAGGATCATGTTGAAGATCACCACCAGCGTGATGCCGATGGCCAGCACCCACAGCGTTTCGACGGCGTTGTTCGGCACCACGCGGTCGTATACGTTCATGGTGAAGAGCGGCATCGCCATGGCGAACACGTTGATCAGCAGCGCCGCGACGAGGGCGTCGCGGTACAGCCGGCGGTTCTCCATGATGGCCGCCCAGAACCAGTGGCGCTCGCGCACCTTGGCGACTTCCGGGGCGCGGGCGTCAAAGCGGAATTGCGGGCGGACGAAGCACACCAGGCCGCTGTACTGCTCGGCCAGTTCGGCCGGGTCCATGTCGAAGGAGCTGCCGCCCAATTCAGGATGGCTGACCACGAATTTGCCGCCGTCCTTCTTGAGCAGCAGGCACGCGCGTTCGCCCTTGAGCAGCAGGATGGCGGGCAGGAGGTCCTGCGAGATGTCATCCAGGGTGCGCTTGACCACGCGCGCCGAAAGCTGCGCCCGCGCGGCCGCGCGGGGCAGCAGGGCGGGCGTGAGGCGGTGTTCTTCGAGGGGCAGGCCCGAGGACAAAGCTTGCGCGGTGGCCGTCACGCCATGCAGGCGGGTGATTTCCACCAGGCAATCGAGCAGCGGATCGTCGTGCGCGGCGCGGGCATCAGCGCGCCAATCCCGGGCGGCCTTCTCAGATAACTTGTCCATCTTCGTCATCCAACAGGTCGAGGTGTTCCGAGAGACGCGCACGCTGCTGCTTGCGCTGGGTGAGCTTTTGCTGGGCCTGGACAGGCAGGTCTGTCATCCGCAAGGTGCCGTTGGCGATCAACGCGTCAATTAAGTCTTCAAGGACGCGGACAAAATCCGCGTCCAACTGCGAGAAATCACTGCCCTTGTTTGCCATCGGGCCTCCTTGCGGCTGCGCCGGTCAGGGCCGGGCGGCAGGCGCGTTCACCGGCACCAGCGTGGGGGGCAGGGTGCCTTCGTTGTAATGCACGCGCACGGGAGCCAGTCGGGCGGTATCCGGAACGGTCGAATTGCACAGCTTGATCACTTCGTCCGACACTTCCAGCTTGCCGTTTTCCTCGGGCATCTCATTGCGCGCGGGTTGCAGCGCCAGCGCCGGCAGCAGGGTGTGGGACAGGGCCAGCCAGCGGTACTGCGCAAGACGCAGATCATAAATGGCATTGGTCAGCGCACGGCGCGATTCGAACAGTTCATTTTCCGTGTCCAGCAGGTCCAGCAGAGAGCGCTGGCCAATCTGGAACTGTTGCGCGTACGCATCACGCACCTTGGTCGTGGCCACCTCGTGGTCACGCAGGAAGGGCAGCTTCTGGTTCAGGCTGGTGATGTTGTTCCAGGCCACGGCCAGGTCCTGCTGCACGTTGCGGCAGGTGTAGTCGCGGATGTCGCGGGCGGCGTAGGACTGGTTGGCGGTCTGGCGCACGCGGGCGGAGTCCGCGCCGCCGCGGTACAGGTTGTAGCTCATCACGACCTGGACGCTGGAGCTCTGGATGTCGCGGCTTTGCGGGGTCGGATCGTTCTGGTCGCGGCCCGTGTTGGCCACGAATTCAAACTTCGGCGAGAACGCGCCCTTGGACGACTGCACGCCCGCCTGCGCGGCCTGCAGGCTCGCCTGCTTGGACAGGAAGCTGGGGTTGCGGCGCAGCGATTCGTTGAAATTGCCCGGGGCCTTGGGCAGCTTGTCGGCGATGTCAGGCGCCGGCAGCATCGATTCAGGCGGGAAGGCGCCGGTCACGCGCTGGAAGCGCTGTTGCACGTCCAGCAGGTTGGCCGTTTCGGTCATCAGGTTGGTCTGGGCCAGCGACAGACGGCCGCCGGCCTGTTCCAGGTCGACGCGCCGGCCCACGCCGGATTCCGTGCGCTCGCCGATCTGCTTGAGGGTGCTTTCGTGCAGCGAGTAGTTCTGGCGAGCCAGCAGCTCCATGTCGCGATAACGCTGCAGGTCGATATAGGCCTGCACGGCGGTGAAGGCGGTGTTGTCGCTGGTGGCCAGCACGTCATAGAAGCGCGCCAGCTTGTCGAAACCGGCCTGCTTGACGTCGTTGGTGGTGCGGAAGCCATCAAAAATCAGCTGGCGCAGTTCGACGCTCCAGCCGGGGCGGTTCCAGCTCTGCGAGCCGACGCCGGGCACGTTGTTGCGCCATTCGCGGCCCAGGTAACCCTGCGCATTGATCTGCGGGAAGTAGGCGGCGCGGGCGACGGCCTGGCCTTCCAGGGACGCCTGGAAGTCGTGGTACTTGGCCTGGATTTCGGGATTGCTGAGCAGGGTCTGCTCAACGATCTGATTCAACGTCACTTGCGGTTGCCCGGCGGGTGCGGCAGCGACGGGCGTCGCGGACTGTGCAAAAACGGCAGGGGCAAATGCAAGGGCAAGGACCGAGGTCGTGCTTTTGAGCAAAAACGAAGCCATAGTGATTATTCGCGAGTCAAGTTGAGATTGAATGGCCGCCATGTTGTATGTAAATGTCAGCTTTGGCGAGTCAAGATTTGTTAACTCTTGAGGATTATTGCTGGCGGTCCATAAGGTGAATTTCGCGCAACATCTAACTACTTCTTCGAATTTGCACGAACATCGCTTAACCTAACGCGGCTTATTTCTATTAATACGGATTATTACGTATTATTTCGAAGTAACAGCGTTCGGAGCGTGTGGCGATTATATCTATTTGAGAGTTCTGTATCTATTTTGTTTACCAATTTGTATCCGTCTCAAAAATATGAGCGTGGTTTATTTGTTATGCAACAAGTTGACATGACGGTCGCTTTCGCCGGGGAAGCGCCGTCAGCATGGTAGTGGTGGTACTGGTATATAAGGTGTGCTTGTACTAGGTTTGGTGGCTGGGCATAATCCTTTTCATGCCGCAGCAGCCGGCGCGGCAGGGAAGCGTTTTACCCATCGCGCCGGACTCAAGCCGGATTGTCTATTTGCAGAGCGCATCCATGGCCCAAACCCTTTACGACAAACTCTGGGACGCCCACATCGTCCACCAGGAATCAGACGGCACCTGTCTGCTCTATATCGACCGCCACCTGCTGCATGAGGTCACCAGCCCGCAGGCGTTCGAAGGGCTGACGATGGCAGGCCGCAAGCCGTGGCGTACCGGCGCCAACCTGGCCGTGGCTGACCACAACGTGCCCACGATGAACCGTGCACAGGGCATCGACGACCCGATCTCGCGTTTGCAGGTTGACACGCTGGACGACAACTGCGGCAAGTACGGCATCACCGAATTCCGCATGAACGACCTGCGCCAGGGCATCGTCCACGTCATCGGACCGGAGCAGGGCGCGACCCTGCCGGGCATGACCGTGGTCTGTGGCGACTCGCACACCAGCACACACGGCGCGCTGGGCGCGCTGGCCTTCGGCATCGGCACGTCCGAAGTCGAGCACGTGCTGGCCACGCAGACGCTGCTCATGAAGAAAGCCAAGAGCATGCTCATCAAGGTCGACGGCGAGCTGCCGTTCGGCTGTACGGCCAAGGACGTGGTGCTGCACATCATCGGCATCATCGGCACGGCCGGCGGCACGGGTCACGCCATCGAATTTGCAGGCAGCACGATCCGCGCGCTGTCCGTCGAAGGCCGCATGACCGTCTGCAACATGGCGATCGAAGCTGGCGCCCGTTCCGGCATGGTCGCCGTCGACGACAAGACCATCGACTATTTCCGCGGCCGTCCGTTCGCGCCCACCGGCGTCGTCTGGGACCAGGCCGTCAAATACTGGCGCACGCTGCACACCGACGAAGGCGCCAAGTTCGACACCGTGGTTGAAGTCAACGCGCGCGACATCAAGCCGCAGGTCACGTGGGGCACGTCGCCCGAAATGGTGCTGCCGGTGGATTCCCGTGTGCCGGACCCCGACGGCGAAAAAGACGACGTGCGCCGCAGCGGCATGGAGCGCGCGCTGGAATACATGGGCTTGAAGCCCAACACTCCGCTGACCGACATCCGCGTGGATCGCGTGTTCATCGGTTCGTGCACGAACTCGCGCATCGAAGACCTGCGCGCCGCGGCCGTCGTGGCGCGCGGCAAGCGCGTGGCGTCCAATGTGCGCCAGGCGATGGTGGTGCCGGGCTCGGGCCTGGTGAAGCAACAGGCCGAACGCGAAGGCCTGGACAAGATCTTCATCGAAGCCGGCTTTGAATGGCGCGAACCGGGCTGTTCGATGTGCCTGGCCATGAACGCCGACCGCCTCGAACCCGGCGAGCGTTGCGCCTCGACCTCGAACCGCAACTTCGAGGGCCGGCAAGGGCAGGGCGGCCGCACGCACCTGGTCAGCCCGGCCATGGCCGCCGCCGCGGCCGTCGCCGGCCATTTCGTCGACGTCCGCACGTTCCGTTAAGCGACAAGCACCGAGTAGACATCATGCAAGCATTTACCACTCACGAAGGCCTGGTGGCGCCGCTCGACCGCGAAAACGTCGACACGGACCTCATCATCCCCAAGCAGTTCCTCAAGTCCATCAAGCGCACGGGCTTTGGCCCCAACCTGTTTGACGAGCTGCGCTATCTGGATCACGGCGAGCCGGGCATGGACAACAGCAAGCGTCCGCTCAATCCGGATTTCGTGCTGAACCAGCCGCGCTACCAGGGCGCCTCGGTCCTGCTGGCCCGCAAGAACTTCGGTTGCGGCTCCAGCCGCGAGCACGCGCCCTGGGCGCTGACGCAGTTCGGTTTCCGCGCCATCATCGCGCCGTCGTACGCCGACATCTTCTTCAACAACAGCTTCAAGAACGGCCTCTTGCCGATCGTGCTGTCCGAGCTGGAAGTGGCGCGCCTCTTCGATGAAGTGAAGGCGTTCCCGAACTACAAGCTGAACATTGATCTGGACCGCCAGGTCGTGATTGCCGCGGACGGCCGCGCCATGGGCTTCGACATCGAACCCTTCCGCAAGTATTGCCTCTTGAACGGCTTTGACGACATCGGCCTGACGCTGCGCCATTCGGACAAGATCCGCGCCTTCGAGGCCGAGCGCCTGGCCCGTCATCCGTGGCTCGAAAGCCGCCCCATCGCCTGATCAAACCATCGAAACAGGATCGTTTTTCAATGACCCACAACATCGCAGTCTTGCCGGGTGACGGCATCGGCCCGGAAATCGTCGAACAGGCCGTGCGCGTCCTGAAGGCGCTGGACGTTCCCTTCGACATCAAGGAGCAGCCGGTCGGTGGCGCCGCTTTCGACAAGTTCGAGCATCCGCTGCCGCCCGCCACGCTGAACCTGGCCAAGGAATCGCACGCCGTGCTGTTCGGCGCGGTTGGCGACTGGAAGTACGACACGCTGCCGCGCGAGTTCCGTCCCGAACAAGCCATTCTGGGCCTGCGCAAGGCGCTGGGCCTGTTTGCCAACCTGCGTCCGGCCATCCTGTATCCGGAACTGGCCAGCGCCTCGTCGCTCAAACCTGAGATCGTGTCCGGTCTGGACATCCTGATCATCCGCGAACTGACCGGCGACATCTATTTCGGCACGCCGCGCGGCGTGCGTTCGTCGCCGGACGGCGCCTTCACCGGCGAGCGCGAAGGCTACGACACCATGCGCTACGCCGAATCCGAAGTGCGCCGCATCGCGCGCATCGGCTTCGAATCGGCGCAGAAGCGCAACAAGAAGCTGTGCAGCGTCGACAAGGCCAACGTGCTCGAGACCTCGCAGTTCTGGCGCGACATCGTGATCGAAGTGGCGCGCGAGTACCCGGACGTGGAGCTGTCGCACATGTACGTCGACAACGCGGCGATGCAGCTGGTGCGCAACCCGCGCCAGTTCGACGTCATCGTCACCGGCAATCTGTTCGGCGACATCCTTTCCGATGAAGCGGCCATGCTGACGGGTTCGATCGGCATGCTGCCCTCGGCCTCGTTGAATGCCAGCGGCCAGGGCCTGTACGAGCCCAGCCACGGTTCGGCGCCGGACATCGCGGGACAGGGCATCGCCAACCCGTTGGCGACGATCCTGTCGGCCGCCATGTTGCTGCGCTACTCGTTGAACCTGGCGCCGCAGGCGGATCGCATTGAAGCGGCTGTGCGCAGCGTGCTGGCCAGCGGCCTGCGTACCGCCGACATCTTCGAGCCTGGCACGACGAAGGTCAGCACCGCCGGCATGGGCGACGCCGTCCTGAAGGCCCTGGGCTGATCCCTCGCGTTGGACTGCTGCGAGGCGGTCCTGACCAACGCGCGCTGCGTTAAAAGCGTGCAGCGGTATATATACAGAGGGGCCGCCCGGCGGGTGGCCCCTCTGTTTTGGGGGGCATGCATTGCTGTTGCCGCGATGCGCCGGACTCTTCCTCCCGGGCTTGCGGCCCCGTTTTTTTCGAGCTGCAGTGCAACATCCCTGCGTGCATTCTGATAAATTGTTGAATTGCACGAAATTTCCCCCTCCTTATCTTGTCACCCCCTTTAAAGAGCGATTGAAATGAATCAAGCAGTAGGCCTTGTCGGCTGGCGCGGTATGGTCGGCTCGGTGCTCATGCAACGCATGCGCGACGAGAACGACTTCGCACTGATCGAACCGGTGTTTTTCTCCACCAGCAACGCTGGCGGCGCCGCGCCCACTTGGGCAACTGGCGCAGGTCCGCTGCAAGATGCCTACAACATTGACGCTCTGAAAAAACTGCCGATCATCGTGACGGCGCAAGGCGGCGACTACACGTCCGAGGTCTATCCCAAGCTGCGCGGCGCGGGCTGGAACGGCATCTGGATCGACGCGGCCAGCACCCTGCGCATGGCCGACGACGCCATCATCGTGCTGGACCCGGTCAACCGCCCGGTGATCGACGCGGCGCTCAAGCGCGGCGTGCGCAACTTCATCGGCGGCAACTGCACCGTCAGCTGCATGCTGATGGGCTTGGCCGGCCTGTTCAACAACGACCTGGTGGAATGGATGACCTCCATGACCTACCAGGCCGCGTCCGGCGGCGGCGCGCAGCACATGCGTGAACTGCTGACCCAGTTTGGCGAGATCAACCAGTCGGTCAAGTCCCTGCTGGACGACCCGGCTTCGGCCATCCTGGAAATCGACCGCGGCGTGCTGGCCAAGCAGAAGGACGACGCGCTGCCCCACGAACACTTTGGCGTGCCGCTCGGCGGCAACCTGATTCCCTGGATCGACAAGGACCTGGGCAACGGGATGTCCAAGGAAGAATGGAAGGGCGAGGTCGAAACCAACAAGATCCTGGGCCGCGGCGCCGCCTTCGGCACGGCGCCCACTCCGATCGATGGCCTGTGCGTGCGCATCGGCGCCATGCGCTGCCACAGCCAGGCGCTGACCATCAAGCTCAAGCGCGACGTGCCGCTGGACGAGATCGAAGCCCTCATCGCGCAGGGCACGCAGTGGGCCAAGGTTGTTCCCAACACCAAGGAAGCCACCGTTTCCGCGCTGACGCCCGTCGCTGTCACCGGCACGCTGGACATTCCGGTGGGCCGCCTGCGCAAGCTGTCGATGGGCTCGCAATACCTGGGCGCCTTCACGGTGGGCGACCAACTGCTGTGGGGCGCTGCCGAGCCGCTGCGCCGCATGCTGCGCATCGCGCTGAACGAAGCCTGATGCCGGGGCGGGCGGCTGTAACAGCTGCCCGATTCACGCAACGATGCAGTCAGGGCACCTTCGGGTGCCCTTGTTTTTTGGTGCGCGGTGGGATGTGCGAAAGCGTCGGGTGCACCAACGTGGCGCAGCCGGGAAGCGCGCGGCGCGCGGCCCGGTTCGCAAAACGTCCCGGGTGTGCCCGCCGGCCAACGTGCGTGCCCCGTTCAGGTTTGTGAAATGCGCTTGATCCATTACACTTTTCGGGTGAATTGAGGCTGTTTTTTGCGCTGCAAATGGCGCGAATGGGCCGAGGCCCGTAATTCGATTACAAGAACGGAATTCCAGCTTATGACCCAGCGTTCGCGCCACGTGAAGCATGCCCGCCGTTTGAAAGCCCTTCAGTGGGCCATTGCGCTGGCGATCGGCTCAAGCGTCTGCGGGTCGGCGCTGGCCATGCGCGTCGGGCACTCTCGCGTCGTTTCCGTGCCGGGCGCGCCGCTGCAGGCGACCGTGGGTCTGCAGGAATTGACGCCCGAAGAAATCAGCTCACTCAAGGTTTCGATTGCCGACGAAGCTGCCTGGCAGCGCGCGGGCGTCAAGCCGCCGGTGCCGCTTGCCAGCATGGTGGTTCGCGTCGAAGACGGAATCGACCCGACGCGCAAGAATCTGCGGGTGCGGTCCACGCAGGCGCCGGCTAGCGGAGCCGTGGATCTGCTGCTCGACATCAATTCCAGCTCGGGACAGCGGCAGGTACAGGTCAGCATCCTGGTGCCGCTGCGCGGCACCAGCGCAGATGTCTCGCCCGCCGCCGTGGGCGCCCCTGGCCGCACGGGCGGCACGTCGGGCACGGTCACGGTCAAGTCGGGCGATTATCTGTTTGCCATTGCCCAGCGCAATGCGGTGCCGAACGCGTCGGTCTACCAGATGCTGGTCGCGCTGTGGCGCGCCAATCCGCAGGCCTTCATTCAGAACAACATGAATCTGGTGCGTTCCGGCCAGACGCTCAAGATCCCGGACGCCGCCACGGTGCGCGCCATCGATCCGGCCGAAGCCCGCCGCATCTTCAACGAGCATGCCGAGGCGTACGCAAAGTACCGCGGACGGGTGGGCGCAGCGGCAGGTGCGAATCCGTCGGTGGTCAAGGGCCAGGACGCCGCCTCCGGCACGGTCGCCCCGCCGGCCGATTCGGGCGTCGCCACGGCTGCACCGACGCAAGATCGCGTGCGTCTGTCGACCGGCCAGGCCCAGGACAGCGCCGCCGCGCAGGCCGAGGCGCAGGCAGACGCCAAGACGTCCGCCGACCGCGCGCTCGCGGACACGCAAGGGCGGGTGAATCAGCTTCAGGCCAATGTGGACGAACTGACGAAGGCTGTTGCGCAGCAATCGGCTGCGGCCAGCGCGGCTGGTGCAGGTGCGGCTGGCGCTTCGGGCGGCGCCGGTGCGGCCGGTGCGCCGGGCGCGGCAGGCACTCCGGGTGCTGCAGGTACTCCGGGTGCTGCAGGTACTCCGGGTGCTGCAGGTACTCCGGGCGCAGCAGGTACTCCGGGCGCAGCAGGTACTCCGGGTGCAGCAGGTACTCCGGGCGCCGCAGGCACTCCGGGTGCAGCAGGCACGCCGGGCGCAGCAGGCACGCCGGGCGCAGCAGGCACGCCGGGCGCAGCAGGCACTCCGGGCGCAGCAGGTACTCCGGGCGCAGCAGGCACGCCGGGCGCAGCAGGCACGCCGGGCGCAGCAGGCACTTCGGGTGCCGCGGGCACTCCGGGCGCAGCAGGTGCTCCGGGCGCAGCAGGTACTCCGGGCGCGGCAGGTACTCCGGGCGCAGCAGGCACGCCGGGCGCAGCAGGCACTTCGGGCGCAGCAGGTACTCCGGGTGCAGCAGGCACTTCGGGTGCAGCAGGCACTTCGGGTGCAGCAGGCACTTCGGGTGCAACAGGCACTTCTGGTGCAGCAGGTACTCCGGGCGCAGCAGGTACTCCGGGCGCAGCAGGTACTCCGGGCGCAGCAGGTACTCCGGGCGCAGCAGGTACTCCCGGCGCAGCAGGTACTCCCGGCGCAGCAGGTACTCCCGGCGCCGCGGGCACGCCGGGCGCAGCAGGCGCTCCAGGCGCAGCAGGCACCCCAGGTGCAGCAGGCACCCCGAACGCGGCAAGCACCCCCGGCGCCACCACCTCCTCACCCTCCGACGCCGACAAACCCGTCGGCACGCTTCCGGACAAAACTGTGCAAACTGGCATGCCCGGCTGGCTGGCCGACAATCTTCTCGTAATCGTTACCGCGGTGCTGGCGCTGGTCGCCTTCGCCATTGCCTGGCTATTGCGCCGGGCCGCCGCGCGGCGTGACGACGATGACGAGGACAGCTATACCTACAACGAGCCCGCGCTGGATACGGCAGCGCTGAACCGCAAGCTCGACACCATCAATCTCGACCTGGACGTACCGCCCACGGACGAACCGCGCCGTATCGGCGGTCCTCGGGTTTGAAGCATGTCTAGAGTTGCATTGGGGCTGGCGTATGACGGCTCCGCCTGGCAGGGTTGGCAGACACAGCCGCACCGGCAGACGGTGCAGGATTCGCTGGAATCCGCCCTGGCCAGTTTCTGTGGCGTCGCCGATCCGGTGCCCACGATCTGCGCCGGGCGCACCGATACCGGCGTGCATGGCGCGATGCAGGTGGTCCATCTGGACACCGCGCTGAACCGCAAGACCGAATCCTGGGTGCGTGGCGTCAATGCGTTTTTGCCGCCCAGTATCTCCGTGCAATGGGCAGAAGAAGTCTCCGACGAGTTCCACGCGCGTTTTTCGGCGCGCGCCCGCACTTACGTCTATCTGCTCTGGCGCGGCCGGGTGCGTCCGGCGCTGTGGGCAGGGCGTGCGGGCTGGTGCTTTCAGCCGCTGGATGTGGACGCCATGCGCGCGGCTGCGCAGGCGCTGGTCGGCGAGCATGATTTTTCCAGCTTCCGTTCCTCGCAATGCCAGGCCAAGCATCCGGTGCGGCACATGCACAGCCTCGAGATCGAAGAGCGCGGACCGTTCCTCGTCTTCACGCTGAAGGCAAATGCCTTTCTGCATCACATGGTGCGCAACATCATGGGGGCGCTGCTGCAGGTCGGGCAGGGCAGGGAATCGGTG
The DNA here is from genome assembly GCF_019218915.1 of Achromobacter sp. ACM05. Classification (NCBI taxonomy): domain Bacteria; kingdom Pseudomonadati; phylum Pseudomonadota; class Betaproteobacteria; order Burkholderiales; family Alcaligenaceae; genus Achromobacter; species Achromobacter sp. ACM05. Next base: position 19,180 of record NZ_JAHUWQ010000002.1, read on the forward strand.
GACTGGATGACGCAGCTTCTGGCGTGGCGTGACCGCAAACGCGGCGCGCCCACCTTTGCGCCGGATGGCCTGTACCTTGCCAGCATCGATTACCCGGAAGCCTTCGGGCTGCGCGAACTCGATGGCGGGGCGTCGCTGCTGTCGCCCTTTACTCAATCCTATTAGGGAAGCCGCCGCTCAGCCGGCGGGATCCCGCGCCTTTCTGGAGGCATGCGCCATGCAACGCCGCGCGTTTCTGAAGCAGACCGCCCTGGGCGCCGCCGCCGGCAGCGCCGTGCTGGCCGTTCCCGCCATTGCGCAGGAAGCGCCCAACCTCACCTGGCGGCTGGCTTCGGATTTTTCGGCCGATGCGGTGACGCTGTTTGCGGGGGCCGCCGACGTCGCGCGTTATGTGGCCGAGGTCACGGACGGGCGCTTCAACATCGAGGTCTTTCCGGCCGGCCAGTTGTTCCAACCGGGCCAGACGCTGGAAGCCGTGCAGCACCGCATCGTCGAATGCGGCCATGCGGCATCGGCCAAGTATTTCACTACCGATCCGGCGCTTTGCTTTGACGGTGGCGTGCCATTTGGATTGAACACGCGCCAGATGAACGCATGGATGCGGAAAGGCGAGGGTCTGACGCTGACGCGCGAGGCCTTCGCCAAGTTCGGCATCCTGAACTTTCCCTGCGGCTATACCGGCGCGCAGATGGGCGGGTGGTTCCGCGGCGAGATCAAGACCGTTGATGACCTGCGCGGCCTGAAGGTAGCGGCCGATGGCTTTGCCGCCCACATCCTGTCGCGACTGGGGGCGACGCCGGTCGACATACCCGCGAGCGATGTGCATGCCGCGCTGGCGCAGGGCGTGGTGGACGGGGCGGCGACGATCGGCCCGTTCGACGATGAGCGGTTTGCGTTGTTCGAGGTCGCGCGCAATTATTACTTTCCGGGCTGGTGGGCCGGCACGCAGCAGTTGTCGCTGTACGTCAATCAAGACGCGTATGGCGAGCTGCCCAAGGCCTATCAGACCGCGCTGTCCCTGGCCTGCGCCGCCGCATGCAACGACATGATTGCCGCGTTCGATGCCAACAATCCCGATGCACTGCGCCGGCTGGTGTCGCAGGGTGCGCAATTGAAGGCGTATCCGCGGCCAGTGCTGCAAGCTGCGCACGAAGCCACGGTGGCGTCCTGCAATGAATTAAGCGCGAAAGACGCGACGTTCAAGAAGCTCTACGACAGCATGCTGGCTTTCCGCGGCAAGCAGGTCCCGTGGTTCCGCATGGCCGAGGGCAGCTTCGACAACATGGTGGCGACGCTGGGCGCGCCCGGGGCGTAGGGGCCGGATATACTGGCCTATCCAGTCGCCGCGGGGCGACACATCCAGAAAATGCCATGCGTACACGCATAAAGATCTGCGGGCTGACCCGCGAAGAAGACATTGAAGCCGCCGTTTCGGCAGGCGCCGACGCGATCGGTTTCGTCTTCTATCCCAAGAGCAAGCGCTGTCTCACGCCTGTTCGCGCCGCGCAGTTGCGCCGCGGGGTGCCGGCGTTTGTCGACGTCGTCGCGCTCTTCGTGAATGCGCAAGAGGAAGAGGTGCGCACGGTGCTGGGCGAAGTCGGGCCCGACCTGCTGCAATTCCACGGCGACGAAACGCCGCTGGAATGCGCGCGCTACGGGCATCGCCACCTGCGGGCCTTCCGTGCCGGCGCGCCCGGCCTGGAGACGGCGGAAAACCTGGCAGCCACTTGCCGCGCATACGGCCAGGCCGCGGGATGGTTGTTCGACAGCTACAGCGCCGGTTATGGCGGCAGCGGACATGGTTTCGACTACGCGTTGCTGGATGATGTGCGGGCCGATCCCATGTCCCGCCCGTTGATTCTGTCCGGCGGCTTGAATGCAGAAAACGTCGGCGCGGCCATCGAATCCGTGCGGCCTTGGGCGATTGATGTGAGTAGTGGCGTCGAAGTCGAGCAAGGAATAAAAAGTTCTGATAGAATCTCGTTCTTCGTTGCTGCGGCACATGACGCAGACGCGAAATTGAAGGAAAAGAAGTAGTGCTTTAAAGCGCTTTAGAGCGTGTTGCGAAAGGGCAGTTTGGCAAGGCCGCAAGGTAAATGCCGCAAAACCCGAAACGCAATAAAAACTGCAAAAAATCTTCCAAGACGATTTGCACAGTTTAAAAAAGCACTATATAATTCTTCTTCTTTGCAGGCGGTTAGCTCAGCTGGTTAGAGCGCCACGTTGACATCGTGGAGGTCGTTGGTTCGATTCCAATACCGCCTACCAAATTCCTGCAAAGGTGTGTTCGATAGAGCTAGTCGGACACAGACCTGAAAAGCCGCGACAGTCTTATGACTTCGCGGCTTTTTGCTTTTCCGCGTGCGACGGTGCTTCTAGCAAATCAAGCGCGCGGCGCGATCCTCGCATCGGTTCGCACCATCGCTGCATGGGTTCGCACCATCGCCGCATCAGTATCGCAACGCTGTTGCCTTGGTATCGCAATAGCGTCGCATCAATACCCACGCAGGTATATTCCTTCTTTCCCAATTCAAAGCCCGCCCATGCACTGCACGTTGAAGGCGTTCGTTCTGGCTCAGTTGCTGTGGCTGCCCGGCTGCGCAATCAAGGCGCCGTCGCCGGCGCAAACGGCTAGCGACGAGGCGCCGATGTATGCCGGCGCAGATCGCCGCGCGGCCGCAGCGTTGCGCGCGGGCGATGAACAACAGGTTGCACTGGCCGCAAAGGCGTTTGCATCGCCATCGGCGGCGGCGCAGGCGCGGGTCGAAGAGGGCTATCGTCTTTTCCGTGAAGACCAGCCCGGCCAAGCCATGCGGCGCTTCAATCAGGCCTGGCTCCTCAATCCCGATAACGCCGAGGTATACGCAGGTTTCGCGGTCATTCTGGAAAGCCAGCGCAAAGTCTGCCAGGCGATGAGCATGATGGACCGCGCGATCAGTTTGAATCCGCCCGCGTTTCGCGGCATTTATGCGGACGCGGGCCGGATCGCGGCGCGTTGTGCAGCAGAAGACAAGACGCTGCCGCCCGAGGCGCGCATCGCGGCCACGACGCGTTCCGACGAGTGGTACCGCAAGGGCGAGGCCGTCGAGCCGGACAAGGGTTATCTGTATGCGTCATGGGCCACTTCCTACTACTGGCGCGGCCAGTATGGCGAGGCGTGGGCCATGGTTCACCGGTCGCGTGACGCCGGCGGCAGCCCTGATGCGGAATTCGTCAGGATGCTGCGCGCCCGCATGCCGGAGCCCGCCGCATCCTGAGCCGGTCGATGCTGGGGGCGTCGAAGATAATGCGGGCAGGGCAGACGTTGCGGGCACGGCAGACGATCCGGGCGGAGCAGGCAATGGACGCGGCACGAAGCAGCCGGTTCCGCTCGGGCCCATTTGCGATATCCTGCACACCATCATGATGAGAGCACTTTGGTTATGCCTGGGCTGCCTGATGCTGGCGCTGGGCGTCATCGGCGCCTTTCTGCCGGTGATGCCGACGACGATCTTCCTGATCCTGGCCGTGGGCTGCTTTTCGCGCTCGTCGCCCCGGCTCGAGAAATGGCTGCTGGACAGTCCGACATACGGTCCATCGCTGCGCGCCTGGCGTGAACAGGGCGCGGTATCGCGCAAGGGCAAAACGTACGCCAGCCTGGGCATGGCAGCGGGCTATGTGCTGTTCTACTGGAGCGCGAATCCCTCGCCGTTGCTGGCCATCGGCGTGGGCATCTTCTTTCTGGCCAGCGCGGCCTACGTGCTCAGCCGGCCCGGCCCGCGTGCCGTTAGCCAGGCCACTGACCCCGCAGCCGAACCGCTCACCAAACCGACTGCCGAACCGCTCACCGAACCGACCACCGAACTGCCCTCCGACGCAACGACAGAATCCGCCTCGGACCCGGCCGACACGCCTGCTCGCAAATAGCCCGCACGGCCCGCATACCTCAATGCGAATGCCGCGGATCCCCGCGCGTCTCCACCACCTTCAAATACAGCGTCGCCGCTTCCAGGCACCCACCCGTAGACAGTTGTCCCACGGTCTGCCGGTAGAGCTCCTGCCAGGGCGTCTGCGACGGCGGCGCTTCGTATGCCGGTTCCTGGCGGCGCCGTTCCAGTTCTGATTCATCCACCTGCAAGATGACCGACCGCTGGTTCAGGTCCACGCGGATCCGGTCGCCGGTGCGCAGAAGCGCCAACCCGCCGCCCACCGCAGCTTCCGGCGACATGTTCAGGATGGACGGGCTGGCCGACGTGCCGCTCTGGCGGCCATCGCCCATGCAGGGCAACGAGTCGATGCCGCGCTTGATCAGATGCGACGGCGGCGCCATGTTCACGACTTCCGCGCTGCCGGGGTATCCCACGGTGCCCGCGCCGCGGATCACCAGAATGCAATGTTCGTCGATGTTCAGGGCCGGGTCTTCGATGCGGGCGTGATAGTCCTCCGGGCCTTCGAAGACGATGGCGCGCGCGTCGAAGGCGTTTTCCGAACCGGGCTCCGACAGGTACGCGCGGCGGAATGCCTCGCCCACGACCGACATCTTGATGATGGCGCTGTCAAAGAAGTTGCCGGACAGCACGATGAAGCCGGCGCGGTGCTTGAGCGGCGTGTCGCAGCTTCGGATGACGTCGGTGTTATGGGTCTTGGACGCCGCGGCGATGTCGCCGATGGACTTGCCCGACACGGTCCCGCAGTCAGGATGCAGGCGGCCCGCAGCCAGCAGCTCGTGCAGCACGGCCGGCACGCCGCCCGCGCGGTGAAAGCCTTCGCCCAGGTGCTCGCCGGCCGGCACGCAGTTGACCAGCAGCGGCACGTCTTCGCCCAGCCGCTGCCAATCGTCCAGGCTCAGGTCGACGCCCATGTGGCGCGCAATCGCGATCAGATGCGGCGGGCAGTTGCTGGACGCGCCCAGTGCCGAAGCAACGACGATGGCGTTTTCGAACGCCTGCCGCGTCATGATGTGCGAAGGCCGCAGGTCCTCGCGCACCATGTCGCAGATGCGCATGCCGGTGGCATAGGCCATCTGGCCGCGTTCGCGATACGGCGCGGGAATGCTGGCACAGGTGGGCAGCGACATGCCCAGCGCTTCGGCCAGCGAGTTCATGGATAGGGCGGTGCCCATGGTGTTGCAGTGGCCGATCGACGGCGACGATGCCGTGGCCAGCGTCATGAAGCCTTCGTAGTCCAGCTTGCCTGCGGCCATCAGGTTGCGCGCGTGCCAGATGACGGTGCCCGACCCCACGCGCTGCCCCTCATGCCAGCCATCCAGCATGGGTCCGCCGGACAGCACGATGGCCGGAATGTCCACGGTGGCCGCGGCCATCAGGCACGCGGGCGTGGTCTTGTCGCATCCGGTGGTCAGCACCACGCCGTCCAGCGGATAGCCGTGCAGGATTTCAACCAAACCCAGATACGCCAGATTGCGGTCCAGCGCCGCGGTGGGCCGTCGGCCCTGTTCGGCCAGCGGATGCACCGGGAATTCCATGGGGATGCCGCCGGCGTCCCGGATGCCCGCCTTGATGCGTTCGGCCAGCGCCAGATGGTGGCGATTGCAGGGCGCCAGGTCGCTGCCTGTCTGCGCGATGCCGATGATCGGCCGCCCCGACTGCAGTTCCTGGCGCGTCAGGCCGTAGTTGAGATAGCGCTCGACGTAGATCGCCGTCATGTCGGCGTGCGAAGGATCGTCGAACCATTTCTGGCTGCGCAGTCGGCGGGGTGTCTGGGACATGGCTGTCTCGCTTCGGTTGCTTACTGGCCCGGACCAAAAGCGGATCCGGGCCACCATTGGCGCTAGTTGCGCGCCTTCTGGATTTCGTCGTTCAGCTGCTTGACCAGTTCCGGGCCGAGCTCTTGCGTGTACTTGTCGACCACGGGCTGCACCTTCTGGCGCATCCGGGCCACTTCTTCCGGCGTGACGGTGTTGATCTTCATGCCGTTCTTTTCAAGCGTGCCCATGGCCTTGGTGGAATCGGCGCGGCTGTCCTGCCGTTCAAAGTCGCGCGACGACGCGGCGGCCTGGCGGATCAGCTTCTGCTCGTCGGGCGACAGCGTGTCCCACCACTTCTTGGACGCCAGCACCACCCACGGCGTGTAGACGTGGCGCGTGATGGTCAGGTAGGGCTGCACCTCGTAGAACTTGCTGCTCTGGATCGTGGTGATGGGATTTTCCTGGCCGTCCACCGTGCGCGTTTCCAGCGCGGTGAACAGTTCCGAGAACGGCATCGGCACCGCGTTGGCGCCCAGCGTGTTGAACACACCCAGCGCGATCTGGTTCTGCATGACGCGCAGCTTGATGCCCTGCAGGTCCTCGGCGCGCGTGATCGGCCGCTTGGAATTGGTCATGTTGCGAAAGCCGTTTTCCCAATAGACCAGGCCGACCAGACCTTTGGCTTCCAGCTTTTTCAGTAGATCCTGCCCGAGCGGGCCGTCCAGCACCGCGTCGGCCTCTTTTTCGCTGTTGAACAGGAATGGCAGGTCGAACACGCCGAATTCCTTGACCATACCCGCCAGCGGCGCGGTGGATCCCACCATCATTTCCTGCGCGCCGCCCACCAGCGCGCTCTGCATCTGCTCGTCCGAGCCCAGGTTGGCCGAACCGAAGGTCCGCATCTTGAGCTTGCCGCCGCTGACCTTTTCCAGTTCCTGCGCCAGATGGCGGGCCGCGCGGCCCTGTACGCTTTCCTCGTTCAGTCCGTAGCCGAAGCGGATGAGGCGCGGCTTGACGTCCGCGGCCGCGGCCACCCCGGCGACGGTGCAGGACAGCACCGTCGCCAGGACAAGAATGCGGGTCTTGAATTGCTTGATCATGGTGTTTCTCCTCGGGGGTTTTCAAGTGCCGCTAGTGCATCCAGCGTGCGGGTACGGTGATCAGTTCGGGGAAGATCACCAGCAGGACCAGCAGCAGCGTGTAGGCCACAACGTAGCGCCACACCCCTCTGCAGATGGTTTCCATATTGATGCGGGCCACGCCGCAAACCACGTTGAGCACCGTGCCCACCGGGGGCGTCAGCAGGCCGACGCTGCCGACCATGACGAACATGACGCCGAAGTAGACGGGGTCGATCCCTGCCTTGATGACGACGGGCATGAGTACGGGCCCGAGGATCAGGATGGTCGGCGTCAGATCCATCACCGTGCCGACCAGCGTCAGCAGGATCAGCAGCGCGAACATCAGCATCTTTGGCTGATCCATGACCGGCTCAAGCAATGCGATCAGGTCCTGCGGCAGATCCGCCAGCGTGATCATGTAGGACGAGACCATGGCGGCCGCCACCAGAAACATGACCACGGCGGTGGTGCGCGCCGCGTTGATGAAGAGCGGTCCCAGGTCGCGCCAGCCGATTTCGCGATAGACGAAGAGGCTGACCAGCAGCGCGTACACGGCAGCGACGACGGCCGCCTCCGTGGGCGTGAAGATGCCGCCCCGCAGGCCGCCGATGATGATGACCGGCAGAAAGAGCGCCCACAGCGATCCGCGCAGCGCCTTAAGGCGATTGCTCCAGGGCTCACGCGGCGCGGGCTTGATGCTGCCGTGCTTGCGCGCCACCCAGGCCCACACCGCCACCAGCGTCAGCCCCATCATGAGGCCCGGTGCGATGCCGGCGAAGAACAGCTTGGTGATCGACACGTTGGTGGCGACCCCGAAGATGATGAACGAGATCGACGGCGGGATGATGGGCGCGATGATGCCGCCGGCCGCGATCAGGCCCGACGCCTGGCCGGCCTCATAGCCCTTTTCGCGCAGCATCGGGATGAGCAGTGATCCCAGCGCCGCGGCGTCAGCCACGGCCGAGCCCGACAGGGACGCCAGCAGCACGCTGGCGAAAATGGCCACATATCCCAGGCCGCCCTGGATGTGGCCCACGAACGTGTTGGCCAGATGCACGATGCGCCGCGAGATGCCGCCGGCGTTCATCAGTTCGCCGGCCAGCATGAAAAGCGGCACCGCCATCAGCGTGAAGCTGTTGGCGCCGGACAGCATGTTCTGGGCGAGGAGCTGGGTGTCGTAGAAGTCCAGCTGGAACATCATGACGATCGCGCTGATGATGAGCGCGAAGGCGATCGGCATGCCCAGGGCGATCAGCCCCAGCAGCACGACTAGGAAGACGGTCAGGATCATTGCGGATATCCGGGCAGGTGATTGGGGGCGGGGAGGGGCGGGTTCACACCGCCGGGTCTTCCGGACTGGACTCCGCCGGCAGCGGGCCGCCCGCAATCACGCGGACCAGGTCGATGAGGGTCAGGATGCCCATCGCCACGGCGGCATACAGGCCGGCTGCGTTAAAGACGGCCAGCGGCATGCCGGTGACCGGCAGCACGGTGTCCATGCCGATCACCGTCTGGACCCAGCCGCCTTCAGCCATCAGCCACAGCACCCACAGGATCATCAGCTGGCAGGCAATGTGCGACACGCGGCGCGCGCCCGGGCCGAAGCGTTCCACCATCATGGTGACCCCGATGTGCTGGTGTTCGCGCAGCGCGATCACCGCGCCCAGGAAGATCATCCAGACAAAGGCCAGGCGCGAGACCTCGTCGGACACGTTGATGCCGGAGTTGAAGAGATAGCGCAGCGCCACGTTGCCGAACAGCAGCACGACCATCACGATCAGACAGGCCACCATCAGCCAGGTCTGCAGCACAAAACACCAGTCCGCGGCGCGGGCCAGCGGTGACCGGCCGGGACGCGACGGCCCCGGCCGCCCCAGTGGGGAAGCTTGCATGGTTGTCTCCTCTCCGTTTTTCCGGAGTTTTCTAATCATTTGATGCGGATCATGTTAGCGCTAACATTTTTGCTTTGGCAAGCCTCTTTTTTTCCGTCAGACTACGCGCTTGCATTCACCGCGAGGGTCCATGTCCATCCGCAAACCCCGAAGCTCGCGCGCCGGCCGCGTCACCATGCAGGACGTCGCGCGGCGCGTCGGCGTCAGCGCCATCACGGTCTCGCGGGCGCTGCGCACGCCGGACAAGGTGGGGGAAGACCTGCGCCAGCACATCGCGCGGGTGTGCCATGAGCTTGGCTACGTGCCTAACCACGCCGCCAGCGCGCTTGCATCGGCGCGGTCGCAGACCATCGTGGTGCTGATTCCGTCGCTGAGCAACGTGGTCTTCGTGGACATCATCACGGGCATCAAGGACGTGCTGGACCAGCACGGCTACCACATGCTGATCGGCGTCACGGGCTACTCGCCGGACGAAGAAGAGGCGTTGCTGCGCAAGTACCTGCAGCATTCGCCCGACGGGTTGGTGCTGACCGGCATCGATCACAATCCGGGCGTCTGGGAACTGCTGCGCGCGCAGGCGATTCCCACGGTGCACACGATCGAAACGCTGGAAGGCAACGACGACATGAGCGTCGGGTTCTCGCAATTCGACTCGGGCTACGCGGCCGGCCGTCATCTGGTGGAACGCGGCTACCGCCGCATCGGCATCATCGGCGCGCAGTTGGATCCCCGGTCGCTGCGCCGTTGCGAGGGGTGCCGGCAGGCGCTACGCGATGCAGGCTTGTATGACGCGGCGCTGGAAATCATGACGCCGGAGAAATCGTCGATCAGCCTGGGGGCCGCGCTGATGCAGGACCTGCATACGCGTCATCCCGACTGCGACGCCGTGTTCTTCTGCAACGACGACCTGGCGCAGGGCGCGGTGTTCCAATGCGGCCGCGATGGGTTGCAGGTGCCGGCGCAGATGGCGATCGTCGGATTTCATGACCTGGCGGGCACGGCCTGGACCACGCCGCCGCTGTCCACCATCGCCACGCCGCGCTATCAGATCGGGCTATCTGCCGCGCGATTGCTCATGCAGCATCTGGCGGGCGAACCCGTGCCCGAGCGGCACGTGGATCTGGGTTTCGAACTGGTCCAGCGCGAAACCAGCTAGCCGCCGTCCAGCATCGCCATCAAGCCGATGATCAGCGCCTGCATGCCCTGATCCAGTTCCACTTCCATCTCGGATTCTTCCGCCGTGCGCGCGGCGTCGACAACCGGCTCCAGCCCGGCAACCGAATACACCGTGTCCGCTACCGCAAGGCCGTGAAACGCCACGGTCGCCAGCAGGATGCGCGATTGTTCCTTTGAGATGCCATAGGCGTCGGCGATGTGGCGCTGATGCCCGTCGATCTTCGCCAGCATGGACGGCGTCGCGGCCAGCCGCCGGATGACGTAGGGCGTCACGCCCGGATGCGCCTTGACGAACTCGCGCACGGATGTCGCGAACACCGTCAGGTAGTCCTTGAGATCGCCGCGATCGTGGCTACAGGCCTGCGGAATCTGCCACCGATTGAAGATCTCCTCGGCGACCAGGCGCTTGAGCTCTTCCAGGCTGGGCACGTGCTTGTACAGCGCCATGTGGCTGACGCCCAGCGCCGCTGCGACGCCGACGAACGTGATGTTGGGCAGGCCCACGGCGATGCCGGCATCGGCGATCCGCTCGCGGGTGATGGTGGGAGGGCGTCCCCGTGCGGGGCGGCGCTCTGGCGGCTGCATGTCTGATCCCTGGTGTTGGCGTCGGCGATCCCGCACTTTAACCCGTCCCGCAATTATTTAGTTTATTGCTATGCAACTATTTCAAGATTTAGTTTATAGTGATGCAAATAATTATCAACTTCGTCCTGGTACTTCGTTCATGAGCACTTCCGGAGCCGCGCCGGCCCACGCTAAACACCCCGGCCCGCTCAGCCTGGTGTTGACCCCGATTCGCGGGCAACTCATTGCCGCAGCCGCGCTTGCCGCAGTTGGCACCATGCTCACGCTGACGCCGCTCGCCGCCATCGCACACATTGCTCGCCTCATCCTGGAAGGTCCCGAACCAACGGCTCCCGAGCTTTGGTGGACTGTCGCCGCTGCCGTTGCGAGCCTGTTCACGGGCATGGCGCTGGTGTCGGCTGCCGAACTGACCGCCCACCTGGCCGACAACCGGATCACGCATCATCTGCGCCTGGCCGGCGCGAGGCGGTTGGCGCAAGTGCCGCTGGGCTGGTTCACGGAGCGGGCCTCCGGCGAGGTCAAACAGGCATTGCAGGACGACATGGCGACGCTGCACAGCCTCACCGCGCATTTCTTCACGGCGGTGGGACGCGCCGGCGGCGCCATCGCGGCGTCGGCGGTCTACCTGTTTGCGCAGGACTGGCGCCTTGCCATCGCGGCGCTGCTGCCGTTCCCGGGCTTCTTCCTCTTTCTGCGCCGGGCCATGAAGGCCGGCAGCGCGAACATGCCGGTGTTCATGGAACGCCTTGGCCGCCTCAACGGCGCGACCGTCGAATTCGTCAATGGCATACCCGTGGTCAAGGCGTTTGGCGATGCCGGCAAGGCGCATCGCGGCTACCGGGACGCGGTGGACGGCTTTGCCGCGGCTTTTGCCGACTTCACCCGGCCATTGGTCGCCGCGATGGCGCGGGCCCACGCGCTGATCGCGCCGGTCACGGCCCTGGGCGTGGTGCTGGGCGCGGGCGCGCTGTTCGTGGCGCTGGACTGGATGGCGCCGGTGGACGTGCTGCCTTTCGCATTGGTGGCGCCGGGCATCTGCGCGCCGATGCTGTTGCTGCACACGCTGTTGCACGATCTGGGCAGCGCCACGGGCGCGGCGCAACGGGTGCTGGCGCTGATGAATACCCCCGTCCTCGAAATGCCGCCGGCGGGGTGCGGACAACTGCCCGAAGGCCACGAAGTCCGGTTTGAAGACGTGGGCTACCGCTACGGCGATGGTCATGAGGCCGTGTCCGGCATCACGTTCACGCTGGCGCCCGGCACCGTGACCGCCATTGTCGGCCCGTCCGGCGCCGGCAAATCCACGCTCGCCCGCCTGCTGGTGCGCTTCTTCGACCCGGCGCAAGGGCGCATCACACTCGGCGGCGCAGACCTGCGCCAGATCGAGAGCGCGCAGCTCTACCGGCGCATCGGCTTCGTGCTGCAGGAGGTGCGGCTGATCCACGCCAGCGTGCGCGACAACATTGCGCTGGGCCGGCCGGGCGCCACCCAGCAAGAGATCGAAGCTGCCGCGCGGGCCGCCAACATCCACGAACGCATCCTGGCCCTGCCGCGCGGCTACGACGCCGTGATCGGCGAAGACGCGCAGCTCTCGGGCGGCGAACGCCAGCGCGTGAGCATCGCGCGCGCCGTCCTGCTGGATCCGCCCGTGCTGGTGTTGGACGAGGCCACGGCCGCAGCCGATGCCGGCAACGAAGCGGCCGTCCAGGAGGCGCTGTCGCGCTTTGCGCGGGGTCGCACGCTGCTGGTGATCGCGCACCGGCTGGACACGGTGGTTCATGCCGATCACATCCTGGTGCTGGAAGACGGGCGTATCACTGAACATGGACGGCACGACGCGCTGCTGGCGCAAGGCGGCTGCTATGCGCGGCTGTGGGCGCAGGACGGTCATGCGATGGCGACGGCGCAAGAGGAGCCGGCATGCTGACGACCCTTGTGCGCCTGCTTGGCAACGACGTTGCTTTCCTGCGCCGCTACGGGTGGCTGGCTGCCGCCTACGGGCTGGCCTGCGGGCTGACCATGGCGGCCACGGCGCCGCTGCTTACGCATCTGCTGGCCAGCGACACGCGGCAGGCCGCTGCGTGGCTGGCTGCGCTGCTCGCCGGGGTGGTGTGCTGCGCGGCGCTACGCCTGCCGGTCGAACGGGCCGGCGTGCGTGTGGGCGTCGCCATCCTGCAGGCCGGCCGGCATCGGTTGGGCGACCACGTGGCGCGCCTGCCTGTCGGCTGGTTCACGCCGCAGAACACCGCGCGTCTCAGCCATGTCGTCACGCAGGGCATGATGACGGTGGCCCAATTGCCCGCGCACGTCTTCACGCCGCTCATCGCGGGCGTGGCCGCGCCCCTCGTGCTGGTGGCGGCGCTGTTCGCGCAGCATTGGCTGCTGGGACTGATCGCACTGACGGCGCTGCCGCTGCTGGCGGGCGTGCTGGCGCTGACCGCGCGGCTGGCGGGGCGCGCCGACGCCGCGTTTCATCGGCGCTTTGCCGAAACCAGCCAGCGCGTGGTGGAGTTTGCGCAGGCGCAGTCGGTGCTGCGCGCCTTCAGCGCGGAAGGCGGCGGCATGCGGCACATCGAGCAATCCCTCGACGCGCAGCGCCGATCGGGCACGCGCCTGATCTGGCGGTCGGCGGCCGCGGCCGTCCTCAATGTCTGGGCGGTCCAGGCCGTCTTTGCCGCCCTGCTGATCGCGGCGGCCCTGTGGCTCAACGGACTGCTCGCCGCCGGCGTCGCTACCGGGCAATTGGTGGCCGCCGTTGTCGCGATGCTGCTGGCGGTGCGCTACATCGACGGCTTGCTCGAGGTTGCCGGCTATGGCGAGGTGCTGCGCGGCGCGCGCGCCCAGCTTGATGAGATCGACGCGCTTTTTGCGGCGGCGCCCTTGCCGGAGCCCGCCGCACCGCAGACGCCGCGCGACGCGTCCATCGAATTGCGCGACGTGCGCTTTCGCTACGCGCAGGACACGCCCGACGTGCTGCACGGCCTGAACCTGCGCATCGCGCCCGGCAGCATGGTCGCCCTGATCGGCGCTTCGGGGTCCGGCAAGACCACGCTGGTGCGGCTGATCGCGCGATTCTTCGACGTGACGCAAGGCAGCGTGCACATCGGCGGCGTCGACGTGCGGCAGATCGCCAGCACGCAACTGGCCGGCCACATCAGCCAGATATTCCAGGACACCTATCTCTTTACCGGCACCATTGCCGACAACATCCGTGCCGGCCGGCCGGGCAGCGATGATGCCGATGTCCTGCAAGCCGCGCGGGAAGCGGGCGTGGACGAGATTGCCGCCCGCCTGCCGCAAGGCATGGACACACCGGTGGGCGAGGGCGGCGCGCGGCTGTCGGGCGGCGAGCGCCAGCGCATCGCCATCGCCCGCGCGCTGATCAGCAACGCGCCCATCCTGCTGGTGGACGAGGCCACCGCGGCGCTGGACGCGGGCAATCAGGCCGTCATCGCCGGCACGCTGGCGCGCCTGCGCGGCAAGCGGACGCTGGTGGTCATTGCGCATCAGTTGTCGACGGTGGCGATGGCTGATGAGATCGCGGTGGTGGAGGACGGCCGGATCGTCGAAGCGGGCGCGCCGGCGGCGCTGCGCGCGAGCGGCGGACGGTACGCGCAATTCCTGACGCAGCGCGAGGCCGCCAAGGGTTGGCGCATCGCCGGAGACCGCGTCTGATGCGTGCCGGGCTGTTGGTGCTGTTCGTCGTGCTGTGCGGCGCGTCCCTCCTGGTCGGGGCGCGGCAGTTGGCCTGGACGCAGCTGTTTACGTTATCCGGCGACGCGTGGCTGACGCTGACCGCCAGCCGCCTGCCGCGGCTGGCCGCTCTGGTGCTGACGGGCGTCGGCCTGTCGGTGTGCGGCGTGATCCTGCAGCACATCGTGCGCAACAAGTTCGTCGAACCCGCCACCTGCGGCGGGCTGGACGCCGCCAAGCTGGGCATCCTGGTTGCGCTGACGGTGGCGCCGTCGATGGGGCCGGGCGGGCGGATGGCGTTTGCGCTGGCATTCTGCTTTGCAGCCAGCCTGGCCTTCGTCATGATCGTGCGCCGCATCCGGTTCAAGAACACGGTGCTGGTGCCCGTGATGGGGCTGATGTTCGGCGGTGTGCTGAGCGCGCTGGCCGAATTCCATGCCTATCGCAACAACATCCTGCAAAGCATGCAGGGCTGGCTGCTGGGCGACTTCTCCAAGATCGTGCAGGGCAATTACGAGATCATCTATCTCATCCTGCCGATTGTCGTGCTGACGTACCTGTATGCGCACCGCTTCACGGTGGCCGGCATGGGCGAGGACATGGCCGCAAGCCTGGGGCTGAATTATCCGGCCACCGTCGCGCTGGGCCTGATGCTGGTGGCGGTCACGGTGTCGGCCACGGTCATCACGGTGGGCGCGATTCCGTTCGTGGGTTTGGTGGTGCCCAATCTGGTCGCGCTCCACTATGGCGACAACCTGGGCCGCACGCTGCCCGTCGTCGCCTTGGGCGGCGCGTCGCTGCTGCTGGTCTGCGACATCCTGGGGCGTGTGCTGATCTATCCGTTCGAAGTGCCCATTGGCCTGACGGCGGGGGGCGTGGGCGGCGTCCTGTTCCTGGCGCTGATTCTCTGGAAGCACCGATGATGCGCGCAGCTTCCCGGAACGCGGTCTGGATGGCGGTCATCGCGTTGGCCGTGGTGTTCCTGTTTTTCCGGTCGGGCCTGGACTTCGACTACGTCATCCCCAAACGCCTCGCGCGGCTGGCGGCCATGGTGATCGGCGGCGTCTGCATCGCGTGGTCGTCGATCGTGTTCCAGACCCTGACCGGCAACCGGATCCTCACGCCCGCCATCATGGGCTACGAGGCGGTGTACCTGCTGCTGCAGTCCGTGTTGATCCTGGCGCTGGGCACGCAAAGCCTGGTGCTGCTGGGGCCGAACGGCAACTTCCTGTTCTCGGTCCTGGTGATGCTGGCGTATTCGTGGATTCTGCATCGCTGGCTGTTCCGCCGCGGCAGGCAGAACGTGTATTTCCTGCTGCTGGTGGGGCTGGTGCTGACCATGGTGATCGGCACCTTCACGCAGTTCGTGCAACTGAAGACCAGTCCGGGCGAGTTCTCAATCCTGCTGGGATTTACCCAAGCCTCGTTCGGCAAGGCCGAGCCGGCGCAGTTGCTGGCATCCGCCGCCGTTGTTGCCGCGGTATGCCTGGCCGGACGCAGGCAATTGCCGACGCTGGACGTCCTGTCGCTGGGGCGTGACCAGGCCATGTCGCTGGGTGTTGACCATCCGCGCGCCGTGCAACTGCATCTGGCCTTGATCGCGGTGCTGGTTGCCGTTTCCACCAGCCTGTTGGGACCCACGGCGTTCATGGGCATCTTCGTGGCCAACACCGCGTATGCGCTGGCGCGCACACGCCGGCACCGCGTCACATTGCCCACCGGCTGCGCCATCGCCGTCGGCATGTTCATCCTGGCCCAGCTCGCGGTCGAGCACATCTTCAACTACAAGACCACCGTCGGCATCCTGGTCAACCTGGTCTGCGGCGGCTGGTTTCTCGCGCTGATGGCGCGCACGCGGGGCACCGCATGATCACGACCAGAAATCTTTGCAAAATCCATGGCGCGAAAGCCGTCCTGCGCGACGTGAGCCTGCAGTTCCCCGAAGGCAAGCTGACATCGCTCGTCGGCCCGAACGGCGCGGGCAAGACCACGCTCCTGATGATGATGGCGCGGTTGATGGAACCGACGCAGGGCGACGTCTTCATCGGCGACCGCAACGTGGCGGACATGCGCCGCGCCGATTACGCGCGGCGCGTCGCCACTTTGCGCCAGTCTCCCGACTTCAACCTGCGGCTCACGGTGGAAGACCTGGTGGCATTCGGGCGCTTTCCCTACAGCCGCGGCGCCTTGACGCCGCAGGACATGCAGGCGATCGACGAGGCCATCACGTTTCTATCGCTGGAGCCGCTGCGCCGCGCCTACCTGGACGAGCTGAGCGGCGGCCAGCGGCAGATGGCATTCATGGCCATGACCATCGCGCAGCAGACCGATTGCCTGCTGCTGGACGAGCCGCTAAACAACCTGGACATCCGGCACGCAGTCCAGATCATGCGTGCGCTGCGCCGCCTGTGCGACGACCACGGCCGCACCGTGATCCTGGTCGTGCACGACATCAACTTCGCGGCCAGCTATTCGGACCATGTCGTCGCGCTGAAGGGCGGGGTGGTGCATTGCGCGGGCGCGGTGCATGAGGTCATGACCGAAGACCGGCTGCGCGAACTGTATGGACTGGATTTCGAGATCACGCAGGGCGATCGCGGTCGCCTGTGCAACTACTTCAATCCCCCTGGAGAACTGAAATGATCCTGTCGCACTGGCCGAGGGCGCTGCTGCTAGCCGCGGCATTGGCCGCAACAGCGGCGATGCACGGCTGCGGGCAAGCCATGGACACTCCCAAGGCCGCGGCAGCAACGGCCGCCGCGGCACCCGCGGATGCGCCGTCGCAGAATGCTTATGTCCCGATCACCGTCAAACACAAGCTGGGCGAGACCGTGATCGACCGGCTGCCGCAGCGCGTGGTGGCCCTGGACATGAACGAAGTCGATTTTCTGGACGAGCTGGGCGTCCCCGTCGTGGGCATGCCCAAGGACTTCGTGCCGCACTTCCTGGCCCGCTACCGCGACGCGCCCGACGTGCAGGACATGGGCGCCATCGTCCAGCCGAATCTGGAGCGCGTGCACGCGGCAAAGCCGGATCTCATCCTGATCACCTCGCTGCAGGCGAACCACTACAAGGAGCTGAGCCAGATCGCGCCCACCATCCACTTCGACGTGGACTACCGCGACAGTCAGGCCGACCACATCGAGATCGTGAAGGACCATCTGCTGACGCTGGGACGAATTTTCGGCAAGGAGGACCTTGCCCGCAGGACGGCGGCCGATCTGGACGCCAAGGTTGAAGCGGCCCGCGCGCTCATCCGCGACCGCCCGGAAACGGCGCTCGTCGTGCTGCACAACAACGGCGCCTTCAGTTCGTTCGGCGTGCATTCCCGTTACGGCTTCATCTTCAAGGCGCTGGGCGTGAAACCGGCCAGTCCCTTGGCCGATGGCGGCCTGCATGGCCAGCCGATCTCCAGCGAATTCATCCAGCAGGCGAACCCGGGCATCGTCTACGTGGTCGACCGCACGGCCGTGATGGAACGCCGGCCGGCCCTGAACGCCGAGACGCTGGGCAACCCGCTGCTGCGTCAGACGGCCGCGTGGCAAGACGGCCGCGTGGTCTTTGCCGACGCCGAAGCCTGGTATGTCACTGCCGCCAGCGTGAAGTCGCTGCATCTCATGATCGACGAAGTCATGAGGCCTTACCGGAACTGATTTCTCAAGGCGCCCCGCGCGTCATTGCCGATCCAAACGTAAATGATTCCCAGTCGCCCGGATTGCCGGGCGATCCCAGCTCAACTGAACGGAGCATTCCATGAGCAAACGTCGCCATAGCGGCCGCGTCGCACGTCCTTCGCCGCTAGCCGGGCAGGCAAAGCCCGCCTTTTCCTTGAACCCTCTCGTCGCCGCCGTGTTCGGCCTTACGCTGGGCGCCGCGGTTGCGACGCCGGCGTGGGCGCAGCAGGAGGCGGGTGTGAAGACCCTGCCCACGGTGACCGTCACGGGCCAGGCCGATGCGCAGGAAGCGCCGTCAACGCCCTACGCCGGTGGCCAGGTCACGTACGGCGGCCGTGTGGGCTTTCTGGGCGACAAGGACTTCATGGACACGCCGTTCTCCGTCATCAACTACACGGAAAAGTACATCGAGGACCTGCAGGCCAAGGACATCACCGATGTCATCGCCCGCACGGACCCGTCGGTGTTCAGCAACGGCGTGTCGGGCGCGTGGAGCGAAAACTACTCGATCCGCGGCTTCTCGTCCGCCACCACCGACATGACGTTCAACGGGCTGGCCGGCATGGCGCCTTACTACCGGACGTCTCCCGAGATGTTCGAGCGGATCGAGGTCTTGAAGGGCCCGTCCGCCTTGCTGAACGGCATGCCTCCCGGCGGTTCGGTCGGCGGCACGGTCAACCTGGTGTCCAAGCGCGCCGGCGCCGAGCCGCTGACGCGCCTGACCGCCACCTACATGTCGGACGCGCAGTTCGGCGGGCACCTGGACATGGGGCGGCGCTTCGGCGAGAACCAGCAGTTCGGCATCCGGTTCAACGGCATGTACCGCAACGGCGACGGTCCCGTCGACGATCAGAAAAAGCGCGCGCAACTGGCGTCGCTGGGCCTGGACTGGCGCGGCGAGCGGGTCCGCATCTCCGCCGATCTGTACGACACCGATGAGCGCATCGATGGCGTGACGCGCGGCATCAACCTGGCGCCCGGCATCGGCGTGCCCAAGCCGCCCAAACCCGAAACCCTGTTGAACCCGGATTGGGCCTATGTGAAGAACCAGGATCGCGGCGCCATGATCCGCGGCGAATTCGACGTCACCGACAAGCTGATGGCGTACGCGGCCATCGGCACCAGCCGTTCCGAATACACCTACAGCGGCGCCATGTCGGCGCAGGTGTTCAACGATGCCGGCGACTTTCGCACGTCGATGGGGCAGTTGAACATGGAGGTGGACAAGACCTCCGGCGACGCGGGCCTGCGCGGCAAACTGCAGACCGGCGCGATCAAGCATCAGTGGGTGCTGAACGCCACGTACTACTCCGATGATCAACACGATTACGGCCGCCGCTCGGTGCCCGGCGCGGACTGGGTCACCAACATCTACAATCCCGTCTGGGGTCCGGCGCCCGCCGGCGTTTTTCCCCCCATCATGCACAGCAAGACGCGCATGATCAGCTATGGCCTGGCCGACACCTTGTCCTTTGCGGAGGACCGCGTGCAGCTGACGCTGGGCGCGCGCCGCCAGGAGGTCCGCACCGACAGCTTCAGCGTCGCCACCGGCGCGCGCACCAGCCGCTATGACGCCCACGCCACGACGCCCGCCGCCGCGCTGCTCGTCAAGGCGACGGACAACATTTCCGTGTACGCGAACTACATCGAGGGCCTCTCCAAGGGTCAGTCCGCGCCCGCCACCGCGGCCAACGCAGGCGAGCTGTTTGCGCCCTTCAAGACCAAGCAGAAGGAGATCGGCCTGAAGGTCGACCTGGGCGACTTCACCCATACGCTGGCGCTGTTTGAAATCGAGCGCCCCAGCAGCTACACCGATCCGGTCACAAACGTGTTCTCGTTCGGCGGCGAGCAGCGCAACCAGGGCGTGGAATGGGGCTTCTTCGGCGAACCGCTGCGTGGCGTGCGCCTGATCGGCGGCGTCGCCTATATCGATCCCAAGGTGACGAAAGCGGCCGTCGCGGCCAATGAGGGCAAGCAGGCCACCGGCATCCCGAGGTTACAGGGCAAACTTGGCGTGGAATGGGACGTGCCGGCGGTGCAGGGGCTGACGTTGACGGCCAACGCAACCTCGGTGTCCAAGCAGTACATCAGCGCGGACAACTCGCTGTCGGTGGGCGGGCGCACCACGTACGACATCGGCGCGCGCTACGCCACGAAGGTGGCGGACCGCCGGGTGGTGCTGCGCGCCGCCATCAACAATCTGACGAACAAGGCCTATTGGGGCATGCCGCAGCTCTCCAGCCTGGCGCTGGGCGCGCCGCGCACGTTCATGCTGTCGGCGTCGATGGACTTCTAAGGGGGCGCAGCGCCAGAAACACCCCGGCCGCCATGATGAGCCCCATGCCCGCCAGCGCCAGCGCGTCTGGCGGGCGCTGGAACCAGAACGTGCTGAAGCCCAGCGCCAGCAGCAACTGGAAGTAGTTCAGCGGCGCGAGCGTCGCGGCCGGGACGCGCTGGAAGGCGGCGATCAGCAGGATCTGCGCCAGTCCGCTGCATGCGCCCAACGCAAGAATGATGGCGGTGTCCGCCGGTCCCGGCCAGGGATCGGGCAGGAAGAAGGGCGCCGGCAGCGCCGTCACGATGAGGCAGATGAACGCGGTGTACGCATACTGCACCGGCCCCGGCACCTTGTTCGACAGCTTGCGCGTCAGCACCTGGAAGATCGCGTAACTGACGGCGGACACCGCCATCAGCAACGTGCCCAGCAGAGGCAGGTCGCCGCCGGGCCGCACGATCAGCAGCATGCCGCCAAACCCCGCAGCCACGGCGCCCCATTGCGCCGCGCGGACGCGTTCGCCCAGCATCCAGGGCGACAGCGCCACCATGATGAGCGGGGCCGTGAAGTAGATGGCGGTGGCTTCGGACAGCGGCATCCAGATCAGCGCGGTCATGAAGCAAGTGGCCACCGTGGCCAGCATGACGCCGCGCAGGACCAGCAGCGGCTTTTCCGGCGCGTCGCGCAGGCGCAGGCCGCGCCCATGGCGCCACAGCATGCCCATCGCCAGCGTCACCACCGCCAGGTAGCGCATCACGTTCAGGAAGGGCGCGGGGTAGCGTTCCAGCAACTGCTTGGCGCCCGCGTCGAAGGTGGCGAAGGCCACCAGCGCCGCAAAGAACAGCAGGATGCCGGTCTGGCGCGCGGGCGTTGATCCGGTCAGGGCGCTCATCCGGCGCACGTGCTCATGCACGCCTTTGCGCACCCCCGCGCATGGTCACTTGCCGCCACGGTCGAATCCTTCAAGAAACGCGTCCAGCGCCGGTCCGATCGCCTCGACCATGTAGCCGCCTTCCTGCACCACCACGGTCGGCACGCCCAGGCCGGCGACGCGCGCGCCGATGTCGCGGTAGGCGTCGATGTCCAACCGGAGCACGCTGATGGGATCGTCCTTGTACGTGTCGAACCCCAGCGGCAGAACCAGCGCCTCGGGCGCATAGCCCGCCAAGGCGTCCAGCGCCGTGTCCAGCGCCTGCAGGAATTCCGTGTTGCCGCAGCCGTGCGCCAGCGGCAGGTTCAGGTTGTAGCCTTCGCCCGCGCCGTGGCCGCGTTCGTGCGCGTAGCCGGTGTAGAAGGGGTAATAGCCCGCCGGGTCGGCATGAAGCGACACCGTCATCACATCCGGCCGCTGGTAGAAGATGTTCTGCGTGCCGTCGCCGTGGTGCGCGTCCACGTCCAGCACCGCCACCTTGGACCACGTCTGCAGGAGCCGGCTGGCCGCGGCGGCGCTGCTGTTCAGGTAACAGAAGCCGCCCGCGCGATCGCGATGGGCGTGGTGGCCGGACGGCCGGCACAGCGCGTACGCTACCCCGCCACCGCCCGCCACATGATCCGCTGCCGCCAGCGCGCTATGGGTGGACCGCAGCGCCGAACGCCACGTCTGCGGCCCGATGGGGCAGGACAGGTCGCTCAGGTAGTACCCGGTCTGCGCCACGATGGACGGCGAGGGGCAGGGGCCGCGCCCGGCGGTATCGATGCGGCCGTTGTAGTACGGCGAGAGATTCGGCAGAACCTCCGGCCCGGGATCGACCCCCGGCGCCTTCAACGCCTGCCAGCGCGCAAAGGCCGTTTCCAGATAATCCAGGTAATCCGCGCTGTGGACGTGTTCGAGCGGCTTGCGTCCATAGTCGGCCGGCGCTTCGACCTTGATGCCGCGGGCGGCCAGCGCCTGCTGCAGGTTCTCGGCGCGCGACGGCAGGTCGGTCGGGGCGCTGATGCGGCCCAGCCGCATGAATTGGCGGGGCGAATGCAGCAACTGTTCTTCGGAAAAAAAGGCCTTCATGGATATCCTCGCTCAGACCGTCCGGGTCAATGCCAGATGCGCGGGGCTCATGCCCGCTTCAGTTCGATCTCGACGAACACGAATTCCGTGTCGCTGGGATTGATGACGTTGTGCTCCACGCCGACCGGCCGGTAGTACGCCACGCCGGTGGTGAGCTGGCTGGTGACCTGGCCGGTGGGGGTGTCCAGCAGCAGCGGGCCGGTGGTCTGCGGCACCACCACGTAGTTCATGCCATGGCGGTGCCAGCCCGTCTCGCCACCCGGCGGGAAGCGCCACTCGGTGACGGTGACCTGCTCGTTGTCGATCTGCAAGGTGGGGATTGCGGCGGGGCGTTGCATAAGCGGTTCTCCTGAATGGCGATGACGGAATGGCGGTCAGGCGGCCTGCGCCTTGGTCGGGTCCCAATGCTGGCCCGGCACCGCGGCGATCAGCTGGCGCGTGTACGCATGCTGCGGGTTGTCGAAGATCTGGGCGGGCGACCCGTACTCGACCACCTTGCCGCGATGCATGACCAGCACCGAATTGCAGATCTGCGCCGCTACGCGCAGGTCGTGGGTGATGAACACCAGCGCAATCTTCAGCCGCTGCTGCAGGTCGTGCAGCAGTTGCAGCACCTGCGCCTGGACCGACACGTCCAGCGCGGACACCGATTCGTCGGCCACCAGCACCTTGGGTTCCAGCGCCAGGGCGCGCGCGATGCCGATGCGTTGGCGCTGTCCGCCCGAAAACTGGTTGGGATAGCGATCGAAGGCAGACGGATCCATGCCCACCAGCGACAGCAGTTCGCGCGCCCGGGCTTCGGCCTGCGCGCGCGTCACGCCGTTGGCGACCGGGCCGTCGCTGATGATGCGGCCCACGGTGTGCCGGGGGTTGAGCGAGGCAAACGGGTCCTGGAAGATCATCTGGATTTCGTGCCGCATCGGCCGAAAGCGGGACTCGGGCAGCGTGGCGATGTCCTGCCCGTTGAACAGCAACTGGCCGCCATTGATGCCGACAAGCTTGAGCAGGCATTTGCCGATCGTGGACTTGCCGGACCCCGATTCGCCCACGATGCCCAGCGTCTCGCCGCGCCGCACGGCAAAGCTCACGCCGTCCACCGCGCGCACCTCGCGCTTGTTGCCCAGCCAGCCGTGGCCGATCACGTAGGTCTTCTTCAGGTCCTTCACTTCCAGCACCGGTCTGTCGTCCGCGATCCCGGCGCGCTCCTCGCCGCGCCGGTGAGGCACCGCCGCGATCAGGCGCTGGGTATACGGATGGCGCGGACGGTTGAGCACTTCGTCGGCAGGGCCTTGTTCCACCAGAATGCCTTTCTCCATGACGGCCACGCGATGGGCGATCTCGGCCACCACGCCGAAGTCGTGCGTGACGAACATCACGCCCATGCCTTTCTCTTTCTGGATCCGCGCGATCAGCGCCAGGATCTGCGCCTGCGTCGTCACGTCCAGCGCGGTCGTGGGCTCGTCCGCGATCAGCAGCGCGGGTTCCAGCGCCAGCGCCATCGCGATCATGACGCGCTGGCGCTGTCCGCCTGACAGCCGGAATGGGTAGACGTGATAGAGCGTCGCCGGGTCCGGCAGGCCCACGAATTCCAGCAGTTCCAGCGTGCGCTTCAGGCGCTCGGCGCCTGGGTAGGCGTCATGCACGCGCATCACCTCGCTGATCTGCTCGCCCACCGTCATCAGCGGGTTCAGGGCCGACAGCGGCTCCTGGAAGATCATCGCCATGTCCTTGCCGCGCATTGCCTGAAGCGCCGGCTCGTCCAGCTGCAGCAGGTCCTGGCCGCGGAACAGGATGCGGCCCTGCTGCGGCGTCAGGTAGTCGGGCAGCAGTCCCATGATGGCGTTGGCGCTCATGGACTTGCCCGATCCGGATTCGCCGACGATGCACAGGATTTCCCCGGCGCGGATGTCGTACGAGATGTCCTGTACGGCATAGGGGCGGTCGCCGCCCTTGGGCAGCGCGATGGTCAGGTTCTGGATGGATAGCAGCGGCGTCGATTCTGGGGTTGGATTCATGCCGGCCTCCTATTCGCCGCGCTTGCGCAATTGCGGGTTGAGGGCGTCGTTCAGGCCTTCGCCGATCAGGTTGATGGCCAGCACGGTCAGCAAAATGGCGACGCCCGGCCACACGCTCATCCACCAGGCTTCGCGGATCATCGTGCGCGCCGCGCCGATCATGAAGCCCCAGCTCATCAGGTTGCGGTCGCCCAGGCCCAGGAAAGACAGCGACGATTCCGTCAGGATGGCGGTCGCCACCATGAACGAGGCCGACACGATGATGGGCGACATGGCATTGGGCAGGATCTGCGTGCCCACGATGCGCGCCGGCGTCTGGCCAATCACGATGGCCGCCTGCACGAATTCGCGCTGCTTGAGCGTCATGAACTCCGACCGCACCAGCCGCGCGGCCGGCGGCCAGGACACCACGGCGATCGCGCCCATGATCGAATACACCGACGGACTCAAAATGGCGACCAGCACCACGGCCATCGCCAGTTGCGGAATGGTCTGGAAGAATTCGGTGAAACGCATCAGCGCGTCGTCTACGCGGCCCCCGCAATAGCCGGCCACCGACCCCACCAGGATGCCGAACAGGAGCGCCACGGCGGTCGACAGCAAACCGACCATCAGCGACACGCGCGCGCCCCACACCAGGCCGGCCGTGATGTCGCGGCCCAGCATGTCCGTGCCGAACGGATAGTCCGCATTGGTGAACGGCGGGATCAGCGGATCGGCCACCATCATCCATGGCGATTCCTCGTACAGCAGCGGCGCCGCCAGAGCCACGGCCACCACGATCAGCATGATGACCAGGCCGGCCACCGCCCCGTAATTGCGCATGTAACGTTGGGCGAATGACTTCATGCGGAGGCTCCTTGCTGCGCACCCGCGCCGATGCGCGGATCGATCAGGCGGTACAGCACGTCGGTCAACAGGTTGAAGACGACGACCATGATGGACGTGACCAGGAAGATGCCCAGCAGAAGCTGGTAGTCGCGTTGCAGCAGGGCGTCAAACATCAGGCGTCCGATGCCGGGCCACGCGAAGACGGTTTCGGTCAGCACCGCGCCGCCCGCCATCTGCCCAAGTTGGATGCCGGCAAACGTGATGACCGGCAGCAGCGCGTTGC
Organism: Achromobacter sp. ACM05; assembly: GCF_019218915.1. Classification (NCBI taxonomy): domain Bacteria; kingdom Pseudomonadati; phylum Pseudomonadota; class Betaproteobacteria; order Burkholderiales; family Alcaligenaceae; genus Achromobacter; species Achromobacter sp. ACM05. Next base: position 44,413 of record NZ_JAHUWQ010000002.1, read on the forward strand.
GCAGCACGTGCGCGCGGATCACACGGCTGGGGCTCACGCCCTTGGCGCGGGCCGTTTTCACAAAGTCCATGCCGATCACTTCCAGCATCGACGCGCGGGTCAGGCGCACATAGACGGCCATGAAGAAGCAGCCCAGCGTCACGGTCGGCAGGATGAGGTGCAGGGCGATGTCGCCCGCGCGCGCCCAGCCGGTCAGGTTGGCGCCCACGGTTTCCATGCCGAACGCCGGCAGCCAGCCCAGCACCACCGAAAACAGCAGAATGCCCATCAGCGACAGCCAGAAGAGCGGCGTGGCGTACAGGAGCAGGGCCCCGGTCATCACCGAGCTATCGATCCAGCGGCGCTTGTTGCGGTAGCGCGCCTTGGCCGCCTCCACGCCCAGCAGCACGCCCAGCACGATGGAAAACACGAACGCGCACGACATCAAGAGGAACGTGGCGGGCAGGCGCTCGACGATCAGGTCCAGCACCGGCACGTGGTTTCGGTACGAAAAACCCAGGTCCAGCTGCACCACGCCCTTCAGATAAAGCAGGAGCTGCGTCAGGATCGGCTTGTCCAGCCCGAAAGCGACACGCAGCTGGTCCACGTAGGCGGCATCGCCCGCGCCGGCCTGGCCGGCGAGCACGGCGGCGGGGTCGCCGGGCGCCAGCCGTATCAGGAAGAAATTGATGATCACCACGCCCAGCACCACCACCAGGGCCTTGCCGATGCGGGAAAGCAGGAAAGACAGGAATCTCATGCTCGGGTCCTTTCAGGACGGGCTTTGCCGGCGGCAAGCGGGCCCATCGCGCAGCGGGGCGCCGCCGCGGGTCAAACCCACGGCGGCGCATCGGCAGCGCTTACTTCTTCTCGATGTAGACGTCGTCGAACGACTCGTTCAGACCGATGGCGGTCTTGACCAGGTTCTTGACGTTGGCGCGAGACAGGGTGGGGAACTCCATGTCGACCAGGAATCCGTTGGCCACCTCGTTGACGAGGGTCGTCTGGATCTTGGTGTAGAGCTCCTGGCGCTTGGCCGGATCGACCTCGGAGGCGGCGGCCTCCCACAGCTTGTCGGTCTCGGGATTGCTGTATCCCTGCACGTTGGCAAAGGGCGATCCCTTGACGATGTTCGACGAGATGTACAGCCGCTGCACGCCCAGCGCGGGGTCGCCGTACTGGTAGGTGAAGGTGGTGGTCAGGTCGAAGTCCCAGTTGCCGGTGCGGCTGGCCCAGCCGCCCGCGTCGGTCGATTCCACATTCACCTTGAAGCCAAGCTGTTCCAGCGCCTGCTTGGTGTATTCACCCAGGCGGTCCCAGGTCGAGCCATACGGAAAGCTCAACTGGCGGATCGTGTAGTCGCCCGGCTTGATGCCTGATTCCTTGATCAGCGCGCGCGCCTTCTTCATGTCGAACGGCATCGGCGGCATGTTCTTGTCGTAGAACATCTCGGTCGTCACGAACGGGCTGGTCGACACCTTGCCCAGGCCGAAGAAGATGTTGTTGACCACCATGTTGCGGTTCATGGCCGCCATCACCGCCTGGCGCACCTTCAGGTTGTCGAAGGGCGGCTTGCGCATGTTGAAGATCAGGTAGGCCTGCGGCGAGAACATCTCCCAGCCCGCGGTGGTGTATTCCACGTTGGGCAGGCCGCGCAGGCGCTTGATGTCGACGTTGTCCACGTCGCCGCCGCGCAGCACGTCCACGCTGCCGCGCTCAAAGGCCACGGCGCGCGAGGCCGCATCCGGAATCACGTTGAACACCAGCTCATCCAGATAGGGCTTGCCCGGCTTCCAGTAGTCGGGATTGCGCGCCAGCTTGATGTATTCGCCGCGCTTCCATTCCTTGAAGACGAACGGGCCGGTGCCCACGGGCTTCTGGTTGGCGGGGTTGGTCATGTAGTCCGTGCCGGCGTACAGATGCTTGGGCATCATCGGCGCAAAGCCGGGTTCGAACATCAGCATGAAGGCCGGGAACGGCGTCTTCAGCTTGATGACCACGGTCTTGGCATCCGGCGCCGTCACGGAATCGACGAACTTGTTCAGGATGACGCGGGCACGCGCATGGGTCTTGGGCAGCATCTCCGCCAGCGAGAACACCACGTCTTCGGACGTGAACGGTTTGCCGTCATGCCACTTCACGTTGTCCTGCAGATGGAAGGTGTAGGTCAGCCCGTCAGCGGCGGCTTCCCAGGACTTCGCCAGGCCAGGTTGCGGCTTCAAGTCGGTGGAGTAGGTCAGCAGGCTTTCGTAGATCTTGCCTGCAACGAATTGCGTTGGCCCCTGCTGATTGATGGCCGTCACGATGACCGGCGGTTCGGGCTGCACGATCATGTTCAGCGTGCCGCCTTTGGTCTGGGCGAACGCCTGCGTGGCGGGCAGCGCGGCCGCAAGGACCAATGCGCCGATGCTAAGGGAAAACCAGTTTTTCGATTTCACTGCGAGCCTCCGGGCTGGAAAGGGTCGGACAGGCGGCCGCCTGGACGCGGCGATAGCCGTGCCGAATCAAGCAAACCTCATGCCACCTGCGTTTCTCGGGTACTTCGGGTGGAGCTGCTGCAACAATGCTTCGTTCAGGTGCTGGTTAAGGCGCCGCGCACCAATGCGGAGAATTCAATGGTGCTTCGCCAGGGCGGCGAGGGCGGCGCGGTCGTCGGCTGCGGTGCGGTGAGTGTCCGGCTGCAAGTTTTTTCCCCTTTGCATTCTTGTTGGACGAATCAGGCGTGCTGGCTACGGCTTGGGCAAATCATTCAGGGCGCTGACTGGCGCTATTGGCCCGCGCCACCATGGCGTCGAGCAAGACGTTGCACCCGGCCTCCAGATGCTCGGGCCGTGCGTCTTCGATTTCGTTGTGGCTGATGCCGTCCTTGCACGGCACGAAGATCATGGCGGTGGGCGCGACGGCGGCCATGTAGACGGCATCGTGTCCGGCGCCGGTGACGATGTTCATCGCGGGCAGACCACGGTTCGCGGCGCCCTTGCGCACCTTGTCGACCAGATCCGGATCGAACGGCGTCGGCGGGAAGTACTGCACATCCTTCACCTCGACACGCACGCCATGCGCGACGGCGATGTCGTCGCAGACGCGCCGCCAATCCTGGTCCATGCGGTCCAGCGTCGCCTCGTCTTCGTGGCGCAGGTCGGTGGTGAAACGCACCTGGCCCGGGATCACGTTGCGCGATCCCGGAAAGGCGTGGATCTCGCCCACCGTGCCGCGTCCATGCGGCTGATGGGTGTTGGCGATGTTCACGACCGCCTGGAGCAGGAAGCTCGTGGCAAAAAGCGCGTCGCGGCGGATTGCCATCGGTGTCGGACCGGCGTGCATTTCCATGCCGGTCACCGTGACGTCGTACCAGCGCAGCCCCAGCGACCCCGTCACCACGCCGACGGTCTTTTCCTCGTGCTCAAGGATCGGGCCCTGCTCGATATGCGCCTCGAAATAGGCGTCGACGGGGCGGCCGCCCACGGGATCGGCGCCCGCGTACCCGATGGCGGCAAGCTCGTCGCGCACGCTGATGCCCTGCGCGTCGCGGGCCGACAGCGCGGTTTCCAGCGGGAATTTGCCGGCGAATACGCCCGATCCCATCATGACCGGCACAAAGCGCGAGCCTTCCTCGTTGGTCCAGATGGCCACTTCCAGCGGGGCGTCGGTCTGCACGCCCGCGTCGTTCAGGGTGCGGATGACTTCAAGCCCGGCCAGCACGCCATAACAGCCGTCGAACTTGCCGCCGGTGGGCTGCGTGTCGATGTGACTGCCCGTCATGACGGGCGGCAGGCTGTCGTCGCGGCCCGCGCGCCGGGCAAAGATGTTGCCCACCTGGTCCACGCGCACCGTCATGCCGGCATCGCGCATCCAGCCGGTCACCAGATCGCGCCCCTGGCCATCGAGCGCGGTGAGCGCCAGGCGGCAGTTGCCGCCCTTGGGCGTCGCGCCGATCTGCGCAAGATCCATCAAGGATTGCCACAGCCGGTTGCCGTTGATGGACAGGGTGGGTGTCGTCATAGATCGCCTCGGGGGTTGGAAACGTCGCCAAAGTCCTCGCGCAATCGCGCCAGGATGCCAAGCAGGTGTGCGTGCATGGCGTGGCGCGCCCGCATGGGGTCGCGCGCCACGATCGCAGTCAGGATGCGCTGGTGTTCGGCGTGGGCGACGGCCCACACCTTGGCGTCGACGAAGTAGTCCTGCATCCGGCGGTACACCGAGCTGGACTGGGTCAGGTTCCACAGGTGGCCCACCGCGGCGGCCAGCGCGGCGTTGCCGCAGGCGGCAGCGATCGCGCCGTGGAATTCGCGGTCGTGCCGACCGGGGGAATCCGTCAGGGACATGCCCTCATGGGCTTCGCGGATCGCCGCAAGCTGGGTGGGCGTGGCGTGCTGGGCCGCCATGCCGGCGCATTCGGGTTCGATCAGGAGGCGTGCTTCAAGCAGGTCGAACGGGCCGATGTCGTCGGTGCTCTGCGCCGCACTGGCGTTCGGCCCGGCGCCCCACGCCGCGCCGCCGCCTTCCTTGTCCGCCACGAAAACACCGGTGCCGACGCGGACCTCGACGTAGCCCTCGATTTCAAGTGCGATCAGCGCTTCGCGGATTGACGCGCGGCTGACCTGCAATTGTTCGGCCAGGTCCCGCTCTGACGGCAACCGCCGGCCGCGCGGAAAGTCGCCGGCCCGGATGCGTCCCGCGATCTGGTCGGCGATCATGCGATACAGACGAGTGACAGCGACGGCTTGAAAGGTGCTCATCGGGCGGTCTGCGCAAAGGGTTGGCCTGGTGGTCAGGCCACCAATATAGGCACCTCGCCCTTGAAACAAAAGGGGAAACCGCCGCTTTCAGGGAAAACGATGTGAGGGAATCCACTGCTGTTCGTCTGGTGGTCAGGCCAGTTGGAGGTTATTTGGCCTGAGTTCGACGCATGTCTACTGCCCGTCGTCGTCCGGTTCAGGCGTTTGCGTAAACGCCCGAACCAGGCGGGCGATGCCGTCGAGTTCGTCATGGGCGCCCACCACCCATTCCGGCTTGCCGAACGGGCTGTCGGCCGGCGTGTTGTCCAGATTGGCCTTCAGGTCGCCCAGGAGTTCCAGCGCCATGTCGGTGGCCTGGGGACTGCTGCGGGTCGACAGGGCGATCGCAATCGCCAGCGCTTGGCGCATGGCCAGCAGGCGGCCTTCCAGTTCGGTTTCCATTGATTGATCCTTGTTTGCTGCGGGAATCTCGCGGCGGGAGTCTGGGGCGGGAATCGGGCTGCGCGATTCTCGGCATGCACGTCTTGCCCGGTGAGTCGCGGCATTTTACGGGGCAGGGCGGCGCAGCAGGATGGCGCTCGCTCGCCGTGGCAAAGCTTGCCCCGCGGCAGACGCGGTGCTCGCCGTTTGCGCAAGATCAAAGTGTCGGGGGGCGGGCAGGCGAATAATCCGGGTTATGCAAGCCGCTCTACGCCCTCAATCTTCGGAATCGCCGGCGCCCGCCACCGCCGAGCCGTTTTTTCCACCCCAACTGCTGGCCCGGTTGGACAAGAACGGGCCGCGATACACCTCGTATCCTACGGCAGACCGTTATCACGGAAGCTTCGGCGAGCAAGACTACCGCCTCGCCCTGCAGCAGCGGCGCGCAACCAGCCCGGCCGAGCCACTGTCGCTCTACGTGCACATTCCGTTCTGTGAATCGGTCTGTTATTACTGCGCCTGTAACAAGGTGGTGACCCGCCACCACGACCGCGCCGCCCGCTATCTGGATGCGCTGTCCAGCGAAATCGCGCTGCATGTGCAGGAACTGGGCCCGGGCGTGCCGGTATCGCAACTGCATTTCGGGGGCGGCACCCCCACGTTCCTGTCCAACGAGGAACTGGCGCGGCTGATGGGCGATCTGCGCGGCGCCTTCCGCTTTGAGCCCGATGCCGAAATTTCCGTCGAAGTCGATCCTCGCACCGCTACCCCCGAGCGCCTGGCCTTCCTGCAGCAACTGGGCTTCAACCGCTTGAGCTTCGGCGTCCAGGATTTCGACGAACGCGTACAGGTCGCGGTGCACCGGGTCCAATCGTACGAAGACGTCGCCGCGCTGATGCATAGCGCGCGGGCTTTGGGCTATGCGTCGGTCAACGTGGACCTTATCTATGGGCTGCCGCTGCAAACCACCGAATCCTTCGCCCGCACCATCGAGCAGGTCATCTCGCTGCGTCCCGACCGCATCGCACTCTATGCCTACGCGCATCTGCCCGAACGTTTCAAGCCGCAGCGCCGCATTCAAGAAGCCGACCTGCCGGACCGCGCCACGCGGGTCGGCCTGCTCAGCTCCGCCATCCAGGGCTTTCTGAAGCAGGGCTACACGTATATCGGCATGGACCATTTCGCGTTGAACACCGACGCACTGGCCATTGCCAAGCAACGCGGCGAGCTTCACCGCAATTTCCAGGGTTACAGCACACAGCCGGATCGCGACCTCATCGCGCTGGGCGTGTCGGCCATCGGACGCATCGGCGACACCTACAGCCAGAACGCGAAGATCCTCGACGAATACTACGCGGCCATCGAATCCGGAAGGTTCGCCGTCGAACGCGGCCTGGCCCTTAGCCCCGACGATCTGGTCCGCCGCGAAATCATCATGGACATCATGTGCCAGGGCCGCGTGGACTTCGCCCGCATCGAGGCCAAGCATGGCCTGCAATTCGGCGACTACTTCAGCCGCGAGCTCTCGCAGGTGGCCAGCCTGGCCGAACTGGGCCTGGTGAATCTGCACCTGGGCGAATTGCGGGTCACCGGCCTGGGCTGGTACTTCGTGCGGGCCGTGGCCATGGCCTTTGACAAATACCTGCGATCGGCCATTCCCACCGCCACGTACTCCCGCATCATCTGAACTCTCGCGCGGCCAACCGGCCGCGCGTTTCATTCGGCAAACTTGTCGCGCAAGTACAGCGCCAGCGACAAATCATCCGACAGCCCCAGCTTGCGCATGGCGCGGCGCTTGTGGGTGCTGACTGTCTTCTTGCTGCGCACCAGCCTGCGGGCAATCTGCGTCACGGACAGGCCCTGCCTGATGTGGCGCAGCACCTCCACTTCCGACGTCGTCAGCAGCGCATGCGGCGCCGTCGGCTCCATGCTGCAGATCTGTCCGTCTTCGACCGTCAGGAACGGCGTATTGGCCTCGACCACGCCGCGGATCATGTCCGGCAGCAGGACCAGACCCCATTGTTTTGCCAGGTAACCGGCGGCGCCGGCCCGGAAGGCGGCGTACTCGGTCTCTTGGCGATTGCCAGCCGAAAAGGTGATGACCGCCATGTTGGGGTGATAGCGGCGCACCCGCCGCAGGTAGTTGACGCCATCGAAGGGTTCCAGGGGCAGATAGAAGTCGATCAGCGCGACGTCGCACGGCTGCTTGGCCAGTTTCTCCAGCAAGGAGCGCGCGGAGGTCTCGCGGTGCACTACGTGAAACCCAGGGCGGCTTTCCAGAAAGGCGCCAATGCCCAGCGCGACGACGGGATGGTCGTCCAGGACCGCGACCCGGATCACCGGCGGCGGCCGCGACAGCAGCAGGTGCTTGCGGGCCTCTAAGCCGTCCGCCGGCGCGATAAGCGGGCCGTGAAGCGAGCCGCCGGTCATCTGGCTTGCAGTCTCTGAAACGCGATTCATCGTTGCTCCACGATCGGATGGGGGTCCAGGGCAATCCGCGCGGCCACGACGCGGCGGTCGCTGGCGCATTTCCGTGCGCGGCCCTGAAATTCGTGGGCAGATTACGTGTTCGGCGCGCGTTTGAGTTACCAAACGGGCCAAAATCAGACCGATCCGTCGGCACTAAACATCTCGCTGAGTCCCCGGTGCGCTCCCTGCAATCCTCCGTGGCGTTTTCGCCACGGAAAGCCCGCAAACGGTGCTACAATCGGCAACGATCCATGCAGCTATTTCGGCTGCATTTGTTTTGCTGCACCTTGATTCGCGCCCCGCAGTGCGCGCACCAACAGGCCCCAACATGTTTTTCCCGCCCGCACGAACTACGACCCGGAACTTTCGCCCCATGTCGCGTTAGTTTTTTCGTGCGTCGGGTTTCACCGTGTCAGGTCAGCGGTAGGACTCATCAAGACAATCAAATGAACGCGGCTACCAGGCCGCGTTTTTCGTTTCTGTTTTCGTTTTTCAGTTCCAAGAACCCCAGGAAGCACTCCCGATGGTACAGATCACATTGCCCGATGGTTCGCAGCGCCAATATCCGGAACCGGTAACGGTTGCCGAAGTGGCGCAATCGATCGGTACGGGCCTGGCGAAGGCTGCCCTGGGCGGCCGCGTGACGTTCGACGGCGCGGAATCCAAGCTCGTCGACACCAGTTTCCGCATCGCAGAAGACGCCCGTCTGGCCATCGTGACGGCCAAGGATGCGGACGGCCTGGATCTGATCCGCCACTCGACCGCCCACCTGCTGGCCTATGCCGTCAAGGAGCTCTTCCCTGATGCCCAGGTCACCATCGGCCCTGTGATCGACAACGGCTTCTACTACGACTTCTCGTACAAGCGCCCCTTCACGCCGGAAGATCTGGCCGCCATCGAAAAGAAGATGGCCGAACTGGCCAAGAAGGACGAAGTCGTCACGCGCGAAGAATGGTCCCGCGACGACGCCGTCGAATTCTTCAAGGGCATCGGCGAAAAGTACAAGGCGGAAATCATCGCCTCGATCCCGTCCAACGAGACGCTGAGCCTGTACCGCGAAGGCGACTTCATCGACCTGTGCCGCGGCCCGCACGTGCCGTCCACGGGCAAGCTCAAGGTCTTCAAGCTGATGAAGGTGGCAGGCGCCTACTGGCGCGGCGACAGCAAGAACGAGATGCTTCAACGCATCTACGGCACCGCCTGGGCAACGAAAGAAGAGCAGGAAGCCTACCTGCACATGCTCGAAGAGGCCGAGCGCCGCGACCACCGCAAGATCGGCCGCGAACTTGACCTGTTCCACTTCCAGGACGAGGCCCCGGGCCTGATCTTCTGGCATCCCAAGGGCTGGGCCCTGTGGCAGCAGGTCGAGCAATACATGCGCAGCGTGTACCGCGACAACGGCTACCAGGAAGTCAAGGCGCCGCAGATCCTGGACATTTCGCTCTGGAAAAAGACCGGCCACTGGGACAACTACCGTGAAAACATGTTCACGACCGAGTCCGAAAACCGCGTCTATGGCCTCAAGCCCATGAACTGCCCGGGCCACGTGCAGATCTTCAACGCCGGCCTGCATTCCTACCGCGAACTGCCCCTGCGCTACGGCGAATTCGGCCAATGCCACCGCAACGAGCCCTCCGGTTCGCTGCACGGCATGATGCGCGTGCGCGGCTTCACGCAGGACGATGGCCACATTTTCTGTACCGAAGACCAGCTCCAGGACGAATGCGCCGATTTCACGGCGCTCTTGCAAAAGGTCTATCGCGACTTCGGCTTCACCGAAGTCCTGTACAAGGTCGCCACGCGTCCTGAAAAGCGGATCGGCACGGACGAAGTCTGGGATACGGCCGAAGCCGCCCTGATGGAAAGCCTGCGCCGCACGGGTTGCGAATTCGAAATCTCGCCGGGCGAGGGCGCCTTCTACGGTCCGAAGGTCGAATACACGCTCAAGGATGCCATCGGCCGTCACTGGCAGTGCGGCACGATCCAGGTCGATTTCTCCATGCCCGTGCGCCTGGGCGCCGAGTACGTGGACCAGAACGACCAGCGCCGCCCGCCGGTCATGCTGCACCGCGCGATCCTCGGTTCGCTCGAGCGCTTCATCGGCATGTTGATCGAAAACCACGCCGGCGCCATGCCGCCTTGGCTGGCGCCCGTGCAAGCAGTTGTATGCTGCATTTCCGAACCTTCGGCCGATTATGCTGCCGAAATCACGCAAAGCCTGAAAAAACAAGGCTTTAGAGTAGAGTCCGATTTGCGCGGTGAAAAAATCACTCGTAAAATTCGGGAACACAGCCTGCAAAAGGTGCCGTACATTCTTGTCGTCGGCGACAAGGAAAAGCAAAACGGCACTGTCGCGGTACGTGGATTGGGCGGCCTGGACCTTGGCGCCATCCCGTTCAACGACTTTGTGTCCCGGTTGTCCGAAGACGTCGCCACCCGTCGCGACGTCAATCAACCCGATAGCAGCGCTGCTTAACATTTCTAGGAGCTTTCAACATCGCCACTGAAAAAGCCAATCGCATCAACGGTGAAATCCGCGTCCCCGAGGTGCGCCTGATAGGTCTGGACGGAGAACAGCTGGGCATCGTCAAGATTGCCGACGCGTTCCGTCTTTCCGAGCAAAACGACGTGGATCTGGTGGAAATCGCGCCGAACGCCGAGCCGCCGGTCTGCCGTCTGATGGACTACGGCAAGTTCAAGTACCAAGAGCAAAAGCGCCAAGCCGAAGCCCGCTCCAAGCAGAAGGTCATCCAGGTCAAGGAAGTCAAATTCCGTCCGGCGACCGACGAGGGCGACTATCAGGTCAAGCTGCGCAACCTGCGCCGCTTCCTCGAAGAGGGCGACAAGGCCAAGGTGACGTTGCGTTTCCGTGGCCGCGAAATGGCTCACCAGGAACTTGGCATGCGCGTCCTTGAGCGCGTGCGCGACGATCTCCTGGAGCTTGCCCAGGTCGAAGCCATGCCCAAGCTCGAAGGCCGTCAGATGGTCATGGTGCTGGCGCCGAAGAAAAAGGCTGTGCCCGCAGGCAAGCCCGAATCGGCAGCCTGAGCGCCCGCCGTATCCGGTTCATGCAAGGCTCCGCCTTGCCGTCCTGCAACCCGCCGTGTCCGTCTCGTGACCGGCGGGTTCGCTTATTGACCGGCTCTACGCTACGATGTCACAAAGCATAGCCGCCTTCCCACCAGGGGAGGCGGCGTCCGTTCAGGGTGTCGCGATGCACGTTTTGTTCGTTTTGGATCCCTTGCCGCTGCTCAAGGCGTACAAGGATAGTTCGGTCGCCATGATGCGTGCCCTCGTGGCGCGCGGTCACACGCTCAGCGTGGCCATGCAGGGCGACCTCTACATCGAGGCGGGCGTCGTCAAGGCGCAGACCACGCCGATCGAGCTGGTGGCGGATGCCGACCTGCACGGTCACGACTGGTGGCGCGAATCCGCTTCCCAGGATCTGCCGCTGGCGGATTTTGGCGCGGTCGTGATGCGCAAGGACCCCCCGTTCGACATGGAATACGTGTATTCCACGCATCTGCTCGAATACGCCGAGGCGCAGGGCGCCTGCGTGTTCAACGGCGGTGCGGCCATCCGGAATCATCCGGAAAAGCTGGCAATCACCGAAATCAGCGAGTTCACCGCGCCCACGCTGGTCACCCGCAACATGGCGCGTCTCAAGGCGTTCCACGACAAGCACCAGGATGTCATCGTCAAGCCGCTGGACGGCATGGGCGGCACGGGCGTGTTCCGCCTGCAGCCCAAAGACCCCAACCTGAACGCCATCCTGGAAACGCTCACCGACAATGGCGCGCGCACCATCATGGCGCAGCGCTTCATCCCCGACATCGTCAAGGGCGACAAACGCATCCTGCTGATTGGGGGCGAACCCGTGCCGTATTCCCTGGCCCGCATTCCCCTGGCCGGCGAAACGCGCGGCAATCTGGCCGCCGGCGGCCGTGGCGTCGCGCAGGAACTGTCTGCCCGCGACCGCGAAATCGCCGAAGCCGTGGCGCCCAAGCTGGCCGCCCGCGGTCTGCTGCTGGTCGGCCTGGACGTCATTGGTGACTTCGTCACCGAAGTCAATGTCACCAGCCCCACCTGTTTCGTGGAAATCGCCGAACAGACCGGCTTCGACGTGGCCGGCATGTTCGTGCAGGCGCTCGAAAAGGCCGTGGCGGCCAAGGCCGCCAGCGCCGCCTCCGTCGCTGCCTGATTTTTCGGAACCGACATGACCACGGGTATTGTGATCGTCGTGCACGCGCCTCTGGGCGCGGCAATGCGCGAATGCGCGAGCCACGTCATGGGCGATCTGGACGGCATGCTGGCAATTCATGACATCCTGCCTGAAGACTTGCCGGATGACCTGGCGCCGGATGTCCTGAAAGACATCCTCGAGCAGGACCACGGCGCGGGCGTCCTGGTGCTGACCGACCTGATCGGCGCCACGCCCGCCAACATCTCCAAGCGCGCGGTCGCCGATGCGCAGGCACAGGGCGTCCAGTGCTGTGTGCTCGCGGGTCTCAACACGCCGATGCTGCTGCGCGCGTTGACCTACCGCAACCTGCCGCTGGCCGAAACCCGCGAAAAGGCGCTTGCCGGCGGGGTGCAGGGTGTCTTGCGGGTAGACTGACGGGCGGAAAATTGCCCTATTATGTCGGCTATTATTTCAAGCCGACGATCGGTACGACGATTGGCTGCGATCAACACTGCGGCATAGCCCGCGGTCACCACCTTTCCTATGCCTAATACTGACATTGTCATCAGCAACAAACTGGGATTGCACGCCAGGGCCGCCGCCAAGCTGACGCAGCTGGCCAGCAAGTTTTCCAGCGAGATCTTCATTTCGCGCGGTGCGCAACGCGTGAACGCCAAGAGCATCATGGGCGTCATGATGCTGGCAGCCGGACTGGGCGTCACCGTCAAGCTGGAGGCCTCCGGCAGCGATGCCGAGCAAGCGCTTTCCGAAATCGAAACTCTGTTCGACAGCAAATTCGGTGAGCAGGAATAGACCCTCTCCTGAAGCAACCGGCCCGGCTCGGGCCGGTTCGCCCGTAGCGGCAACCGGCGTGCCCACGACCGGCGCGCCCGCGACCAGCGCACCCCAAGGGGCTGGTTCTGCCGGCCCCGTTGTGTGTCTTTACGGCAAGGGCGTCGCCAGGGGCTACGCCATCGGCCGCGCCGTCGTCATGGGGGCAGCGGCCCTTGAAGTTGCGCACTACCGGATTTCGCCGGAAGACGTGCCCGCGGAAAGCGCCCGCCTGACCGAGGCCCTGGCTTCAGCCCAGCAGGAACTGCTGCAGCTGGCCGACACGCTGCCGGCCGACGCGCCGCGCGAGCTGGGCGCGATGCTCAACGTACACAGTCTGCTACTAGGCGATCCGCTCCTGGCCGAACAGACGCTCGCCCTGATCGCCGAGCGCCATTACAACGCCGAATGGGCGCTGACGACGCAGGGCCAGATTCTGGGCCAGCAGTTCGACGCCATGGAAGACGAATACCTGCGCGAACGCGGGGCGGATGTGCGCCAGGTGATCGAGCGCGTGCTGCACGTGCTGGCCGGCACGTCGGCGATCCTGCCCGACATGTCCCACATGGGCGGCGACGACGCCCTTGTCGTGGTGGCACACGATATCTCGCCCGCCGATATGCTGCGCTTGCGCGGCGGACGTTTTGCCGCCTTTGTCACCGACCTGGGCGGACCGACCTCGCACACCGCGATCGTGGCGCGCAGCATGGGCGTGCCCGCGGTGGTGGCAATGGGCAATGTGCGCGAACTGGTCCGCGACGGCGACATGCTGATCATCGACGGCTCGGTTGGCGTCGTGGTGGTCAATCCGTCCGAACGCATCCTCCAGGAATACCGCCGCCGTCAGGCCGCCTACGCCGACGAGCGCGCCGAACTCAGCCTCCTGCGCGACGAACCGTCCGTCACCCTGGATGGCATCGACATCGTGCTGCACGCCAATATCGAGCTGCCGGACGAGGCCGCGCTGGCGCTGGCTTCCGGCGCGCACGGCATCGGACTCTTCCGCAGCGAATTCCTCTTCATGGGCCGGCCCGACCTGCCCGGCGAAGAAGAGCAGTACGAGGCCTATGCTTCGGTCGTCAAGGTGATGGCCGGCCGTCCGGTCACGATCCGCACGCTGGACATCGGCTCTGACAAGACGCTGGACGGCGAGGCCACCGTAGCCACCAATCCCGCCCTGGGGCAGCGCGCGATCCGCTACTGCCTGGCGCGCCCCGAAATGTTCGCGACTCAGTTGCGGGCCATCCTGAGGGCCTCCGCCCACGGACCGGTGCGTTTGCTGATCCCGATGATCGCGCATATGCACGAGGTCGTCGCGACCAAGGCCGCCATCGAGGCCGCCCGGCGCGAACTCGACGCCCGTGGCCAGGCCTACGCGCCGCACATGGAAGTGGGCGCGATGGTTGAAGTTCCCGCCATCGCCATCGCCATCGAACCCTTTGCCCAGGCGCTGGACTTCCTGTCCATCGGCACCAACGACCTGATCCAGTACACGCTTGCCATCGACCGCGGCGACCACGACGTGGCGTCGCTTTACGATCCGCTGCACCCGGCGGTGCTGCGCCTGGTCGCCAACACCATCAATGCCGGCGAGCGCGCTGGCAAGCCGGTGGCCGTCTGCGGTGAAATGGCAGGCGATTCGCGCATGACCCGCCTGCTGCTCGGGCTGGGTTTGACCGAGTTCTCCATGCACCCGCAGCAGCTGCTGGACGTCAAGCGTGAGGTCCGCCGGGCGCACTCCAATGCGCTTCGCATCAAGGTGGCGTCGGCGCTGAACCGCGCCTTGCCCGTCGACCTGGACGCGCTCGGCCCGGTCTGATCTGACACCGTCCCAAGCAAACTGGCAAAAAAAGAGCCCTTCATGATGAAGGGCTCTTTCATTTTCCGATCCGCCCCGCCGCGGGTCGCGGCGGGAGCGTCGCAGCAGCTTAGCTGTGATACGCGGATTCGCCGTGGCTGGTGACGTCCAGGCCTTCGCGCTCCTGGTCTTCCGGCACACGCAGGCCGCACAGGGCATTGGCGATCTTGTAGGCAATCCATGCCACCACGCCGGACCAGACGATGGTCAGCAGCACGCCTTCCAGCTGGACCCACAGTTGGTGAGCAATCATGGAGGGCTCGGCCAGGCCGGGGCCGCCGAAGACCTGCGCATTGAACACGCCGGTGAGCAGGGCGCCCACAATGCCGCCCACGCCGTGGATGCCGAACACGTCCAGCGCATCGTCGGCGCGCAGCATGCGCTTCAGGCCGTTCACGCCCCAGACGCAGACCACGCCGGCAACCACGCCGATGATCAGGGCGCCCACCGGACCGACCAGGCCCGCGGCGGGGGTGATGCCGACCAGGCCGGCGATGGCGCCCGAAGCGGCGCCCAGCATCGAGGGCTTGCCCTTGATGGCCCATTCCGTGAACAACCAGGCCAGGACGGCGCCTGCCGTGGCGATCATGGTGTTGAAGAAGGCCAGCGTGGCGTTCTCGTTGGCGGCCAGGGCCGAACCCGCGTTGAAGCCGAACCAGCCCACCCACAGCAGGGCGGCGCCCACGAAGGTCATCGGCAGATTGTGCGGCTGCATGGCTTCACGGCCATAGCCCACGCGCTTGCCAACCACATAGGCGCCCACCAGACCGGCCACGCCGGCGTTGATGTGCACCACGGTGCCGCCGGCAAAGTCCAGCGCGCCTTGCGCGTTCAAGAGGCCGGGCGCCGTTTCAGAGGCGAACCACACCATGTGCGCGATGGGGATATAGGCGAACGTGAACCAGATCACCGTGAACACCAACACGGCCGAAAACCGGGCGCGTTCGGCAAAGCTGCCGACCACCAGGGCGCAGGTGATGCCAGCGAACGTGGCCTGGAACGAGGCAAACAGCAGCTCGGTCAGGGAGTTCGACATGGCGTACGTGCCGTCTGCGGGATTGAACATGCCAGAGAAGAAAGCGCGCGAGAGGCCGCCGAAGAAGGCATTGCCCTCGGTGAACGCCAGGGAATATCCATAGATGAACCAGAGAACCAGGCCCAGCACGAACGTGCACAACACTTGCAGCAAGACGGACAGCACGTTTTTGCTGCGCACCAGGCCGGCGTAGAACATGGCCAGGCCGGGTACGGCCATCATCAATACAAGCAGGGTAGAGACGAGCAACCAGGAAATATCTGCTTTATCCATTTTCAGGCTCCATTGAGTCTTTATTTATTTACAGCGCAGCTTCGCCGGCTTCGCCAGTTCTGATACGGATGACTTGTTCAAGGGGGGCGGCAAAGATCTTGCCGTCGCCGATCTTGCCGGTGCGGGCGGCTTGTTCGATCGCTTCGATGACCTGGTCCACAAGGTGGTCGGGCACGGCGGCCTCGACGCGCAGCTTGGGCAGGAAGTCAACGGCGTATTCCGCCCCGCGATAGAGTTCGGTGTGGCCTTTTTGGCGGCCAAAGCCTTTGACTTCGGTGACGGTCAGGCCCTGGACCCCGATTCCGGATAGAGCCACCCGCACTTCGTCGAGCTTGAAGGGCTTGATGATGGCGATGATGAGTTTCATGGCATTTCCTCTCTTGGTTGCACGCTCCGTGGTTAAAGCAATATCCATGCCATGTTGGCCAGCGCTGGCGATGGCCCGGGATCGGCGCAAAAGTTGTGCAAAACGGCACCGTTATGGTGCGCGATGCACCGCAGGCCGGCCTCAAATTGGTGCGCAACAACGCGTAGCAGTCACATGCAACCACATGTGATCCGCAAGAGGGATTTGTAGCCATTTAATGCGAGCGCTTGGGGGGCGGTCACGTGTCGGCGCTCGTGCGTGGTCGCGTCAATAGAACGTGTCGTCCGGCGCTCAGCCTTGCGGGCTGCGGTTCTTTGCCCGCCGACGGCCTTTCAATTCCAGTTGGAATTCGTTTGGACCCGTCCAAATTGGGGCGCGACCGTGATACGAGGGTTTACACGGGTCGGCTTGTTGACCGGTGTGGGCTCGAGTTGAATCGGACTCAGGACGTGCATCCGCCATATGGACGATGCACTGCGCGGTCGGATAGACCGGCGGCAAGGTTAGTGGTGTTGGTAGGGGGTTGCCGTCAGGCAGCCCGGTTTTCTCCTGTGCTTTGAAGGGCGGTCACCGCATGCGGCCCGCCCTTTTTTTTGCGGCGGCGCAACCGGCCCCGCCTGAAACAATCTGGCCGACGCACTACACTTGAGCCATCAAGAACATCGAGAGGCCCATATGAATAATCGCACCCAGTGGATGGAAGACCTTCAGAAGAACATTTCCGACCTGATCGCGCGCAGCCCCGCGGCGGACGTCGAGCGCAATGTGCGCGCCATGATGACGCAGGCGTTTTCCAAGCTGGATCTGGTCACCCGCGAAGAGTTCGACGTGCAGGCCGACTTGCTCGCACGTACGCGCGCCCGGGTCGATCAGCTGGCCGCCCAGGTGCAGCAGATGGAACAGCGCCTGACGGGTCTGGACAAGGGTCCGGCGACGGGCCTGGACAAGTAAGTAAGTAAGCAAGCGCCGCGCACCCGCTACGCGCGGGTCCAGCGCGAGATCGTTTTGTCACGGCCGCTCTCCGCGGCCGTTTGTTTTTGCGGATACTGGCGTCCCGAACTCATCCGGAGACCCCCGTGACGCTTGCCGTACTCGCCAGCAGGGCCCTCAGCGGCATGCACGCCCATGCGGTCCGCGTCGAAACACACCTCGGCCCCGGCTTGCCGGGATTCAACGTGGTCGGGCTGGTTGATACCGAGGTCCGGGAAAGCCGCGAGCGGGTCAGGGCCGCCATCATCAACAGCGGCTTCGAGTTTCCGGCGGGGCGCATCACCGTCAATCTGTCGCCGGCAGACATGCCCAAGGAGTCCGGCCGCTTCGATCTGCCGATCGCGCTGGGCGTGCTGCTCGCCTCCGGTCAATTGGCCGCGCCTGCGCAAGATGGCGCACAGGCGGGCCGGCAGCGGGGCGGACGTTCCGGTGGGGATTCGGGCGAACAGTCCGTAGACCGCTGCGCCGGCCGCTCCGGCGAACTTCGTCGCGAACTTCCCGGTGAGCATCCAGGCAAAGATCCCGACGGCCCTTCCAGCGAACCTGCCTGTGACAGCAGCGGCGCACATGCCGCGGGACTTGCCGGCGAGCGTCGCGCAGATCAGCCTCGCGCACCCGACCCCGCGCTCTCACGCCTGGTGCTCGCCGGCGAACTGTCCCTCACCGGCGCGCTCGTGCCGGTTGCTGCGCCGCTGGTGATCGCCTTGAGCGTCGCCCGCGACGCGCCCGATGCCACGCTGATCCTGCCGGCTGGCAGCGCCGAGCAGGCCGCCTGGGTCCCGGGGTTGCGCGTCCTGTCGGCGCGTTGCCTGGCGGACGTGGCGGCCCATGCTGCGGGCGCGTCGCTGCTGCCCGATGCCGTGCCCGCACCGTGGCCTCCGATTGCGCCCGTCCTGTGCATGTCCGACGTGCGCGGCCAGCCTGGCGCCCGGCGTGCGCTGGAAGTCGCGGCGGCAGGCGGGCACAGCCTGCTGATGCTGGGGCCGCCCGGCGCGGGCAAGAGCATGCTGGCCGCGCGCCTGCCGGGCCTGCTGCCGCCGCTCGAGCGGAGCCAGGCGCTGGAAGCTGCGGCGGTGGCGGCAATGGCCGGCATGCCCGACGCGCTGACCGGCCAGCCGCCTTTCCGGGCGCCGCATCATTCGGCGTCGGTCGCGGCGCTGGTGGGCGGGGGCGGGCGGCCGCGTCCCGGCGAAATCAGCCTGGCGCATCACGGCGTCCTCTTCCTGGACGAACTGCCCGAGTTCAGCCGGCGCTCGCTCGAGGCGCTGCGAGAGCCGCTGGAAGCGGGTAGGGTGGTCATCTCCCGGGCGCTGCACGCGGCGCAGTTTCCCGCGCGTTTTCAGCTCGTCGCGGCAATGAATCCGTGTCCTTGCGGCTGGCGGGGCCATCCGGCGCGCGCGTGCGCCTGCACGCCGGATCAGGTGGCGCGCTACGCGGGCAAAATCTCGGGGCCGCTGCTTGACCGGATCGACCTGCATGTTGCCCTTCCTCCCTCCGATCCCGCCTGGATGACCGCGCCGCCGGGCGAAGCGTCTCAGGCTGTCCGGGAGCGCGTCGTCCGTTGCCGCGAGCGTCAGCTTGCCCGGCAGGGCAAGATCAACGCCGCGCTGGCCGGGGCCGAGCTGGACGAGTTCTGCGTCATGGACGGCGACGCGCAGGCGCTGCTGCATCAAGCCATGCGGCGCCTGACTGGCTCCGCCCGGGCCATGCACCGGGCGCTCCGTGTGGCCCGCACGATCGCGGACCTGGACGGCCAGGCCGTGCTTGCGGCCAGCCACGTCGCGCAGGCGGTGCAGTACCGGCGAACAGGCGTATGATCCCCGCCTCCTGTCCCCGTTGTTCGCGGAGCACTCTCCGACTCGACAAAGTCCAGGAAATCACCATATAATCAAAGGCTTTTCCGGATGTGGGTAGCTATTTGTCCGCCTTCGGGAAAGATCCGCGAATCAACGTTGCAGTTCAAAAATCGTTGGTTGCGACCCCCAGAAGTGGCAACAGGTCTACAAGTTTTGGCGTCTTTGGCGCCAAGCACCTGGCGTCATGTAAATCAACAATGCGTGTTTTAGTTTAGGGAATCATCATGCCCAAGATGAAAACCAAGAAAAGCGCCTCCAAGCGCTTTAAGGTGCGCGGCAGCGGCTCCATCAAGCGTGGTCAGGCGTTCAAGCGTCACATCCTGACCAAGAAGACCACCAAGGCCAAGCGTCAACTGCGCGGCTCTGCGGCGGTTCATGACTCCAACGTGGCCTCCGTCAAGGCCATGATGCCTTTCGCTTGATCTAAGGGAGATCTACTATGCCTCGCGTCAAACGCGGCGTAACTGCCCGCGCACGTCACAAGAAAGTCATTGCCGCCGCCAAGGGTTACCGTGGCCGCCGCGGTAATGTGTTCCGTATTGCCAAGCAAGCAGTCATGCGCGCTGGCCAATACGCCTACCGCGACCGCCGCAACAAGAAGCGTACGTTCCGCGCTCTGTGGATCACGCGTATCAACGCGGCCGTCCGTGAGCATGGCGTCAGCTACAGCGTGTTCATCGCTGGCCTGAAGAAGGCTTCGATCGAACTCGACCGCAAGGTCCTGGCCGATCTGGCCGTGCGCGACAAGGCCGGCTTTGCCGCCATCGTGCAGCAAGCCAAGGCTGCCTTGGCTGCCTGATCGCGCGCTTTAACTCATCGCGCATCGCTGCAAACGGGGCTGTAATGGCCCCGTTTGCGTTTTGAAGGCTGGATTTCATGACTCGATTGGTTGACGACCTGGTAGCCCAGGCGCAAGAACGGTTCGCCGCGGCTACGGATGCCGCCGCGCTTGAGAACGCAAAAGCTCGCTTCCTGGGCAAGGAAGGCGCCTTGACGGTGCTGCTCAAAGGCCTGGGCAAGCTCGATCCCGAGCAGAAGCGAGAGGCCGGCGCACGAATCAACCAGGCCAAGCAGAAGATCGAAGAGCTTCTGACCTCGCGCCGTGCCGAACTGGCGCAGGCGGAGCTGGATGCTCGTCTGGCATCCGAAACCATTGACGTCACCCTCCCGGGCCGCGGTCGCGCGCCGGGCGGCATCCATCCGGTGATCCGGACCTGGGAACGCGTGGAAGAAATCTTCCGTTCCATTGGCTTTGACGTGGCCGACGGCCCCGAAGTGGAAAACGACTGGACCAATTTCACCGCATTGAACAACCCGCTGGACCATCCCGCGCGTTCCATGCAGGACACGTTCTACGTCGACATGAACGACGCGGACGGTCTGCCGCTGCTGCTGCGCACGCACACCAGCCCCATGCAGGTGCGTTATGCCCGCATGCACAAGCCGCCCATCAAGGTCATCGCGCCCGGGCGCACCTATCGCGTCGACAGCGACGCCACGCACTCGCCCATGTTCCACCAGGTGGAAGGGCTCTGGATCGCCGAGGACATCTCGTTTGCCGACCTGAAGGGCGTGTACACCGATTTCCTGCGTTGCTTCTTTGAAAGCGATGATCTGGTCGTGCGATTCCGTCCGTCGTTCTTCCCGTTCACGGAACCGTCCGCCGAGATCGACATGATGTTCACCTCGGGACCCAACCGCGGCCGCTGGCTGGAGATCTCCGGTTCTGGCCAGGTGCATCCGCAGGTGGTGCGCAATTTCGGGCTGGATCCCGAGCGCTACATCGGCTTTGCCTTCGGCTCCGGGCTCGAGCGCCTGACGATGTTGCGCTACGGCGTCAACGATCTGCGCCAGTTCTACGAAGGCGATTTGCGCTTCCTGCGCCAGTTCAACGAATAACAGACGGCTGATCATGCAATTTCCCGAATCCTGGCTGCGTACGCTGGTCAATCCTCCGATCGCAACCGATGAACTCGCGCACCGGCTCACGATGGCCGGCCTGGAAGTCGAAGAAACCGAACCCGCCGCGCCCGCCTTCTCCGGCGTGGTCGTCGCGCACATCGTCGAAATCGCCCCGCACCCGGACGCCGACAAGCTGCGCGTCTGCCAGGTCGACGACGGCTCGGGCGAACGCCTGCAGATCGTGTGTGGCGCGCCCAACGCCGCTGCCGGCCTGAAAGTGCCGCTCGCCCGCGTGGGCGCAGAACTGCCCGGCGGCATGAAGATCGGCGTCGCCAAGATGCGCGGCGTGCAGTCTTCCGGCATGCTGTGCTCGGCCCGCGAACTGGGTCTGTCGCAAGACCATGCGGGGCTCCTCGAGCTGCCCGCCGACATGGTCCCCGGCCAATCCATCCGTGAAGCGCTGGATCTGGACGACACGCTGTTCACGCTCAAGCTGACGCCCAACCGCGCCGACTGCCTGTCGATCCTGGGCGTGGCGCGTGAAGTGGCCGCGTTGACCGGAGCGCCGCTGTCGGTGCCCACCGCGGCCGCCGTGCCCGTCACGCTCGACGAGCGCCTGCCCGTCAAGATCGAGGCGCCCGACCTCTGCGGCCGTTTCGGCGGCCGCGTCATCCGCGGCGTGAACGCCCGCGCGGCGACGCCCGAATGGATGAAGACGCGCCTCGAGCGCGCCGGCCAACGCTCGCTGTCCGCGTTGGTCGATATCTCGAACTACGTCATGCTCGAACTGGGCCGTCCGTCGCACGTTTTCGATCTGGACAAGATCGGCGGCGACATCGCCGTGCGCTGGGCGCGTGAAGGCGAAACGCTGGAACTGCTGAACGGCCAGACCGTGACGCTGGACCCGAAGGTTGGTGTGGTCGTCGCTGGCGAGCAGGTCGAAAGCCTGGCCGGCATCATGGGCGGCGAAGCCACCTCGGTGACGCTCGACACGCAGAACATCTATCTCGAAGCCGCGTTCTGGTGGCCGCAAGCCATTGCCGGCCGCGCGCGCCGCTTCAAGTTCAGCTCCGAAGCCAGCCACCGCTTCGAACGCGGCGTCGACTACGCCAGCATTCCCGAGCACATTGAATTCATCACCCGCCTCATCGTCGACATCTGCGGCGGTCAGGTCGGCCCCATCGACGACCAGATCGTCAATCTGCCCCAGCGTCCGCCGGTGCGCATGCGCCTGGCGCGCTGCCATCGCGTGCTGGGCGTGCCGGTCACACGCGAGCAGGTCGCTACGATTTTCGGCAGCCTGGGCCTGGACTACTCGGTCGAAGGCGACGACTTCATCGTCAACCCGCCGTCGTTCCGTTTCGATCTGGAAATCGAAGAAGACCTGATCGAGGAAGTGGCTCGCATCTATGGCTTCGAAAGCATTCCCGACGTGCCGCCGATGGCGCGCGCCAAGATGTTTTCACAGCCCGAAGTGCGCCGCGGCGCGCATGCGCTGCGCCGTCTGACGGCTGCCCAGGACTACCAGGAAGTCGTGAACTACAGCTTCGTCGAAGCCGACTGGGAACGCGATTTCGCGGGCAACGACAACCCCGTGCGCCTCGTGAACCCGATCGCCAGCCATCTGTCGGTCATGCGTTCCAGCCTGATCGGCGGTCTGGTCGCCAACATCCGTCACAACGCCAACCGCAAGCAGTCGCGCGTGCGCCTGTTCGAACTGGGCCGCGTGTTTTTCCGCGATGCCTCGGCCGAAGACGGTCCGCTGCAAGTGGCCGGCGTGCGCCAGCCCATGAAGCTCGCGGGTGCCGCATGGGGCCCGGCAGTGGAAGAGCAGTGGGGCGTACCCACGCGCCACGTCGATTTCTTCGACGTGAAGATGGACGTCGAGTCGCTGTTCGGCGCCCGCGGCCGCCGCCTGCGTTTCGAGGCAGCGGCGCATCCTGCCCTGCATCCCGGCCGTGGCGCGCGCGTCATGCTGGACGGCAAGCAGGTCGGCTGGATCGGCGAACTGCATCCGCGCTGGGCGCAGCAGGCAGACCTGGCGCATGCGCCGGTGGTGTTTGAACTGGACGTGGACGCATTGTCCGAAGGCGAACTGCCGCAGGTGCGCGAGCTCTCGCGTCAGCCCGTCGTCGTGCGCGACCTGGCGCTGTGGGTCGACGAGGACGTGACGGTACAGTCCATGCTCGACACCGTTGCCGCTGCCGTCAAGGCCGACGCGCAACTGGCCGTCGTGCAGGATGCGCGCGTGTTCGACGTGTGGCGTGACAAGGCGCAAGGCAGCGAACCCGTCGCCGAGAAAAGCCTTGCGTTCCGTTTCTGGCTACAGGACACTGAGGTCACTTTGGACGAAGCCCGCGTGGCGGATTGCCTTGCGCGCATCAAGGAAGCCCTGGTTGCCGCGCACGGCGCGCGCCAACGTGGCTGAACATGGGGACCAGTATGCTTGCCGAGCAACGCACCCTCACCAAGGCCGAGCTGGCCGAACTGCTCTTCGAGCGGGTCGGCCTGAACAAGCGCGAAGCCAAGGACATCGTCGATACGTTCTTCGAGGAAATCCGCGACGCCCTGGCGCGCGGTGATTCCGTCAAGCTCTCGGGTTTCGGCAACTTCCAGGTGCGCGACAAACCGCCGCGCCCTGGTCGCAACCCCAAGACCGGAGAAACCATTCCCATCGCGGCGCGGCGCGTGGTCACGTTCCACGCCAGCCAGAAACTCAAGAGCGTGGTGGAGCAGGCCGTTCCCGCAGCACCGGAGGCCGCGGAGTGATACGCTTTGTCGGTAATTGTTATCGGCGCCCCACGCATCGCGCGCATAAAATCCGCTTATGACACGTACTGAATCCACCGTTACCCTACCGCCCATTCCCGCCAAGCGTTACTTCACCATCGGCGAAGTCAGCGACCTGTGTGGCGTCAAGCCTCATGTCTTGCGGTACTGGGAACAGGAATTCACGCAGCTCAAGCCCGTGAAGCGCCGCGGCAACCGCCGCTACTATCAGCATCACGAAGTGCTGCTTATCCGCCGCATCCGTTCGTTGCTTTACGAACAAGGCTTCACGATCAGCGGCGCGCGCAATCGCTTGGGCGACGCGCGCGACGTGCCGCACGATCAGGACGCCGCCGTGCGCCTGTCGGGCACCGAGATGCAGTCGTTGCGCAATGAGCTCGGCAACGTGTCCGCGATGCTCGCCGAAGCATTGGGCGCCGCGGCCATTGCGCCCGCTGCCAGCAGCACGACGCACACGGCGCCTGCCGCCTGAGCCGCTGTCACCGCGGTTCATCGCTTGAAATCCAAAGCTTGATATCAGTTCCCGCAGCGCGCGATGGCCTTCATGGCCGCGCGCTCTGCACAACATAGTGCCTTGCGCTGTGTGGACGTCGGCTCATCACATGCAGTCTTGTGAAGGGCGCACGCAAAGCGCAAAAATTTTTTCGAGTATTCAGCACTTTTTTCGCACCAATGCGTGCAAACATTTTTTAGTTCTGCTATACTCTTTTTCTTTCGGGGCGTAGCGCAGCCTGGTAGCGCACTTGCATGGGGTGCAAGGGGTCGCGAGTTCGAATCCCGCCGTCCCGACCAGTAGTTCCAAGGCCGTCAGTGAGAAATCACTGACGGCCTTTCTCATTGTGGCGGAGACTCCCTTATTTGAGCCGCTTATGGTGTGAGCAACGTCAACGTCGGGTTGCTCGTGTCGGTGCTGCGATGCGGTTTGCAGAGCCAATCAGCTTGGTAAGCTCCGCCGTCGAGTGCAAGGGGATTGCCGTCGGGATCCTACGGCATTTTGCTGTCCGTCTCGGGCACGCCCGCCGCGCGCAGGCGACTAGCGAACGTGTGCTTTAAAACTGTGCGCCCCGCAGCTGGCAAATCCCGGGTGCGGCGCGGCGTCTAGATCCTTCTCCCCACTGCGCCGGACCGCTTTCTCGCGCTATACCAAGCCGTGTCATTCGTCCGGAGCACGGCCGCGTCCCGCTACGAAAAAAACAATTGAGGACGCCGTGCCCGTTGAAGCTACAAAGTGCGCGGGGCTCAGGCGAGAAAAAGCTCTGGGCGTGGCTTCAATCGAATCAATCTGCTAGAAAGGCCACAGGGTCCGCCGTGCTCGGTGAAAAATTTCCGTTCCGCTGTAGTTGCAACGAGTATTCCATGACCGTCGAATACTCCAAATTTCCAGCTTGAGTATTCCTAAAGTGACGGGGGGTGGGGTCGTAGGAGACGTGCATATCAACAAGAAATCGTCCGCACTTTGAACTAAAGCCGGTTCCTGTCGCGAACCAAGCGGTGTATACGCCGGAGGGGATACCTTGAAAAGTGTGTGCCTGACCGCGCCTGACAAACCCGCTAAACGCTGTGTGACCTTGCGCGTCCTTGAGCTTTACCAGCGCATCTCGGTTGTGATTAGCGACGATACGAAGTTCGTGATCTCCGTGCGCGCTTGGATGCATCAATACCGTTCCGGTGCTCAGGGGAGTTCCCTCTTCTTGGCACAGTTGCCGAAGCGTATCTGCATCTGATCCTGCCAGAATGTATGTGGCGTTGACATATCCAAATCCCGCCCGGTGGGAAACCGGAATCCAGCCATTACTTGCAGGACCTTCAAATGACACCGTATCGAGAAAGCGTAGTCGGGCGAGAACGTCGTGGTTAACGCCCGGGCCGGCACGAACGTTCAGCTCTACTGCGTTAACACGTCCCCTCGGCAATTGGCTTGTCATTGGGACAGAAGCAGGTGTTGATGGGAAGGTCGCAGGTTGCAACGCCACGGGGGCTGGAGTTCGATTGACGAATGGTGGGTTCGCCGCACTGGCAGTCGACCCATATCGACTGGCGCTTGGACTGGGAATGGATGAGTCCGTCGGTCCCGCGGATTTATGTGCGGTTTTCGTCTTAGACCCTTGCGTGTTCATCAACGCTAAAACTACTACCAGTATCAAAAGGACCCCACCCCAGGACCATCCGGACGACCGCGCGGATCGCGTTGTTGCTTGCGGCGGCGGTTGCGGGGAAGGGGCCTTCGATGGCGGATCGGGACGGGGCGCTGAGTCGCGAGGAGCAGCCCCCTGCCTGCGAGCATCCGCTTGATTGTCGACCCTTGCCTTAATTTCTTGCTGAGCAATCCATGCGTCATGAGACGCACGACGTACAGGGTCCGACAACTCCGCATACGCCTCATTTATAAGTCGCATGGCGTTTGCCGCGGCCGCAGACCCCCCGTGCTTATCCGGATGGTACTGCTGGGACAGGGCTTTATATGCCGCCCGAATCACGAAATCGGGAGCGTTGCGCGCAACCTTCAGGTTGTCGTAGTGGGTATGGATTGTTGGTCCCATTTCATTCGATAGTGACGGCAGGGCGGTCGTTTGTTCGCCGCAAAATAATAGCTACAAAAATCGTCTTTCGTTACATACAAACAAAATTTTTCTCAAACGCGGGTAAACCTCTGGGCTACTCACCCTTCGTGCCAGTAAGGATCCCTTGGCCGCGTCGTACCTCCGAGCACAGTGACGACTTAGTGGCCTAGGCGGAGGGCTGTCTTTAGAATCGTGCTGAAGGCACTTAGGCGGATCCCGAAGACTTTGGCGGTTTCGCGCATCTTGGCAGTTTCGGGTGGGGCTCGCGCCTAACCTGTTGCGCCAAACCACATCATAAGTGATCCGCACATCCGACCTTTTAGGACATCGACGATGACCCGAACTTCCCACGCGATCCGCCGGGATCTTCGCCCAGTTCAGGCTGCTCAAGGGCATTAGCGCCACCGCCTACGTGCGGCGCGGCTGTCCAAGGGCGCTGAGGCGCGGCTGAATACCTTGTCCTCCATAGTGCCATTAAGTTGCAGGGCGGCGCACCAGATACCGCCGGTGGAAAAGGCGCAACCGAGATCCTGGCCTGTCTGAATGGCGAGCACGATCATTTCAAGGCCTGGATTGCAGCCTACTGAGCCGAGCGCCTGGCTGCGGAATGGCAGGTGCGATTCGACAATGGCGTGGCCGATTGCTTTGCCAACGAAGGCGCGGCGCGTGCAGAAGCGGCGAAGTGGCCGGGCGCCAAGGCCGAAGCTGCGTCGCGCGAGCGCCTGTTCACTCCCGAAGATATCGCGGCTGGCAAACGGCTCGCCGCCGGCAAGATGGCCGACGGCCGCGACCGCGCGGCGGTTTACCGTGAGGCGCTGGCCGAGTTCAATGCCCTTCAGCGCTCAGGGCTGAACGTGGCGCAGGAGGCCGGCTTGGTCAATCCCACCGCCCGCCATCTGGGGGGGAGCGAGTTTTACGTCCCGTTCTACCGTGTTATGGAGGACGATGCCACCGGCACGATGGGGCCTGACCAAATCGGCGGCCTAGTCGCCAGCACGCCTACAAGCGGTTGAAGGGCGGCACCGACAAGCTGGGTGACTTGGTCGCCAACACGGTGTCGAACTGGTCCCACCTGCTTTCGGCCAGCATGAAGACCCTGGCCGCACAGGGCGCCCTGCAAGAGGCGGAAAAGCTTGGCATTGCCACGCGCGTGCGCCAGGCCGAGCGCGGGAGCGTGCGGGCCATGTTCAACGGCCAGGAGCGTCACTACCTCGTGGACGATCCCCTGGTGATGAACGCGCTCGGCGCTGCATTACGTGGGGTCCAGTGACCCATTCACCAAGGCGGCCCGCAAGTTCAAGCAGGCTCTGACGGTGGGCGTGACGATCAGTCCGACGTTCCGCGTTCGCAACCTGCTGCGCGACACCATCCAGGCCATGTCGATCGACATCAATCTGTCCGTCAACCCGCTGCGCAACTTGGCCGAAGGCTGGAAGGCGACGGGGGCCGAAAGCGACACCCGGCGCCGGCTGATGGCGGGCGGTGGTGCGGTCCGGTTCGGATCCTTCAATGACGGCAACGCCCGCAACGTGAAGCGCCTGGTGGACGAGCTGGGCGCCCACCCCGACGACGTCATCACGTCGCCCGTCGGTATGGGACGGGCGTTACGCAAGGCCTTCGACTGGTACCAGGAAACGGGCGACAGGGCGGAGACAATCAACCGCGCGGCCATCTACCAGCAGGCGCGCAAAGCCGGGCGCAGTCACCTGGAGGCCAGCTACGCCGCGCGGGACTTGATGGACTTTACCGCTGGCGGTACGTTCTCGGCGATCCGCCTGTTGTCCCAGGTAGTGCCGTTCTTCAACGCCCGTCTGCAAGGCGTGTACAAGCTGGGCCGCGGCGCGGCCGCTGACCCCGCGCGCTTTGCCGCCGTGACGGGCGCGGTCGCGATGGCGTCGGCGCTGCTCTACCTGGGCATGAAGGACGACGACGACTACAAACAGTTGCCGGACTGGGCACGCAACACGTTCTGGATCACCAAGCTGCCGGGCACCAATCAGTTCGTCTACATCCCCAAGCCGTTCGAAATCGGCGCCCTGGGCAGCGTGGTCGAGCGCGGCACCGAGCTGGCGTTTGGCGGCGATGACTTCCGCCTGGGCGACTTCGGCCGCACGGTGGGCGCCATCCTGACGGAGCAGCTATCCATGAACCCCGTGCCCCAACTGGTGAAGCCCGCCATGGAAGCGGCGTTCAACTACGACTCCTTCCGCGAGCGCGACATCGACAGCGTGGGCCAGCAGCGCCTGCCTGCCGGCGATCGCTTCATGGCATCGACTTCCGCCGGCGCGGTGGCGCTAGGCCAGGCGCTGGGTGTCTCGCCACAGCGGGTCGAGCACCTGGCGCGCGGGTACTTCGGCTGGCTGGGCACACAGGCGCTGAACGTCTCGGACTATCTGGCGCGGCCACTGTCGGGCTTGCCGGAGAACCCCCGCCGCGACCTTGGCCGCGTAGACAACTGGATCGTTGTGGGCGATTTCGTGAAGGAGGCTGACCCACGAAGCAGCAAATACATCCAGCGCTTCTACTATGAGCAGCGGGAAGTGAACCAGGTCTATGCGGCGTATTCGCAGGCCCGTGAGCTGGGCGGCCTGGAGCGCGCGCGCGAGCTGGCCGGCGATGACCGGCAACGCGTGCGCGCTCTGTTCAAGGCTGCGGATAGCCAACTGCGGGACGTGAACACCAGGATCAAAGCACTGGGGTGCGCCGACCTGCAGTCGGAGGAGAAGCGCGCTCAGCTGGATCTGCTGTACCGCGCGCGCAAGCGGCTGGCCATGCTGGCGGACGAGCGTGCGCGGGCCGCGCGCCCCTGATGGAACCCGCCATTTCTGAGCAACACCGCCCTTCGGGCGCGTTTTTTTGGGAGCAACTATGTCTGGATTTGCCTTGTCGGCGCGCAGTCTACAGCGCCTTGAGGGGGTATACGCCCAGCTTGTCGAAATCGTCAAACTGGCGATTCAACGAACGGCGGTGGATTTCACAGTGGTGGAAGGCCTGCGGACGTCCGAGGGCCAGCGCGATCTGGTGGCCGCAGGCAAAAGCCAAGCCGCGAACGGCCTGCGCCTTCGCCAGGCGGATGGCTAAGGCCATGCCGTCGATCTGGCGCCGCTTGTCGGTGGCGCCATTCCGTGGAACGAATGGGCCAGGTTCAAAGAGTTGGCCGACGTGGTAAAGGCCTGCGCCGCGGAGCTAGGCGTGCCGGTGGAGTGGGGCGGGGACTGGAGGACGCTCAAGGACGGACCGCATTTCCAACTGCCCCGCGGCTGGCAGGCAGCAGCATGATGGCCGCCGGTGGGAAGCTGGTAGGCATTCTGGTTGATTGGCGTGGCTACGCGGCCGCGGCGCTTGCTGGCGCGCTGGCAGCCGGCAGTGCGGCCTGGACCGCACAGGGCTGGCGCTATGGCGCGGACATTGCCACGATGCGCTCAGATGAGTCCGACCGCGTGTCGGAGGCGCAGCGCCAGGCGCGCGAGATCCTGCAGCGGCGCTACGCCGCGGTGGGCGTAATCAATGAACGAAACGCGATGGCCGAGTGGGCCGCATATGGAGGGCTGAGCAGTGCGCAATCGAAGATGACGGCCTGCGGGCTGATATTGATGCTGGGCGCCCAACGGCTGCGCGTCCACGCGACCAGCAGCCCCCCACCGGTGGTAGAGTGCCCGGAACCGGAATCGCCACCGGCGTGGATCATGGAACCCGCCCCGAACTTGATCCCACTGCTCGATCGGATTATTTCGCCTTACGAGCCGGTATCCGGAAGCTGACCGCGCAGCTACAGGCTTGCCAGGCGCGCCTTCTCCCGTCTGTGCCGAGACACTGACCGTGGTGTATAAGCCCAGTTGTTGCCGTCTAGGATATGGAGGAGTCATGGGTTGGCTGCGGAAGTTCACGGAAACCGCCCCAGTGCGAGATAGCAGGCGGGCAGCAGAGGGAGCGCTTCTTATCAGAGAGGCTAGTAGGAAAAAAGCCGTGATTGAGTTGCAACTCCTCGATATTGCGGCACAACGGGCGCGGTTGGAGCAGCGCGCCATTGACCGTCTAGGGAATGACAGTATCTTCCAACTGTACGGCGGTGTCTTGATCGACTACCAAGAGTTTGCGCAAAATGTTGATCGCGGGGGACGATCCGCGCAACGTGAAATTGCAAAGCTGCAGGCGCAAGCCAATGACGTTGCTGGGTATGTAGCGCTCAAAGAATTCGAGCTTGAGTTCGCCAAAGCGCTTGATGAGGTGCTGGTGCAGGCAAAAAGGCTGTTGGATAATATTGCCGCAGTCCAACTGCAAGCCTACGAATTTTTTTCGGGCTAACGGAGTAAACCCCAATGACTCTTGAGCGTAGCGAAGCGCCCAAAATCTAACGACACTTTGGGCACTTCGTTTCGATCGAAGTTTGTCGCCAGGGCTAAGGGAACGCGCTGGTGGCGACCCTTCGATCTATTTACCTACATGCTCGGCCCGGATAGCAGCCGAGTTGGAGAACTTGCGGGAACTGCAGGCCGCGCACGCATCGCGGGACTGATAGGCGGGCGTTCATACGATGATGTGCGGGCTGGCAACTCGTGAGCCAGGTGTGGTCACTCCGCGAAATAGCACCGCCTTCGGCCGTCCGCTCGAGCGGACACGGGGCGTGCGAAAACGCCCCTTCCCTGGAAAGGAAGGGGCGAGTTACGCGGCGTCTACTTCTTGGGCTTGGCGGGTGCCGGGCGACGAACCGTTTCAATCACGGTTGTCCTAGGGCGTTGCTCAGCCTTTTTCACCGGGATGAATTTGCCGGTTCCGGCATCTCGGCCAATGCGAACAGTTTTAGTAGCCATGACGGCTCCTTTCAGTGTGGATTGAGTGATTAAGCAAAGCGCTTGATCGCTTGGGGCGGGCCAGTCGAAGCCGAGCCCGCGCCTTCACGACAATGCGCCTATCGCGGCGCGGAGCGCCAGTGTTGGCATACGAGCTCAGGCTTGCCGAAGCGCACCCGGGTGTATGTCCGAACACGGACGAGGCGTGGACGGTTCAGAAAATGAGCCATCTTGCCCTCCTTGTAAGGAGTGCCTTACGTAACAACTCAGTCGTTGACCGCGCGATCTCGAAAGACCTACAATCCACAGGTTTCTCGTTCGAAACATCTGAGAGAGCGACCGAAGGCTTTGGTGCTCTTTTCCCCTGGGCTTCACGGCGTTGGCGCGCTGCGAGGCCCTTTCTATTTTGGCGACCGTCATAGTCGGTCCTGTAAATCCGCTTGCCGCAGGATGAAGTGCGAAAGAAGCGGTACGGCAAAAGCATATCGGCCATATCGATTCTTAAAAACAAGCCCCGCAGTCACAAGTGAGCCGAGCATTTGGTTTACGTGGCTGTTAGAAAATGATTTCATTCCAGCGGTTTTTGAAGCCTCGACAATTTCTTGGACCGAGAATTCCATTTCGGCGTTGGGTAAGTTCGCGATTACAGTCATCAGGTCTCGTTGCCGATCTGTAGCACGCGCCCATCGTCCCGAGAAAAAATCGTTGTCCAATTTGGCCACGATTGACGTAAATCGCTCATCGTCCAATGTCTCTCCGCGCAATACCAAGTCATAGCACTCACGACATATGAATTGGATGAAATACGGATAACCTCCGGAGACTTCGACAATTTTTTCGATCCCAGCCTGTGTGAATTGCATCGGAGAGTTAGCAATCGGCTTCGTAATAGCTGCTTCGGAATCGGCTGGCTCGAGTCGATCAAGGGTAATCACGTGGAACATACGTTCTGAGTATGTTCGAGCTTCTACAAGCTTGGGGAAAAGGGTCGGCAGGCCGGTTAGCAATAGCATGTACGGCACGCCTTTCCTTTGAATGGACTGAAACGTGTCCAACAACATCGAGAGAGGGTACTGCTCCTTTTGAGCATGGTCTGCAAGGTTCTGTGCCTCGTCGTAGGCGAAGACGATTCCGCGTCCCCCGGCTGCTTTTATAGCCTCCCAGGACAATTCAAGCACAGCTTTAAGCTTGTCGCCGATAAGGCCCGGGGTGTTTTGATAAACGCTCAGGAGATGTTGGTGGTCGAGTCGTCGTACGATGGTCGACGCGGGAGACACCAAGCTCGATGCTGGTCGTTGTTCGATAACCTGATATCCAGACGTGGCAACAGAAAGGTCGGCTAGTAGGCGGGTCACCATATTTTCTTCGGATACCGATGCGGATTCGGAGAGATCCGTGGAGACCCAGTGCCATCCCCTTTCCCGCGCGGGACGGCGCAGATCCTCCAGCAGGACCGTCTTACCCACACCGCGAAGCCCGGTGAGAACGACATTGCACAAGATCGTCGTTTGGTCGAAATAACGCTCCGCGTCTGCACGTTCATTCGCTCGGCCAGCAAGGAAAGGGGGTGAGTGCCCGGCGCCCGGCGTGTAGGGATTCACCATGCCCATATTTTCCTTCGGCACTTGAGGTGCACGCGAAGGGTACAAATCGGCGGCAGTGGGGCGCGTCATAAGAAAGGCCTGTAATGTGGATGGAGTGAATTTAGCCCAACGACTAATTCTAGTCAACAAGGTTATAAATTTAGTGTCTGGGCTAATAGTAGGATTTATGCAACAAACGGCTTCTTATTCGTTCCCTGCGCACCACTGCATCCACCAGCCCTGGTAATAGCGCCGCCCGTTAATCTCTTCGAAGCCGTACACCATCATTTCACGGTCGGAACAGAAGGTGAGCAGTTCCGGCTCCAGCAGGTCAGGTGTTGGCCCCTTCGCCGTCGCGCCGAACTTGGCGAGACCGTCCATTGTCATGACGCGCACCTGACGTCGCATGTCTTGGCGGGTGATGGAGTACATCCGCACGGTGCCGGTGACGGCTGGTGCGGGGTCATTGTCCCGGCGCTTTTGACCGAGGTAGTGGGTGCGTACGACCGAGCAAAGCATACTTCGGCGGGCGAAAAGCTGTATGTATGTACAGTATTTGAGGGGGCAGAATCGGGGGTAGGTCATCGGAGCTGCGACCAGCTTGTCGGAGGGGAAGGGTTCGAGGAAGTCGCGGCTTTGATCGGGGCTGGCGGTCAGCCAGTCGCCATACGCGCCCTCGGGAAGAATCACGACCATGCGTTTTTCTTTATTGGGCTGGTGGTAGTGGCGGAACAGCGGATCCTGGTCGGCGTTGATGGTGAGCATCGTGTAGCTCTCGTGCCACTGGCCGGCCGCGTCCCGGTAACGATCCCACAGCCCGGCTATCCCGAGCGGCGCGCCGTCGGCCCGCGTGAATCGCGTGGCCACAGCCTTGCCGGGTCGCTAGTTGGGTTCGAAGATGGCTTCGGCAGGAACAATGCAATGCTGCGCGCGGCGCCAAGCGTTGCGGAAGGTGAAGGCGCTGGCAACGCGGTCGTCGCGCGCGTTAAACGTGGAAAGCTCCTCCGCGACAGCCAGCGCGTCTGGTGGAACCAGATATCAGGCCCCAGCGGCCCGTCACAGCTCGATACCGGTCACGGCCTCGTCGCCGGAGTCATGCTCTGGCGGCCGGCGGACAAACACGCTCTGGTACCGTGGCCACATGTCGTACTTGCCGAGCACCCCTGGCCTGGTCACGCCGAATTTCTTCAGCAGCAACTCGGCGTCTTTGAGGGTTTGGTAGTGGGTGCACATGGAACACTCCAGAGGCAGTCGAGAGTGAGATCTCCGATGAACTCGAATTATGGGCGCGTCATTCTGGCTCGCAGAACTTTCGCGCCTTATGTTACATAGTGTATATGCTGCAAATCTGTGTCAACAGTGAAAGAGAGGATGATGGATTTTGCCGATACATTGATGGCCGCAGGCCAGCGGTTTGCCCCTGCGTGGACCGACTATCTTGCTTACGTAGATGCGGTCAAAAGCCTCATTACTGTAATTCCACATCAGGTCGTAACGACTGCGATTTGGGCGGGCTTGATTTTTTGGGCAGCCAAGAGGTATGAGGGGCCGATGACCCGCCTTATCGTTGCCCTTCATCATCGAATAATGACCGGGAGCGGTGTCAAGCTGGGGGTGTTGGAGATTACGCCAACTCCAGATAGCGTGGTTCAGATGCAAGCAGCTGCTGACGCGGCGACAGCTTCTTCAGTGCCCCCGCAAGAGGAGTCTGGGGTTGATGACACAGACGGCAGAACACAAGATAGTGACGAACCGGCCGCCAAACCGTCAGCGCAGGCCTCGCCGGAGGGACGTGCGGAGGCTACTGCGGCAGTTGCAGAGAATGATGCTCCTACACGAACGTATCGTAGTAACTGGATAAAAACGCGTCGTGGCAGGTTCGTTTTGGAGCAAGGCGGCGATATGCTTGCGCTCTACTACCACGCGGAGGACTTGGTCTTCCAGATGCTCCAAAATCAATATGGTGAAAAATTACAGCGTCACGTCACTCTCGGTGGTGTTTTCGCAGTCGACGCTGTAATTGGGGATCCCTGGCAATTGACCGTCGTAGATGTCCTTTTGGCCGGGCCAAGTTCGGGAGCGAATTTGCCTTTTAAGCTACAGAACATGTACGCAAATCTCCAGGTCCCGGAGCTCGCCCATTGGGGCATTACGGAAGTGCGGCAGATCGTCGTCTATACAGAAGATACCAATCAGGACGAACTCAAAAGACATGTGGCACGCGCCCACCGGAAATGGAGCTCATTCCAGACGAGTATTAACTTGGTAGTGCAGGTTTGTGCAATGGCCGATTTGGAGGCGCAATCTGGCGGTGAAGGGTAGCCCTGAGTGTCGCCCGCCCACCATTGTTTCTGCGGAAGATTTGCGGGACGTTGTTGACCATCACAGAGCGGTGTTGCGCATGGTTTTCAGCGAGCCAACCGCCTAAGTTGTTGAAATTCTTGGAATTTCTATAATTCTGCTTGCATGAGGTGCAAGGGGTCGCGAGTTCGAATCCCGCCATCTCGACCAAGAGTTCCAAGGCCGTTAGTGAGAAATCACTGACGGCCTTTCTCATTTGCGGGCTCAGGTTCCTGGTTCTAGCCAAATTCACAAGATGCCGTGGAGTACGCGCGTTTCGTGGCGCCCGCGCGTACCGTTCTAGCCCCCTCTTTGCATCCTATAAAAACAGCAATGCGCCAGCCGCAACGGCTGTGGGCCCCAACGCACCCAGCAATAACCCGCCAACGCTGATCGTCTCGTCCGAAAATCCGCGTTTCAGCAGCGCTACGCCCGCAGGGTTCGGTGCGTTCGCGATAACCGTCAAGCCGCCGCCCGCAACCGCGCCCGACACGAGCATGTACTTCGATTCGTCGGATATGCCCTCAATCAGCGAACCCAGGTAGGTCAACGCGGCATTGTCGGTGATCGCGGTGAGCGACAGAGATCCGAAAAACAACGCTAGCGGTTCCAGGCTCGAGATGATGGGTTGCAGCCACCAGCCCTGCATGCCTCCCAGGATGACCAGCCCAGCCAGGAAGAAACCAACGAGCAACGCTTCTTTGATGATCAGCGGATTCTGATGCCGTTCGTACGCCTGGGTGTAACCCAGGAACAGCAGAAAGAGGCCGATGAACGCGACAGGGTGGTGCGCCAGTGCCACGACCGCCGCCAGCACGGCCAGATGGACCAGAACAACCGAGAGCGGCACGGGAGGCCTTTCCGACCGGCCTACGCTTTCAGTCGGCAATTGCAGCAGATACTTGCGCATCATGAGTGTCGCAACGGTCGCGTTCACGATGACGGCAATCGCGGCTTTCCAGCCAAAGGTTGCCAGCATGAAAGCGGAATCCCATTGCCAGGTTGCAGCAACCATCAAGACGGGAGGGGCGGCATAGGCCGTCAAGGTTCCTCCGATCGAGATGTTGACGAACAGCACGCCAAGCGCGAAGTACTTGGGAACAGCCGGGATTACGGGCCGGAACAGTTGCGGCGCCAGCATCAGGGCAGCGATGGTCATGGCGGCCGGTTCCGTGATCAGCGATCCCATCAGCGGTACCGCGGCCAGGCCCAACCACGCCGTCGCAACGGAGGTATGAAAGGGCACCTTCCTGGCAATGAGGTTGACTGCGGCCATGACAGTCTGGAGTACCGGGCGGGACGCCGCCACTACCATGACGACAAATACAAACAGCGGTTCGGTGTAATTGCGAGACTCGGCGTACGCGAGCGCTTCTGCGCCGCCGGCGGCCATCGCCATGACGATAAGCAGCACAAATGCCCAGAAGCCGAAGACGATTTCGACTTCGCCCAGAAGATGGAACAAACCGGCGTGGCGAGGGTAGCGGTGCGATAGCCGCTCGAACTGCTTGACGGTGAAGGTGTGGATCAGCGCCAGCGCAAAAATGATGGCGGCTGCAATGTCGAGGGCGTGGGTGGTGCTGGTCTGCATGGACGTGGGGGTTCCGCGCGGCGGCCCGACCAGCGCTTTGACCTGCCAGCGCGAAGGAAGACGCCTGACACCCAGTCAGGCAGTGTATCAAACTGAAGGGACCGGACCGTGCAATTCGAGGGGGCGATATTGAACCTCACGGACCTCCAGTCCGACCGCCGCCGTACTCAATCAATTGAACACATCAATCAGCACATCCGCGACTACAGCCGTCGCAATGGCAACAAGTACAAGATCCGAGCCGGCGATTCGCCATTCGTACCCGGGATAGGCGGGGAGGCGAGCGAGCATTGGGCCGGGGACCATTTTTTTGGCGATACCTGGAGGCAGGGGCTTTCCGCGTGCGAGGTTTTTGCGGATGCCGGGCGGCAGTTGGCTGTAGCCCGACAGACCGTACTCATGTGCGTAGGTTCTGGCGGTTGAGACCGTGATGCCTGCAAAGCGCAGCGTGACGCTGGAACTATCGGAATTGCCGGTTTTGCCGTTTGATCCGCCGCCGCTACCGGAATAGCCTTTTCCAGCGCCGTTGCCGTTGTTATTGTTTTTTCCGCCGCCCTTGTTTTGGCCCTGCCCCTGACTCTGGCCTGGGTTGTCAGGTTTGCCTTTGCCCTCTGGCGGCGCGGCGAATGCGCCCGTGTTCAGAAAAATACAGGAAATGGCTGCAATAAATACCGGCTTGACCCTGAATGTCATGAATCGCTCCTACTCAGCCTGAGGCTGGCAGGCTGATTCTAGGGCGGGCAAACATTTTTGGGGTTTGCGGACCTGATCATTTGTAAGCGACTGCTTGCGCAGGGGGGCAGGGGCCGCAGCGGCGAGAGGGAGGGAGTGTGCGTAACCGCCCTCTGCTTGATCGAAAGACAATCACGCCGCTGCGGTGTCAGTTCCGTAGCAAACCGCGTTCCCGACGACGGCGGACGCAATGTCCGCGACCACATCTTTAATCGAATGATTGCTGTATCAGCCGGCGGCGTTGCAGTTCAGCGAGGCGGGCTTCAGTTTCTTCGCGCCAGCCTGCTTCCCAGGAGGCCAGTCTGGCGCGCCATATCGGTAGCGATTCGCCCGTATGGCCTGGCATGTTGGTTTCTTTCATGAGGGGGCAAGCGGAAAGCGGCACGCCATATCGGGCGGCTTCCTGGCCGGCTTTGTGGACGGGGTCATCCATTTTGCGCCTCCTGCAGGGAAAGATCCTAAGCCGAAAGATGAGCGCGATCAGGATTCGTGTCCAGAAAAGTTACGCGAAGAAATAGCGGGATGGATCAGGCATGCGGCAACGTCCCCGCGTCGCCAATGCAAAGCGCCCCGTTTCCCGGGGCGCCTTTCCACTTCATCAAATGACCAGCAGCGACATGGCGCGCGGCACAAAACGTGTCCGGATGCCGGGTGGGGCCTGGCCGCCGCCGGTGGCTTCCATCCATCCGGCTTCCCAGGCCTCGACCTTGCCGCGCCATTGCGAAATCGCTTCGCCGGTGTGACCCGGCATGGCGGCAGCACGGTAATACGGGCAGTCCCACAAGCTCAATCCGTCGCGGGCCGCTTGAGCGCCCAGCTTTTGGATGTCTTCGCGTTGCATGGCAATACTCTCCAAAAGTAGATGCACGGGACGCAAAGTATTCCGCAGGCATCTGCGATTTTCAATAGTCTGCGCGCATCAACCGAGGCGGTGCGGGTGTCATGCGGACCGCGCGCGTGATCGTCCCGGACACCCCGCGCCTTGTCTGTTATGTGCGCAATTTCTCGGCTCTGTGCCTTTCGCGACCGCCTTGCGGCACGCACAATTTCTGCTTCCCGCCGGCTTCAGGCGGATCTTGAGGATGCTTGGATGCGCTACCGCTATGTCACCGCCGATGTGTTCACCGGCCACGCCTATCAAGGCAATCCGCTGGCTGTTGTATTGGACGCGCAGGGGCTGGACACGCGCCAGATGCAGTTGATTGCGCGCGAGTTCAATTATTCGGAAACCAGCTTCGTGATGCCGCCGCAAGACCGCGCCCACACGGCGCGTGTGCGCATCTTCACGCCGGACCGCGAGGTGCCGTTTGCCGGTCACCCGAATGTCGGCACGGCCGTCGTGATGGCGCGCGAGCAGATCGCGGCAGGGCTGTCTGCGCCGCAAGCCTTCGTATTTGAAGAAGAAGCCGGCCTGGTGCGGATTGCGTTGGCGTACGGCGAAGACGGGCTGCAGGGCGCGGAGCTGCGCGCGCCGCAGCCGTTGTCGTGCGGCCGCGAGGCGGCGCTGGATGCGGTGGCAAGCGCGCTGCGGCTGGATGTTGCGGACATTGACGTGTCGACGCACGCACCGATGGTGGCGTCGGTGGGCCTGCCGTTTCTGGTGGTGCAGCTTGCCAATCGCGACGCGTTGCGGCGCGCGGTGCCGGACTTGGGCGGTTACGCGGCCCTGATGCCGCAGCTTGGCGCAAAGTCCATCTATGTCTACACCACCGACACGGCGGGCGAGGCGATGGACGCGCCCACCGATATCCAGGCGCGCATGCTCACCGGCCGGATGACCGAAGATCCCGCCACGGGTAGCGCGACAGCCGCGGTCACGGCGCTGCGGGCATCGCTGGCGGGCAAGGGCGTTCTGCGGTTACGGGTAGGGCAGGGCGTGGACATGGGGCGCGCAAGCTTGCTGCTGGCGCATGCCGAACCGCGCGAGGACGGCGTATGGGCCAGCGTGGCGGGGCAGGCCGTCGTGGTGATGGAAGGCACGCTGCCTGCACCCGCGGCGGGCTGACGGCGATGCGCGTTGCTGGCGGAGGACGGCCTCGTGTATGCTGCTGCGCATGAACACTTCGCATATCGCTGCCGCAATGCGCGCAGATTTCCGACGAATCACTCGACGTCTACGTTGAGTGGCCAGCCGTGTTCGGGCGCCGATTCTCCGGCGCTTATTTCAGAAGGCCACGATACCCTCGTGGCTTTTTTGTTTGCCGTATTTCCCCCGCCGAGGCGTGTCGCAAGGCCTTCATTCTTTCATCACAAGGAATGAAGCATGTCTCATCAAGACCTCGCCATCCGGCCTTTTCATCCGACCGACGAGACGGCGCTTATCGCGCTGTGGCACGCCTGCGGGCTGACGCGTCCGTGGAACGATCCGCGCAAGGACATCGCGCGCAAGTTGACGGTGCAGTCCGATCTGTTTCTGGTGGGCGTGCTGGACGGCGAGATCGTGGCGACGCTGATGGGCGGCTACGACGGTCACCGCGGCTGGATCAACTATCTGGCCGTGTCGCCCGAGCATCGGCGGCGTCAGTTCGCCACGGCGCTGATGCGGGCTGTGGAGCGCAAGCTGCTGGGGTTGGGGTGTCCGAAAATCAATCTGCTGATCCGTTCGGACAACATCGCGGTAAAGCGCTTCTACGACAGCCTGGGGTTTCAGGAGGACGCGGTGATCAGCATGGGCAAGCGCCTGATTCCGGATCTTTGAAGATGGCGGGTACGAAATACCCGCCTCGAATCATCGGTTTTAAATCGCCTGCGTCAAATACACGGCTTCACGTCCGACGATCGGCATGCGCGTGGGCATGAAGATCGTGCACGCATCGCACGGGGAGCGGATTTCTTCCGTGCCGTTCATGGCAATCAGCTCGCCCTTGTCGAAGGTCTCGAAGCCGATCACGGGTCGCGTGAAGGTGAAGTCTTCGGACTTCACCATGTGGACCTCCAGCAGGCGATAGCGTTGCGGCGTGGGCGGGGGCGGCGTGCCGGCCGGGGTGTCGATGAGACCCAGATGCGCCAGAAAGCGCAGGGTGACGTCGGTGGCGAGGTCGGCGGCGGAGCGGGCGAAATGCTGGCCGCATTCGACGACAAGCGCGCCGCCACTGTTCGACAGCGGGTCACCGTGATGGCCG
This sequence comes from Achromobacter sp. ACM05, assembly GCF_019218915.1. NCBI lineage: Bacteria > Pseudomonadati > Pseudomonadota > Betaproteobacteria > Burkholderiales > Alcaligenaceae > Achromobacter > Achromobacter sp. ACM05. The sequence goes on from NZ_JAHUWQ010000002.1 coordinate 84,825, forward strand.
TAGCCCATGACACCGGTTCCCGGAAACTTGTCTTGCGGCATGACCAGATGGACCTGCGGTGATCCGACAGCCGCGGCCAGCGCGGTGTTGCGGTCCATCTCGTTGTAGACCCAGAACGGTTGCACGGGCGCGCGCGTGGAATGGATGTCCAGCACGAAGTCGGCGGCATCCAGGATGGGGCGCATTTCGCGGGCACGGCGCAGTTCGGGGCTGTCTTCCGCGCCGTCGAGCATGGCGGCGGACCAGATGCGATTCAGGTTGTGGACGAGCTGGCGGTTGTCGTAAGGCCGGTCGATGTCGAAGGCCTCGTAGGCCTCGACGTGGGCAAAGCTGACCGTCAGTGTGCCGATCTTCGGGCGTACGCCGGTGTCCAGCAGATGGGTGGCGGCCACCATGCCACAGATCTCGTTGCCGTGCGTGATGGCGTTGATGAGCACGTGCGGCCCAGGCTTGCCGGATTCAAAGCGGTGCACATAGGGAATGCCGGTGTTGCCCTCGCGGTAGGCAGAGAGGTCACGCGGCAGGACTTCCAGCGGAGCGGTATCAGGTTCGAAGGCAGGTGTGGTCATGAGAGTTGGTTGAAGGTGGATGTTGAAGACAAGGCGGGAAAACAGCGTTTTTGATCGCATTTTTGCGATCTTCAAGATGCCTCAGCACTAGGAGGATTAGTACGTTTTTACCCCTAAAAAAGTTCGCTTTCCAAGCCTTTTTCTTTGGGGCATATTGCGGCCGGGCAGTCGGAATTCATAGGTGCAGCATGAGTGGGTGGCCACAGCGTCATATCAATGGTTTTCAAGTGCAGTGCGAAGTCGTGGACTTGAATACCGGCGTGTTGGCTATTGAAATACTTGTGAGCCGCAACGGCAACGAGACCGTTGCGCGGCGCTGGTCACTGCCCCGCTTCGTGACCTTCAACGACCCCGTCAGTGCACGGCGCCATGCCGAACTGGTGCTCTCCGGCATCCTGTCCGTGGACGAGTACACCGGTGAACCTCGCTACGGAATTCTCTAGCGCTCGCTAGTGTTTTGTTTCGTTTATCACATTCGTCTGACTTGTCGGATCTGGAATGCCCGGTACAGTTGTCCCTGTATGACAACAAAAGGAGAGCTCCATGTTCGACACTTTTCCTGTTCTGCGCCGCACCGGCATGGCGATCGCGATTGGCGCCGCCGGTCTCGTTTTTGCGGGTTGCACGACGACCACGCCCAGCAAGTCGCCGGCCGCCTCGACGTCCGAGCAGCGGCAGTCGATGAACAGCGCGGCCAACGCGACCCTCGCCAAGCTTTATGAAGCCGCTCCCCAGTCCAAGGATCTGGTGGCGCGCGCCAAGGGCGTGCTGGTGTTTCCGGACGTGCTGAGCGGCAGCTTCATCGTGGGCGCCGAACATGGCAAGGGAGTGCTGCGCGTGGGCGGGCAGAATGCGGGCTACTACAGCACGACCGCGGGCTCTATCGGCTTCCAGGCCGGCGCGCAATCGAAGGCGATGATCCTGCTGTTCATGACGGATGACGCCTTGAACAAGTTCCGCAACAGCAGCGGCTGGACCGTTGGCGCGGACGCCACGGTGGCGGTGGTCAACATCGGCGCCAATGGCCGCATCGACACCAATACGGCTCAGCAGCCGGTGGTGGGCTTCGTGATGAACAACGGTGGCCTGATGGCGGGCGTGTCGCTCGCGGGCACGAAGATCTCGAAGCTCGATCGCTGATCGGGCAAGCGCCCAGTCAAAACGCCGCGGATTCTTCCGCGGCGTTTTGTTTTATGCGGGGCAGGGTGGACCCGCCCCGCGAGGTGTGCCGGCCGTTCAGCCGATCACGTTGTCGCTGTTGTTGCGCAGGGCTGCTTCGCGCTCGATCTCGGCTTGCTCGATGTGCGGATCCAGCCCGCGCCAGCGCAGGATGTGGCCGCGCTCTTCTTCGGGCTCCCAGCCCAACATGCCATAGCGCGTGATTTCGGTTTCGCCGCTGGCGAACTCCACTTCAAAGTAACCCTGACGATCGGGTAGCGAATTGCCGGGGAACCATTCGGTTTCAGGCATGGTTTGCTCCTTGCTAAGCGATGGGAGGGATGCTGACGCCGATCAGGAAAAGCCGGCGTCATGCGTTTTCATTGTGGGCCGGCCCCCGCAATCCCGCAAGCGCCGGATGGATACGAAATGCGGCGTCAGGCAAGCGGCACGGCGGTGGTGTAGAGCACCTGCTTGAGGGCAAAGCTGGAACGGATGCTTGCCACGCCGGGGATGCGTGTGATGTGTTCGACGATCAGTCGTTCCAGCGCATCGACATCCGGCACGAGCGCACGGATCAGGTAGTCGGCGTCGCCGGACATCAGGTAGCACTCCATGATTTCGGGCAGCACCGCGATCTCGCGTTCAAACACGTCGAGTGCGGCCTTGCGCTGCTTGTCCAGCGAGATCTGGATGAAGACGTTGACCTTCAGACCCAATTTGCGCGCATTCAGCAGCGTGACGCGCCGATCGATGAGGCCTTCGGTTTCCAGTCGCCGCACGCGCGCCAGGCACGGCGAAGCGGACAGATTGACGCGCGCGGCCAGCTCAACGTTGGTGAGCCGGGCGTCGCGTTGAAGTTCATTCAGGATGCGGATGTCGGTGGCATCCAGGTTGATTTCCGGCATAAGTGACCTTCAAGCGGCAGATTGGCATTGCATCTGTGCTGAGTATGCCGATTATTGGCGCAGAAAGCGGTCAAAAATGCTGGGGTTTACCCTATAGACTGTTCCGTCCTTCGGTCATAGGGCCGAAATGCAGAATAATCAGCGGCAGAGCAGGATAGTAATGAGTCAGCACGGCAGTCTTCGCAGGTTCCTCCCGCTCGCGGGTGCGGTTGCCATTTGGGGCGGAAACTGGCCCGTCATGAAGCTGGGCCTGGCGCACATGAGTCCGTTGTGGCTTGCCGCCAGCCGATTCGGCTCCGCCGCGCTGATCAGCGTGCTGGTGCTAGCGGCGCTGGGTCGCTTGCGTTTGCCCTCGCGTCAGGAATGGCCGCTGGTGGCGGGCGTGGCCTTGCTGCAGATGGGCGCATTCACGGCGTTGGCGCTTTGGGCCCTGCAATACGTGGCGCCTGGCCGCGCCTCGGTCATTGCCTATGCGACATCCATCTGGGTGATTCCCTTGTCATCGATGATTTTGAAGGAACGCCTCTCGGTGGGCCAATGGCTGGCGACGGCGCTCAGCTATGCCGGCATCGGCGTCATCGTCGCGCCCGCATTCAGCCCGTGGCAGGCGCATACCGTCATCGGTCTGGTGATGCTGTTGGGCGCGTCGTTTGCCTGGGCCTGCAACATCATCCAGTTGCGCGCCAATCGCCATGTGCGCCTGGGCGCCGACATGATTCCCTGGCAAACCGCGATGGCCACGATCCCGCTGGCCGCGCTGGCATGGCTGCGCGACGGCGCGCCGACCTTTCTGGGCGATGCGCAGGCCTGGCCGCTGATCCTGTACACCGGGCCGCTTGCCACGGCGCTGACGTTCATCGTCGTGCTGGGCATGACGCAGAAACTGCCGCCTGCCGCGACGTCCATCGCGATGCTGTGCGTGCCGGTGATCGGTTTGATCGTGTCGTCCGTCGTGTTCCACGAACGCATCTCGGCAGACCTGGCGCTTGGACTTGCGCTGATCGCCGCCAGCGTCGCCGCTTCCGCGTTGGCCACGCGGCTGCGGCGGCCGCTCGCGCTGCGTCCGTCGTAGAACGCACTAGAATGGCGTGCGCCGGAAATGGTCCCGGCCGGTGATGCGGAACGCGCTGCAGATATGGACTCGTTATATGTAGTGGTCGTGTTGGGGGCGATGGCCGCGGGCTTTGTGCAAGGCCTGTCGGGCTTTGGCTTCGGCATGGTGGCCATGTCGTTCTGGGCCTGGACCGTGGACCCGCGGCTTGCTGCGGCGATGGCCGTGTTCGGCGCATTGACCGGGCAGTTGCTGGCGGCTTTCACCGTGCGCCGCGGCTTTGCCATGGCGCATCTGCTGCCGTTCGTTGTCGGCGGATTGCTCGGTATTCCGCTCGGCGTGAAAGTGCTGCCGCATCTGGACCCCGTGGTGTTCAAGGCCTTCATCGGCGGACTGCTCGCCATCTGGTGTCCGATCATGCTGTTTGCCGCGCGGATGCCGCGCATCACGGTGGGGGGCAAGGTGGCCGATGGCGTGGCCGGCGCAATCGGCGGCGTCATGGGCGGGCTGGGCGGATTCACCGGCGTGATTCCCACGTTGTGGTGCACCTTGCGCGGCTTTGATCGCGACGTGCAGCGCGCGGTGATCCAGAACTTCAACCTGTCGATGCTGGCGGTGACGATGGCCAGTTATGTGCTGACCGGTGTCGTCACGCGCGACATGTTGCCGCTATTTGCATTGATCGTGCCCGCAATGCTGGTGCCGACGATATGGGGCACGCGCGTCTATGTAGGCATCAGCGATGTCGCGTTTCGCCGGGTGGTGCTGGGCTTGTTGACGATATCCGGCATCGCGTTGCTTGCGTCGTCAGTGCCCCGCCTGCTTGCCTGAGTGCCTCCGCCTGAGGGGCGGAAAGGGCTTGACGGCCGTGCTATCGTTGAAAAATTCAAGAGAGAATCACGCATGGCATTGCATCGTTTCGAAAAGGGCGAACTGGGACATTGGCTACGCGTCGTGGCCGACAACAACGAACCCGGCGCGGTCCAGACCGAAGTGCCCGCGCATGTCGCGCAGGCGCTGGAAACCTTGCGCTGCATTGAATCCGGCGCCGATGGCCGCTGGGTCATCACCGACAAGGGCAGGCTCTCGCTGCGTATGGAAGAGCCGGGCGCCATCCATTTGCGCTAAGCCATTTGCGGTCTTCGCGGCGGTAAGACAATCGCCCGATTACGCAGTTCACCATATCCGTCATTTGAACAGCCGCAGGCAAAGTACTGCATGGTTGCGAATGTTTTCGCAGTATTTCGTGCTGGATGCCATCCCTACAGTGCGGCAAGGCATATCCTGAGACGGAATGTGGGAATTGACATCTTTCGGACGTATTCCACCCTGCGTCCGACCAGTAAGATGAACTTTGCGTGACGGATGCAGGTCTATTGTTTTGCGCGGGTAATTTTGTCCTGTCGCACGTCACGCGTGGTTCGCGCGTTTAGGTAACCGACTGGGAGGTAGCACATGCAGCATCGTGACCAGGAAGTACTGATCGACGTTTCCACAGCGGCCATGGATACCGGCGGATATGGCGTATTGCTGACGGTTACGGCTGAGGGCGGCACCGAAGTGGATGCCGCGTTTTCCCACTTGGGCAACTGCGCTTCGTTGGACGAAGCACGTGATCGCGCGGAAATCTTCGCGCAAAACTGGGTAGAGGAAAATATCTTCCGATAGGGCTTGCACCCTGGACGGAGCTGATCGGCACGACCGGTCTGTGTGTGCATGAGCACGTGGCGCATACCTTCGAGATGGCGACGACGATTTCGGTTATCGTTGCTGCTCCAAAACCTGGGGCCCTCGTCGGGTATGCGTCGTTCCAAGATGACTGCCGCACAGACCAATTCCTTTCTAGCGGATGATATCCGCGCGCTGCGGGCGCATTTTGATTCGGTCGTGTTGCCCATGTGGTTGGGCCGCGGTTTCAACGAAACGCTCGGCCTGCCTTACGAATCTCTGAATTCCGCCAACGGCGAACCGTTGCCAGCAACGCGTTATCGCGCGATGGCTTGTGCGCGCCAGTTGTATGTTTTTGCGCAGGCGCCGGGCGAGGCGGCCGCGCAGCATGCGGACCGGTTGTTCGAATCCCTGCGCCGCGTGTTCCAGGACGAGCACGGCGGTTGGCGATACAGCGTCGATGCAGCGGGTCAGCCGCTGGACGATACGCAGGACCTCTACACGCACGCGTTCATCGTGCTGGCCGCTTCCGCCTATTTCCGGCGTAGCCGCAACGCGCAGGCGCGCAAGCTGATGCTGGCCACGGCGCGCACGATCGAGGCGCGTTTCAAGACCACAGATTCGCTGTATCACGCGGCGCTCAGCGCGGACTTCGCACAGCCGCTGAAACCGCCGGCGCAAAATCCGATGATGCATCTGACCGAAGCCTATCTGGCGGCGGCGCAGGTTGCCGAACCCGCCTGGTTTGCGCAGCATCTGCGCGAACTTGCGCAAGGCATCAGCCAGTTCTTCGTGCATGCGCCGACGCAATGCGTATCAGAGGCGTTGCAGGGCAGTGCTGCAAACCGGCTGGAGCCCGGCCATCAATTCGAATGGCTGTCTCTCGTGCACGAATCGGCGCAGGTGTTCGAAGGTCTGGACCTTGTAGAGTCCCTGCCGCGCGCCGTGCAGTGGTCGCGTGATCATGGCGTCGATGCCGCGGGCGTGATCGCCTCGCTGGACGAGTCTGGCAAGGTTGCGGACGATACCCGCCGAATCTGGGCCCAGACGGAGTACCTCAGGGCGTTGGCGGTGATGGGCGATCTACCCGCGCTGCAACCGGCGCTGGCAAGTTTTCGCAGCCGATTCCTGCACCCGACCGGTTGGTACGAATGCCTGGATATAAACGGAAACGTGACGCGGCCTGATATGCCGTCCACATCCCCTTATCACCTGGCAACATGTTTGGCGGCGTTACAAAACGTTGTTTGCTAATCACGTTAACAATTTAGTTCCCCCTATGAAGGCGATTTAATAGAAAGACATTGGTGAAATCCCTTACAATTTGCTAACACTGTTTGTGGGGAAGCATCAATGAGCGTTATGTGTTTGGCTTGCCAACGCATTAATCCAGGACTTGCAGGCGTAGCGCCGCATTCGCACCTGGGACATCAAGGATTTACCAACCCAACGCAGAAAGGCCGGGAGGAAAGCCGCGAAGACCACTTCCGCTGCCTGAATTGCGGCGCGAAATGGCTGCGCGAGACCGACAAATGGGGCGTGGACCTGGGCTTCAAGCTCGCGCCTTGATCGGATTTCACCGGCACTCGTACGACACGGGCCCCTTTATGGGGCCCGTTGCTTTTGGGGCGGAATTCGGCGTGCGGAAAAGTGAGGACGATAGCCGGCGCGGCGCGATGCGCGGGGCGTTCAGCAAGGGGCGCGTGCCGCCATGACATCGGGATCGCGGCTGGCGGTTTCCAGCAGCCATTGGCGGAAACAGGCGAGGGCGTAGTGATCGCGCCGCTGTGCGGGAGCGCACAGGTGATAACCGCGGTCGATGCGGATGACCAGTTCCGGAAAGGGCGCGGCGACCCGGCCCGCCTGCAGTTCGTCCCGGACCAGGCAGCGTTGCAGCACCGCGATGCCCATGTCGGCCATCACCGCGCGTATCAGGATCGATACCTGATCAAACCCGTTCGACAGCGCGACGCTGCCGCGCGCCACGCCAGCCGCGCTGAACCATTGCGACCAGTTTTCCTGGCCGTTGGTATGAAACAGCAGCGGCTCGCCGAGCAACCCCTGCGGCGTGCTCCACAGACCTTGGGCGTGACGTTTCGCCAGTCGCTCCGGATGGCAGATCACCACCATCTCGCGACCGATGACGTAGTCCGCGTGCCAGTTGGGCCACTGCGCCGGCGTGCCAGACAGGATGCTGGCATCCGGCGTGGCGCCGGAAAAGTCTTCGCTGCGGCGGTAAGCCGAAAAGCCGAGCTGGATGTCGGGGTGGCGCTGGTGGAAGTCCGGCAGGCGCGGCACAAGCCACGCGCTGGCTAACGTGGGAACAGAAGAAAGCGTCAAGCGCAGCCGCCGGTCGTCGGCGCGTAACTCCGTGCTGAGCGTTTCGATCGCCTGCAGCGGCGCCCGCGCGCCATCGTAGAGCTTGCGGCCGGTGTCGGTCAGCGTGAGGCCGTGCGCATTCCTGTGCATGAGAGGCTGGCCGAAGTGCGCCTCCAGGCGCGAGATGGCACGGCTGATGGCACCCTGCGTGACGCACAGCACTTGCGCAGCCTGAGTGAAGCTGCCCAGCCTGGCCGCCGTCACGAAGGCATGCAGCTCGGACATCGACGGCGAATGCAGACGCATCTAGCATGACCTTTGGTAATGAAGGAGTGCAATATAGTCGTTTGAAAGGGGATCGTAAAGTTTGGACACTGGCGGCCTTCAGAACAACAACCCAGGAGTCGCCTCATGTCCCGCCGTCTTTTTGGCCGGTCCGCGCGCTTTGCGCTCGCCGGCATGTTTGCCACGTTGTCCTTCTGCGGCGTCACGCATGCCGCCGACTATCCCGCGCGTCCGATCAAGCTGGTGGTGCCGTTCGCGGCGGGCGGTTCGACGGACATCGTGGCCCGCCTGGTGGCTGAGTACGCAGGGCGGGATCTGAAGCAGACCATCGTGGTGGAGAACAAGGCTGGCGCTGGCGGATCGCTGGGCATGGAACAGGTGGCGCGGTCGACACCGGACGGGTACACCATCGGCATGGCGACCATGAGCACGCACGGGTCCAATCCGGCCGTGTTCCGCAAGATGAACTATGACCCCGTCAAGGACTTCGTGCCGGTGGCCAATGTGCTGGCCGTGCCCAGCATCTTTGCGATCAATCCGAACATTCCGGCCAGGAACATGGCCGAATTCGTGGCGCTGTCCAAAGGCGCGCCCGAGCGCTACAGCTTCGCGTCGCCGGGCGTGGGCTCGCTGGGACACGTGAACATCGAGAATTTCATGATGCTGTCCGGCATCAAGTTGCTGCACGTGCCTTATCGGGGCGCGGGTCCGGCGTTGAACGACGTGATGGGCGGGCAAGTGGATGCGATCACGGACAATCTGTCGTCGACGTTGCCGCAGGTGCTGGGCGGCAAGCTGCGTCCGCTGGCCGTGCTAGGCGCCGAACGTTCGCCCTTGCTGCCCGACGTGCCCACGTATATCGAACTTGGCTATCCCGACATGGGCACGGGCGGCTGGTTTGGTCTGGTGGCGCCCGCCGGCACTCCGCAAGCGGTGGTGGAGCGTCTGAACAAGGCCGTTCGCGTGGCGATGGAAAACCCGGAATTCCGCAAGAAGGCCGAAGACGTGGGTGGTACGCTGATGCCCACGACGCCGCAAGAATTCCAGGTGCAGATCGACCAGGCTTTGGCCCGTTATGCAAAAGTGGCCAAGACCGCCAACATCCAGGCTGATTGACGATGACGACCGCCGACTTCCCCGCTGTTTCCGTTCATGAACCCATCGGGCCCGCGTTGCCGTTGGTCTGTGATTCGCCGCATAGCGGCGAGCGTTATCCCGACGATTTCGGGGCCTCGGCCACGCTGGCGCAATTGCGCCAGGGCGAGGACACGCACGTGGACGCGTTGTGGTCGGCGGCGCCTGCACTGGGCGCCACGCTGGTGGCTGCCAATTTTCCGCGCGTCTACATCGACCCGAATCGCACGTTGCAGGATCTGGATCCGGAACTGCTGGCCGAGCCCTGGCCCGAGCCGCTGGATCCCGGCGAGAAGACGCGGTTGGGCAAGGGCCTGATCTGGCGGCGCATGGACAAGGCCACGCCGATCTATGACCGCAAGCTGACGCTGGCGCAGGTGCGCCATCGGATCCAGGCGTACTACGAGCCTTATCACGCGGCGCTGGCCAAGGCGATCCGGCACGTCGAGGAACGTTTTGGCGCCGTGTGGCACCTCAATCTGCATTCGATGCCGAACGATGCCTACGAACGGCTTGGACGTCACAGCGAGCATCCCCTTGCGGACTTCGTGCTGGGCGATCGGGACGGCACGACGTGCGAGCCGGAGTTCATTGCATTGATTGAGACGGCGCTGCGCGACAAAGGCTATACCGTGGCGCGCAACGATCCGTACAAGGGCGTGCAACTCATCGCGCAGATCGGCCAGCCAGCGTTGAACCGGCACAGCCTGCAAGTCGAGATCCGGCGTCCGCTTTACATGGACGAGGCGACGCGCGAACGCAATGCCGGCTTCGATTTGCTGCGCGCCGATCTGTCGCACGTGCTGGAACAGGTGGCGGCCTTCGTACGGGTACGCGCACAGGCGATCGCGTCGACAAAATAGAGTCGCTTGCATAACGGCGCGCGGACCGGCATTTTGCGGACGTGGCGCCCTTAAGTTTCCTTGCCGCAGGCCGTTGTGCAACGTGTCGGTGCGCTTGCATGAATGCGCTCAAGGAAACCGCAATGTCCGAGAAAATCATCAATGGATTTTCAGTGGTCGCGTATGCGACCCAGCCCGAGGGGCGCATCCCGCCGCGTGCGTTTCTGGAGACGCGGCGTCTGCCTGTAAAAGCCGCCGCGCCTGCGAACACTTCCGTAACTGCGACGACCGCCGAAGACGCGGATCCCACCGCGGAGCAGGCTGCGCCGGAACCCGAAAGCCTGGCGTTCGAGATTTTCGTGAGCCGGCGTTTTCGCAGCACGATCGAAGCGATGTCGGCTGCACGCAACGCGCTGGACCGCGTGAAATCCGTTGATGCGGACGGCGTTCCGGAGCCGTTGCCGGAGTAGTTTCTCGACCGCGGCAAGCCGTGGTACGAGGCGGTGCCGTTGCTCAAGCAGCCGCAGGCGCTGCACGGCAGCATCGAGCACACGCGCTCCGCGCCGCAATAGGGGCGTCAGGTCAGGGTGCTGCGCATCAGGATCTCGGTCAGCGCGCGGGTGGGTTTGCCGGGCGACGGGGCCGAGATGACGATGAATTCCACGGGCGGCAGCGTGGGCAGGTTGGCGGCGCCCGCGGGCGCCGACAGGCCCGCGGTGGACAGGTGCGAGGGCTGCACGGTGATGCCCAGTCCCGCGCGGGCTGCTGCCTGGCAGCCCGCGTAGCTGGTGCTGGTGCAGACGATCTGCCAGCTCCGGCCCGCGCGGGCCAACGCGTCAAGCGCCAGCGTGCGCGTCACGCTGGGCTCGCGCAACAGGATCAACGGCAAGGGCTCGTCGGGATCCACGCGCAGACCTTCCTTCGCGCGCCACAGCAGCGCCTCCTTGTGCAACGTCTGGCCGCGCCGGTCGCCGCGCCGGCGCTTGCCGATCATCACGTCCAGACGGTTGTCGTCCAGCAGCTTGTAGAGGTCGGTGGTGACGCCGATGGTCAGGTCCAGCTCGACCTCGGGATGCGCCAGGCGAAACGCCGCCAGCACATCGGGCAGGGGACCCATCGCCAGATCGTCGGAAGTGCCCAGCCGGATCCGTCCGCGCAGGCGGGGCGCATCGAAGAGGCGCTCGGCCTTTTCATGCGCGGCCAGGATGATCTCGGCATGCACGAGCAGGCTGCGGCCGTCGCTGGTCAGCGCGAGTGAGTGGGTGTCGCGCTGGAACAGGCGGCGATTCACGGCCTGTTCGAGCTGGCGGATGTGCTCGCTGACGGTGGGCTGGGTCAGGCCCAGCCGGCGCGCGGCTTCGGTGAAGCTGGGCGCGCCTGCGGCGGCGGCGAACGTCTTGAGCCAGAGCGGGTTCAGCATGGGCGGGATGCGGTCATAGGGATTTCCAATGACAGTTAAAGTACTCAGTGGCCTTCACGATGGCAAGGGCCGCGCCTATAGTGGGCGCAACTTTCTGAACACGCCTTTGCCATGCGCCGCTTCCTGCCAGACCAATTCACCCTCATCCTGATCGCCACGGTGGCGTTCGCCAGCTTTTTCCCGGCGGTGGGCAAGGGCGCCACGTTCATGATGGTGGCGAGCAACGTGGCGATCTCGCTCCTGTTCTTCCTGCACGGGGCGCGGCTGTCCACCGATGCCATCGTGTCCGGCGTGAAGGACGTGCGCCTGCATGGGCTGATCCTGGCCTGCACCTTTCTGTTGTTCCCCGCGCTGGGCCTGGGACTGCGCGCGCTGTTTCCCGGGCTGCTGACGCCGTCGCTGTGGATCGGCGTGCTGTTCGTCTGCACGCTCTCGTCCACCGTGCAGTCGTCGATCGCCTTCACGTCGATGGCGCGCGGCAACGTGCCGGGGGCGATCTGCGCGGCGACGGCCTCCAATCTGCTGGGCACCGTGCTGACGCCGCTGCTGGTGGCGGTGCTGCTGCATCGGCATGGCGGCGGGCATGGCCTGGCCGACGCTGGCCGCATCCTGCTGCAACTGCTGCTGCCGTTTGCGGTGGGCAGCCTGCTGCGGCCGTGGATCGGGGCGTGGGCGCTGCGCAATAGCCGCACGCTGTCCAAGGTGGATCGCAGCTCGATCCTGCTGGCGGTCTACACCGCGTTCAGCGAGGCGGTCGCCCAGGGCATCTGGCATGCGTTCCCGGCCATCGACCTTGCCACGATGGTGCTGGTGAATGCCTTGTTGCTGGGATCGGTGCTGTTGATCACAACGTGGGGCAGCCGCAAGCTGGGGCTGAGCAAGGAGAACGAGATCACGCTGGTGTTCTGCGGATCGAAGAAGTCGCTGGCGTCCGGAATTCCGCTTGCGACCGTGCTGTTCGGCACGTCGCAGATGGGTGTGGTGGTGTTGCCGCTGATGATTTTCCATCAGATGCAGCTGATGGTTTGCGCGGTGCTGGCGCGGCGTTATGCCGAGCGGGCGGAGCCGGGGCAGGCAGTGGCGGTCCGGGCGTAAAGCTGGGCGCAAATCGGGGCGCAATTCCGGGCGAAAAGCCGGGCGCAATTCCGAACCATTGCGCCGCGCCGAAATCGATCAGGCGGCCGCGTCCGCAGGAAGTATCTTGCCCGCCGGCTGCCAGTAGACGCTGCCGTCGCGCTCGGACACGTCCAGCGCGGTGAGGCGTCCGTTTCGACAGGGGCCGCCCACGCACAGGCCCGTGTCCGGCTGGTAGGTGGCGCCGTGGCGGGCGCACATGATGAGGTCGCCGGCGCGGGTGAAGAAGCTGCCTTCCCAGTCCAGTTCGACGCCGACGTGGGCGCAGCGGTTCAGGTAGCCATGCACCCGGTCCTGGTAGCGCACGAAGAAGGCGGTGGTGCGGCCCGCGCCATCGGTCACGGGCACCTTCACGCCGAGGCCGCCGTTGACCAGATCGCCGGCGGCGCAGACGCGGACTTGAGGGAGGGTGGGGGAATCCTGCATGGGAGGCCTGGCAATCAAAGGGTGCGATGTTCGGATAGGGGGCGCGGCTTGTCAATCCGCCGGCGCCGCCCGGGCGCTTTCCTGCTGGCGGGCCCACATGCCGGCGTAGATGCCGGCCTGGGCCAGCAACTGCGGATGGCGGCCGCGTTCGACGATGCGGCCATCGGCCAGCACGATGATCTCGTCCGCGTCCGCCACCGTGGACAGGCGGTGCGCGATGATCAGCGTACTACGGCCCTGGCTGACTTCGCGCAGGTTGGCCTGGATCTCGCGTTCCGTGTGGGTGTCCAGCGCGCTGGTGGCCTCGTCGAACAGGAATATGGCCGGATTCTTGAGGATGGTGCGGGCAATCGCCACGCGCTGCTTTTCGCCGCCCGACAGCTTCAGGCCGCGTTCGCCCACCATCGTGCCGTAGCCGTCCGGCATGGTCAGGATCAGGTCGTGGATGTGAGCAAGGCGCGCGGCGGCCTCGATTTCAGCGTCCGTGGCGCCCGGCCGGCCGTAGCCGATGTTGTAGCGGATGGTGTCGTTGAACAGCACCGTGTCCTGCGGCACCACGCCGATGGCCGCGCGCACGCTGGCCTGCGTGACGTCGCGCACGTCCTGGCCGTCGATCAGGATGGCGCCGCTGTCGGTGTCATAAAAGCGGAACAGCAGCCGCGCGATGGTGGATTTTCCTGCGCCGGAGGTGCCCACCACGGCCACCGTCTTGCCGGCGGGAATCGAGAAGCTGACACCTTTCAGGATGGCGCGGCGCGGGTCATAGCCGAAGTGCACGTCGCGGAACTCCACCGCGCCGCCCGATACCTGCAGCGGCGCGGCGCCGGGACGGTCCGCCACTTCGCGATCCTGGCCCAGCAGCTCGAACATGCGCTCCATGTCGATCAGCGCCTGCTTGATCTCGCGGTAGATGAAGCCGAAGAAGCTGAGCGGCGTGTAGAGCTGCAAGAGATACGTGTTGACCAGCACGAAATCGCCCAGCGTGTAGCGGCCCTCGGCGATGCCGTTGGCCGCCATCCACATCACCAGCGTCAGTCCCGTGGAAATGATGAGGGCCTGGCCGACGTTCAGGATCGACAGGCTGACCTGGCTGCGCACGGCGGCGCGTTCGTAGCGGGTGAGCGAGGCGTCGTAGCGCCGGGCCTCGTGTTCTTCGTTGCCGAAATACTTGACGGTCTCGTAGTTCAGCAGGCTCTCGATGGCCTTGGTGTTGGCCTCGGAGTCGGTTTCGTTCATCTGGCGCCGGAACTTGGCGCGCCATTCCGTCACGGCAAGCGTGTAGGCCATGTACAGCACGACGGTGGCGCCAGTGGCCAGCGCCAGCCAGCCGTCGAACATCTTCCACAGCACGATGCAGACCAGGCTGATCTCGAAGAACGTGGGCAGGATGTTGAACAGCAGGAACGACAGCAGTGTCTGGATGCCCTTGGTGCCGCGTTCGATGGCGCGGTTCAGCCCGCCGGTCTGACGCGCCAGGTGAAAGCGCAGCGCCAGACCGTGCAGGTGGCGGAAGATCTGCAGGCCGACCGAGCGGATCGCATGTTGGCCGACGCGCGCGAAGATGGCATCGCGCAGTTCCGAGAACAGCAGCGACAGCACGCGGGCGGTGCCGTAGGCGAGGATCAGGCCGAGCGGCACCGTCACCGTGCCGGGCGCGCCCTTGCCCAGTTCGTCGACCGCCTGCTTGTACAGCAGCGGCACGTAGACGGTTGCGGCCTTGGCGGCGAACAGGCACAGCAGCGCCGCCACGACGCGGACCTTCAGGCCGGTCTTGCCGGGCGGCCACAGGTAGGGAAACAGCGTGCGAAGCGTGGCAAGTCCGCCGCCCTTGCCGGGCCGCGTTTCAGGAGAATTCATGATCGGGATGCTGGGTTTGGGGCCGCCTCCGACCGGGGAGTTAGGCCGTTTGCAGGGCATTATGAGGCACCAGCGGTACTATTTGAGGGATAACCCCTGGTACGGAAGCACCAGCATCGGGGGATTGAAGGCTGTATTGCGACACGGGCGCAGCACGTCGGGCCCGTTTCTTTCTCTTCCAACCGGGGGTCCGGCCGGCTGCTCCCCTGGTTGCGCGACCGGGCGCGTTTTCGCCGCGCCTGGGTCGCGTCGCTTGCTACGGAGGGTCTTATGGCGAAGGTACCCGCAGTGAAATTGAACGACGGAGGCAAGATTCCGCAGTTGGGCTTGGGAGTCTGGCAGGTGCCGGACGATCAGGCAGCCTCCAGCGTGAAGGAAGCGCTGGCGGCAGGTTACCGGTCGGTGGACACGGCGGCGATCTACGGCAACGAGGCAGGCGTGGGCGCGGGCCTGCGGTCGGCCGGCGTGGCGCGCAAGGACCTGTTCATCACCACCAAGCTCTGGAACGACAAGCACGGCTACGACGACGCGCACAAGGCGATGGACGAAAGCCTGGAGAAGCTGGGGCTGGCGTACGTGGACCTGTACCTCATCCACTGGCCGGTCGCGGGCAGCGAGAAGTTCCTGGACGCCTGGCGCGCCATGATCGAGATGAAGGAAGACGGCCGCGCGCGCGCGATCGGCGTGTCGAACTTCACGCAAGCCAATCTGGAACGCCTGATCGACGCGTCCGGCGTCACCCCCGCCGTCAACCAGATCGAGCTGCATCCGGGGTTCACGCAGAATGCGCTGCGGGCCTTTCATGCGCGGCATGGCATCGTGACCGAGTCCTGGAGTCCGCTGGCACAAGGCAACATCACGAAGGAAAAGGTGATCCTGGACCTGGCGCAAAAGCACGGCAAGTCGCCCGCGCAGGTGACGCTGCGCTGGCATCTTCAGCACAACCTGGTCGTGATACCGAAGTCCGTCACGCCGGCGCGCATCCGCGAGAACATCGACGTGTTCGACTTCGAGCTGTCGGCGGCGGACATGGCGGCCATCGACGGCATCAAGGAAGGTCCGCGCCTGGGCCCGGATCCCGAGAAGTTCGCGTAGGGGAGACGCAGCCCCGGCGGGTGGCGCGCGGCGAGCGGGACCGCGCAGCCGGCCGGGGTAACTGTCCGGCCTTGATCGGCGGGGCCGTCATTGGCCGAGCCGCGATAGACGGGGCCGCCATCGGCCGGGCGACGGTCTGCGCGACTGCCGTCCGCCCAACCTGTTCGGCTAGTGCTTGAGCGGGAACACCCAGTACCGCACGATGACCACGAGCAGGATGCTCAGCGCGGTCCAGGACGCCCAATGCCAGGCGCCGGTGCCCAGCAGGGCCGCCAGCAAGCCAAAGATGCTGAGCACGCCCAGCAGGATCGGCACGCCCCACACGAACAGGAAGCCCCGGCTGCCTTTACTCGTTGAGCGGCTCATGCGGGCGTCCTTTGCGGGGCGGTAGCCTGGTGTTTCTTGATGAGTTCGTTGATGCGCGCTTCGGTGGCGCGGCGCCGGGCCAGCCACAGATACAGTCCGCTCACCAGCACGACGATGGTGACGAGATCCAGCAGCGCCCAGATGATCTTGAGCGGCAGGCCGCCGTAATCGCCGAAGTGCAGCGGCCGCGAGACTTCCAACGCCGTCAGATACCACGGCATTTTCGCCACCGTCGTCAGGTCGCCGCTCCGGCCGTCGATCAGCACGGGCGTGTTCAGCTTGGACGTCAGGGGCGAGTCGCCACGCATCCACGCAATGAAGTGCTGCGGGCTGCCGAAGGCGTTGCCGGGGAAGGAGATGAAAGACACCTCATTACCCGGCATGGCCTTGCGCGCGGTGTCGGCCACCAACTGCGCCGACGCGAGCTGCGTGGGGATGGGCTGACCCTTGTAGGGTTCCAGCACGCGCGGCAGTTCGGTGGATTGCCACAGACGGAAGAGCGGCGTGGACAGTTCGTTGATGACGCCGGTCAAGCCCACCACCAGCGCCCACACCAGCGTCACGATGCCCAGCAGGTTGTGCAGGTCCAGCCATTTCAGGCGCGTCGAGCGCGTGGCGCGCACGGTGCCGAATTCCAGCTTCTTCATGAAGGGGCCGTACAGCACGACGCCGGACACGATGGCCACGCAGAACAGCAGGCCCATGAATCCCAGGAACAGCTCGCCGGTCAGGCCCGCGAACAGGTCCACGTGCAGCGCCAGCATGATGCCCATGAACGAAAACTTGTCTTCGGTATAAAGCGGGCCATCGAGCAGCACTTCGCCCGTGCGGGCATCCATGCGGATCGCGTGGCCCGAGGCCAGTCCGTCGCCGGGCGTCTTCGCCATGCCGACGAAGACCTGCGGCTCGTCCGGGTCGAACGACAGGTAGTCGACGACTTCGTTCGGGTACATGGCTCGCGCGTTGGCCACGAGTTTGTCCAGATTGGCGGGCGGGGTGTCCGCAGGCACCGCGGACAAGGGCTTGCCGTCGTCGAGCCAATGCTCGATCTCGTGATGAAACACGAGCGGCAAACCGGTCAGACAGATGATGAGCAGGAAGATCGTGCAAACCAGGCTGGTCCACTTGTGGACGAGATACCAGGTCTTGATGGTGGACGCGGCGGTCATGGCGACGGCGGAAGCGGCTAGACGCCACTCCCTTCAGGGCAGTACGGGAAAGGAGAAAACATTATCACGAACAAGTTCGATTCTCGTAACGCTATTTGACCCTTTCGGTAACGAGGCTGGCCGTGGGGACGGACCAAAGCGGGTTAAAAAGAAGGGTCAGATTTTTCCTTGCGGTATTCCCGAATCATCATGGAGCAGCGTTTTCTCAAGGTTCCGCGCAACGAATCCGGCCGCGATTTTGCGGTAGGCGATGTGCATGGACATTTTTCGCGCCTGCAACAGGCGCTGGATGAATTGG
Organism: Achromobacter sp. ACM05; assembly: GCF_019218915.1. NCBI lineage: Bacteria > Pseudomonadati > Pseudomonadota > Betaproteobacteria > Burkholderiales > Alcaligenaceae > Achromobacter > Achromobacter sp. ACM05. Next base: position 102,524 of record NZ_JAHUWQ010000002.1, read on the forward strand.
GGTTCGACCCCACTCGCGACCGGCTTTTTTCCGTGGGCGATCTGGTTGACCGGGGACCCGAGAACGAGGCCGCGCTGGACTGGCTCGCCAAGCCCTGGTTCTACGCGGTGCAAGGCAATCACGAGGACTACGCGATTCGTCACGTGCGCACCGGCAAGGTGGATGTGACGAACTGGCGCGGTTATGGCGGTGGCTGGTTTCTGGATCTGCCCGCCGAGCGGCAGCAGGTGTTTGCCGAAGCCTTTACCCAATTGCCGATTGCCATCGAAGTGGAAACGTCGTCCGGCGCCGTCGGACTGCTGCATGCCGACTGCCCGGTGTTGTTCTGGCCCCGGCTGGAGTCCGCGTTGCAGGACCGCTACAAGCGCACCAGCGCGGCGTGCCAGTGGTCGCGCGACCGTCTGCGCCAGATGGACCGAACCGGCATCCTGGGCGTGCGGGCGGTGGTGGCGGGGCACACCCCGGTGGCGTCGCCGCTGGCGCTGGGCAACGTGTATCACATCGATACCGAAGGCTGGAACGGCGGCTATTTCACGTTTCTGAATCTTGAATCCCTGCAGGCGTGGCCTCGCGAGGTCGTGACCGAGGCCGCGGCCGCCGAGTAGGGCGGACGGAACAAAGCAAAACGGGCGCCGAGGCGCCCGTTTTTGCGAAATGCGCAGCTTTTACAGCGGCCGGGCAGTCACCGCGCCGGGGGCGGTGACGGCGCTGGCGCTGACGCCGGCCGAATCGGCAGGCGCGGCTGCGGCAGGGACGGCTGGCGTCTGCACGCCGCCCGCAGCGGGCATGGCCTGCGCCTGCGGGACGGGGGCGGCGTCTGCGCGGGGCACGGGGATCGGCATCAGCGGCGGCTGGATCGGACTGCCTTCGGGAGCCGCGGCGCCGCCGGGAGGCAGCGGCTTGACCGAGGTGTCGACGCCGTCGGTCGAGCGGTTGTTGTTCAGGAAGTCGGTCAGCGCGTCGCCGGAAGACAGGTCCAGCGAGGCCACCGCCTGGCCCGGCGGGAATTCGGAGAAATAGTATTCGCCGTTGTCGACCAGCAGGCCGTCGGGGCGCGGCGCCGGCTTGGCTTGCGGCACGTCCTTCAGGACGGGCTGCATGTAGTCCAGCCAGGTGGAGAGCGCCAGGCCGCTGCCGAACTCGTTGGTGCCCAGCGACTTGGGTTGGTCAAAGCCCATCCAGACGGTGGTGGCCAGCGTCTGCGTGAAACCCGAGAACCAGACGTCCACGGCGTCGTTCGTGGTGCCGGTCTTGCCGCCGATGTCGTTGCGCTTGAGCACCTGATGCGCACGGGCGGCGGTGCCGTTGACCGTGACATCGCGCAGGATGTCGTCCATGACCCATGCCGTGCGCGGGTCGATGGCGCGCGCCTGCGCGTCGCCGGCCACGACGGGCTGGGTCTTCATCAGCACATTGCCAGAGCGGTCCGTGACGTGGTCGATGAGGTAGGGCGTGACGCGGTAGCCGCCGTTGGCAAACACGCTGTAGCCATTGACGACCTGCAGCGGCGTGGCGCCACCCGCGCCCAGCGCAAGCGGCAACACGGCTGGCCAGCGTGATTTATCGAAGCCGAAGCGCGTCAGGTAGTCCTGTGCGTACTGCGGTGAAATCGCCTGCAGGATGCGGATCGACACCATGTTCTTGGAGCGCATCAACCCCTGGCGCAGGGTCAGCATGGGTTCGTACTTGTTGCCGTCGTTCTTGGGCTGCCAGGCCTTGGAACCGGTCTGCTCGGCCGTCAGCATGAAGGGCTGATCGGAGATCTGCGTGGCGGGCGTCAGGCCCCGTTCCAGCGCAGCCGCATAGACGAACGGTTTGATGTTCGAGCCCGGCTGGCGCCATGCCTGCGTGACGCGGTTGAAGTGGCCGCGGTTGAAGTCGAAGCCGCCGATCATGGCGCGGATGGCGCCATCCTGCGGCACCATCGACACCAGCGCAGCCTGCAGCGCCGGCATGTTGATGATTTCCCAGTTGTCGCCGTTCTTGTGGATGTAGACGACCGAACCGCGCCGGATGCGCTGGGTGTCGCTGGCCTTGGGATTGAGCGCGCGGGCGACGACCGCCAGGGCCTTCTTGTCCGAAATGGTGATGATGTCGCGCCCGCTGCGCGCCACGGTGACTTCAGTGGGGCTGGCGGCCAGCACGACGGCGGCAAGCAGGTCTTCGCTGTCGGGCGACTTTTCCTGCACGCCGTCCAGGATCTCGTCGAGCGCCTGGGGGTCCTGTTCCACGCCGTCGGGCAGCTCGACCTGGTCTTCCGGGCCCGGATAGACGGCGCGGCGGGTGTAGTCGATGATGCCGTCGCGCACGGCGCGGTAAGCCGCTTCCTGCGCCTTGGAATCGATCGTGGTGTAGACGTCGATGCCCGACGAGTAGGTGTTCTCCTGGAACACGCCATACATCAGCTGGCGGGCCAGTTCTGCCGGATAGTCGCCGTGCACCGCAAAGCCGCGCGTGCTGCTGCCGTCCGCGCCGCGGATCGTGATGCGCTGTTGCAGGGCTTCGTCGGTCTGCTCCGGCGTCAGGTAGCCCAGCGTCTTCATGCGGCCCAGCACGTAATGCTGGCGGATCTCGGCGCGCGGGTAATTGGTGATCGGGTTGAAACGCGAGGGCGCCTTCGGAATGCCGGCCAGCATGGCGGCTTCGGCGGGCGTGACTTCGGACAGCGGCTTGCCCAGGTACGTGCGCGAGGCGGCCGCGAAACCATAGGCGCGATGGCCCAGGTAGATCTGGTTCATGTAGAGCTCGAGGATTTGGTCCTTGGTGAGCTCGGATTCGATCTTGAACGTCAGCAGCAGTTCATAGAACTTGCGCGAATACGTCTTTTCCGACGACAGATAGAAATTGCGCGCGACCTGCATGGTGATCGTGCTGCCGCCCTGGGACTTGGAACCCTTGACGATGTTGGTCAGCACGGCGCGTGCGACGCCCATCCAGTCGACGCCGCCGTGGCTGTAGAAACGGTCGTCCTCGGCCGCCAGAACGGCCTGCCGCATTACCGGGGGGATTTCGTCGAAACGCAGCACGTTGCGGTGTTCTTCGCCGTATTCGCCGATGAGCACCTTGTCCGCGGTGTAGATGCGCAGGGGCACGCGTGGCCGGTAGTCGGTCATCGCGTGCAGGTCTGGCAGGCTGGGCCACGCCAGGGCCAGTGCGAGGCCAAGCAAGACGGCGCTGCACACGGCTGCGCCGGCGGCGGCGATGCCCGCTTTGACCAGGAGAGGTTTCCAGGGGAGGCCCGATTTGCCGCCCGGGTTGGCGGAGGATTGCTGGGGATTGCTCATTGCAGGCGATTCTAGGGCAGAACGCTATAGACCGCCCAGGGCGCAATAAGGTTTCGGTAACGAAATCTGCCCATGTGAGCAGATATTCAGCTTTTGTTCAGGTTGGCGAGGCCCCGGGGACGGATTGCAGATAACGCTGGGGTGGGGCGCCCAGTGCCCGATGAAACATGGCGGAGAAGGCGCTGGCGCTGCGGTAGCCGAGGTCCGCCGCAATGCGCGCCACTGGCACGCCCATCGACAGCCGGCACACCGCATCAGCCAGCCGCACCTGCTGCACCCACTGTCTGTAATTCAGTCCTAGTTCGGATTGAAACAATCGGATCAGCGTGCGCGCACTGGCGCCGACTTCGCTTCCCCAGTCCTCGATGCCGCGTTGCAGGCCGGGCTGGTCCAGAATGGCCGCGCAGATGGCTTGCAGGCGCCGGTCGCGCGGCCACGGGATCTGAATGGGCACGATGCGCGCGGCGGCCAGCTCAGCCAGGATCAACCCCGCGATCTGCTCGACCCGTCCCCCGAGCGGGTAGTCGATGGGCTCGGCCGTCAACGCCAGAATCAATTCCCGCAGCAGGCCGCTGACCTCGATCACCTGGCACTCGGGCCAGTAGTCCCGGGCCGCGTCGGCCTGAATGTAAAGGGAACGCATCGAGACCGCGCCGACCATGTCGACGCCGTGCGGCACGCCCGCCGGCACCCATAGCGCGCGCAGCGGAGGCAAGGCCCAGAAGCCGCTGGGCGTGGTGACGCGCATCACGCCTTCGACGGCATAAATGAGCTGGGCGCGCGGGTGCGAATGGGGACCGGTCTGCGCGCCGGGGGAAAATTCCTTGGCCATCGCCGTGACGACGCGCGGACGATGCTGGTAGTCCTGCGCGTTGATGCTGCGGGCGGGATCGGGGGGAGGGCGGACGACCATGGTGTCACTTCCGACAAAAGGATGAGGAGGCGCCCGGAAGCGCATGGCGCCTATTTTGCCATTGGGTTGGCATAGCGGTTGTCACTTTTTCGACGAAAAATGGCAGATCACGCCGGCGCCGGATTTCTACACTGATGCCTGGTTCCGGCGAGTGGCCGGCTTGTCCATTTTCTTCGTGCGACTCATGAACTCCGCCCAGAATCCCGCTGCCGGCCTGTCCGCCTCGACCTCTGCCGCACCCGCCGCGGCATCGCCCGCCGCCTCCGATCCCTCCACCGCCTTCAAGGTGCTGGGCGCGATCAGCGTGGCGCATCTGATGAACGACATGATCCAGTCGATCCTGCTCGCCATCTATCCCATGCTCAAGGACTCGTTCAGCCTGACGTTCACGCAGATCGGGCTGATCACGCTGGTCTACCAGCTTGCCGCGTCGCTGCTTCAGCCGTTCATCGGTTTCTATACCGACCGGAACCCCAAGCCGTACTCGCTGCCCGTGGGCATGGGGTTCACGCTGGTGGGCTTGTTGATGCTGTCGATGGCGCCGTCGTTTGGCTGGCTGCTGGTGGCGGCGGTGCTGGTGGGCACGGGCTCGTCGGTGTTCCACCCGGAATCGTCGCGCGTGGCGCGCATGGCGTCGGGCGGGCGGCACGGGCTGGCGCAGTCGCTGTTTCAGGTGGGCGGCAATGTGGGGTCGGCGCTGGGGCCGCTGCTGGCCGCGCTGTTCATCATTCCGCACGGGCAGGGCAGCGTGGCGTGGTTCTCGCTGGCGGCGCTGTTCGGCATCGTGGTGCTGATGTGGATCGGGCGCTGGTATGCCGCCAACCGCGTGCTGCTCAAACCGCGTGCGCGGCGCGAGGGCGCGGGCAATGGGTTGACGCGCAATCAGGTGCTGGGCGCGTTGGGCGTGCTGGGCGTCCTGGTGTTCTCGAAGTATTTCTATCTGGCCAGCCTGAACAGCTACTTCACGTTCTACCTGATCGACAAGTTCGCGCTGTCGGTGCGCGAGGCGCAGCTGTATCTCTTCCTGTTCCTGGCCGCCGTGGCGGTGGGCACCGTGGTGGGTGGACCGGTCGGCGACCGCATCGGCCGCAAGATCGTGATCTGGGTGTCGATCCTGGGCGTGGCGCCTTTCACGCTGATGCTGCCGCACGCCAATCTCTTCTGGACGGGCGTGCTCGTCGTCATCATCGGCGTGGTGCTGGCGTCGGCCTTCTCCGCGATCGTGGTCTATGCCCAGGAGCTGGTGCCGGGCAAGGTGGGCATGATCGCGGGCCTGTTCTTCGGCTTTGCCTTCGGCATGGGCGGCCTGGGCGCTGCGGTGCTGGGCAGGGTGGCCGATGCCACCAGCATCGGCTACGTCTATCAGTTGTGTGCGTATCTGCCGCTGTTGGGCGTGGTGGCGATTCTGTTGCCGAAGATGCGGCGGGTGTAGGCCCGCCGTCCCGTCAGCCCGCCCGCAGCGATTGCAGGCGCGGCAGGCGGTGCTCGATGCCGTCGATCTGCCCCGCGCTGCCGTGGTGGATCACGGCGACGCGGGTGGCGCGCAGTTGCGTCAACTGGTCGGCGCTGACTTCAAAGCTCTTGGCCAGGCGCTGGTCGGTCAGCGGGCGGATCGGCTTGCGGCGGTCCTTGCCGCCGAAGCGGCGGTGGTTGTACACGGCCCACGCCACCAGCACCGCCGCGTTGACCACGGCCAGCACGGCGTAGCCCCACAAGGTCTGCACCGTCGGCAGAAAGACGGGCAGCAGCGGCGCGTCCGGGCCGCTGGCGGCCCCGCGCAGAATGGCCAGGATGCCGGCGCCAAACAGGTAGACGAACGCGAACCAGCCGAAGGCGGTCAGCGCGAAGTCGAACAGATAGCCCGCGCGCGAGCGTTGCGTGGTGATGATCATGATGCCTCCGGTGATTTGATGCCGCGGTCGGGACTGGTCCAGCGGGCGCGCTGGGCCTGCTTGCGCAGCATGACCTTGGGGAAACTGACGAGCGTGGTGAAGAGACTTACCATCCAGTAGGCCAGCGGATACCAGATGACCCAGTAGAGCGCGCGCGCCAGGCCCGGCTCATAGCGGCGGTCGATCAGGATGCTGACGGCAAACTGCAGCAGGCACACGACCGCCAGCATCATGCCGGTGAAGGCGGGCGGCAGCAGGCTGGCGATCTGCATGTTGTTGGGCAGCGCGACGACCTGGCTGACCAGCCACAGCACCACCGACAGCCCGAACGCGAATGCCCAGGCGGTCGACAGGCAGAATTCGGCCATCAGCGGCCACAGCCGGCGGTGGCGCCAGTTCCAGATCGAGCGCAGGTTCTTCAGGAACACCTCCGCGCCGCCCTGCGCCCAGCGCAGCCGCTGCTTCCACAATCCGCGCAGGGTCTCGGGCATCAGGATCCAGCACAGCCCGCGCGGCTCGTAGAAGATGGACCAGTGGTCGCGCTGCAGCTTCCAGCTGATGTCGATGTCCTCGGTGATCATGTCCAGGCTCCAGTAGCCCGCGCGGTCCAGCGCAACGCGGCGGAACGCCGCGACGACGCCCGACACCGTGAAGACCTGCCCGTACACGCGCTGCGTGCGCTTGATGAGTCCGATGATCGAAGAGAACTCGCCAACCTGGATGCGCCCGATCAGTGTGGAGCGGGTGCGGATGCGCGGGTTGCCTGTGACGGCGCCGACGCGCGGGTTGTCGATCAGCGGCGCCACCAGATAGGCGGCGGCATCGGGATCGAGCAGGGCGTCGCCGTCGATGCACACCAGGTATTCACTGCGGGCCGCCAGCGCGCCCATGCGCAGCGCCATGGCCTTGCCCTGGTTCTGCGCCAGATGCACGACGCGCAGGCGCGCGTGTTCGGCGGCCATGCGGTTCAGCAGCGCGGCCGTGCCGTCGGTCGACCCGTCGTTGATGGCGATGACCTCGATGTGCGGATAGTTCTGGTTCAGCGCCGCAAGCAGGGTTTCTTCGCCGTTGTCGGCTTCGTTGAAGCACGGCACCAGAATCGACACCAGCGGCGAGCCGGCCAGTTCGGGCGGGGTGCGTTCAGCCCCCCATGCCCAGTGGCGCTCCCAGTGCCACCAGAAGTAGATGCCGCCCGCCATCCACATGCCGGACATGAACAGCGGATAGAAGAACACGAAGCCTAGCAGCGCTTCGCCGGTCAGCATCAGGGTGAATCCAAACGGCGCGCCGAGCACCGCGCAGAGAATCAGCAGGGCAATCAATCGATCAGTCATTGGAGGGGATACCAGGCTTCGGAGATGGCGGGCCGGATGCCTTGCAACCGGGGCTGGTCTTGCGAGAAATCGTCGGGGTAGTAGCCGAAGCTGCGGGCGCCGCGCAGTTGCAGGCGGCGCATCCAGCCGGCCAGCACGTCGGTGTCCACGGGCGTGGCGTCGGGCCGGCCGGGGCCGGTGCGCCAATCGCGGCTTTGCAGTTCGAACACGGTCCTGGACAGGGCACCGGGCCGGCGGGCGACGGTGTCGACCAGCTCGTCCAGCCACGCGTTTTCCTTGCCGGGCGCGACGTTCTCCATCAGCGGCATCGCCATCGGCGCGGTCCAGTCGTACGCGGCCAGAAAGTCGTCCAGGTTCTGCGCGAACCAGGTTTCGCTGTCGGGATTCAGGATGGGCTGGGCGTAGATGTTGCGCGCCGTCTTGATCTGCGGCCCGCGCACGGCGCGCACCTTCTCGGCAAGCGCCGCTGTGAAATCCACCAGATAGCGGCTCTTGTAGCGGGTCCAGCGCTGCATCGTGTCCGGATCCGCGCGCAGTTCCGCGATGCTGTCCGGCAACCCCGCCGCGCGATACGCGGCCAGCGCGCCGGGGCTGGCGTCCTCGAAGTCCGACAGCAGCGCGTCGTCGTGGAACAGGATGCCGTCGAAGATCGCCTGGCGCGCCAGGTCTTCGTACAGATCGCCGATGCGCGCGCGCACGGTGGCGTCATAGGGCGACAGGCGGCGGTACTGGTCCGGGTCGGGCGCCACCTGCCCGGTGTCCGGATCCCAGCGCTCGACGCGCGGCAAGGCCGGGTCCATGTCGAAGGCCAGCACGGGCATCCAGGCGTAGACCATCACGTTGGCGCGATTGTGCAGTTGCCAGGCGGCACGGTTGAAGAGGTCTGCGCGCATCGGCAGCCAGCGGTTCGGGAAGTACAGCGACTTCACCAGCCCATCGCCCTGCGGGTCGGAATAGGCCTGCAGAAACACCGTGTTGATCTGCATGTCCAGGATGCGCTGCACCAGCACGCCCAGGTTGCGGTCGGTCTGTTCCGGGTCCGGGTCGTAGACGTAGTCCAGGTCGATGTGCGCGACGCGCATGAAGGGGTCGGCCTCCATGCCCACCACGCTGTTGGCAAAGGACTTGAGCGCCGGATCGCTGGCCAGCAGCATGCGCGGCGTGGACATCAGGCGGGACAGGCGCCCGGGGCCGTCTTCCAGCGTCAGCGCCATCTCGTAGCCGTTCTCGGCGGTGATGCGCAGCGTGGAGCCGCCTTCCGCGCCATACGGCCAGACCCACACGCGCGGCTTCTTACCGGTGGCCGCGCGGATCTTTTCCGTGATGGCGGCCACGTCGCGGCCCATGCGGGCGTCAAACTGCGCCTCGGTCTCGTACTGGCCGGTGCGCGCATCAAAGGCGCGGATGGCGGCGGCCGGCTCGGTGTTGCCCTGCGGATTGGCCAGCGCGCCATAGTGCGAGGCGTCCGTGTGCGCGGCGATTTCCACCAACCCGGAGCGCGAGATCTCGCGGATCTCGTCCCAGTTCAAAAAGCGGTTGCGGGCCTCGGGCGTGCCGCCGAAATCCACCGGGCGGTCGGACGGGGTGTCCATCCAGACGCCCACGGGCGCCAGCAGCGCCGGCCATCCGTAGGCTTTCAGGATGGGCAGCACGCGGGTATGGAAGCTGCGATAGCCGTCGTCGAACGACAGCAGCACAGCGCGGTCGGGCAGCGGCTTGCCGCCTTGCCGGGCGGCCAGGATCTGGTCCACCGACACGGCCTGGTAGCCGTTGGCGCGCAGCCAGGCCAACTGTTCGGCCAGCCGGTCCGTGCGCACGCTGAGAAAGGCCTGATCGGGGTCGTCGTCTTCAACGTCGTGATAGGCCAGGGCCAGGAACTGGCCATTGACCCACGGTTTGTCGATGGCCGCGACCGGGCGTTCGGCGGGCGGCGTGTAGACGGGGATGTCCTTGGCGCAGGCGGTCAGCGCCAGAATCATGAGGAACAGGATGCCGGCCAGGAGCAGCCGGGTATGCAGTTTGAGCATCATGTCGTTTCCGGAAAAGCCAGGTCAGAAGCGGTAGGCAAGGTCGAAGACGACGCGCAGTTCACGCTCGCGCTCGCCGTCATAGGGCCGGCTGGTGCCGGTGACCATGAAGCCCATGTCCAGAACGTCGTTCGCGCGGTAGCGCTGGCCGTAGCCCAGCGCGACGACGCCGCCCGTGCCGTAGCCCTGCTGGCTGTAAGTGCCGGCGCCCAGCGTGCCGATCTGTTCCCATGCGGTTTCGTAGCGGCGGTGCAGCGTGTGCGTCAGCCGCACGCCGGGCAGGGCCAGGAAATCGGCGCTGGGGTTGAAGTAGGGCGCGTCGTCGCGGTTGTTGTGCTGGGTGGACAGGCCCAATTCCAGGTCGGCCTTCAGGTGCGGCGCGGTGTAGACACGCTCGCGGCCAGTCAGTGCGAATGCCCAACGGGTGTTGCCGTCGCTGAAACGGGACGGGGCGGCCGACAGGGTCCATTCGCGCCGCTCGTCGGCGCGCCAGCGCACGTACATCGACAGGCCGTTGGACGAGACGTCGTTGGTCAGCGCGCGCAGCGGCGTGTCGCGCGACAGGATTTCGGCCGAGCCGCCCACCTGCCAGTGGTCGTTCAGGTCGTAGGCGGCGGACAGCCGCGCGCCGGGCTTGACGCCGTGGCCGTAGTCGTTGGTGGAGACTTCGCCTTCCACCGTCAGATCGCGCACGCGCCATTCCACGCCGGTGCGCAGCCAGCGGTAGATGCCACGGCCTTCCTCGAAGTCACCCGATGCGTAGCCGCCGCCGCCAAAGGCGCGCCAGTCGTAACCCATGGGCGGGGAATACAACACGGCGTCGATGCCGAAATCGCCGTTGCCGGTGACCGGACTGTCCGAGGCCAGGCCGCGGTAGCCGGTGATGCGCAGCTCGGCCTTGCGGTGGACCTCCCACTCGCGGGCCAGCCGCCGGCTGGTCAGGTTTTCGGGCGAGCGGGCCAGCGTGTCGGCGGATAGCGCTTCGGCCTGACGCCATTCCTGCAGGTCCATCGCCGTGAAGCCCTGGCCGTTCTCCACCGCCAGGTCGCGCGGCGCCAGCGTTTCGGCCAGCTTCAGTTCGATTTCCGACGCGCGGGGCTGCGAGCGGGCGCGGTGGACGGTGGCCAGATCGCTGCGCAGCGCGGAATTGTTGGGCGCCTGCTGCACCATCTGCGCCAGGCGCTGGTGGGCCTCGATGGTGTCGTCGGCCTGAAGGTGCGTGGCGGCCAGCGTCTGGCGACTTTCCAGGTTCAGGTCGTTGGGCATGCGCGTGGCCTGGCCCTTGTAGTAAAGCCAGGGGGCGTAGCCGGCCTGGACGGCGTCCGTGATCGGGGGCGTTTCGTCGAATTGTTCGCCTTCGGCCAGCGCGTAGTACAGGCCGGTCTGCGTGGCCAGACGCTGCGCCGGATCGTCGCCGGGCGCGCTGTCGCTGGCGGCCACCTGCCGGTACAGGTCGCGGGCGCGCTCGGGCTGGCGCAGGTACAGATAGGCGGAGGCCACGTCGCTCAGCGCGTAGCGCGGTACGTCGACGCCTTCGGCCAGCAGCGCCTCATATTCCTGGATCAGCATCTGCATCTGCACCCGGGCGTGCAGGGCGTGCAGGCGGTCGATGCGGGCGCGCAGCACGTCGGCGCGGGCGTCTTTGCCCAGTTTGCGCCAATCGGCAATCGCGGCGTCGTAGCCGGCCAGCGCGCGGTCGGCGATGGCAAACCGTTCGGCCTCGCCGCGCGCGGGCATGGCCGCCAGCCGCGCCTCCTGCGCCAGTGCGTCGGCCTGCAGGGCGCGCATCTGGGCGGGGGTGAACAGCGTTTCATGGCGACGCGCCCAGTCCAGCGCCACGTCGGCCATGCGGGCGCCCTGAAGCGCCCGGATGTATTCGCGCAGCACGTAGGGCGTGGCGGGCGCCAGCGCCAGTGCCTGGTCGGCCTGATGCAGGGCTTCAAATGGTTGGGACTGCCGTGCGTAGACGTAACTGAGCGCCAGCCGGGCGTCGGCGTCGCGCGGCTGGCGGGCGATGCGTTTCTCGCCTGCGGCGATCGCCGCTGAGAATTGCCCGGCGTCCGCCAGCGTCATGATCTCGCCCGCCGCGAAGGCGGCTTCGTCCGGGTGGCGGCGCATCCCCTGGCGGTAGGCGTCGAGCGCCTGCGGCCAGCGCTGCTGGTCGCGGTAAGCCCGCGCCACGGCCAATTGGACGTTGGCCGGCGGCACGGCGCCGGCCGGCAGCGTCTCGTACGCGACGATGGCTTCGTCAGGCTTGCCCGCCCAGCCGGCGATGACGATCCGGTCGTAAACGGGCCGCACGCCCGCGGCGCTGCCCTGCGCGCGCAGCATTTCCAGCGCAGGTTCGTAGTCGCCGGCGCGAGCGCGCTCGATCAGCGCGTCGTAGTGGCTTGACGGGGCGGCCAGCGTCAGCATGGGCGCGAGCATTGCGCTGGCCGCCATCAAGTTCAGTCTGGGTCCAACGGCGTTTGACCGCCTGGTTCGTTCGATTGGCATCTGTATGACATCCGCAGTGGCAATTCGGGGCGTCCATGGCTCCGCCACGCCGGACGGGCGCGAGCACCCGGCAAGGGCGGCCACAGGCGAACCAGGCGCCTGCAGCGCGGAAATGAACGTTTGATTGGGACTTGCGCGGCGCCCGCTACGGGGACCTTCGCACTCGCGCTATCGGAGTGCATGGCTAGTACGCGCCACGCCCGTGGGGCGTGATCGCGGCGCTTATGCTGCGTCGTCGACGGATGGAACTTTACGGAAAATTGCCGTGGTTAACTGTCAATTACTGCAAAGGGGGCGTCACGGCGAAGGCGCCTTGGCGTATTCTCTCGTCGCAGGCCGTGCAATCGTCTTGGCGCGGCGGTAAAGGTTCTGGTCGGACGGACGCGCGTTGCCCGGCAGGGCAAACGTCATGCGCGTCCTTTCGCCATTCTCGTAACAAAAAGCATCAAGAATGCTGACGTGTAACGCGCTTTGCTTGCGCGAACCCAGTGCAACTGCAGTCCCAACGGCGGGGCGGGCCGACGAGCCTGAGCCCGAGCGAACCATGACGACTAGCTTGTTTTTCCTGATGTGGGGCCTGGCCACGGCGCTGGCGTTGCCGTTGCTGCTGCCCTTTCACGTCCGCGGCGTCGAAGGGGTGCCTGCGTTCATGGCGGCCAACGCGCTGGCCGTGCTGTCCCTGCTGGCCTACGCGTCGGCCGAGATGATCCCGCCCGCCGCCTATGTGATGGTGTCCAACGCCGCCTGGGCCTGTTCCGCCGCGCTGGTGTACATCGGCGTGCGCCAGTTCTTCGGCATGCATCCGCATATCCTGCGCACCACCTTGTTGTGCTCGCTCTGCACCTTCGGCTTTGCCCTGCTGCTGTACCGCAGCGACAGCCTGGTGTGGCGCATGGTGCTGTATTCCGTCTACACCTGCGTGCTGATGGCAGCGACCGGCGCCGTCATCTTCCGGCAGCGCAGGCGCATCAAGACAAAAGGCGTCGTGCTGTATCTGCTGCTGGCATTTTTCGGGGTGGTGGCGTTGCACGCGCTGCGCGGATATGTCTACGGCGCGGGCGTGGAGACCCCGGTGTCGCTGCTGCAGCCGTCGGCCTGGAGCCTATTTTTCATTGTGTGCGGCTCGGTCACGGTGCCCGGACTCTTCCTGGCGCTGCTCTTCATGATCCAGACCAGCCAGGCGGAAAAGATGCAGGCCGCGCTGACGTTCGACAGCCTGACGCAAGCCTATTCGCGGCGCAGCATCATGGACGAGCTTGAACACGAGCTGCTGCGCTGTGAGCGCACGGGCGGCAAGCTGGCGGTGCTGGTGCTGGACATCGATCACTTCAAATCCATCAACGACCGGTACGGCCATGCGGGCGGCGACACCGCGCTGCGTCACTTCGCGCGCGTGGTGCAGAATGCGGTCCGTTCGAGCGATCGCTTCGGCCGCCTGGGCGGCGAGGAGTTCGTGCTGCTGATGTACGACTGCGATCCGGCGAGCGCGCTGGTGCAGGCGCAGCGCGTCTGCGACGCGTTGCGCGACATGCCGCTCTATCTGCAGGGGCTGGAAGTGCAGCTGACCACCAGCGGCGGGCTGGCGTCCTACCAGCCGGGCGACAGCGCCGACGTCATCCTGGCGCGGGCCGACGTGGCGTTGTACCGGGCCAAGGAGCAGGGGCGGGACCGCGTGGAAATGGCCTGGAGCGGCCGCGGCGTCGTCAAGACAAGCGGCGGCCTGCCGGCCGCCGCGAATGCCCTGGAAGCGGAAACCGCAGGGACTACGGCTTGAGGTGTTCCGTCAGGAACTTCTCCATGGCCTCGTAGAACTCGAACTTGTTCTCGTCGTTGTGAAAGCCATGGCCTTCGTTGTCCTTGACCATGTATTCCACGTCCACACCGCGGGCCTTGAGCGCCGAGACCATCTGGTCGCTCTCGTCCTTGTTCACGCGTGGATCCTTGGCGCCCTGCGCGACGAACAGCGGCGTCTTGATCTTGTCCGCGTGCAGCGCCGGTGAAGTCGCGGTCAGGCGGTCGTGGTCGCGCACCGGGTCGCCCACCATGTCCTGCATCTTGTCCAGCATGGGTTTCCAGTACGGCGGAATGGACTTCATGAACGTGAAGAGGTTCGATACGCCCACGTAGTCCACGGCCGCGGCGTACAGGTCCGGCGTGAAGGCCACGCCGGCCAGCGTCGCGTAGCCGCCGTAGCTGGCGCCATAGATGCCGATGCGCTTGGGGTCGGCGATGCCTTGCTCGACCAGCCATTGCACGCCGTCGGTGATGTCGTCCTGCATCTTCAGGCCCCATTCCCCGAAGCCGGCTTCCCAGAAGTCGCGGCCGTAACCGGTGGAGCCGCGGAAATTCATCTGCAGCACGCAGAAACCGCGGTTGGCCAGGAATTGCACTTCGGGGTTGTAGCCCCAGCCGTCGCGGGCCCACGGGCCGCCGTGCGGATTGACGACGCAGGCCAGGTTCTTGGGTTCGCGGCCGGCGGGCAGCGTGAGGTAACCGTGGATGGTCCGGCCGTCGCGGCTCTGATAGCTGATGGGCTGCACCCGCGACATGTCAGCCTCGGGGATGGCCGGGTTCAGGTCCGCCAGCTTGGTCAGCGTGCCGGCCACGGCGTCGTAGATGTAGCGCGCGCCGGGCGTGCGGTCGTTGTAGGCCGCCACGATGAACTTGTTCTCGTCGCGGTTGCCGCCCTGGATGACGACGTCGTAACCCGGCAGGAGATCGGCAAGCGTCTTGTACAGCGCTTCGGTTTCCCCGTCGAAGAACTTGTATTGCGGCTTGTCGGTCTGGTAGGACGCCACGGTCAGCACGCGGCGCTTGCGCGAGAACGCGGCGCCGTCCAGGTCGACGGCCTCGGGCGTGAAGATGACATCCTCGGCGTCCGGCGTGGCCGGGTCGATGACGACCAGCGAGAGCTTGTCGCGATTGCGGTTGCTCAGCGCGTAGAACTTCTTGTCGTCGAACGTGAAGAATGCGGGGCTGACGCTGGTGCGGTAGTCGGTGGTGATGAGCGGGCGGAAGTCGGACGCTTCGTCGTCGCGGTAGAGCAGGGTGGTGTTCAGCCCGTCGCTGGCGACGGCGGCGCGCACCTTGCCCGCGTGGTCGGTCTGCCAGCCGACGATGTTGCCCGGATTCTGCGCCACCAGCACGGCCGCGCCGGTGTGGACGTTGACGCGGTAGACGTCGAAGACCTCGGGGTTGCGCTGGTTGTGGCTGATCAGCACGTGGTCGGGGTCGTCTTCGAGGTCGTCCTCGATGCCGGCGCGTACGCCCTCGTACGGGGTCAGGTCCGTGATCTTGCCGGTCTTGGCGTTGACGGCCAGGACGTGGAAGTTTTCGTCGCCGCCAAAGTCCTTCTGGTACAGCACCACGTCCGGGCCTTTCCAGAAATAGCCGCTGATGTCGCGCGCGGTCTCGCTGGTCAGCTGGCGCGGCTCGCCCACGAGCTGGCTGCCTTGCAGCGGCTGCACGTAGATGTTCATGCGGGCGGGGTTGCCGTCCACGCTGGTGGGCTGCATGAACGATAGCGTCTGGCCGTCGTCGGACAGCCGGAAATAGCCGCGCTCAGGATTGCGGAAGAAATCTTTCAGGGGATAGGCGCGGGGA
The DNA here is from genome assembly GCF_019218915.1 of Achromobacter sp. ACM05. NCBI lineage: Bacteria > Pseudomonadati > Pseudomonadota > Betaproteobacteria > Burkholderiales > Alcaligenaceae > Achromobacter > Achromobacter sp. ACM05. The sequence continues at coordinate 118,073 of NZ_JAHUWQ010000002.1, forward strand.
GGCGGCTGCGTGGCGCAGGCACCCAGGGAGGCGCCGACGATGCCGGCAGCCAGGACGGTGCGCAGAAATGAGAACAAGGGGAAACCTCCGTGATGTCGATCCGCGTTGCAAATAGGCTGGTCGATAATGCCATAGCCGCGCAAGGGGTGTCGAACCGGCCCCGCCGATCCGGCGCCACTTATGCCGCCAGGCGGTTTGCGGGATAATCGCGGCACTTCTTCTGGAGATTTACATGTACAGGAATCTGGTCGCGGCCTCGGCGCTGGCCCTGGGGCTGGCCGGCTGCTCGCTCGGCATTTCGCCGGACAGCGCGTCGCCGCACAGCGAATTCAAGGCGCCAGTGGCCTTCAAGGACGCCTACGATGCGGTCATCCGCCAGTCCAACGCGTGCCTGCGCAGCACCGACAACGCCTACCGCGTCGTTTCCGACCTGAACGAAAGCGCGCAATCCGGTGTGGTGCGCGTGCTGGCGCCGTATTCCGATCGCGAGATGTCGCGCGTTGACCTGAAGTCCGAGGGGCCGAAGTCCACGGACGTGCGTATCGTGATGTGGGGCAAGGGCACGTGGGACCCCGCTGCCATGCGCGCGATGCAGGACGCGGTGTATTACGGGTTGGTGTCGTGCAGCACGTACATGCCGCTGGATCCGCGCCCGCCCGTCAAGCCGACGCGCGACCTGCCGAAATAAGGCAGGACGAAAATAGATCAGTCGCCGCCCGGACGGCGGCGGATGATCTTGAAGGTGGCGGTGGCGCGCGCCACCAGTTCACCGTCGGCGCGGCGGATGTCGCCCTCACAGAAGGCGATGGACGCGCCGCGGCGCAGGCAGCGCGCTTCGATGACCAGATCGCCCGTGCCGGGAGACAGGAACGTGGTGTTCATGTCGATGGTGGCCATTCCCTCGGTGGCGTCCGCGGAGCCGCGCGCGGCGGCGCTCAAGGTGAAGTCCAGTACGCTCATCAGCGTGCCGCCGTGCACGTCGCCGCGGCTGTTGGTCAGGTCTTCGCGCCACGGCAGCGTCGTGCGGGCATAGGCGGGCGCAATGCTTTCCGGCACCAGGCCGATGAAACTCATGAAGGGAATGGTCAGGCCGAAATAGTCGGTTTTGGCGGAGGCGGGAGCAGTCATGGAACCGTCGTGGGCGAGAAGGGATAGCGGATTGCCGCCGGTCATAATATATGTTTTTGCCACGGGATTGAGGTCATGACGGGGCAGGCGTCGGCGCAGTCTGCGCGCAAAATCGTGCATGTGGACATGGATGCGTTTTACGCGTCCGTGGAGCAGCGCGACAATCCCGACCTGCGCGGCAAGCCGGTGGTGGTGGCCTGGACCGGACCGCGCTCGGTCGTGTGCGCGGCGTCCTACGAAGCGCGGCGCTACGGCATCCATTCCGCCATGTCGGCCATCAAGGCCGAACGCCTCTGTCCGCACGCGATCTACGTGCCGCCCGATTTCAACCGCTACCGCGACGTGTCGCGACAGGTGCGGCAGATCTTCGCCCGACATACCGACCTGATCGAACCCTTGTCGCTCGACGAGGCCTACCTGGACGTGACGGTCAACAAATGCGGGCTGCCATCGGCCACCGAGGTGGCGCAGGTGATTCGCCAGCAGATCCGCGAGGAAACCGGACTGACCGCGTCGGCCGGTGTGGCCCCGAACAAATTCCTGGCCAAGATCGCGTCGGACTGGAACAAGCCCGACGGCATTTTTGTGGTGCGGCCCAGCAAGGTGCTGGCATTCCTGGAACCCTTGCCCGTGCGCAAGGTGCCGGGCGTGGGCAAAGTCACGCAGGCGCGCCTGGAGCAGCTTGGCATCCAGACCGTGGGCGACCTGGCCACGCACAGCGCGCAGGAGCTGGAGCACTACTTCGGCCGCTATGGCCGGCGGCTGTACGAGCTGGCGCGCGGCATCGACGAACGCGAGGTCCAGACCGACCAGCCGTTGCAACAGGTGTCGGCCGAAACCACGTTTTCCAACGACGTCCGGCTGGAGGCCGTGGGCGACGCCCTGGACCGCATGGCGGAAAAGGTGTGGGATCAGGCGCTGAAGAAGGGCGCCTTGGGACGCACGGTGGTGCTCAAGCTGAAGACCGACCGCTTCCGCATCCTGACGCGCAGCCAGACCTGCGCCCAGCCGCCAACGTCGGCCATGGAGCTGGCCGCGCTGGCGCGGCTGCTGTGCGAACGCGTGGAACTGCCGCCGGACACGCTGTACCGGCTGGCGGGGGTGGGGATGAGCAACTTCGCAGATCCGGGCGAGCAGTCGCGCCAGCCGGATCTGTTTGGAGGGGCCTTCTAAAGCCGGGCCCTATGGGATGCGGGCCCGACAATGCGACCTTTACAGGCGGGCCTTCACTTGTTGCGACAGCGCCGTCATGTCGGCGCGGCCGGCCAGCTTCTGCTTCAGGATAGCCATCACCTTGCCCATCGCGGGCGCGCCCGTCACGCCTTGCGCGGCGACTTCAGCCAGCGCGGCGTCGATGGCGGCGGCCACTTCCTCGGGGGTGGCGGCCTGGGGCAGGAATTCCTGCAGCACGGCCAGTTCGCCCTTCTCCTGCTCGGCGGTTTCCGTGCGGCCGGCCTGCTCGAACGCGGCGATCGACTCGCGGCGTTGCTTGACCTGTTTTTCGATGATGGCGGTGATTTCGGCGTCGGACAGGTCGCGGCGTTCGTCGACTTCCTTCTGCTTGACGGCAGCCAGCAGGAAACGCAGCGTGGTCAGTCGCTCGCTGGCCTTGGCGCGCATCGCGTCCTTGACGGCGTCGGACAGGCGGGTCTTGAGCGTAGCAGTGCTCATCGGTAAACCTTTGTGGTGTTGCGGTAATCGGGAAGTGTAAACCGGGCCGGGACGCGCCGGGCGCGCCCCGGCCCGCGGATCAAGTCAACGTGGATCACTTCACCGTGGTCAGGTCGCCGCGCAGCGCGACCCCGGCAACCATGGCGCCCGCGTGGCACTCGTAGTCGGTGGTGCTGCGGTACTCGTTCTTGCGGTAGTAGCTGACGATATTGGTGACGGCATTGGCGCCGGCCTTCTTGGCGGCTTCATGCAGCGAGATCACGGCGGACTGGGCGACCCAGAGGCAAGCCTCTTCGTCCTTCTTCGCAAACGCGTTGGTCTTGCGGTTGGTGACCACGCCGGCCTCCACCACCTTGCCCTTGGGACCCGTGCCAGCCAGGTAGAACTTGACGCTGCCGTCGATCTTTCCGGCGTCCTGCGCGGCCTTGATGGCGGCCGCGATGGGCAGGTGGACGGTGCGATCCGCGGCCAGGACCGGGGCGGACAGGGCAAACGACACTGCCAGCGCGCCAGCGAGCTTGCAAGGGAGGTTCATGATTTGCATTCCTTGATGAGACGTTGGAAAAGCGGGAAAGCCAAAAAAGCGGCGCCGGCGGACGTTATGGCCAGCGCTTGAAGATCAGCGAGGTGTTGATGCCGCCGAACGCGAAGTTGTTGTTCATCACGTATTCGTTGCTCATGCGCCGGCCGTCGCCGGTCAGATAATCGAGCTCGCCGCACAGCGGGTCGACGTGCTGCAGGTTCAGCGTGGGGGCGTACCAGTCGTTGCGCAGCATTTCGATGCTGAACCAGGATTCCAGCGCACCGCACGCGCCCAGCGTGTGGCCCAGGTAGCTTTTCTGCGAGCTGATCGGCATGCGGCCGCCAAAGAGGCTGGAAGTTGCCTGCGTTTCGGCCACGTCGCCCTGTTCGGTCGCGGTGCCGTGGCCGTTCACGTAGCCGATCGCCTCGGGCGGCAGGCCGGCGTCGGCCAGCGCCATCTCCATCGCGATGCGCATGGTCGCCGCTTCGGGACGCGTGATGTGCGTGCCGTCCGAATTGCTGCCGAAGCCCACGATCTCCGCATGGATGTGCGCGCCGCGGGCCTGGGCGTGTTCCAGCGATTCCAGCACCAGCATGCCGCTGCCTTCGCCGATCACCAGCCCGTCGCGGTCGCGGTCGTAGGGGCGGGGCGTCAGTTCGGGCGTGTCGTTCTTCTGGCTGGTGGCGTACAGCGCGTCGAACACCAGCGCCTCGCTCGGGCACAGCTCTTCGGCGCCGCCCGCCAGCATCAGATCCTGCCGGCCGTAGCGGATGGCCTCATAGGCGTAGCCGATCCCCTGGCTGCCGGATGTGCACGCGCTGGAAGTCGGGATGATGCGGCCCTTCAGTTCGAAGAAGATGCCGATGTTTGCCGCGGTGGTGTGCGGCATCATGCGCACGTACGAGTTCGCGTTCAGGTCGTCCGTGACGCCGTTGAGCAGCATGTTGCCGAAAGCGCGGATCTCCGCCGTGCTGCCCACGGACGATCCGCACGCCACGCCCATGCGTCCATCGGTGATGCTGCGTTCGCCCAGCAGGCCGGCGTCGGCCAACGCGTTTTCCGCGGCGCGCACAGCCAGCTGCGAGACGCGTCCCATGCTGCGCAGCTGCTTGCGCGTCCAGTGGGCCGGCGCCTGGAAGTCTTCGACCGGACCGCCCAGGCGGGTATTCAGTTCCACGTAGCGCGACCAGTCGGGCATGACCCGAATGGCGCTGCGGCCTTGCTGGAAAGCCTGCTGGATCGCCTGCCATTCCGATCCCAGCGCGCTGATGCCGGCCATGCCGGTGACGACGACCCGTTTCATCAGCACAGCCCTCCGTTCACGGCGATGACCTGGCGAGTGATGTACGCGGCGCCCGGCGACATCAGGAACGCAACGGTGGCGGCGACTTCTTCGGGGCGGCCCATGCGCTGCGCCGGGATGGCCTTCAGGATTTCTTCCACGGGTACTTGCTCGTCAATCATGTCGGTGTCGATCAGGCCGGGGGCCACGCAGTTCACGGTGATGTGGCGCTTGGCCAGTTCCACGGCCAGGGCCTTGGCGGCCCCGATGAGGCCGGCCTTGGACGCGCTGTAGTTGACCTGGCCGCGATTGCCGACCAGTCCGGAGACCGAGGTCATGCACACCACGCGGCCCGCGGTGCGGCGCCGGATCATGGGCATCGCCAGCGGGCTCATCACGTTGTAGAAGCCGTCCAGGTTGGTGCGCAGCACCTGGTCCCAGTCGTCGCCGGTCAAGGCGGGAAATGCGCCGTCGCGGGTCAGGCCGGCATTGAGCACGACGCCGTAATAGGCCCCGTGCGTCTCGACGTCCGCCTGCAGCACGGCGGCGCACTGCGCGCGGTCGGCCACGTCGAACTGCAGGATGCGCGCCTGGCGGCCGCGGGCCTGCACGTCGGCCTGCACGGCCTCGGCCTGTGCGCGTTGTTGGCGGCAATGCAGCACCAGATCATGGCCGGCGTCGGCCAGTGCCAGCGCGATGGCGCGGCCGATGCCGCGGCTCGAGCCGGTGACGAGGATGGGGTCGGCGCTCATTCGGGGGCTTCTTCCTGCATAAGAGTGTTGGGGTCGCTGGGCTGATAGACGTTGAGCCGGGCATTGGCCAGCACGCGCGTGTCGTCGCGCAGCACGCATTCGAAGACGCTCATGCCGCTGGCGTCGATCAGGCCGCGTTCGACATGGACGGTGAGTTGGGCGCCCGCGGGCAACGACGGGTCGTGGCATTCGTAGCGGCGCGTGCCAAGCAGGAAACCGAGCTTGACGGCTTCGTTCGCCTGCCGGGCCTGGCATCCCGCCCACGCGCCCACGGCCTGCGCCATCAGTTCCATGCCCAGCCAGGGGGGTAGCGAGCCGTCCGGCAGCGAGTAGGGGCCGGGCCGGACGACGGCTCGGGCGGTAAGGCTGTCCGCGTCATGACGGATCACGGCATCGAGCAGAATCATGTCGCCCGCGTGCGGCAGCAGGCTGGCAATCGGCCACGTCGTCATGATTGGCCTCCCAGCACCAGACTGGCATTGTTGCCGCCGAAGGCGAACGAGTTGCTCATTGCCAGCCGCCGCCGGCCCGCCGCATAGCGGTGCGTGGCGGTGCTGAATTCCAGCGCCGGCAGCGCCGGGTCCGGCTGGCCGTCCCAGACGTGCGGCATCAGCGCGCCGTGCACGTTGGCCGCGGACAGCGTGATCCAGGCCAGGACGGCTTCCAGCGCGCCGGCCGCACCCAGCGTGTGACCGGTCAGCGCCTTGGTCGACGCGCAGGGCACGCCCTGCGGAAACACGGCGCGCGTGGCGTGGCTTTCCATGGCGTCGTTGTGCGGGGTGCCGGTGCCGTGCAGGTTCAGCCAGCCGATGTCGGCGGCCTGGAGGCCCGCCGAGTCCAGCGCGGCCTGCATGGCGCGTCGCGCGCCTTCGCCGGTGGGATCGGGCGCGGACATGTGCCAGGCGTCGGAACTGGCGCCGCCGCCCAGCAGCGCCACGGCGTTGGCATCCGCGGGGTCGCGTTCCATCAGGAACAGGACGCCGGCTTCGCCGATGTTGATGCCGCGGCGGTTGGCCGAGAAGGGCGTGCACAGCGCCTCGTCGACGGCTTCAAGGGTGGCGAACCCGTTGATGGTCAGGCGGCAGAGCGTGTCGGCCCCGCCGCAGACCACCGCGTCGCACAGGCCAAGCTGCAGCAGCCGGCGCGCGGACAACAGCGCGCGGGCGCTGGATGTGCAGGCCGTGGACAGGGTGTAGGCCGGACCCGTGGCGCCCAGCCATTGCGCCAGGAAGGCGGCGGGCGAGGACAGGGCCTGACGGCGGTAGTCGTAGCTGGGGGGCCAGGCGCCCAGCGCGCGCAGATGGCGGAAGGCGGGTGCGTTATCGTTCACGCCGGACGTGCTGGTGCCCAGCACCACGGCGACGCGGCCCGCGCCGTAGCGGTCGATCGCGCCGCGCAGGCGGTCCTCGATCTGGACGGCAGACGCGAGCAGCAACTGGTTGTTCCGGCTGTGGTGATGCGCGGGCAGTTCCTGAGGCACTGGCGGCAATGCATCGGTGCAGGCGCCCAGCGTCAGCGTGCGGCCGTTTACCCAGCCGTCCTGCGCACGCATGCCGGTCGTATCGCCGGCAAAGGCGGCGCGACCGACGGCGCCCACGCCGGCGCCCAGCGCGCACACGACGCCGGGGGTGCCAAGCCAGGTCGTCATGGCTGCTCCTTCAGGGGGGTGATCCGCCACGTCACGTCGTCGTTGGTGCGGATCGACAATGCCTGGCTTTGCGCGTCGGCGGGATAGGTGACGGTCCAGCGCACCTTGCCGCCGTCGAGCAGCAGGCGTTGTGCCGTCCCGGCTTGCGAGGGCGCCGAGCGCCACGACGCCGAGCCGTAGGCCGCGTCAAGCTCCGATGCCGGTGTCCAGGCGAACATCAGCGCGGCAAACAGATCGCGCGCCTGCGCGTTGGGGCGCATGAATCCGTCATTGCGCCATTGACCGCCTTCCAGCATCTGCCGCGCCTGCGGCACGCCCATGGGGTCGAAGAGCGACCAGCGCAAGGCGGCGTCTTCGCGCTGGACCACGAGCAGCAGGTCCACGGCGGGCGCTCCGGGCGACGTCTGCACCACATGCAACTGGCGCGGCAGCGAAAAAGCGGCGTCGCGGGCGGGCAGGGGCGGCGCGCCCGCGCAGGCGGCCAGGGCCAGCAGCGCCAACGTTGCCGCGAAGGCGCGGCAGGCGGACAGGAACGGGGCGGGAAAGGCGATCATGACGGGTTGCTGCGTGAATGCAGGTCGATGCGGGTTCAGGCGGGCTGGGCGACCGTGCCGCCTGCGCGGCACAGTTCGCTCAGCACGCGCAGGCGGCGCTGCGGGTTGGCCACGAAGGGGTTGCTCGTGTCCCAGGCGTAGCCCGCCAGAATGGAACTGATCATGCGACGGATTTCCGGCTGCGCCTGCTGGTAGAAGACGACGTCCTGGAACTCGCCGGTGTACCAGCCTTGCACGTACGCACGGAAGGTTTCCACGCCGATCATCAGCGGGTCGGCGAACTCGGCTTGCCAGTCGACCTGCGCACCGCCGAGTTGCCGGTGCAAGGCATCGGCAGCCAGTTTGGACGAGCGCAACGCGATGGTGACGCCGGACGAGAACACCGGGTCCAGGAACTCCGCGGCATTGCCCAGCAAGGCGTAGCCGGGACCATGCAGGCGCGTCACGCTGGCGGAGTAGCCGCCGATCGTGTTGGCCGGCGTGTCCCACACGGCGTTCTTCAGGACGCGCTTCAGGTTGGGCGCGGCATCGGCCATCGCGCGTAGCGTGGTCATCAGATCTTCGCCGGGACCGCCGAACAGGTCTTCGCCGCCGACCACGCCGAACGAGCAGCGGCCATTGGAGAAGGGAATCAGCCAATACCAGATGCCGCGTTGCTCCGGATGGACCGTGATCAGGATCTTTTCGCGATCAAAGCCCGGATCGTCGATGCGGTCTTCGATGTGCGTGAAGATGGCCTTGCGGGGCGGCAGCGCGGAAGGGCGCTCCAGGTCCAGCAGGCGGGCCAGGACGCGCCCGTAACCGCTGGCGTCCAGCACGAACTGGCTCTTGACCTGATAGGCGCTGCCGTCCGCGCGGCGCACGTCCAGCAGGGGACCGGCGTCGCCGAAGTCGGCGGCGGTAACTTCCTGCTGGTAGCGCACCTCGACACCCTGGCGGGCGGCGTCCTCGGCCAGCACCTTGTCGAACTGCGCGCGCTGCACCTGGAAGGTCGTGCCGGGGCCAGCCGTGAACTTGTCGCGGAAGTCGAAGTAGGTGTAGGCGTCGCCGCACGCGAACGCCGCGCCGTTCTTGACCTGGAAGCCCGCGGCCTCGACGGCGGGCAGCATGCCGGCCTCTTCGACAAACTCCAGGCAATGCGCCAGCAGGCTTTCCCCGATGGAGAACCGGGGGAACTGCTGGCGCTCCAGCACCAGGACGTCATGCCCCTGCCGCTTCAGCAGGGCGGCGGCGACCGCGCCGGCGGGGCCCGCTCCGATAACCACAACTTCCCGATGTTCCATGCTGGTTGTTTCCATGATTGCTTGATGAAAGAGGCTGGTCTCAGGCGCGCCGCGGTGGACCGACCCAGGGCGCCCATAAAAGCGAAAACGCCACGCCCAGCGCCACGGCCAGTCCGAAGTTGGCGATGGCGGGCGTGTGGCTGAGGGCAAGCAGTCCGAACGACAGCAGCGTCGTGACCGCGCCCAGCAGAATGCCGACGAGGCTGGCGGCGGCGCCGGCGACACGTTCGTACATGAAGATGGCGTAGTCCACGCCGATGGCCGACACGAGCAGCAGGCCGAACAGGCTGAACAGCGTCAACGGCTGGCCCAGGTAGCCCAGCGCGGCCAGGCTGCATACGGTGGCCGCCAGCGGCACGGCCAGAATGCGCCATGTGGCGGTGCGTCCCAGCGTCAGGAGCAGCAGCACGGCCGCGGCCACATAGGACAGGAGCTTGAGTTCGGCGGCTTCGATGCGCGTGGCGGCGAACATGCGATTGAGTTCGCCGCTGCGGTCGACCAGCGTGACGCCGGGCGCGGCCTGCGCAATGGCTTGCAGCGCGGCCGGATCGCTGAGACCCAGCAGGGAGATCATGCCGGCGTACTCGCCGCCATGCTGGCCCAGCCACAGCGCGCGCCAGCGTTCGGCCTGCGGGCCTTGCAGCGCGGCGTCGATGCCGACGACCGGCAGCGCCGCAAGCGACCGCAGCTCGGCAGCCACGGCTTCGAACGGAATGCCCAGGTCCGTCATGGGCTTCCACGCCTGCGGCTCGCCGGCCAGCTCGGCCAAGCGGCGGCCCAGCGCCTGCTGGTCGGCGGCGGGGGAGACAAGCTGGCTCAGCGCGTTGTAGGTGGCCAGTCCGCCGCGCTGGACCAGCGCATCGAGCTGCTGCGCGACCAACGCCTGGCGCCGCAGCAGTTCGTCGGGATCGGGCGCGCGCACCAAAAAGAACTGGCTCGTCGGCACGTAGCCGGTGATCTCGCCGATCTGCCGGGCCTGCTGCATCAGCGGCGCGGGCAGGCTGAGCCATTGGCGCAGATCGTCCTGGATGCCCAGCCGCGCAATGCCGCCGGCCGCGACCGCCGCCATGACGAGCAAGCCCGCCCACAGCAGGCTGCGCCGCGTCGCCAGCCGCTCGCGCGTCTTGAGCGCGGCCTGGGCAAAGTGCAGCAAAGGCAGCCACGGACGCGGCTGCCAGCCGCGCATCCACGCCGGCAGCTGGCAGACGGTGCAGGCGTACGCGCCAAGCAGACCCGCCGCGGAAAACACGGCGGTCTGGGTCAGCGCGGGAAATGGGGTGAATGCTAGTGCGACATATCCCACCAGGCTGGCGGCCAGGCTGATCGTGAGGCCCGGCAGGACCCGGTGCAGCGCGGGCCAGGCCTGCCAGTCCGGCATCCCGAAGCTTTTGCCAAGCCAGTGCATGGGAAAGTCGACCGCCACGCCGATGAGGCTGGCGCCGATGACGAGCGTCAGGACGTGGATCGAGCCGAACACCGCGACGCACGCGACCGCGCCCGTGACCAGTCCGACGGCCACCGGCACGAAGGCCAGCAGCACGCGCCAGCGCCGCAGCGCCAGCAAGAGGACCAGCACGATGCCGATCGTGGCGCCGGAGCCGATCCAGCTGCCTTCCGCGACCGCCTGCGCCTTGCCGGCCGCGGCGTAGAGCGCGCCGCCGGCGACTAGCAGTTGTGCCCCGGCGGCTTGCAGTGCCTCGCGATCCTGGTCGATCTGCGCGGCGATACGTTGCGGCGCATCCGCGTCGAACGCGTCGCCGCGGGTCTCGGCGCGCACGAGCACCCAGCGGCGTCCGCCCTGCTGCGCCTGCAAGGTGCCCGATCCCATGTCGTATTGCACGCTTGCGCCGGGCCGCAGCGCCTGTTCGGCGCGGCGCGTCAGCCCAAGCCAGTCCTGGTCGGCGGGAACCAGACCCGATGAGGAGAAGGGATCGGACAACTCACGCGCCCGGCGCTGGGCATAGGCGGCGGGGTCCATGTCCAGCAGGCGGCGGTCCGCCAGCGGCAGCATGGCAAGGCGGCCGGCCACCAGTTGCTCGCGCACGGCGGCCAGGTCCACGTTCAGTTCCACCTGCACAACGGAAAAGAGTCCGCTGTCCGTCCAGCGCCGGGCGAGCAGCCGCGCCGGTTGTGCGGGGTCGGCGCCCTGGGCGTCGGCGCCAGTTCGGGCGGGATCCTGCGCGGCGACCAGCGCGATGAGCTGGCGCGACAGCGGTTCCTGGATCCGGGCCTCGGCCAGTTGGCGCGTGGCGTCATTGGCGCCCTGCGGCACCAGCTCCATCAGGTGGGCCGACACCGGCCAGCCATGGCGGCATTGCCAGACGCCGGCCAGAAGCACCAGCAGCAGCCCCAGCTTGAACAGGCGGGGCAGCCAGCGTTCAATCCGCGAATGCACGCTGTTCCTCTGGCGTCAGGGCATCAGCCGCGACCGCGCCGGTCATCTGTAGGACGCTGCGGTCGCCTTGCGTCTCGCGCAGTTCGATGCGGTCGACCAGCACGGCGCCGTCAATCTGTATGGTGTTGAAGATCTGCTTGAGCAGTGCCGAGCGCGGGGTCAGCGTCAGTTGCCAGGCCTTGGCCTCGCCCGTCAGCGTCAGGTCGAAGTTTTCCTGCAGCCCGCGGGTGTCGCCCGCCAGCACCGACAGGAAGAGCTGGTTTTCACGGCCCGCGCCGGTGTGCTGCGGCAGCGCTTGCCATGCCCCCGATTCGTCGCGGCGCGAGATGCCGTTGGCGTTGATGCGCAGGTCCTGCGCAATGGGCGTGCGCAGCAGCCACAGCAGGCCCTTTCCCGCCGCCAGCGTGAAGTCGCCCCGGCTGGTCAGCGGTTGGGGCAGCGACCGCAGGAATTTCTGCTGGACGAACTGGCCGCGCACGATCGGCGTCGCGCGCAGTTGCGTCTGCAGGTCGTTCAGGTCGAATGCGCTGGCGGTGAACGGCAGCATCGCCAGCGTCAGCAGGCACAGGAACCGGTTCAGGCGTTGGGACAGGTTCAAGCGCTGAAAGATGTTCAAGCGCGAAAGAGTGTTCAGGCAGGACATGCGCCAGCCTCCTGGGAATGAAGTGCGCCTTGGACCGCGGCGACGAAGACGGCGGGCGAGGCCAGTTGCATTTCGCGGGTGGCGATGCAGACGGCCACCTGTTCGGACGTGGCCCGCGTCAGCCGTTGTCCGGTTTCGGCGTCCTGGATCAGGTAGTTGATCTTGAGCCGGTGCTCCCATTCCACCAGTTCGGCACGCACGATCAGGCGCTGGCCGAACTGCGCGGGCTGGGCATAACGCAGATGCAGGTCGATCACCGGCCAGGCGTAGCCGCTTGCGCGCATCGCGTCGTAGTTGTGGCCGATCCGGTCCAGCAGCTCGCAGCGCGCCTGCTCCAGGTACTTCACGTAGTGGCCGTGCCACACGACGTTGATCGAATCGACATCGAAGAAGGGCACACGGATTTCGACTGCCGCGCCGATCGCGCCACGTTTACGCATCGTCTTTCCAGAATGGGTAGAAGTTGAACCACTGCAGCGGCGCCTCGCGGCAATGCGCGGCCAGGCGGTCGGCATAGCGCTGTGTCCACGCGGCGATCTGCGTCTGCCGGGTGGCGCGCGTCCATTCGATGCGCGTGGTCAGGCGTTCCATCGCGACGCGGTAGCGGCCGCCGTGCCGGGTGCACGACAGCAAATTCACCGGGCAGCCCAGCAGACCGGCCAGCAGCCACGGCCCTTGCGGAAACAGCGCCGTGGCGCCCAGGAACTGCACGGGCACCGTGCGGTCGCCGTGCAGGGGCACGCGGTCGCCGGCGATGGCCAGCCATTCGCCGCGGTCCAGGCGCTTGGCCAGATCCAGCATGACGGCGGCGTCCAGCTCGCTGACCTGGATCATGCGCAGTCCGCCGCCGGCCTCGTCCAGCAGGCGGTTGAAGTGAACGGCGTGCTTGCTGTGGACCAGCACGTTGAGCCGCAGGGCACCCGTCTGCTCCGCCAGCGCGCGGCAGACTTCAATGTTGCCCAGGTGCGAGCCCACCAGGATCTGGCCGCGGCCTTGGCCCATCTGTGCATGCAGGCCGTCGGGGTCCGACATGTCCAGGCGCGCCATCGTGATCTTGCCCTGCCACACGTCCAGCTTGTCCAGCATGGCGACGGCAAAGGCCAGGTACTGCCGGTACACGGGAAAGGCGCGCGGCAGCGGCGCGGCAAGGTCGCCGGCGCTGGTCACGCGCGATTGATACGCGGCAATCGCGCGGCGGGCACGCGGGCCGAACGCATAGAAATACAGCACCACCAGCCAGACCACGGGGGCCACCGCGCGCCGGCCCAGCGTGCGCGCGGCCCAGGCCGTCAGACGCATCAGCATGGGGCTGCCGCGTTCCCGCTGTCCGGCCCAGTGCGGATCGGCGGCGCTCATCGCGGGGCGCTCCGGGTCAGCCGGCGCCACAACAGCAGCGGCGATCGGGCCAGCATGCCGAAGAACAGCCGCGCGTGCATGCGGCTGATCAGCACGTTGTCTTGCAGGCCCTTGAAATGCGAGATGCCGCCCTCGGGATAGGCCACGCGCGTGGGCAGCCATGCCATGCGCACGCCTTTCCAATGCAGCCGAACCAGGACGGCGATGTCGAAGTCCATGCGCCGGCCGACGTGGGTCCCGTTGATCACGGGGACGACTTGTGCCAGCGGATAGACGCGAAAGCCGCACATGGCGTCGGGGATGTCCAAGGACAGGGTATTGATCCAGACCCAGAGGCGGGTCAGCCAGCGGCCATAGAGGCGGCTGCGCGGCACGTCGTCGCCGTAGACGGGGGCGCCGCAAATGACGGCGTCCGGCTGCTCGCGCGACATCTGCGCAAAGCGCGGGATGTCGTGCAGCGCATGCTGGCCGTCGGCGTCCACCTGCAAGGCGTGCGAGTACCCCAGCTTCATCGCGGCCCGCAGGCCGTCCTGCACGGCCGCGCCTTTTCCGCCGTTGACGGCGCGGCGCACGAGTTGCGTATCGGGTTGCGCGGCCAGTTCGTCCAGCACGGCGGCGCAGCCGGGCTCGGAGCCGTCGTCCACCAGCACGCAGGGCAGGCCATGCGCGGCAAGCTGCGCGACCACCGCCGCGACGGTGCCGCCGTGGTTGTACACGGGGATGACCGCGCACAGCTTATGCGGCGTCATGGCTTGCCCCGTGGAGTATGCGGCCTGACGAGCACGGCGAGTCATTCACCGTGAACGCGAAGTACAGCTTCTGTTTGGTGGCGTCCCATTTGAGCGTCAGAACGGCAGTATCGCCGGGACGCAGCAGACGCTGGAATTTCAGCGCTTCCATGCCGGCAAAGTGCAGTTCGGGCAGCAGGTCGCGCTGCGCAAGCGACGTGGCCAAGGTGATCTGCGCCACGCCCGGCACGACCGGCGCGGTGGGAAAGTGGCCGCTGAAATAGGCCAGGTCGTAGGGAATGTCCAGCGTGTAGCGCCGCTCGTTGCCGGGCTGCCCGGGCAGATCGGCCGCAATCGCAGCGGGGGCCAGGGGACGCGGGCCGACGGCGGTTTCGAAATCGGTTTGCGGCAATTTGCCTTGGGCATTGGCGGGCAGATGCCGCAGCAGCCGCCAGGTACGCGGCACCGCCAGCGATTCGACGCGGGTGGCCAGATGGCCGCGCAGCGCGTCGACGACCGCTTTGCGGCCCTGATTGCGCAAGGCGTGAAGACCGTGTGCGGACAGCGCCACCAGCGCGGCCAGACGCGGGGTCCCGGCGGCCTTGCCCAGGCGGACGTCGGCGACGTAGACATGCTCCATCAGCGCGCGCTCCACCAGGGGCAGCGACACGCGTTTGTCTTCGATCTTCATGATGCGGTCCAGCCGGCCCAGCAGCCTGAAGCCGTTCGCGGTGAGCTCGGCGCCATCCGCGGTCTGCTGCTCGTCGGCCTGCACCCAGGGCGACGACACGCGCAGGGCGCCATCGTCATTCAGGTCGACGGCGACGCCCGGCAGCGGCTGCCAATCGGCGTCGCCGGTGCGCCAGGCGACCGCGCCCGTTTCCGAACTGCCGTAGATCTCGGTGGGACGCAGCCCGAGCGACCGTTCGATGTCGTCCGACACTTCCAGCGGCAGCGGGCCCCCCGAGGAATGGATGCGGATCAGTCGTCCGCGCAGTTGCGTCCAGTCCAGGCGCTGGCCCAGGCGCCGCAACAGCGCGGGGCTGGCGATCCAGGCAAACGAGGGATGGCGCAGGCTCGCCTGCTGCAGGTCCTCGGGGTAGAGCCGCTGGCGCCGGTCGATTCTACGGCCCGCGCAAAGCGGCCACAGCACGCGGAAGGGCAGGCCGTACATGTGTTGCGCGGACACGCTGCCCAGCACGGGTGTCTGCGTGTCGGGCCATTGCTGCTGCAGCGCCTGAACCTCTTCCGAGAGCTGGCGCCATTGTTTGGCGATGTGCTTGGGCGTGCCGCTGGAGCCGGAGGTGCAGACCACCAGCGTGAGGGATACATCCAGTTCGGCCGCGTCGAGCGCCGGGTGGCTGCGAAGGTCGGCCAGTCGCCATTGCCGCGCGGCGGGCAAGGGCAAGTCGGCGTCCGTCAGCCACGCATCGACGGTGCCGTCCAGGCCGTTGCAGGTTTGCGCCTGGTTGTCGCCGGGCAGCACGGCCACGACGCCCGCGCGCCAGCACGCGAACAGCGCGCTCGCCAGTTCGACGGCGTCGTCGAACGACAGCGCCGCGCGCTTTACCAAACGCGCGCGCAGGGCGCCCGCGATGCGCAGGCTGTCCTGCGCGAAGTCCTGGCGTGTGATCGCCGGGCCGTCCGCGACCACGGCGTTCGCATCCGCGCAAGCAGCGGGCAACAGCAGTTGGGGAAGGGGCGTCCAAACCATGGCTCAGGCTGCCTTCGCCGCGGCGGGGCGGATCAGCCATTCGCCGGCGGCCATCAGGCCCATCAGCACGTAGCTGGCGCCGCCGTTGTAAGCCACCCACCAGCTCCACGGCGCCCAGGCCGCCAGCGCGGCGGCGATCATGCCGTTCACGGCGAAGAACAGGCACCAAGCGCGCGTCACGTTGCGGGTGTAGCGCACGCCCTCGGGCGGCAGATCGGGATGGCGCAGGCGCGCCAGGCGTTCCACGACGGGCATGCCCGAGCGCAGGCTGGCGCCGAAGATGGCCAGCATCATCCCGTTGACCAGCACGGGATACCAGCGCAGCCAGTTCTCGGAATTGGATACGGCCAGAATCAGGCAGAAGATGAGCGCGGCGGTGGGCAGCAGCCTGTCGCCAGGCTGCGCGGCGCGCGCGGTCAAGCCGCGGGCAAGCCACAACAGCGCCAGCGGCAACGCCAGCCATGCCGCGCTCACGCGGTCCAGCGTCGCGTACACGATGAATGGGTAGGCCATGGCGGCGGCGGCCAAGGCGGCCGCGACGCCACGGTTCATGCGGCCGGATCCTGCTTTTGCATCATGGCCTGCACCACGTCCTCGACGGTGCGGACCGTGCGGAAGTCGTTGGCGTCGAGCTTGCGGCCGGTCTGCCGGCGCACGTGATCGATGAGGTCGATCGCGTCGATGCTGTCGATTTCCAGGTCGGTGTACAAATGCGCGTCGGGCGTGATCCGTTCCGGTTCGATCTCGAACAGTTCGACCAGGGCGCCGCGCAGCGTGTTGAAGATTTCGTCGCGGGTGTGCATGGGGACTCCGTATGCGTCAGTCGCGGCGTTGCGCAGTGACAAATGCCGCCAGGCTGGCGATGCTGGCGAAATGCTCGCGCATGTTGCGTGTTTCGGGATCGATGGTGATCGCATAGCGCTTTTGCAGCGCCAGGCCCAGCTCCAGCGCGTCGACCGAATCCAGGCCGAGTCCATCGCCGAACAGCGCGGCTTCGCGGTCGATGTCATTGGGGGTAATGTCTTCTAGGCCGAGGGACTCGATGACGAGCGTTTTCAGCTCAAGTTCCAGTTGATTCATCCAGCGTTGACTCCACTAGCGCTGTCCTGGGTGACCGCGCGTTCATTTGGGGCGCCGGCCGGCGCGCTGCGCGCCAGCTCGGCTTCGAAATAGGCATGCAGGTGGGCGTTCATCTTGCGGCCCGCGATGGGCAGCGGATGCGCGCAGCTCCACGTGGCCGGGTCGATGTCTTCACCGACCTCGATGACATACCGCATGCGCGAGGGCGGAATCCGATACCAGGGCTCGCCCTTGGTCAGGCTGCGCGGGTTCATGCGAATGACGACCGGCGTCACGACCTGCGCGCCCCGCAGCGCAATCGCGCAGGCGCCGCGATGGAATTGGGGCATGGCATTGGGCGGCGTGCGCGTGCCTTCCGGGAAGACGATCAACGTTTCGCCGTTGCGCAGCACATCCGCGGCGCGGTCGAACATGTCGAAGCTCTCGTCGTTGGTGATGTAGCCGGCGTTCGCGACGGGACCGCGCGTGAAGGGATTGGCGGCCAGCCCATGCTTGACGATGCAGTTGGCGTTCTTGACGTGCCCGACCAGGAACACCACGTCCAGCAGCGACGGGTGATTGGCAAGAATCATCTGGCCCGGCCGGCCCAGGCGCTCGGCGCCCTTGAAGTCCACGGTCAGGATGCCCACGCGCACCATGAAGCGGATGAACAGCCGGAAGGTGCCATTCAACGCCCAGCGCGCGCGGCGCTGCCGGTCCTGGCGGTCGCCGGGCAAGAGGCGCTGCGGCGGAAACACCATCAGGCGCAGCAGCACGCCGCCTATGCCGAATATGGCGAAGGCCATGCCGGTGGCGATCAGGCGCCATAGCCAGAAATCTTGTCGGATTTGAGCCGGGGAGGTCATGCGGTTCGGGTCCAGGTCCATTGACGGCTGCGGTTCGCATGCCGCCAGCTCGGGGTCTGCAATGCAAGGTGGCGCATGAGGTTGAGGGGATTGGGCCAGACGGGCGGCGGCGCGCCGTCAGCGCCGGCGGCGTCCATCGTCAGCGTCCAGTCGCTACCCGGGCGCAGCCGGAAGGCGGCGGCATACGAGAACGGCACGTCGTCGACCCACGGCGCGTAGGGCGCAGGCGGCGATTCTTCGGCCAGCACCACGAGCACGTTGTCGTGCCCCTGATCGAACAGCAGGGCGGCTTCAAGAAAGGCGTGTTCCAGGCCGTCGTCCTCGACGGACAGCGCGACGGACTCTGTCGTTTCGCGGCGTATGATCGACCACTGTGCGGCAATCGAGTTGTGGACCGAGAGGCCGAAAGCCGTGGGCGACAAGGGTTCGTCGGCGGCTAGCGAGTCCAGCAGCCCAAAGTTGCGCGTCGTTTCTCCATGTTGCGAGGCAAACACGAAGGGCATGTCCGGGTAGCCGTCGGCCAGCGGCCACGCGCAAGCAAACACGCCGCGAGCCAAGGGGCTGAGGCGGCGTCGTTGCATGGGGGGCAAGAAGTCGAGGCGCGGGGCGGCCTGATCTCCGAGGGGGCAGTACGGCTGTTCAGCCCAGTCCTGCCAACTGCTCGGGTCCTGAAATCCTGGTGTCCAACCTTGCCATTGCGAGATGGAGAAAGTCAACATAGCGCGCGATTCTACTATGGCAAACTGCGCTTCGATTGTTTTGAACAGTTACAAATTACACAAAATAACCCATTTTAACCGTATTTTTTTCGAATAGTTACTTTCGGCTTTGGGTGTTCAGGAACTTTTAATCTGGTGGGCTGATCAAAGTGCCGCCTCACTCTATGGTGTTGAACACCTGTGCGCGGATGATGCTCTCAGAGCGCCCGCGATTCGCAGCGGCAAGGCCCTGCGCGACTGGCGGGTCAGCCGTGCGTTGCTGCATCACGTGCGCGTTGCGCGTCCGCAACCGGGCGCCACGTCACTGAGCCACAGCGGCGGTCATGCCCTGTTGGCCACTGCGTGGCCGGGCTGGAAGGTCGGCATCGACCTGGAAGCCATCCGGCCTCGTAGCGTCGAAGGCCTGGCGCAATGGGTGTGCTCACAGGCAGAACGCGACATGTTGGCCGCACTGCCGGAGGACGCCCGCCTGCTTCGCTTCTATCAGCTATGGACGTTGAAGGAGGCCTTCATCAAGGCTGCGGGTCTGGATTTTCCCGCGGACATGGCATTGGTGGGGCTGCAGGCGTCACCGTCTGGTTTGGCGCTGCGCTCGCCGCGGGGCAGTTGGGGCGCTTGCTCGTATCGCGCCGGGGCCGATTGGATGGCGTCCGTGGTGTGGCAGTCGCCTGATGGCTCTGCGGTCGATGGACTGGAACCGGCCTGGGTCGGCGCGGCAGGGTGCGCGTTGCCCGTGGTGGAAATGCTTGGCCGCTGGCGTACCGAAACGGCTTGATGTCCTGCCGATTTCGCCGTTCGGATTTAAAGATGTATTATAAATATATGTTTAAAGGCGAGCCCGTTCGCCATTCAAGGAGCAGTTGATGTTGAGCCCCCAAATCCGCGAGCTGGTCAAGGCCACGGCCCCTGTCCTGAAGGTTCATGGCGTCGCCCTGACCAAGCATTTCTACGCGCGCATGTTCCAGCACAATCCGGAACTCAAGCACGTGTTCAACCAGGCCCACCAGGCGGGCGGCGCGCAGCAGCATGCGCTGGCCGGCGCGGTGACCGCGTATGCCGAGCACATCGACGATCCCTCGGTGCTGATGCCGGTGGTGACGCGCATCGTGCACAAGCACGTCAGCCTGGGCATCCGGCCCGAACACTACGCCATCGTGGGCAAGCATCTGCTGGCTTCCATCCGTGAAGTGCTGGGCGATGCCGCCACCGACGAACTCGTCGATGCCTGGGGCGCGGCCTATGGCCAACTGGCGGACCTGCTGATCGCCGAAGAGGCGCGCCTGTATGCGGAATCGGCCAACAAGCCGGGCGGCTGGACGGGCTGGCGCGCGTTCCGCGTCGTGGGCAAGCAGCCCGAAAGCGCCGAAATCACTTCTTTCTACCTGGCCCCTGCAGACGGCGGCACCGTGCCGGCATACCGGCCGGGTCAGTACGTGTCCGTGCGCGTGTTCGTGCCGGAACTGGGCTTGATGCAACCGCGCCAATACAGCCTGTCGGACGCACCGGGCCACGATCGCCTGCGCATCTCGGTCAAGCGCGAGCCGGCCGGCGATCAGACGCCGGCGGGCCGCGTGTCCAACGCGCTGCACGACCGTCTGGAAGAGGGCGGCGTGCTGGACGTGGCGCCGCCGCAAGGTGATTTCCACCTGCGCGAAGACGGCGATGCCCCCGTCGTGCTGCTGAGCGGTGGCGTGGGCCTGACGCCCATGGTGTCGATCCTGAACCACCTGGTGCGCGCCAACGACGAACGCCAGATCCGCTTCGTGCACGGCTGCCGCAACCGCTCGGTGCACGCCATGCGCGAACACGTGAACGACATTACGGCGTCCCGCGCCAACGTGCGCAAGGCGGTGTTCTACGAAGAGGTGGGCCACGGCGATCAGGCCGGCCGCGACTACGACCACACGGGGCGCGTCGACCTGCACGCCATTCGCGATGAAGCCATCGTTCCCGGCGCCGATTACTACCTGTGTGGACCGGCGGCCTTCATGCGTGCCCAGCGTGAAGCGTTGCTGGGGCTGGGCGTGGCCGAAGACCGCATCCACGCCGAGGCGTTCGGCACTGGCGGCCCCGGCGCCTGAGCGGTGTATCCTGGCGGCCTGATGTTTCCGGGCCGCCCGGGCCACGCTCCCCACCCATCATGCAACTGAACCGATTCACCGACTTCGGCCTGCGCGTCCTGATGTATCTGACGCAATGCCGCGACCGGCCCGTCGCCGTCACGATTCCCGAGATCGCGGATCGCTTCGGCTTGTCCCGCAATCATCTGGTGAAGGTGGTGCACTTCATGTCGCAGCGCGGCTGGGTCAGCACCACGCGCGGCAAGGGCGGCGGACTCAGCCTCGCCCGTCCCGCCACGGAGTACCGGGTGGGCGATTTGGTGCGGGAACTCGAACAGCAGGGCCCCCTGATCGATTGCCGAGAACCGCCCTGTGCCCTGGATGGCGTGTGCCGGCTGTCCGGCGTGCTGGCGAAGACGCTGCAGGCGTTCTACGACACGCTCAATGGCTACACGCTGGCCGATCTGGTCCGCGAACCCACCGCCGCCGCCATCATCAAGCTGCATCGGGTGGCCTGAAGCCCCGGGCATGATGTTTGGTTATGGCCCCTGCGGCGTTTGGCATTTGCCGGCGCGGGGGCGGCCGTTACAGAATGGGCCCGTTCGCGGTCTTCTTGGATAACGGTATGCGCGTTTGTGTGATCGGCGCCGGCGTGGTCGGTGTGACGTCGGCCTATTTCCTGGCGCGCCAGGGTCATGAGGTGGTGCTGGTCGACAGCCAGCCCCGCCCGGCGGAAGTCTCCAGCTATGCCAACGGCGGCCAGCTCAGCTACAGCTATGTGGCGCCGCTTGCCGGACCCGGCGTGCTGCCCAGCGTGCCGGGATGGCTGCTGCGCCATGACTCGCCGCTGCGATTCCGGCCCCGGCTGGACCCGCATCAATGGCGCTGGTGCCTGCAGTTCGCGCTGGCCTGCCGCGCATCGGTGGCCAAGGCGTCCACCGCGCAGATGCTGACGCTGTCCTACCTTAGCCGCGACGTCATGCATTCGCTGCTGGAACAGGAAGAGCTGGCGTTCGGCCACCTGAAGAACGGCAAGCTCATTGCGTACCGCAGCCCCGATCTGCTGGAAAAGGCGCGCGCGCTGGTGGCCTACCAGGCGGCGCACGGCGCAGACCAACAGGTGCTGGACGCCGCGCAGGCCGTGGCGCGCGAACCCGCGCTGGCCGGCATGGGCGCCAGCCTGGCGGGCGCCATCTACACCCCCAGCGAAGAAGCCGGCGACTGCCGGCAGTTCACCGAAGCGCTGTTCGACCGTCTGCAAACGATGGGTAACGTGCAGTGCGCCATGTCCAATCCCGTCTCCGGCCTGCAGCGCGAAGGCCGCCGCATCGTCGCGGTCAACACGCGCGACGGCGACATCGGCGCGGATGCCGTGGTGCTGGCCACCGGCATCGGCACGCGGGCGTTGCTCGGTCCGCTGGGCCACGACGTGCCGCTCTATCCCTTGAAGGGCTACAGCCTGACCGTGCCGCTGGCGCCGGACGACACCGTAGCGCCCCGCATCAGCGTCACCGATTACGAACGGCGCATCGTCTACGCCCGCGTGGGCGGCGTGCTGCGGATCGCGGCCATGGTGGAAATCGGCAGCAACAACGCCGACATCGACCCGGCGCGCATCAGTCTGCTCAAGCAGCAGGTGCTCGAAGCTTTCCCGCAGCTCGACCTGCGTCAGGCCATTCCGTGGGCGGGTCTGCGCCCGGCCACGCCGACCGGCAAGCCGCTGATCGGCCGCAGCCCCGCGGCGGACAATTTGTGGTTGAACGTGGGTCAGGGGGCGTTGGGCTTCACCTTGTCCTGCGGCAGCGCGGCGTTGCTGACCGCGCAGATGGGGGGAATGGAGTTGCCGCTGGACCCGGCGCCGTTCAAGCCCTGAACGCTAAGCCCGAACCTGGAGCCTGGCGCCTGAGCGCTGCCTCTGTCGCCTTGCGCGCCGCAATAGGCAATGTCCATTTCGCAATAGCCGGTGCCATTTCATCGGCAGACGGGCTGATGCCGACTCAATAGGATAGCGATCATCCTTTGCACGCCGCCGCAATCGGCGGCAGCGAAGGAGCCGATCCATCCTTCGAGTTCATCGCCATGTCCTTTCTCTTTCCGTTGTTCGCCATCCTGTTCTGGGCGGGCAACGTCATCGTCTCCAAGATGGCCGCCAGCGCCATCTCGCCCACCGCCATCACCTTCTACCGCCTGCTGCTGGCGCTGTTCCTGATGGGCCTGTTCACCGCCCGTCCGGCGTGGCGCAACCGCCGGGTCATCCTGCGGCACTGGCCCAAGCTGGCGCTGTACGGCGCGCTGTCGGCGGCCGTGTTCCAGGCGCTGTCCTACCGGGCGGCAGAGACCACCACCGCCACCAACATGGCCATCCTGACGGCGCTGATTCCGCTGCTCAGCATGTTGCTCAGCGTGGTGATCCTGCGCGATCCGCTGACGCTCGGCATGGCCGCGGGCGGCGCGTTGTCGTTCCTGGGCCTTTTGTATCTGGTGGGGCAGGGCGACATGCTCAGCGTGTTCCAGCACGGTGTGCACGTGGGCGACGGCCTGATGCTGCTGGCCGCCTTGTCGTATGCGCTGTACGGCGTGCTGCTGCGCCACTGGAAAGTGCCGGTGCCCGCCTGGCAGTCCACCTTCGTGCAGTCCATCTTCGCGCTGATCTACATGTTCCCGCTCTACCTGCGCATGCCGGCAGCGCAAGCGGCGCTGGACGTCAATACGGTTCCGCTCATTCTGTATGCCGGCATCTTCTCGTCGGTGTTGCTGTCGTATCTGTGGATCGAAGGCGTGCAGCGCTTGGGGCCCAACCGCTGCAGCATTTTCATCAACCTGCTGCCGCTCTTTACGGCGCTGGCCGCCTTCGTGATGCTGCGCGAACGCCTGCACAGCTATCACCTGCTGGGTGGCGTGGTCACCCTGGCGGGCGTGCTGCTGGCGCAGACCGTGCAGCGGCCGCTGTTCGGCGCCGGACGCGCGCTGGCGGCAGGCAAGGCCTAGCCGGCAATCACGGGTGCTCACGTCCGGCGCTGGCCTTGCGCCGGAGGGGGTAATGCCTGGCCACGCATTCACGGGCGTTCAAGACAGGCGCCCGCGGCCGCCGCATAGTGGCCGCTTTGCGCGGTGAGGCAATGAGCATTTTCCAGAAGACCACGATTGCGCTGGCCCGCAGCCCGGCGGTCGGCCACATGATGCGCGCGATGGCCGCCCGGACGTCGCTGGCGCGCCGTTTCGTCGGCGGCGCCGATGTGGACGAGGCCGTGCGGACCGCCGTGAAGCTGCGCGTGGCGCACGGCATCCGCGCCTCGCTCTTCTATCTGGGCGAATACGTGGCGGACCGCGCTGCAATCGACCATAACGTCAATCAGGCCGTCGACGCATGCCGGGCGCTGGCCGCGGCCGGCCTGGACGTGCACGTCTCCGTCGATCCCACGGCCATCGGCTACATGCGCGATGACACGCTGGGCGAGGAAAACGCGCGGCGCATCGGCACGGCGGTGCAGCGCTTTGGCGGCCAAGGCTGCGACTGGCTGGTGCTGGACATGGAAGATTCCAGCATCCGCGACCGCACCTGCACGCTGCATCGCACGCTGTTGGAAGCGGGCATCCCCGCCGGCCTCACGCTGCAGGCGCGGCGGCGCCGCACGCCGGAGGACCTGGCCTGGGCGATCCGGCAGCGCACCTCGCTGCGGCTGGTAAAGGGTGCGTTCCCCGAGCGTGAGCTTGACCACGCCGGGCGCGCGCGCATCGACCAGGCCTATCTGGACGCGGCGTCCATCATGCTGTCGCGCGAGGCGCGGAACTCTGGCTTTTACCCGGTCTTCGGCACGCACGACGACCGGCTGGCCGGCGCCATCGTTGACCTGGCGCGCGAGCGCGGCTGGCCTGCCGGCAGTTTCGAATTTGAGATGCTTTACGGCGTGCGGCCGGACTGGCAGATCGCGCTGCGCCGGTTGGGCTATAACGTCAGGGTCTATCTCCCGTTTGGCGCGGACTGGTGGCCGTATGCCATCCGCCGGGTGGGGGAAAATCCTCGCAACGCGTGGCTCCTGGCCCGTTCGCTGAAAGCGGACGGGCATTACTTCGGGTAGCCGCGAATGGCTGGCAATTCATGGCGGTTTCTCAACATATCTGGCATTGCGGCGCGGGACTGCCCGGCGACGTATTGATCGCGGATCTGCGCGCGTATCGCTACGCGCCGCATTTCCACGACGCCTGGTCCATCG
This sequence comes from Achromobacter sp. ACM05, assembly GCF_019218915.1. Taxonomy (NCBI): domain Bacteria; kingdom Pseudomonadati; phylum Pseudomonadota; class Betaproteobacteria; order Burkholderiales; family Alcaligenaceae; genus Achromobacter; species Achromobacter sp. ACM05. Next base: position 142,668 of record NZ_JAHUWQ010000002.1, read on the forward strand.
GCGCCATTGAACACGGCCGCTGCGATTTCACCGTGCAGGGCGTGGCCCATGCCGCCAGCGCGGGCGAGCTGGTGGTCATCGCGCCCGGGCAGGTGCATACCGGCGGCACAGCGGCGGGGGCGCTCGCCTATCGGATGGTCTACATCGATCCCGCGTGGTTCCGGGACCATGAACGGACGTTGCACGCACATGGTGCGCGGCTGGCGGGGCCGGTGATCGCGGATGCCGCGCTTTGCACGCAATGGCTGGACGCGCTGGCGCCCGGCGAGATCGCGCCGGCTGAGCGCAGCGCACGCATTTCGGCGGCCCTGTTCGGGACGCTGGCCGCGCATGGAGAGGCGGCGGAGGGTGGTGCTGCGCCGGCCGCCGGCCTCGCCGACGTATGCGCCTTGCTGCGCGAGCGCATGGCGGCGGATCCCGCCTGCGCACCCGACCTGGACGCCTTGGCGCAAGCGCAAAACCGCCATCGCACGACGCTCGTCAAACAGTTCGCCCGGCGCTACGGATTGCCGCCTCAGGCGTGGCTTCGCAATTGGCGGGTGGCGTGCGCCCGGGTGCTTCTGCGCGGCGGCCTGCCGTTGGCCGATGCGGCACAGGCCGTCGGGTTTGCCGACCAGGCGCATCTGACGCGGGTGTTCAAGCAGGTCTACGGCAGCCCGCCGGGCGTGCTGCTCAAGGCCGGCGCGGGCGGCTCCCACACGTTGTGACTGCGGGGCGTCTCAAGCCGGTAGTCCGAGTATTTACGCGTGAAGAATTCCGCGCCCAGCGCCTGCGCCGCGGCAAGCGGCCGCCGGGGATCGAGCGCCACCTCGCCGCGCCGGTTGCCGGCGCCATGCACGTAGCCCACGAAATCCGAATGCGTATACCGCGCATATTCCTGCACCTGATGCACGATGCCCAGCGCCGCGCCGGGATAGGTTTCTTCCGAGGCCACCGCCAACCCCAGCCGCTTGCCGGCCATGCCGGCCTTGACGCGTTCCGGCTCTGGCCCGGATCCCGCGTAATGGCTGAATGACCGGTCGAAGAACGCCTTGGTCTGCGCGGACATGCCATACCAGTAGATGGGCGTGCAGAACAGCACGCCATCGGCGGGCAGGAAGTGTTCAAGGAAGAGTTCGGCGTAACGGTCGGCGGGCGGCTTGGCGTGGCGCAAGTCCGGCAGCAGGCCCTGGATGTAGTCGTCCAGGAAATGCACCGACGCCAACGTGCCGGCCATTTCCGCGCCCTGGCGGGCGGATGCGGCCAGCGCGGCGCTATTGCCATCGCGGCGGGGACTGCCGACCAAGATCAACAAGCGTTTGACTCGATGAGTTGAATTCATGCCTGGCTCCTGTCAAAGATAACGATCTGAAGCCGAATGGTGGCCTCATCAAGCATGAAGCGACAACTGATCATTCCTTCACTAAGATGAACGCAATTCATCCCAGGATTCCAGTGATGTTTGCCACGCTTCCCGTCACAGCGCTGCGTACGTTCGAGGCCGCGGCGCGGTTGCGCAGTTTCAAGCTGGCCGCGGCCGAGCTGTCGGTCACGCCCACCGCGGTGTCGCATCAGGTCAAGGCACTGGAGCGGCATGTGGGCTGCGCGCTGTTCGAGCGCGTGCCGCGCGGCGTGCGGCTGACCGACAAGGGGGCGCGTCTGTTTGCCGGCGTACATGGCGCGTTGCTGGATGTCGCGCAGACGCTGGACGCCTTGCGGCCCGCGCCCGAGTCCGGTGCGCTGACCGTGTCCACGACGCATTCCTTTGCCGCTTTGTGGCTGGTGCCGCGGCTGGGGCGCTTTCACGAGGCCTATCCGCAGTACCAATTGCGCCTGGACACGTCGCCCGACCCCGTGGACCTGTTGCAGGACGCCAGCGTGGACGTCGCCATCCGCTACAGCCGCCGGCGCTATCCCGGCTTGCACGCGGCCTGCACGCTGCCCGAGTGGTTCGGAGTGTATGGGGCGCCCGCGCAGATCGCGGGCGCCGGCCGCCGTGCGCCCGCGCTGGTGACGGTGCGCTGGCGCGATTCGGAACTGTATGACGAAGGCTGGCAGGCATGGTGCGCGGCCGCCGGCTTGCCTGCCTGGCGGCGGCCTGCGGCCGAACATGCCTACACCGAGGAACACTACGCGCTGCAGGCCGCCATTGCGGGCCAAGGCCTGGTGCTGGCCAGTTCGGTCATGGTGTCGGACAGCGTGGCCGCGGGAACGCTGGTTCCCTACCGGCCGGAGATACGCGTCGCGGGGGCGGCCTACACGGCGCTGTGCGCGCCGGGGCGCGAACGCCACCCGCCGGTCAAGGCTTTCCTGTCGTGGCTGCGCAAGGAATTCCGCGCGTAGCGGCATCCGTGGCCGGACGCGCGGCGGCGCGCGGCAGCAGCGGAAGCGCGGCCAGCATGCAGGATCCCGCGATCAGCCAGGCGACGGGCCACGAGCTCGCGGCGACGATATGCGCGATAGCCAGCGGCGTGGCAAACAGCACCATATAGACGCAGGTGTTGGCCATGCCGAGCGCCGTGCCCGCGCGCGAGGCGCCCGCCAGCGTGGCAAGTTCGGTGTAGGCGACGCCATGCCAGGCCGACGCGCAAATGCCGGCGGCGGCCAGCAGCACGGCCAGGGCGAATACCTGCCATCCGTTGGGGCTGGCGCCCGCCGCCCATGCCGCGCCTGCCAGCGCCGCGTACAACGCAAAGCTCAGCAGCGCGCAGCCGCGCAGGTACGCGCGCCGGTTGCCGCGGCGATCGGTCCATCGTCCGCTCGCGATGCGCGCGGCCATGGCGCCCAGTTGAACGGCCACCATCACCGCCGTGAGCACGCCGATCCACGCATGCAGGGCATCGTGCAGAAAGACAGCGGCAAAGGTCAGCACTGCGAATTGCGGGCCGCACATGATGCCGATGGCGAACGCCGCGCGCCAAACGCGGGTGTCGGTCATGGGGCTGCTGGTGGAAGGGCGAGCTGGCGCGGGCGCATATGAAACTTTCGGCTCGCCAGGCATAGGCGGCACAGCCGGCAAAGCGGCCACACCCCGGTCGCCAGGCTCCCGCAGCCAGCACGCCGCAAGCAACGCGGCCGTGCCGCACATCACCGCCAGCACGCCAAACACCGCCCCGAACCCGGCATTGGCTGCCAGCCAAGGCAACAGCAGTGCGCCCAGGCCGCCGCCCAGCGGCACGGCGGTCTGGCGGATGCTCATTGCCAGTCCGCGCTCGCCGTCGTCGAACCACGCCATCACGGCGCGGCCGCTGGCGCCATTGACGCTGCCGCCCAGCATGCCGACCAGCACCAGCCCCACGGCCAGCAACCAGAGGCTGGGCACGAAGCCGTCCACCGGCGCTACCCAGCCGCTCATCCAGGCCAGCGCTGCCGCGGTCGAGCCTAAACCGCCGAGCAGCACGGGACGGTCGCCCCACCAATCGGTCAGCAATCCCCAAGGCAGCTCAAAGAGCGCCACGCCCAACCCCAACAAGCCCAGCGCCAGCGCCAATTGATCGATGTCGAGCCGGTAGCCAGCCCGCATGAAGACAGCGGTGGTAGGCAGGCCGGCCGCGACGGCGGAAAACGCGGTGTTGGCGGCGACGCCCACGGCCAGCACCTTCCAGCGGTGAGGTGGGCGGACAAAGGTAGGGCGATCGGACATGGCAGGCGCCTGCAGAAACGTTGACGGCGCCAGTGTGCGCGCCTAGCATGCTTCTGAAAATCAGGAAGTTTTGCACCAATGCTTTTGAAAATCGGGATTATCGAATGAGACCAAGCACGTTCGACCTGGAGGTGCTGCGCAGCTTCGTCGCGGGCGTCGACCTGGGCAGCTTCGGGCGGGCGGCCGATCGCCTGGGCCGGTCGACGTCGGCCGTCAGCGCGCAGCTGAAAAAGCTGGAAGAGCAGGCCGGCGTGCCGCTGCTGCGCAAGGACGGGCGGGGCTTGGCGCTGACCGATGCCGGCGAGACCATGCTGGCCTACGCCCGCCGGCTGCTCGACCTGAACGACCAGGCCGCGCGCGCCGTGCGCGGCACGCAATTGCACGGCCGCGTGCGTCTCGGCCTGCAAGAGGACTTTGCCGACATGCTGCTGCCGCGCGTGCTCGGCCGCTTTGCGCGCGCCCATCCCAAGGTCCGGATCGAAGCGCGCGTCGCCCGCAACACGGACCTTCTGGAACGCGTGGCGCTGGGCCAGCTTGATTTGGCGCTGGCCTGGGACCACGACGCCCGCCAGCCGCAGGCACAGCGGCTGGCCGAGCTGCCCATGTGCTGGATCGGGCCCGCGCACCCCGCGCCGGTGCCGGATGCGGACGGCGCGCTGCCGCTGGCGGCCTTCGAGTCGCCCTGCCTGTTCCGCGGCTGCGCCACCGACGCGCTGGACCGCGCCGGCATTGCCTGGCTGGCCGCCTTCACCAGTCCAAGTCTTTCCGGCCTGTGGGCGGCAGTCTCCGCGGGTCTGGGAGTGGCCGTGCGCACGCCCCTTGGCCTGCCGTCCACCGTTCGCGTGATGAAGCCGGGCGAACACGGGTTGCCCGACTTGCCGGTCATCGCGTTGTCGCTGTACCGCGCGCAGGCGCAGCCCGATCCGGTCTGCGCCGCGCTGGACGAAATCCTGGTGCAATGCGTCAATGACAGCGTCGCCGCGTTGGCGGCCACGCGTTTTCAGGAGCGGGCCTCGCTGTGAACCAATTTCATGAAATGACGGTATTCCTGGCCGTGGCGGACGCGGGCAGTTTTTCCGGTGGGGCCCGGCGCCTGGAAATGTCCGCGCCCACCGTCACGCGCAGCGTGGCGGCGCTGGAACGTCGTCTGGGTGCCTTGCTGCTGGTGCGCACCACGCGCAGTCTGCGCCTGACCGAAGCCGGCCAGCGCTATGCCGCCGATTGCCGCCGCATCCTGGAAGACGTTGAACGCGCCGACGACGCCGCCGCCGGTGCTATGGCGGTGCCGCGCGGCGCGCTGGCGATCACCGCGCCCGCGCTGTTTGGCGAGCTGCATGTGATGCCGGCAGTGCTGGGATACTTGCGCGCCCATCGCCAGGTGTCGGTGCGGGCGCTGCTGGTGGATCGCGTCGTCAATCTGGTGGACGAAGACATCGATGTCGCCGTGCGGATCGGCGCACTGCCCGATTCCTCGTTGACGGCGGTGCCCGTGGGACACGTCCGCCGCGTGGTGTGCGCCGCGCCCGGCTTTCTGCGCGACCATGGCGAGCCGGCCGACCCCGAGTCGCTGCATCGCTTCTGCACCATCACGGCTGCCATGGAAGGACGCGCGCCGCAGTGGCGTTTTGCGCAGGCCGGCCAGACCGTGCGCCTGAACCTGCAATCGCAGTTGACCGTGACGTCGTTCCAGGCGGCGGTGGCGGCCGCGCGCGAAGGCTGGGGCCTGACGCAGGTAATGTCCTATCAGGTGGCGCCGCACCTGGCCAGCGGCGCCTTGCAGGTGGTGCTGCGCGGCTTCGAGATGCCGCCCGTGCCCGTGCATCTGGTGTATCCGGAAGGGCGCAAAAGCTCGGCCAAGGTGCGCAGCTTTGTGGATTTCTGCGTGGATGCGCTACGCGCGGATCTGGCGGCGCTGCCCGCCTGACGGGTTTATTTCATTTACCGCAAGAGTGTCTTGCCGGCGCCGGCCGTTCCGGATTTGCGTCGCGGGTCCCAACATGGAGTCTCGAATCCACCAGGGAGATCCCCGATGCAAACCAACCCCGTCCCGGCGCAGGCTGCCGCTCCGCTGAAGTTCTACAGTTTCCCGCTGTCCGGCCACGCGCATCGGGTCGCGCTGATGCTGTCACTGCTGGATGTCGCGCACGAACGCATTGACGTCGACCTGCGACAGCGCGAACAAAAGCGGCCTGATTTCCTGGCGCTCAATGCCTTCGGCCAGGTGCCCGTCATTGACGACAACGGCGTCGTGGTGGCCGACTCGACCGCCATCCTGGTGTACCTGGCCAAGCAATACGGCGGCCGCGCCTGGCTGCCGGACGATCCGGTTGGCGCGGCCGCCGTGCAGCGCTGGCTGTCGGTGGCATCGGGGCCGCTGGCCGGCGGGCCCGCGTCGGCGCGGCTGGTGACGCTGTTCGGCGCGCCGCTCGATGTGGACGCCACGCTGGCGCGGGCCCATGCGCTGCTTGGGGTGATGGAGGGAGAACTCACGCACCGCGAGTTCCTGGCCGGCAGTGCGCCGACCATCGCCGACGTCGCCTGCTACGCCTATGTGGCGCATGCGCCCGAAGGCAACGTGTCGCTGGCCGATTACCCGCGCATCCGTGCGTGGCTCACGCGCATCGAAAACCTGCCGCGGTTCGTTCCCATGGCGTCGTCGCCCGTGGGCCTGCTGGCCGCCTGAAGACCCGCGCACACTGCAAGGACACCGTCATGAATCTGCCCGAACACACCGCACCGTCTCCCTGGCATGCGGGCGAACTGCACTTGCAGGAGCACGCCGGCGTGGCCGCGCGCATGGACATGGTGGGCCGCAAGGTCATCCGCGACTACATGCCGGATCAGCATCGCGAATTCTTCGCGCAGTTGCCGTTCGTGGTGGCCGGCGCCGTGGACCCGCAGGGCGACCCGTGGGCCGGCATTCTGGAAGGGCAGCCGGGCTTTGCCGTGTCGCCGGACCCGCATACGCTGCGCATCGCGGCCATGCCGGACGAGGACGACCCGCTGCGCGCCGGGTTGGGATTGGGCCAGCCCGTCGGCTTGCTGGGCATCGAGCTGCACACGCGCCGGCGCAACCGCATGAACGGCCGCATCGCCGCCTGGGATGGCAAGCGCTTCGACGTGGCGGTGGCGCAATCATTCGGCAATTGTCCGCAGTACATCCAGTCGCGCGACTTCTTCTTCTCGCGCTCGCCGTCGATGCGCTTTGCCGCCGCATTGCCGGAGCGCGCCGGACTGGATGACGCGGCGCGCGCGCTGATCTCGGCGTCCGACACCTTCTTTGTCGCCAGTTATGCCGGGCACGCCGTCGATGTGTCGCACCGGGGCGGCAAGCCCGGCTTCGTGCGGGTGGATGGCGACGTGCTGACCATTCCGGACTTTTCCGGCAACCGCTTTTTCAACACCCTGGGCAACCTGGCCGCGAATCCCGTTGCCGGTCTGCTGTTCATCGACTTTGAACGTGGCGACCTGCTGCAGCTGACGGGGCGCGCCGAGGTGATTCTGGACAGCCCCGAAATCGCCGTGTTCGAGGGCGCCGAACGTTTGTGGCGCGTGCACGTGCGCCGCGTGGTCCGCCGGCCGGGTGCGCTGGCCCTGCGCTGGCGCTTCGATGCGTGGTCGCCCACTGCACTGGCGACCGGGCGGTGGCCGGCAGCCGCCTAGTCTCAGGCGTCCGCCACCTTGCGCACGACAGTGTCGTCGGGGTGCAGCAGGCGGCCGTCCTGCGCGCGGATCTCCATCCGTTGCACCGGCTGCCCGCGCTGGCGGTCGATCAGGGTGGAATGCGCCTCATCGGGGCCGTAGTAGTGGTCCTCGCCCCACTGGCGCAGTCCGACGATCACCGGAAACAGCGCCTTGCCTTTATCCGTGAGCACGTATTCCTGGTAGGCGCTGCCGTCGGACGCCGGCGCGACAGCAAGAATGCCGTGCGCGACCAGCGTGCGCAGCCGGTCGCTCAGGATGTTCTTGGCCATGCCCAGGCTTTTCTGGAATTCGCCAAACCGGCGCAGGCCGTCAAAGGCATCCCTCACGATAAGCAGTGACCACCAGTCGCCGATGGCGTCGAGCGAGCGCGCGACCGGGCAGGCGGCGCCTTCAAGGCTGGTGCGTTTGACCATGCGGGCTCCTTGCGGTTTTTCAGAACGAAGTTGGTTGCATTATAAAACCTGGAGGTCTAGCATTCTGGTTTTGTAATAAAACCAGATTAATCATGAACCCGACCGCCCGATCCGACCCGCCCGAAGGCGATGCGACCCCCTCGATGCCGCCCGCGCTGGTTTTCCTGCTGGCAGCGGCGTGCGCGCTCAGCGTCGCCAACGTGTATTACGCGCAGCCGTTGCTCGACGCCATCGGCCGCGAATTCCGCCTGGACCAGGCGGCCGTGGGCATCGTTATCACCGCCACCCAACTGGGCTGCGCGCTGGCGCTGTTCTTCGTGGTGCCGCTGGGCGACCTGCTGGATCGGCGGCGGCTGATGCTGGGGCAGTTGGGACTTCTGGTGCTGGCCTTGGCCGCGGTGGCGGCGTCTGCGAACGCGCCGTGGCTGCTGGCTGGAATGGTGGCGTTGGGATTGCTGGGCACGGCGATGACGCAGGGCCTGCTTGCGCTGTCCGCGGCGCTGGCGGCGCCGGCTGAGCGCGGACGTGTCGTAGGCGCGGCGCAGGGCGGGGTGGTCATCGGCCTGTTGCTGGCGCGCACCTTGGCCGGCGCGCTGGCGGACTTGTGGGGCTGGCGCGCGGTGTATGTGGCGTCGGCCATTCTGTCGGCGGTGCTGGCGCTGGTGCTGGTCCGCTGGCTGCCGCGGCGGCAGCTGCCGGTGGCCGGGCTGGGCTACGGCGGGCTGCTGCGTTCCGTCTTCACGTTGCTGGTCACGGAACGCGTGCTGCGCGTGCGCGGCATGATCGCGCTGTTGATGTTCGCCGCATTCAGCGCGTTCTGGACCGCGCTGGTGCTGCCGCTGAGCGCGCCGCCGCATTCGCTGTCGCACACGGCGGTGGGGGCGTTCGGACTGGTCGGGGTGGTGGGCGTGCTGATGGCGGCGCGCGCCGGCCGTCAGGCCGACGCCGGGCATGGCCAGCGCACCACCGCCATCGGCCTGGCGCTGCTGTGCATGGCGTGGGCGCCGATCGCCTTGCTGGACCACAGCCTGTGGCTGCTGGCGCTGGGCGTGCTGGCGCTGGACCTGGCGCTACAGGCGCTGCACGTGACCAATCAGGCGATGATCTTCAGCATCAGCGCGCAGGCGCACAGCCGGCTGGTGGCCGGCTACATGATGTTCTACGCGGTGGGCAGCGGCCTGGGGTCGATTGCCGCGACCGCCGTGTACGCCCGCGCGGGCTGGCTGGGCGTGTGTGTGCTGGGCGCGGGCATCAGCGTGGCGGCGTTGGGGTTCTGGGCGGCGACGGTGCCGCGCGGGGCGCGCGCGGTGTGTCCCGCTGACGGACGGGCGCGCATCTAGCCGCGCGCGCCCGCCGTTTTCCGATCACGCCAGCCAGCGCTTGATGCGGCCGGCCAGCGCTTCGCGGCTGATGCCGTAGCGGTCATGCAGGGTGGGCAGGGCGCCGGCATCCAGGAACGCGTCCGGCAGCCCGGCCAGCTGGAACCCGGCCGGCTGCACGCGGTGCCGCAGCAATGCGCTGGCCACCGCTTCGCCCAGTCCGCCGATCACCGAATGGTTCTCGGCCACGACCACCAGCCGGTGCTTGTAGCGCACCGCCTCGACCAGGCTGGCTTCGTCCAGCGGCTTGATGGTCGGGCTGTGCATCACCGCCACGCCGATGTTGTCGCGCGCCAGGTCCTCGGCGGCCTCCAGCGCGCGCATCGTCATGATGCCGCTGGCAATGATGAGCACGTCGCTGCCTTCGCGCAGCATCTTTGCCTTGCCCAGCTCGAACCGGTAGCCCTCGATCTCGTCCAGCACCAGCGGCACCTGGCCGCGCAGCAGGCGCATGTACACCGGGCCCTGGTGCTCGGCGAGCTGCGGCACGGCCTGTTCGATGTCCAGCGCGTCGCACGGATCGACGATGGTCAGGCCCGGAATGCCGCGCATCATCGCCAGGTCTTCGGTGGCCTGGTGGCTGGGGCCGTAGCCGGTCGTCAGCCCGGGCAGCGCGCAGCAGATCTTGACGTTGAGGTTTTCCTCGGCAATGACCTGATGGATGAAATCGTAGGCGCGCCGCGTGCCGAACACCGCATAAGTCGTGGCGAACGGCACCAGGCCTTCCTTGGCCATGCCGCCCGCCGCGCCCATCAGCAGCTGTTCGGCCATGCCCATCTGGTAGAAGCGCTCGGGATACGCCTGCGCAAACAGGTGCAGGTCGGTGTATTTGGCCAGGTCGGCCGTCAGGCCCACGACGTCCGGACGCGATTCCGCGTACGCGACCAGCGCCTTGCCGAAGGGCGCCGCGCGGACGCGCTGCCCCTCCGAGGCAATCGACGCGATCATCGCGGACGTGGTGAGGCGGGGCTTTTGCTGGGTGCTGGCGCTGCTCATGACCAGGCTCCTTCGGTCGTGGGGGTGGGGCGGTTCTGGTCCAGGATGTCGAGCGCCTGTTGCCATTCCGGCGGGTCGACGCGGATGAAGTGGTTTTTCTCGCGTTGCTCAAGAAACGGGATGCCCTTGCCCATCCGGGTATCGAACAGGATGACGCGCGGCTTGGCGTCGGGCAGCGCGCGCGCGGTATCGAACGCCTGCACGACGGCGGGCAGGTCGTTGCCGTCCACGCGCTGCACGTGCCAGCCAAAGGCCGCCCACTTGTCAGCCAGCGGCTCGAATCCCATCACCTTGCCCGACGGGCCGTCCGCCTGCTGGTTGTTGATGTCGACCAGGCAGATGAGGTTGTCCAGTTCGTGGTGTGCGGCGCCCATTGCCGCTTCCCAGGTCGAACCCTCGTCCAGTTCGCCGTCCGACATGGAGTTGTAGACGAAGGCCGGATTGCGCTTGTGCTTGAGCCCCAGCGCGATGCCGACGCCGATGGACAGACCCTGGCCCAGCGATCCGCCCGAGATCTCCATGCCCGGCGTGTAAGTCGCCATGCCGGACATGGGCAGGCGGCTGTCGTCGCTGCCATAGGTGTCGAGTTCGCTCTCCGGGATGACGCCGGCCTCGATCAGCGCCGCGTAGTGGGCAATGGCGTAGTGGCCATGCGACAGGAGAAAGCGGTCGCGGCCTTCCCATTGCGCGTCGCCCGGCTGCACGTTCATGGCGTGGCGGTAGGCGACGGCCAGCACGTCGGCCCAGCCGAGCGCCTGGCCGATGTAGCCCTGGCCCTGGACTTCGCCCATGCGGACCGCGTAGCGGCGGATGCGCCAGGCGGCGGACGCCAGGTCGCTCAAAGATTTGGACTGCTCCATTCGAAGCTCCCTATTCATGGTGTGGGGTTCATTTCAGGATGCTGGCGGGCACGTAGGACACCAGTCCCAGCACCGCAAAGGCGACCAGATAGAAGGGCGCCAGCTCGCGCACGGTCTGGCCGACCTTCACTTTGGCCAATGCACTGGTGATGAAAAGCGTGGTGCCGACGGGTGGCGTGTACAGGCCGATGGCCAGGTTCACGACCATCATCACGCCCAACTGCGTCATGTCCATGCCGATGCTCTGCGCCAGCGGCACGAACACCGGCGCCAGCAGCAGCACGGCGGCGGGCAGGTCGATGAACATGCCCAGAAACAGCATCATCAGGTTCATCAGCAGGATGACCAGCCATTTGGCGTGGACGTTTTCCTGGACCCAATGCGCGATGCCCTGCGGCGTCTGGTCGAAGGTCAGCAGCCAGCCGATGGCCGAGGACGCCATGATCACCAGCAGGACCACGCCGGTCGCCAGCCCCGCGTGGACGATGGCGGCATTGAGCCGCGACCACGACAGATCGCGGTACATCACGGCCGACACCAGGCCCGCGTAGAACGTGGACAGGACCGCGACCTCGGTCGGCGTGGCAATGCCGAACCGCAGGAACACGATGATCAGCAGCGGCAGAACGACGGCGGGCAAGGCATACAACAGGTGCCGGCGGAACGCAGCGCCGTTGAAGGGCGACGTGTCGCGGGGAAAGTTGCGGCGGCGGCCCACCCACCAGCAGGCCAGCATGAAGCCGCCGCACAGCAGCAGGCCGGGCAGAATCCCCGCAACGAACAGCGACGCGATCGACGCATTGGCGGCAAGGGCAAACAGGATCAGCGGGATCGACGGCGGAATCAGGATGTCGATGGTGGCGGCGGCGGCCAGCGTGGCGGCCGAGAAGGCGGCCGGGTAGCCCAGCCGCTTATGCCACGGAATCATCAGCGAGCCGATGGCCGACGCATCCGCCACCGCCGAGCCCGACACGCCGCCGAACAGCGTGGACGACAGCACGCCAACCTGCGCGGGTCCGCCGTGATAGCGGCCGATCAGCGCGGACAGCACGCCCACCAGCGCTTCGCCGAGCTTGCCGCCCATCATCAGCGACCCGGTCAGCATGAAGAACGGAATGGCGATCAGGGGAAAACTCTGCACCTGCGAGACCATCTGCTGGACCACCACATCCAGCGGCACGCGGTCCGTGCTGGCGACGGCCGCCATGGCGGCGACGAGCAAGGCGTGGGCGATGGGCATGGCCGCGACGGCGGCGCCCATGAAAACGATCAGAATCAATGCACTCATGGCTGTTCTCCCGTCACCAGTGCACGGCGGGCGCCTGCGGCTCGCCGTCGGGCTGCGCCGCGGCGTCGCGGCAATGCCAGCTCTGCCACGCCGACTGCCCCGCCAGCACGGCGAGCAGCAGCATGCCGCCCATCACGCACCCGTAGGTGAGCGAGCCGGGCATTTGCAGGATGGGGGATTTTTCGTCGTGGACGATCTCGATCATGTTGAACGTTGCCCAGGACAGCGTGGCGTACAGGACGGCGACCACGCTCCAGGCCACGGCCGCGACCACGCGGCGGGCATGAGCCGGCAAGGCGTCCATCAGGAACGTGGTGGCGATATGCGCGTTGTGCAGCGCGGCCAGCACGACCCCTGACATGACGAGCCAGGGAAAAAGCAGTTCGGGGATCTCGTTGGCCCATTCCAGGCTTGAACCGGTTGCGTATCGCAGTGCGGTGTTGACGACGAGGATCACGAAGATCACCGTGGTGGACAGCCACAGGATCACGCGGCATATGCCGTCGATGACCTTGCCGACCAGTCCGTGTCGATCGGTATTCATGTTGTCTCCTGCCTTGTGGCCGGTCCGCCGCCGTGCCGTCGCGAGGGACGGGACGGGGCGGCCGAAAGGACATATCAGTTGCCGCGCGCCGCGGCCAGAACCTTCTTCACGTACGGGCCGATGGGACCGGCCAGCCATTTTTCGTCGACCGGCGCGGTGGCCTTGGCGAATGCGGCGGTGTCCGGCGTCGTGACCTGCACGCCCTTGGCTTTCAGATCGGCCAGCAGCCGCGTGTCGGCGTCCCGGCTCAGCTTGCGCTGAAAGGCCGACGCTTCGTCGGCGGCTTCACGCACGGCCTTGCGGTCGGCGTCGCTCAGCCGGTCCCAGGTGCGCTTGCTCATCAGGAACGGCGTCATCTGGAACTGGTGATTGGTCATCGCCAGGTGCTTCTGCACTTCGTACAGCTTGCTGGCCTCGAAGTTCACCAGCGGATTCTCCTGGCCGTCCACCACGCCCTGCTGCAACGCCACATACAGTTCCGCGAACTTGATCTGCTGCGCCTGCGCGCCCAGGGCGTTCATGATGTCGACCAGCGTCGCGTCGGGCGGCACCCGCATCTTCAGGCCCTTCATGTCCTCGACCTTGTTGATGGGATGCTTGCTGTTGGTCATCTGGCGGATGCCGTTGTCCCAGGTGCCCAGCAGGATCAGGTTCTTGGCGGCCGATTTTTCGGCCAGCTCCTTGCCCAGCGGCCCGTCCAGCAGCTTGAATGCCGCGCTGGCGTCCGGGAACAGGAATGGCATGCCGAAGGCGGCGTACTCCGGCACGGCGGCGGCGACGGCGCCCTGGGAGTTGGCGCTCATGTCCAGGGCGCCCGTGCGCAGCGCAGTGACCATGGCGGCGTCGTCGCCCAACTGCGCGGACGGCGCGACCTGGACTTCGATGCGCCCGCCTGTCTTTGCCTTCAGCACCTCGGCAAACTTCACCGAGGCGTCGTGGCGGGGATTGCCGACGGCTGCGCCGTGGCCCAGCGTCAGCTTGAGGTTTTGCGCCTGCGCCGCCAGCGGCAGCAGGGTGGCGGCGGCCAGGACCAGGCCCGCCTGAAGCATTTTTCTGCTTTTCATGATGTCTCCTCCAATTTTTTGTGGGGTGCTGCGGATCAGTGAATCAACATGCCTCCGTTGACGTCCAGCGTGATGCCCGTGCAGTACGCCGACAGGTCGCTCGCCAGGAACACGCACGCGCCCGCCACGTCGTCCGCCCGGCCCAGGCGTGCCAGCGGGATGGTGCCTTCGATGTCGGCCTTGCGCTCGGCGGACAGCTTGCCTTGCGTGATGTCGGTTTCGATCAGCCCGGGTGTGATGCAGTTGATCCGGATGCCGTCGCCGCCGAACTCGCGCGCCATGGCCCGCGCCAGGCCCAGCACGCCTGCCTTCGCGGCGGAATAGTGCGGTCCGCCAAAGATGCCGCCGCCGCGTTGGGCCGATACCGACGAGATGCAGACGATGGACCCCGAACGTTGCGCCTGCATGGCGGGCAGGACGGCCTGCGACAGGTAGAGCGTGCCGCGCAGGCTCACGTCCAGGATGCGGTCGTAGTCCGCGCCGGTGATCTCCAGCGTCTTGACCGGCTGCGTAATGCCGGCGTTGTTCACCAGGATGTCGATCCTGCCGAACGTCTTGACGGCCTGTTCGATGGCCGCGATGCAGGCCGTCTTGTCGGTCACGTCCGCTACCAGCCCCAGATGACCGTCGCCCAGCCGGGCGGCGGCGCGGGCGGGCTCGGCGCGTTCCAGGTCCAGGATCACCACGCGCGCGCCGTGCGCAGCCATCTGGCGGGCGGTGGCAAATCCCAGTCCGTTGATTCCTGCGCCGCCGGAAATCACGGCCACCTTGTCCTTGAGCAACATCTGTCTTCCTCCTGTCCTTGTTATGGAATCGATGCGGACCATTCTGGAGGCCGTCTAGCATTAAGACAAACGATGTGTCATCAGTCTAAGATGACGGATCGTCATCTGAAGTCAGGGACAACCCCATGCCTGCGCTGCCGCCCATCGTCAACCTGCTGGCGTTCGAAGCCGTGGCGCGCCGCCGCAGCTTTGCCATCGCCGCTACCGAATTGCACCTGACTGCGTCGGCGGTCAGCCACCAGATTTCGCGGCTGGAATCGGACCTGGGCGTGCGCCTGTTCGAGCGCAGTGCACACGGGGTGCGGCTGAGCAGCGCGGGCGAACAATATCTGGTGCGAATCGGCGGGGCGCTTGCGGCGATCTCATCGGCCACCGAAGACCTGCGCCAGGGCGTCAGCAACAGCCTGTATGTGCACTCCGCGCCCAGCATCGCCAGCTTGTGGCTGATGCCGCGGCTGCGGCGGTTTGCCGAGGCGCATCCGCACGTGGCGCTGAACCTGTCGGCCGCGCATTCGCACAGTGATTTCGCGCTGGGGCAGTCGGACATCGACATCCGCTACGGCGTACCGCATTGGGATGATGTGGTGGTGGAGCCGCTGTTCGAAGAACGGATACTGCCGCTGGCCAGCGCGGCGTTCATTCGCGAACACGGCATCAAGCGCATCGACCAGTTGCTGGACGTGCCGCTGATCCAGAGCAACGTCAGCGTCATTCAGTGGTCCGACTGGTTCGGCCGCTATTCGGAGCGGCGTGCGCCGGATCACTTCACGATCCGCTTCGACCGCGCGCAGATGTCGCTGGACGCGGCGGCGCAGGGATTGGGCGTGGCGCTGGAAAGCGCCACCATTGCCGGCATGCATCTGGCGCAGGGCAGCCTGCAGCCGGTATTTGGAATGGCCAAGGCCATTGCGGTGAAGGCGCACTTTGCCGTCTACCCGGCGCGGCACGCCAAGCGTCCGTCCGTGGAGGCTTTTCTTGCCTGGATCCACGCCGAGGCGGCCGCGACGACGATCACCCGCTGAGCCCGGCCCGCGCGAGCAGGCCGGGGCAATGCGTCACGGCTGCACGTCGTACTCGGCTGTGCCCAGCACGACCGCCGCCAGGCCCGGCGCCTGCGTCAGCTTGTGCAGCGCAAAGGCTTGCGCGGTGGCGATCTTGGCGTTGTGGAAGTCCGGGTCTTCATCCTGCAGGTCCAGGCTGGCAAGCAGGGCGCGGGCCATCTGCCAGCCGGCGAACGTCGTGCCCGCCAGCAGCAGGTAAGGCACCGCGGCGCCAAAGACCGCATTGGGATTGCCGGCCGCGTTGGCAAGAATGAACTCGACCGCGCTGGCCAGCGCTTCGCGGGCCTCGCGCAGCGGCTTGAGCATGCGGCCGGCGGCCGGCTCGGTGCGGGCCTGAAGGTCGGCCTCGGTCTGGCGCACCGCGTCCAGCAGCGCGCGCGCCACGGCGCCGCCGTCGCGCAGCGTCTTGCGGCCAACGAGGTCGTTGGCCTGGATGGCGGTCGTGCCTTCGTAGATGGTCAGGATGCGGGCGTCGCGGTAGAACTGCGCGGCGCCGGTCTCTTCGATGAAGCCCATGCCGCCATGGACCTGCACGCCCAGGCTCGCGACATCGATCGACATCTCGGTGCACCAGCCCTTGACGATCGGCACCAGGTATTCCTGGATCGCCAGGTGGCGCTTGCGCGTGTCGGCGTCGGGACTGGCGTGGGCCAGGTCGGCATGGCTGGCGGTCACGTAGGCCAGCGCGCGGCCCGCTTCGGTCAGGGCGCGCATCGTGCCCAGCATGCGGCGCACGTCCGGGTGCTGGATGATGGGCACGGCGTCGCGCGACGAGCCGTCCACCGGGCGGCTCTGCACGCGCTCGGCGGCATAGGCCAGCGCGTGCTGGTAGGCGCGGTCGGCGATGGCGATGCCCTGTACGCCCACCGCGTAGCGGGCGGCGTTCATCATGATGAACATGGCGTCCAGGCCGCGGTTTTCCTGGCCGACCAGGTAACCCAGCGCGCCGCCGGCGTCGCCGAACTGCAGCGTGCAGGTGGGGCTGGCCTTGATGCCCAGCTTGTGCTCGATGGACACGCAGGTCACATCGTTGCGCGCGCCCAGCGAGCCGTCGTCATTGACCAGGAACTTGGGCACCAAAAAGAGCGAAATGCCCTTCACGCCCTCGGGCGCATCAGGCAGGCGGGCCAGCACCAGATGCAGGATGTTCTCGGCAAGGTCGTGCTCGCCATAGGTGATGAAGATCTTGGTGCCGGACAGGCGGTAGGTGCCGTCGCCCACCGGCTGGGCGCGCGTGCGGACCATGGCAAGGTCCGAGCCGGCCTGCGGCTCGGTCAGGTTCATGGTGCCGGTCCATCGGCCGGAGATCATGGGGCCGATGAAGCGCTCGCGCAGCTCGGGCGAGCCAGCCGTCATCAGGGCTTCGATGGCGCCGTTGGTCAGCAGCGGGCACAGCGCGAACGACAGGTTCGCGGCGTTCAGCATTTCAGAGCACGGCGAGCCGATCAGGCCGGGCAGCCCCTGGCCGCCGTATTCGGCAGGGTGGGACAGGCCCTGCCAACCGGCGTCTGCATATTGGCGGAAGGCCTGCTTGAAGCCGGGGGCGGTGGTCACCGCGCCGTCCTGCCAGGTGCTGGGCGCCTTGTCCGCCGGGTGGTTCAACGGCGCCAGGACTTCGGCGGCGAAGTGGGCGGATTCTTCCAGCACGGCTTGCGCGGTGTCGGGCGTGGCCTCCTCGAAACCGGGCAGGGCGGCCACCTGCTGCAGACCGGCCAGATGGTTCAACACGAACAGCATGTCTTTCACGGGGGCTTGGTACGTCATGGCGTAGGCGCTCCTGGTTTTATGGGTTAAGCGGATCAGGCCGGCTTGCCGGGGTCGGCCACGTCGATCGCCGACGTGGCGCCGACCGCGGCGCGCAGCTCGAATTTCTGGATCTTGCCGGTGGAAGTCTTGGGCAGGTCACCGAAGCGTACCGCGCGCGGCACCTTGAAGCCGGACAACAGCAGCTTGCAGTGCGCGATGATCTCTTCGGCGGTGGCGGTGCAGCCGGGCTTGAGCTCGACGAAGGCGCAGGGCGTTTCGCCCCATTTGGGATCGGGCATGGCCACCACGGCTACCGCCGCCACGGCGGGATGCCGGTACAGCGCGTCCTCGACTTCGATGCTGGAGATGTTCTCGCCGCCCGAGATGATGATGTCTTTGCTGCGGTCCTTGATGCGGACATAGCCGTCGGCCGTCATCACGCCCAGGTCGCCGGTGTGGAACCAGCCGCCTGCAAAGGCGTCCTCGGTCGCGCGCGCGTTCTTCAGGTAACCCTTCATGCAGATGTTGCCGCGGAACATGACCTCGCCGATGGTTTCCTCATCGCGCGGCACTTCGGCCATCGTTTCCGGGTTGCGCACCGACACGCCGGCCTGCAGGTGATAGCGCACGCCCTGGCGCGCGGTCAGCAGCGCGCGGCGCTCGGGGTCCAGCGCGTCCCAGGCGTCCTGGTGCGCGCAGACGGCGGCCGGTCCGTAGACTTCGGTCAGGCCATACACGTGGGTCAGCTCAAAGCCGATCTCCCGCATCTTGTCGATGACGGCTGGCGCGGGCGCGGCGCCCGCCACCATGGTGCGCACTGTGTGCGTGATGCCCGCGCGCAGCTCGGCCGGCGCGTTGGCCAGCGCGCTCTGCACGATGGGCGCGCCGCAGTAGTGGGTGACGCCTTCGTCGCGGATCAGGTCGAACACCGTCTTGGGATCGAACTTGCGCAGGCACACGTTCACGCCCGCACGCGCCGCGATGGTCCAGGCGAAGCACCAGCCGTTGCAATGAAAGAGCGGCAGCGTCCACAGGTAGACGGGATGCTTGGGCATGTCCCATTCGAGGATGTTGCTGACCGCGTTCAGGTAGGCGCCGCGGTAGTGATAGACCACGCCCTTCGGGTCGCCCGTGGTGCCGGACGTGTAGTTCAGCGCGATGGCGTCCCATTCGTCCGCGGGCGGCTTCCAGTCGAAGGTGGCGGGCGCGGCGGCCAGGAAATCTTCGTAGTCGGCGGCGCCCGGCAACGTGGCGGCGGCGCCTTCCAGGTCGTGCACCGAGATGATTTTCAGGTGCGGGAATTCGGCGCGGGCGCGCTGCGCGACGTCGGCGTATTCGGTGTCGATGATGAGCGCGCGGGCCTCGCCGTGGCCCAGCATGAACAACACGCTGGGCGCGTCCAGCCGCGTGTTCAACGTGTTCAGCACGGCGCCCAGCATGGGCACGCCGAAGTGCGCTTCCACCATGGCGGGGATGTTCGGCAGCATGACGGCAACCGTGTCACCGCGCTGGATGCCCGCCTGCGCCAGCGCGCCGGCCAGGCGCTGGGCGCGTTCATACGTTTGCGCCCAGGTGCGGCGGATCTTGCCGTGGACGACGGCCAGCTTCTGGCCATAGACCTGCGCCGCGCGGGCGATGAAATCCACCGGGGTCAGGGCTTCGTGATTGGCTTCGCGGCGCGCGAGGCCGTGATCGAACATGCCGGTCATGCTTGTCTCCAATGGGGCAGGGTGGCCCCTTATCCAGGTCTGCGGGGTTTGATTCCCGTCGCTTGCCCTAGCTTATGGCCGGCCGGAAAATGGCGTCTGTCGCCTGCATGACAGACGCCCGGCCGGCGGCGCAATCCCCAAGTTTTACACGGTTCTTCCCATGTCCGATGTTTCAAACACAGTTTCCCCCGACGAACTGCCGGCGCTGTTCCGGGCCTGTCCGTGGTTCGGTGCGCTGGAGGCACGGCACCAGGACCTGGTGCTGGCGACCTCGCGCGCGGAACTCGTCGGCAGCGGGGCGTGGATTGCGCGGCGTAATGCGCCGTCGGACTACTGGCTGGGGGTGAGCCGCGGGCTGCTCAAGCTGGCGATCTACAACGAGTCCGGCCGCAGTTGCACGTTTTCCGGTGTGCCGCCGGGCGGCTGGTTCGGAGAGGGC
Organism: Achromobacter sp. ACM05; assembly: GCF_019218915.1. Lineage (NCBI taxonomy): Bacteria > Pseudomonadati > Pseudomonadota > Betaproteobacteria > Burkholderiales > Alcaligenaceae > Achromobacter > Achromobacter sp. ACM05. The sequence continues at coordinate 162,279 of NZ_JAHUWQ010000002.1, forward strand.
AGCGTCATCAAGCGCGAGCTGCGCAAGTACGACGTGGTCGCCATCCAGCCGTCGCTGGTGATGCTGGTGCCCGCCGCAACCTTCCATGCGCTGCTGTCGGCGAGCCTGCCGTTTTCGCACTTTGTCATTGGCCAGTTGAATGACCGCATGGGCGAGTTCATCGCGTCCATCCAGAACCACCGTTTGCTCGATGCCGACGCGCGCGTGGCGCAATCGCTGGCGCAGCTCTTCAATCCGCAGCTGTATCCGTCCACCGACCTGACCTTGGCCATATCGCAGGAAGAATTGGGATATCTGACCGGCCTGTCGCGCCAGCGGGTCAACCAGGCGTTGCAGACGCTGGCCGACCAGGGAATGTTGGCGCTGGCGTACAACCAGATCAAGGTGCTGGATCTGGGCCGGTTGCGGCAGTACGGGCTGGATCAGCTCTGACGAAAATCAGGGCGCCGTGCCGCTCCGCGCAACGTCAAAGGCGGGGGGCCAGCGCACGGCCCAGCGCGGCGCGCGCCAGCAGGCGGGTCGAGTCGAGCGTGGGCAGGGCGCAATTGCCGTCGTTCAGCACCAGCGGCAGTTCGGTGCAGCCCAGCACGACCGCGTCGCAGCCGTCGTCTCTCAGGCGTTCGACGATGCCTTGCAACTGCGCCACCGACGCGGGCTTGATCACACCGTAGACCAGCTCGTCCATGATGATGCGGCCTAGCAGCAGGCGGTCGTCCTGCGGCGGCCGCGCGTAGTCCAGGGCACGTGCCGCCAAGGCCGCGGGGTAGACGTCGCCGTCCACCAGCCAGTGCGTGCCCAGGATGCCGATCCGCCGGTAATCGCGCGCCGCCGCCACGGCGGCGACCTCCTGCGCGATGTGCAGCCACGGCCGCGGCGAGTCCGCCACGACGCGGTCCATCGCCTGGTGGATGGTGTTGTCCGGGCAGATCAGGAAATCCGCGCCGGCGCGGGCCAGCTTGTTCGCCGACGACAACATCAGGGCGGCAACGCCGTCTAGGTCGCGGGCGTCCAGGCAGGCGACGTAATCCGCCAGCGAATGGGTGTGTAGCGAAATCTCGGGATGGGCGTGCGGGCCCATGCGTTGCGCGCCTTCGGCGCACAAGGTGCGGTAGCAGAGCGCGGCGCCCTCGGCGGAGCAGGCGACGATGCCGATGTGCAGCGGCGTGGCGTTCATCCAGTCGATTCCTTTTTCAGGGCCCGGTAGCCGGACGGCAGGGAACAGGTCGGGCGTGATCGATTGTAGGGGGGGCGGCCGTTAGGGTATTGCAGGGTTAAATTCACCCTGTGGCGGTGATTAATACCCGTCCGGCCAACAGTAAAAAACACCACGCCGAATCCAAGCTGTTGATTCGGCGTGGTTTTTTTCTGGCACGGATTTCGCATGAGGACACGTACCCAACCAACCGCAATACAGGAGGGCGTTCCCATCATGGGTCCGTATCGGAAATTATGGTTCACGTTGATCGCCGTGGTGGCGATCACATTTGCGCTGCTAGGCTTCTACGGCGGCGAGGTCTACCGCCAGGCGCCGCCCATTCCCGGGCAGGTGGTGACGTCCGATGGCCGCGCGCTGTTCGGCCGCGAAGACATCCTGGACGGGCAGACCGCCTGGCAATCCGTCGGCGGCATGCAGCTTGGCTCGATCTGGGGCCACGGCGCGTACCAGGCGCCTGACTGGACGGCCGACTGGCTGCATCGCGAACTGACCGCCTGGCTGGACCTGGCCGCGCGCGACGAGCACGGCCAGGCCTACGCCCAACTGCCCGCGCCGCAGCAGGCCGCGCTGCGCGAAGCGCTCAAGGCCGAATACCGCGCCAATCGCAGCGACGCAGCCACCGACACGCTGACCATCACGCCGCGCCGCGCGAAGGCCATCGAACAGACGGCCGCTTACTACGAGCAGCTGTTCTCCGATGCGCCCGCTCTGCAAGGCAGCCGCGAGAGCTTCGCCATGAAGGAAAACACGCTGCCCGACGCCAAGCGCCGCACGCAGCTGACGCATTTCTTCTTCTGGACGGCCTGGGCGGCAGCCACCGAACGCGAAGGCATGTCGGTCACCTATACCAACAACTGGCCGCACGAGCCGCTGATCGGCAACCAGCCCAGCGCCGAAAACGTCATGTGGTCCATCATCAGTGTGGTTGTGCTGCTGGCGGGCATCGGCTTCCTGGTCTGGGCCTGGGCCTTCATGCGTGGCCAGGAAGAAGAAGAGCCGCAAGCGCCCGCGCGCGATCCGCTCACCGCCTTTGCCCTGACGCCCTCGCAGCGCGCCCTGGGCAAGTATTTGTTCCTGGTCGTGGCGCTGTTCGGCTTTCAGGTGCTGCTGGGCGGTTTCACCGCGCACTACACCGTTGAAGGGCAGAAGTTCTATGGCATCGACGTCTCGCAGTGGTTCCCGTATTCGCTGGTGCGCACCTGGCACATCCAGAGCGCCCTGTTCTGGATCGCAACCGGCTTCCTGGCCGCCGGCCTGTTCCTGGCCCCGCTGATCAACGGCGGACGCGATCCCAAGTTCCAGAAGGTCGGCGTCGACATTCTGTTCTGGGCGCTGGTGCTGGTCGTGGTCGGCTCGTTCGCCGGCAACTACCTGGCCATTGCGCAGATCATGCCGCCCGACCTGAATTTCTGGCTGGGTCACCAAGGCTATGAATACGTCGACCTGGGCCGTCTGTGGCAGATCGGCAAGTTTGCCGGCATCTGCTTCTGGCTGGTGCTGATGCTGCGCGGCATCGTGCCCGCGCTGCGCACGCCGGGCGGCGACAAGAACCTGCTGGCGCTGCTGACGGCCTCCGTCGGCGCCATTGGTCTCTTTTACGGCGCCGGCTTCTTCTACGGCGAACGCACGCACCTGACCATCATGGAGTACTGGCGCTGGTGGATCGTCCACCTGTGGGTCGAAGGCTTCTTCGAAGTGTTCGCCACCACGGCGCTGGCCTTCATCTTCTCCACCCTCGGTCTGGTGTCGCGCCGCATGGCCACCACCGCCAGCCTGGCCTCGGCCTCGCTCTTCATGCTGGGCGGCATTCCCGGCACGTTCCACCACCTGTACTTCGCGGGCACCACCACGCCCGTGATGGCCGTCGGCGCAAGCTTCTCGGCGCTGGAAGTCGTGCCGCTGATCGTGCTGGGCTACGAAGCCTGGGAAAACTGGCGCCTGAAGACCCGCGCCGCGTGGATGGACAACCTGAAGTGGCCGCTGATGTGCTTTGTGGCCGTGGCGTTCTGGAACATGCTGGGCGCTGGCGTCTTCGGCTTCATGATCAACCCGCCGATCTCGCTGTATTACATCCAGGGTCTGAACACCACGCCGGTGCACGCGCACGCCGCGCTGTTCGGGGTGTACGGCTTCCTGGCGCTGGGTTTCACGCTGCTGGTGCTGCGCTACATCCGTCCGCAGTATGCGTTGAACCCGGGCCTCATGAAGCTGGCGTTCTGGGGCATGAACATCGGCCTCGTGCTGATGATCTTCACCAGCTTGTTGCCGGTGGGCCTGATCCAGTTCCATGCCAGCGTCAGCGAAGGCATGTGGTACGCCCGCAGCGAAGCCTTCATGCAGCAGGACCTGCTCAAGACCCTGCGCTGGGGCCGCACGTTCGGCGACGTGGTGTTCCTGCTGGGCGCGCTGGCGATGGTGATGCAGGTGATCCTGGGCCTGCTCAGCAGCAAGCCTGCGCTGGTCGAGCCGCGGCTCACGCCCAAGGCCGCGCGCGGCTGATCCCGGCGCCTTCGCGACTTTGCGCCAGCGCAACGTTGCGAAGGCGGCCTCCCGGTCCAATGGAAGCCAAGCCTGCGCCGGTTCGGCGCGGGCGCTTCGGAGAAACTCCGCATGCGCTTCCTGCCGATCGCCGCCGCCCTTTCAATATTGTTGACCGCTTGCGGGCCCGCAGACCGGGCCCGCTTTGCATTGCCGGAACTGACGCGGCTGCCGCCCGGCGAGGTCACCCATCAGCCGCCGGGTGATGCCCTGCGTAACGGTTATCCCGTCACGCCCGCGCCGGTCACCACGCGGCATTCACGCGGTGTCGCCATCATGACGCGTCAAGTCAGCCAGGCGGAATACGCGGCGTGCGTGTCCGCCGGCGCCTGCAAACCGTTGGACGCGGAACACCGCAAGGACAATTCTCCGGATCTGCCCGCCACGGGCATCAGCTGGTCGGACGCCTCGGCCTACGCGGCGTGGTTGTCCGGGTCGACGGGTCAGCGCTATCGCTTGCCGCGTTACGCGGAATGGATCTATGCGGCGGGCGAGGCGTATCGCGAAGAAACGCCGCCCGCGGCCTTGCAGGACACCAACCAGGATCCCGACGACCCCGCGCAGCGCTGGCTGGCTGAATACGAACAGGAAAGCCGCCGCAGCGGGCAGGGCGCCGAAACCGCGGTGCGGCCGTTCGGCCATTACGGCGCCAACGCGGCGGGCGTCAAGGACATGGCGGGCAGCGTGTGGGATTGGACTTCGGACTGTCACTCACGCCGTGTGCTCGACGCGGGAACGGGGGCGGAGTCGCCGGAAGACGCCGACCTCAGCCGCAACTGCGGCATCCGCGTCGCGGCGGGGCGGCACATCGCGTATCTGCCGGATTTCATCCGCGACCCCAAGAGCGGCGCCTGTTCAGTCGGCGTGCCGCCCGCCAACCTGGGGGTGCGGCTGGTGCTCGAAGAGGGCTAGGCCGGCGAGCCGCTGCGGCACGACAGGCACGACGCGCAGTCCATGGCGGGCTGCGCGTTTTCGGACAGCCGGGTCAGCGCCGCGGGCGACCGCAGCACGATGCGCTTGCGGCCGCTGCTGACGATGCCGCGCTGCTTCCAGTCGCTGAGCAGGCGGCTGACCGTATGCAGCGTGGTGCCGGTCATCTCGGCCACGTCCTGGCGCGTGATGGGAAAGCTGATGCCGATGCCGTCGTGCGTGGGCTGGCCGGATTGCTGGACCAGCCGCAGGATGGCGCGCGCGACGCGTTGCTCGACTTCGTCGGTGGACAATTCCTGGATGCGGATGTGCGCGTCCTGCAGGCGTTGCCCCATGGTCTGCAGCGCGATCGCACCCAATTGCGGATGGCTGGCCATGAAGCTTTCCCAGGCTTCTGCGGGCCACGCCAGGCAGACGCTTTCCTGCACGGCCAGCACGCTGGCCGGGTAACAGGACTGCCGCATGGCGCAAGCCAGGCCAAACATATCGCCCGGATTGACATATCTCACGACAACTTGGTCGCCTTCCGATGTAATTTGTGTGACCTTCAGGCAGCCGTGCAGCAGCACGAAGAAATGGGCGCCTTCCGCACCCTGGCGGTAGGCGGCTTCGCCGGCTTCAAGACGGCATGGAACGGCGTCTTTCAGTGCGGCATCAAGCTGCGTATCGGACAACGGCCTGAACAGGTCCAGGTTGCGCAGCAAGGCATGGCATAAGGGCGATGGCATGGCGGTCCGCTTATGGGCGTGGTGAAATTTTCCACGCGTCGATGGTGACACCTGGGGGTCACCCTGACAACGTGTGGGCGCTCGCAGGGTTATCCCGAATTTGCGCTACAGCAAAGAACGCGATCGCTCGCGGTTCTTCAATGGAGGTGCCGACAGACTCGGCTTTGAAGAAACCGAAAGAGGAGTAGCACATGAACGCGTTGCGCCCCACCTTGCTTGCCGCCGCCCTGATGTTCTCGATGGCAGGCGGTCTGGCTTCCGCCCAGAATGCGGACACGCTGCCGCGCGCCAAGGTCACGCTGGTTGCCCCGCCGATGGTCCATCCGCATGAGCAGGTGGCCAAGTCGGGACCCAAGGTTGTCGAATTCACCATGACCATCGAAGAAAAGAAAATGGTCATCGACGGTAAGGGCACCACGCTGCAGGCCATGACTTTCAATGGATCCATGCCCGGCCCCACGATGGTCGTGCACGAGGGCGACTACGTGGAGCTGACCCTGGTCAATCCCAAGACCAACGCCATGCCGCACAACGTCGACTTCCACGCCGCGACGGGCGCGCTGGGCGGCGCCAAGCTCACCAACGTGAACCCCGGCGAACAGGCCACGCTGCGCTTCAAGGCCGACCGCGCCGGCACCTTCGTCTATCACTGTGCCCCTGAAGGCATGGTGCCGTGGCACGTCGTGGCCGGCATGAGCGGCACGATCATGGTGCTGCCGCGCGATGGCCTGAAGGATCCGCAGGGCAAGTCGCTGAAGTACGACCGCGTCTACACGATCGGCGAGTTCGACCTCTACATCCCCAAGGACGCCAACGGCAAGTACAAAGACTACGCGACCCTCGCCGAAAGCTACGGCGACACGGTGGAAGTCATGCGCAAGCTGACCCCGTCGCACATCGTCTTCAACGGCAAGGTCGGCGCACTGACGGGCGACAACGCCCTCACCGCCAAGGTCGGCGAAACCGTGCTGCTGATCCATTCGCAAGCCAACCGCGACACGCGCCCGCACCTGATCGGCGGCCACGGCGACTGGGTCTGGGAAACCGGAAAATTCAACAACCCGCCCGAAAAGGACCTGGAAACCTGGTTCATTCGCGGCGGTTCCGCCGGGGCGGCGCTGTACACGTTCAAGCAGCCCGGCGTGTACGCCTACCTGAACCACAACCTGATCGAAGCCTTTGAACTGGGCGCGGCCGGGCACATCAAGGTCGAGGGCAAGTGGAACGACGACCTGATGAAGCAGATCAAGGCGCCGGGTCCCATCCCGCAGTAATGGCCGGCCGGCAAGGCGCGCGCGGCGCGTCTTGCCGGGTTGTTCCCCTTCTAAAGCCTGGACTCTCCGCCATGCCCAAATTTGCTCGACTCTTTTTTGCCCTTGCGCTGACGGGCCTGCCCGTCCAGCATGCCGCGGCTGACACCGTTACCGCCGTCAATCCCGCCGGCGAAAAACTCTACAAGTCCGCCTGTGTCGTCTGCCATGCCAGCGGCGTGGCCAATGCCCCCAAGCTGGGCGACAAGCAGGCCTGGACGCCTTTCCTGGCGCAGGGCACGGACGCGCTGATGCTTACCGTGCTGAAAGGCAAGGGCGCCATGCCGCCGCGCGGCGGCTCGGCCGCTGACGACGCCACGCTACGTGCCGCGGTGGAATATATGATGGCTGCGGCAAAGTAACGCGTAACCTGGCGCGGCGCGGATTGAAACGCGCGGGATGCCGGCCGCGCGTTTCACCGTGCTTTTCGCCACGCTACGCGCGGCGGGCCAGCAAGGCCAACACGCCGGCGGCCGACAGCAGCGCACCGCCACCCAGGTTGAAGCCGCGCTGCGCGCGCGGCGACGCCAGCATGCGCCGGGCCGAGCCGGCAAAGATCGCATAGGCCGCGGCATTGATGCCGGCGCAGGCGACAAACGTCGCCGACAACACCCACAGCTGCTGCGTCACGTCTCGTGCCGGATCGATGAACTGCGGCAGGAAAGCCACGAAGAAGATCATGCCCTTCGGATTCAGCGCGGTCACCAGGTAAGTGTTGGCAAACAGCTTCCAACGCGAACCCGCCGCCGTCGCAACGGGCAGCGTGGCGGGCGACACGCCGGCGCGCAGCAGCCGGTAGCCGAGATACAGCAGGTACAGGCCACCAATGGTCTTGACCACGGTGAACCAGAACGCGGATGCGGCAAGCAGCGCGCCCAGGCCCAGCAGCGACAGCACCAAAGCGGTGGAATCGCCCAGCGCCACGGCCAGCACCAGCGGCAGGCGGGCGCGCTTGCCGTGCGTAAGCGAATAGCTGATGACGGTAAGAATGGTAGGGCCGGGCAGCATGACGAGCAGGGCGGAAGCGCCCAGGAAGGCCAGCCAGGTTTCGAGCGACATGGAAGGAACTCCGTAGGAAGGGCCAGCGCGCGGGGCCGGCTGCGGCCAATGTATTCCAACCGTGGTGTTAAATACAGCTTTCCCGGACAGTGAACGCCGGCCGGCAGGCCGCGCGAAGGAAACCCCATGGCATTTGACTTTGACCTGTTTGTGATCGGCGCGGGCTCGGGCGGCGTACGCGCGGCCCGCTTTTCCGCCAGTTTCGGTGCGCGCGTGGCGGTGGCGGAAAGCCGCTACCTGGGAGGCACGTGTGTGAACGTGGGCTGCGTGCCCAAGAAACTGCTGGTCTACGGCGCGCACTACAGCGAAGACTTCGAGCAGGCGCACGGTTTTGGCTGGAGCGCGGACGCGCCCAAATTCGACTGGGCCACGCTGATCGCCAACAAAAACCGCGAGATCGAGCGCCTGAACGGCATCTACCGCAACCTGCTGGTCAACAGCGGCGTGACGCTGCTTGAAGGCCACGCGCGCATCGTCGATCCGCACAAGGTCGAAATCAACGGCAAGACCTATAGCGCCGAACACATTCTGGTGGCAACGGGCGGCTGGCCGCAGGTGCCCGACATTCCCGGCAAGGAACTCGCCATCACCTCCAACGAGGCCTTCTTCCTGAAGGACCTGCCGCGCCGCGTGCTGGTCGTGGGCGGCGGCTACATCGCCGTGGAGTTCGCGTCCATCTTCAACGGCATGGGCGCGCAGACCGTCCAGTCGTATCGCGGCCCGCTTTTCCTGCGCGGCTTTGACCTGGGCGTGCGCGAGCATCTGCGCGACGAATTGGTCAAGAAGGGCATCGACCTGCGCATGAACACCGAGGTCGCGCGCATCGACAAGCGCGCCGACGGATCGCTGGCCGCCACCTGCAAGGATGGTTCCGTCATCGAGACCGATTGCGTGTTCTACGCCACGGGCCGCCGTCCGATGCTGGACAACCTGGGGCTGGAAAACACCGGCGTGAAGCTGCGCGAAGATGGCTTCATCGAGGTCGATGACGAGTACCGCACCGCGGAGCCGTCCATCCTGGCTATCGGCGACGTGATCGGCCGCGTGCCGCTGACGCCCGTGGCGCTGGCCGAAGGCATGGCGGTGGCGCGGCGCCTGTTCCGCCCGCACGAATACCGCAAGGTCGACTACAAGCTGATCCCCACTGCGGTATTCAGCCTGCCCAACATCGGGACGGTGGGCCTGACCACCGAAGAGGCGCGCGAAGCCGGCTTCGAGGTCCGGCTGTTCGAAAGCCGCTTCCGCCCCATGAAGCTGACGCTGACCGAATCGCAGGAACGCACGCTGATGAAGGTGATCGTCGACGCGCAGACCGATCGCGTGCTGGGTGTGCACATGGTGGGTCCGGAGGCAGGCGAGATCGTGCAGGGACTGGCCGTGGCGCTGAAGGCGGGGGCGACCAAGGCGGTGTTCGACGACACCATCGGCATCCATCCCACGGCAGCCGAAGAGTTCGTGACGATGCGCACGCCCGTCGCGGAGTAAGGCCTGTGAACCGGCGAGGCCGCAAGCGCCGGATGGCACGAGCGGCGTGCGCCGGCGCTACAGGCGTTGAATCATCGCGCGCGCCGCTGCCGGCGCGCGTTCTTTTGCGCCATTGATGAAGTACGCGAAGACATCTTGCGATTTTTTCCCGGAGGCCGCTTTGCCGATAAGCGGCAGGTCCTCCGGGTCCGCGCCGCGTGACCAGATCCGGAATCGCTCCGCCCAGGTGTCCAGCGCCTTGGGCGCGTAACCGGCCTTGTAGGCCGTGCTGGCGCGCATCAGCCGCGCGTAGACAAAGTCCGCCGTCCGGTCGGCGATGGCGGGAAACTCATCGCTATCGGTGTACACGGTCGCCGCGCGATGGCGGCGCGCAAGGGCCACGTATTCCTCGCAGGCAAAGCTGGGATGGCGCACGTCCAGCGCGTGCCGCAACGGCAAACCGTCCACCTTGTCCGGCAGCAATTCCAGGAAGGCGCCAAAATCCTCCGGGTCGAACTGTTTGGTCGGCGCGAACTGCCACACGATGGGCCCCAGCTTCGGTCCCAGTTCGGCGATGCCGCTGTTCACGAACTTGGCAATCGAGTCCTTGGCGCCCGCCAGTTCGCGCCGGTTGGTCGAATACCGCGATGCCTTCAGCGAAAAGACGAAGTCGTCGGGCGTTTCATCGCGCCACTTGGCGAAGGTGGCGGGCTTCTGGGTGCCGTAGTAGGTGCCGTTGATCTCGATGGCCGTGACCTGCCGGCTGGCGTATTCCAGTTCGCGCGCATGGGGCAGGTCGTCGGGATAGAAGACGCCGCGCCACGGTTCGAAGGTCCAGCCGCCGATGCCGACTCGGATCGCGGCGGGGCTGTCTGCCGGGGACGGATGACGTTTCGGCATGGGCTGCGCTCCACAGGAAGGGGTCGAGCGGTCCACTGTATCGCCGGCGCGACGAGCCGCCAACCCCGCCCGAAAATTCCGCTGTTCCGATACAGTTTTCGGCTAAGGTGTGCAGTCACGACCCGACTTCTGACCGGCGCGCGCCGGCACTCCATGCCTGACCTGACACATCTGCTGACTTTCGCCCTGGTAGCGCTGGGCATGGTGCTCACGCCCGGGCCCAACATGATCTACCTGGTGTCGCGCTCCATCTCGCAAGGGCCGCAGGCCGGCCTGATTTCGCTGGGCGGGGTGGCAGTGGGATTCATCTTTTACGTGGCCTGTGCGGCGTTCGGCATCACTGCCTTGCTGATGGCTGTGCCCTATGCCTACGACGCGCTGCGCATCGGCGGGGCGCTCTACCTGCTCTACATGGCGTGGCAGGCAATCCGTCCGGGCGGCCGCTCGCCGTTCCAGGTGCATGACCTGCCCAAGAGCAGCCCGCGGCAATTGTTCACGGTGGGTCTGCTCACCAATCTGCTCAATCCCAAGATCGCCGTCATGTACGTGTCGCTGCTGCCGCAATTCATCCAGCCCGACCACGGCAGCGTCTTCACCCAGTCGCTGGCGCTGGGCATGACGCAGGTCGTGATCAGCTTGTCGGTGAACGCCCTGATCGCCATCATGGCCGGCTCCATTGCCGGGTTCCTGGCGGGCCGTCCGCTGTGGATGGTGGTGCAGCGCTGGCTGATGGGCACCGTGCTGGCCGGCCTGGCCGTGCGCATGCTTGTGGATACGCGCCGCTGATGCCCGCCGACGACGGATTTTTCGCGACGCTGGGCGGCATGCTTGGCGAGGGCCTGCGCGCCATCGTTGCAGGGATCAAATGGCTGCTCGGCGGGTTGGGCGGCGCGCTGGCCGATTTCTATGGCGGGCTGGCCGGCGCGATGGGCATGAGCCCGTCGATCTTCAATCTGGTGTTGCTGGCGCTGGGCCTGATGTTCCTGTGGGGCGCGATCAAGGCGCTGCTGCGGCGGTCCATCCTGGGCTTCCTGTTCTGGCTGTTCATGACGTTGCTGGTGCTGGGCGGGCTGGTGGACTAGCGCGTCCTAAGCCGCTTTCGCCACCGCCAGCGCCACGTCCCGCAGCCGGCGCACCAGCGCCGGAAACCGCTCCGCACCCGTGTTGCCGTAGCCGATCACCAGGCCGTTGTCTTCAATGCGCGGCGTCAGCGCAAACGACGACAGCGCGCCCGGATTCATGCCCAGCTTGCGCGCCTCGGCCACGATCGCCGTGTCGGCATAAGCCGGCGGCAGCCGCACGGTCAGGTGCAGGCCGCAGTGCCCGCCCAAGACCTCGTGCTCGATTCCCAGATGCAAGGCCAGCGCCTCGCGCAGCGCCGCCTGGCGTTCGCGATACAGGCGCCGCATGCGGCCCAGATGGCGCGAGAACTGGCCGTTTTCAATGAATGCGGCCATGGCCAGCTGTTCCAGCCGGTGGCCGCCGCGCTGCATTTCGATGATGGACGGCATGGCCTCGCGCGCCAGGGCTTCGGGCAACACCAGAAAGCCCAGGCGCAGGGCCGGGAACATCGTCTTGCTGAACGTGCCGACATACAGCACCGGCGCATCCGGCAGCAGCCCCTGCATGGCGGCGATCGGTTCGCCCTGGTGGCGGAATTCGCTGTCGTAGTCGTCTTCGATGATCCACGCGCCGGCGCGTCGCGCGCGTTCCAGCAGATCGAGCCGGCGGGTCAGCGACAGGACCGCACCGGTCGGGTACTGGTGCGACGGCGTCGTCTGGATCAACCTGGGCGGCTGGCGGGTCCAGGCGCTTTCCGGAATGACGATGCCGTCGGCGTCGACGCGCATGGCCACCACGTTCAGGTCGCCGGCATGGAAGGCGGACTTGGCGCCGCGGTAGCCGGGATCTTCCAGCCAGGCGGTATCGCCAGGGTTGGTCAGCAGTTGCACGCACAGCGCCAGCCCGCCCTGTGCGCCTTCGGTGATGACGATGCGCGAGGCGTCGCAATGCACGCCGCGCGACACGCGCAGGTATTGAGCGATGGCTTCGCGCAGCGCGGGCTCGCCCGCCGGATGACCGTAGCCCAGCGCGGCGGCCGGCGCCGCCTGCAGCGCGCGGTCCTGCGCGCGGCGCCACGCGTTGACGGGAAATTGCGTCAGCGCGGGCGTGCCGGGCGTCATCGGCAGCGTACCGTCGTGGGTATAGCGCGTGGAGACGATGCGGGAGAGGCGCTGCGCCGTGGCTGGCGGCTGCGCAGGGAGAGGGGCCGCCTCGCGCGCGGCGCTGCGGGCGGCGGCGGACAGCGGCGCCACCCGGGTGCCCTGGCGGTCGGCAATCACGTAGCCCTCGGCCGTCAATTGCTCGTAGGCGATCAGCACCGTATTGCGCGAGATATCCAATTCTTCGGACAGCGCGCGGGACGACGGCAGCTTGCCGCCCGCGGGAAGCTGGCCGGCAAGAATGGCCTGCTTGAGGCGCTGGATAAGCTGGCGCTGGCGCGGCAGCGAACCCGGGCCGCGTGCCAGCGGACTGGACAGCAGCGGGGCAGTGGCGGTATCGCCCAATGAAGTTTCGATCATGGCCCTATTAAATTCCAGTTTCGTGGCACTTTTTATGATGCCACGGTTCCGATATCGTGAGGCCCTGGGTGTTGCGCCCGCCACCGTCGGCGGCGCGCCCTGAACCGATTCCCGAGGCACCGCCGCATGCAACCCCGCACCAACGATTTTCAGCAACCCATCGGCCCGGCGCTGCCCGGCTGGACCCCGCGTCCGCGCCCGCCCCTCGACCCCGCGCTGGGCCGCTATTGCCGCCTGGAGCCGCTGTCGGCCGAGCGTCACGCGGCAGATCTGTACCAGGCGTTCAGTCAGGCGCCCGACGACAGCGACTGGACGTACATGGGCGTCGGGCCGTTTGCCGACGAGGCTGCCTACCGGACGTTCGCCGAGGCCGCGCAGGCCAGCCCGGACCCGATGCACCGCGCCATCATCGACCTTGCGACGGGCCGCGCCGTCGGCACGCTGGCGCTGATGCGGATCGACGCGCCCAACGGCGTCATCGAGGTCGGGTTCGTGTCCTATTCGCGTCAGCTCAAGCGCACGCGCATCGCCACGGAAGCGCAGTACCTGCTGATGCGCCGTGCCTTCGACGAACTGGGCTACCGCCGCTACGAATGGAAGTGCGACAGCCTGAACGCGCCGTCGCGCGCCGCGGCGCTGCGCCTGGGCTTCAGCTTTGAGGGCATCTTCCGTCAGGCCACGGTCTACAAGGGCCGCAGCCGCGACACGGCGTGGTTCTCGATCATCGACAGCGAATGGCCCGCGCTGCGTGCCGCGTACGAGCGCTGGCTCAGCCCGGACAACTTCGATGCCGAAGGCAACCAGCGCCAGGGGTTGGCGTCGCTGATCGCCACTGAGCGGGGCAGCAACGCCGGGGGAGACCACGCGGCGTGCGCCTGATCCCGGTGGCATTGGCCCTGTTCTGGGGCCTGAACTGGCCGGCGGTGAAGATCATTCTGTCGATCTTCCCGCCGTTCACCTTGCGCGTGCTGGGACTGGGCAGCGGCGCGCTGCTGCTGTTGCTGCTGGCGGGCGCCAAGCGGCTGCCGCTCTTGCCGCCGCGCAGCGCGTGGCCCGGCATCGCGGTGGGCGGCGTCTTGGCGGTGGCCGTATTCAATCTGGCCGTGGCCTGGGCGCAGCTCAGCACCAGCACGTCGCGCGCGGCGGTGCTGACCTTCACCATGCCGATGATGTCCGCGCTGCTGGCGTGGCTGGTGCTGGGAGAACGCCTGGACCGCCGCCGCGGCCTGGCGCTGCTGCTGGGCGCGTGCGGCGTCGCCGTGCTGGCATGGCCGGTGCTGCAGGCGGTGTTCGGCGGCAACGACGTGGCCGCCGCCAAGGGGTTGGTTTTTCCGCTGGTGGCGGCGTTCGGGTGGGCAGCCGGCACGGTGTATCTGAAGCGCTGGCCCGTCGCGGGCGATCGCATCGTCATCACGGCGTGGCAGCTTGTCGTCGGCGCAGGTTGCGCCCTGGCCGGCGCGTTGATCGCCGGCGAATCCTTTCCCACGCGCGGCTGGACCGTCAGCGTCGCGGGGGCGCTCTCGTTTCACATCATCCTGGGCACTGCGGTCGCGTACTGGCTGTGGTTCGTACTGAGCGAGCGTGTCAGCGCCACCGTCGCCGCGCTGACCACGCTGATGGTGCCGGTCGTGGGCGTGCTGGGCGCGATGGCGCTGGTGGGCGACCGGCCGGCCCCGGCGGACTGGTGGGGGTTTGCGTTCGTGATGGCCGGGGCGGGGCTGATCGTGTTGAACCTGGGTCAGCGGCGCGCCTGACCTGGATCAGCGGCGCATCTGACCCAAGTCAGCGACGCGCCCGAGGCTAAGCGGCTGCGGGCGAGGGCATCCAGCATCCGTGCAGCCCGGCGGGCACGCGGCGCGGCAGGCGCACCTGCGCGACCGGCCCGGCAGCCAGATCGCGCGCGTCCAGCACGATGAACCGGCCGCCCGCGTCGTCTTCAGCGTGCACGAAGCTCAGGAGGTAGCCGTCCGCTTCACCCGCGCCGGCCGGATCGGCGGCAAACACGGGTTCGCACGCGGTCTGCCCGGCGGGCAGGCGGTACACGGTCTTCGCACCCGTCTCGACGTCATAGCGTGCAAATGCCTCGAAGGCGCCCGGCTGCGGCGTTTCGCCCGGACGCGGATCCCGCAGGCCGGCATAACAGAACCGTGTGCGCCGCCCCAGCCACGCGTCGTTGACCCGGCCGAACTCGCAGGGCTGGTCGTCCAGCGTCTGGTCGTCCACGCGTCCGCTGGCCATGTCGATGCGCAGCCGGTGCATTTCCAGCCGCTTGCGCGACGTGGGCCCGTAGCCATCGTGCCAGGGCAGCACCGCCTCGATCACGTTGCCGTCCACGTAGGCATTGGCGACGTGCCAATTGAAGAAGGGGGCGGCCTCGATCCACCGGATCTGCGCCGCGTCGGTGCAGTCGCGCGGCACCAGCAGCACCTGCGTGCCGCGCTGCGGCTCCCACCCGGGCGCCGCCGGTCCGCGGCTGAAGTCGAACACCAGCGGGCAGACAAACGCCACCACGTGGGTGGCGGTCAGGCCGATGTCGTGAACCAGCGCCGGCCAGGGCGATGCAAATGCGACCTGGCGGTCCACCCGCCCCGTGCTGTCCAGCCGCATGTATTCAAGCGTGCCCGCCATGAGGTCGTAATTGATCGCCAGCATTTCCCCGGTCAGCGGGTCGACCTTGGGGTGCGCGGAGAACGCGCCGGCGAGCTTGCCCTGGAATGTGTTGGCGCCGACCGTGCCCAGTGCGTCGTCCAGTTCGTACGGGCAGCCGCCTTCGTACAGCGCGTGGATGCGGCCGGCGTGCCGCAACACGTTGGTGTTGGCCAGGTTCGCGTAGGGTGGCGGACCGAACGTCGGGTTGTAGATGCGATGGCCGGCGTCCCGTTCTTCCTGCAGTTCGGCAGTCAGCACCCAGCGGTTGCGGTAGCGCGCGCGGCCGCCGTCCAGGTAGAGCGCGTGGATCATGCCCGTGCCGTCGAAGGGATAGGAATAGCCCGGGCCGGGCTCGAATTGCGGATTGGGGCCGTTGCGCATGAAGACGCCGGACAGGCCGGGGGGCAGGGCGCCTTCGACGGGCAGATCGGCGTCGTCGCGTTCGTCGTAGACCGGCGCGAAGGCGCGGGTCAGGGCGGGGTTGTCGCTGTGCCAGGGTTGCATGTGACCTCCAGGCCGAGGCCGCGCACTAGGCTGGATGACAACGCGAAGCCGGTGGCGGCAAAAGTCCGTTATATCCGCCCGGGCCGCCGGGAAAAAGCCGAGTTAACCATGATGGGAATTGCGCCGCGCCTGACGCTTGCGCAGCCGTTCCCGCACCATTTCGGCCCCGCTCACCAGCGTGATTCCCGCCAGCACCATCACCGCGCCGACCACGAAGCCCGCATCCAGCGGTTCATCCAGGATCAGCACGCCGAAGCTGACGCCGAACAGCGGCGTCATGAACGACAGGATCGACAGGCGGGACGCCAGATACCGGCGCAGCAGCCAGAACCAGGCCAGATAGCTGGTTAGCGCGACGACGACCGACTGGAACACGACGCTGAGCACGGCGGCCGGGGTATAGCGGATGCCATGATGGCCGGTGGCGACTGCAAAGGCCAACAGGCCTATCGAGGCCACGGCCATCTGATAGAAAAGCGTCTTGGCCGGGGCGGCTTCGGACAACGACGTCTTGCGGATCGCCACCGTCGTCGCGCCCCACAGCAGCCCAGCGAGCAGTCCCATCGCGTCGCCCAGCAGCATGTTGCGCGCGCCGTCGTGCGCCAACGGCTGGCCGCCCTTGACCAGGAACGCCACCGCGATACCGCAGAAGGCCAGCGCGACGCCCGCCCATTGCAGCGGCTTCAGACGCTCTTCGGGTAGCAGCCAGTGCAGGCCCAGCGCCGCGAAGATCGGCGCGGTGTATAGAAACACCGACATGTGCGAGGCCGTGGTGTAGACCAGCCCTTGCGCGACGAACAGGAATTCGCCCGCAAACAGCAGCCCCACGATCAATCCAGGCAGGAACGTGCCGTCGGTGAACGCGCGCTGCCCTTCGGCGCGCCACACCACGACGGCCAGCACCAGGGCCGCGAAGGTGGAGCGCAGCCCGATCTGCATGATGGGCGCGATGTCGTCCGCGACCAGCTTGATGGCGATCTGCTGGAAGCCCCAGCACACGCACAGCGCCAGCATGGCGCCGGTGGCCAGCGTGTCCAGCGGCAGGCGCAGCGGCTTGGCGGCGGTGATGGTCACGGCAGTTCGGCGGGATAGCTGTCCAGCGCCAGGCCGATCTGCTGGCGCAGGTCCCATTCGGCCAGCGAGGCTTGCACCGGGCCATAAAAGGCGCCGTCGCGGGCAACGAACATGGCGGGCAGGTGGAAGACCTCGTAGCGCTCGACCAGGCCGCGGTTGTCGCCGGCGTCGATCCAGCAGATGCGCTCGACCGGCAGTTCCACGCCCGGAAGCTGCTCGCGCGCCACGCGACAGGTGCCGCAGGTGCGGCTGTGAAAGACGATGAGGGACAGGCCGCGCGCGTCCAGCAGAAAGCGGTCGGCGGTGCTGTCGTTGAGTTCTATCTGTTCCATTGTGTGTCTCAAGCGCCGCGCAGCACGCGGTCCAGTTCCAGCACCGACTGGTACAGCACGCGCGTGCCGTCCAGCAGTTGCGCGGGTTCGATCCATTCTTCGGGGCAGTGGCTGCGGCCGTTCAGGCAGGGGATGAAGATCATGCCGATAGGGCCGGTGGGGGCCATGTACACGGCGTCGTGGCCGGCGCCGCTGGGCAGCCGCATCGACGCGTAGCCAAGCTGGTCGGCGGCGGCCTTGACCGCGTCCATGACCAGCGGCGAACAGTCCGTGGGCTGCGCGCGGCTGAGCTGCGTGAAGCCGGCGGTCAGGCGCAGCGCCTTCAGGTCGTCGGCCACGCTCGCCATCAGGGTTTCGGGAAAGGCGTCCAGCACGGCGTTGCTATCGCTACGCATTTCCAGCGTCATCTCGACCCGGCCCGGCACCGCGTTGGCCGCA
This sequence comes from Achromobacter sp. ACM05, assembly GCF_019218915.1. Taxonomy (NCBI): domain Bacteria; kingdom Pseudomonadati; phylum Pseudomonadota; class Betaproteobacteria; order Burkholderiales; family Alcaligenaceae; genus Achromobacter; species Achromobacter sp. ACM05. The sequence continues at coordinate 180,003 of NZ_JAHUWQ010000002.1, forward strand.
TTGGGCGTCATGCTCAGCCGGCCGACGGTGGCGACGACGTAATGCGGATTGCCGCTGGCTGCGCTGGCCTGCCGGTTGGCGGCGTCGATGATGCGGGCCGCGCCCACCAGCGCGTCGCGCCGGATGTCCATGGGCGTGGTGCCCGCGTGGTCAGGTTGGCCCTCGACCACGATCTGCACGCGGCGGATGCCGACGATGTTGGTGACCACGCCGATCGGCAACTGGCGGCTTTCAAGCACCGGGCCTTGTTCGATGTGCAGTTCGACAAAGGCGGCGGTTTCGCCCGCGCGGCGCAGCGGGGCGTTGAGTGCGGACGGGTCGCCGCCGATGCGGGCAATGCCCTGCGCCAGCGTCTCGCCCTGCGGACTGCGCGCGTCCAGCATGTCGGCGCTGAGCTGGCCGCACAGCGCGCGGCTGCCGACACAAGAAATGCCGTAGTCGCTGGGTTCTTCGGACAGGAAGTCGATGACTTCGAAGGGGTGGTCGAGCGTGATGCCGTGTTCCTGCATCGTGTGCGCGACTTCGATGCCGGCCAGCACGCCGATGATGCCGTCGAAGCGGCCGCCGGCCATGACGGTGTCGCAGTGCGAGCCGGTGGAAATCGGTTTGCGCGTGGCATCGCGCCCCGCGCGAGTGCCGACCAGATTGCCGCCCGCGTCCAGGCGCGTGGTCAGGCCCGCGGCTTCGAACTCGCTACGCAGCCAGGCGCGCGCGTCATCGAATAGCGGCGAAAAAGCGCGGCGCGTCCAGGGGACGTCGGGCAGGGTGAATTTGGACAGGGTGTCGACGCGCGACCAGAGGCGTTCGGCGTTCAGCGGGGGAAAAGCGGGCGGTGTGGCTTGCGGCATGAGACTTCCAGAAGATCCGCCCTGGATTATGGCATCAATGGCGCGGCGTCCTTGCCCGCCGCTTACGTCGTGCCGCGCCAGGACGGTTCACGTTTTTCCAGGAAGGCCGTCACGCCCTCGCGCGCTTCCTCGGTGCTACGGATAGCCGCAATGCGTTCGACGGAGTCGGCGATCAGGGTGGCGTCCAGCGGCCGGCCGGCAAAGTCGCGCACCAGCCGCTTGCTGGCCTGCACGGCGCCCGGACCATTTGCGCACAGTGTGCGGCAGAGCGCTTCGGCGGCCTCAAGCGCCTGGGCAGCCGGGACGACCTCATGTACCAGCCCCAGCCGCAGCGCGGTCGCGGCGTCGAAGCGTTCGGCGGTCAGGAAATAGCGGTTGGACGCGCGCTCGCCCAGGGCGCGGATCACGTAGGGGCTGATGGTGGCGGGCAGCAGGCCCAGGCGGGTTTCGGACAGGCAGAAGTGTGCGCTGTCCGCCGCAACCGCGATGTCGCACGCGGCCACCAGCCCCATCCCGCCCGCGTAGGCGTCGCCGTTGACGCAGGCGACGATGGGTTTCGGGCAGGTCCAGACCGCGTGCAGCATGTCCGCCAGCCGCGTGGCGTCCTTGCGGTTGTCCGCATCGGTCAGCGTGCCCATTTTGCGCATCCAGTTCAGGTCGCCGCCGGCGCAGAATGCCTTGCCCGCGCCCGTCAGCAGCAGGACCCGCACCTGGGGATCATCGACCGCAGTCTGGATCGCGGCCGTCAGCGCGGCGATCAGCGTCTCGTCGAACGCGTTGCGCATGTCCGGCCGGTTCAGCGTCAGGCGGGCGAGGGGGCCTTCTATGGTCAGGTCCAGCGGTGCGGTCAGCGTCATGCGCGGTCTCCGGTGTTGTTGATGATGGCTCAACAGGTGTTCCGATCAATTCGTTTGATTCTATGGGCAAAAGCGCAGCGTTGCGATGCTTGTTTTCAGTAGATTGAGTTATCCTCAACAAAAAATTTTCGGAGACAGACATGAATCAGCCCGCGGGGAGTCGCGCCGCCGATCAGCGTTACGCATCGGTATTCCGGCCGGGATTGTTCGACGGCAAGACGATCATGGTCACCGGCGGCGGCAGCGGTTTGGGTCGTTGCACCGCGCATGAGCTGGCGGCACTGGGCGCGCGCTTAGCGCTGGTGGGACGCAACCCGGACAAACTGCGCACGGCGGCCGAGGAAATCGCCCGCGTCTATCCCGAGGCCGCCGATCGGATCAGCCAGCACCCCTGCGACATCCGGGACGAAGCCGGCGTACGCGGCGCCGTCACCGACGCGCTGACCGCGCACGGCCGCATCGACGGCGTTTTCAATTGCGCAGGCGGCCAGTTTCCCGCGCCGCTGGACCGCATCAGCCTCAATGGCTGGAACGCCGTGGTGCAGAACAACCTGCACGGCACCTTTCTTGTGTCGCGCGAGGTCTATACGCAGCACATGCGCCAGCACGGCGGCGCCATCGTCAACATGCTGGCCGACATCTGGGGCGGCATGCCGGGGATGGGACACTCGGGCGCGGCGCGCGCGGGGGTGTGGAACCTGACGGAGACCGCCGCCTGCGAATGGGCGTATGCCGGCGTACGCGTGAACGCCGTGGCGCCGGGCTGGATCGCATCCAGCGGCATGGACAGCTACGACGAGCACTACCGCGGCGTGCTGCGCGAGCTGAAAACCAAGGTGCCGCTACAGCGCTTCGGCACCGAAGCCGAACTGGCCGCCGCCGTCGTCTTTCTGCTGTCGCCCGCGGCCGCGTTCATCAATGGCACCGTGATCCGGGTGGACGGCGGCGTGCCGAACGCGCGCCATTCATGGAACCTGCAGCCGGCCGAGCGCGGCGAGACCTACAACGGCTTTCCTCAGTACGTGCCGCCGTCGCTGTTTTCGGAAGACTGAAGGCGATGCAGCGCGTTCTGGACTTCGCCCCGGAACTGCGCCAGCGCCAGGGCGTCCTGGCGCGGCGGCTGCAGGGCCTGCCACAGAAAACCGACCAGCTGGTCGGCCGTGGCGGCCACATCGACATTGACCTCCGCGCCGCGCCGCATCGCGTCCCACAGCACATGCTCCATCGGCCCGTACACCGCCGAACGCAGCAGCCGCAGCGGCATGTCCTGGCGGATGTCGCCGTCGGCCTGGCCTTGCGCCAGGATGCGCATCAGTGGCGCGGTGTAGCGGCGCTGCAGGTCGGCGTAGATGTCGCCGAAGTCGTCGTTGCGCGCGCGGCCTTCGGAAAGGATGAAGGCGCACAAGCCCGGACCTTCGGCCAGCAGATGGCGCAGATGCGTGTGGACCAGGTAATGCAACTGGGCGCGCGCCCCGTGGATATGCGGCAGGTGGTCCTCCACCCGCGCGATGATTTCGTCGTACCAGTCGCTGATGACGCGCACGCAGAGTTCGCGCTTGCCGCCGAAGTAGGTGAAGACGGTGGCTTCCGAGACGCCCAGCCGCTGCGCGATCTCGGTGGTGGTGGCCGCGTGAAAGCCCGCTTCGGAGAACACCTGGCGCGCGACCCGCAGGATGTCGCGGATGCGTTGTTCGGACTTGGCGCTGGCCGGCGGGCGGCGCATCGGGACGGCTGGGCTTTTTTCCATGCAGGCTACAGGCGAAAAAGGGGCGGGCGGCCTGTCTGGCCGTCCGCGCGAGGGCCTATTATTGAGCGACGGTCAACTTCGTGGCAAGGCGGGGGGCAACCCGCCGCCGCAGCGGGCCTTTCATGGCAACAACCATAACGATCAAGAGACAACCATGCTGCACAGAGCAGATTCCTACGCGCAAGTCGTGTCCGCCTTCCAGTGGCAGGTGCCCGCGGCCTACAACATCGGCGTCGACGTGTGCGACAAATGGGCCGACGGCAGCGGCCGGCTGGCCCTGATCTATGAAAAGAGCGACGGGGCGCAAACGCGCTATACGTTCGATCAGATCAAGGCGCAGTCCAACCAGTTCGCCAACAGCCTGGCGCGCTACGGCATCCGGCGCGGCGACCGCATCGCCATCTACCTGCCGCAGGCGCCCGAAACCGCAGTCGCCCACGTCGCCGCTTACAAGATGGGCGCGGTGGCGGTGCCGCTGTTCACGCTGTTTGGCGTGGACGCCATCCAGTTCCGGCTGGCCAACAGCGGGGCGTCGGCCCTCGTCACGGACGCGGAAGGCTGCCGCAAGCTGCTGGAAATCCGCGACAGCCTGCCCGATCTGAAAGTGATTTATTGCATCGATGGCGACGCCGGGGCTGCGGGGGGCACGGTAGGCGCGCTGCCGTTCCACCAAAGCCTGGCGCTCGAATCCGACGCCTTCGACCCGGTCGAGACCGCCGCCGACGACCCGGCCGTCATCATCTACACCTCGGGCACCACCGGCAAGCCCAAGGGCGCGCTGCATGCGCACCGCGTGCTGCTCGGCCATCTGCCAGGCGTGGAGATGTCGCACGAGTTCTTTCCCGAGAACGCCGTGCTGATGTGGACGCCCGCTGACTGGGCCTGGATCGGCGGGCTGCTGGACGTGCTGTTGCCGTCGTGGCACCACGGTGTGCCGGTGCTGGCGCGGCGGTTCGAAAAATTCGATGGCGCCTCGGCGCTGGAACTGATGGCGCGCCACGGCGTGACGCACACCTTCCTGCCGCCGACCGCGCTGAAGATGATGCGCGGCTGCGACTGGCCGGACCACGCCGGGCCGCGCGCGCTGCGCTCGGTGGCCAGCGGCGGCGAATCGCTTGGGGCCGAACTCATCGACTGGGGCCGCCGCGTGCTGGGCGTGACCATCAACGAGTTCTACGGCCAGACCGAATGCAACATGATCGTGTCCTCGTGCTCGTCGCTGTTCGACCCCTGCATCGGCGCCATCGGCCGCGCCGCGCCCGGGCATCAGGTCGCTATTGTGGATGACAGGGGGGCCGAAGTGGCCGATGGACAGGAGGGCAACATCGGCGTACTGCGCCCGGATCCGGTCATGTTCCTGGGGTACTGGAAAAACCCGGCGGCCACGGCGGAAAAATTTGCCGGCGATTACCTCCTGACCGGCGACATCGGCGTGCGCGATCCGGAAGGTTTCATCCGCTTTGTGGGCCGCAACGACGACGTCATCACCAGCGCCGGCTACCGGATCGGCCCGGGACCCATCGAAGACTGCCTCATCGGTCACCCTGCGGTGCGCATGGCGGCGGTGGTGGGCATGCCGGATGCTGAGCGTACGGAAATCGTGGTGGCGTTCGTGGTGCTGAACGAGGGTGTGGTGGGCGACGAAGCGCTGGTCAAGGCGCTGCAGGCGCATGTCCGCACCCGGCTGGCCGCCCACGAATATCCGCGCGCGATCCGCTTTGTAACCAGTTTGCCCACGACCGCGACCGGCAAGATCATTCGCAGGGAGTTGCGTGCCGGATACCCCGCATAAGCGGACTCACCCGGTGACAATCTCGCCCATGTGGATGGGTTGACTGGCTGCCCGGCGCTGCAAGTATGATTGCGCAAACTGGATACGGCCCCTCTCAATTGGGGCCGTATCACCTTTAGCCAAAGTATGGAGATAGCCCCAATGAATAAGCCTTTGGACGGGGGATTGGCAGCCTTGAACGTGCCCGCGTACGTCAAGCATCGCGGACTGATCGACTGGGTCGCCAGTTTCGTCGCGCTGGCCAAGCCTGATCGCGTGGTGTGGTGCGATGGCTCGCAGGAAGAGTACGACCGCCTGTGCGAGCAGATGGTCCAGGCCGGCACCATGCGCCGGCTCAACCCCGCCAAGCGCCCCAATTCCTATCTCGCGTGGTCCGATCCGTCCGACGTGGCCCGGGTTGAAGACCGCACCTTCATCTGTTCCGACCGCGCCGAAGACGCCGGCCCCACCAACAACTGGGCCGATCCCGCTGAAATGCGCGACACGCTCAACGGTCTGTTCGATGGCGCCATGCGCGGTCGCACGCTGTACGTGGTGCCGTTCTCGATGGGCCCGCTGGGCTCGGACATCGCCCACATCGGCGTCGAACTGTCCGACAGCCCGTACGTGGCCGTGAACATGCGCATCATGACGCGCATGGGCAAGCAGGTCTATGACGTGCTGGGCACCGACGGCGACTTCGTGCCGTGCCTGCACTCGGTCGGCAAGCCGCTGGCCGAAGGCGAAGCCGACGTGGCCTGGCCCTGCAACCCCACCAAGTACATCGTCCACTTCCCCAAGACCCGCGAAATCTGGAGCTACGGCTCGGGTTACGGCGGCAACGCGCTGCTGGGCAAGAAGTGCTTCGCGCTGCGCATCGCGTCCACCATGGGCCGCGACCAGGGCTGGCTGGCCGAACACATGCTGATCCTGGGCGTCACCTCGCCCAAGGGCCGCAAGTACCACGTCGCCGCCGCCTTCCCGTCGGCATGCGGCAAGACCAACTTTGCCATGCTGATCCCGCCGCAAGGCATGGACGGCTGGAAGGTCACCACCATCGGCGACGACATCGCCTGGATCAAGCCCGGCCCCGACGGCCGCCTGCACGCCATCAACCCCGAAGCCGGCTATTTCGGCGTGGCCCCGGGCACCAGCGAGCAGACCAACTTCAACGCCATGGCCACGCTCAAGGCCAACGTCATCTTCACCAACGTCGCGCTGACCGACGACGGCGACGTCTGGTGGGAAGGCATGACCAGCACGCCGCCGGCGCATCTGGTCGACTGGCAGGGCAAGGACTGGACGCCGGAAATCGCGCGCGAAACCGGCCGCAAGGCCGCGCACCCGAACGCGCGCTTCACCGCGCCGGCCGCGCAGTGCCCGTCCATCGATCCCGAATGGGAAAACCCCAAGGGCGTGGTCATCGACGCCTTCATCTTCGGCGGCCGCCGCTCCACCACCGTGCCGCTCGTCACCGAAGCGCGCAACTGGGTCGAAGGCGTCTACATGGCCGCCACGATGGGCTCGGAAACCACCGCCGCGGCCGCTGGCCAGCAAGGCGTGGTGCGCCGCGACCCGTTCGCCATGCTGCCGTTCTGCGGCTACAACATGAGCGACTACTTCGGCCACTGGCTCAAGCTGGGCAAGCAGCTCGAAGCCGCCGGCGCGACCCTGCCGCGCATCTACTGCGTGAACTGGTTCCGCAAGGGGCCGGACGGCAAGTTCGTCTGGCCCGGCTTTGGCGACAACATGCGCGTGCTGCGCTGGATGCTGGGCCGCATCGACGGTCAATCCAAGGGCGTGGATCAGGTGTTTGGCGTGTCCCCCAGCTACCAGGACATCGACTGGACCGGCCTGGAATTCAGCCCGGACAAGTTCGAGCAGGTCATGTCGGTGGACGAGAACGCCTGGCGCGAGGAACTCGCGCTGCACCATGAGCTCTTCGGTCAGCTGTCGCAAGGCCTGCCCGACGAACTGCGCACCACCAAGACCGAGATCGAGGGCCGTCTGGCGGCTTGATGCTGCTGGCGTCTACCGGTTGATCGAACCCGCCTGCATTGATGCAGGCGGGTTTTTTATTGCCGCCTGCTTGAGTGCGCAGGCGCGTCCGGCGTTCAGGTTGTTCAGGCCGGGGCTTACACCGCCTTGCTCGCCGCGATGCCGTCCAGCGCATTGGCCACGTCGTCCGGCAACTGCAGCGACGCCGCGGCCAGGTTTTCCTTCAGATGTTTCTGCGAAGACGTGCCGGGAATCAGCAGGATGTTCGGCGAGCGGCGCAGCAGCCACGCCAGCGCGGTCTGCATCGGCGTCGCGCCGATCCGCGCAGCCGCGTCGTTCAGGATGGACGACTGCAACGGGCTGAACCCGCCCAGCGGAAAGAACGGCACGTAGGCGATCCCTTCGCGGGCCAGGTCGTCGATCAGGGCGTCGTCGGCCCGGTGGGCGACGTTGTACTGGTTCTGCACGCAGACGATGTCGCAGATGCCGCGGCCTTCTTTCACCTGCGTGGCCGTCACGTTGCTCAACCCGATGTGGCGGATCAGCCCTTGCTGCTGCAGGCCGGCCAGCACGGACAGCGGCGCTTCGATGGACCCTTCCGCCGGGCCATGGACGTCGAACATGGCGCGCAGGTTGACCACGTCCAGCACGTCGCGGCCCAGGTTGCGCAGGTTGTCGTGCACCGCCCGGGTCAACTGCTCGGCAGAGAACGCGGGATTCCACGAGGCATCGTCGCCGCGCACCGCGCCCACCTTCGTCACGATCACCAGATCGTCGGAGTAGGGGGCCAGCGCTTCCCGGATCAGTTGGTTGGTGATGTGCGGGCCGTAGAAATCGCTGGTGTCGATGTGGTTCACGCCGGCGGCAACCGCGTCGCGCAGCACGGCAAGCGCGGCATCACGGTCCTTGGGCGGACCAAAGACGCCCGGGCCGGCGAGCTGCATGGCGCCATAGCCAAGCCGATAGACCTGGCGTGCGCCGAGGGAGTAGGTGCCGCTGTCTGCGAGTTGGGTCATGTCGGGTTCCTTGTTTCGGTGCAGGAGTGGGGATGGGCAAACGATAGAGCTTTCGCCACATGCTGATAAGCCAATACAATCCGCACGGCTTGTACGGAAAAATGCACAATGGCGACTGACCTCGATCACCTCCATGCCTTCGTCGCCGTCGCGCGCGCGCGAGGGTTCCGCGAAGCGGCCCGGACGGCGGGCACCAGCGCGTCGCGCCTGAGCGACACCGTGCGCCGCCTGGAGGCGCAGCTTGGCGTGCGGCTTTTCAACCGAACGACGCGCTCCGTGGCGCTGACCCAGGCCGGCCAGGAACTGCTGGCCCGGCTGGCGCCCGCGCTGACCGAGGTCGAGGCGGCGCTGGACGCCGTCAACGGGTTCCGCGACAAGCCGGCGGGCACGCTGCGGCTCAACGTGCCGCTCAGCGCGGCCAAGCTGGTGCTGCCGTCCATCGTCCCCGACTTTCTGGCGGCCTATCCCGATATCCGACTGGAGGTCGTTGCCGAGGAAAGCTTTGTCGACGTGCTGGCTGCCGGGTGCGACGCAGGCATCCGCTACGACGACCGGCTGGAGCAGGACATGATCGCCGTGCCCATCGGCCCGCGCGTGCAGCGCTTTGCAGCCGGCGCCTCGCCCGACTACCTGAACCGGCGCGGGCGGCCCGCGCATCCCGAAGACCTGATGCAGCACGCCTGCCTGCGCGGCCGCTTTCCCAGCGGGGCGATGCCTGCGTGGGATTTTGAGCGGGGCGGAGAGACCGTGCGTATCGATGCGTCCGGACCGTTGGTCGTGCAGATTGGCGGCGCGGTCGATCTCGCTGTAGACGTCGCCATCGCGGGGGCGGGCGTCATGTATCTGTTCGAAGACTGGCTGCGGCCGCACTTCGCTAGCGGCGCGCTGGAGCCCGTGCTGGAACCGTGGTGGCCGCAGTTTTCGGGACCATTTCTGTACTACTCGGGACGCCGCCTGGTGCCGTCGCCGCTGAAGGCGCTGATCGACTTCATCAAGGCGCGGCCGTTTCCTTGAGCGGCGCGCCGCGTCTCGCCGCCCCGCGCCGTTTGATGCACAATCGCCTGATGCACCTGGATCCCGAAGACCTCGCCAAGATCACGTCCCTGACGCTCGCCCATTACGAAGAGAACGCCGATTCCTTCCAAGCCGGCACGCGGGACCACGACGTCAGCCAAAACATCGCCGCCTTACTGCGGCACATCGACGGTGAACCGCCGTTCGACATCCTCGATCTGGGTTGCGGGCCGGGGCGCGACCTGAAGACTTTCCTCGCGATGGGACACCGGCCCGTGGGCCTGGACGGCACGCCGCGTTTCGTGGAAATGGCGCGCGCGGCAAGCGGGTGCGAGGTCTGGGAGCAGGATTTCCTTCGGCTCCAACTGCCCGCTGCGCGCTTTGACGGCATCTTCGCCAACGCCGTGCTGTTTCATGTGCCGGGGCAGGAACTGCCGCGCGTGCTCAAGGAACTGCGGGCAACGCTGCGGCCGCGCGGCGTGCTGTTCAGTTCCAATCCCCGTGGCGGGAACCAGGAAGGCTGGAATCGCGGGCGCTATGGGGCGTACCACGATCTCGACGGCTGGCGCGCACTGATGGAGGCCGCCGGATTCGACGAGCTTGAGCACTACTACCGGCCCGACGGACTGCCGCGCGAGCAGCAGCCGTGGCTGGCCAGTGTGTGGCGCCGGCGGGATTAGCGGGGCGGAACTGAAAGGCGTCGATGAGCGGCGATCCCGTGGCCAGGCAATCGGGGGCAGACGGCAGAGCGGCCGCCTCCCTCGCGTCGCGTCATTCAGGTGGCCGGTTCAAAACTCGCTCGTAGTGACTCAGGTCAGCGTCCGAAAAGCAGCAGAAGATGACCTCTTGAATTGACGAATCCCTCGACAGGCTTTTGCGAACGGTATCGACCGCGACCTGCGCCGCCAAATCAATGGGATAGCCATAGATGCCGGTACTGATGCTGGGAAACGCGATCGAAACTACGCCTTTTTCCTCCGCCAGCGCAATGCAGCGTTGATAGCAGCTTGCCAGGAGTGCCGGCCCCCCGTTATTCCCCCCGCGCCAAACCGGGCCCACCGTGTGAATGATGAAGCGCGCGGGCAGCCGATATCCGCCGGTCACCTTCGCATCGCCCGTCTTGCATCCGCCCAGCAGCCGGCACTCATGCACCAGATCAGGTCCCGCGGCACGATGAATCGCGCCATCCACGCCGCCACCGCCCAGCAATGAGGAATTGGCGGCGTTGACGATCGCGTCCACTTGAAGCTTGGTGATGTCTGAGCGGATGGCTCGCAGTGTGGTGGGCATTTGAATTCTCCTCGTGACGGGAATGCAGCGGCATTATCCCGGCGCCATTCAACTGGTCAACCGCCGGCTCATCTGCCGCATCGACGTGTCGGACGGCCACTTTATCGCCAAGTCGAGCGTGTCTGACGGCTGCTTTATCGCCGATTCCGAGCGTGTTTGATGGCTACTTTATCGCCATTTCCAGGCGCCCTCGGCCGAACTCCTGGGATCAATACCGGCCGACTACAATGAGCGCCGCCCACGCAGGTCGCTGGGTGTCCATCGCTGACCACCGCTCAGTGGCGCCGGCGCAGGAAATCCGCTTTCCCTCTCGACGTCCCTTTCATGGTTGCCTCCACGCTCGTTGGCATGCTGTGCGCACACCTGCTGTGCTTTTCCGGCATGTTCCTGCTTATCAGCCGTCGCCTGCCAGAAAACAGGATGGGGATGGACGTCTTCGCCGTCGGCAATCTGCTGCTCGCGGCGGCCTACATCCTGCAACTGGTCGAAGGCGGTCCCGCCTGGAGCCTGATGAGCGTCGTCAATCACTGCCTGACCCTGGCCGCGCCAATCGCGTACCTGCTTGGCGCCATGCGATTCTTCGGGCAACAGGTGCGCCTGTGGTTGCCGCTGGCGGTGTTTTGCCTGGTGTATGGGTTACTGCAGTGGCTGGTGCAATGGCAATTCGGACCAGAAGCGCGCTACGCCATGCTCGCGGCATCGGCGACACTGCTTTTCTTCGCCATGACCGTCACGGTGCTCTGCGGCACGCGCACGTTCGCCAAAGACTTGCGCGCAGAGATGATCTTCTTCGCGTGCCTGATCGGCGGAATCTGTGTGCTGAACGCGCTGAAGTTTCTGAAGATTACGGAAGGCGGCCTGGACGCGCTGCATATGGACAGCCGGTTTCAGATGATTTTCTACATCTATATGTCGACGCTGGCCACCATCGTGCCGCCTTCCATTGTCTGGCTCGTGCTGCGCCGGCTGACGGACAGTTTGCGCAATATGGCGGCGCGCGATCCGATGACGGATCTGCTCAATCGCAGGGGACTGTCAGACGCACTGACCCAGTATTTCAACGGCCGTAATGCGGTCCCCGCCTATTTGCTGATGGTGGACGTCGACCATTTCAAGCGGATCAATGACAGCTACGGTCACCAGGCGGGCGATGAGGTGATCTGCCATGTGGCGGGGCTGCTTCGTACCGGTGTACGGCGGGGAGATCTGACCGGCCGCACCGGCGGAGAGGAGTTCGTCGCCGTGCTTCTTGAATCGGAAATGGCGGATGTGATGGTTCTTGCGGAGCGGCTGCGCGCCAGCATCGAAAGCCAGCCAATCCACGTCACCGGCGGCGATGAGCCGCTGCGCTGCACGGTCACGATTGGCGTGTCAGCCCGCTTTCATGGAGCGGATGGTTTGGAGGAGGCGCTCCGGGAGGCGGATGGGGCGCTTTATCGGGGGAAGGCTGGGGGGCGGAATCGGGTGGAAGTGGGCGGTGGTGACGGCGAAAGGGCGATTGCCGGAGTCACGCTGCCTCCCACAATGCCGCTGTCAGACCCAGCAACAGCAGTATCGCCGACGAGATAAACCATCGCACGGTTTTCCGGTATTCATCCTCGGCTTCATCTTCCAAACGCAAGGCGCGGCAAAGCGCAATTATCTGCAGCAGGATCGCGACCAATAAGAACACGCCCGGCAGCACGGATAGCACGCTCCAATCGCCCGGCGCGTCGAAGCCCCAGAAACGCAGGAAACCCAGCGAAAAGCCCAGCAATACGGTGATGGCCGTAATCAATCCAGCCCGAAAGCCCTGGGGCAGGTCGCGTGACCTGTGGCTGCGGGGCCGTACCAAATCCTCGTCTGGCGTTTCCGGTGTCATCATCGAGATACTCCGCACTGAGTACGCTACGGCCCACCCGCTACCGGTTCATGTGGGGGCGAAAGCGGAACTCCTGCCTTCGCGCGGGGCGAGGTTGAACGGATTATGGCTGATAACGCAGTGCACAGGGGCTGTTGACCTCGCCGTGTCGCAGCCCTGTGCCTTGCTTGCAGTTGCCCACGCTCGCCAGCCACCCCGGCCACGGCCGCCAACATCATCCTTCGCACTGAACATCAACGGCAAGGATCTCTTCTCTGCGGTCTAGGGCGAGGGGAAGCTGAGCGACGCCAGCATTCTTCGCCCGACGCGCTCAGCCGGCCGGTACAAGCCTTCTCGAACCGCCATAAAGCGCCAGCTTCCCAACCCAGCAGCCCAGCACCAGCAGCGCTGCATACACCACGAGCATCACGACCGCCACCAAGTTGGAATCCGCTGCGCGTATCAATTGGTCCCATGTCATCGCCCGAATCGCGAGAAAGCCCAGGCCAACCCCCAGCGCCTGTGCCAGCCAGAAGGCGAGCGTGCCCAGGGCGACAGCTCGCCCTTGACGCGCAGCGCCGATCGGGCGCGGCAGGATTCTCAGGCAGACGACCGTGCAAAGCACCAGAAGCAGGGCGGGCAGGATCAGGAAACCCAGCGCGTATTGCAGCCGGCCGACGGTGAGCGATTGCGCGTTCAGGTAGCTGCCCATGGCGATGCACACGCTCAGTTGCCAGCCCAGGATCATCAAACCGGCACTCCAGGCCGCGTGGCGTTGTTCATACGCCGGACCACCGGCTTGGTCCGCAGGCTGCACGGTTCGCGCGGCGATGCGCACGGCGAGATATGCGCCCAGGACTTCCAAGGCAACGGCCAGGGCACCGAGGAACAGGCCTAGCGTCAAGAATTTGTTGGCCGTGCCAGCGTGTTGCGCGGCGTACAGGACCAGCACGCTTTGCAGATAGATCATGAGGGCCGACACGGCCAGCGAGAACACCAGCGTCAAGATGATGACGATGCCGAAAAGCTTTCCCGGCGCGTCCACGGCGTGCGTATTTTGCTGCCGCAGCCAGCGATGCGTGGTGCTCCATACGGTCAAACCGACAAAGATGGACGAAGCCGCGATGTTTGCCAGAAATGGCACCAGGTACTGCGGAAGGCTGAACGTCTCGCGCAGTTGCGCGGATTCGGGCAATCCGATCAACGTGTAGCCTTGCAGCAGCGCGGCGTAGGCCACGCGCACGATGACGACTGTCAATGCCAGGCGCAAAGCGAGAGAGCAGGGGGAGCGGGCGGGAGCGGTCATCGACGTTGTGCGGAAGTGGCCAGAGACAGCAGCGGAAGAATTAGGGATCGACCATAGCACGGCGCTGCCGCAGAACGTCATACCGCGCCGCCCGCTGCCCTTGCTCGTACGGTGTCTGGCGAGAGGGCGCGGGCGTCCACGCGGAGCCATTTGGATAAGCAGGTTCACGCTGCGCCAGGCAACGTCCGTGATCGTCAGATCTGCAACGCCCAAAACGCGACCGCGCCCGCATGCCGGTAACTGGCATGCGGGCGCGGGGTTGCTGGCGGAGCGTTCGCCTCAATGCATCTGCCCGTACTTCCCGGCGTTGAAGTCCTGAATCGCCTCCACGATTTCGGCCTGTGAGTTCATCACAAAGGGCCCGTAGCCAACGACCGGCTCATCGATCGGCTCGCCGCTCAGGATCAGGAACACGGCGTCGTTATTCGCTTCGACCGTGATGTCCTCTCCCTCTTGCGAGAAAAGCGCCAACTGCGCATCCCGCGCGACAGCTTCGCCGTTCACCAGGACCGTACCGCGCAGCATGACGAGCATGCTGTTGCGGCCCGCCGGAATCGGGAAGGTCGCCGTCTTACCCGCCGCCAGCTTCACATCCCAGACGTCCATCGGCGTAAACGTCCGCGCCGGACCCGTCTGGCCACCGTAGCTGCCCGCGATCACGCGCAGCGAACCCGCGTCATCCGGCAACGCCACGACCGGGATGTCCGCATTGAGAATGCCCTGATAACCGGCCGGCGCCTTCTTGTCCTTGGCGGGCAGGTTGACCCAGAGCTGCACCATCTCCAGTTTTCCGCCCGTACGGGTGAAGGCGTGGGAATGGAATTCCTCGTGCAGGATGCCGGACGCTGCCGTCATCCATTGCACGTCGCCGGGGCCGATGACGCCGCCGTTGCCGGTGGAGTCGCGGTGTTCGACTTCGCCGCTGTAGACGATGGTCACGGTTTCGAAGCCGCGATGCGGGTGCTGGCCGACGCCGCGGGGCTGGCTGGCAGGGCCGAATTCGGCGGGGCCGGCGTAGTCCAGCAGCAGGAACGGGCTGGTGTCGCGCCCCTTGTCGTTGTACGAGAACATGGAGCGCACCGGAAATCCGTCGCCCACCCAGTGGGGACGGGGGCTGGCGTGCACGCCGAGGATCTTCTTCATGGTGAGGTTTCCTGTTGCGCGGCCCCTTCGGGGCCGTTCGTCATAGGCAAGAAGATAAGGGCGGAATGCCGATATCGGTAGTGCCCGTGGCTGATAAGCACTGTTCCATGCGGCGAACGATCATCACGGGGCGGCAGGGCACGCCCGCGCCGGGCGGGTATCCTTCCGGGCATGGACAAGATCAGGGACGAAACCGCGGCGGCGCGGTTTGAGACGGCGGTGACGGGATTTGCCCCGGTCGTGGGGGAGGGTGCGCGCGTGCTGGTGCTGGGCTCCATGCCCGGCGTGGCCTCGCTGCGGCAGGTGCAGTACTACGCGCATCCGCGCAATGCGTTCTGGCCCCTGGCAGCGCGGATCTTCGGGTTTGATCCGGGCCTGGCCTACGACGAGCGCTTGCGTGCGTTGCAGGCTAACGGCGTGGCGCTGTGGGATGTGTTGCAGGCCTGCGAGCGGCCGGGCAGTCTGGATGCCGACATCCGGGGCGATACGCTGGTGCCGAACGATTTCCAGGCATTTTTGAGCCTTCACCCGTCCATCGGGCGCATCTGCTTCAACGGTGCGAAGGCCGCGGCAATGTTCCGGCGGCATGTGCTCCCGACGTTGCAGGCGCCCGGGCTCGACATTTACGAGCTGCCCTCGACGAGTCCCGCCCACGCGGCGGCCAGTTTCGAGCAGAAACTGACGGCGTGGGAGCCCGCTTTGAAGTTTCCGACGCGCTGAAGCTGCAACCCCCGGCCAGATCGCATTGCCGTCTATTCCGCACGTCCGAAGCACAAACCGCGATCGCACATGCTGCCGCCGCCTCGACTCCGTCCCCGAATTGACAGATATCAAGGCTCTATATAACCACAGGTGATAAGTTAATTTCCGTAACACTTAAACGTTTCGGAGTTTAACGATGCACACCCCCCACAGCCCCCCGGAAACGCCGCTCCCGGGCAAACGCGGTTTCCTGAAAGGGCTCCTAGGCCTGGGCGCCGCCGCCTCGGTTATTCCCATCCACGCCGAGGCCGCGCCGGGTCTCAATGGCCAACCGCCGCGCCGGCCTGGCATGGCCGGCAAGCGCTACGGCATGGTCGTCGACATGCGCAAGTGCATCGGCTGCCAGTCCTGTACGGTGAGCTGTTCGCTGGAAAACGTACCGCCCATCGGACAGTTCCGCACCACCGTCCTGCAGTACGAAGTCACCCCCGATACCGGCGGCCCCTGTTCGATGGTCATGCTGCCGCGCCTGTGCAACCACTGCGACAAGCCGCCCTGCGTGCCGGTCTGTCCGGTGCAGGCCACGTTTCAGCGCGAGGACGGCATCGTGCTGGTCGACAACGCGCGCTGCGTGGGTTGCGGCTATTGCGTGCAGGCCTGTCCCTATGACGCCCGCTTCATCAATCACGAGACCCAGACCGCGGACAAATGCACGTTCTGCGAGCACCGGCTGGAAGCCGGACTGCTGCCGGCCTGCGTGGAAAGCTGTGTGGGCGGCGCGCGTGTGATCGGCGACATGAACGATCCGGACAGCGCGATATCCCGGCTGCTGGCCGAACACAAGGCCGACATCAAGGTGCTCAAGCCCGAGATGAAGACCGATCCCCACGTCTTTTACATCGGCCTGCCCGATGCGTTCGTGCATCAGGTCGACGGCCAAGCCGGCGTGCGCCTGGCGGGCGGTCACTGACACGGACCGGGAGACTCTCATGCGAATTTCTGAATTGCTCACGCCGGTCTACGACGCGGCCTGGTTGCCCTGGGCCGTGCAGTATTTCTTTCTGATCGGCATCAGCGCGACCACCGCGCTGACCGCCGCCTTTGCGACGTTCGGGCGGGCGGATTCCGCCCCGCGCCGCTTGCTGCCGGCCGCGGTGACGGTGCTGCTGGTCAGCGCCATCGCCGCGCCGGTGTCGCTGCTGGCCGACCTGCATCAGCCCGGCCGTTTCTGGCACTTCTATGCGCACATCACGCCGTGGTCGTGGATGTGGCTGGGGGCGTTGCTGCTGCCGGTCTTCGTGACGCTGGCGCTGCTGTTCTGCGCGGCGTGGTGGTGGGGGCGGATCGGGTGGCTGCGGGTGGTGGCGGCGGCCCTGGCGCTGTCGGCGCTGTCCATCCTGGTCTACACCGGGGCCGAGGTAATGGTGCTGCGTTCGCGGCCGTTGTGGCACACCGTGTTCCTGCCGGTGAACTTTGCGCTGACCGCCTGGCTGGGCGCGTTGGGCGCGATGTTCCTGGTGGGCCGCTGGCTGCCCGGCGGATTGCGCGCGTTGCCGGTGGAGATGTTGCGGCGGCTGAGCGTGACTGCCGTCGTGATGATGGCGCTGGGCGCGGGGGCGTGGGTGCTGCTGGGCCTGCTGGGACTGGATCCGTCCTTCGAGGCGGCGCTGCGGCTGTTCGCGGACTTTCCGATCTGGCGCCTGAGCCTGGCGGGCGCCGTGATTACGGCCTTCTGCATCGTCGGGCTGTTGCAACGGCCGGCGCGCACGCTGGCGGCGCCGCTGCCGTCGGCCGCGCTGGCGCTGACCATGCTGGGCGCGGCGTGGATCTTCCGCTGGGTGGTCTTCATGAGCGTGCAGGGCGTGCCCAAGTACGGCGCCGGCTTGTATCTGTACGAGATGCCGTGGGGCAGCGACGGGGTGCTCGGCATGGTGGGCGTGTTGGGGCTGTGCGTGGCGCTGATCACCGCCGTCACCTGGGCCCTGGACATCTTCCCCGCGCGCGCACGCGCCGTGGCCGCCTGAGCGCGCCGAGACGATAAGCACATGGATAAGAAAGCAATGGACAAGCAACACGAAACCGACAAGCGCCGCGACGCAGATGGTGGCCCGGACCAGCCGCGCGACGAGGCACGGCGCAAGCTGATGATGCGCGGCGGCATGGTGGCCGGCGGCATGGCAGCGTTTGCGGCGGGCTATGGCGACACGGTCGTCAAGGCGGTGAAGGGCCTGGCGCAGGGCACCGCGGGCGTGCCGACGACGCACGCCGTGCGCGGTAATTCGCTGACGCCGGAGTTCCGCATCGATCCGCTGACCGGCGCGCTGAGCGCCCAGCCGGGCCAGATCGTCAGCCCGTCGAGCTGCCTGGGCTGCTGGACGCAATGCGGTGTGCGGCTGCGCGTGGACACGGCCGAGAACCGCATCCTGCGCGTGGCCGGCAACCCGTACCACCCGCTGGCCACGACGCGGCCCGCCGCGATGGACACGCCCGTGCGCGATGTCTATGCGCAACTGGGCGGCGATAGCGGGCTGGAAGGGCGCGCCACGTCGTGTGCGCGCGGTTCGGCCATGCTGGAGCAGATGGACAGCCCGTACCGGGTATTGCAGCCGATGAAGCGCGCCGGCAAGCGCGGCGACGGCAAATGGCAGACGATCAGCTTCGAGCAACTGGTGCAGGAAGTCTGTGAAGGCGGCGACCTGTTCGGCGAAGGCCACGTGGACGGCCTGCGCGCGATCTTCGACCGCGAGACGCCGCTGGACCCGGACAATCCGGAGTACGGCGCGAAGGTCAACCAGTTCCTCTTTACCGACGCGTCCAACGAAGGGCGCACGCCGCTGATCCAGCGCTTTGCCGGGCAGTCGTTTGGCACGGTCAACTTCAGCAATCACGGCTCGTACTGCGGCCAGAGCTTCCGGGTGGGCGCGGGCGCGGCGCTGGGCGACCTGAAAGGCATGCCGCACGGCAAGCCGGATTGGGACAACGCGCGCTTCGGGCTGTTCATCGGCGCGGCGCCGGCGCAGGCCGGCAATCCGTTTCAGCGCCAGGCCCGCCAATTGGCCGAGGCGCGGGTGCGGCCAGGGGAAGCCGCGTTCACCTACGTGGTGGTGTCGCCCGTGCTGCCGGCCTCGTCCAGCCTGTCGGCGGGATCGGGCAATGAATGGGTGCCGGTCAATCCGGCCAGCGACCTTGCGCTGGCGATGGGCCTGATCCGCTGGATTCTGGACAACGAACGTTTCGACGCGCGCATGCTGGCGCAACCCGGTCCGAACGCCATGAAGGCGGCGGGCGAGGCGGCATGGACCAACGCGACGCATCTGGTGGTGGCCGAACCGGACCATCCTCGCCTGGGCGCGTTTCTGCGTGGCGCCGACATGGGCTGGGCGCGCCCGGCCGATGCGGACGAGAAATGGGAGGACGTATATGTCGTGCGTCTGGCCGACGGCACGCTGGCGCCGCACACGACGGCGTCATCGGCGGAACTGTTTGTGGACGACACCATCGCCGCGCCCGGCATGGCAGGTAGCCCGGACGCGCTGCGGGTGCGGACGTCGCTGACCTTGCTGCGCGAGGAGTCGCGCCGCAAGACGCTGGACGAGTACGCCGCGCTCTGCGGCGTGCCGGCGGCCAAGATCGCGTCGCTGGCCGAGCGCTTCACCAGCCACGGCAAGCGCGCCGTGGCCGATGCGCACGGCGGCACCATGAGCGGCGCGGGCTTCTACACGGCCTACGCGATTGCCATGCTGAACACGCTGGTGGGCAACCTGAACGTGGAGGGCGGACTGGTGCTGGACGCCGGGCCTTTCCCGCCCTACGGCGCGGGGCCGCGCTACAACATCGCCGGCTTTGCCAACAAGGCCTCGCCCAAAGGCGTGTCGCTGTCGCGCAACCGCTTTCCGTACGAGAAGTCCAGCGAGTTCAAGCGCAAGAAGGCCGCGGGCCAGCCGGCGTACCCGGCGGCGGCGCCCTGGTATCCGGCTACCGGCGGACTCAGTTCGGAGATGCTGGCGTCGGCGCTGGCGGGCTATCCGTATCGCGCCAAGGTCTGGTTCAACCACATGAGCAACCCGGTGTACGGCATTGCCGGGTTCCGCCACGTGGCGCTGGAAAAGCTGAAGGACCCGCGCGTCCTGCCGCTGGCGGTGTCGATCAACCCGTTCATCAACGAGACCAACGCGCTGGCCGACTACATCGTGCCGGACACCGTCACGTACGAAAGCTGGGGCGTGTCGGCGCCGTGGGCCGACGTGGTGGCCAAGGCCTCGACCGTGCGCTGGCCCGCGGTGCAGCCGCGCGTGTCGCGTACCGCCACGAACGAGCCGGTGTGCCTGGAGACCTTCCTGATCGCGTGCGCCAAGCGCCTGGGCATGCCGGGGTTTGGCGAGGGCGCCATCTCGGACAAGGACGGCGGCAAGTACGCGCTGGACACGCCCGAGGATTTCTTCCTGCGCGGCATGGCCAACATCGCGTTTGCGGCGGGACGTCCGGTGCCGGAGGCAAGCGACGACGACATGGCGCTGACCGGCGTCGACCGCTACCGCGACCTGTTGCAGACCAAGCTCAAGCCGGGCGAATGGCGGCAGGTTGCGATGCTGATGAGCCGGGGCGGGCGCTTTGACCGGATGGAAGACGCGTGGACGCAAGCCGGCGAACAGCCGCGCCGCACGCGCGTGGCCTATACCAAGCCGCTGCATGTCTGGAGCGAGGAGTTGGCGGGGTTCCGCCACGCGATGACGGGCGAGCGCTATAGCGGCTGTCCCACCTGGTACCCGACGCGCCTGGCCGACGGGCGCGATATGCGGGATGAATACCCGCGTGAGGACTGGCCCTTCCTGCTGAGCTCGTTCAAGTCCAACCTGATGAGCTCGCTGTCGATCGGCGTGAACCGTCTGCGGCAGGTGCACCCCCACAATCCCGTGTCGATCAGCCGGCAGGACGGCGAACGGCTGGGCATCCGCAACGGCGATACGGTCCGCATCGTGACGCCGGGCGGGTCGGTGACGGGGCTGGCCCTGCTGCGCGATGGGGTTCAGCCGGGCGCGGTGGGCATCGAGCACGGTTACGGGCATACCGAGCTGGGCGCGCGCGCGCATGTCGTCGATGGCAAGCCGATGCCGCACGATCCGGCGCTGGCGGCCGGGGTCAATCTGAACGATCTGGGCTTTGGGGACGCGACGCGCGGCCAGCACGCCAACGTCTGGATCGATTGGGTATCGGGCGCGGCGGTGCGGCAGGGTTTGCCGGCGCGGATCGAGCGGGTTTGAACGGGTGTGAGCCGAAAGCGCTGACGGCGGAAGCGGTCAGCGCACGACGGTGTCAGCCACCAGTTCCAGCCCGTCGGCGCGCGGCCCCACGTCCGTCAGCACGCCGCTCAGGTCGCCGGCCTGGGCGGCAGCATTGCCCGAGCGGCTGACGCGGATCTCCACGCGCACCTTGCCGGCTTTGGACAGCGTGGCATCCGGCGACATGGACGTGCTGTCGTCCAGCACGAACGCCCGCGGCAGGTCCGCAACCTGCATCTTCAGGATGGCGACCGGCATGCGGGATCCCTCCATGGGGCGCGCCAGGATGAAGACGGTGTCGTTTGGCGCGACCTGGCCGCGCAGCGTGTCGGCGATGCGGGCCTGACCGGTGAGGCGGGCGGGCGCGGAGGGCGTGGCGGCCGGAGCGGCGGGCGTTGCGGAAGCAGCCGGCGTCGACCCCGCCACCGCAGGCGATGCGGACGAGTTACCCGACGCAGCCGCCACCGACGCTCCCCCAGCCCCACCCGTCGCCATGGCGCGCGCCTGCGCGATATTCGTCTGGATCTGCCGTGCCGCCTCCGACTCTGCCGGCAGCAGCCTTTGCAACCGTTCCCAGTGCGTCAGCGCCTCGGCGGCGTCGCCGCGGCGCAGCGCCATCATGCCGGCCAACGCCAACGCCTTGGGCTGATCCGGCTCGGCCTGCAGCGCCTGCGCGACGGCCGCGATGGAATCCTCGTCGGGCTGGCCCTGCCGCGCCGACAGCAGGGCGTCGGCCAGATCGGCCAACACCACAGGCTGGCCGGGCACCAGCCGCAGCACCTCCCGATACGCGGCAATGGCGTCGTTGTAGCGGCCCAGCGTTTCGTAGGAACGGCCCAGCATGTACCAGCCATCGGCATCATCGGGCGAGGCGCGCAGGCGCTGGGCCAGCGCGTTGATCGCCAGCGCCATGTCGTTGTCCGCCTCCTGCGCATGGGGTTCAGGCGTTTGCGCCATGGCGATCGTGGCCGCCGCGCGCGGATTGCCCAACTGCCCGTACAACAGCACGGCGGCCACCGGGACGGCCACCGTCAGCACGCACGCCGCGGCAATGCCGGCGCGCTGTCCGCCCAGCCGTGCGCGGGGATCACGGCGCATCGCCAGGTCCTGCAGCAGATCGCGTTGCAGCTCTTCGTCGGCGCGGGCGTGCGCATGCGGGCTGAGCGCGCCGTTAGCCAGATCCCGCCGCAGTTGCTCCCGCTGCGCCAGATAGAAGGCGCGCACGCTGGCGTCCGACGCGGTCTCCGCGGCCGGCGTGCGGCGCAGCAGCGGCGGCACGAGGCAAAGCAGGGTGGCCAGCAGCAGGGCCAGGACGATGAGCCAGAGCGTGGTCATGAGCCGGAATCCAGGAAGCGGGCGGCGCGGACGCGTTCGTCCGCGGTCAGCGGTGCGCGCGTGCCGGCGCGCCGTTTCAGCGTGCGCACCAGCACCAGGAAGCCCACGGCCAGCAGCGCGAAGGGGCCCACCCACAGCAGCCAGGTAATCGGCTTGAAGGGCGGGTCGTAGCGCACGAAGTCGCCGTAGCGGTCTTCGAAGAAGCGCATGATTTCCGTGTCGGTCTTGCCTTCGGCAAGTTGGCCGCGGATGAGCTTGCGCATGTCCAGGGCGAGGGGCGCGTTGGATTCGGCCAGGGTCTGGTTCTGGCAGACGAGGCAGCGCAGGCCGTGCGCGAGCTTGTCGGCGCGCTGTTCCTGTTCGGGTGACAGCACGGGTGAGGGAGCCGGCGCTGCGCGAAGGGTCGCCGGGGTCAGGAATGTGACCAGCAGGCCGGTCACCAGGACGGCCAGCATGGCGACCGTTAGCAGCTTTCGGGGCAGCCGATGCCACGGCGGCAACGGACGGCGTTGCACACGCCGGGCCCTCATTGCAGCGCCTCGATGACCGGCTGCAAGCGGGTACGCCATAGCTCCGGCGTGATCAGCCCCAAATGCTTGTACCGGATGCGGCCGTCGCCGTCGATCACGAACGTCTCGGGCACGCCATACACACCGTATTCGATGCCGACGCGCCCGTCGACGTCGCTTGCCGACGCCAGGTAGGGATTGCCGTTGCGCGCCAGCCACTGCCGCGCCTCGTCGGGTTTGTCCTTGTAGTTCAGCCCATACAGCGCGATGCCATGGCGCTGCGCGGCCTCGCGCAGTACGGGCAGCTCGTCCTTGCACGGCCCGCACCAAGACGCCCACACATTCAGCAGCCAGACCTTGCCCCGCTGCGATTCCACGTCCAGTGTCTTGCCGGGTTCCAGCAGATCCGGCAGGCCGATGGCGGGCGCGGGCTTGTCGATCATGGCCGACGGCACTGCGCGCGGATCGCGCGACAGTCCCTTCGCCAGGAACACGGCCATGGCCAGGAATACGGCAAGCGGCAGCAGATAGCGCAGCATCAATAGCCCTCCCGCGCCGCGCCCGCGGTCTCGGGTAGGGCGGCGTGCGCGTCCTTGCGCGCCTGCGCCTCGCGCGCGCGGCGGTAACGTCCGTCGCCCGCGGCCAGCAGCCCGCCCAGGGCCATCAGGATGCAGCCGGTCCAGATCCACGTCATGAAGGGCTTGACCTGGATGCGCACGGTCCAGGCGTTATCGGCTACGGGTTCGCCCAGCGCCACAAACAGGTCGCGGGTGAAGCCGCTGTCGATGTCAGCCTGGCTGAGCGCCATGTCCTGCACGGTGTAGTGGCGCTTTTCCGGATACAGCGTGACCACGGGCTTGCCATCGCGCACCACTTGGAAAACGGCGCGCTGCGCGGTGTAGTTGGGGCCGGTGGCCGGGCCGATGCCGGCAAACGTGAACTGGTAGCCGCCGGCTTCCTGCGTGGCGCCCACGTCGACACGAAGCTCGCGTTTGACCTCATAGCCGTTGGCCAGCGTGACGCCCGCGATGAAGACGCCAATGCCCGCGTGCGCCAACAGCATGCCGTACCACGAGCGCGGTTGGCGGGTCAGCCGCCGCAGCAACTCGCCATCGCCGTCCGTCAGGCGTTGCCACGCGTGCGCGCCGGCGCTGGCGACCGACCAGGCGGCCAGCCACAGGCCCAGCACGATCATCGGGGAACCAAAGCGCGAAGCGCCGGGCATCGCCAGCGGCACAAGCACCGCCGTCAGCACGCTGACCGCAAAGGCCACGCGCAGGCGCTTGCCCAGGTCGGGAAGCTCTGCCTGCTTCCAGCGGGCGACCGGCCCTACGCCCATCAGGAAAATCGCAGGCGTCATCAGCGGTACAAACACGGCTTCGAAGTAGGGCGGGCCGATGGAGATCTTGCCCCACTCCAGCACGTCCAACACGACCGGATACAACGTGCCCAGCAGCACGGAGCCCGCCGCGACCGTCAGCACGACGTTGTTGGACAGCAGCAGCGATTCGCGCGACAGCAGCGAAAAGCCGCCGCCCAGCCCGACCGTGGGGGCCCGCCAGGCGTACAGGGCAAGCGAACCGCCCACGATCACCGTCATGAAGGCAAGGATGTACAAGCCGCGGCCGGGATCCACGGCGAAGGCGTGGACGGAGGTCAGCACGCCCGAGCGGACCAGGAACGTGCCCAGGATGCTGAGCGAAAAGGTGCAGATGGCCAGCAGCACCGTCCAGCTGCGGAAGGCACCGCGCCGCTCGGTGACGATCAGCGAATGAATCAGCGCGGTGCCTGCCAGCCACGGCATGAAGGAGGCGTTCTCGACCGGATCCCAGAACCACCAGCCGCCCCAGCCCAGCACGTAGTACGCCCATGCGCTGCCCAGCAGGATGCCGATGGTCAGGAACGTCCACGCGGCCAGCGTCCACGGCCGCACCCAGCGCGCCCACATCGCGTCCAGCTCGCCCGACAGCAGCGCCGCGATGGCAAACGCGAACGCCACCGAAAAGCCGACATAGCCCATATACAGCATGGGCGGATGCACGATCATGCCCGGGTCCTGCAACAGCGGATTCAGGTCGCGGCCGGCCATCGCGGCCGGAATCAGGCGCTCAAAGGGATTGGACAGGAACAGCATGAACAGCAGCAGGCCGACGCTGATCCAGCCCATCACCGCCAGCACGCGGCCCACGAAAGCCAAAGGCAGCCGCTTGCTGCACAGCGCCACGGCCAGCGTCCACGCCGTCAGCAGGAGCTGCCAGAGCAGCAGCGACCCTTCATGCCCGCCCCAGACCGCCGCGAAGCGGTAGCCGGCCGGCAGGTCGGCGTGGGAATTCGCGGCCACGTACAGCACCGAAAAGTCGTTGTGCACGAAGGCCCACGCCAGGCAGGCGAAGGCGAGCGTCGTCAGGCCGAACTGCCCGATGGCCGCAGGCCGCGCAACGCGCAGTCCCGCCTGCCAGCCGGTGGCAGCGCCGATGAGCGGCAGGATGCCCTGCGCCAGCGCCACCAGCAGCGCAAGGATGAGGGCGAAAAGGCCGATTTCCGGGATCATTTTGCCTCCGCCTGCAAGGTGGAGGCAGCCCGTTGCTCCGCCTTCTTGATCGCGTCGGCGGCTTCGGGCGGCATGTAGTTTTCGTCGTGCTTGGCCAGCACTTCGGTGGCGCGGAACACGCCGTCCGCGCCCATCTTGCCGGCCACCACCACGCCCTTGCCCTCGCGGAACAGGTCCGGCAGCAAGCCCTGATAGGTGACGGGCACGGCGTGGGCGGTGTCGGTCACGGCAAAGCGCAGCGTCAGGCCGTCGGCCTCCCGTTGCAGCGAGCCTTGTTCGACCAAGCCCCCGACGCGATAGCTGCCGCTGGCGGGCGCCTCGTGCGCGATGACCTGCGTTGGGCTGAAGAAGAACACCAGATTCGATTGCAGGGCGTTGAGCACCAGCGCGGTGGCCAGGCCCAGCAGGGCAAGGCCGCCCACGATGGCGAACGCGCGGCGTTTGCGCGGGCTCATCGGCGCGTCCTTCCTGCGTCACGGGCGGGGGTGCCAACATCCTCCTGCCGCCGTCCGCTTCGACGCGCGCGCCGCCACAGCGCCAGCACTTCCCACGCCATCAGCGCGAACGTGACGCCGTAGGCGCCCAGGATGTACGGCCCATGGCCTTGTAGCGAAAAGAGGGTGTCCCAGCTCATGGCGCCTCCGTCCGGGCGCTGCTTGCCGATGCGCCCGGCTGTCCGCCGCCCATCTGTCCGGCGTTCTTCTGAATGGCGCCCGGCTCGCGCGCTGCAATGATCCCGCGCACGCGCGCCAGCGCGACCGCTGCGCTGTACAGCCAGAACGCCGCCACCATCAGCAGCATTGCGGTCACCATGATGCGCGCCATGCTCGGGGCGGTTGTCAGGTTGATCGACGCGCCCTGATGCAGCGTGCTCCACCATTGCACCGAGAAATAGATGATCGGCACATTGACCACGCCCGCCAGCAGCAGGATCGCGCCGCCCCGGTCCGCGCGCTGCGTGTCGTCGGTGGCGGCCTGCAGCGCCATGAAGCCCAGGTACAGGAACAGCAGAATCAGCTCGGACGTGAGCCGCGCGTCCCAGACCCACCACGTGCCCCACGTCGGCTTGCCCCACAGCGCGCCCGTCCACAGCGTCAGGAACGTGAAGATCGCGCCAGTGGGCGCCAGCGCGCGCATCATCATGAACGACAGGCGGGTGTTGAAGATGAGCCCCAGCGCGGCATAGCCCGCCATCACCAGGTACAGGAACATCGACATCCAGGCCGCGGCCACGTGGATGAACAGGATGCGATAGACCTCGCCCTGCTGGCTGTCGACAGGCGCGACCACCAGCCCGGTATACAGCCCGGCCGCCGCCAGCAGCGCGGCGCCCACGGCAAAAAACGGAATCATGCGCCCGGCCAGCGGGTAGAACAGCGCCGGCGACGCGTAGCGCATCCAGCTGGATCGCGCGGGGGCGGCGCGAGGGGAGTCGAAGGTGGAGGGATTGTGCATGGATACCTCAGTCCAGCGCCACGCGCAGCGCCGCCGACGCGCTCCAGGGGCAAAGCAGGATCGCCAGGCACAGGCCGGCGCCCAGCAGCGAAAGCTGCGGCCCCGCGCCCAGGCCGGCATGCGTGGCCGACACAGCGCCCGCGCCGAAGATCAGCACCGGCACGTACAGCGGCAGCACCACCAGCGGCAGCAGCGCGCCGCCGCGCAGGCCCAGCGTCAGCGCCGCGCCCAGGCCGCCCACCAACGCCAGCGTCGGCGTGCCCAGCAGCAGGGACAGCACCAGGATGCCGATGGCGTGCGGCGACAGGCCAAACTGCAGCGCCAGCACCGGGCTGGCAAGAATCAGCGGCACGCAGGTGCTGAACCAGTGCGCGCCCAGCTTCACGCCCACCAGCAGCGGCAGCGGATGCGGCGACACCAGCAGTTGCTCCAGCGCGCCGTTGTCGTAGTCCTGCGCGAAGGGACGATGCAGGCTCAGCAAAATGCCAAGCAGGGCGCAAACCCACAAGACCCCCGGCCCGATCGCCAGCAGCAGCACGGGATCGGGACCCACCGCCAGCGGAAACAGCGAACCCGTGACGATGAAGAACAGCGTCGCGCCCAGCGTGTCCGCCGGTCGACGCCAGGCCAGCCGGACTTCACGCAATGCCAACTGAGACAGCGTTGCCAGCATCCGCGTAGTCATCCATGTTCAGGGTTTGTGTGTGATGGGCAGGCGTGCCGGGCGCGCGGTGCGAGGCGACGACAGCGGCGCCGCCCGCGGCCAGATGCGCGCGAAGCGCCTGCGCCAGGTGTTCCAGGCTGGCCGCGTCCAGGCCCGCGTCGGGCTCGTCCAGCAGCCACAGCGGCTTGGCGCCCAGCACCACGGCGGCCAGCGCCAGCCGGCGGCCCTGGCCCTGCGACAGGCGCGCGGCGGGCGTGTGCAGGCAGGCGCCCAGGCGCCAGTCGTCAAGGCAGGCGGCGATCGCGTCGTCGCGCCGCGGCGTGCCGGCCACGTGCAGGCTGCACCGCAGGTTTTCCAGCGCGGTCAGGTCGCCCGACAGGCCGTTGCCGTGCCCCAGATACGCCGTGCGCGCAAAGTGCGCCGACGGATCACGGCGGATGTCGCCAGCCGGGTCGAAGATGCCGCCGTCCAAAGGACGCAGCAGGCCGGCCAGCATGCGCAAGAGGCTGGTCTTGCCGCTGCCGTTGGCGCCTTGCACGTTCAATAGCTGCCCAGCGTGCAGATCAAAATCCAGCGCGCCGGGGCCGCCGCGCCGGCTGACCAGTCCGCGCGCGCTCAGCACCGGCAGCGGCGCGTCAGCGGGCCGCATTGGCCACCTCGTTGGACGCCCTGGCCGGCGGCGTCGCTTCGGAGGTCTGGCCAGGCGGAATGTGCGGCAGCGTGTGGGCGATGCCCTTGTGGCAGTCGATGCAGGTTTTGGACCGGTCCGCGAGATAGGTCGAGTGCATGTTCTGCGCCCGCACGCTCTGGCGGGTGAAGTCCATGTATTCGTAGTTGTGGCAGTTGCGGCATTCCAGCGAGTCGTTCGCCTTGAAGCGCGCCCATTCGTGCTGCGCCAGTTCCAGCCGCTTGTCGACGAACTTCTCGCGCGTGTCGATGGTGCCGAAGATCTTGCCCCAGACCTCCTTGGACGCCTGCATCTTGCGGGCGATCTTGTCGGTCCAGTTGTGCGGAACGTGGCAGTCCGAGCATAGCGCCCGCACGCCGGAACGATTGGTGAAGTGGATCGTGCCCTTCAGCTCCGAGTACACGTTGTCGCGCATTTCATGGCAGCCGGTGCAGAACTTCTCGGTGTTCGTCAGTTCCATGGCGGTGTTGAACGCGCCCCAGAACAGGATGCCGCCGATGAACCCGCCCACCGTCAGAAAGCCCAGGCTGAAGTGCACGCTGGGCCGGCGGATGATGTTCCAGTAACGCTTGATGAGCTTGACCATGACGGGCTCCTGTCCCTTACTTCTTGTCGGGCGCCGGAGCAGATAGGCGCTTGAGGATCACGTCGATGTCCTGGAAATTGTTCGGGACCAGCGGCTTGGCCTCCGTTTGCGGCACGTGGCATTGCAGACAGAAGTACCGGCGCGGGGACACTTCGGCCAGCACGTTGCTGTCGCGGTCCATGTAGTGCGTCACGCTCAGCGGCACCGCCTGGGTCTGCTCGGTGTTCACGCGGGCGTGACAGGCCAGGCAGCGGTTGAAGTTCTTGTCGATCTGGTAGCCGTCGATCTTGTGCGGAATGGTGGGGGGCTGCATCGAGTACGTGCGCATGCGCCGCACGTCGCGGTTCTCGACCGGGGGCATCAGCGGCGGCGTGGCCGACTCGGTCAGGGGCGTCGGGCCCCGCATGGGATCGATCATCGGATCGGTCGGCGCGGCCCAGGCGTTGGCGCCGATCAGAAAGACCAGGGCGATCGAAGTGGCGCGAATGTTCATGAGCGTCTCCGTCGGGCCGTCAAGCCTTGGTGATCTTGACCGCGCACTTCTTGAAGTCGGTCTGGAACGAGATCGGATCGGTGGCGTCGAGCGTGACCTTGTTGATCAGTTGGCCGGCATCGAACCAGGGCACGAACACCAGGCCGCGCGGCGGCTTGTTGCGTCCGCGCGTTTCCAGCCGGGTCTGCATCTTGCCCCGCCGCGACGCAATCTCCACCAGTACGCCGCGCCGCAGGCCCATGGCCTGCGCGTCGTCCGGGTGCATGAAGCACACCGCATCGGGAAAGGCGCGGTACAGCTCGGGCACACGCCGCGTCATTGACCCCGAATGCCAATGCTCCAGCACGCGGCCGGTCGACAGCCAGAAGGGGTATTCCTCGTCCGGCACCTCGGGGGGCGGCTCATAGGGCAGGGCATAGATGTTGGCCTTGCCGTCGGGGTTGCCATAGAAGTTGAAGCCGGAGCCCACCTTCACGTAGGGATCCGCCTTCTCGCGATAGCGCCAGCGCGTCTCGACCCCGTCCACCACGGGCCAGCGCAGGCCGCGCACCTGGTGATAGGTGTCAAACGGCGCCAGGTCGTGGCCATGGCCGCGGCCGAATTCCGCATATTCCTCGAACAAGCCCTTCTGCACGTAGAAGCCGAACGCCTTGGCCTCATCGTTGGCGTATTCCGGGTCCAGTTCCGTGTTCGGAAACTTGTTGACCTTGCCGTTTTCGTACAGCACCTGAAAGAGCGTCTTGCCCCGCAGCTCGGGTTTCTTGGCCAGCAGGTCCGCCGGCCAGACTTCGTCCGTGGTGAAGCGCTTGGAAAACTCCATCAACTGCCACAGGTCCGACCGCGCGCCGCTGGGCGCGTTGACCAACTGGTGCCAGAACTGCGTGCGGCGCTCGGCGTTGCCGTAGGCGCCTTCCTTTTCCACCCACATGGCGGTGGGCAGCACCAGGTCGGCCGAGATCGTGGTCACGGTCGGGTAGGCGTCGGACACCACGATGAAGTTCGCCGGATTGCGGTAGCCGGGATACCCTTCGTTCAACATGTTGGCCGCGGCCTGCATGTTGTTGTTGACCATCACCCAGTAGGCGTTGATGGTGCCGTCCTTCAGCATGCGATTCTGCAAGACCGCGTGCGCGCCCACCTTTTCAGGGATGGTGCCGTCGGGCAGCCCCCAGACCTCTTCGGCGCGCGCCCGGTGCTTCGGGTTGGTCACGACCAGGTCTGCGGGGAGGCGATGCGAGAACGTGCCTACTTCGCGCGCGGTGCCGCAGGCAGACGGCTGGCCCGTCAACGAGAACGGGCTGTTGCCCGGCGTGGAAATCTTGCCCGTCAGCAAATGGATGTTGTAGACCAGATTATTCGCCCACACGCCGCGCGTGTGCTGGTTGAACCCCATGGTCCAGAACGACATGACACGGATCTTCGGATCGGCGTACAGCTCGGCCAGCGCTTCCAGATTCCGCTTGGGCACGCCGGTCAGCTTGGCGGTGTAGTCCAGGTCGTACTTGGAGACGAACTTCGCGTATTCGTCGTAAGTGATCGGGCGCGAGCCGCCGGCGTTGTTGGCGTTCTTGGCGGCCTTTTGCAGCGGGTGCTCGGGACGCAGACCGTAGCCGATGTCGGTGTTGCCTTCCAGGAACCGCGTGTGTTCGTCGACGAATTCCCGGTTGACGCGCTTGGTCTTGATGATGTGGTTGGCGATGTAGTTCAGGATCGCCAGGTCGGTCTGCGGCGTGAAGGTCAAAGAGATGTCGGCCAGTTCATACGACCGGTTCTCGAACGTGGACAGCACCACCACCTTGGTATTGGGCTTGCTCAACCGCCTGTCGGTCACCCGCGTCCACAGGATGGGGTGCATTTCCGCCATGTTCGCGCCCCACAGCACGAAGGCGTCGGCGTTTTCGATGTCGTCGTAGCAGCCCATGGGCTCGTCGGCGCCAAAGGTGCGGATGAAGCCCACCGCCGCCGACGCCATGCAGTGGCGCGCGTTCGGATCGAGGTTGTTGGTCCGAAACCCCGCCTTCATCAGCTTGAGCGCCGCGTAGCCTTCCCAGATCGTCCACTGGCCCGAGCCGAACATGCCGACGGCTTCCGGGCCCTTGTCCTTGAGCACGCGTTTGAACTGTTCGGCCATGACGTCGAACGCCTGGTCCCACGACACCGGCGCCAGCTCGCCATCCTTGGCGTACTTGCCGTCCTTCATGCGCAGCAGCGGCGTCGTGAGCCGGTCGTTGCCGTACATGATCTTGGACAGGAAATAGCCCTTGACGCAGTTCAGGCCGCGGTTGACCTCGGCGTTGAAGTCGCCGTGCGTCGCCACGACCTGGTTGTCCTTCACCGCGACGTTCACGCCGCAGCCGGTTCCGCAGAACCTACAGGGCGCCTTGGACCACTTCAGCTTGGCGGCTTCCGAATCCGTCACGATGTTCTGCGTGTAGCCCACGATGGGGATGCCGGCTACCGTGGCGGCAGCGGCGGCGGCAGATTGCTTGATGAACTCTCTACGAGCCATGGACATCGTCAATCTCCTCATTCATCGCGGCAAGCGTGTCGGAATGCTGATAGACCAGCGCCGACGCCAGCACGCCGTCCAGCCGCTGGATCTGCGCTATCTGCGCAAGCATGTCTTCGGTAGAGGGGGCTTCCAGGGTGACGACCAGCTTGCCGGTCTCGGAAGCGCCGTGGATTTCCGCGCCGCCGATCGCGAGGATCGCGCCGCGCACGTCCGCCAGCCGGCGCGGGGCGGCATGCACCACCATGCTGGCGATGTGCAGCTCGGACGCCGCGCTACAGGGCGCAGAGGCGGGCTGACTGGGGGGCGAGGGAGGGCGGAGGCTTTGCATCAGCTTCCCGGGGGGCCTGCGAACATCTGGTAGATCCAGACCGCAAAACCGTACCCGGCCACGATGATCACTGCCAACACCGGGGCCATGACTGCCGTCAGGAATAGGAAACTTCGCAGTTCCTGGGCTTTTGTGTAGCCATCGGATTCGTCTTGCACACACCACCTCGCAGCAGAAACTTGTGGGGGTATTGCGTTAAACGTACAGATGCGAAAGTTTGTAGCAGATGCGCTTGCGCGGCGTCAATGTTGCAACACAGCGAAATAATGTCGGAGAGATTACAGAGCGGGGGAAAGGGGGCGCGTGCGATCACCGGCAGGGGGCGATCGAAAGCGGGGTATCCGGCGGCCCCAGTCGACTGTGCGGATAAGCTGACAACGGTTAAATCCGCAGCCAGTTGACCGGCAGCCGGAATAACCGGTTGCGGATTAACCGGCTGCGATTTGCTTGCACCGCGTCAATCGTTAGCGCATCAACCGATCGCGCCGTAGATACGCCGCGCGTCCGCCGCCGTCGCCAGCGGCCGGCCCAGCGCCCGCGCGCCTTGCGCGGCCTGTGCGACCAGCGCCGCGTTGTCCGGCGCCACCGACCCGTCGCGCAGCTTCAGATTGTTTTCAAACCCGACTCGCATATGGCCGCCAAAGGCCGCCGCGGTCGTAACGCAGGCGTTTTCCTCGGGGCCGAAGGCGCAGATCGCCCAGGGCAACGAATGGTCGTAAGCGGCCAGGAACGGCAGCAGGTCGTAAGCCGAGGACGTCTGTCCCGCGCTGTAGCGGCCCAGCACGAACAGCACCGACCATGCGCCCGGCGGCACCAGGCCGCGAGCGCGCAGCGACAGCCAGCGGCGCACGTCGGCGTCGTCGTACAGGATGATCTGCGTCATGACCCGTCGATCGGCCAGCCACGCCAGGAAGGCGGCCAGCTCCGCTTCCGGAATGCCGGGCACGGCGATTTCGCGCAGGCCGATGGAGACGGCTTCGGGCTGCAATTCGCGCACCATCGCAACCTGCTCGGCGGCCTGATAGACGCCCGCCGCCTCGCTCGTCACCTGCACCAGTAGTTCGTCGCCGACGGCGCGCTGCACCGCCGCGAGCGCGTCGCGATAGGCCTGCGCATCCAGCAGATGGCTGCCGTCGGGCTTTCGGACGTGCATGTGCATCATCGCGGCGCCGGCGTCCAGGCATGCGCGGGCCTCGGCGGCCAGCGCGTCTGCGGTCAGCGGCACGGCGGGGTGGTCGGCAGCCTTCTTGTACGCGCCGTTGGGCGCGACGGTGATGATGACGGGCGAGTCGGCCAACGCGGCGCGGGGGAGGGCCGGAGCCGTGGCTGATGCAGAGGTGGCCATGGAAGCGGGTGCGCAAGCAGGCACGGAGTGGGTTGCAGGCGAATTCAAGGCTTGATCTCCGGCAGTTCGGGAGCGATCAGGTCCAGGCCGGCGCGCAGCAGCCGGTCGTAGCGGGCGCGCTCTGCGGCAATGGTCTCGGGCGTCCAGGCATAAAAACCTTCGCCTGCCTTCATGCCATGCCGGCCGTCGGCGGCGCGTTCGGTCAGGCAGCGCGCCGGATGGTCGGCGTTGCAGAATGTCGGATACATCGTCGCGCCGGCCGCCGCGTGCACGTCGATGCCCGCGTGATCGCGCTGCATCACGGGACCCGCCGCCAGGAACCGGAACCCAAATCCAAACCGCACGGCGGCGTCCACGTCCTCGGGCGACGCGATGCCGCGGTCGATAAGGTCGAAGGCTTCGCGCGACAGCGCGTGCTGCAGGCGGTTCGCCAGAAAACCCGGCAGATCCTGCTTCACCTTGACCGGCACGCTGCCGCAGCGCCGCATGAAGTCGATCAGCGAATCCGCGCAGGCCTCGTCGCTGGCTTCGCCCAGCACCACTTCCACGAGCGGCACGAGGTGCGCCGGCATGAAGAAGTGCAGGCCCAGCATGCGGCCGCGCGTGTCCAGCCCCTGGCTGATCGCGCTGATCGGGAAGCTGGAACTGTTGCTGGCCAGGATGGCATCGGGCCGCGTGCGCCGCGCCAGGTCCGCAAAGAGCGCCTGCTTGATGTCCAGGCGCTCGGGAATGCACTCGATCACCAGATCCACCTTGGACCAGTCCACCTCGTCCAGCGACGGCGCGGTGGCCAGCAGGGCGGCGTTTGACTCGCGCCCGATGGTCTTCAGGTTTTCCGCCACGCGCGCCGGCAGACCGGCCGCGCGCTCGGCATTCGATTCGATCACCGTCGTGCGGCACGCCGCGCGCGTCAACACGACGGCGACATCCGCACCCATCGTGCCGCCGCCCACCACCACCGCATGCGCCGCGCCCGGATTGGGCAGCGCGTTCGTGTCTTTCTGCATGCTGTTCTCCTGATTCTGAAATCACGCTTTGGCGCGAGTTTAGAGAAGGGCGGTTGATTGATGAATCAGAATTTTTGAATAGAATGATCGGTCAATCAGATCAATAGGCCGGGGACAAAACATGCAGATCAACCTGTCGATGCGGGACATCGACACCACGCTGGTGCTGGGCCGAACGCTCAACTTCCGCCAGGCCGCGGGGCAGCTGCATCTGTCGCAATCCGCGCTGTCCACCCAGATCCAGCGCATCGAGGACGCGCTCGGCGTGCGCCTGTTCGACCGCACCACGCGCACGGTTCGGCTGACGGCGGCGGGCGAGGTCTTCCTGCAACAGGCCGCAACCTTGCA
This sequence comes from Achromobacter sp. ACM05, assembly GCF_019218915.1. Lineage (NCBI taxonomy): Bacteria > Pseudomonadati > Pseudomonadota > Betaproteobacteria > Burkholderiales > Alcaligenaceae > Achromobacter > Achromobacter sp. ACM05. The sequence continues at coordinate 214,635 of NZ_JAHUWQ010000002.1, forward strand.
GGCCGCGTTCCGCGACGCCATCGCCGCAGTGGGAAGCATCTCCAGCGCGGAGCAGGGACAGGTGTCCGTGGCGGCGCTGCCGTCGCTGGCGGCGCGGCTGCTGCCGCGCGTGCTGATGGCCTACCGCCAGGCGCACCCGCACGTCGCGCTGAAGGTCCGCGACACGCTATCTGGCCCGGCGTTCGACCTGGTGCGTGCGGGCGAGGTCGACTTCGCGCTGACCGCCGCCGACCCTCAGCACGCCGACCTGCACTACGTGCCGCTGATGTCCGACAGTTTCATCCTGTTGATCCCGGAGGCACATCCGCTGGCGCGGGCCAAAGGGCCGCTGCGCTGGGCCGATACGGCTGGGGCGGAACATGTGTCGATGGTGCATCCGAGCAGCGTGCGCCAATACACGGAATGGGCCTTTCTGCAGAACCGCATCCGCTTCGCACCCGCATTCGAGGCCGAGCACCTGACCACCATCGTGGCGATGGTCGAATGCGGGTTTGGCGTTGCGGCGTTGCCAGAGATCGCCGCCGGCGCGGTGGCGCAGAACGGCATCGTGCAGCGGCGGCTGACGGCGCCGGTGGCCGAGCGCTCGATTGGGTTGGTGACGGCCCGCAATCGCAGCTTGTCGCCCGCTGCGGTGGCGCTGGTGCAGACGTTGAGGGAGTATGTGGCGGCGCAGGCGCGGTAATGGTGGGAAAGGTCTAGCAAATACTGCGCGCGAACTCTGCCCGACTTGCGATGGTTCGCCGGTAGACACGAAGACTAGGTTCGCCGGCAGAAACTAAGACTCTTCTGATATCCAAAGATAGGCCGGTGTGACGTAATGGCGGCGCATTCCATGCGCGTCCATTGCGATCCTCTATTCGCGGAGGGCGATTTCTTCATGGGCGGACCTGACGCGTATCGGCGGAGAAATGGGTCCGTCGTTGCGGGGAGCACGTCATTCCTATTCAATCCGATCTGCGCTTCACATTCGCCATCGGCGCCTGGAAGCGGATGTTTGCTTCATCACCCCGGGCAGGGGCCTATTCATGAGCCTAAGCACAACCTTAGGCCGAACGATCAGCCATGCCGCGCCCAATCCGACCGGCGCCTGCAAGGCCTGCGAGCGTACTGGTCTACCCATTCTTCCTTTGCGCGCGGCGTACGCGCCGTCGCCCGGGCAAACATACCGTCGGCAACCTGCCGCCCGCAACGAACCCGCAACGGTTCAGATGCGGCTGGACCAGCCTCGCATCTTGCGGCAAGGATACCTTTATGTACTGCTCGACGAGATGGAGTGGCAGGCCTATGAGGTGACGCCTGAAGGCGCGCTGCGCCAGTTTCGTCCCTATCAGGTCCCACGAGACGAGCCCAGCCCTCTGAGCAAGGACTGCGTCAACAAGGATCACGACGTCCCCGCATCGTTCATCAATATCGACGCCGGAAAATTCTCGACCGCGTGGATAGCCATCGCCAATGATCCCTGGCCAGAGAGCGTGCTGAACCAATACTTGTGTGGCAAAGCGGCCGACGGAACGGATCCGAGGGAGCGTCTGTACAAGCTCGATTTGAAACGCGCGCGCGACGACCCAGCCAAGGTCGGTATTGCAATGACCGAAGACAACCTTGGGTTGGGCTCTGTACTTGAGTACGCAGAGGGCAACCCCGGCGATTTCGATAGCGTTCACGGGTTCTACTCGCGTAATCATCGGCTTGGGGCAATGGAAGGCCACATCCGCACTATCGTCCAGCGGGAAAAACTTCCGAACGGCGTACTGGCGTTGGTTCTGCCCGATCCCATCGGGGTGGTGCAGGAATGCAATGCGCAGCGCGTTCATTTGTTCAGAGAAATGCAGGAGTGGCGCGCCGAGCCGCAGCGACGATTTGAGTTCTTTACTTCCCAGGCGCTGCTCGGCATCAAGGAGCTGCAGGCCGCCTGGGCCAAGGCGGAAGCAGAAGAAGAGGCGAAGGCAGCGGAAGAGAATCGTCGTAGGCACAACAACAGCATCGCGGGACTAAAGGTGGGCTATCCGCAGGTGCATATCCCAGGAGAAGCTGAGCGCATAGCAAAGAACAAACAGGCCGAGGCAAAGGAACGCCTAGAGGAGCGCTACGACGAGCGGGCTCGAGCCACCTTCGAGGAAGCCTATCTGGCCGCGCAGGACAATTGGCAAAAAGCTGTTAACCGAGTTGGCGAGTTGTACGTCAGAGAATACCTATCCAGACCTTTCCTGCTTGCCGTCCAGTATGACTACAGCGCCACGTCCTGGCGTTCGACGGAGGGCTTTATCCGGATGCTCGCGCTTTGCCTTGCCGGTGGCCCCACCGAAGTCATAAAGGAAGGCGATAAAAAATTAGGCGCGACGCAACGGCTGTGGAAAGCACAGTTGGAGGATCGTGAGAGCCACCTGTATCAGGCTCTGGTGGCGAAGGACATGGCTTTGCTGGACCAGCTGCAAACCGCGCTGACGGGCAATGACGTTGGCAAGGCGTACGACACCATCAAGACCGTCATCGGAACAGCGGAAGGCAAGACTCTGATGGTCGCGCCCGTGCAAGAGGCCATCGGACAGTTGCTCGCGGCCATGGGCAGCGCCAGTAACGCGTTGGGACAGCAACTGGCCTCCCAAACGCACGCGCTGGTCGGACGTCTGCACAGCGCAGCCTTCCTGCGATATTCAGGGCAGCACGTGACCCAGATCATCGTGTCTCTGAAGCTCGGCGAGTATCTTTCGCTACTCCACGAGACGCTGCAGGAAGGCATTGATAAGTTCGTCGCGCATATTGACGAAAATTTCCGCAAGCCGGCAGCAAAAAAGATTCGCGCAATGGTGGTGAGCGGCTTCATTGCCATTGCGGTTCCCGGCAACCACGGCAAGGTCGTTGATTTGATGATTTGGTCGCTGGAGAGTGCCGATGAGCTAAAGGAACGTCTCCGGGATCTGCGACGCACCGCCACTGAAGGCGTCGCCGACGCCATTCGCGCCGTGAGCGTTGGCGCTGCCACGCTCCAAACCGGCGCTGTTCAAATGGTGGGAACGCTTGCGATTGGCGCTGAGCAAGCGAGAGATCTCGCAAGGGAAGCGATGCGGAAGATGCGCACTACGGTCGTTTCAGCAGCGCCCACAGGAGCGAATCTGCTGCTTGGACTCGGCAGCCTGTGGTTTCAGCAAGACAGCCTGCGAAAGAACTACGCAACGTTGCTCAACGCACCTGAAAGTGTCAGAGCCGAAGCATTGGCGGCCGTGTGGTCATCTTCGATCGGTGTGATGGGTGCGGGCGTGGAGGTTGTTGGGGTCGGGATTCAAGTGCTACGGCCGGATATGACCATCACCGTGCAAGCGAGAGGAGGGGCGAAGACCGTCATGCTTGGGCTTCGCATTGCGCAATACGGCGGCGCTATTACAGCGGTTTCTGGGCTAATGGACGGAGTCCAACATATGTTCGCCGCCATTCGTGCAGGAGCTGTCGGAGATTCGAAGGCTCAAATTTATAGCGGTTTGGCAACTATGGCTGCGCTTGGCTCGGCAATCGCAGGAATTGTCGGGGCCCTCGCCCCCCAAGCAACCTTATTAGGACCTATTGGTATCGCTATTGCGTTAGGGGTGCTTGCGTACATTTTGGCAATGCAGGCGAGAAAGGCACGATCCTCGTCACTCGAACTATGGGCTCGGTACAGCCGATGGGGTTCGCCAAGCGAAAATAGGCGGTGGACCTCAGAATCAGATTTCGATACCGCCGTGGGCAGTCTTAATGCTGCAGTGCTTGGAATGACAGCAGAGATGGCGATCGAAATGAAGCTATATAAGAAAGGGGATATCCCATTTCCGATTGATGGCCAAACGGACTGGAAGAGAGGCCGAATATGGATCGGGGAATATATTGTGTTTCAGATATCCCTGCCAGGTTATGAAGAAAGCTCAGCCCGATACCAATGGGAATTGACAGTCTATCGCCCTGGCGATTATCAGGGCCAAATTATTGCTTCCGGCGCGAGCGGGAAGCCAACAACCGATCTGCCCCCACCGACGTCCAGACTAAATTCCGACTATTTTGAGAACACTACGGCCCCAATTATTACTTCAGACGAAGCAACTCAAACTTTAACAATTTCGGGCGCCATTGCATTGCATGCGATCAACAGCGTTCACGCAGTAAAGTTGGAAGCTAAATTCTGGCCCGATAGAAATGACATTTCGGGATTCGCCCACCTACTTTGTCAAGAAGATAAAACAGATAGCCGACCAGGAAAAAAACAGCCATGACCGGCCCCAAACTTGTCCCCCCATGCAACGGTTGGATAGCAGATTTACCGGGACCGTTTTGCACACCGACTGCACCCTTGGCACTTGAGGGGAACGCTCCAAACCACCTGGATGACATATATTTGGAGGTATCGAGAGGTTCAGCGCGCGCGCGAGGCATTTATTTTTGGATGGGCATCATTATGGCGACAGCCGGGATATCCATATTGATTGTTCCTCCTCATTTCTACCTTTTTTCGGATCCTTTTATTGTTTTCTCGGGTCTTTTATGCTTAGCAGCTTGCATCTGGTTAGCCGCTTTCTGTATCCGCATGGACATCTCGGTTCCTCGAGACTTACCTTTAAGGCTTAATCGTGTCCGCCAGCGGCTTTACGCCTATAACTTTAACGACCGGTGGTGGAATCCTTTCGGACCCTGGCGCGTCGCTCCTGTGGCATACGACTGGTCTCAAGTGCGCGCTGAACGGTGGCACAAACGCGCAGTCACTGCCCAAGGCGGGCTCATCTTGAATTGGGGTGTGGTTCTTTCCATCGTTGAGCCAGGGACCAATAAGGTCATTGACCGCTTCCCCCTGAGCGCCATGGGTGCGGACGAGTTTGCCTGGGCATATATCTGCACATATATGCAGCAGGGTCCTTCGGCGCTACCACCTCCAGATCCGCCCCACGACCATAATGACGTGCCTCGGTACAACTTTGGCCTGCGCTTCGCGCCCAAAGTGAAGTGGCCTGCTGACATGGATCTCGAGTCTAGAACAGCACCGTGACGCGCGAGCACGCAAGCGAACGATTGGCTTACTGGGAGTACATCCCATTTGGGGATGTCTGCGTTGGCTGACCTGCTGATGCCGCCCGCCGTTCTCCCGCAAGCAACAAAAAAAGCCGGCCCCTCCAAAGGGGCCGGCTTACCACCGTGATGGCGACCTAGGCGCCACCTAAAGAACGCCAGTCACCCTCAAAAATCGATCTGCGCCGACAACAAGAACGTACGCGGCGCAGCAACCGTCGCGTACGAGCCGCTGGCCAGCCAGAAGTCCTTGTTGAACAGGTTCTCGATGTTTGCGCGGAACACCACGGAGCGGCCCAGGATCTCGGTGTTGTACCGCGCGCCGATGTCGTAGCGCGTCCACGAGGGCAGGGTCAGCGTGTTGGCCGCGTTGAAGTACATCGACGACGTGTGGATCACGCGGGCGTTCAGGCTCAGGCCGCGGACCCACGGCGTGTCCCAGTCCATCCCCAGGTTGAAGGTGTTCTTCGGCACGCCGTTGGCGTCGTTGCCGTCGTTCACGCCGCCTGCGGTCTGCTTGAGCGTGGCGTCGTAGAACGTGGCGCTGGCCATCATGCGCAGACCCGGCATGGCTTCGCCGAAGGCGGCCAATTCCAGGCCGCGGTTCCGCTGTTCGCCGTCGAAGCTGTAGATGCGCGTGTCGGGATCAGTCATCGAGTTCGGGCGCGTGATCTGGAACACCGAGGCGCTGGTGATGATCTTGCCCCAGTCGACCTTGACGCCCGCTTCATACTGCTTGGACTTGTACGGTGCGAAGACCTGGCCGGCGTTGGCGGCGGTGGCGGGCGCGATGCCGCCGCGCGTCAGGCCGGACGTGAAGTTGCCGTACAGCGAGACGTTGGAGATCGGCTTGAACACGATGCCCGCGACCGGCGAGATCGCGCTTTCGTCGTACGACCCGGTGCGCGCGCCGGTGGTGGTCGAGTAGTTGTCGAGCACGACGCGCTGGTTGCGCATGCCGCCGGTGATCAGCAGGGTGTCGCCGGCGAAGGACAGCGTGTCGGTCAGCGTGTAGCTGGTCAGCTCGGTCTTGGATGCCTTTTGTGGCGCGCCGCGGTCTGCGGTGACGGGCGGTAGCGGGGCGGGACGGAAGATGCTGGACGGCACGCCAGGACCGGAGGAGGTGACGTAGGCGTTGCCGGACTCCTGGTCCAGGCGCGTGGCCGACAGGTTCACGGTGTGGCCGATGCCCCAGGTGTCGAAGCGGGCGCGCAGGCCGATGTCGCCCGTCCACGTGCGCGAGTACGAATCGTAATAGGCGTTGGACACCGTGAAATTGCCCTGCGCGTCCGCCGGACCCGACGGGAAAGTCTGCTCGGCGGTGCCGTAGCGGTAGCCGGTGGCGCCGTAGACCATCAGGTGGTCATTGATGTCGTACTCGAGGCGGGTGGCGACGGTCGAATCGTTCAGCGTGAGCTCGGTGCCGGGGTAGAAATTGCGGTGGCCCGAGGGCGGCGAGGGCAGCGACGTCACATTCGACTGAAAGCCGATCTGCGGACGGAAGTTGTCGATGTTCTCGTGCTGGGTGTAGGCATCCAGCGACCAGCGCAGTTTGGTGCCGCGGTAGTCCAGCGCCAGCGCGCCCACACCTTGTTCCTGCCTGCCGTCGTCGATGTTGGTGTCGCCGTTGCTGTAGACGCCGTTGACGCGGATGCCCCATTCGTTGTTGTCGCCAAAGCGCCGGCCCATGTCGAGCTGGCCGCCCAGTTGCGATTTGCTTTGGTAGGTGGTGGTCAGGCGAGTCAGGGGCTCGTCGCCGGCGCGCTTGGTGACGATGTTGATGCCGCCGCCGATGCTGCCGTTGGGGCCGATGCCGTTCATCAGCGTGCCGGGGCCTTTCAGGACTTCGACGCGCTCCATCATGGCGGCGGGCATGCGGCTGGCGGATGCCAGGCCGTAAAGGCCGTTCAGGCCGACGTCGCCGGCAGCCACGGAGTAGCCGCGGATCTGGAACTCGTCGGAAAAGCCGCCGCTGGAGGTGGTGGTGCGCACCGAGGATTCGCTGATGACGATGTCGGCCAGCGTGCGCGCCTGCTGGTTCTCGATCATCTGCGCGGTGTAGTTGGTGGTGCTGAACGGCACGTCCATGACGTCGCCCGTGCCCAGCACGCCCAGGCCGCCGCCGCGCGCCACCTGACCGCCCGCGAAGGGCGCGGGCAGGTGGGGATCGGCGGCGGAAGCGGTCACCGTCACGGCGGGCAGGTTGGTGGTGGCGATGCCCGCGTTGGCGGGGCGGTCCAGGACGTAGCTGCCGTTCGACTGCGGCAGCACGCGGATGCCGGTGCCGGCGAGCAGGGCGTCCAGACCCCCCCGCACGCCGTAGGTGCCGCGCAGCCCGTTGCTTTGCAGGCCGGCCGTCACTTCGGGCCGGAACGACAGCACGATGCCGGCTTCGCGTCCGTAGCGGCCCAGCGCGTCCTCCAGCGTTCCCGCGGGGATGTCGAAGCTGCGGGTGGCGGCGGCCTGCGCGTGGGCGGCGGTGGGGATGGCCAGCGCGGGCGCCGCGAGCAGCGTGGCGGTGGCGATGCGGCCCGCCAGGCGCGCCGTGGCCGCGCGTCGCAGGAAACGGGAGGACTGGCGCTTGGGCGCCCGGACGTGATTCATGAACTGGCCTTTCAGAGAGGTGAGGTTGCTGTGTGCTCACCTGCCTTGACCCGCCAGATCGCAAAACGGATCAACTATTTTGTAACGGCAGTGCGGGACGTGCCGGGCCGGGGCCGGCGATGAGGTGCAGCCGGCGTCCGCGCCAGAGCCGCGACTCGGTTTCGACGCGGATATCCAGCGTGGCGCTGAGCGCGGCCAGCACCTTGTCCAGGTTGCTGACAGGAAACGAGCCGGACAGCCGCAGGTCCGAGACGGCGGGGTCGCAGCTGATCGTGTCGCGGCTATAGCGGCCCAGCTCGGCGACGAAGTCGGCCAGGCGCATGCCGCGGGCCACGATGAAGCCGTCCTTCCAGGCGATCTGGTTTTCCTCGGCGGTGGCGGGCTGCGCGATGCCCCGCGCGGAGTAGTTGGCGCGCAATCCCGCCTGCAACGTCAACCCGTGCTCGGCATCGTCGCGCGGCCGGATCTGGACCGCGCCCTGGAAAACGCTGACTTCCGTCGAGCCATCCAGCAGCCGTACGGCGTACTCGGTGCCGAGCGCGCGCGCGGTGCCGTGGGCGGTTTCAACGCAGAACGGCCGGTTCGGCGTACCCGATTCGTGGGCCGTCGCGATCAGGATCTCGCCCGCGATGAGCGTCACGCGCCGGCGGTCGGCGCTGTAGTGCACGTCGATGGCGCTGTCCGTGTTCAACACCAGGCGGGTGCCGTCCGGCAGCGTGACGGTGCGGCGTTCGCCGATGGCGGTGCGATGGTCCGACGTCCAGGTGCGCCACGGCGTGATCTGCCCCACGCCCCAAGCCGCGCCGCTCGCGATGGCCAGCGCGCTCATGGTTTTCAAGGCGCGGCGGCGCTGGGCGGAAGCAGGTGCGGCCAGCGCTGCCTTCGCGATGGCCGCATTGGCGGGTCCGGCCAGCGGCCGCAGTGTGCCCTGCACGGATTCAATGCGCAGCCACGCGCGCTCGTGGTCCGGGTGCGCGGCGCGCCAGGAGGCCCATTCGCGCACCGTTTCCGGCGCGACGGGTTCGTCTTGCAGTTCCACCAGCCATTCCAGCGCGCGCTGCGCGACGGCGGGCGGCAGGGTGGCGGCGTCGCGCGTGTTTCCGTACCAGGACGAGGCGGACATGCGCCGGCTCATCCCGTGAAGGAAAGATCGGCAAAGCAGCAGCGCTGCAAGGCCTTGACGAGGTAGCGCTTGACGGTGGGGATCGAGATTCCCAACGCGTCGGCCACCTGGGCGTGGGTGTGACCTTCAAGCTGCGACAACAGAAAGGCCTGCCGCACCAGGGCGGGCAGGCCGTCCAGCAGGCGGTCCAGCTCCAGCAAGGTTTCCAGCACGATGGCCCGGTCTTCAGGCGACCAGTGCACCGCTTGCGGCGCCTGGGCCAGCGCGTCCAGGTACGCGCGTTCGAGCTTTTCGCGGCGCCAATGGTTGGACACCAGGTGCTGCGCCACGGTGGTCAGAAACGCGCGCGGTTCCGTGAGCGTGGCGGGAATGCGTTCGCTGCTCAGGAGGCGGATGAAGGTGTCGTGCGCCAGGTCTTCGGCCTGATCTGCGTTGCCCAGGCGGCGTCGCAACCAGCCCCTCAGCCAGGAGTGGTGGTCGCTATAAAGTGTTTCGATGGAGGAGGGGAAGGCGCATCCCGGCGTACTCAAGATCCAACCTTTTGGTCTAGCCGCCGGCGCCTCGCAGTGGGAGGCGGGACAACTGCACATGCGAATTTCTGGAAATAGTAATTGTTATTATTACCGATTCCAGGCACGGCTTGTCAAATTGTTGCCGAGCGCGCACGGCCGGGCGTTGCCCGGAAACGTCAGACGTAAGTGGCGAGCCGGGGCGGTCGGATGTGAGCGTTCGGACGGAGAGCCGTTACATGCGAGCGGTCAGACCGGCGCGGAAGGCGCCAGATAAGCGCCCTGCGTCTGCGCATACGCCTGTTGCGACGCCAGATAGGCATCACGCGACGGAATCAGGTGATCGCGGCACACCGCCATCAGCGCGTCGCGGTCTCCGTCGCGCAGCGCCTGGATCATCGTCCAGTGTTCCTGGCGCGCGCGTTCGCGGTGCCCGGCCGTCACCAGCGAGCCGAAGCGGATCGGGTGGGTGCGGCGCGCGTATTCCTCGATGGCCTGTCCCAGCACCGCGTTGTCCAAAAGCCCCAAGAATTCTCGATGAAAGCGCTGGTTGCTGCGGAACACGCGGCGCGCGTCGCCGGCCGCGACAGCCGCATCGTGTTCGCGCTGCACCGCCACCAGCGCGGCCAGCCGCGCCTCGGACACGGGCAGCGGCATCTGGCGGGCGGCGTGCACTTCCAGCACTTCACGCAAGGCATACAGCTCCATCACCTCGCGCACGGAAAACGCGCGCACCACCGCGCCGATGTTGCGCTTTTTCTCGACCACGCCCAGCAGTTCCAGGTCGACCAGCACCTGGCGCACCGCGTGCCGCTTCATGCCGAATCGCGCCATCAGCTCGTCCTCGGTCAGGCGTTCGCGCGGATGCAGCCGGCCGAAGACGATGTCTTCTTCCAGCGTGGCCACCGCTGCCTGGACGGCGTCGGGGGCGGGTTCCTGCAAGGCGGCGGGCGTGATGGCGTTCATGGCAAAAGGGCGGGATTACTTCTTGGGGACCGTGTCGTTCGTGACACCGGCGCGCAGGAAGTCGAAGTCGACGCCCTGATCGGCCTGCGTCACGGACTGCAGGAACAGCTTGCGGTAGCCGCGGTCGGCGGTGGGGCGCGTGATGGGATTGGCGGCGGTGCGGCGCGCCAGCTCGGCGTCATCGACAAGCAGCGCGATCTCGCGCCGGGCCACCGACAGGCGGATGCGGTCGCCGTTCTGCACGTAGGCCAGCGGGCCGCCGATGGCGGATTCGGGAGTGACGTGCAGCACGATGGTGCCGGCCGCGGTGCCGCTCATGCGGCCGTCCGAGATCCGGACCATGTCCTTGACGCCTGCGCGCGCCAGCTTCTTGGGAATGGGCATGTAGCCGGCTTCGGGCATGCCGGGCGCACCGGTGGGGCCGATGCGCTTGAGCACCAGGATGTCGTCGGCGGTCACGTCCAGCGCGTCGTCGTCGATGCGGCGCGCCATGTCTTCGGCGTCCTCGAACACGACGGCGCGGCCTTCGTGCTCCATCAGCTTGGGATTGGCGGCCGATTGCTTGATGATGGCGCCGCCGGGCGCGAGGTTGCCGCGCAGCACGGCCAGGCCGCCCACCGGATAGATGGGGGCGGCGGCCGTGCGGATGACGTCCTGCTTGAAGGGCGGCGGGGCGTCATCCAGTTCTTCGCCGAGCGTGCGGCCGGACACGGTGAGGACGTCCAGGTGCAGGAACGGGCGCAGCTCGCGCAGCAGCGCCGGCATGCCGCCCGCGTCGTGGAAGTCTTCCATGTAGTGCTGGCCCGACGGCTTCAGGTCGACCAGCACGGGCGTCTCGCGGCTGATGCGGTCCAGGCCGGCCAGGTCGATGTCGATGCCCAGGCGGCCGGCGATGGCGGTCAGGTGGACGATGCCGTTGGTCGACCCGCCGATGGCGAGCAGCACGCGCAGCGCGTTTTCGATGGACTTGCCGTTCAGGATGCGGTCCGGGGTCAGGCGCGAGGCTGCCATGGCGACGGCCGTGGCGCCGGTGTGTTCAGCCACGCGGACGCGGTCGGCGGTGACGGCCGGGGCGGACGCGCCGCCCGACACCATCATGCCCAGCGCCTCGGTAATGCAGGCCATGGTGCTGGCCGTGCCCATGACGGAACAGGTGCCGACACTGGCAACCAACTGGTTGTTCACGTCGGCGATCTCGACGGCGTCGATCTCTTCGGCGCGGTAGCGGCCCCAGTAGCGGCGGCAGTCGGTGCAGGCGCCCACGCGTTCGCCGCGGTGTGAGCCGGTCAGCATCGACCCGGTGACGAGCTGGATGGCGGGCACGCCGGCCGAGGCGGCGCCCATCAGTTGTGCGGGTACGGTCTTGTCGCAGCCGCCGATCAGCACGACGGCGTCCATCGGCTGCGCGCGGATCATTTCCTCGGTGTCCATGGACATGAGGTTGCGCAGGTACATGCTGGTGGGCTGCGAGAAGCTCTCGTGCACCGAGATGGTGGGAAAGTCCATCGGCAGGCCGCCGGCCAGCATGACGCCGCGCTTGACGGCCTCGATGAGTTGCGGCGCGTTGCCGTGGCAGGGGTTGTAGCTGCTGCCGGTGTTGACGATACCGATGATGGGACGCGCCAGCGCATCGTCCGACAGGCCGGCGCCCTTGATGAAGGCCTTGCGCAGGAACAGCGAAAAGCCAATGTCGCCGTAGTTGGTCAGCCCGCGGGCGACGCCGCGCGCAGTGGCGCTGTCGCTGTCAAAAGGGCCCTTGCCGGGCTTGCCGCCCTTGGTGTCGTCCGTCATTTTCAGTCCCGATAATATTATTGATAATCCTGCGGCGACATCATATCCAGCCCGTCGCCGGGCCTGCAAGCGGTTTATGGCGGTAGCTCTATTGATCTGCTTTAAAGATCAGTCGATAGAAAAATACCGATTCTTCAATCAAGGGTGGCCCCCTACACTGGCGCCGTTGACGAACCGGGCGTCCGTTCATTCCTATACCCATCCCGGCTGGAGAGACCACATGTCAGACCTGCGTCTGCGGCCGCGCCGCGCCGTGCTGTTTTCCCTGCTGGCGCTGTGCGCCGGTGTCACCGCCCCGGCATTCTCGGCCGACGCCTATCCCGACAAGCCGATCCGCATGATCGTGCCTTACCCGCCCGGCGGCGCCACCGACGTGATCGGCCGCGTGCTTGCGCAGGAACTGACGGGCGCGCTGGGCCAGACCGTGGTGGTGGAAAACCGCGCGGGCGCCGCCGGCAACATCGGTGCGGACCAGGTCGCCAAGGCCCAGCCTGACGGCTACACGCTGCTGATGGGCGCGCTGACCAGCCACTCCATCAACGCCGCGCTCTACCGCGGCCGCGTCACGTACGACGTGGAAAAGAGCTTCGCGCCCGTCGCCATCGTGGGCACGGTGCCCCTGGTGTTCGTGGTGAACCCGTCGGTGCCGGCCAAGACGCTGCCCGAGTTCATCGCACTGGCCAAGTCCAAGCCCGGCTACATGACCATGGCATCCGCCGGCAACGGCTCGCCCCAGCATCTGGCCGGCGAAATGTTCAAGCGCACCGCCGGCGCCGACATCCTGCACGTGCCCTACAAGGGCAGCGGCCCGGCCATGACCGACCTGATGGGCGGCCAGGTGCTCAGCATGATCGAAACGGTGCCTGCCGCGCAGGGCAACATCAAGGCGGGCAAGCTGCGCGCGCTGGCGGTGACCTCGCCGCAACGCGTCGATGCGCTGCCCGACGTGCCTACCGCCGCCGAAGCCGGCCTGAAGGACTTCGAGGTCAGCTCGATGTTCGGCATCGTGGCCCCGGCCAACACGCCTGCGCCGGTCATCGACCGCCTGAATGCCGAGCTCAAGAAGATCCTGGCCAAGCCCGAGGTCAAGGCGTCGCTCTTGAACCAGGGCGCGATTGCGACGTGGACGTCGCCTGCTGACGCCAGCGCGCGTGTGTCGGCTGAAGTCGCACGCTGGACCAAGGTGATCGACGAGGCGGGCGTGAAGGGCGAGTAAGCCCCTTCTGACGGCGCGCCGCGCCTCATTGCTCCCTACGCCGGAAATTCGCCACGAATTTCCGGCGTTCTCGTTTTTGCGGCTTCTGAAAGGAACCGAAATAATCGCTTCCGCCGCCTTGTGCGCTGCGCTGGGAAAGACGCTGTATTTCAGAGAATTGCACTGACGCTGCGAACGGCTATGCAATAAACCGCAATAAAGCGGTTTTGGGGCCCGACAAGGTGGTTGACCCCAAATTCAGTAGCCCGTAATGTGTTTCGCGGGCCTTAGGACGGCGGGGGGATACCAATGACTGAGAACCAGGACGAAAAGTCGATCCTGCACACGCATTTCGGTACGCATAGCCCATATTGGCGGTTGTCCGCCGATAGCGATGCGATTGAACTCGCCGCAGTCAAGGGCGCAACCAATATCGCCATGGCCTTGCGCCCGGATCAGGCCGAGGCCGTGCGCGGCCTGACGGGCATCACGTCCAGCGTGCGGATCGACATCATGCTGTATGGCGATCTGCTTCACCTGCACCTGGTTGGCCGCAAGATCAATCCCAACGAATGGGCCGGCACCGCATCGGCCCACACCGATACCGAATCCGTCGCCAAGGACCTCGTCGAAGGTCTGTCGTTCGCCGAAACGGTAGTGTCCGAAGCCAATTCGGTCATCGTGATCGTCGACCAGAACGGCCGCGTGCAGCGCTTCAACAAGCTCAGCGAGGAATACACCGGCAAGCGCGAACAGGACATCGTGGGCCGCAGCGTCTTCGACATGTTCATGACGCGCGAGGAAGCCATTGCCTCGCGCCGCAATATCGCCGAGTTCTACAAACGCGGCCAGTCGTACGAGGTCGAGCGCACGATCAACACCGTCAAGGGGCCGCGCCTTTTCCTGTTCCGCAACAAGTTCGTCACCAGCGGCAGCGGCGAAAAGCGGGTCTACCTGATCTGCTCGGGCACCGACATCACCGAAGAACGCCAGGCGCAGGAGCGCCTGCGGGTGCTGGCCAACACCGACATGCTGACCAACCTGCCCAACCGCCACGCGATCACGTCGCGGCTGAAGGCGGCGCTGGCGGCGGGCCGCGAAGGGCGGGGCGGCGTGTTGTTCCTGGACCTGGACAACTTCAAGCGCATCAACGACCACTACGGCCACGGTTTCGGCGACCGGCTGCTGAAAGCGGTGTCGGTCGCCATCTCGAACTGCTTGTCCGATGGCCAGACGCTGGCCCGCCTGGGCGGCGACGAGTTCATCGTCCTGCAGGAAGAGGCGCAGGCCTGGCAACTGGAGGCCACCGCGCAGCGCATCATCGAGCGGCTGCGCGAACCGTTCCGCCAGGGCCTCATCGAGGTCTACACCAGCTGCTCCATCGGCATCGCGATGTACCCCGATCACGGCGCCGACCTGGACAGCGTGGTGCGCAGCGCGGATATCGCCATGTACGTGGCCAAGGAAGCGGGCCGCCATACGTATCGCGTGTTCCAGCCGGACATGGACCGCCGCAACGCGGACTATGTGTGGCTGGACACGAACCTTCGCAAGGCACTGGCCGAGAACCACCTGATGCTGTACTACCAGCCCAAGCTGGTCGGCCGCACAGGCGAGGTCGACGGCGTGGAAGCGCTGGTGCGCTGGCGTTCGCCGGAACGCGGCATGGTGGGTCCGGACACCTTCATTCCCTACGCCGAGGAATCGGGGCTCATCTCGCCGCTGGGCGTCTGGGTGATGCGCGAAGCAGCCCGGCAGGCGGCGGCCTGGAAGCGCGAGGGCCTGAATCTGCGCATCGCCATCAACATGTCGGCCCGTCAGCTGGACGACAAGGGCGTGGTCAGCGAATTCATGCGCGCCATCAACGACGCGAATCTCAACCCCTGCCTGGTCGACATCGAGCTCACGGAAAGCTGCCTGATCGATGATGAAGACGCCGCCATCGAACTTATCAAGCAGTTCCGGCAACTGGGTGCGCGTGTGCATCTGGACGATTTCGGCACGGGTTATTCGTCGCTGTCGCAGCTGGCGCGGATTCCGCTGGACGCAATCAAGCTTGACGCCAGCTTCGTGCGGGGCGTCAACGAAAATCCGGTCTCGCAGGCGCTCGCGCGCGCCATCGTTGCCGTGGCGCGCACGCTCGAACTCCAGGTCATTGCCGAAGGCGTGGAAACCCAGGAAGAAACCGTCTTCCTGGACACCCTGGGCGTGGACGCCAAGCAGGGCTACCTGTACGCCAAGCCCATGCCCGCGGCGGAGCTCACCGCCTGGCTGGCGCAGCGCCGCCGGCTGCATCTCATTGCATGACGCAACCGGCGGCGCGCCGCCGGATCAGTGCATGGTGGCCACTTCGGTGGCCTCCGAATTGCTCGCCGTGCGCCGGTTCTGCGCCATCACCAGCCGCTCCATGTAGGCGCGGTCCTTCGGATCGATGGAGAAGGCGGCTTCGACCCAATCCTCGGTAATGTCCATCAGCTCGGCGCGCGGCAGAGCCAGCACGCGCTGGCGCGCGCGCAGCATGGCGCGCATGCCATTGAGCTTGGGCCGCATCACGTCGATGAAGGTGCGCGTGGCCTTGAAGGCCTCGCCCGGCTCGAACAGCACGTCCACCAGGCCGCGGCCGTGGTACCACTCGGCCGTGTGCGATTCGCCGGTGCTGATCAGCTCCTCGGCCAGCTTCATGCCCGAACGGCGCGCGACCAGCGAATAGCCGCCCATGCCGGGGAAAAGGTTGAATGCCATCTCAGGGAAGCCCATGCGCGCATTGTTTTGCGCGAGCACGAAGTGGTGGGCCAGCGCGGCCTCGAAGCCGCCGCCCAGCGCGGTGCCCTCGATCATGGCCAGCGAGATGGCGCCAGTGTCAAAACCGCGCGTGGCGGCGTGCACGCAATCAACGCATGCACGGGCATAGGCCCGCAGCGCCTCGCGCTTGCCGGTGCGGATGGCCTCGGCAAAAAAGTTCAGGTCGCCGCCGACGTTGTAGATCTGCGGCACCAGCGAGCCCGTGACCCAGAAGTCGATGGGCAGGCCGGAGTCCTTGGCGGCACGCGCCAGGGTCATGATCTCGTCGATGAGTTCATGGTTAAAGCACGGGCGCGGTTGCGCGCGCAGCATCATCCACATGACACGGCGACCTTCCTCGTAATACGCGGAGATCTGCTTCAGATTGCCTGCGGCGGTAAAGGGGTGGCAGTCCGGATGAATGAGTTGATTCATTGCTTTCGTCCAATCGATCAAGGTGAGTCGGAGTACTGCCGGGTCAGGCTAAACCACGGCTTAAGGACTCCGTCTCATGCAAACCTCGTCCAACTGGCCAGACTTTTCCGTAAATCAAAGTCCGGAGCGCGCAAACTGAAAATTTGAAAACCGCTGAAATTGCCTCGGCCCATCGGGCGAGGCGCGCATGGGTAGTTCGGATGAGGACATCAGCAAATATGCGGCATTCAGCGCCGTGAAAGAAAAGCCCGGCCGAAGGGCCGGGCTCGTGCGTTGGGATGAGTGCGCGCGTTCAAGGGGCGCTGGCGCGTGCGAGAAATTTTCAGGCCACGCCGCCATTCGCACGCACGATCTGCCCGTTCACCCATCCACTGTCCGGTCCCGCCAGGAACGAGACGATGCCCGCGATGTCATCCGGTTGGCCCAGGCGTTCCAGCGGCGGCATCTTGGCGTAGTGCTCGATCAATTCGGGGCTCTTGCCCTTGAAGAACAGCTCGGTGGCGACAGGGCCGGGGGCGACGGCGTTCACCCTGATCTGGCGTCCGCGCAGTTCCTTGGCGAAGACCTGCGTCAGGCTTTCGACGGCGGCCTTGCTGGCGATGTAGACCGAGTAGCCGGGCAGGTTGAGCGCGACGGTGGTGCTGGACACGTTGATGATGCTGCCGCCATCGGCCAGACGTGCGGCGGCCTCGCGCAGCGTGTTGAAGGTGCCGCGGGTGTTGATGTCGAACGTCCGGTCGTACAGGTCGTCGCTGGTTTCCGCTAGCGGCTGCACCTGCAGCACGCCCGCGCTGTTGACCAGCACGTCGATCCGGCCGAATTCGGTCTGGATGGCATCGAACATCGCGCGCACGTCATCGGGTTTGGCGACATCGGCGCGCACGGCCAGGGCGCGACCACCGGCTTGGCGGACTTCGCCGGCCAGGGCGTCGGCTTCTGCCGCGCTCGAGGCGTAATTGATGGCGACGGCAAAGCCGTCGTCTGCCAGGCGGCGCACGATGGCGGCGCCGATGCCGCGGGATCCGCCGGTGACGAGGGCAACGCGCGGGGAAGCTTGGTCGTTCATGGGTTTTTTCTCCTTGGATGAGTGGGTGAGACGTATGATCGACTATTCCGATCCAAAGATAATTACGCCTGCTTTGCTAAGATAATTTCATTTGCTTTAACAATAGGCGGGGCAGGGGCATGGATCGTTTCCAGGAAATGCAGGTGTTCGTGCGCATCGCCGAACGAGGCAGTTTCACCAAGGCGTCGGACGACCTGCGCATCCCGCGCGCCACGGTCACCAACCTGATCAAGCGCATGGAGGCCCGGTTAGGCGCGCGGTTGCTTGACCGCACCACGCGGCAGGTCCGGCTGACGCACGACGGGGAGGCCCACTACCAGCGCTGCGTGCGGCTTCTGGCCGACCTGGAGGAGGCCGACGGCGCTTTCCTGGACACGGCGCCCAAGGGGCTGTTGCGAGTCAACGCGCAGGGCACGCTTGCGCGGTTCTTCGTGATGCCGGGCCTGCCGGATTTCCTGCAGCGCTATCCCGACATCGCCCTGCATCTGGGCGAAGACGACCGGCTGGTGGATCTGGTGCGTGAAGGCGTCGACTGCGTGCTGCGCGCGGGCGTGCCGCAGGACTCGACGCTGGTCGGGAGAGTGATCGCCCAGATGCCGCAGGTGACGGTCGCCAGCCCCGCCTATCTGTCGCGCCACGGCGTGCCGGACAGCGTGCAGGCGCTGGAACATCACATAGCCGTGGATTACGTGTCCAGCGTGACGGGCCGCGCCGTGCCGCTGGATTTTCGGGTGGACGGGCGCATCGTCCAGGTGCGCCCGCGTGCGGTCGTCAGCGTGAGCGGGGCCGAACTCTACACCAGTGCGGCGCTCGCGGGCCTGGGATTGGTGCAGGTCCCGCGCTACCGCGTGGAGCGCGAACTGGCGGCGGGGCACCTGAAGATCGTGCTGCCCCACGCGCCGCCCGCGCCTATGCCGGTTTCCGTGCTGACGCCGCAGAACCGGCAGGTGCCGGCGCGGGTGCGCGTGTTCACGCAGTGGCTGGCGGGCGTGTTCGCCGCCGCCTTTGATCAGACGATGCCGGTCAGGTAGAACACGCCGATCACCAGGAACACCGACAGCGTCGATATCAGCGTGATGGCGAAGATGTCGCCATAGGATTGGCGGTGCGTGAGACCCGTGACGGCCAGCAGCGTGATGACCGCGCCGTTGTGCGGCAGCGTGTCCATGCCGCCGCTGGCCATGGCGGCGACCCGGTGCAGCACCTCCATGGGAATGCCTGCCGCCAGCGCGCCGTCGATGAAGGTTTGGGACATTGCGGCCAGCGCGATGCTCATGCCGCCCGAGGCCGAGCCCGTGATGCCGGCCAGCGTCGTCACCGCGACCGCTTCGCCCACCAGCGGATCGGGAATGGCCTTCAAGGCCTGCGCGACCAGCAGAAAGCCCGGCAGCGCGGCAATGACGCCGCCAAACCCGTATTCGGCCGCGGTGTTCATCGACGCCAGCAGCGCGCCCGACACGGCACTCTTGCTGCCTTCGGCAAAGTGCGACTTGATGGCGCGGAACGAGAACAGCAGGATGGTGACGATGCCCGCGATCAGCGCGCCCATCACGGCCCATAGCGCCACCTGCTCCTGGGCGTTGACGGGCAGGGGTTTGGCCAGGCCGGGCAGGTCGACTTCGGAACCGGCCGGATACCAGCCCGGGATCCAGCGCGTCAGCAGGAAGTTCATGACGCCAACCACCACCAGCGGCAACAGCGCGATCAGCGGATGATGATTGCGCTCACCGGTGGGCGCCGCGGGTTCGTTGCGCAGGTCCGTGCCGTAGGTCTCGCCAGCCGCTGCCGCGCGCTTGCGGCGCCATTCCAGGTAGGCGATGCCGGCGGTCAGCGTGAACGCGGCGCCGATGAGACCGAGCCAGGGCGCGGCCCATGTCGTGGTCTCGAAGAACGTGGTGGGGATGATGTTCTGGATCTGCGGCGTGCCGGGCAGCGCCGTCATGGTGAAGGTGAAGGCGCCCAGCGCGATCGCGCCGGGCATCAGGCGCTTGGGGATGCCGCCCTGGCGGAACATCTCGGCGGCAAACGGGTAGACCGCGAACACCACCACGAACAGCGATACGCCGCCGTACGTCAGCACCGCACACACCAGCACGATGGCCACGATGGCGCGCTCGGCGCCGATCAGCCGCAGCACCGCCTGCACGATGGCGCGTGAAAAGCCCGACAGTTCGATGAGTTTGCCGAACACGGCGCCCAAGAGGAACACGGGGAAATAGAGCTTGGCAAAACCGGCCATGCGCTCCATGAAGATGCCCGAGAACACGGGCGCCAGCGCTGACGCGTCTGTCAGAAGCACCGCGCCCATGGCTGCGATGGGCGCGCACAGGATGACGCTATAACCTCGATACGCCGCCAGCATCAGAAACGCCAGCGCCGCCACCACGATGAACAATCCGGTCATTCGGTACTCCAGGAATGAAGAGACAAGGGGTGTGGGGCTACACCTTAACGTATCGGGCGTTTAGCGCGCTGCCATCAGATCTGCCGCCTTGTGCGCCAGCTCCGCCACCCCGAAGCTCGTGGCCAGCGCGTGGGCATCAAGGTCAGCCAGGGACACCCAGCGCGCATCTCGGGCATCGTCCCCCGCTACCGGCTCACCGGACACCCAGCGGCACAGCACGGCGATCAGGATGAAGTGGCGGCGCAGGGCGCCGGTGTCGTCGCGGTCGAAGACGTCGACGGCGTCAAAGACGTGCAGCGGCTCGGCAGTGACGCCGGTCTCTTCCAGTAATTCGCGCGCGGCCGCGTCAGCCAGCCGTTCGCCCGCGTCGATCTTGCCGCCCGGAAACGCCCAGCGATCCTGATCGGGCGGGTTGGCGCGGCGCACCAGCAGCACGCGGCCGTCGCGCACGACGGCGGCGATGGTGGCAGCGATGGGGCGCGGGGCGGGGGTGGTCATGCGGATCTCCAGCGGCAGTCAGGCGTCTGCCAAGGATACGCCCCGTCCGTTCATACCTCTTCGATGCGTCGCTTGGGCGCGAACGGCGTGCCCAGGTCGAGCAGCGCATAGATGCGTTCGGTGATGCGCTGGCGCCGCGTCGGCTTGCCCATGCGCCACCGCACGTCGAGCCAGAGGAGCGGCAGAGCGAAGCACAGCCACACCAGCAGGAACATGCCCAGGATGAACAACGCGAGTTCCGGAAAGTCGCCCTGCAACGCCTCGGGATCCATGAACCAAGTCAGGCCAATGAGGAACAGCCAGACCGCAAGCATCAACCCGCCGATGGCCTTGAGCAGCGGCGCGCGCTGATTCATGCCGACGCCGACCGGCGTGTCCCTGCCGGGAAAGGCGCGGAATCGCAGATGACACATATAGGTGCGCCCGTCCTCAAGGTTGCGCAGGGCATACACCGCGTGCGGCTCGTCTGGCGCCGGTTGGGCATTGACGGCCATCTCGACGTAGTCGTCCTGCGCCAGGAACGGCTGCCAGCTTCCCAGTGATTCATCGACCGTCATCAGGAACTGCCGGCCCTGAACCGAAAAGCGATAGTGGCCGTAAGTCGGGCCCTTATGCACATGCCGCGTTTCATGCGTGATGCCGTCCAGCTGCCCGCGGATCAGGAGGAGAGGCGGATCGCCCTCCTGCGTCAGCGCAGCCGGTTCCTGCTGAAGCGGTGAGGGGGCTGGCGCAGCGTTCATGGCCGCTGGGCGCTTCGCGGGATCGAACAGAGCCTCGCTGGCAAGGATGCGCGGCCGCTCGCGGCGGTTGTGCCAGAGGGCGTGCAAGGCGCTCGCGGCAAGCACCAGCGCCATCAGCGCGATCACCAGCGCGAACACCATCATGAACATGCGCGGCAACGTCGAGATCCCGGCCAGCCACGCCGCGCCCAGGGCGGCCACGCCCACGGCGCTGCAGATGGCGGCCTCGCGTCCGCTGCGCCGTTGGGCGGTCTGGTAGGTGAGCGGCGCAATGGGTTCGCCTTGCGCGGGCACGGCCCAGCAAAAGCGGTTCAGGCCATGCTCGGCTTCCAGCACGCCAATGCGCACGGCAGTACCTTTATTGTGGAAGGCGCGCAGCAGGGCGATGTGCGAGGGGTCCAGCGCGGAACCCCAGATCGTCTCCGCACCGACCCGCAGGAAGACATCGTTTCGCCGCACCGGCGTTGCGACCCGGATCTGGTCGATGGTTCCCTCGATGATGCGGGGTGCGCGTTGCGGCATGTTGGAGCGGCCGAGGCAAAGCCGCAAGGATAACGCGGCGGACGTACTCGGCGGCGGGCGACCCCGCGGCGGGCGTCCCCGCGGCGGGCGTCTCCCGCCGCCGATGCCATCCGCCGCAGCTCCCGCCGAGGACGCCCCGCCGTACTACTTCTTGACCAGCGGGCAGGTCGACCGCGACAGCGGCATGAAGGCCTGATCGCCCGGCAGCGTGGCCACCAGTTTGTAGTAGTCCCACGGCCGCTTGGATTCCGACGGCTTCTTGACCTCGAACAGGTACATGTCGTGCACCATGCGGCCATCTTCGCGGATGCGGCCGTTGGTGGCGAAGAAGTCGTTGATGGGCGTGGCCTTCATCTGCTTCATCACCGCCGTGGGTTCGTCCGTGCCCGCCGCCTGCACCGCTTTCAGATAGTGCATGACCGACGAATACGTGCCAGCCTGGCTCATGTTGGGCATCTTCTTGAGCTTGTCGTAATAGCGCTGCGACCACGCGCGGGTCTGGTCGTTCATGTCCCAGTAGAAGGCTTCGGTCAGCGTCAGGCCGGCGGCCGCGTCCAGGCCGATGGCGTGGATGTCGTTGATGTAGAGCAGCAGGCCCGCCATCTTCTGCCCGCCCTTGGTCAGCCCGAACTCGCTGGCCGCCTTGATGGCGTTGACGGTGTCGCCGCCCGCGTTGGCCAGGCCCACGATCTGCGCCTTGCTGGCCTGCGCCTGCAGCAGATAAGAGGCGAAGTCGCTGGAGCCGAGCGGGTGGCGCGAGGCGCCCAGCACCGTGCCGCCATTGGCCTTCACGACGTCGGTGGCCGACGCCTGCAGCGTGTGGCCGAACGCGTAGTCCGCCGTCAGGAAGTACCAGCTCTTGCCGCCTTGCTCCACGGTGGCGCGTGCGGTGGTGTTGGCGAGCGACCAGGTGTCGTAGGTGTAGTGGACGGAATAGGGAGAGCACAGGTCGTTGGTGATGCGCTCGGTGCCCGGCCCGCTGAAGACGACAATCTTTTTCTTTTCACGCGCCACTTCCAGCACGGCCAGCGCGGGCGCGGAGCCGGCGACGTCCATGATGGCGTCGACCTTCTGGACGTCGTACCACTCGCGCGCCTTGGCGGCGGCGATGTCGGCCTTGTTCTGGTGGTCCACCACCAGCAGGTCCACCTTCTTGCCCAGCACGGTGCCGCCGAAGTCGGCAATCGCCATCTCGGCGGCGGTGGCGCTGCCCTTGCCGGTCACGTCGGCATAGACGCCGCTCATGTCCAGGATCAGGCCCAGCCGCACCACGTCGTCGGAGACGGCGGGGGCGGGCGTCTGTGCCTGTGCGCTGGCGGCGGCAAGCGCGGCCGCGGCAAAGGCGGTCGTGGCGAACAAGCGAACAATCGTGCTGCGGCACTGCATTGAAATCCGGGTCCTGTCGGCATGTCTCATGGTTGTCTCCCTGTATGCCGGATTCTTTTCGGATATGGCGGGCGCGCATGTAGGTTTTGTTTGCTGCTGCACCCAGTGTGTTCGGACGGCGGCGGTCGTTGATGGGGGGCGGTTTTCTCCTGAGGCAGGTTGGGTGAAACGCTCAGCGGCTGGTGAGCAGGTCGAACTCCATCCGCACCTTGCGGAATGGAAACTCCAGCCGCGCGAAATACACCACGCGGCCGTCGATGCAGGCATAGCGGCGCAGCTCGGCCACCGGGGAAGACACGGGTATCTGCAGCGACTCGGCGGATTCCTGCCCCGCTTCGATCACATTCAGGACCTGGCGGGCTTCAGAGATGCGCGCGCCGTAAAACTGGTCCAGCACCGGGGCGACAGTGCTTCTCTGGATGCGGGCGCGGTGCTTACGGAAGAGGCCGCTGTCCAGAAAGACCTCGCTGTAGCAGAAGGGGCCGGCATCCGTCGTATGAATGCGCCGCAGGTACTGGAAGCTGCCGCTGCGGTCGGCGCCGCACGGCATGCCCAGCGTGTCGGGCAGCGGCGAGTCGGCGCTGGACTCCACCAGCGACACCGTGCCGAGCTGGTTGCTCAGCTCGACCGTTTCGGCCCAGGTCTTGGGAATGAGCAGTGTGGGCGTTTCGGGCAGTTCGGCGTTGACGAAGGTGCCGGAGCCGCGCGAGCGCCGGATCAGGCCGTCTTCTTCCAGCAGGCCGAACGCCTGGCGGATGGTCGCGCGCGAGATGCCGTAGGTCTCCATCAGCGATTCCAACGGCGGGATCTGCTGTCCGGGCCGCCACGTCCGGTTCTGGATGTGGCTGCGGAACAGCGCGGCGGCCTGCAGGTAAAGCGGCTGGGGACTGCGCGAAAAAAGCTTGCGGGCGGGCATGGCGGGATGAAGGGCTATGAAGCGGAAGCCGAGAGCATAGCGTCCGCCATCTCGCGCAGCCGGTGCTTCTGGATCTTGACCGAGTTGGCGCTCTCCACTGACGGGAAGGCGTCCAGCACGGTAAAGCCCGCCGGTGCCTTGAAACCCGCCATGGCCGCCTTGCACGCCGCGGTCCAACCGGCCGGGTCGGCCTGCGCGCCTTCCTGCAGCAGCACGAAGGCGTACGGCACGATCTTGCCGTTGCGCGTTGCGCCCACCACCTGGCAGGCCCGCACGCCCGGCAGGGTCTCGACGACCTGTTCGATCTCCACCGGATTGACCAGGAAGCCGGACAGCCGCAGCGAGTCGCCCATCCGGGTCTGGAACACGAACTGGCGGTCGGTCAGCGTGTAGCCCAGGTCGCCGGTCTTGAAGTAGCCGTCATCCGTCACGGCCGCGCGGGTGGCGTCCGGGTTGTCCAGGTAGCCCTGCATCAGGCTGGGCGACAGGATTTCGATTTCGCCGGACCGGCCGTGCGGCAGCACCTGGCCGGACTCGGGATCGCGGGCGCGCACACGGGCGTTGGGGTAGATGAGCGTGCCGCCGGGCTGGTGGCGGGCCGACACGTCGCCGTCGGCGGGGTCGCGGGGCTGGCCGGCCACCAGCGCGATCAGTTCGCTGGAGCCGTACAGGCCCGTGAGCGGCACGCCAGCCGCGCGGGCCAGGTCCAGCATGTTGTCCAGCGCGGGGGTGAAGCTGGCAAAGCCGAATAGCTGCACGGACGCAAACGCGCCGGGCGCGGCGGCCTGCATCATGCCGACCAGCGCCTCGTTGTTGGCGTAGGTGTGGGTGACGGCGTGCCGGGCGATGGCCTGCGCGGATTGGGCCGCGTCGAACACAGGGGCGCAGACGACGGGCACGCCGCGCGCCAGGCCGCCGGCCAATGTCGCAAAACCGAATGCGCCGCAGAACGGCGCGCTGGCCAGCACGCGGGCCCGGTCGTCGTAGCCGAACGCCCGCGCCACCATCGCGCCGTGGCGCAACAAGGTCTTTTGATCGTGCAGCACGAACTTGGGTTTGGACGTGGTGCCGGATGTGGTGAAGCACAACACGCCGGCATTGGCTTGCGCGACGGGTGCGGGGTCGGCGCAGGCCAGCAGCGCGTCGTACCGGTGCACCGGTTTGCCGTGAAGCGATGCCGGAGGAAGTTCGTCGGGCCCAGCCAGCGCGACCGCGCCCTGCAACTGATCCACATCCACTGGCGCGACGCCATCCAGGATGCCCTGGAAGTCGATGCCTTTGAAGTCGGGCCAATACACCAGCCAGTCGGCGCGGCCGCGGCCCAGGATGTCGGCCACTTCGACCGAGCGGAAGCGCGTGTTGACGGCCAGCACCAGCGCGCCCAGATGGGCGCACGCAAGAAAGGACTCGACCCAGGCCGCGCAGTTGGGCAGCCAGACGGCGACGCGGTGCCCGGGCTGTACGCCGATGCGGGACAGGCCCGCCGCCAGCGCGAGGCTGCGCGTGCGCAGGGCCGCGAAACTGAGCGGCTGATCACGATCGATGAGCGCAACGGCATCGGGTTGCCGGGCGGCCAGCGCGTCCAGATGGTCGGAGAAGGTCGAGTACGGCAGGGGCATGGCTTACACCGTGGCAATAGGCGTCACAGGCGAGCCGACGGCGCCGGGCATGCGCAGGGGCGGGGCGGTCAGCAGGAACCGGCTGCGGCCGTTTGCATCGAGCCATTCGGCCAGGTCCTTCAGATACCACAGCTCGGCCAGCGGCACGCCCAGCTTGAAGAGGCAATGGTGATGCAGCGGCAGGATCGAATGGCCGGGGCCGGATGTGCGCGCCGGATACGATTCGACGGCGTAGTTGTCGGCGCAGATGGCGGCGATGCCGGAATGCGTGATCCAGTCCAGCAGCGCGGGGTCGGCGCCGTCCAGCACCGCGCCCGTCTGCTCCAGTGTGTGCGGATCGGGGTGGCCATTCATGGCCACGACGGCTTCCGCGAAACCGGTGCGCAGCACCAGCATGTCGCCGGGCTCGGGCTGGGCGTCCTGCTCGCGCATGGCGGCTTGAAGCTGCTCGTGGCCGACGATCGTGCGGCCCGGGCCAAAGGCACGCGCCAAGTCCACCAGCACGCCGCGGCCCTGCATGCCTTTTTCGGCATAGCGGCTGACGCTGAGCTTGCGCGCATACGAGCCGCCCGGCGGGCAGCAGGCGGCTTCCGAGTTGTCGGGATCGGCGCCGCCAAACACGTCCACGCCGGCGGCGTAACCGTTGTAATAGACGCGGCGCGCCTGGCCGTCGCCCTGGATGTCGAACATGGCGCCCACGTGGCACAGGCCGTCCCACTGCGTCGAATACTGCATCGACAGCGTGACCTGATCGTCCGACAGCACGTCAATGGCTTCGGGCTGTACCTGCGACATCGCAAAGTTCAGATAGGGCGTGCCTTCGCGGAAGGTGGGCTTGAGGGTGGGCGCGTGGCGGCGCGGATTGAGCACGTTGCCGCCGGGCAGATCCAGCGGCAGCGACAGGCAGAAGACCTTGCCGGCACGGACTTCGCGCACCGCCTGCAGCACCTTTTCTTCGGTCAGCAGGTTCAGGCGGCCCAGTTCGTCATCCGGGCCGAAGTCGCCCCAGGTGGAACCTTCGGGGCGTTGCGTCCAGCGTTTCATCTGCTTGTCTCCTGTCGGTTTTTCATGTTCTTATGAATATAGTACGTATTTACGTACTTTAAAAAGAAATCCGCAATCAGCGGGTTCGTTAGGAGACGAGACCATGACGCAATTGCAGCATCCGCGCGCCGGATGGCGCATCGCCCTTGCCGCGCTGGCCGTTCTGGCGCTGCCTGCGGTCCACGCCGCGGGCTATCCCGAGCACCCTGTGACCGTCGTCGTACCGTATCCGCCGGGCGGCGGCGCGGACCTCTTTGGCCGCGCCATCGCCAACGCACTGCAGCCGGGCCTGAAGCAGACGGTGCTGGTCGAGAACAAGCCGGGCGCGGGCGGCAATATCGGCATGGCTTACGTCGCTCGGGCGAAGGCGGACGGCTACACGCTGGGGCTGGGCACGATCGGCACGCAGACGATCAACCAGTTTCTCTACAGCAACATGCCGTTCGATCCCGAGCGCGACCTGGTGCCGATCGCGCTGGTGTCCACGACGCCGAACGTGATCGCGGTCAGCGCGAAGTCGCCCTACAAGACGGTGGCGGACGTGATCAAGGCGGCCAAGCAGTCGACGGACAAGAAGCTGACCTATGCGTCACCGGGCATCGGTTCGTCGGTGCACCTGACGGGGGCGTACTTCGAGGCCATGGCCGGGGTGACGATGCTGCACGTGCCGTTCAAGGGCACGTCGGCGTCGCTGCCGGCGGTGGCGGGCGGGCAGGTGGACCTTCTGTTCGACAATCTGCCGGGCGCGCTGGCGCAGATCAAGGACGGGACTCTGGTGCGCGGGGTGGCGGTGACTTCTGCGGCGCGTGATCCGTCGGTGCCAGACTTGCCGACGGTTGCCGAGTCTGGATTGCCTGGGTTTGACGTGACGGCGTGGTTTGCGTTGTATGCGCCGCGCAATACCCCCGCGCCGGTCGTTGAACAACTGATTGCCGCCGCCCGCAGCGGCTTGGCGACGCCGGCCATCGCTGCCAACTTCGCCACGATGGGCGCGAAGCCGGGCACGCTGTTCGGCAAGGATCTGGCCGCGTTCGAATCCGCCGAACGCAAGAAGTGGGGCGGACTCATCAAGGACCAGGGAATCAAGGCGCAATGAATTCACCCATCGCTCTCGTGACCGGCGCAAGCCGGGGAATCGGCCGCGCCATCGTGGCGCGGCTGATCGAAGACGGCTTTCAGGTCGTCAATTTCAGCCGTACGTCGCCTGAGACACTGTTGCCGGGCGAGACCTTCCGGTCGGTGGACCTGTGCGACGCGGCGGCGACTATCGCTGCGGGCCGTGAGTTGGCGGCACAGGAACCGGTGCTGCATCTGGTCAACAACGCGGGGATGATCCAGGTTGCGAACATCGAGGACATTACGCAGGAGGAACTGGCGCGGACGATGGCGTTGAATCTGACTGCGCCGATTCTGCTGATGCAGGCGCTATTGCCGGGGATGCGGCAGGCGAAGTATGGGCGTGTCGTGAATATCGGCAGCCGGGCGGCGCTGGGCAAGGGCGGGCGGTCGGTGTATGGCGCGTCGAAGGCGGGGCTGGCGGGTATGACGCGGACCTGGGCTTTGGAGCTGGCGGGCGATGGCATTACGGTGAACACCGTGGCGCCTGGGCCGGTTGCTACCGAGCTGTTCAATCAGTCCAATCCGCCAGGGGCACCGAAGACGCTGGCGCTGGAGGCGGCGATTCCCGTGGGGCGCGTGGGGCGGCCGGATGAGGTGGCGCATACCGTGGCTATGTTTCTGGACCCGCGGGCGGGGTTTGTGACTGGGCAGGTGCTTTATGTTTGCGGGGGGATGTCGGTGGGGTTGGGGGGGTAGGTTGAGTGCCGTTGCTGGCCATCGTAGGTGTTCTTTAGACGCCCGGCGCGGCGTGGGCCTGGGGCGGGCGGGGCTCCGATTGCGGTCCGGAGCCTTCGCTCCGGACTGCCCCTTCGTCATCTTCGTCCGCCTTCGGCTCCCTTCAGATTCCCTCGGGCGCATCTAAACGCCCCGCCCACCCCAGGCCCACGCCACACCGGGCTCTGGTTGCCTGATCTTCACGGGCGCTGGGGCGAGTTGGGTTCTTGAGGTTTTGGCACGCACTGGTGTGGAAGAGAAGCGTCTTGCGGTGCCCGCCCCCGGGCGGCCGCGCGGGCGGCCTTCGTGGGCTTACGCGCTGTCTTGCGTCAAACCGATGACGCTTCGCGTGTGGCTGCTTCCGCTTCTGCGTCAGACGCCGGCAGCGGCGGACAGTCTCGCTACTTCAAGCGGCGCCGCCCATCACAGCCCCTCCCGCCGTGACGACGAGCCGCTAGCAAACCAACCCCCACCAGCGCGCAAGCGCACACCGCCACGACGTCCCACCGGCCCAATGCCGGGTTGCCGCCGTCCGGGCGGCAGCAACCCGGCGGCCCCGCAGATCTCCTGCCCTGACCACAGGTCTTGAAGCGCCCCAAACCAAAGACCCTCGCAGCACGGCGTCGCGGTCCCGGTGGGCACGAGCGCCGTCGATGCGCCCGAGGGAATCTGAAGGGAGCCGAAGGCGGACGAAGATGACGACGGGGCAGTCCGGAGCGAAGGCTCCGGACCGCAATCGTGGGCGCTCGTGCCCACCGGGACCGCGGCGTCGGGCGACCTACGAAGCTCTGACGCAGCCTTGCCGTTATCGCCGCCGACCCAGCCTGCTGTTATCGCCCCTGACACCGCCTCACGGCTACTGCCGCGAACGCTTGTACACCGGACCTACGTGTTGCTCGACGGCCTTCCTCGTCATCTTCCCCGCGCCCTCCAAGGCACCGGCGCGCTCTTCGCGCAGACGCCGCAGCACTTCGGTCGGCGCGACGCCGAAGTGTGCTACGAACTTGCGCTGGAAGGTGCGCCGCGACATGCCGCAGGCGTCGGCCATGTCGTCCACCGACCAGCGGGCCGACAGGCGTGCTTCCATTTTTTCGACCAGTTCGCGGAATGGGGCGGCCACGCGGTCCTGCAGCCGCAGCGTCTGGCTGTACTGGCGTTGGTCCCCGTTGCGGCGCATGAAGACCACCAGCCGCCGCGCGACCTGCTGGGACAGCGCGGCGCCGAAGTCGCGTTCGATCAGCGCCAGCGCCAGGTCGATGCCGGCGGTGACGCCCGCGGAGGTCCAGTATTTGCCGCTTTCGATGAAGATGCGATCGTCATCGACGCGCAGGCCCGGATAAAGCTTGCGCAGCCGGTCGGCGGAGCGCCAGTGCGTGGTGACGGCGCGGCCATCGAGCAGGCCGGCGGCGGCCAGGATGAATGCGCCCGTGCAGACGCTGCTGGTGCGGCGTGTGCCGGCGTCGCGGCGGCGTAGCCAGGCGCGCGTTTCACCGTGCGCCGCGGCGCGATCCACGCCGGGGCCGCCGGGCACCAGCAGCATGTCGATGGGCGCGTCGTCGTCCGCTTCGAAGGTGCCGTCCACTTGCATGCGCAGCCCTTGTTCCCAGGTGGTTACCACCGGCGATGCCGCGATCGTGTTCAAGGCATATAGCTGGCGGCCCGATTCTTCGTTGGCCGAGCTGAACGCCTGCCACGGTCCGGCCAGGTCCAGCGGCTGGAAACCGTCGTACAGCACGAACAGCACGCGCTGTGGCGCGATTGGCGCGTTTTCTGGCGCACCGCGCGGCGCGCGTTCGCCTATGCTGGGTTCTGGCGTTTTCATGGGAGCAACGTCATGAAGGTGAATATCGTTTTGTTCGAAGGGCTGACCCAGCTGGATATGACCGGGCCGTACGAAGTGCTGGCGAACGCGCCGGGATTTACCGTGGATTTTGTCGCAAAAACGATGGAGCCGGTGCGCTGCGACCGGGGGTTGCGCTTCGTACCTACGCAAACGATCGACTCGGCGCCGCCTTGCGACCTGCTGGTCGTGCCGGGCGGTCCGGGCACGGACGACGCCATCGTCGATCCGGCGTGGGTGGATTTCACCCGCAGGCAGGGGCAGGGCGCCAAATACCTGTTCGGTATCTGCACGGGATCGCTGCTGCTGGGCGCGGCCGGGCTGCTGCGGGGTAAGCGGGCGTCGAGCCACTGGCGGGCGCGGGAACTGCTGGCGCGCTTTGGAGCCACGCCGAGCGACGAGCGCCTGTGTGTGGACGGCAATGTGTTCACGGCCGGCGGCGTGACGTCGGGGATCGACATGGGGCTGAAGGTGGTGGCGTCGCTGTGCGGCGAGGATGTCGCCAAGCTGATCCAGTTGCAGATCGAATACGATCCGAAGCCGCCGTTTCCGGGCGGCACGCCCAAGACGTCCGAGCCGGCGATTGTGGAGCGCTATCTGGCGATGTCGCAGGCGCGATTCGAGCGACGCAGCGCGGCGGTGGATCGGGCGGCGGCGGCCATGCGGTGAGGCGGTGACCATGGCAAGAGGGCGGCGATTCGGCCGTGTCGGCGGCGGCCATGCCGCGGGGGTGACGTGGCGCGACGATGGCGATGCCTTGGCGGCGAAGTTCATGCCGTCACAGCGGTGCCCCTGCCTCTGAAGAGGGGTAGCACAGCCTTTATCGCTGCGCCGCTCACCGCCCCAGATGGTCCAGCGGCAGCGGGCTCTGCGGCTTGACCGTCTGGATCGCGAAGTTGCTGCGGATGTCCTTGACGCCGGGCAGTTTCAGCAAGGTATGTAGCAGGAACTGCTCGTACCCGCGCAGGTCGGGCACCACGACCTGCAACAGGAAGTCGGACTCGCCGGACACCAGATGCGCGGCGATCACTTCCGGCAGCGCGCTGACCTCGTTGCGGAACATTTCGGCGTCGCGCTCATGGTGGCGTTCGACCTTCACGCCCACGAATACCGTCAATCCCAATCCGACCTCGTGCGGATCCAGCCGCGCTTCGTAGCCCTGGATGACGCCGGCGTCTTCCATCATCCGTACGCGCCGCAAGCAGGGCGAGGGCGACAGGCCGATCTGGTCCGCCAGCTCCACGTTAGTGAGCCGGCCGTTCTTCTGCAGCGCCTCCAGAATCCGGCGGTCGTAGGCGTCGAGTTGGCGTTTTGGCATGGATGTGTGGAATTCAGGCTTGGGTTGGTGGGTTGTGCCAGGAATGGTATCCGACTTGGCAAGAATGGCAAGCACATGCCAGCCCCTTTTTTCTAGAATCTCGCCATTGAAATCTTGCGGTGGAGCGCGGTCATGACCGATATGGCGTTGTTTCTGGGAGCCTTGCTGATTGTGTACGTGGTGCCCGGGCCGGACATGATCCTTCTGCTGGAAACCGGTCTGCTGCGCGGTCGCGGGCAGGCGCTGGCCGTGGCGGCGGGCTTGGCGATTGCTCGTGCGGCGCACGTGACACTGGCCGCGCTGGGTCTGGCGGCTTTGTTCAAGACGCACCCCTGGGCGTTCGACGCGGCGCGCACGGTGGGCGGCTGCTATCTGGTTTGGCTGGGGATCCGTCTCTTGCGCGCGCCGCTTGCCGTTCCGCCCTTGGACGGGGAGGCCGCGCCGCGACATGCAGGCTGGGGACCCGCGCTGATGAGCGGCGTGCTCACCAATGTGCTCAACCCCAAGGCCTTGCTGTTCTGCTCGGTGCTCCTGCCGCAGTTCGTGTCGCCGGAGCGCGGCCCGATTGGCCAGCAGTTTGCCGTGCTGGGCGTCATCCTCGTCGGAATGGGCCTGACGTTCGACGTGCTGTGCGCGCTGGCGGGCGGCGCGGTAGGCCGCTGGATGTCCGCCAGCCCGCGCGCACAAAAGATCCAGAGCCTGGTCTTCGGCACCGCCCTGATCGGCTTCGGCCTGCGCCTTACCTTCGCCAACCGCCCGGCCTGAGGTGCGCGGCAACTTGTTGGGAGTCGGACATCCATGGTTTTGTAAGACCAGATGAGGTGTCAGACACCCATGAATACCCGGGCTTTTGTAGGACCAAATGAAGTGTCAGACACCCGGGATTTCGTAGGACCGAATGAAGTGTCAGACACCCGGGATTTCGTAGGACCAAATGAGGTGTCAGACACCGGCCCTATGCGTCGAAATCCGCAACAAAATAAGGCCCGGCGCGCAATCGCCCCGGGCCTTATTGCTTAGCACCGCACCTGCGTTACTTGCCGAAGGCGAACGACGCTGCGTCGACCTCGTCAGCCTTGGCGGGCGGCGGGACGGCGCCGTCTTCCAGCAGTTCCGCGGGATCCAGTCCCTTGGTCAGCTCCAGCGCCTGACGCTCGAACAGGCGCCGGTACAGGCCGCCCTTCAGGCGGATCAGCGCGTCGTGGCTGCCTTCTTCAATCACGCGGCCATGGTCCATCACCAGCAGGCGGTCCAGGGCCCGGACTGTCGACAGGCGGTGCGCTACGACCAGCGTCGTGCGGCCTTCCATCAGGCGGTCCATCGCGCGCTGGATCAGCACCTCGCTTTCGCTGTCCAGGCTGGACGTGGCTTCGTCCAGGATCAGGATCGGCGCGTCCGCCAGGAACGCCCGCGCAATCGCCACACGCTGGCGTTCGCCGCCGGACAGCTTCACGCCGCGTTCACCGACGAGCGTCTCGTAGCCCTTGGGCAGCGCCATGATGAAGTCATGCGCACTGGCCAGCCGGGCAGCCTGCTCGATGTCGGCTTGCGACGCGCCGGGGCGGGCATAGGCGATGTTTTCCGCCAGCGTCCGGTGAAACAGCACGGGCTCCTGCTGCACGATCGCGATCTGCCCGCGCAGCGACGCCTGCTTCACCTGGGCGATGTCCTGCCCGTCGATGGTGATGCGGCCGCCGTTCACGTCGTACAAGCGCTGGATCAGCTTGATGAAAGTCGTCTTGCCCGAACCCGAGTGGCCGACCAGGCCCACCCGTTCGCCCGGCGCGATGCGCACCGAGAACCGGTCGTACAGCGCGACGTTGTGCGCGCCATAGCGGAACGTCACGTCTTCGAAGCGGATCTCGCCTGCCGTCACCGCAATGTCGCCCGCGCCCGGCCGGTCTTCCACGCCCAGCGGCTGCTTCTCCAGCGACACCAGTTCCTCCATGTCGTTGACCGAGCGCTGCAGGTTGCGGATGTGCATGCCCACGTCCCGCAGATAGCCTTGGAGCACAAAGAACATGGTCAGCGTGAAGGTGATGTCGCCCACGCTGGCCTGGTTGCGCGACCACAGCAGCAGCGATGCGCCCAGGATCGAGGCCTGCATGGCGACGAGCATCGCGCCCTGGATGCCGCCGTTGAACGTGGCGCGGATCCAGGTGCGGCGCGTGCGGCGGCGCCACTTGTCGATGACGCGGTCCAGCCGCGCTTCTTCACGCGTCTCCGCGCCAAAGGCTTTGACCACGGCGTTGCAGCTGACCGCATCGGCCAGCGCGCCGCCCATGCGCGTATCCCAGGCATTGCCCAGGCGCGCGGCGGGCGCCACGTACGCCAGCGACAGCGTGGCGGTGACGGCGATGTAGAGCACCGAACCCAGGCCCACGACCAGCCCCATCAGCGGCCAATGCGCGCCCAGCAGCGCGGTGGCGCCCACCAGCATGACGACCGACGGCAGCAGCGCCACCAGCAGCGTGTCATTGAGCAGGTCCACCGCCCACATGCCGCGAGTGATCTTGCGCACTGTCGAGCCCGCGAAGCTGTTGGCATGCCAGTCGGTCGAAAAGCGCTGTACGCGATAGAAGGCATTCGAGGCGATGCCGTTCATCATCTTCAGCGTGAAGGTGATGATGTTCTGGAACACCGCCTGGCGCAGCAGCGTCCCGCCCACGCCTAGCGCAACCAGCAGCCAGAAGGCGGTGATGGCGGCGGTCCAGGCAACCTGGTCGCCGGCCGCGCCCGAGGCCACGGCGTCGACCAGGCGGCCGGCGTACATCGGGGTCAGCACGTCGGCCACGGCGGACAGCAGCGCCAGCGCCACGATCACGACGATGCGCAGCGGCTGCCGGCCCCAATAGCGGAAGGTAAAGCCCAGGACATCCTTGAAGGCTTGTCCTCGAAAATCGATTTTTTTTCTAGCCATTGCCATGGCCTGGCGGCAGTAAACACGCCAGGTTCCTTGTAAGGAAAGAGGAAAAACACGCCGTGCGCCGGAAGGGGCGCTGGCAACTGCGTTAAGGGTTTAAATGGGCACGGCGGACCGGTCGCCAAGTACGGAACTGGCGATGGTGCCGCGCGGGCGACGACTTAATGGCGTCGCGGGGACACGCGCGGGACGGCGTTCGGCATGGGGTACATCATGCGGCCTCCCTGTCGGTGGGTGAGGGGAAAAAAGGAAATGGGCGCGAGGCCCGAATTGCCGATTCTATCCAAGTGATGTAGGCGAATCAACGGGCCGCGCGTGGGGACAGAATGCGATGTCGGTTTTTTTCAACGCGGCGGATGCGGCAAATGCGCCCGACGCCGCATGCGTCGCAAACGCTGCGATCAAGACGATCGCAGCGGATCAGCGGGCACAACGAGCGGCGCAACCGCCGCGCTAACCGGGCAGCGACGCCGCGCCCGCAGCGGTATACCCGCCCTGATGGCTTGCCAGCCGCGCATACACGCCTTGCTTGCGCAGCAGTTGGTCGTGCGTGCCGGACTCGGCCAGCGTGCCGCGGTCCAGCACCAGGATCAGGTCGGCGTCGCGAATGGTGGACAGGCGATGCGCAATCACCAGCGTCGTGCGGTGGCGCATCAGCACGTCGAGCGCGCCGCGGACCTGCATTTCCGACAGCGTGTCCAGATGCGACGTGGCTTCGTCCAGAATCAGCACTGGTGCGTTCTTCAAGAAGGCGCGCGCAATCGAGATGCGCTGCCGCTGACCGCCCGACAACTGCATGCCGCGTTCGCCGACGCGCGTCGCCAGCCCCTCGGGCAGACGCTGCACGAAGTCGGCCAGCGCCGCCTGTTCCAGCGCACGCATCAGATCTTCGCGGCTGGCCTCGGGACGCGCCAGCCGGATGTTGCCTTCGAGCGTGTCGTTGAACAGATAGGTGTCCTGCGTGACCAGCGCCACGCGCTCGCGCAGGCCGTCGAGCTGGAGTTGGCGCACGTCCACGCCGTCCAGCTTGACTGCGCCTTCGCGGGGATCCCAGAAGCGCAGCAACAGGCTCGCCACCGTGCTCTTGCCCGCGCCCGAGGCGCCGACGATCGCCACCGTGGCGCCGGCGGGCGCGGTGAAGCTAAGCTGCCGCAGCGTGTCCTGGCGCTTGCCGGGGTAGGCGAAGCTGACGCGCTCGAACGCGAGCGACAGGCCATGCGGCGCCACCGGCGCGGGCAGGGGGCCATCCACGACCGGTTCGGGTTCGTTGGCCACCACGTGCAGGCGGCGCGTGGCGGCGATGGTGTCGGCCAGTTGCCGGCTGACCTGCGAGATCTCGGACACCGGCAGGAACGTCGCCAGCGCGATCAGCACCAGCAGCGGCAGCATGCCGGCCGCCAGCGTACCGGCCTGCATCTGCAGCGCGCCCACGACAGCCACCGCAAGTCCGCCCAAGCCCATCGCGATTTCAAACCAGGCCGTCTGGCGGGACAGGTCGCGCAGGATGGCCAAGCGCCGCGCCCGATAGTGATCGGCGACCTTCAAGAACTGATCGCGGCGCCGGCCCGTCGCCTGGAAGGCGGTCAGGTCGGCCAGGCCCTGGATGGTGTCGGTGGTGTGAGCGCTCATTTCACCCAGCGCCTCGCGCGCCTTGTCGCCCAACGCATCGACGCGGCGCCGGCCGCGCACGGGAGAGACCAGCGCATAGGCCAGGAACGGCAGCAGCGCCAGCGCCACCGGCCAACTGTAGAACCCCAGGAAACCCAGCACGGACAACGGCACCAGCACGGACACGATGGCCGGCGCGATGGTGTGCGCGTAGAAATACTCGACCATCTCCACGTCCTGTGTGGCCAGCGCGACCAGATCGCCCGAGCGGCGTTGCAGCAGGTATGCGGGCGCCAGCCGTTCCAGCTTGTCGTAGAGCTTGACGCGCATGTCGGCCAGAAGCTGATAAGCCATCGCATGCGCCAGCCACGATTCCAGCCAATGGAACAGGGCGGCCAGCGGCGCGGCGATCAGCAGGCCGACGATCAGCGCGGTGGTATCGCCGCCGTCGCGGATGGCGGCCACGATCAGGGCGCTGAACACGCCCACGCCGATGAAGGCGGCGACACGCGCCACGCCCAGAAGGATGGTCGCGATGAGCGTGCCGCGCCATGGGCGCACCACCGACAGCAGGGTGCCCAGTGTGGCGCGCCAGCCGACGTGATCGGCATCCGCGTCCAGCGACCGCAGGGCCGGACCGGGCGCGTTGCCGTCGTCGGGCTCAGCGGCGGGATTGCCCGCCGCCTGCTGCGCCGAGGGCAATACGCCTGCGGCCGGGTTGCGGTGCGCGGCCGCCTGTTCGTGCATCAGGCGGTAGTACAGCCCTTTCTCGCGCATCAGGTCGGCATGCGGTCCGGCTTCGGCCACGCGGCCCTGGTCCAGCACCAGGATGCGGTCCGCGCCGATCACGCTGGCCAGCCGGTGCGCCAGGATCAGCGTCGTGCGGCCGGACATGAGGCGGTCCAGCGCCTGCTGGATCAGCGCCTCGTTCTCGGTGTCGACCGACGAAAGCGCCTCGTCCAGGATCAGGATGGGCGCGTCGCGCAGCAGGGCGCGGGCGATCGCCACGCGCTGGCGCTGGCCGCCCGACAATTGCAGGCCGCGCTCGCCAATGCGCGTGGCGTAGCCGTCCGGCAGCGCCATGATGAAGTCGTCGATGTTGGCGGCACGGGCGGCGGCGCGCACCTCATCAAGCGTTGCGTCGGGGCGGCCCAGACGCAGGTTGTCGTCGATGGTGCCGTGAAACAGGGTGATGTCCTGGCTGACCAGCGCGATGTGTGACAAGAGGAACTGCGTGTCCAGCGCGTTGACGTCGTGCCCGCCCACGCGGACCGCGCCGGATTGCGGCACGCATTCGCGCAGCAGCAGCCGCACGATGGTGGATTTGCCCGCGCCGCTGGGGCCGACCACGCCGACCCGTTCGCCCGCCGCAATGCGGAACGCCAGGCCCCGGTGGGCGGCGCGTTCGGGCGTGTACGAAAAGGCGACGTCGTCGAACTCGATGGTCGGCGCCAGGCGCGCAGGGCCCGCTTGCGCGGCGCGCGCGTCGGGGGCTGGCGTCAGTGGCTGTGCGTCCATCAGCGCGTGAATGCTGGCGGCAGCCGACTGGCCCAGCATGCCCCGGTGCAGCACCGCGCGCAGATCGCGCAGCGGGCGGAAAATCTCGGTGCCGGCCATCAGCACGATCAAGAGCGCCTCGACGCTCATGTCGCCGGTGGTCACGCGCCAGGCGCCCAGCGTCAGCGCCAGCGCGGCGCCCAGCGCCACGCCCAGGTCGCTGATGCCGCGCGTCAGCAGGCTGACGGACAGCACCCAGAATGTGTTGTCGGACAGACTGCGCGCGCGGGCGGCAAGCCGTTCGCCCCACGCCTTGCCCTGGCCATACGACTTGAGCGTGGGCAGGCCCTGGACCGCGTCCAGGAACTCTTCACCGAATTCGTTGAGCGACCGGCTGCGCGCCAGGCTGGCACGGCGGTCCAGCATGTGCACCGCCATCGGCCCGAACAATGCGAAGAGGGCGGCGGCCAGGAAGACGAGGGCGGTCGGCACGTCCCAGAACGCAATGACGGCAAAGATGGCAAAGGGTGCGGCCGCCGCGATGGCGACCTGCGGCAGATACTGTCCGAAGAAGGTCTGCAACTGTTCGACGCCGTCCACCACGGTCAGCATGACGCCGCCCGTGCGCTGGTTGGCGAACCATGCCGGTCCCAACGCGACGATGCGGTCATACAGCTTCGCGCGCAGCGTGTGCTGGATGGCAGCGGATGTGCGGTTGGCCTGCACCGTGCGCCAGTCGTCCAGCAACGCCCGCAGCAGCACCATGGCCGCCACGCATAGCGCCGGCATTGCCCATTCCTGCCACGGCGCCCCGTCGAAAACGCGTGCGAGCAACTGCCCCAGGAACACGTACCGCGCAATCCCGGCCGCCAGCGCCAACAGGCCCAGAAAGATGCCGCCCGCCATGCCGGCACGCAGACCCTCGGTCAGACGCCACAGCCTCGAATCGAAATACATAGCATTACTCCATCCAGAGCCTGCATCGTCCCCGATCCGGCGCGCGCGCGAAAGCGATGAATTTTCAATCAAGGGTTGAGATAAACTCAACCGATGTCCGATTCCTCTACCCGCACGCCGCCGCTGGCCGCGTTGCGCGCCTTCGAAGCCGTGGCCCGTCTAGGGAGCCTGAGCCGCGCCGCTGCCGAGCTCAACGTCACGAAAAGCGCCGTCAGCCATCAGTTGCGGGCGCTGGAAGCCGACCTGGGAACCTCGCTGCTGCGCCGGGGCGGCACCGTGCGGCGCGCCGAAACCACCGAGGCGGGTGCTGCGCTGCTGGCTTCCGTACAACAGGCCTTGACCCTATTGGAGACCGCCTGCCGCAATGTCCGGGCTAGCGCCCGCGGCAAGCGGCGCTACACCCTGAACGTGTCCGCCAACCCGTCGCTGGCCGCGCTGTGGCTGGCGCCGCGCATCGGCCGCTTCATTGAATTGCATCCGGACATCGATATCCAGGTGTATCTGCACGCCAGCCAGGACCCGGCCTGGAAAACCCAGGACATCGACCTGGCCTTCCTGCACGTTCGGGCGATGGGGCCGCACATTGCGGCGCCGGGCGACATTCCGCTCATGACCGAGACCGTGGTGCCGGTATGCAGTCCGGCGCTGGTGCCCGAGGCCGACCGCAATGACCCGCGCGTGTTCCTGCGCCACCGCTGGCTGGAAGAAAAGCACATCGACAGCCCCGAGACCGATTGGCGCACGTGGGGACCCCGGCTGGGGATCGCGCCGGATGACTGGCAGGATCCGATGGTGCTGAGCGGCTTGAGCACCGTGGTGGCCGCCGCGGCCGCCGGGGTGGGCATCGCGCTAGGCCGCGCGCCGCTGATCGACGAAGACCTGGCGAGCGGCCGGCTGGTGCCGCTGATGCCGCATCTGCGCATGCCGGGCTCGTGGGGCTATGTCATGCGCATCCACGCCAACCGGCCGATGGATCCGTCATTGCCCGCGCTGGTGGAGTTTCTGGCCGAGGAAGGCCGCAGCACAGGCGCGTGGCAAAGCCCCGACGGCGTATTCGGCAGCCTTGCCCCGCATGACGTTGACGCCGAGCATCAAGATCGTCCAGTCGGATCGCGCACGCAGCGCGGTTAATCGGCCGTCAACTCCATGCTGCGCGTCACTTCCTCCTGCACGCGCTCCCAGATCGCCCGCTTCAGTTCCACGAATCGCGGCGACAATTGCACGTCCGCGCTGCGCGGATGCGGCAGGTCGTTCTGGATGTCCTGCACGATGCGGCCGGGCTTGGAACCCATGACGGCCATGCGCGTCGACAGGGTCAGCGCCTCGTCGATGGAGTGCGTGATGAAGACGATGGTCTTGCCGCTCTGCTCGTAGATCGACAGCAATTGGTCCTGCAGCACCTGCCGGGTCATCGCATCAAGCGCCGCGAACGGCTCGTCGAACAGCATCACGTCCGGGTCGTTGGCCAGCACGCGCGCAATCGACACGCGCTGCTTCATCCCGCCCGACAGCGCGTGCGGGTACTTGTCCGCCGCGTGCTTCAGGCCCACCATCTCGATGAACTTGCGGGCGATCGGCGCGCGCTCCTGGCGCGACATGCCGCGCATCTTCAGGCCGAACTCCACGTTCTCCTGCACCGTGCGCCACGGAAACAGCGCGTACTGCTGGAACACCATGCCGCAGGCGGCGGTCACGTCGGTGACCTTTTTGCCGTTGATCTCCACCGACCCGGTGTTGGGCGTGATGAAGCCCGCCATCAGGTTCAGCAGTGTCGATTTGCCGCAGCCGGAGGCGCCCAGCAGCACCAGGAATTCTCCGCGCTTGACCTCCAGGTTGACCTTGTCCAGCACCGGCACTTCGCCGTAGGCCTTGGAGACGTCCGTCAGCCGGATCATCGTGTCGTTCATCGCTGCCATGCCAGCACCCATCGTTCAAGAAGCCGCAAACACAGATCGGTCACCAGCACGGTGAAACTGATCAGCACCATGCCCAGCACCACGGTGTCGGTCTGGAAGAATTCCTTGCCGTTCATGATCATGAAGCCCAGGCCTTCCTTGGACGCCACCAGTTCGGCCGAGATCACGCAGGTCCAGGACAGGCCCAGGATGATCTTCATGCCCGACAGGATCTGCGGCAGACAGCCCGGAAACAGCACCTCGCGCATGACCTGCCAGCGGTTAGCGCCCAGGTTGCGCGCGGCGCGCACCAGCACGGGGTCGATGCTGCGCGAGGCCTCCATCACGTACAGCAACGCGGGCACGAAGGACCCCATGAACACGATGCTGTACTTCTGCGTTTCGGTGATCCCGAACCACAGCAGCGACAGCGGAATCCAGC
Source organism: Achromobacter sp. ACM05 (assembly GCF_019218915.1). Taxonomy (NCBI): domain Bacteria; kingdom Pseudomonadati; phylum Pseudomonadota; class Betaproteobacteria; order Burkholderiales; family Alcaligenaceae; genus Achromobacter; species Achromobacter sp. ACM05. The sequence continues at coordinate 255,575 of NZ_JAHUWQ010000002.1, forward strand.
TCATGGACGGCAGTGGGCGCAGGAACGAGATGATGGGGTCGAAGACAGCGCGCGCCACCTTGGACGTGCCCAGCAGGATGCCCAGCGGAATCGCCACGATCACAGCAGCCAGAAAGCCCACCATGACGCGGCGCGTGGAGGCCAGCACGTTGTAGAACAGCGTGCCCTGGTCGGACATGGAAAGCGCGCGCGCCAGGACCTGGGACGGCGCGGGCAGGAAGATGGGGTCGACCGCGCCGGCACGGCACAGGCCTTCCCACATCAGCAGAAAACCCAGCAGCGAAAACACGCTGACCCAGAGCAGGCGCGTTTCGCGGGATGACGAACGTGTGGACATAGGCAGACTGTCCTGGGTTTAGAGGTACGAGGACTGGACCCAGTCCTTGACGGTGGGCGCGCGGTCGATCTGCTTGAGCGACACCAGCATCTCGGCCAGTTGCTGCATGCCGTTCACGAAGTTGCCGGGCTCGATCATCAGCGCCTTTTGGTCTTCAGCCGAATACCACTGCGTCTGCTTGATGACGGCCAGCTGCTCGTCCTTGGACAGCCCGGTCAGCTCCAGCAGCACGCCGGCCGCTTCCTCGGGCTGGTTCGTCAGCATGGCGTTGGCCTGGAACACCGCCTGCAGGAACTTGCGCACGGCGTCCGGATTTTCCTTGCCCACCTTGGCGTGCGTCAGCAGTACGTCGGGTCCGGGCGTGATGGCGTATTGCTTGTAGAGCGAGAACGCGGTGTCGTCCAGCAGCACGTGCGTGCCCGGCACGGCCTTGATGCGGTCAAACGCCGGCGTCCAGGCCACGGCCGCGTCGATCTGGTTGCCCTGGTAGGCAGACAGCAGGTTGGTCGCGGGCAAATTGATGATCGAGACATCGCGATCGGGATTCAGGCCGGCCTGGCGCAGAACGTCCAGCAGCAGCACGTGGGCGCTGGAGGCGTACGTGACGCCGATCTTCTTGCCCTTCAGCTCGGCAACGGATTTGACGTTGTCGCGCACGAGCACGCCTTCGGCACGGCCGAAGTTGTTGGGGGTGGCGATGACCTGGAACTGGCGCGCGCCCGCGGCCATCAGCGCCAGCGACGACACCACGCCCGTGCCCGCCAGGTCCACATTGCCCGCCATCACCGCGCTCATGCGGTCCGACGACGTGGCAAAGCTCTGCCACTTGATGTCCAGACCCTGCTTGGCGAACAGCCCCGTCTTCATCGCGATGTAGGCGGAGTAATGGCCCAGCCAGGCCGAGCCGCCATAGGTGTAGGACGCGCCGGCGGCGCGGCCGATCATCGGAAAGCCCAGGGCGCTTGCGCCCGCAAGTGCAGCGGTGCGCACCAGCATGGCGCGGCGATTCATGTTCATATTTTTCCCCTACTTGAATGTAGATTGACCGATAGATTCCATGTCGCCGGCACTCTGGGGTGCGGCAGACGAGACTTTCGCCCGAGCGCCTGGCGGCGGCATGAATATAAGGAGCGGCGATGGTCAACATCAGCGGCGCTTAAATTTCTGCAGCTCCGAAACGGCGGGTCCACACTCGCCGCACTTGTCCTTGGAGCCTTGTCGTGAAAAGTTTTGACGTGATCGTGATTGGTGCCGGCGTGATCGGCAGTTCGGTGGCGTTTCACCTGGCCGAACTCGGCGCGAAGAACGTGCTGGTGCTGGACCGCGAGACCATCGGCGCGGGCACCACGTCGCAGTCGTCCGGCATCCTGCGCACGCACTATTCCGTGCGCGAGAACGTGGAGCTGGCCCAGCGTTCGTGGAGCGTGTTCAACAATTTCGCCAGCTATCTGGGCGACGAAGAGGCCTCGTGCGGCCTGGTCAAGTGCGGCTACCTGATCACCGCCGCCGACGACGACAAGCTGGAACCGCTGCGCGGCGCGCTGGCGCAGCAGCACGCGCAGGGCATCGCGCTGGAATTGCTGAATGCCGCGCAGGCGCGCGAGCTGCTGCCCATTGCGTCCTTCGACAACGCCGCGCTGATCGGCTATGAGCCCGAGGCGGGCTTTGCGGACGCGTATCTGGTGGCCACCAGCTTTGCCCGCGGCGCGCGCCGCCGTGGCGTCACCATCCGCGAGAACGTCAACGTCCAGCGCCTGATCATCGACAACGGCCGCGTGACGGGCGTGGTGACCTCCGAAGGCGACTACAGCGCGCCGCTCGTCATCAGCACGCAGAACATCTGGACGCCGGAACTTGCCGGCTGGACCGGTGTTGCCATGCCCGTCGTGCCGGAGCGGCATGCCGTGCTGGCGCTGGAATGCGAGGCGGCGCCCTATACGTATTCGATGCCGGTCTTCAAGGACCTGGCCTCGCCCGGCATGCTGTATTGCCGCAGCTACGGCGGCAACCAGATGCTGGTCAGCGAAGGCGTCGTCGGCGAGGCGCTGCAAAAGAGCGACGCCGAGCAGGGCGATATTCCGTTGGACTACGTGGCCGAGGTGGGCGCGCAGGTGGCGGACCGCTTCCCCGCCTATGAGACCGCCGGGCTGGCGTCGTCGTGGACCGGCGTCTACGACGTGACGCCCGACTGGAACCCCGTGCTGGGCCGCGTGCCGGGCATTCAAGGGCTGATCGTGGGCTTTGGGTTTTCGGGCCACGGCTTCAAGCTGTCGCCCACCGTGGGTCGCGTGCTGGCCCAAGAAGCGCTGGGTCTGGCGACCGACGTGTCGCTCACGCCCTACGAGTTGGGGCGCTTTCAGCGCGGCGCGCTGTTGACCGGGAAGTACGGCCTTGGCGCAGTCTCCTGATCCGCGCGGTCCGGTGCAAGCCAGCTGGTTGGCGCTGCCGCCCGAGCCGTGGAAGAACGGCGGGGGTGTCACGCGCACGCTGGCAGCTGATCCGGCCGGGCGCTGGCGCGTCAGCATCGCCGATATCGAACGCGACGGTCCGTATTCACGCTTTCCCGGCTATGACCGCGTGTCGGTCGTGCTGGCGGGAGAGGGCGTGATGCTGCAAGGCGAGGGTGTGGCCGTGCCGTTGCGGCTGCGTGAACCGGCGGTGTTTGGCGGCGATGCGTTGCTGCAATCCACGTTGGTGGACGGACCGGTGCAGGTGCTGAATCTCTTTGTCTTGCGAGGCGGTGCGATGGCGTCGGTGACCTGTTCGGGGTCGGCGTCCGGTTGCTGCGAGGTCGGCGCGTTGCCGGCCGGCTCGGACGGACTCGAGGTTACGCGGGTGCGGGTGACGGCGGGGGCATACGAGATGACGCGCGGCGTGGAAATGCCGGGCGTCGATACGCCGGGCGTCGCCACCCCCGGCGCCCTAGCCACGCAAACCGACTTCACCGTGATCCTGGACATCACGGTCCAGAAAAGCTTCCCGGACTGACCAAACTACAGCCGTCCCAGTCACAACCCGGGGCGTCCGTTGATTCCTTTCACTCAGGAGTGTTTCCATGAAGGTACTTGCCGCGGTCAAGCGCGTGGTTGACTACAACGTCAACGTGCGCGTCAAGGCCGACCAGAGCGGCGTGGACATCGGCAACGTGAAGATGTCGATGAACCCGTTCGATGAAATCGCCGTCGAGGCGGCTGTGCGCCTGAAAGAGCAGGGCGCGGCGGCTGAAGTCGTGGCCGTGTCGTGCGGCACGGCGCAGTCGCAGGAGACGTTGCGCACCGCGCTGGCCATCGGCGCCGACCGCGGCGTGCTGGTGCAGACGGATGCCGCCTTGCAGCCGCTGGAAGTCGCCAAGCTGCTGCGCGCCGTCGTGGTCAAGGAAGCGCCCGCGCTGGTGATCCTGGGCAAGCAGGCCATCGATGACGACGCGTGCCAGACCGGCCAGATGCTGGCGGCCCTGCTGGGCTGGCCGCAGGCCACCAATGCCAGCGCCATCGCCATCGGCGACGGCGCGGCGCGCGTGACGCGCGAGGTGGACGGCGGCCTGGAAGTGGTGGAACTGACGCTGCCTGCCATTGTGACGGCAGACCTGCGCCTGAACGAGCCGCGCTATGTCACGTTGCCCAACATCATGAAGGCCAAGAAGAAGCCGCTGGATGTGGAAACGCCGGAAGCGCTGGGCGTGGACCCGGTGTCCCGCCTGCAGACGCTGCGCGTCGAAGAGCCGGCGGCGCGCGCACCCGGCATCAAGGTTGCCGACGTGGCCGCGCTGGTCGACAAACTGAAGAACGAAGCCAAGGTGATCTGATGACTGTCCTTGTTATTGCCGAACACGATAATCGGGCGCTGAATGGCGCCACGCTCAACGCCATTTCTGCCGCGGGCAGGCTGGACATGCCGGTCCACGTACTGGTCGCGGGCGATGGCGCGCAGCCGGTGGCCGAGGCGGCTGCACGGGTCGCCGGGGTGGCAAAGGTGCTGCTGGCGCAGGCGCCGCAGCTTGCCGATGGCCTGCCGGAAGCCGTGGCCGCGCAGGCCGTGGCGGCGGCCGCCGGCTACTCGCACGTCTTCCTGGCCGCGACGGCGCAGGGCAAGAGCGTGGCGCCGCGCATTGCCGCGTTGCTCGATGTGGCGCAGGTGTCGGACGTCATCGAAGTGCTGGCGCCCGATACGTTCAAGCGTCCGATCTACGCCGGCAACGCGATCGCGACGGTCAAGAGCGGTTATCCGGTGGTCGTGGCCACGATCCGTCCCACGGCATTTGATCCGGTGTCTGGCGACGGCGGCAGCGCCACGGTGGAGGCGGTCGAGGCCGTGACGGCGGCGGGCTTGTCACGATTCATCAGCCGCGAGATCGCGGTGTCAGAACGCCCCGACCTGGGCGGCGCGCGCGCCGTGGTGTCGGGCGGACGCGGCCTGGGTAGCGCCGAGAACTTCAAGCTGCTGGATCCCCTGGCCGAAAAACTGGGCGCGGCGCTGGGCGCGTCGCGCGCGGCCGTCGACGCGGGTTATGCGCCGAACGACTGGCAGGTCGGCCAGACCGGCAAGATCGTCGCGCCGGACCTGTACGTGGCCGTCGGGATTTCGGGCGCGATCCAGCATCTGGCGGGCATGAAGGATTCCAAGGTCATCGTCGCCATCAACAAGGACGGCGACGCGCCGATCTTCGGCGTGGCGGATTACGGGCTGGTGGGCGACCTGTTCGAAGCCGTGCCGGCGCTGACGTCCTCGCTGCCGTGAAGGAAGCGGCGTTGGCGCCGCAGAACGCGCCAACGCCGCAGGCAGCCCTTCGCTGCCGAACCCCGCGTTCGGGGCGCCGCGGGCTTTAGGTCAACGCCGCAGGCTGCGCCACAGCGTGGCCGGCGGCAGCCCCAGCGCCGGGGCCAGTTCCTTCTGGATCAGGCGCTCCATCGCCATCAGGATCACGTCGCGCGCCTCGGCGGGCAGCTTGCCCACCTCCTGCTGGCGCGCGGCCAGATACAGCGTGCGCGACAGGGCGGGATCGTCGGCCCGCGCCGCGCCCAGGAAGGGCGCCAGCGGCAGCACGCGCAACTGGTCCAAAAAATGGCGCGACTGCCAGATGCACAGCGGCGTGCTGATGCCAAAGCCCAGCCCGGCCGTGACCAGGCTGAGCAGCGGATCGGTATTGTCGAATTCGTAGGTGCGCTCGATCATCACGCCGTGCGACTCGACCAGCCGGTCGATCTCGGCGCCGATGAACGAACGTGCGCTGTAGCGGATGAACTGGGCGCGCTGGCCCAGCTCCTTCAGTGTGTCGATCCTGTCCATGCTCATCGAGCGCGGCACGATCAGCACGTAGGGTTCGCTGAACAGACTGTACTTGCGGATGGTGGGCTTGCCTGCCGATGCGCTGGTGGTGACGACGAGGTCGAGCTGCCGGTCTTCCAGCTGCTTGTCCAGCACGGGCGTGATGCCCGACCACAGCCGGATCTGGCGCGACGCGCCGGACAGGCCGTGGATCAGGGTCGGTCCCAGCGTGCCGGCAAACGAGTCCACGCAGCCGAAGCGCACGATGTTGCGCTTGGCCCGGCTAAGGTTGCGCACGCTTTCCGTCATGTCGCCGGCCTGCGCCAGCAGCCGCGCGGCGTGTTCGAACAGCAGTTCGCCAGCCGGCGTGGGCCGGGCAGGGCGGGTGCTGCGGTCCAGCAGTTCGGTCGACATGGCGGCTTCAAGCTGCTTGATCCGCTGCGACACGGCCGCCTGCGAAAAACCCAACAGCCGCGCCGCGCCCGAGACCGACGCCGCTTCCACCACCGCCACCCACGTCAGCAGCAGGCTCCATTCCGGATAGTTTTCCGTGCTGGTGAACGAAAAGCGGTTCATGGCGTGGGCGTCCGGCGGCGATTCAACAGAGCTTAGCGCTGGCGCGCGGTGGTCTGGCGCAGCGCGGCAGTCACCATGCCTTCGACCACCGGAATGACCTTGTCGGCCAGATCGGGGCGATAGCCGTACGGGTATGTTTCGTCCATGTAGGTGGACTGGCACATCTCGAGCTGGATGGCGTGCACGTTGTCAGCCGGCGAACCGTAGTGGCGCGTGATGTAGCCGCCCTTGAAACGGCCATTGACGGCCCAGGTGTAATCCTTGCAGCCGTTCAACTGCTCTTGCACGGCGGCCAGGATGTCGGGCGCGCAGGAGGCGCCGTCGGACGTGCCGATGTTCAGGTCGGGCAGCTTGCCCTCGAAAAGGCGCGGCAGCACGCTGGCGATCGAGTGCGCTTCCCACAGCAGCACCGTGCCGTGCTCGGCCTTGATGCGGTCAATCTCTTCTTGCAGCTTGGCGTGATACGGCTTCCAGTACGCCTCCAGGCGCTGGGCGCGTTCCGCGTCGGTCAGCACAGCATCGTTCTGGTAAAGCGCATCGCCGCGAAAGGCCTGGGTGGGGCACAGGCCGGTCTTGGTCTGCCCGGGATACAGGCTTTCGTCGTTGGGCGGGCGGTTCAGGTCGACCACGTAACGGGAATAGCGCGCGCCCAGCACGGACGCGCCCAACGCCTGGGCGAACTGATACAGGGTGTCCAGATGCCAGTCGGTGTCGCCGGATTGCAGGGCGACGTCCGTCATGTGCGGACGCTGCGCGTCGGGAATCTGGCTGCCGAGGTGGGGAATGGAGATCAGCAGCGGGGCGGTGCCGCGGCTGAATTGAAAGAGGTCGGTCAAGAGGAAACTCCGGGTGGCAATGGCAATGCGCCGCGGCAGAGCCGCAGGCAACGGGCGCTTGTATGCTAGGCAGCACGGCCCGCTGCGGGAATTGCATCAGTTTAATGGATGCTGATGATTAGCCGCGCCGATGCTCATGGCGATGGCCGCGGCGTGGTCACGGTGAGCCGCGTTCTGGGTCGCGCTGGTCAGCCGCGGCCCGTGGACCGAGTTGCTGGGCCGCGTGAGGTAGAGTAGACGGCGCGCACACTCTAGCGAGCGGACATGATTGATGAACTGATTCAACTGGGCAAGCTCGTCAGCCTGGGTCTGGCGCTGATGCTGCCGCTGGCCAATCCGCTGACGTCCATGACGCTGCTGCTGTCGCTTGGCCAGCAGATACCGTTCAAGGAACGGCAGAAGCAGGTGACCCAGGCGGCGTTCTACGTGGTCGGGATCATGCTGGTGACCTACTACGCCGGCGCGCTGCTGATGCACACCTTCGGCATTTCCATCCCCGGCCTGCGCATTGCGGGCGGACTGATCGTGGTCAGCATCGGCTTCAGCATGCTGTTTCCGTCGGACCAGCCGCGCGCCCTGGAAGCCGAGGCCGCGGCCGACGCGCAGGAGCGCCAGAGCCCCAACATCGCATTCGTGCCCCTCGCCCTGCCCGGCACGGCGGGACCCGGCACGATCGCCATGATCATCAGCGGCGCATCGTCGGTCGATTCGGCCATTGCACCGGACTATGCGCGCTGGGTGGTGGGCGTGGCCCCGGTCATCGTGTTTGCGCTGCTGGGGCTCTTGTTCTGGGTCTGCCTGCATTTCGCGGGCCGCATCGTCGCCGTCATCGGCAAGAGCGGTGTCGAGGCGATCTCACGCGTGATGGGATTCCTGCTGGTCTGCATGGGCGTGCAGTTCGTCATCAACGGCGTGTTGGAGATCGTGGAGAAGTTTCCCAACGTGTAGCGGGCATAGCGTCAGGCGGTCCGTCCGTGCATGCCTGCGCTGCGCCGGGCAGTCCATAAAGTCACGCGGATTTTGATTTCACCCCGTTTCGTGAAGCTTGTAGAAACATAATCTACGCTACATTACATTTTTGATTTTTCGCCGTGGGCAGTCATGCTTGCCCGCGACGGCAGTTTTTGTATGTGCAACATCATTGAAGACAAGATCAGGCAGTGCGCGGTAGCCCGCGAATCCATCGCGGTTGGCGCGCCGAAGTGCCGATCAAGCTCTTGCGGAACGGCCGCCGCAATCTGCAAGCGTGCGTCATGATGGCCTGGCTACCCTTGATCGTGTTGGGGCTGGTGGTCAGCGGCGTAGTCACCGCCTTGATGCGCGAGCCAGGCGTTCGCCTTTACGACTGGATCGCCACCCGCGCGCGCCGGCCGCAGCCGGCTGCCCGGCGGCGTGTCCCCGAAACCGAACGCGGACCATTGACCCAGACAAGCTGATCGCCACGCGTTTCGGTCCGGCGTCTGCCCTCTCAGCGGCCCGGTCGTTTTAGGCCCAGATGCCCGCGCAGCGTGGCGTGTTCGTAGTCCTTACGGAACAGTCCGCGCTGTTGCAGCACCGGCACCACCTGCTCCACAAAGTCGTCGATGCCGCCCGGCAGTGACGGGGGCATCAGGTTGAAGCCGTCGGCGCCTTCGTTCCTGAACCAATGTTCCATCCGGTCCGCGATCTGCTCCGGCGTGCCCACCATCGTGCAGTGCCCGCCGCCCGCGGCCAGCCGGCCAAGCAACTGGCGCACGGTGGGCTGCTCGGTTTCGATGATGCGCAGGATGGTGCCGTAACGGCCTTTGGGGCCGGTGAACTCGGACAGCGGGGGCAGGGGCGGCACGGGCGCGTCCAGTTCCCAGCCCGAACAATCCTGCAGGACGAACGTCCCAAGTTGGCGCAATGAGGCGTCCGCGGGCAGGAGTTCGTCCAATTCGCGCCGCTTGGCGCGGGCCTCGGCTTCGGTCGAGCCGACATAGGTCACGAGGCCCGGCATGATGGGCACGAACGCGTCGCGGCCAGCTGCCCGGACACGTTGCTTGATGTCGCGGTAATAGGACTGCGCGGCGGGCAAGTCGTAAGCCACGGCATAGATGGCTTCCGCGCGGCGCGCCGCCAGATCGCGGCCCTGATCCGAGGCGCCCGCCTGGAACAGCACCGGATGCCCCTGCGGCGGTCGCGGCACGGTAAGCGGGCCGTCCACCAGAAAGTGTTCGCCGTGGTGATCTATCTTGTGCAGGCGGTCCGGCACGCCGAAGTGGCCGTTGCGGTCGATGACCAGCGCGTCGTCGTCCCACGAGTCGAACAGCCTCAGCGCAACGTCGACAAATTCCTCGGCGCGCGCGTAGCGCCAGTCGTGGCCGGGCATGGCTTCGTAACCGTGATTGCGCGCCTCGGCGTCGAACATCGAGGTCACCACGTTCCAGCCCATGCGACCGCCCGAAATGTGATCCAGCGAGGCCACCATGCGCGCCGCATGAAAGGGCGTGAAGAACGTGCTGGACACCGTGCTGATCAGGCCGATGCGGGTGGTGGCGCGGGCGATCGCGGCCATCGTGGTGAGCGGTTCGAGATACCAGCGCGGCCCGTCGCCGATGTTGTCCATCGACTGGCCGTCGGCAAAGAAAATGGCGTCGAGCTTGCCGCGCTCGGCCGTGCGGGCCAGGCTTTCGTAGTAGCTGATGTCGCCCAGCCGCTCGGCCGCCGAGTCCGGGTGGCGCCAGGCCGCGCGATGGTGGCCGCAGCCGAAAATGAACAGGTTCAGGTGCATCATGGCGATCAGCTCGTCGATTGCTTCATCAGTTGCTTCATCAGTTGCGTCATCAATTGCGTCATTGATTGCGTCATTGATTGCCGCGTCCGGCACGCCCGCGGGTGCCGCAAGCGGGCGAACTTAGCATAAAACGGCGGGCGGGCGCCGTTGCGGTCGGCGGGGCTTGCGCGGCCGCGGCGCCTGCCCGGCATACCCGGCGCAACGTTTCTCACGCCGCGCGTTGACATCGCCGCGCCGCTCTCCTAACCTTGCGGCAATTCCTGGGGGAGCCCTGTATGGGCTGAGATTCCGCGTCTATGCGGTAACCCTTTGAACCTGATCCGGGTAATGCCGGCGAAGGGAAGGACTCCGCAAGTCTCTCGCGCGCCCTCCCTGATTCCATTCATCTTGCGGCCTCCCTGACGGCGGGCCGCCGCGTTACGCGTCCGGCCTCAGGCCGCCCGCGGGAGGACCGACCTTCATGTTGACCCAAACCACTGCCCTGGTATGGCTGCTGCTGTTCTCGGGCGGCTTCGCCGTGGCCAGCGTGCTGTACACCCGGCGCAAGCGCGGCACCCTGGAAGACTACATCGTCGCGCGCAACAGCCAGGGGTCGTTTGGCACGATCCTGACGCTGATGGCGTCCACGCTGGGCGCATGGATTCTCTTTTCGCCGGCGCAGGCCGCAACCTGGGGCGGGCTGGCCGCCGTGATCGGCTACGCGCTCGGGTCGATGTCGCCGCGCCTGGTCATGATTCCGCTGGGCCGGCGCATGCGCGAACTGATCCCGCACGGTCACACGCTGACCGAATTCCTGATGGCGCGCTACGGCCGGCCCATGTACGGCCTGGCGCTTTTCATCATGCTGTTCTACCTGTTCATCGCGCTGTCGGCCGAGGTTACCGCCATTGCCAAGCTGGTCGCGATGCTGGCGCCCGTGCCGCTGTGGGCCACCGCCGCCATCGTGATGGGGACGACCTTGCTCTACACCACCTACGGCGGCCTGCGCTCGTCCATCTTCACCGATCAGGTGCAGATGATGATCATCGTGCCGCTGCTGGTCGTGCTGTGCGTCGTCGGCTGGCAGGCGGCCGGTGGCGCATTGCCCACCATCGAAGCCCTCCAGGCCAAGGCGCCGCAACTGCTGGACCTGACCGACCCGGTGGGCGTGAAGGCGGGGCTGACCTTCTTTGTCGCCATTTTGCTGACCGGCATCTTCCACCAGGGCAATTGGCAACGCATCTACGCCGCCCGCGACACCCGCACGATGCGCAACGGCTTTCTGCTGGGCGGCGTGCTGGTGGCGCCGTTCATCTTTTTGATGGGCCTTTTCGGCCTGGCGTTCGTCGGTTTGGCGCCCGAAGGCGACAGCTCGATCGCACTGTTCAGCGTCATCATGCCGCACGCCCCGGCGTGGTTCGTCATCGCCCTGATTCCGCTGGGCCTGTCCCTGGTCATGAGCACCGCCGACACCGCCATCAGCGCGGTGTCCAGCATCATCGCGGTCGACCTGCGCCGCCTGATGCCCAACGCCGGCGGCGCCACCATGAAACGCCTGGCGCGGTGGCTGGTGCTACTGATGGCGATCCCCGTGATGATCGTGGCGTCGCAAGGCTACAGCGTGCTGTACCTGTTCCTGCTGGCCGACCTGCTGTGCTCGGCCGCCGCCTTCCCGGTGTTTTACGGGCTTTTCAGCCGCAAGCACGATGGATTCACGGCGACCGCGGCCACCATCACGGGGCTGATCGCCGGCCTGTTCTTCTTCCCCGCGCCGGGGGACAAGCCGACTTTCCTGCTGGAATCGTTCCTGCTGGCGGCGTTTGTGCCGGTGGTGACGACGGTGCTGATCCGGCTGGTGATGCGCGGACGGGAGGAGTTTGATTTCTCGACGCTGAGCGCGGCGGTGCGGCGGTTGGATAAGGAGACGGTTTGAGGGGGGGGGGCAGGCAGAGCCGCGTAAACTCGCATATTGTCCGAAATTTGCCTACAAATTTCGGACAGCCCTCAACTTATAAGGATGATTCGGGGGACGTCGGGTGGAAGCAGCTCAAAGGTCCGGAAATCTGCGTGTAGAGCGCTTTGGTCTAAACACCAAAGGCCGCGATCTCGCCGTTGGCGACATACACGGCCATTTCGGCCGGCTTGAAGCCGCGCTTGCCGCAGCCCGGTTTTCCCCCGAGCATGACCGCTTGTTCGCCGTCGGCGATCTCGTCGATCGCGGGCCAGAGTCCGCACGAGGTGCTGGCTTGGCTGGAGCGCCCCTGGTTTCACGCGATCTGCGGGAATCACGACCTCATGACGTGGCGGCGCGCCATGAACAACCCCATTCCCGACGTGGATCATCGCCTCCATGGCGGCGAATGGCTGGACGCCTGCGATGGCGACACCCAGGTCCGCATCGCTACATGCCTGAATGCCTTGCCGTTGGCCATCGAGGTGGAAACGCCGGGCGGTGTCGTCGGTCTGGTGCATGCCGACTTTCCCTATGACGATTGGCAAGCCATTCATGGCGCCGGCTTCAGTCTGGACGATGAAGACGCGTGCCTGTGGTCCATCGACCGCTATCGAATGCAATATGCCAAACCTGTCCGAAACGTCCGTGCGGTGGTCCACGGGCACATGACGCTGCGCAAGCCGGCGCAGTTGGGCAATGTGTATTACATCGACACGGGAGGTTGGCAGGACGGGGGGCGGTTCACGCTGCTGGATCTGCACACGTTGAAGCCTTGCCGGTGAAACGGCCTAGCGCCGTCGCGCTTGCCGTACAAATATTGCCGTTCCATAGGCGGGCTGTAGGTTCCACCTACGGGCCGTAGACATCCAGCCTGCAGAAACAAAAAAGCCTTGGCACACAAAAGTGTCCCAAGGCTTTTCCGTCTGGAATTTGGTGGAGCGGAGGAGGATCGAACTCCCGACCTTCGCATTGCGAACGCGACGCTCTCCCAGCTGAGCTACCGCCCCAAATCAAGCAAGACCAGAAATATACAGGAATTCCCCCCGGCTGCGCAACACGCGCCGGCGCCGATATTTTTCAGACAAATGCGAGCGTGGCGATGACCGGCGCGTGGTCCGACGGTTGCTCGTTGCGGCGGGGTTCCTTGTCGATCACGCAGGCGGTGCAGCGCTTGACCAGGGGGGCGGACAGCAGCACGTGGTCGATGCGCAGGCCGGCGTTGCGGCGGAACGCGAATTGGCGGTAGTCCCACCACGTGAACGACTTTTCCGGCTGCTCGAACAGGCGGAACGAGTCGGTCAGGCCCACGTCGATCAGCGAGCGCAAGGCCTGGCGTTCCGGTTCGGACACCAGGACCTGGCCTTCCCACTTTTCGGGGTTGTGCACGTCTTCGTCGGCGGGCGCGACGTTGTAGTCGCCCAGCACGGCCAGGCGGGGGAATTGCTTGATCTCTTCAGCCAGCCATTTGCGCATGGCTTCAAACCATTCCAGCTTGTACGCGTACTTGTCGGACCCGACCGACTGGCCATTGGGGCAATAGGCGCACACGACGCGCACGTCGCCTTCGGGGCTGGGGAAGGTCAGGGCCAGGACGCGCTGCTGCGGGTCTTCGTAGCCGGGGATGTTGCGCACCATCGTCGTGCCGGGCACGCGGGAAATGATGGCGACGCCGTTATAGGTTTTCTGGCCGGCCCACACAGCGTGGTAGCCGGCTTCCTTGAAGGCTGCCTCGGGGAACTTGTCGTCGGTGAGCTTGAGCTCCTGGATGCACAGCACGTCGACGGGATTGGCGGCGAGCCAGTCGAGGACCTGTTGCAGGCGCACATTCAGGGAGTTGACGTTCCAAGTTGCGAGTTTCATGTTTTGTTCAGATGTTTGTTTACGCGGCTCTCGGGGCATCGCGTCGGCGTGACGGGCCGATGGCTTCAAATCCGGCTTCGATGGTGTCGTTGAAACGAGAGCAATTCGGGGGGGCGAGGCCGCCCCATGCAGATGCGGAATGATACCGCGCCGCCATGACGTGTTTTTTTGCCCGGCCTGCGCATATTGGGTGTCTGACACCCACAAGAAAAAACCCCGTTTCCTGCGAATCGGGGTTTTGGCTTTTGCTATTCGCTGATGTGATTGAACTCAACCGATCCCGGCTCGATTCCGCCGCGCCGCAGCCGGCCGTCGACATCGTCCGGATTTCCGCCCGCCGCGTCCGCCGCCGGCAGGTCCAGCCAATTCGCCAGTTCCTGCTTCGCCTGCTGGCTGTCGGAAATCCCGCCATTGACCAGCGCCACGCCGTCGCTGCCGTCGAGCTTTCGATAACTGATCTGTGTCTTCATCTTGCCTCCTGGGTTGCGGTGGATTTGCCGGTCCACCGTAACACACGACGCATCAGCGTCATCCGGGGGGCTTCCCGGATGCGGCGATCAACCCTTCACCAGTCCGCCGTCGACAATCAGGTTCTGCCCGGTCACCGCACGCGACCAGGGGCTGGCGAAGAACAGCACGGCATCCGCAAATTGCTCTGGCGTGGTGACTTCGCGCAGCGGGGTGCCGGCGGCGATCATGTCGAAGACGGCGTCGGGGGTGGCGGCCGAGGCGTCGGTGGTGCGCAGCAGGCCGCCGGACACCATGTTGACGGTGATGCCGTCCGCGCCCAGTTCGTGGGACAGGGTGCGGGTGAAGGCGAGCAGTGCGGCCTTGGCAGCGGTGTAGTCGTGGTACGGCACGACCGGGTTCTGGACCAGGTTGGTGCCGACGTTGATGATGCGGCCGCCGCCCGCGGCGCGCATGCCGGGCAGGGCGGCCTGCGTGGTGTTGAGCGCCGCGCGCACGCTGCCTTCGATCTGGGCGTTCATCTGCGCCCAGTCCAGCGTGTCGGCGTGGGGGCGGGCGTCGCCATTGAACTGGAAAGCGGGCAGGGCGTTGTTGACGATGGTGCTGACCGGCTGGCCAAAGTGCTGGCTGGCGCGGGCGACCAGGGCGGCGACGGCGGCGGGGTCGCGCACGTCGGCCTGCACGGCCAGGGCGCGGTCCGGGGCGGAAGCCGCCAGAGCCTCGGCGCGCTCTGCGCTGTTCAGATAGTTGATGACGACTTTGGCGCCTTCACGCAGGAAGGCCTGCGCGATGGCGGCGCCCAGGCCGCGGCTGGCGCCGGTGACGATGACGAGTTGCTGGTTCAGGTTCAGTTGCGGGCGTTGCGATGACATGGGGTACGGCTTCCTGCTCAATGTTCCGAGCCGCTATTGAGCATGCGGCTGCGGGCTTTTTCGATATGGGCGCGCATGACGTTGCGCGCGCCCTCGGCATCCTGATCGCGGATCAGTTTGTAGATGTGGCGGTGTTCGTCGATGGCGGCGCGCGTGCGCTTCCAGGGTTCGCTGTGGACCAGATGGCGCATGACGTTCACGGCGTGGCTCACGTCGTATTCCAGGGACTTGAGCACCTGCACGAAGCGCTGGTTGCCCGTGGCCGTGGCAATGGCGCGGTGAAAGCCATAGTCGTGATGGTGCGCGATGGCGCCGGACGCGTCGGCCTCTTCGTAGCCGGTCAACATGCGGTCCATTTCCTGCAGGTCTTCGGGTGTGCGGCGCAGTGCGGCCAGGTGCGCGCATTCGGGCTCGATCACCATGCGCAGTTCCAGGCCTTCCAGGATGTGGCCCACGCGGCGCGCGGGGTCCACGGCGGGCATGCCGCCCATCAGGTCCGGTTTGGACTTCACGTAGGAGCCCGAACCGCGGATCGAGTCCACAAGCTGGTCTTCACGCAGCCGGTCCAGCGCCTGGCGCACGACGGGCCGCGACACTTCAAAGAGCGCGGCCAGTTCCAATTCGGTCGGCAGCTTGTTGCCGGGGGCGATCTTGCCGGTGGCGATCGCGTAGAACAGGCTTTCGTAGACGCGCTCGGCAAAGCGCTCGGCGCGGACATAGCCCAGGCCTGACGCCACCTCGGCCAGCACGTCCAGTTCGGGACGGGGGCGGGTGGCCGCGGCCAGCAGCGATTCAAGCTGCGGGTCACGTACGTTGCTCATCGGGCGCTCCTTCAAGTAGGGACAGGTTGTCATGCGGCATGACTAACCGGCGGGCCGCTAAGCCCCTGAAATATTAGGGATAACCCGATCATCCAGAAAAATATCCTGAAGGTTGGGATTAAAGCTGTCATTTCAATTGACAAGTTGCGGAGGCCTCCCGTACCTTGCCATTCAAACCACAACGCCCGCGCGCACGACGCGCCGGCGGCGCGGCCGGCCCAGCTGCCGGCAAGCGCACCGAGACATGCAGCTTCCCCCAACCGGCCGTTCGGCCGCTACTTTACTCCGCACATCGTGACTCAGAAGAACTTTATCGCCAACCAATGGGTGGCCGCGGCCACCGGTGAAACCATTCCCGTCCTGAACCCGTCCGATGGCAAGCCTTTCGAGGAACTGGCCCGCTCGAACGAGGCCGACGTGGACCGTGCCGTGCAGGCCGCGCGCCAGGCGTTCGAAGGCGAGTGGGGCCAGATGGCGCCCGCCGTCCGCAGCCGCCTGCTGATGAAGATTGCCTTTGCGCTGCTGGACCGCCAGGAGGAACTGGCGCAGCTGGAATCGGCCGACACGGGCAAGCCCATCAAGCAGGCGCGCGCCGATGCCGCCGCCGTGGCGCGCTATTTCGAGTTCTATGCCGGCGCGGTCGACAAGCTGCATGGCGAGACCATTCCCTACACCCCGGGCTTTACCGTGCTGACGGTGCGCGAGCCGCATGGCGTCACCGGCCACATCGTGCCGTGGAACTACCCCCTGCAGATCTTCGGCCGCAGCGTCGGCGCGGCGCTGGCGGCGGGCAACGCGTGCGTGGTCAAGCCCGCCGAAGACGCCTGCCTGTCGCTCCTGAAGCTGGCCGAGATCGCCGCCGAAGTCGGCCTGCCCGCCGGCGCGCTGAACATCGTCACGGGCTACGGCCATGAGGCCGGCGCTGCGCTGTCCGCGCATCCGGGCATCGACCACATCTCGTTCACGGGCTCGCCGCAGACCGGCAAGATGGTCGCGCACGCCGCTGCCGAGAACCACGTGCCCGTCACGCTGGAACTGGGCGGCAAGTCGCCGCAGATCGTGTTCGACGACGCCGACCTGGACGCCGCGATGCCGGTGCTGCTGGGCGCCATCATCCAGAACGCCGGCCAGACGTGCTCGGCCGGCAGCCGCGTGCTGATCCAGCGCGGCGTGTACGAAACCGTGCTCAAGCGCCTGTCGGACGCGTTTTCCGCGACGGTGACCGGACCGGCGGCGGCGGACCTGGATGTCGGTCCGCTGATCAACGCGCGCCAGCAGGACCGCGTGCGCGGCTTCCTGGCCGAGGCCGAGGCGCAAGGCATGAAGGTCGCCGCGCGCGGCAAGCTGAAGGACGGCACGCCCGAGGCCGGCTTCTATCAGACGCCCGTCCTGTTCCGCGATGTGCCGCCCGACAGCCGCCTGGCGCAGGAAGAAGTCTTCGGGCCGGTGCTGGCCGCCATGGTGTTCGACACCGAGGAAGAAGCCCTGGAAATCGCCAACGGCACGCTGTATGGGCTGGTGGCGGGCGTGTGGACGCGCGACGGCGGCCGCCAGATGCGCCTCGCGCGCAAGCTGCGCGCCGGCCAGGTGTTCGTCAACAACTACGGCGCGGGCGGCGGCGTGGAACTGCCGTTCGGCGGTTCGCGCCAGTCGGGCTACGGCCGCGAGAAGGGCTTTGAGGCGCTGTACGGCTTCACCAGCCTGAAGACCATCGCGATCCGCCACTGATCCCGGCGCGGCGGGCGGCGCGTTCGCGCAATGACCCGGGCAATGGCCCGGGCAGCGGCCCCCAGCAAGGACCCGGACAAAATATCGGTTAACGTTGATGTTTTGCTTCCGGGGCCTGCCGCCCCGCATTCAGGATCCGTATGTTCACCGGTATTGTTCAAGGCACCGCGAAGATCGCAAAGATCGCGGATCGCGAAGGCCTGCGCACCTTCACGCTGGATTTCCCCCCTGGTTTCTGCACTGACCTGGCCATCGGCGCCAGCGTGTCGACGGACGGCGTCTGCCTGACCGTCACGGAAATCCTGTCCGAAAACCAAGCCACGTTCGACGTCATGCTGCAAAGCCTGGCGATCACCACGCTGGGCAGTTATGGCGAGGGCGACAGCGCGAATGTAGAGCGCGCGGCCAAGGACGGCGCCGAGATCGGCGGCCATCCGTTGTCGGGTCACGTGGACTTCACGTCGCAGGTGCTGATGGTGAAGTCCTCGGACACCAATCGCCTGATGCGCTTCAGCATTCCCGAGGCCTTCCGCAAATACGTGTTCGCCAAGGGCTATATCGCCATCAACGGCGCCAGCCTGACCGTGTCGGAAGTGAACCGCGCCGAAGGCTGGTTCGAGGTCTGGCTGATTCCCGAGACGCGCCGCATGACGGTCTTCGAGGACAAGCAGGTGGGCGACGCGGTCAACATCGAGATCGAGCGCAGCACGCAGGTCATCGTCGACACCGTGCGCGAGACCGTTCAGGAAAGCCTGGGCAAGCTGCAACCGCTGCTGGAGGCGATCCTGAAGGAAAAGGGACTGACGCTGGAAGACTTCGTCAGCCCGCAGGGCAAGCTGAAGTAATACCGATTGATAGCGGCCACGATGGCCGCCTTAGTCAACATGGCCGGCGCCTTTGCGCCGGCCATGTCGTTTTCACGCTGCCGCAAACGGCCGCCCCTGCGGCCGCACCCGCATCCCGGGCGCCAGACGCGTCCATGGCAGATCCGCGGGATCGGCCTGCATCGGGCCGGGCGCCTTGGCCACCAGCACCTCGTGCGCGATGGGTTGGAAGTCGGCCCGGAAATGCACCGAGCTTTTCACCACCAATATCCCCATTTCCTCGGGCTGCACGCCGCCGACGCGGAACAGATTGCGGTCCAGCATCTGCGCCTTGCCGGCGCTGACCACCACCCGCACGCCGCCGATCCGCAGCGTGGCCGTCCCGCCCAGGTCGACGTCCATGCCGTTCATCATCGGTCCGTCAAAGCGCAGCTTGCCGTCCGATAGCGCCTCGACCACGAATTCGCCTTCAAAGGCCGCGTCGCCCGTGACGCCGGACTGACCGCCCAGCTTGAGCGCGACGGTCGCGCCGACGCCTGCCGCTGTTGCCTGACGCACCACGTCGGGGTCGTACAGCAAGCCCAGTGCCGCGTTCTGCGCGTCCGCTTCCACCAGCGCGCGCAGCATGCCGGTGGTGTTGGCGTCACCGCCCGCGCCGGGGTTGTCCTGCGTGTCCGCAATGACGATGGGCCGCGTCGCTTCCGCGGCCAGGGCCTGCGCGCGGCGCACCGCCTCGGCCGGTTCCAGAAAGTCCGGCGACCACTCGGGTTCCAGCGCCAGCACGCGCGCATACAGCGATTCCGTGACCTGCTCGACCGCGGCGGCGTCCGTGCCGTAGGCCCACACTACCGGCCCGCACTCCGGGAAATCCGCGGCGGGAAAGCCCGGCGCGAAGGAGACGGAGGCGACGCCGGGCGTCTGTTCCAGTTCACCCAGTAAGGCATACACGCCCTGCGAGGGTTCGAGCATCGTGCACATGCCGTTGATGGGAATCAGGAAGGGCAGGCGGCGTTCGCTGCGGGTCCATTTGCCGCCGGCCTGCATGCGCGCCATGAGCAGCCGCGCGGCCAGCACGCCGGTGTCGGCCATGTCCACGTGCGGATACGTGCGAAACGCCACCAGGCCGTCGGCGCTTTGCAGCATCTGCGCGGTGACATTCGCGTGCAGATCCAGGCTGGCGACCACCGGCACGTCCGATCCCACGATCTCGCGCACGCGGGCAAGCAGTTCGCCTTCGCCATCGTCCAGATGTTCCGTAACCATGGCGCCGTGCAGGTCCAGATAGATGGCGTCAAAGCCGCCCGCCCGCACCGCGTCCAGGATCTCGCCGGCGATGCGTTCGTAAGCGTCGCGCGTCACATGGGCAGACGGGCTGGCGCCTGCCCAGATCACGGTCTGCACGGTGTGGCCTTCCGCGGCCACCTCGTTGATAAAGCCGCCGGCCGGAATGTTGACCTCGCGCAGCGCCAGCATGTCCGCGCCCCGCACCATCGCGGGAAATCCTTCGCCGCGCACGAAGTTGTCGTAGCCCGCCTTGGAGGGCGCGAAGGTGTTGGTCTCGTGCTGGAAGCCAGCAACCAGGATGTGCATGAGCGTATTTCCTTGCCGATGAGAGGAGGGGAATTCGAGCGTGCGGAAATTATTGGGGGCGGCGCTGCGATCGGCAATACCGATGTCCGCGGCACATCGCGCCAACGTCTCGACAAGCCCGCCATCGCGGGAAATCCCTGATGCATCGCGCGTTGCGTGCCCCGAAGTTGCTCGCTTAGAATATTTTTATGAACTACATCGGTATTGCTAAACAATACCTAAAAAGTAGGCGGCAAAAGCAGGGCATCGAATCGGATGCGGGCTATCGCGCCGGCCACCCAGGCGCATCAAGGTTGCAGGGAAGTCATGCGGACAGACGAGTACGAAGGGCAGGACGGATTGGCGTTGGCGGGGCTGCTGGCGCGCGGACAGGTGACGCCGGCCGAGCTGATGGAATGCGCATTGCAGTTGGCTGAAGAACGCGGCGCGCCATTGAACGCGCTGACCTACGTGCAGCCTGAAACGGGCCGTAAATTGGCCGGCGGCTGGACCGAGCGCGGCCTGTTCCGCGGCATCCCGTTTCTGCTCAAGGATTCGGGTCTGCCGAGCGTGCGCTTTCCGTCCAGCCTGGGTTCGGCGCTGTTCGACGACACGGAATACGCGTTCGACGCGACGTTGGCCCAGCGCTTCGAAGCGTCGGGACTGATCCCATTCGCACGGACCACGGTATCGGAGCTGTGCATGGGACCGTCCACCGAGGCGCGCCGCAACGGCGGCGCCACGCTGAACCCGCGGGCGCTGGACCGGTCGGTCGGCGGTTCGAGCGGCGGCGCCGCGGTTGCAGTGGCGGCAGGCATCGTGCCGGTGGCACACGGCAGCGATGGCGGCGGGTCGATCCGCATCCCGGCTGCCTGCTGCGGCGTGTTTGGCTTAAAGCCCAGCCGTGGCCGCGTGCCGATGGGTCCGGCGCGCGGCGAAGGATGGGGCGGCATGGCCTGCGAAGGCGTGCTGACGCGCAGCGTGCGCGATACCGCGGCGGCGATGGACGGGATCAGCGGCTATGCGCCGGGTTCGCCCTACGCCGCGCCGCCCGCGCCGGGCTCGTATCTGGATTCGGTGCGCGAGCAACGCCGCGAGCCCCTGCGCATCGCCGTGTGGCGCCAGGCCTGGAACGGCATCCCCGTCGCGCCGGAATGCCTGGCCGCCGTGGAGCGCACGGCCCGCCTGTGCCGGGAACTGGGACACGAGGTCGTCGACGCGCCGTTGCCGGACCTGGACTATTCGGGATTCGTCCGCGCCCACGGCACCGTGCTGGCCACGAACATCGTGCTGGCCGTGCAGGCGCGCCTGGCAATCCGCGGCCGCGAGCTGCGCGACGACGACCTGGAGCCGGTCATCCGCGACGGCCTGTCGGTGGGCCGCGAACTGACCGCCACGCAATACGTGGATTCGATCAACCGCTTCCATGCGATCGGCCGCGCCATCGAGTCGGCCATGACGGACGTCGATCTGGTGCTGACGCCCACGCTGGCGCAACTGCCTGCCAAGCTGGGCGACCTGGCGCTGGAAGGCGAGTTCTGGGCGTTCCGCGAAAAGGTGTCGCGCTATGCGACCTTCCTGGCGGTGATCAACGCCTCGGGCCAGCCGGCGGCCAGCCTGCCGCTGGACTGGACGGAATCAGGGGTGCCGGTGGCCAGCCAGCTCATCGGGCACTTCGGACGCGAGGACCAGATCCTGCGCCTGGCGGCCGAGCTGGAACGCGCCGCGCCCTGGACGGGGCGGCAGATCCTGCTGCCCTGATCCGCATCAAGGCCCGCCGGCACGCCGCCGGCGCCGGACCAAACCATAAAGGGGAAGTAATGAAGCGATCCTTTCTGTTTTCCGCAGCACTGTTCCTGGCCGCAGCCGCGCCGCTGGCCGCCGTGCCCGCCGCCAGCCAGGCCGAGACCACCGCCAGGTTCGTGATGCACGCGCCGCTGCGCGTGCTGGACCCGATCCTCACGTCGGCCTACGTCACCCGCAACCACGGCTATCTGGTCTACGACACGTTGTTCTCGATGGACGCGTCAGGCCGTCCGCAGCCGCAGATGGTGGAGTCGTGGACGGTGTCCGAAGACGGCATGAACTATGTCTTCAAATTGCGCCCCGGACTGGTGTTCCATGACGGCGCGCCGGTCACGGCTGAAGACGTGGTCGCGTCCCTGCAGCGCTGGCAGGCGGGCGACGCGACGATCGGCAACCGCCTGAAGAACGCCACCGCCGAACTCGCCGCGACGGGCGCCGACACCTTCACGCTCAAGCTCAAGGCGCCCTACGGACTGGTGCTGGAATCGCTGGCCAAGGAAAGCTCGCCGGTGCCGTTCATCATGCCCAAGCGCATCGCCTCCGCGCCGGCCTCGCAGGCGATCAGCGAGACGATCGGATCGGGCCCCTACAAGTTCGTGCAGGCTGATTTCCAGGCCGGCGTGAAAGCCACCTATATAAAGTTCGACGGCTACGTGCCGCGCAAAGAGCCGGCCAGTGCGTTCGCGGGCGGCAAGGTCGTCACGGTGGACCGGCTGGAACTCCTGAACATCCCCGACAGCCAGACCGCGGTGAACGCGCTGCGCAACGGCGAGATCGACTTCCTGGAGGACGTGCCGCCCGACCTGATGCCGCAGTTGAAGGACGCCAAGGGCATCGCGCTCAAGTCCTACGGCAAGAACTCCAACATGTTCACCTTGCGGATGAACTGGCTGCAGGCGCCGTTCAATAACGTGAAGGTGCGCCGCGCGGCGCTGGCCGCCCTGTATGAAGCGGACTACCTGGACGCGCAGATCGGCGATCCGGACGTCTACCAGGTGTGCGGGGCGGTGCTGACCTGCGTGTCGCCCTACGCGTCCGAAGAAGGCGCCACGCAGATCAACCCGCCGGACCTGGCAAACGCCCGCAAGCTGCTGAAGGAAAGCGGCTACGCCGGCGAAAAGGTCGTGGTGCTGCATCCGACCGACCTGCCCATCTTCGCCAACATCGCGCCCGTCACGGCGCAGGCGCTGCGCAGCATCGGTATGAACGTCGAGATCCAGTCGATGGACTGGGCCACGCTGCTCAGCCGCCGCAGCAAGAAAGAGGGCGTGGATCAGGGCGGCTGGAGCATCTTCCAGTCCAACATGTCCAGCCTGGATCTGATCTCGGCGGTGGGCAATCCCAACCTGGACGGGCGCGCGGATTCCACGTACCCCGGCTGGACGCACGACGCCGTCATGGACGAGCTGCGCAGCCGCTTCGCCGCCGCGCGCACCGAGGACGAACGCCGCGAACTGGCCCAGGCCATCCAGCGCCGCAACTATGAACAGGTGATGTATGTGCCGCTGGGCGGGTACTCCAAGTTCAAGGGCTACAACGCCAAGTTCGCGGATATGGTTGACGCGCCGATTCCGCTCTTCTGGACCTCGCCCAAGTAGCGGGAAGGGATCTCCATCATGCTCAATCTGATCTTCAAACGCGTGCTGGCCGCCATCCCCGTGATGCTGGTGGTGGCTACCGTGGTGTTCCTGCTGTTGCGGCTGGCGCCGGGCGACCCCGCCCGCGTCATCGCCGGCGACATGGCCAGCGAGGAAGCCGTGGCGCAGGTCCGCGCCGAGATGGGCCTGGACCGCCCGCTGCCCACGCAATACGCCCTGGCGATGAGCGCGCTGCTCCAAGGCGACCTGGGCTCCTCGATCATTTCGAAGGACCCGGTGACCACGCTGATCGGCCAGCGGCTGGGGCCGACGATGGCGCTGGCCATCTGCGCGATCCTGCTCACCATCTTTGCCGCGATTCCGCTGGGCGTGTTTTCGGCGTGGTGGCACAAGGGGCTGTTCGACCGCGTGACGTTGGCGGTCACGGTGCTGGCGTTTTCGGTGCCGGCGTTCGTGGTGGGCTATCTGCTGATCCTGGCGTTCTCGGTGAAGCTGAACTGGTTTCCGGTGCAGGGCTACGCGGGGCTGGCGTCGGGGTTCGGGACGTTTCTGTACCACATGGCGCTGCCCACCATCACGCTGGCAACGGTGTTCGTGGCGCTGATCACCCGCATCACGCGGGGCAGCATGCTGGAAGTGCTGGGCGAAGACTTCGTGCGCACGGCACGCGCCAAGGGCGTGCCCGAACGTTACGTGCTGTACCGCCACGCCCTGCGCAACGCCGCGGTGCCCATCGTCACCGTCATCGGACTGGCGCTCACCACGCTGATCAGCGGGGTGGTCGTCACCGAGACCATCTTCAACATCCCCGGCGTGGGCCGCCTGATCGTCGACGCCGTGCTGGCGCGCGACTATCCGGTGGTGCAGGGCACGATCCTGTTCTTCTCGTTCGTGTATGTCTTCATCAACCTGGCGATCGACCTGCTGTATGTCGTGCTCGATCCGCGCATCCGCTACTGAGGCCGGACATGACCACAACTGCTCTGGATCGTCCCCGTTCCTTCTGGCCCGCGCTGACGCGCGATCCCATGATGTTCACCGGGTTGGCGCTGCTGGTGGCGCTGGTGGGGCTGGCCATGCTGGCGCCGCTGATCACCTGGCATGACCCCGCCGCGCTGGCGCCCCGCATGCGGCTCAAACCGGTCAGCGCCGAATACTGGCTGGGCACCGATTCGCTGGGCCGCGACCTGTTTTCGCGCGTGCTGTACGGCGGACGGCTGTCGATCACGCTGGCGGCGCTGGTCAGCGTGATCTCGGTGTGCGCCGGGCTGCTGCTGGGCCTTCTGGCAGGCTATTTCCGCCAGCTGGACGCGGTGGTGATGCGCATCATCGACGGCATCATGGCCATCCCAGGCCTGCTGCTGGCCATCGCCATGGTGGCGCTGGGCGGCGCGACCATTCCTACGATGGTGACGGCCATCGCGATCCCCGAGATTCCGCGTGTGGCGCGGCTGGTGCGCAGCGTGGTGCTGTCGGTGCGCGAAGAACCTTACGTCGAAGCGTCGCTGGGCATGGGCACGGCGACCTGGCGCGTGCTGTGGCGCCATGTCCTGCCCAGCACGATCAACCCGCTGGTGGTGCAGACCACGTTCATCTGCGCCTCGGCCATCCTGATCGAAGCCGTGCTGGGCTTCCTGGGCCTGGGCTTTCCGCCCGAGATCCCCAGCCTGGGCAGCATCATTTCCGAGGGCCGCCCGTTCTTCCAGCGCGCGCCGTGGATCGTCCTGTTTCCGGGCGTCTTCCTGGCGCTGCTGATCCTGTCCGTGAACCTGTTCGGCGACGCGCTGCGTGATCGCCTGGACCCGCGCATGGCGCGCCAACGCAAGGGTTGAAGCCGATGTCCTCACCTCCCATTCTGGAAATCCGCGACCTGAAGGTCAGCCTGCCCGGCGCCGGCGACCGGCGTTACGCCGCCGAGGGCATCGCGCTCACCGTCAGCCCGCGCGAAATCGTGTGCATCGTCGGCGAATCGGGCTCAGGCAAGTCCGTCACGGCCAGCGCGGTGATGGGCCTCTTGCCCAAGAACGTGCTCAAGCTGGAGAGCGGGCAGATTCTGCTGTCCGGCCGCGACATTACGCACGCCTCGTTGGCCGAGCTGCGCGCGCTGCGCGGCGACCGGATGGCCATGATCTTTCAGGAGCCCATGACGGCCCTGAACCCGCTGATGCGGGTAGGCGATCAGATCGCCGAGATCTTCCAGTTCCACGGCCCGTCGCTGTCGCGCCGCGAGGTCGACCAGCGCGTGCTGGCGCTGCTGACCGACATGCGGCTGCCTTCTCCCGAAACCCTGCGCCACGCCTTTCCGCACCAGTTGTCGGGTGGGCAGCGCCAGCGGGTGATGATCGCGATGGCGCTGGCGATGGAGCCGGCGCTGATCATCGCCGACGAGCCGACCACCGCGCTGGACGTGACGTCGCAGGCGCAGGTGCTGCGGCTGCTGCACGGCCTGCGCGAGCGCCACGACACCGGCATCCTGTTCATCACGCACGACTTCGACGTGGTGGCCGAGATCGCGGACCGCGTGATCGTGATGCAGCACGGCCGCATCGTGGAGGCCGGCGCCGCCGCCGACGTGCTGGCGAATCCGCAGCATCCCTATACCCGCAAGCTGATCGACGCGGTGCCCAAGGGCAAGTTCGGCGCCGGTGCGCCGCTGGCCGAGGGCGACCCGGTCATTTCGGTCGAAAACCTGGGCATGCGCTTCGTGACGTCCAGCCTGTTCCGGTCCAAGCGGCGCGAGGTCAACGCACTGGACGGCGTGTCGCTGTCGCTGGCGCGCGGCGAAACGCTGGGCATCGTGGGCGAATCCGGTTCGGGCAAGACGACGCTGGGCCGGTGCCTGGCGCACTTCGCGCGTCCCACGTCGGGCCGCATCGTCATGAATGGCGAGGACGTGTCGAACCTGTCGCGCGCGGCGTGGCGCCAGTGGTGCAAGCGGATTCAGATGGTGTTCCAGGACCCTTATCGGTCCTTCAACCCGCGCCTGACCATCGAGGCCACGCTGTCCGAAGGGCCGCTGAACTACGGCGAAGACCCGGCCCGCGTGCAGGCGCGGATGCGCGACATGCTGGCACTGGTCAGCATCGATGCCAGCGCGCTCAAGCGCTATCCGCATGAGTTTTCCGGCGGGCAGCGCCAGCGGATTTCGATCGCGCGGGCGCTGATGATGGAGCCGGAGATCCTGATCGCGGACGAGGCGGTGTCGGCGCTGGACGTGTCCGTGCAGGCGCAGATCCTGGACTTGCTGGAGCGGATCCGCGCGCAACTGAACCTGAGCATGATCTTCATCACCCACGACCTGCGCGTGGCCGCCCGGCTGTGCCATCGCATCGCCGTCATGCAGCGTGGCCGCGTCATGGAGATCGGCCCTGCCGAGCAGATCTTCACGCGGCCCGGCAGCAGCTACACCCAGGAACTGCTGGCCGCCATTCCCGGCAAGGACGGGTTGGGCAGCCGGCCCCCGGCCGGACTGGCATTGGCCGGCGCTTGAAGGAAACCCCGATGACACGCGTTGCCTTGTTGAGCCGATCGGCCAATCTTTCCTACTTTCAGCCTTTGTTGCAGGGCCTGGCGCCCGAGCTGGACGTCGCCGTCTGGCCGGACCCGCGCAGCCTGCATGCCGACGTGGCGGTCTGCTGGAACCCGCCCGTGGGCGTGTACGACGACATGCCCAACCTGAAACTGATCCACAGCATCGCCGCCGGCGTGGACAACCTGCTGGACGGCCAGCGCACGCGCGGGCTGCCGGTCTGCCGCGTGGTCGATCCGCAGTTGGCCCAAGGCATGCTGCAGTACGTGCTGTGGTGCGTGCTGACGTTTCATCGCAAGCTGGACCTGGCGTTGTCCAACCAGCGTGCAGCGCGCTGGAGCCGGCCGCCGCAGACGCCGGCGTCGCAGTGCCGGATCGGCCTGATGGGGCTGGGCGAACTGGGCGGCGCCATTGCCGCCGTGCTGCCCGGAATGGGCTATCCGGTCAACGGCTGGTCGCGCACGCCGCGCAATATCGATGGCGTGCGCGTCTATGCCGGCGAGGACGCCTTTGACGAATTCCTGGCCAACACCGACGTGCTGGTGTGCCTGGTGCCGCTGACCGACGCTACGCGCGGCATCCTGAACCGCCGCACCTTCGACGCGCTGCCGCAAGGCGCGGCGGTGGTCAATTGCGGCCGGGGCGAACACCTGGTCGCGGCCGACCTGATCGACGCCCTGGCGCGCGGGCAACTGCGCGGGGCCGTGCTTGACGTGTTCGCGCAGGAACCGCTGGATCCCGCTGATCCGCTGTGGTCCACGCCCGGCGTGATCGTCACCCCGCACATGGCGACCATGCCGTCGCCTGGCACCGTGGCCGAGCAGGTCGTGGCCAACATCCGCCGGCTGGGGCAGGGCGAGTCCCTGGCCCACACAGTCGACCTGTCGCGCGGTTATTGACGCCGCGATACCCCGTTTTCCGATTGCCAACCCAAGACGAGACATTCCATGCATTTCGAAGATCCCGCGTTCACCATTCCGACCGGCACGCCTGCGCCTCTGGACCCGCAGATCGCCGAATTCCTGCGGCGCATGGCGGCGGACGCGTCGCAGTATCCGCGCCGCGACACCCTGTCCATCGAACAGGGCCGCGCCAATGCCGAGAAGGTGCGCCTGCCGTGGGCCCAGGGTGGCCCGCAGATGGCGCGCACGGTGGAACATCAGGTGGCCACGCGTCACGGGCCCGTGCGCGTGCGGGTCTATTACCCCGCGCAGCGCCGGCTGCCGGGCGCGTTCATGTACATCCACGGCGGCGGCTTCGTGCTGTTCAGCATCGACACGCATGACCGCGTGATGCGCGAATACGCCGAACGCGCCGGGGTCGTGGTGGTGGGGGTGGACTACACCCGCGCGCCCGAAGCCAAGTTCCCGCAGCCGCTGGAAGAATGCGTGGACGTGCTGCGCTGGGTTGCCGCGTCGGCGGGCGAGCTGGACATCGATGCCGGCCAGATCTTCGTGGGCGGCGATTCGGCCGGCGCCAACCTGTCCATGGGCACGGCGCTGACGCTGCGCGATGAAGGCTTGCCGCTGATCAAGGGGCTGGTGCTGAACTACGGCGGCTTTGGCAGCAACCTGTTCCGCAATTCGGTCGTGCGCTACGGCGCCGGCGAATACGGCCTGTCGCTGCACATGATGATCTGGTTCCGCGGCATGCACATCCGCCACGGCAAGGACTTCTTCGATCCGCGCGTGGACATTCTGCGCGCCGACCTGAAAGGCCTGCCGCCGGCTTGGCTGGTGGTGACCGAATGCGATCCGCTGCATGACGACAGCATCGAACTGGAGCGCAAGCTGCGCGAGGCCGGCGTGGACGTCGCGTCAAAGGTGTATCCCGGCACCGCGCACAGCTTCCTGGAGGCCGTCTCCATTGCCGCGGTCGCGGGCGAAGCCTTCGACGACACGGCGCGCTGGCTGCACGCCAAGGCCTAGGGGGCAACATGTATACCCCGCCGGCC
The DNA here is from genome assembly GCF_019218915.1 of Achromobacter sp. ACM05. Lineage (NCBI taxonomy): Bacteria > Pseudomonadati > Pseudomonadota > Betaproteobacteria > Burkholderiales > Alcaligenaceae > Achromobacter > Achromobacter sp. ACM05. The sequence continues at coordinate 284,306 of NZ_JAHUWQ010000002.1, forward strand.
TATGCCGAAGCCGATATCGGCGTCCTGCACGCGTTCATGCGCGCGCACAGTTTCGCCACCCTGGTGACTGTGGGCGCGGCCGGCGCGAACGCCACGCACCTGCCGTTCCTGCTGCGCGACGATGGCGGGCGCGGAACGCTGGTCACCCATCTGGCGCGCGCGAATCCGCAGTGGCGCGACCTGCAGGACGGCGCGCAAGCGCTGGTGCTGTTCCAGGGCCCGCACGCGTTCATTTCGCCCAGCTGGTATGTCAACCAGCAGACCTTCCCGACGTGGAACTACACCGCCGTTCACGCGCGCGGCACGCCGCGGCTGATCGAAGCGCCCGAGGCCATCCGCGCGGTGCTGACGGAGACGGTGGCGTGCTACGACACGCCGCTGGGCGGCGCGTGGCGCTTTCCGGACATGCCCGAGACCCTGACGGCGCCGCGCCTGAAGGCGATCGCGGCGCTGGAGATTCCGATTGCTGGGCTGGAAGGAAAGATGAAGCTGAACCAGGACAAGTCGGTGGCCGACCGCGTGGGCGTGATCCGCCAGCTGGAACGGCGCGGCGACGCGGGGAGCGTGGCGATAGCCCGGTTGATTCGCGCGCAGCCCGATCTTGCGGCTGGTCTTGCGGCTGGTCTTGCGGCGGATCTTGCGTCGGATCTCGCATCGGATTTGCCGGCTGATGTGGCGACCCACGTCGCCGGTCACGCGCCGAACAACGCCTGAAGAAACCGGAGCCTCATCATGCAAGAACCTACCGAAGCCCGCGTGCGCGTCGAACTGGCGGCCCTGTACCGTCTGGTCGCGCACTTTCGCATGACCGATCTGATCGACACCCACATCAGCGCGCGGGTGCCGGGCACCAAACACCATTTCCTCATCAACCGCTACGGCGTGCTGTTTCACGAAATGCGCCCGCAGGACCTGGTGAAGATCGACCTGGACGGCAATCCGGTCGATCCCGGCGACGCCGACAGCCAGCTGGTCAACGCGGCCGGCTTCACCATTCATTCGGCGGTGCATGCCGCGCGCCACGATCTGGCGTGCGTGGTGCATACGCATACCGCCGACGGCATCGCCGTGGCGTGCCAGCGCGATGGCCTGTTGCCGATCACGCAGCATGCGCTGCGCTTCTACAACCGGTTGGGCTATCACGATTACCAGGGCATCGCGCTGGACCTGGAAGAGCGCGAGAGCCTGGTCGCCAGCCTTGGCAGGCACAAGGCCATGATCCTGCGCAACCACGGCCTGCTCGCGGCCGGATCGTCGGTGGCGGAGGCCTTCGTCAACATCTATTACCTGGAGCGCGCCTGCCAGGCGCAGGTCAAGGCCCAATCGGCCGGCGCGCCGCTGGTATTCCCGTCGGAGGCGGTGTGCGAACGCACCGCGAGCCAGTTTGAACGGCCCACCGCCCCGATCTACACGCAGCGGGTATGGACCGCCGCGCGGCGCCTGCTGGAGCCGGACCTGGAGACAATCGAATGAAAGACAGCCTGACGACACCCCGCGCCGCATTGGCCGGTCCGCAATTCCTGCATACGCCCGGCCCGACGCATGTGCCCGATGCGGTGCGCGAGGCCATGGGCCGCCAATGCATGGATCTGTCCGATCCGCGGCTGGCCGATCTGATCGCGGATTGCGAGGCGGGCCTTGCCCGCCTGCTGGGCACCCGGCACGCGGACGTCCTGATGTATGCCGCCAACGGCCACGGCGCCTGGGAAGCCACCATTGCCAATCTGGTCGCGCCCGGCGCGCAGGTGCTGGTGGCGGGGAGCGGTCATTTCGCGGAAGCGTGGGCCGTGCATGCCGAGGCAATGGGCGCCACGGCCCTGCGCACGCCGACCCGTCCGGGTCAGGCGCTGGATCCGGCCGCGATCGAGGCGGCGCTGCGCGCCGACACGGCGCACCGCATTGCCGCCGTCTTTGCCGTGCACACCGACACGGCCAGCGGCGTGACCAGCGACATTGCGGCGGTGCGCCGGGCCATGGACGCCAGCGGCCATCCGGCGCTGCTGGTGGCCGATGTGATCGCATCCTTGGGCGCCACGCCGTTCCGCATGGACGAGTGGGGCGTCAACGTGGCGATCGGCGCGTCGCAGAAGGCGCTGATGGGACCGCCGGGGCTGTCCTTCACCGCAGTGGACGCGCGCGCGATGCAGGCCGCGCAGGCCAATCCCACGCCGCGCGCCTATTGGGACTGGGCCAGGCGCAAGAGCGATCTGCTCTACCGCAAGTTTTGCGGCACGCCGCCGCAAAGTTTGCTGGCAGGCATGCGGGCCGCGCTGGATCTGATTGCGGCCGAAGGCGAGGAGGCCGTGTTTGCCCGGCATCGGCGCGTGGCGAATGCGGTGCATGCGGCGGTGAATGCGTGGTCGCAAGGCGGCGCGTTGAAGCTGTTCGTTGAAGACCCCGCGGCGCGCGCGGTGTCGGTCACGACCATTTCGGTCGCCGACGGCGTGGGCGTCGAGGCGATGCGGACCGTTGCGCGCGAACGCTTCCACGTTGCGGTGGCGGGCGGGCTGGGGCCGCTTGCAGGACGGATGTTCCGCATCGGTCACCTGGGCGACGTGCATCCCGCCATGATCCTGGGCGCGCTGGGCGGGGTAGATGCCGCGCTGCGGGCGTGCGGGATTCCCGTGGGCGACGGGGCGCTGCAGGGGGCCGTGAAGGCGCTGCAGGAGTGAATCGCAAGACTGAAGCGCAGGACGGAATCGCACGACTGAAACACCAGACTGAAACGCCAGACTGAAACGCAAGACTGGTACGAAACCTAGAAACGGCTTTCAGACGCGGCCCGGACGCGGCCGCCATTTCTTCTTCACCTTGAAACGGGATAAGACGATGAGACAACGTGGTTTTGCGGCGGCCGCCCTGGCCGTCCTCGCGGCGGCGGTTCCCCTTTGCCCGGCCCAGGCCGAGCCGGTCAATGCCAAGGTGGTCATGCACGCGCCGTTGCGTGTGCTGGACCCCGTCCTGACCAATGCGTACATCACGCGCAATCACGGGTACATGGTGTACGACACGCTGTTTTCGCTGGACGCGGCCTCGCGCCCGCAGCCGCAGATGGTCGAATCGTGGACGGTGTCGCCCGACCAGCTGACGTACGTCTTCACGCTTCGGCCAGGCCTGAAGTTCCACGACGGCGCGCCGGTCACTGGCGAAGACGTGGTGGCGTCGCTCAAGCGCTGGGCGCAGCGCGATCCCATCGGTTCGCGCCTGTCCGCCGTCACCCAAAGCATGGACAGCCCGTCCGCCGACACCTTCCGTATCGTGCTCACCAAGCCGTACGGACTGCTGCTGGACGCGTTGGCCAAACCGGGTTCGCCGGTGCCGTTCATCATGCCGCGGCGCATCGCGGCCACGCCGCCGTCCGAGGCCATCAAGGAAACCGTGGGCTCGGGACCCTACAAGTTCGTGCAGGCCGAGTTCCAGGCGGGCGTGAAGGCCGCGTATGTGAAAAACGCGGACTACGTGCCGCGCAAGGAGCCCGCCAGCCGCTTCGCCGGGGGCAAGGTCGCCATGTTCGACCGGATCGACGTCGTCAACGTGCCGGACGCGCAGACCGCGGTGAACGCGCTGCGCCAGGGCGAAATCGACTTTGTCGAGAACGTGGCGCCTGACCTGCTGCCGCAACTGGATGGCGTGAAGACCCTGACGGTGCAAAGCTATGGCGACGCTTCGGAAACCTACACGCTGCGCATGAACTGGAAGCAGCCGCCGCTGGACAACGTGAAGGTGCGACGCGCCGTGCTGGCCGCGCTGTACCAGGCCGACTACCTGGATGCGTCGCTGGGGGATCCCGCCTATTACAAGCTGTGCGGCGCCATGTTGAGCTGCATCTCGGCCTACCAGACCGAAGCCGGCGCCACGCAGACCAAACCCGCCAATCTGGCGCAGGCGCGCGCGTTGCTGAAGGACAGCGGCTATGCCGGCGAGAAGGTCGTCGTCCTGCATCCCACCGACGTGCGCAGCCTGTCCACGCTGGCGCCCGTCACCGCGCAGGCCCTGCGCAGTATCGGCATGAACGTGGAAGTGCAGTCGATGGACTGGGCCACGCTGCTGTCGCGGCGCAGCAAGGACGCGCCGCTGGCCGACGGCGGCTGGAGCATCTTCCATTCCAGCCTGACCAGCATGGACCTGCTCAACCCCATCGTGAACGCCAATCTGGATGGGCGGGGCGAGGGCGGTTATCCGGGCTGGACCCGGGACGACACCATCCAGCGCCTGCGCGCCGAGTTCGAGTCGGTGACGGGATTGGATGCGCAAAAGCGTGTCGCCGCCGAGATCCAGCAGCGCGCCTATGAACAGGTGATGTTCGTGCCGCTGGGCGGCTATTCGGAGTTCAAGGCCTACGACAAGAAGTTCGACGGCATGGTGGCCGCGCCGTTGCCGTTGTTCTGGCGGGGCAAGTAACGGGTTGGGGCGGCGGGCAGGGCGGTCATGACAACCCGACCTTGCCGCTCAGCCCCCGCGCCGCTGTCAGCAGCAGCGGCGAATAACGCCGCGCAAATTCCGCCGGCGAGGCCCATTCGGACACCAGCCCCGCGATCTGGATGGCTGCCACCGGCCGGTGGCGATGATCCAGGATGGCGGCGGCCAGGTTGAGCTCGCCCAGCATGCTTTCCTCGATGGCCGTCGCATAGCCGTCCTGGCGCGCCTGCTGAACCAGGCCCCGGATGCGGTCCGGATCGTTGTCGGTCTTTGGCGTGCTTGGAATCGTGGCAAGCGGCATGTCCTTGGACCGCGCCAGGATGTCCTCGACTTCCTCTTCGGGCAGGTGGGACATGATGGCCCGGCCCCCGGCCGTCTGCACCATCGGCAGGGCGCGGCCGGCCAGCGTGCTGCTGAAGGTCTGGCGCTTGGTCTGGCGGCGCAGCGCAAAAATGATGTACAGGTCGTCGAACAGGCTCAGTTCCACGCGCTCATTGGTTTCGCGCTGCATCTCGGCGATGAGCGGGGTGGCGCGTTCCAGCAGCGGCACGCTGCGCATGTAGTCGAAGCTGCGCTGCAGGATCTTCTTGCCCGGCGTATAGCCCTTGCCACCGGCGCCGCGTTCCAGATACCCCAGCGTGACCAGCGTGTGCGTCATGCGCTGCGTGGTGCTGCGGTCGAATCCCGTGATTTCCATGAGTTCGTTCATGCTCATGGTGGACGGGCGTTGGGCAAAGGCTTCCAGCAGTTCGAAGCCTTTGGCCAGGGATTGAACGAAGAGAGGGTCGGGACGGCTCATGGGATTCGCAGAAAAGTGGGCGGTGGGCGTCCGCGGCGGGCGGGGGAATCAGGGATTTTATAAAGATTCTTAGGTATTTCCTAGAGATACTTATGTGCTCGCAACCCGGCAACGGTTTCCTGAACCCAGGACCCGTGGCCTTGACATAGAATGGCCGCACCCCAGCGGTCATTTCGAGGTATCTATGTCGGTCGCATCCGATATCAAACTACGCCCGCTCGAACGCGGCGACCTGCACTTTGTGCACAAGATCAACAATAACGACGTCATCATGCGCTACTGGTTCGAAGAGCCTTACGAGGCCTATGACGAACTCGTGGCTCTGTACGACCGCCACCTGCATGACCAGAACGAGCGGCGTTTCATCATCGAGCACGACACCGGGCAGCCGGCCGGGCTGGTCGAACTGGTCGAGATCGACTACATCCACCGCCGCGCCGAATTCCAGATCATCATCGCGCCCAGCTACCAGGGCCGCGGCTACGCCAAGGCCGCCACGCGCATTGCGGTGGGCTACGCGTTCCGCGTGCTGAACCTGCACAAGGTGTATCTGGTGGTGGACAAGGACAATACCGCTGCCGTCCACGTGTACGAGCGCTGCGGCTTCCAGATCGAAGGCCTGCTCAAGGAAGAGTTCTTTTCCAACGGCGCGTACCGCGATGCCTATCGGATGGCGCTGTTGCAGCACGACCATCTGCGCGACGTGGGACCGGGCGCGCCGGACGCGCCCGTGCTGCGGGACTGGCCGCAGGAAGACCAGGCGGGCTGACGCCGCCTGCAAAGGCGAAGGCCGCAGCATCACACGCCGCGGCCTTCGCCGAATGAATTTTGAACCATCGCGCCGCCCTGCGCTTCATGCGCGAGGCGGCGTTTTACATCAGGGCTTGAAGAATGCCGTCGGCGTCATCAGGCGGTTTTCCTGGCTGATCAGGTAGCCGGCCTCGGCGCTTTTGGTCAGATAGGTCGCCCAGGCCGGATCCTTCTGCAGCGCCTGGCGCTTGGCTTCGCGGTCGGCGGCGCTGTCATAGACCCAGATGTGCATGTAGCTGTTGACGTTGCCCGTCTCGGTCTGCATGTAGGCGAGCGGCTTGCCCAGATGGCGGCTCTGCACCTCGTAGCCGTGTTCGGCATACAGCGCCAGGTGCTTCTTGATGGTGCCGGCGCGGCAGGTGTAGGTACGTACGTCGTAAAGCATGATGAATCCTTGATGGCGGTTGCAAAAACGGGTGTCAGTCGGCGGTGGCGCCGGACTGCTTGACCAGCACGCTCCAGCGTTCCACTTCCGTGTTGACGTATTTCTGGAAGGCGGTGTGACCATCGCCCACCGGGTCGGCGCCCAGTCCCTTGAGCTTGTCCTGCACCGCCGGGTCGGCGATGCCGTCGGTGATGGCCTTGGACAGTTTTTCCACCACGGGCGCGGGCGTGGCGGCCGGCACGAACAGGCCGAACCACGAGCGCGCGTTCATGGCCGTATAGGCCGTCTCGGAAAACGCGGGCACGTTGGGCAGGGCGGCGTGGCGCTGCGTGCCGGTAACGGCGATGGGGGTGAGGCGGCCTGCCTGCACCTGCGACAGCACCTCGGGCAGGTTGGCGAACATGATCTGGACCTGTCCGCCCATGAGGTCGTTGAGCGCCTGCGCGCCGCCCTTGTACGGCACGTGCGTCATCTGCGCGCCGGCCAGCGAATTGAATTGCGCGCCCGCCAGGTGCGAAGCCGTGCCGGTGCCGCCGGACGCGTAGTTCACGCGGTTGCCGTTGGCCTTGGCGTAGTCGGCCAGTTCCTGCGGCGTCTTGGCCGGCACGGACGGGTTCACCACCAGCACCAGCGGCACCGAGGCCAGGTTCGACAGGCCGGCGAAGTCACGCGTCAGGTTGTAGTCCAGCTTGTGATAGAGCGAGGCGTTGATGGCGTGGCTGGATGTGGCCATCAGCAGCGTGTAGCCGTCGGCTTCGGAACGGGCCGCCATGACGGCGCCGATGTTGCCGTTGGCGCCGGCCTTGTTTTCCACCACGACGGGCTGGCCCAGCCGGGTGGACATGGACTGCGCCACGGTGCGGGCGATGACGTCGGTGGCGCCGCCTGCGGCGAACGGCACGATGATGCGCAGGGGGCGCTCGGGGAAATCAGCCGCGGCAGCCGTTGCTGCCGCGCCCAGCGAGGCGGCAGTCATCAGGAAGGCGGCCGCCAGGCGGCGCGGGGTCAGGGTTGTGGTCATGTCTCTCTCCAGTGTTGGATTTTTTTATGTAAACGCCGTGCCTGATCTGTCAGGCGCCGGCGGTGCGCGCCTTTTCGCGCAGGCTCGTCAACGTGGCCCGGGGCGTGATCACCTCGGGGTCCAGACTGAGTTCGATCAGATAGGGGGAACCGCTGTCCAGCGCACGCGCCAACGCGGGGCCGAACGCTTCATGGGTGTCCACGCGTTCGGCCGTCACGCCGAACGATTGGGCGTAGGCCACGAAGTCCGGGTTGCACAGGTCCGTGCCGATGGTGCGGCCGGGGTAGTGCACCTCCTGGTGCATGCGGATCGTGCCGTACATGCCGTTGTTGAACACGATGAAGACGATGCCCAGCTGGTGCTGCTTCACGGTGGCCAGTTCCTGCGAGGTCATCAGGAAGCAGCCGTCGCCCGCCAGGCAGATCACCTGGCGCTCGGGGTGTCGTAGCTTGGCCGCGATGGCCGCGGGCACGCCGTAACCCATGGCGCCGCTGGTGGGCGCCAATTGCGTGCGCGGTTGGCTGAAGCGGTAGTAGCGATGCGCCCAGGCGCTGTAGTTGCCCGCGCCGTTGGTCAGAATGGCGCTCGGGTCGAGCTGGTCGCGCAGCGTGGCAATGACGCGCGCCGGGTCCATGTCTCCGCGCGCGGCGGGCAGCTCGGTGTAGCGCAGGTAGTTGCCGCGCAGCGTCTGCGTCCAGTCGCGCCACGGCGTCGCATCCACGGGCGTCAGTTCCGCCGCCGACGCCGCAAAGGCGTCCATGCCGGACTGGATCTTCAGCGCGGGTTGATACACGCGGCCCAGCTCTTCGGCGCTGGCCAGCACATGGATCAGCGTCTGGCTGGGCACCGGCGATTGCAGCAGGGTATAGCCGCCCGTCACCATCTCGCCCAGCCGCGCGCCCACGGCCAGGATGACGTCGGCCTGGCGCACGGCCTCGGCCAGTTCCGGGTTCACGCCGATGCCGACTTCGCCGACGTACTGCGCGTGGTGGTTGTCAAAAAGGTCCTGGCGGCGGAACGAGCACGCGACCGGCAGGCCGTTCAGTTCGGCAAAGCGGGTCAGGCTTGCCAGCCCCGCGTCCGTCCAGCCGGAACCGCCGGCGATCAGCAGGGGACGCTGCGCGTTGGCAAGCAGCGTGCGCATGCCGGCCATCGCGTCGGGCGCCGGGTAGGCCTGCGGCACCTGGATCGCGCCGCAAGACAGGGCCGGGGCCACGTCCGTCAGCATGTCCTCGGGCAGCGCCAGCACCACCGGGCCGGGGCGGCCGGACGTGGCGACGGAATAGGCGCGGTTCAGGTATTCGGTGACGCGCGCGGCGCTGTCGATCTGCGCCACCCACTTCGTGAACTGGCCGAACATGCGGCGGTAGTCGATTTCCTGGAAGGCCTCGCGCTCGACCATGTCGTTGCCGACCTGGCCCACCAGCACGATCATCGGGGTGGAATCCTGGAACGCGGTCTGCACGCCGATGCTGGCGTTGGTGGCGCCGGGGCCGCGCGTCACCATGCAGATGCCGGGCCGGCCGGTCAGCTTGCCGTGCGCTTCGGCCATGAATGCCGCCGCGCCTTCGTGCCGGCAGGACACCAGCCGGATCTGCTCGCGGTGCGCATATAGCGCGTCCAGGACGTCCAGGTAGCTCTCGCCGGGCACGCCGAATACGGTGTCCACGCCGTGCTCCAGCAAGGCCCGCACCACATGCTGGCCGCCCGTCATCAATGTCGAAGTGTCATTCATCGCAGTTTCAATCTGGCCGCAGCGCGGCGGGTTGAGTCCGGATGAACTTTACGCAGCCCGGGTCAGGGCGCGTTAGGACAGATCAGAGCTTGTTTTGCACTTTTTTGCGGGGCGGGCGACGCGGCCGCCATGCGGTATGGCCGTCATCCGACGGCGCCGTCATTCATTACGGCCGCCATCCGACGGGGCCGTCATTCGATGGGGCGGTAGTACTTCTTGCGGAAGTCGCCCGGGGTGCAGGCCGTGTGCTTCTTGAAAAAGCGCGTGAAGTAAGCCGGGTCCTCGATGTGCAGCTGGAATCCGATCTCGGCGATGCTCAACTCCGTGTTGCACAGCAGCCGCTTGGCCTCCAGCGCAATGCGCTCCTGCACGAGCTGGCTGGCGGTGCGCCCCACGCTGCGCTTGACCGCGTCGTTGAGCTGGCGCTCGCTGACGCACAGGGCGTCGGCGTACTGGCGGATAGCCGAGAAGTCCAGGTAATGCTCTTCGATCAGCATGGTGAAGCGCTTGGCCAGCGAATAACTGGGACCGGCGGCGGTCTCGCGTTCGTCGGCCGGATACAGGCGGCGAAGCTGCGTCAGGAGGATCAGCAGGTACGAGCGCACCACGTCAAAGCGGCCCGTCTGCCGGTCGCGCGTTTCGCGTTCGATCTCGGCCAGCAGCGGCAGCATGGCGTCGTGCTGCTCGCGGGTCAGGTAGATCACGGGCGGGCCGCCCGCCAGGTGAAAGAACGGAAACTTGGCGATGTCGTCCGCCCGCGGGAACATCTGCGCGAAGAATTCGGTGCTGATGTTCATGACGTAGCCGCTGGGTTTCACCGACGACGTCCACGCGTGAATCTGGCCCGGGGACAGGAAGAAGACCGAGTGGTCGCGCACCGCGTGCTGCTCGAAGTCCAGCAGATGCGTGCCCTGCGCCTCGGTCATCCACAGCAGATGGTAATAGCGGTGCCGGTGCAGGAAGCCGCGCGGAATGTCGTCGTGATCCTGCAGGCGCACGAGGTCGAAATAAAAGGATCCCTCTCCCGAGAAATCCGATGATTCAAAGGTGGGAAACGTTTCCGGGATGGGCGAATGCGAACCTGCGGACAAGCGGGAGTCTCCTTGATGGCGCGCGGGGCGGCTCTGTTTTTCGCCATCATACGGGCAATCGCGGCGGGGGCTGCGGCGCGGCGGTGCCAGTTCGGCGCCGCCCGCCGCAGCCAGCGCGTTGGCCGGCCTCGGCGCCGCCCGCCGTTCCGTTCAGCGGCTGGCCGGCGCGGCGCGCAGCAGCCGCAGGCCGTTGGCCACCACCAGCAGGCTCGCGCCTACGTCGGCAAACACCGCCATCCACAGCGTCGCGTGGCCTGTCACGGCCAGCGCCAGGAACACCACCTTGATGCCCAGCGCCAGCGCGATGTTCTGAACCAGCACGCGATGCGTGGCACGAGACAGGCGCAGGAAGGTGCCGATCTTGCGCAAGTCGTCGTCCATCAGCGCCACGTCGGCGGTCTCGATGGCCGTGCCGGTGCCGGCCGCGCCCATTGCAAAGCCGATGTCGGCGCGGGCCAGCGCGGGCGCGTCGTTGATGCCGTCGCCCACCATGCCGACCCGCACGTCCGGCGCAAGCTTGCCTTCAATGGCGGTCAGCTTGTCCTCGGGCAGCTGGTCGCCGCGCGCTTCGTCGATGCCGACTTGGCGCGCGATGGCCTCCGCAGTTGGCGTGTTGTCGCCCGTCAGCATCAGCGTGCGCACGCCCAGCCCGTGCAGGTCGGCGATGGCCTGGGCGCTCGTGGGCTTGACCGTATCGGCCACGGCCGCCAGCGCCAGCACGCGGCTGCCGTCGGACAGCGCGATGACGCTCTTGCCCTGGCTTTCCAGTTCATCAAAGCGGGCATCGAGCGCATCGCTGGAAACGCCCAGCTCGCGCATCAGGCGGCGGTTGCCCAGGTGATATGTCTGGCCGTCGACCTGACCGCTGACGCCGCGGCCGGGCAGGGCGGTGAAGGCGTCGACCTCGAGCAGCGCGCTGCCGGCGTCGCGCGCAGCATTGGCCACTGCCAGCGACACGGGGTGGTCGGAGCGGGCGGCCAGGCTGGCGGCGATCAGGGCGGCGGGGTGGGGATTCTGCGCCGGGGCGTCCCAGTCCTGCAGATCGGTCTGCACCGGCTTGCCGTGCGTCAGCGTGCCGGTCTTGTCCAGCGCCAGCCATTTCAGGTTGCGCCCTTCTTCAAGATAGACGCCGCCCTTGATGAGGATGCCGCGGCGCGAGGCGGCGGTCAGGCCGCTGACGATGCTGACGGGTGTGGAAATCACCAGCGCGCATGGGCAGGCGATGATCAACAGCGCCAGCGCGCGGTAGATGGCGTCGAACCACGGCTGGCCCCACAGCAGCGGAGGCAGCACGGCCACGGCCGCCGCGACGGCCACGACGGCAGGCGTGTAGATGCGCGAGAACCGGTCGATGAAGCGCTGCGTGGGCGCGCGCGCGCCCTGCGCCTGTTCCACCGCGTGGATGATGCGCGCCAGCGTCGTGTTGCCGGCCGCGGCGGTCACGCGGTATTCAAAGGAACCGGAGGTGTTGATGGTGGCTGCGAACACCGGATCGTCCTGGGCTTTTTCGACGGGCAGGCTTTCACCCGTGATGGGCGACTGGTCCACAGCCGACGCGCCGTTCACGACGATGCCGTCCGCGGCGATGCGCTCGCCCGGCCGCACGCGCACGATGCCGCCCGGCTGCAGCGATGCGGCGGGCACTTCTGCCCAAGTGCCGTCCGGCTGGCGCAAGGTAGCGGTGTCGGGCGCCAGATCCAGGAGGCCGCGCACGGCGTTGCGCGCGCGGTCCAGCGAGCGGGCTTCGATCAGTTCGGCCACGTTGAACAGGAACATCACCATGGCCGCTTCGGGCCATTGGCCGATCAGCACGGCGCCGGTGACGGCGATGCTCATCAGCGCGTTGATGTTCAGGTTGCCGTTGCGCACGGCAATCCAGCCCTTGCGATAGGTGCTGACCCCGCAGGCCAGGATGGCGGCCACGGCCAGTGCCGCGGTCAGCAGCAACGGGCCGCCGGCAAAATGCGAGAACTCGGACAGCGCCGCCAGCACGCCCGCGCCGCCGATCAGCCACCAGTTCACCGCCTTGGCGGCGGGGGCGGGCGCGGCCGCCGCGCCGTCGGCCAGGGGCTCGGGCGTCATGTCCAGCGATTTGATGGCTGCGATGATGCGGTCCAGCGCGCCGTCGGCGTGAACCACGGTCAGGATGCGCTGCATCAGGTTGAAGTCCAGCGCATGCACGCCGTCCACGCCGGCGAGCTTCTTGCGGATCAGCGTTTCCTCGGTGGGGCAATCCATCTGGCCGATGCGCAGGCGCGCAAGCAGCTGGCCGGGGCCGGCGGTGAGCGTCGCGGCGGCGGCCGGCTGCAGAACCGCATCGCCATGCGCGTGGCCGCAGCAGGAATCGTCCTGGGCAGCCGGGGCTGTGGCAGCGGGCGCGCAGCAGGTGTCGGCGCCATGTTCGCTGTCATGGCCGTGGCGGTGATGGTAATCGTGGCCGGTGTGGGCATCGTGCCCGTGGCTGTGATCGTGACCCGCGTGCGCATCATGCCCACGGCCGGGGGCCTCGCCCGCCGCCTTCGGATGTTCGTGGCCGCAGCAGGCGGCATCGCCTGGCGTCTCAACGCGCGCGACGGCGACCGGCGCAGGCGAGTGTCCGCCACCGCAGCAGGCGCTGCCGTGCTTGCCCGACTGATGTTTGTGTTCTTTGACCGGAGGTAAAGACATCCGCTTGACCCTTCAAATAAGCTGATGACGCAATTCCACACCTTGGAGTTACTATAGGGTCAACCCCTAATCATCGGATCGGATCCGGGAGGCAGCGATGCGTATCGGCGAATTGGCCACGGCGGCCGGCACCACGGTCGAAACCGTCAGGTATTACGAAAAAGAGGGGCTGCTGCCCGCCCCGGAGCGCGGGTTGAACAACTACCGCACCTATGGCCAGACGCATCTGGAGCGCCTCCGCCTCATTCGCAACTGCCGCGCGCTGGACATGACGCAGGACGAAATCCGCGCCATCCTGTCCGTGGCCGACAACCATCGCACCGGTTGCGGCCCCATCAACAAGCTGTTCGACGAGCACATCTCGCATGTCGACGAGCGCATCGCCGAACTGATGCAGCTGAAAGCCCAATTGAGCGACTTGCGCCAGCGCTGCGTGTCGGCGCGGCCCGACTCGGACGATTGCGGCATCCTGCACGGGCTGAGCGAAATGCAGGTCGAAGAGCGGCAGGAGCGGCACACCCACCTGGGCTGAGCGCACTGCCCGGATGTCCTTGTTGCAGTCCGGGGGATCAGCGACCGGTCAGACGTCATCGCGTACTATGAGAATCTGTTTCTTTCCCATTTGCGCATCGATCAATGACCGTAAACCAGACCGCCACGCCGCTCCACGCCCTGACCTCGCGCCGCTCCTTCAAGTTCCTGCGGGCGCCGGCGCCCAAACCCGACGAACTCGAACAGATCCTGCAGGCCGCCATGTCTGCGCCCGATCACGGCGCGCTGCGTCCGTGGCGCTATGTCGTGATCCAGGGCGAGGCCATCGGCAAGCTGGCGGACATGGCGCTTGACGCCGTCAAGCGCAGCGGCGACCCGCGCATGACGCCCGAAAAGGAAAAGTCGGTCCGCGAATGGATGGCCAGCGTGCCGCTGTTCATCGCCGTGGCCCAGAAGATTGCCCACGGCAACACCAAGATCCCTGAACAGGAACAACTGCTGGCCGCCGGCTGCTCGGTGATGAACATCCTGAACGCCGTCCACATGCTGGGCTACGCCGCGTTCTGGAGCACCGGCCTGGGCACGTACGTTGAAGACGTGCAGGACGCGCTGGGCCTGGACTCGCTGGATTACCGCTTCCTGGGCTTTTTGGCCATCGGCACGCCCGCGTGCGCGGTGCCGCCCGCCAAGCGTCCGGACTACCGTGAATTCGTCACGGAATGGACCGGCGCCGCCTGAGGAAAACCCTCAGTCCAATGCGGCCCCAAAAGGCCGCGCGGCCCGCTCATCGGCCCTGTCCCCTGTGCTAATCTCGTCAACGGCTTTGCCCAAGTATCCCCGGGCGCAAGCCGTCGACGGCAGCGTCCGAGGTCACACGCCTCTGGCAACGCCTTGGTAGGAAGAAAACGCATGACACGATCAAGCGTGGAGACAATACATGAGCCAATATGGGCCGCTGAAGTTGCACGTCCCCGAGCCGACAGGGCGACCGGGTTGCAAGACAGACTTCTCCTATCTGCATCTTTCGCCACCCGGCGAGGTGCCCAAACCCCCCATTGATGTTGCCGCGGTCGACACCGGTCCACTGGCCTACAGCCTGGTCCGCGTCATCGACGAGCACGGCCGCGCCGTCGGCCCGTGGGCGCCTGAGATCAGCCACGACCAGCTGCGCGCCGGCATGCGGGCAATGCTCAAGACGCGCATCTTCGACGGGCGCATGCTGACCGCGCAGCGCAAGAAGAAGATCTCGTTCTACATGCAGAGCCTGGGCGAAGAGGCCATCGGCACTGCCCACGCCATGGCGCTGGAAAAGGGGGATATGTGCTTTCCCACCTATCGCCAGCAAAGCATTCTTTTGTCGCGCGATGTGTCGCTGGTGACGATGATGTGCCAGCTCATGTCCAACGAGCGCGACCCGCTCAAGGGCCGCCAGCTCCCGGTCATGTATTCCGACCGCGAAAACGGCTTCTTCACGATTTCGGGCAACCTGGCCACGCAGTTCATCCAGGCGGTGGGCTGGGCCATGGCGTCGGCCATCAAGGGCGATACCCGCATTGCCTCGGCCTGGATTGGCGACGGCGCCACCGCCGAAGCCGACTTCCATACCGCGCTGACCTTCGCGCACGTCTACCGCGCGCCTGTCATCCTGAACGTCGTCAACAACCAGTGGGCCATCTCGACCTTCCAGGCGATCGCCGGCGGCGAGGGCGCGACCTTCGCGGGCCGCGGCGTGGGCTGCGGCATTGCGTCGCTGCGGGTGGACGGCAACGATTTCCTGGCGGTCTATTCCGCGTCGATCTGGGCCGCCGAACGCGCGCGCCGCAACCTGGGCCCGACGCTGATCGAGTGGGTCACGTACCGCGCCGGTCCGCACTCCACCTCTGACGACCCCACCAAGTACCGTCCCGGCGACGACTGGAGCCACTTCCCCCTCGGCGACCCGATCGAGCGCTTCAAGAAACACCTCATCCTGTTGGGCATCTGGTCCGACGCCGAGCACGACGCGGTCCGCGCCGAACTCGACGCCGAGATCCTGGCGGCCCAGAAGGAAGCGGAGAGCTACGGCACTTTGGTGGACGGCCACGTCCCCAGCGCCGCCAGCATTTTTGAAGACGTGTACAAGGACATGCCGGAGCATCTGCGCCGGCAGCGCCAGCAGCTCGGAGTCTGACCATGGCAATCGATAACAACGCTGGTCCGGCCTCGGCGCCGATGACCATGATCCAGGCTTTGCGCTCGGCCATGGATGTCATGCTCGAGCGCGACAACAACGTCGTCGTGTTCGGGCAGGACGTGGGCTACTTTGGCGGCGTGTTCCGCTGCACCGAAGGCCTGCAGGCCAAGTACGGCAGCTCGCGCGTGTTCGACACCCCCATCTCCGAAGGCGGCATCGTCGGCGTGGCGGTGGGCATGGGCGCGTACGGGTTGCGGCCCGTGTGCGAGATCCAGTTCGCCGACTACTTCTATCCGGCCTCGGACCAGATCGTGTCTGAAGCCGCGCGCCTGCGCTACCGCTCGGTGGGCGAGTTCATTGCGCCCATGACCATCCGCATGCCTTGCGGCGGCGGCATCTATGGCGGGCAAACGCACAGCCAGAGCCCCGAGGCCATGTTCACGCAGGTCTGCGGGCTGCGCACGGTGATGCCGTCCAATCCTTACGACGCGAAAGGCCTGCTGATCGCCGCCATCGAGAACGACGATCCGGTGATCTTTCTGGAACCCAAGCGCCTCTATAACGGCCCGTTTGACGGTCACCATGACCGCCCGGTTACGCCGTGGACCGGCCGCCCGGGCAGCGTCGTGCCCACCGGCTACTACACCGTGCCGCTGGAATCGGCCGCCATCGTGCGTCCGGGTTCGGAACTGACGGTGCTGACCTACGGCACCACCGTGCACGTGTCGCTGACCGCGGCCGAAGAGACCGGCATCGACGCCGAGGTCATCGACCTGCGCAGCCTCTGGCCCTTGGATCTGGACGCCATCGTCAACTCCGTCAAGAAGACCGGGCGCTGCGTGGTCGTGCACGAAGCCACGCGCACCTGCGGCTTTGGCGCGGAACTGATTTCCCTGGTGCAAGAACACTGCTTCCATCATCTGGAGGCGCCCGTCGAGCGCGTGACCGGTTGGGACACTCCCTATCCGCACGCGCAGGAATGGGCGTACTTCCCCGGCCCGCGCCGGGTCGGCGAAGCGTTCAAACGCGCGATGGAGGCATGACATGGGGATTCATATCATCAAGATGCCCGACATCGGCGAAGGCATCGCAGAGGTCGAGCTGGTGGGCTGGCACGTCAAGGTGGGCGACACCGTCGCCGAGGACCAGCCGCTGGCCGACGTCATGACGGACAAGGCCACGGTCGAGATTCCGTCGCCGGTGGTCGGCAAGGTGATTTCCCTGGGCGGGGATGTTGGCCAGGTGATGGCCGTGGGCGGTGAATTGATCCGGCTCGAAGTCGAAGGCGAAGGCAATGTGAAGGCGGGCGCTGCGGCGGCGCCGGCGGCGCCGGCGGCGAAGGCGGCGGTGTCTGCGGGTGAGGGGATTGCTGCCGACGGGGCGCAGCGGGCTGGTGGGCCGAGTCTGGTGGAGAGCGGCGCTTCGGCGTCTGGCGTAGCGACGTCCGGCGCATCGACGCCCGGCGCATCGACGCCCGCACCTTCCACGCCGGCCAAGTCGTCAACCTCGGCATCCGCATCCGGTCCCGCGCCGGTGTCGGCCAAGTCGCCGGCCGGGCGCCAATCCGGCGGCGCGCCCGCCGCAGTCCGTCAGCCCGGCGAAAAGCCGCTGGCCTCACCCGCCGTGCGCAAGCGCGCGTGGGATCTGGGCGTCGAACTGCGCTACGTGCAAGGCAGCGGCCCGGCCGGCCGCATCCTGCACGAAGACCTGGACGCCTGGCTGCAAGGGCAGGGCTCGGCCAGCAACGCCCGCGCCGGCTCCGCCTACGCCGAACGCAACGACGAAGACGCCGTGCCCGTCATCGGGCTGCGCAGGAAGATCGCGCAGAAGATGGCCGAATCCAAGCGCCGCATCCCGCACTTCAGCTACGTCGAGGAAATCGACGTGACCGAGCTCGAAGACCTGCGCGTGCAGCTCAACGCCAAATGGGGCGAGCAGCGCGGCAAACTGACGCTGCTGCCGCTTCTGGCTCGCGCAATGGTGGTGGCGCTGCGCGATTTTCCGCAGATCAACGCGCGCTACGACGACGAGGCCGGCGTCGTGACGCGCTACGGCGCGGTGCACATCGGCATCGCCACGCAAAGCGACGGCGGCCTGATGGTGCCGGTGATGCGTCATGCCGAGGCGCGCGATCTCTGGTCCATGGCGGCCGAGATCACGCGGCTGGCGCAGGCGGTGCGCAGCGGCTCGGCCGGGCGCGACGAACTGTCCGGCTCGACCATCACCATCACCAGCCTCGGTCCCTTGGGCGGCATCGTCACCACGCCGGTGATCAATCATCCCGAGGTCGGCATCGTGGGCGTGAACCGCATCGTCGAACGCCCGGCCTTCCGCAACGGCGCTGTGGTGGCGCGCAAGCTGATGAACCTGTCGTCGTCCTTCGATCACCGCGTAGTGGACGGCATGGACGCGGCACGCTTCATACAGGCCGTGCGCGCGCTGCTGGAACAACCCGCGCTGCTTTTCGTGGAGTAAGCATGAGCCAGATCACAAAGACAACGACATTGCTGGTGATCGGCGGCGGTCCCGGCGGCTACGTGGCCGCCATCCGCGCCGGGCAACTGGGCGTGCCGACCATCCTGGTCGAGGGCGCGCAATTGGGCGGCACGTGCCTGAACATCGGCTGCATCCCGTCCAAGGCGCTTATCCACGCAGCCGAGGAATTCGACAAGGCGCGTCACTACGCCGGCGAATCGGCGCTGGGCATCGCGGTCGACGCGCCGCGTATCGACATCGCCAAGACCGTGGCCTGGAAAGACGGCATCGTCGGCAAGCTGACGGGCGGCGTCGGCGCGCTGCTCAAGAAGAACGGCGTGGAAGTCGTGCGCGGCTGGGCCACGCTGCTGGATGGCAAGACGGCCGAAGTCGAAACGCCTGATGCGGGCCGCTTCCGCATCCAGTGCGAACACCTGCTGCTGGCGGCGGGATCCGAACCCACGCCGCTGCCGTCCATGCCATTCGGCGGAATGGTGGTGTCATCCACCGAGGCCCTGTCGCCCACCAGCATCCCGAAGCAACTGGTCGTGGTGGGCGGCGGCTATATTGGGCTGGAACTCGGCACCGTGTACCGCAAGCTGGGCGCAGAAGTCGCCGTCGTCGAGGCGCAGGACCGCATCCTGCCGACCTACGACGCCGAACTCACCAAGCCTGTCGCGGCCGCGCTGGGCAAGATGGGCGTGGCGCTGCATCTGGGTCGCAAGGTGCTGGGACTGAACGGCAAGGGCGACGCGGTGCGCGTGCAGGACGCCAGCGGCGCCGAAACGCTGCTGCCCGCCGACCGCGTGCTGATCTCGGTGGGACGCCGCCCGCGCACGCAAGGCTGGGGACTGGAAAGCCTGCAGCTCGATCGCAAAGGCAACGCGTTGCGCATCGACGACCAGTGCCGCACGTCGATGCGAGATGTCTGGGCCATTGGCGACATCGCAGGCGAGCCCATGCTGGCGCACCGCGCGATGGCGCAGGGCGAGATGGTGGCCGAACTGGTGGCGGGCAAGCGCCGCCACTTCCAGCCGGCGTCCATTCCTGCCGTGTGCTTCACGGACCCCGAGGTCGTGGTCGCAGGCCTGTCGCCGCAGGACGCCGAAAGCGCAGGGCTGGATTGCGTGACGGCGGCATTCCCCTTTGCCGCCAACGGCCGTGCCATGACGCTGGAATCCACCGACGGCTTCGTGCGCGTGGTGGCCCGGCGCGACAACCATCTGATCGTGGGGTGGCAGGCGGTGGGGCGCGCGGTGTCGGAGCTGTCGACGGCGTTCGGGCAGTCGCTGGAAATGGGCGCGACGCTGGAAGACGTGGCGGGCACGATCCACGCGCATCCCACGTTGGGCGAGGCAGTGCAGGAGGCCGCGCTCAAGGCGCTGGGGCACGCGTTGCATATCTGAAGGCGGGACCCGGCGCGGATGCAATGTCCGCGCCGGGTCTCTGTTGCTTTGCCGGTTCTACCGCGCCGATGTGCTGCGCCCGATGCAACATGCGCGATCCGGCCGGCCTTTGGCGACGCGGTTCATGCAGTCCGGGCTGGGCAAGCCGCCTACCGCCCCGCGCGATTGCTGTCAGCGGCTTCCGTCGATGTACGGCCGCGCCTGCAGGATCAGGATCTCGTCGCCTTGGACGGCCCATTCGATGTCCTGGTCCGCATTTCCCAGCCGCTTCTTCACCTGCCGTCCCACGGCGGCCAGGCGCGCGACCAGCGCGTCATTGAGCACCTGCCGGCCGCCCTCGATGGGCACTTCGCGCACGCCGCCGCCCGCGGCGGCCACGAGCTCCGTGTCCTCGGCCGACCGGCTCAACACCTGCACCGCCTTGGACCAGCTTGAATACATGACCTGCTCAGCCTGGCGCTTGCCTTCCACCACCTTGATGCCCAGCCCGCGCTTGGCGGACAAATACGTGACATGGCGGCGCGAGGCGTCGAAGGGATCGCGCGTGATCATGACGCCCGAACTGTCCGATGCCGCGGCCAGTTGCACCAGCACGGCCATGACCACCGCGTCCTGGTTGAAGCCCGCGGCGCGGCGCGCTTCGTAGGCCTCGAAGTTGTAGACCGACGCCCACACTGTCTGCACGGCCCGGGCCAGCGCGTCGGCCTGCGTGACGTTCGGCACAGTGGTGTACAAGCCCGCGCCGCTGAAGCCGGGCAGGTCTTCGGAATTGGACGAGCTGCGCACAAAGACGCCGCGGCCGCCCAGCTGTTTTTTCCAGCGGGCGAGCCAGTCGGCCGACAGGGCGTCGG
This sequence comes from Achromobacter sp. ACM05, assembly GCF_019218915.1. Lineage (NCBI taxonomy): Bacteria > Pseudomonadati > Pseudomonadota > Betaproteobacteria > Burkholderiales > Alcaligenaceae > Achromobacter > Achromobacter sp. ACM05. The sequence goes on from NZ_JAHUWQ010000002.1 coordinate 304,630, forward strand.
GCGGTGCGTCGGCGATGTCCTGGCGCAGCTTGGCCAGTTCGGCGCGCCGCACATTGGCGTCGGACGCGAAGTCGGCCCGTTGTTCCAGCGCCGCCAAGCGGGCAGGCACGCCCAGCTTGTGCATGAACGCCGCGTACTGGGCAAATGGAATGCAAAAACCGTCCGGCACGCTGGCCGCGGGCGGCAGCACGGCCTTCAACGCGCCCAGGTTCGCCGCCTTGACGCCGCAGTAGCGGCTGTCGCGCGTGGTCATGCCGGACAGCGGCTTGGCGGCGGGCACCGACAGATCGGGTTTGGGCAGCGGCGTGGCGGCTTTTGCGGGCGTCGTTGCCGCTTGGTTGGCATTGACCGCAGGCTGTGCAATGCGTTGCACCCGATAGCCGTTGCTTTCGACAATCAGCTCGACCCACTGGCCGTCATGCTCGCGCAACGCCGCCACGGCGTCCCGCACATAGGCATTGGGAATGCGCCAGCCCTTGGCCAGCAGGTTCACGTGCGAGAGCAGGGTGGACGGGCGCTGTGTGAGCAGTCCGGCCACGGGCGTCAGCGCGACGGGCACCTCGTCCAGCACCACGATGTCGGTGGGCGACAGGTCAGGCGTCTCGTCCACGGATTTGACGATGCGCAGCCGGCCCTGAGCGCGCCCCGTATTCAGCGGCAGGAAGGTCTGCTCGCGCAGCAGCGCCTCTTGCGTGACAACATCCATCCCGGCGCGCTGCGCCGTCTGCTCCTGCAAGGTGGAGTTGCTCTTGAAACGCAGCGGTTCGTAGAACGTGGCCGCCAGCCGCTGCGCGGTCAGGGTCAGCAGTTCCGGCGTCAGCAGATCGCCTTCCCAGAATTCAAACGTGTAGCCCGGCAGGCCGTTCTGCCAGCTCAGCGTGCCGAACAGCAGACGCCGGTTCGGATCCTTGTACTGCGCGATCAGCTTGGCCTTGTCGCCCGACAGCAGACGCCGCTCGCGCGCAAAGGTTTCGTGCAGGCCGTAGCGGGGCGTGTGCAGGTAGTAGATGCGGTCCTTGCGCTGGCGGTCGATCACGAACAGCACATGCGGAATTTCGAGCGGCGTGCCGGCGTTGTAGACCCGCGCCAGTTGATCGAATTCGCCCCGGGTCTGGATCTTCTCCAGAAACCGCGGGCCGCCCCATCGCGCGTCCTCCGCCTTGCGCGCCTCGACCTCGTCGGGGCGAAGGGGGCGGCCGTTTTCGTAGGGGGAGGGTTTGCGGGCGGTTTGGGCGTGGGCTGCATCAATGGCCGCGATTCCGAGCACGCAGACCGCAGTCAGGACGATCCGGGTTACGCGGGAATGCCGGAAGTGCTTCGATGGCGCACTCAAGGTGGACATGGGGGGATGGTGGAGCTACGGGAAGCCGCAATCATATCCAACGTTATTGGGGACGCGCCATCTTGGTGCCACGTCCCACGAGTTTGGGCTCGACGTAAGTTCGTCTGGTTTCGCATGGGACGGCGCGGTGCCGTGTGGTGGGCGGCATATCCTCAGGGCGGGAGGAGCCAGCGATATGAAAACAACATTAATGTTGTTGTATAAAACATTTGTGTTGTAATCTACTCCGCGTCGCTGCATTCGAAATCATGAAGTACAGCGAATTCAAAAGGTGGCTAGAAAAGCAGGGCGCCATCTTCGTGCCGCATCGCGCAGGCAGTAGCCATTACCGAGTGACGCTGAATGGCGTGAGCACCATTTTTCCATTTCATGGCGCCAAGGAAATGGGAAAGAACCTTGAAAACCAAATCATGAAGCAACTGGGCTTGAAGTGAGGCTGCCATGCTGACCTATCCCTACACGTTGACTCCCGATACGAACGGCACCTTTCTGGTGCTGTTTCCGGATTTTCCGGAAGCGACGAGCGTCGGCGAGGATGAGCAAGATGCGCAGGTGAACGCGCTGGAAGCGCTTGAGGCGGCATTGGAGATCTATTTCGATGAACGTCGCTTGATCCCGATGCCGTCGGAGAAAACGTCATCGCCGTATGCGGTCACCTTGCCGGCGGTCGTTACCAGCAAGGTGTTTCTGTCGAATGAAATGATTCGCCAAGGCGTGCGCAAAGCCGAGATGGCTCGCAGGCTTGGCGTTCATACGCCGCAAGTGGATCGATTGCTGAATCTGCGGCACGGGTCGCGGATCGAACAGGTCGAGGCGGCGCTTGGTCAGTTGGGCCGAAGGCTGGACGTGTCCATGGTCTAGCTGACTCGGCGGGTTGGAACCTGAACATCGCCGCTTTGAGTCACGGCATCGGTCGGCGCTGAATGCAACAAGGCCCCCAATGGGGGCCTTGTAGTCAAACCATCACCCGCAGCGGCAATCAGCCTTCCGCCGTTTCCGCCAGAACGCGCTGGGCTTCTTCAGCCACGCGCTCCGGAGCGGTGCCGCCCACATGCTTGCGCGCGGCAACCGAACCTTCCAGCGTCAGCACCTGATGCACGTCTTCGGTGATGCTGGGGTGGTAGGCCGTGAGTTCGGCGGTGGACAGGTCGGCCAGATCGCAGCCGCGCTGTTCGCAATCGCGCACGGCGTGGGCCACGACCTCGTGGGCGTCGCGGAAAGGCACGCCGCGCTTGACCAGGTAGTCGGCCAGATCGGTGGCGGTGGCAAAGCCTTGCAGCGCAGCGGCCCGCATGTTGTCGGCCTTGACCTTGATGCCGCCGGCCATGTCCGCGAAGATCGTCAGCGTGTCGCGCAGCGTGTCGGCGGTGTCGAACAGGCCTTCCTTGTCTTCCTGGTTGTCCTTGTTGTAGGCCAGGGGCTGGCCCTTCATCAGGGTCAGCAGGGCGACCAGATTGCCGTTGACGCGGCCGGTCTTGCCGCGGGCAAGTTCAGGCACGTCGGGGTTCTTTTTCTGCGGCATGATCGAGCTGCCGGTGCAGAAGCGGTCGGCCAGGTCGATGAAGCCCACGCGCGGGCTCATCCAGAGCACCAGCTCTTCGGACAGGCGCGAGACGTGCGTCATGATCAGCGCGCCGGCGGCGCAGAATTCGATGGCGAAGTCGCGGTCGGAGACGGCGTCCAGCGAATTGCGGCACACGCCTTCAAAACCCAGGGTCTTGGCGACGCGTTCGCGGTCGATGGGGAACGACGTGCCGGCCAGGGCGGCGGCGCCCAGCGGCAGGCGGTTCACGCGGCGGCGGCAATCGGCCAGGCGCTCGGCGTCACGGCCGAACATTTCGGCGTACGCCAGCAGGTGATGGCCGAAGGTGACGGGCTGGGCCACTTGCAGGTGCGTGAAGCCCGGCATGATGGTGCCGGCGTTTTCCAGCGCGACCGTGGCCAGCGCGTGGCGCAGCTGGCGCAGCAGGACCTGCAGCGTGTCGATTTCGTCACGGAGCCACAGACGGATGTCGGTGGCGACCTGGTCGTTGCGCGAACGGCCGGTGTGCAGGCGCTTGCCCGCATCGCCCACCAGTTCCACCAGGCGCTTTTCGATGTTCAGATGGACGTCTTCCAGGTCGAGCAGCCAGTGGAACGAGCCGGCGTCGATTTCGGACAGGATCTGGGTCATGCCGCGCTGGATGTCGGCCAGATCCTGGGCGCCGATGATGCCCTGGGCGGCCAGCATGTCCGCGTGCGCGAGCGAGCCCTGAATGTCGTGGCGCGCCAGGCGCTTGTCGAAATCCACGGACGCCGTGTAGCGTTTGACGAGTTCGGAAACCGGCTCGGAGAACCGGGCGGACCAGGCCTGCGCCTTGTTGGCGAACTGGTTTTGATCGGGGGAGGGAGTCTTTGCCATGATGGCCGGGATTATAGGGCCTCGCGCCGCGCCGGGTAATGCCGGGGCCGGATATGCGGGGCCGGAACCCGCGGACAGGACGAGTTGTCGGATAATCCCCGGTTAGTTTCAAGACCTGAAAAGCGAGTACGGATCCATGCCCCTGGAATGGGAAGAGCTAGTCACCCAACTTGATACCCACATGCCGCGGGAGATCTGGGCGCAGACGCTGATCGGGATCGGCGTGCTTATCCTGACCGCGTTGTTCGTGCAGTGGGTCGTCGCCCGCGTCGTCCTCTTGCTGGCCCACCGGCTGCTGGTCGCCAGCGGCCGCGTCGACTGGGACAAGGCGCTGCAGCGCCGCCGGGCGTATCAGAACCTTTGGTACGCCGTGCCGTTTGCAGTGGTGTCCGTGGGCATCGACCTGGTGCCCCATGCCGAACGGGCGGTCAGCATCGTCGGCCGGCTGGCGCACGCGGGCGCCTGGATCTGCGTGTTCATTGCGTTTTCGGGCGTGCTGAGCGCCTGGCAGGACACCTATTCGGCCACGACCCGCGCGCAGACCCGCTCCATCAAGGGCTACATCCAGATTGGCAAGCTGATTCTTGCGGCGGTATGCACCGTTCTGGTGCTTTCCATCCTGATCGACCGGTCGCCGTTGTGGATGATCTCGGGCCTGGGCGCGCTGTCCGCGGTGCTGCTGCTGGTGTTCAAGGACACGCTGCTGTCGCTGGTGGCCAGCACGCAGCTCACCAGCAACGACATGCTGCGCATCGGCGACTGGATCGAGATGCCGCAATGCAACGCCGACGGCTTCGTCAAGGACATCGCCCTGCATACCGTCAAGGTGCAGAACTGGGACAACACCGTCACCACGGTGCCGACCTACAAGCTGTTCTCGGAAAGCTACCGCAACTACCGGCATATGTTCGAATCGGGCGGCCGGCGCATCAAGCGCACCATCCGCATCGACGCCGCCAGCGTGCGATTCCTGGCCGACGACGAGCCGCAGCGCCTGATGAAGTTCCGGTTGCTGCACGACTACCTGCAGACCAAGACCCAGGACATCGTCCAGGCCAACCAGACGCTGGGTGAACTGGCCAGCGTGCCGGCCAACCGGCGCCGGCTGACCAACATCGGCACGCTGCGCGCCTACGCGCTGGCTTACCTGAAGCAGAATCCCGAGATCCGCCAGGACATGGCGATGATGGTGCGCATGATGGAGCCCACGTCCGAGGGCATTCCGGTAGAGGTCTATTGCTTTACCGCCGTGACGGCCTGGGTCGAATACGAACGCATCCAGGGCGACGTCTTCGACCATCTCCTGGCGATCCTGCCGGAACTGGGCCTGCGCCTGTACCAGCAGCCGTCCGGCGCGGACATCGGCGCGATGGGCAGTTACCTGCGCGATAGCGCCATCCAGGCGGCGCTGTCCGCCGAGCGCGACCGGCAGGGGCCTGTCGTGGACGGCGACGCGGCCCTGCCGTTCGAGCGGGGGCTGAGGGACGGCAAGATGCCGCGCTAGGGACAAGGGTGCGAAGGCACGCCGCCGCCAGAGGGCCGTGAGATAATCCGGCGGTTGTTTCCAGGGCCTACGAACTCCAGGGCCCCAGGCAAAACCCCCAGCGAAACTCCAGGCGAAATCCCCGATGTCGAACCCGTTCTTCAACCTGTATTCCCACGGCTTCGCCCGGGTCGCGGTCGGCGTGCCCGAGTGCCGGGTCGCCGATCCCGCCTTCAATGCCGCGCAGACCATCGCGCTGGCGCAGCAGGCCGCCCAGGGCGGCGCGGTGCTGGCGGCGTTTCCCGAACTGGGCCTGTCGGCCTACACCTGCGACGACCTCTTTCACCAGAAGGCCCTGCTGGACGCCTGCGAAGCCGCGCTGGCGCAAGTGGTCGAAGCCACGGCCGATCTGGATATCGCCATCGTCGTCGGCGCGCCGTTGCGGGTTGCCCACCAGTTGTTCAACTGCGCCGTGGTGGCGGCCGGCGGACGCATTCTCGGGGTGGTGCCCAAGACCTATCTGCCCAATTACGGCGAGTTCTACGAAGCCCGCCAGTTCAGCGCCGCCGATTGCGCCATCGACGCGCAGATCGACCTGCTGGGCCAGACGGTCCCTTTTGGGGCCGAACTGCTGTTCCAGTTGGAAAAGCTGCCGCTGTTCCAGTTTCACGTCGAAATCTGCGAAGACGTCTGGGTGCCGATTCCCCCGTCGTCGTTTGCCGCGCTGGCCGGCGCCACGGTGCTGGTCAACCTGTCGGCCTCCAACATCGTCGTCGGCAAGTCCGCATACCGCCACCAGTTGGTGTCGCAGCAGTCGGCGCGCTGCCTGTCGGCCTATATGTACACGTCGGCCGGGCGGGGCGAATCCTCGACGGATCTGGCGTGGGACGGCCAGGCGCTCATCTATGAAAACGGCGAACTGCTGGCCGAATCCGAACGCTTCCTGAACCATTCCCATCTGCTGTTCTCGGACGTCGACCTGGAACGCCTGTCGCGCGAACGCATGCGCCAGAGCACCTTCGGCCAGTCGGTGCGACGCCATCAGGACGAGGTGCGCAAGTTCCGCCGCGTGGCGGTGCCGGTGAATCCGCCGCTGGAAGACACCGAACTGCCGCTCGAACGCCGCGTGGCGCGCTTCCCCTACGTGCCGGCCGACCCCCAGCGCCGCGACGCGCGCTGCCAGGAGGTCTACAACATCCAGGTGCAGGCGCTGGCGCAGCGGCTGTCCGCCAGCGGCATGAAGAAGGTGGTCATCGGCATTTCGGGCGGACTGGATTCCACGCACGCGCTGCTGGTCTGCGCCAAGGCGATGGACGCGCTGGACCTGCCGCGCTCAAACATCCTGGCCGTCACGATGCCGGGCTTTGCCACCAGCACCCGCACGCTGCAACAGGCGCGCCGCCTGATGGCGGTGGTGGGCTGCACGGCGTCCGAAATCGATATCCGCCCCAGCTGCCTGCAGATGCTCAAGGACCTGGGCCATCCCTATGCCAACGGCGAACCGGTCTACGACATCACGTTCGAAAACGTGCAGGCGGGCGAGCGCACCAACCACCTGTTCCGCCTGGCCAACTTCAGCAACGCCATCGTTATTGGCACCGGCGATCTCAGCGAGCTTGCCCTGGGTTGGTGCACGTACGGCGTGGGCGATCACATGTCGCACTACAGCGTGAACGCCAGCGTGCCCAAGACGCTGATCACGCACCTGGTGCGCTGGGTCGCCGAATCGGGTCGTCTGGGCGACGACGGCGCGCAGGTGCTGCTGGACGTGCTGGGCACGGACGTCAGCCCCGAGCTGGTGCCGGGGGGCGCGGATGACAAGCCCGAGCAAAAGAGCGAAGCGTCCATCGGTCCTTATGAATTGCAGGATTTCAACCTGTACTACACGCTGCGCTACGGCTTTGCGCCGACCAAGGTCGCGTTCCTGTCGTGGACGGCCTGGCGCGACCGCGATGCCGGCGCCTGGCCCGAAGCCGGGCACGTCGCCCGCAACCAGTACGATCTGGCCGCCATCAAGCGCAACCTGAAGATCTTCCTGGACAAATTCTTCCGGACCAGCCAGTTCAAGCGCACCTGCATCCCGAACGCGCCGAAGGTGGGTTCCGGCGGTTCGCTGTCGCCGCGGGGCGACTGGCGCGCGCCCAGCGACTCGGAATCGGTGGTCTGGATGCGCGAGGCCGACACCATTCCCGACGAGACGCCCAAGGGCTGACGGCGTCGCCGCGCACCAAGTTGGGGCGGCGGCAAGCGGGGCGCGCTGCGGGGCAGGGCCAGCGCGCGTTTCCCCGGAGCCGCAGCCGCGCCTGCCCGGTGTTATTCTCTTAACCATTGCGCCCGGCGCCCGCCCGACAAGACGATCGGCAGCGCGGCAGGGCGACGCAACACATCAAAAACCCAGGACGACCAACGTGAAACAAGTCACCGCCATCATCAAACCCTTCAAGCTCGACGAAGTCCGCGAGGCGCTGGCGGAAGTCGGCGTCAGCGGGCTGACCGTCACCGAAGTCAAGGGTTTCGGCCGCCAGAAGGGCCACACCGAACTCTATCGCGGCGCCGAATACGTGGTCGACTTCCTGCCCAAGATCCGCGTTGAAGTCGTCCTCCCGGACGACCAGGTCGAAGCCGCCATCGAAGCCGTCGTCAAGGCCGCGCGCACCGGCAAGATCGGCGACGGCAAAATCTTCGTGACCCCGGTGGAGCAGGCCATCCGCATCCGCACCGGCGAGAGCGACGAAGAGGCGCTCTGATTCCTGTATTTCGCGGGCCGCGCCATGGTGCGGCCCGTATCCATTCGGGTCGCATCGATTTGACCCGTACCCCTGCCGCCGGTACTTCCGCGGCCCGCATCCCTACCTGATCAACTGGTTCATCTCCAGGATCGGCATCATCACCGCCAGCACGATCAGCAGGACAAATCCCCCCATCAGCAATATCAGCGCCGGCTCCAACAGCGCCGTCATCGCCATCGCGCGCCGTTCCAGGTCGCGCGACAGGTTCTGCGCGCCCCGGTCCAACAGCTCGGGCAGGCGGCCGGTCTTTTCGCCGCTGGCGATCAGGTGCACCAGCAGCGACGGAAAGACCTTCTGCGCGCCGAGCGATGACGACAGCGCCGCGCCTTCGCGCACCCGCGCGGCGGCTTCGTCCACCGCCAGGCGCAGCACATCGTTGCTGAGCGTGCGGCGCGCCGCCTCCAACGCGGTCAGCAGGGCCACGCCGCTGCCCGACAGGATGGCAAGCGTGGACGCGAAGCGCGCGGCATTCACCCCCAGCACGAATCGACCGGCCAGCGGCAGTCGCAACACGCGCGCATGCCAGGCCCGCCGCGCGGCCGGCGCGCGCAGCGTGTAGCGCCACAACGCGATGACCGCGACGATGGCGATGCCGGTCACCGCGCCCCATTTGCGCACATAGTCCGACAGGCCCAGCATCACGCGCGTCAGCATCGGCAGTTCCTGCTTGGCCTGGCTGAAGGCCGACACCACCTGCGGCACCACATAGCCCAGCAGGAAGATGACGATGACCACCGACACGCTGGCCACCACCGCCGGGTAGATGAACGCCGTCATGACCTTGCTGCGCAGGGTGTTGCGTTCCTCGATGTAGTCGGCCAGCTTTTCCATCACCTGCGCCAGATCGCCCGATTCTTCGCCCGCGCCGATCAGCGCGCGGTAGATCTCGGGAAAGTCGCGCGGCCGCGAGGCCAACGCGGCCGACAGGCGATGGCCGGCGCGCACGTCGTCGCGCACGCCGCCCAGCGTGGCGGCGATGTGCTTTTTTTCGGCCTGTTCGAGCGTGGCGCTGAGCGCCGCATCCAGCGGCAGCCGCGCGGCCAGCAGGCTGGCGAGCTGGCGCGTCAGCCACGCAAGGTCGGCGTCCGACAGGCGCGTGCGCAGCGCCGCGCCCATGCCTTCGGCGCGCGCCGCCAGCGCGGTCGACAGCGGCAACAGACCACGCCCGCGCAACTGGTTGCGGGCGCCGCGCTCGGAGTCGGCGTCGATCGTGCCGCGCACGATTTTGCCGAGCGCGTCGGTGGCTTCATAGCGAAAGGAAGGCATGACTGTAATAAAGCGGAAGCACCTGCCGAATTCGCCAAGAGCCCCGAATTTAAAGGGTTTCCAGCCCGTTACCTTGCCTTGGAAATATGACCGTAGTGTTGCAGTCACACCCCGTATACTCCGACGCGCTTTCACGTTTTCTCAAACGATTTCACGTCTCGGGCAACTATTTCGTCATGCGTCACATCGCGCAATTCAGCCTCGCTTTCCTGCTTGCCGCAAGCCAACTCGGACCCGCCGCCAGCACGGCTCATGCACAACAGGCGGACAACCGCGTCAGCCTGAACTTCGTCGACACGGACATCCCCGCAGTGTTGCGCGCGCTGTCCCTGTTCACGCAGCGCAACTTCCTGGTGGACCCTCGCGTCAAGGGCAAGCTCACGCTGGTTTCGGACCGGCCCGTGGATAGCGCGCAGGCGCTCTCCATGCTGACGGGCGCGCTGCGGTTGCAGGGCTTTGCCATCGTCGATGTTGACGGCGTGACGCGCGTGGTGCCCGAGGCCGACGCCAAGCTGCAAGGCAGCGCTGTCGTGGGTGGCCCGGGCGTGGGCGGTGCCCGTCCGGCGGGCGCCGCGACCGCTGCGGGCGGCAGGGCGCCCGTGCCCGTGTCAGCCTTTGCCAAAAGCGGCGGCAACAGCGGCGAAATGCTGACGCGCGTGTTTCCGCTGAAGTATGAGAACGCCGCGAACCTGGTGCCGGTGCTGCGCCCCATGGTGCCGCCCAACAACCCGATCAACGCGTACCCCGGCAACAACACGCTGGTCGTGACGGACTACGCCGACAACCTGGAACGCATCGCCGCCGTCATCGCGCGCATCGACGTGCCCAGTTCGATGGACACCGACGTCGTGCCGGTGCAGTCGGCCATCGCCACCGACATCGCCATCCTGGCTTCGCAGTTGCTGGACACGCAGAGCAGCGATCCGACGCAGCGCATCGCGATCGTGGCGGATCCGCGCAGCAACAGCGTGCTGGTGCGCTCGGGCAGCCCGGCCCGCACACGTCTTGCGCGCGAGCTGATCCAGAAGCTGGATGCGCAGCAGAACCGCGCGGGCAACCTGCACGTGGTCTACATGCGCAACGCGCAGGCCACGCGCATCGCCGAGGTGCTGGGCGGACTGCTGACGGGCCAGGCCAATTCCGCGCCCGGCGCGGCCCCCGGCGCCAGCAGCAGCACCGGCGGCACGCAGGGCGGCGCGCGCACGCAGAACACCGCCAGCAGCACGTCCAACCAGGCCGGGCTGGGCATGTCCAGCCAGTCGGGCTCATCCCGCGGCGGCCTGTCCGGCGAACAGGAGCGCATCGCGCGCGAAGACAACTCGTCGCAAGCCGTGTCGTATTCCGCGGGCGGCGCCACCATCCAGGCGGACCCCGCCACCAACTCGCTCATCATCTCCGCGCCCGAGCCGCTGTACCGCAGCCTGCGTGAAGTGATCGACCAGCTTGACCAGCGCCGCGCACAGGTGCTGGTGGAAAGCCTGATCGTGGAAGTCAGCGAGGAAAAGGCCGCGGAATTCGGCATCCAGTGGATGACCGGCGCGGGCAACATCAACGGCAACGGCACCAGCTTCATCGGCGGCACGAACCTGGGCGGCAGCGGCATCACCGGCAACGGCCCGACGTCCATCGACGCGCTGGGCGGCGGTCTGAGCCTGGGCGTGGTGAAGGGGACTGTGGATGTGCTGGGCAACGAAGTCATCAACCTGGGCGTGCTGGCGCGCGCCATGCAGAACACCGGCGAAGCCAACATCCTGTCTACGCCCAACCTGCTGACGCTGGATAACCAGTCGGCCAGCATCCTGGTGGGCAAGACGGTGCCGTTCGTGACGGGGCAGTACGTGACCTCGGGCAGCAACGGCAGCTCGAACCCGTTCCAGACGATCGAACGCGAGGACGTGGGCCTCAAGCTCAACATCCGACCGCAGATCTCCGAAGGCGGCGCGGTCAAGCTCGACATCTACCAGGAAGTCAGCAGCATCGACGAAAGCCGCTCGACCCCCACGACCGGCATCGTCACCAACAAACGCGCCATCGACACCAGCGTGCTGATCGACGACGGCCAGATCATCGTGCTGGGCGGCCTGCTGGAAGACAACGTGACGCTGACGTCCAATAGCGTGCCGGGGCTCGACTCGCTGCCCGTGATCGGTTCGCTGTTCCGCTACGACACGCGCAAGCGCACGAAGACCAATCTGATGGTGTTCCTGCGTCCCTACGTGGTGCGCGACGCCAACCGCAGCGCCAGCGTCACGATGGACCGCTACGACTACATGCGCCGCGCGCAGGGCGCCGTGCAGCCGCGCGATCATTGGGCGCTGCCGGACATGCAGGCGCCGATCCTGCCGCTGCCGGGTTCCGCGCCGTCGGTGTCGAACAACGCCTACGATCTTCGCCCTGAACAGCAGGCGCAAACGCTGCGCCGCCCGCCGCCCACCACGGTGGAGACCTTTGCGGTGCGCCAGTATCCCGGCGCGCCGCCCGCGCCCGCGCAGCAGCCCATCCGCGCGCCGCGGCCGGTCATGATGACGGTGGCGGTGGACCCCGAGAAGCTGCTATGAGCGCGCACCCCTTGCCCTACGCCTGGGCCCGCGCTCAGCGCGCGGTGCTCTCGCTGCGCGGTGGGCAGGCGCAACTGACGGTCAGTCCGCGCACGCCCGAATGGGCCGTGCGCGAAATCCGGCGCTGCCACGGCGATATCGGCCTCACGCAGATCGACGACGAAGCGCTGGAGACGCTGCTGACCGCGGCCTACAGCCACTCGGAAGACGCGGCGTCGGTCATGGGCGTGGCGGAGAACGAGATCGACCTCGATCGCCTGATGCAGGACATGCCCGAAGTGGCAGACCTGCTCGAAGCGCAGGACGACGCGCCCGTGATCCGCATGATCAACGCGCTGTTCGCGCAGGCCGCGCGCGACGGCGCCAGCGACATCCACATCGAACCCTTCGAAACGCATTCGGTGGTGCGCTATCGCGTGGACGGCACGCTGCGCGACGTGGTGTCGCCGCGCAAGGCGCTGCACGCCGCGCTGATTTCGCGCATCAAGATCATGGCGCACCTGGACATCGCCGAAAAACGCCTGCCGCAGGACGGCCGAATAGCGCTGCGCGTGGGCGGCCGGCCGATCGACGTGCGCGTGTCCACGCTGCCGACCGGCCATGGCGAACGCGCCGTGCTGCGTCTGCTGGACAAGGAAGCGGGACGCCTGCAACTGGAAAAGCTGGGCATGAGCCCCGGTGTGCTGTCACAGCTGGACCGCCTGATCCGCCAGCCGCACGGCATCGTGCTGGTGACCGGCCCGACCGGCAGCGGCAAGACCACCACGCTGTACGCGGCGCTGAGCCGCCTGGACGCTTCCACCAGCAACATCCTGACGGTGGAAGACCCCATCGAATACGACCTGGCCGGCATCAGCCAGACGCAGGTCAACGCCAAGATCGACATGAGCTTCGCGCTGGCCCTACGCGCCATCCTGCGCCAGGACCCGGACGTCATCATGATCGGCGAAATCCGCGACCTGGAAACCGCGCAGATCGCGGTGCAGGCGTCGCTGACGGGCCACCTGGTGCTCGCCACGCTGCACACCAACGACTCCGTCTCGGCGGTCACCCGCCTGACGGACATGGGGGTCGAGCCTTTCCTGCTGGCGTCGTCGTTGCTGGGCGTGCTGGCGCAACGCCTGGTGCGCAAGCTATGCCCCGCGTGCAAGGCGCCGTCGATGCTGGACGGCGTGCAGGTGTTCCACCCCGTCGGCTGCGAGGCCTGCAACCATACCGGCTACAGCGGCCGTTCGGGCATCCACGAGCTGTTCACGGTGGACGACGAGGCCCGCCGTTTGATTCACGAAGGCCGCGACGAACGCGAACTGCGCCGCGCCGCGGCCGCGTCGGGGATGCGCAGCATGCGCGAGGACGGACAGCGGTGGGTGGACGCGGGGCAGACGTCGCCGGAGGAAATTTTGCGGGTGACGCGGGACGCGTAACGCTGGCAGTTGCTTGGCGTCGGACACCTCACTTCGTTCTACAAACTCTGCCCGGTGTCTGACACCTTCTCGTGACACCGTCTCCTGCCCGTCGCCGCCCTTGATGTCGAAGTTCATCCAACTTGAGATTTGGTTCACCGAACTTGGCCTTTCTTCTCCAGAACCTATACGACACGTTCCACCCCTGGCGGCTGCCACGTCCCTTCCCCGGCTGGCAGGACCGAGGGCGGTGTGATCTTCGGCCAGTACAGCCGCATTACGAGGTAGACCGGCCCATCGGGAGCGGGGAGCCAGTTGGCTTGCCTGTCGCCGCCCGGCGTCTTGTGCTGGATGTAGAGTGTCAATGACCCGTCCGCGTTAACCTTCATCGCGGGCAGCATGGGCGAGTTGATTAGGTAGCGGTCGATCGGGTTCCTGACCAGTAGCTGCGACTTGCCGTGGTACATAGTCAGCGACCAGAACGAATTGACCGGCGGCAACGCGCCGGCCGGAAACGTGAGGGTGTAATTGTGCTTGCTGCAGTCCAGCGTCTGACCATTTGCGTCTACGCGGGTGAACGGGTAAGTCGCCTCGTCCGGGTCATTTCCATATATGCCTGCCTGAGCCGCGACGGCGCGCTTGAGCCAGTCGCCGTTGTAGTGTTCGCTGTTACCGGGCAGTCCGCTTAGCCGCCAGCCATTGATCGCCTTTCCGGTGCTGGCGACGGCTTCGTCCACTTTGCGCTGGCCTTCTTTCATGCCAAGGCCGATCTCCAGTTTTTGGTCCAGCGGCAAATCTCTGAAGTTGAAAGTCTTGCCTGCCCCCACGCCGATGCGCGCGAGTTCCGCGCGGACTGGTAGCTCGTTGGCTTGTGGAGGCGCGAACTGCAATGCAAAGTCCAGAAACTCGAAGAAGTTGGTCTTCGCCAACTCTTTGTTGATCATGGGAAAGCTGATGGCTGTTGCAGCCGGTGGCGGCGCCTGATTCAGGTACGCCGAGAGCATTCGCACCTGGTATCCAGCCTGGACCGCCTTCACGCTGTCGAGATCGTCTGGACCAAAAAGTTGGGTGCGGTAGCCGGCGAGCGAAAACTGTGTGCTGGACCGAAACACCCGCTTGATGCCCGCCGGGACGGCACCTTTCCATTCGGGTCCGACCACCATGTAGTCGCCAGCCTCGTTTCCGGTGGTGCGAGTGCCGATGTAGCCGTAATTGTAGGTGTTGCCGTCGCAGAGCATGACCGAGTAATAGCGCTTCGGGTCGATCGCCGGCACTGAAAGCACTACCGGCTCTGCCCGCAAGTCCATCCACACGAAGGAATACGGCGTGTCGCTATTGGGCGTGACAATCGCCGTGTCTTTGTAGGTGAATACGTTGGGTTCGTTCTTGATGTGGTTGAAAGGCGCCTTGAATTGCCCCGAGCCGCGATCCACCGCGTACTCATGCATGACGGCGTAGTTCATCACGATAGGCAGGCCGTAAATGAACCCAGCCTCCGCGATGTCCTTCGCCCCGAAGAACCCAGGGCGATCCGCGCTTGCCTGTGCCCGTACCCGGCCCGGACCAAGCGTCGTGCCAGTGAGCGCTACAAGTGCACTGGAGCCTAGAAACTCTCGTCTTGTGGTCATTGAGCGCCTCACCTGTCAGAGCGAGCTTTCCGACGCCCGCACGAAAAGTACTGGTCATGGAAACGACACTTTATCGAAATCGCCAACAAGACGATATAAGTAGAAAACACCCGGTAAATCGTTCCGGATAAGGTTTCTGATTTCGAGGGGGGAACTAACTTGATTTCGGCACGAGAGGTATGGCAAAGCGCGGCCAGTTGCACGTAATGCAACGTCCTCAGGAAGGTCCAGGAGTGGCCGTCTGGAGAAGTTTTTATGGCTAGCAATGAGACATAACACAGCAGGGTGTCGCCATAGGCATCGACTGTTTAATCTGGACAGTTCAGGTAGCTATGCTGTCGTCCAAAGCCAAAGGGCCGAATCCCCTGTTTCAAAGGATTCGGCCCCACTTGCTAGGTGCCAGACGGCTTGCCTTCAGACAAGCCAGCCAGTTTCTTAAATCGGTTTGATCATTGTCGCCTGAGGACCTTTTTGCCCTTGGCCGGCGACGAACGTCACGCGCTGGTTCTCTTCGAGAGATTTGTGCCCGCTACCCTGAATCTCAGAGTAGTGCGCGAAGAGGTCCTTACCGCCGAGCTCCGGCATGATAAAGCCGAAGCCCTTGTCGTTGTTGAACCACTTCACAATACCAGTTTCAATCTTCAATGTATGTCCTAGATTTTCCAGGGAAAAGTATCCCTGCACCCACTATGGGTGATTGGCGGTCACAAAGATATGAGCGTTTCACAATGACACACAAAATGGATCGCCCCACCGCTTAGGTTGAGCCGTCCCCACCGACCTGATTTTCAAGCCAATTACCGCGCAATTCCGCGCAGATTCCGATGACTTCCTCTGAAATCCTTCCCCCGGGGCCTCGATGCGTGCGCGGCGCCACTTCAGCCAATCGGGATCCAGCGAGATCGCGACCTCGGACCTCGGAGCGGAATCTCATGGCGTTGATGACAGGCTCGCGAAGCCCGCGCACCTTAGCACTCTACTCGAGTGCGTTTTCGCATGCGCGCGCTCAAAGAAAGAGTGAAGCTCGCGATTCACGGGGGATTGGTTTGTTTCAATTCAGGCTTAGGTTATCAGGGGTGGCGAGCGTACTCTGAAGGGGTGGCGTCGGCCACAACAACCTGTGGCACATGCCCAGGATTGAATCGCTATGAATACTGCCGGGCTTCGTCTGCCGCAGACACCATGGAACCTAAATGCCCTTCCCCTTTATCAATCAGCTCGTCACAAGTCTGCATCAGATAGCCGAGAAACATCTTTCACCGAAGGGCGCCGCACTTCCGGCGCTACAGTCAAACCACAACGCTCAATCCGTCGTGCCCAAGGCAGCAACCCCCCTGATTGATGACCCTTGGACGCCGGACAACTATCACTACGCCGGTTAAGTGCGTACCTTGAAGTGTACCCAGTGCAGTCGGCTCTGGACGTCTTCGCTTGTGCGTCGGGCATGCGCCGGGGATCGTCCACGTCAGCACAACGGGCGGAGAGGCTCTTACCGCACGAGGTGAGCACTACCCCTCAGATAGAGGCCGCGTCATGACACTAGACCATACCAAACGCGCCACTGAGATAGTAGCGGTGGACGCCAACGGGATTACGTACATCATCCAACGTCGCTACAGGGCTGCTCCAAACCACGACGGGGCCTGGGCTAATTACTACTGTTGCTTGCGGGACGGCGAGCCCGTCACATGGCTCGGTGATAACAATTACCGGTTGCCGGACGGGACAGCACTCCTCGCGATTGAATGCCGACTGCCGGACCTCGAACCATTAAATTGAAGGCACTTGGTTTGAAGTGCAGCCTAGGCTCGCGAGCCGGCGGCTTGCTGGACATTCAGCGGTGGTGGTACGAATCCGTGCTTTCGACGCCCAGGAGCACAGGCATGGAAAATCCCGCAGACGGCAAAATATGCCGAGTCATTCGCACGGACGTCGGTAGACTTACCGGCGCAGCATGCGCGGTGATTGTGCGTGTCGAACACCTCCCTCCAAGCGATGTATCGCTAAGTGAACGGACAGACCTTAGGAACTCGGTATGTAAAGCGGTGCGATCAAGGACCGCTCCTGGCCAGTCGTGGTCGTTGGTCGCCCAGGTCTGGCTCACCGCCGTTTTAGGGTGCGCAAGGGGGGCTGGGATTGGGGAGCATCGTGATGTGATGGACTCGATCCGCTACCAAGTTCAATGAACTTTCTGGGGAAGAATGCCAAGTTCAACGAACCATTGCGGACAGAGCAAATGAACCATACTTCATTAAGTCGTTGACATCCATGGCGTCGAGCTTCCGCCTCAAATGAACTTCGACACTTAACGCGCCGATTTCCCCACGCTGAACGTAACCGTGTCGCCCGAGCGGCGGCCCAGTGTCGACATCAGGCCGTCCAGCGCGGCGCGGTCGGCTTCGCTGGCCGTGTGAGCGAACGTGACCTCACCCTGAAAGTTCAAGCCGCGGGGGCCGGTGCCGCCCTGGCCCTTCACGTCGAGCAGGCCGCTTTCCGTGCTCAGGACCAGCGTCGCGCCGCTCTTTCCGCCTTGCGCGCGCAACAAGTAGGTGCCCACCGGCGTGATAGGCGAGAGCGCAGTCGCGGCATTGCGCCAGCGCAAATCGACGGCCGGGCCGGGGGGGAGTGGGGCGCCCAGGCGCAGGGGCTGCCAGCTGATTTCCAGCATGCCTTGCGGCGACAACGTATTCCAAGGCGCGCCGAGCGCGGGCAGGATCGTCGCGGGCACGCGCAGGGACGACGCAGGCAGCGCCAGGCCGTTCCACCCGGGGCGCGCGCGTAAGGTGCCCTGCAGCCAGGGATGCGAGATGTCGAGCGCCAGCGTGTCCCAGCGCCATTGCCACTGCACCGGTTGCGGCAGCACGCGGCGCGCCCCTTGGGCGCCCAGTGCGACCCAGGCGCTGCCGCGCCACAGCGTTCCGCTGGCGTCGGCCAGTGTGACCGGCGCGTCGTCCGGCAACAGCGTCAACACCCAGCGCGCGGGCAGCACAGCGGCGCCTGCGGCGGCGGCGCATAGGAAGCCGGCGATCCACAGTCCTGCGACGCGGCGCGAGGGAAGCTTCACAGGCATGAGTAGCTCCCGAACGCAGCGCACACCGTGCCAACCATCCGCGGGCCTGCCGCGCGGTCAAAGAGAATCTTCACGACCATCACCGGCTCCCCGCCGCCTGCGGCGGCAGCAGCACGACCTTGCCGTTGACCAGGCCCGGCAGCGGACGTCCATTGGCGTTCGCGGCGCGTGACAGGTCCACCTTGGAGATGGCCAGCCCCCAGTCGCGTCCCGCACCGTCCAGCCAGCGCATCAGCGCGGACGACGGCGCCTGGTCCAGCGACAGTTCCACGCCACCGCCTTCCGCATCCGCCAGCTTCCATTGCCCCGCGGGCAGGCCGGCGCGTTCCAGGCTGGCCGACAATTCCGCCGTGCTGGGCATCCCACCCGTGGGCGCGGCGCTGCGCTGGCGCAGGGCGGCGGCTTGCGCTGTCAGGTCGGCCACGGTGGCGGCCTGGGCGCGTAGTCCCGGCAGCTCCGTCTGCAGCTTGCGTACCGTGTTCAGGGCGGGTTCGATCAGGGTGACGAAGCCGATCGCCGCGCCAAGCAGCAAGGCGGCTCCGGTGACAAGGCGCCGTTCGCGCGGGGCCAGCGCCTGATAGCGCTGGCGGGCGCGCGCGAGCGCCGGGTCCACGGGTTTGCGCGCGGCCTGCCACGCGGTTTGAAGTTGGTAAAGCGGTTTCATGGTTGGCTGCGCACGATGCGCCAGGTGTTGTCGGTGTCGCCGCGCTCCAGCTTCAGCCCCAAAGCGGCGGCCTGCTGGATCAGTGCGGGGGTCTCGGCGACGCGTTGCGCCTGCGGACCGGCGTCCGCCAACTGCAACGTCAGCGCCTGATCGGCGTAGGTCAGGTGCGCGACCTTGTCGGCCGCAAAGGGCAGGGCCTGCGCGGCGGCGCGCGCCAGCGGCAGGAAGTCGCCCGCGCTGGCGGCGCCGCGGTTGGCCTGCAACGCGTCCAGCCCTTGCTGCGCCTGACGCGCCGGGTCCAGCACGACCGGCACGTTGGGAAAGGCCGCCAGCACCTGATCGTGCATGCCGCGCTGCAAGGCGTCGGCCTCGCCGCGCAACTGCGCCGCGTAGATATTCAATCCCGCAATCCACACCACGGCGGCCAGCGCGCCCCAGCGCCACACCGGCTGCCAGCGCGACACGCTGACCGGGGCAAGCTGCGGCATCGCCAGCGACCATGCGGGCGAGGGCGCGTGCCAGCGCGGATCCGCGGGATCGCGCAACGGCGCATCCGTGGCCGGCGCCAGCGCCTGCGGCGCGATCAGCGCGCGCACGCGCAGCCCTTGCTGGCTAAGCAGGCTCCACGCGCGCCTGACCGGTTCACGCGGCGACCACGCCAGCGGCACGGAGCCGTCCGTGGCACGCGAGCCGTACCCGATCGCCAGACTATCCAGATCGCTCAGCACCAGCGGTTCCAGCGCACCGCGCACGGCCGCGCCAAAATGCGCGCGCGCTACCGCAGGGATCTGCACCGTCGCGGCGATGACGTCGGCAGGGTGCAGCACGGCTTCGCACATGGCCTGCGGCCAGGCGTTCCCGAGCGCGCGCAGCGCCAGCTCGCCTTGCCGCACGCAGCGGCCGCGCCGGTCGAACCACGCGTAGGGCAGCGGCGAATCGGCGCCAAATTCCTCCAGCGCGGGCAGGGCGATGCGCAGGGTGTTCTTCAAGGTGTTTCTCTCGTCCAGATGGTTTCGGGCGCGGCCGGCGGGGCGCTGCGCATCAGCGCCTGCATGGAGACGCGCGCCCGTTCGTAGACCACGGTGCCGCTGGCCAGGAACCAGCCGCTGTTGGTGGAGACCGACGGGGCGGGCGTCTTCACGCCCGTGCCCGCCAGCCGATTGGCGAAATCGCCCGTGTTGTTGAACCAGTTGCCGCGATCGCGCTCGCCCGCCATCGCGCGCGCCTGCGCCAGCGACAGCCCCGGCACCAGCGCCGCGATAACCTCGGCGGGCGCGGTGTTGACGTTGACCGTGGTGGCCGAAGGCAGCAGCGTCATCGTGCGCCGCAGCGCATTGCGCATCGGCGGCTCCAGCCCCAGCAGGGCGGCCACTTCGTCGACCCCGCGCGGCAGCGGCGCGCGCGCCTGCGGGCCGGGCCGCGCGGCGGTGTTCGGGGCGGTGTCTGGGGTGGCGTTAGGGGTGGCGTTAGGGCCGGTGTTCGAGGCGTTCGCCGCCAGCGCGGGCGGCTGCGCCGACGCGACGATGTCGACGATCCGCGCGGCCAGCGTATCGGGCAGTTCCAGCGTGCCCAGCAGACGCCGCAGGACTTCTTCCTGCTCCGGTTGCGGCACGCCGTTGCGCGCCAGGTTGTAGAGGTTGTACTTACCCTGTTCGTCCTGCACACCGCCAGAAAACACCGCCACGCGATCGTCGCCCGGACGTTCGATGCGGGTGTCCAGCACCGGCGTGGCCCAGATCTGGTCGCCGCGGGTGGTGGGCTCGCGCCGGCCGTGGTCTCGCACGACCAGCCGCGCCCAGTCGATCCCGCCCGCCAGCATCGCGCGCGCCTGCACCCGCGCCAGTTCATTTTCCACGCGGCGGGTGCTGGCAGTCTGCCGCTGAAACAAGCTGGTCGTCAGCGCAGCCACGATTGCGACGACGATGAGCGCGCTGACGACCGCCGCGCCGCGTTGGCGGAGCGCGGTGGGGGTGTAGTGCACGGCGGCTGTGTCTTGTCCGTTGCGTACGCCAGATGCAGCAGAGGCAGCAGATGTAGCAGATGCGGCAGATGCAGCAGATGCCGCGGATGCAGCAGATGTAGCGGATGCAGCAGATGCAGCAGATGCAGCAGATGCAGCAGATGCAGCAGATGCAGCAGATGCGCCAGATGCGCCAGATGCGCCAATTGCGCCAATTGCGCCCATTGCGCCCCTTGCGCCGCGCGCGCCACCTCTGCCAGTTCCATGAATGACCACCCGGCTCATGGCAGCTCCAGGACGCGCGTATAGCGCCGCAGGTCGCCCGGCACCCCGCGTTCGAACGCGATCTCCAGACCGCTAGGCGCGGCGGCAAACGAGGCGTTGGCGTCCGCCCAGCCCACGCCCGGCACCCAAGCGCGCAGCGCGAGCGACCGCACGCCCGGCAGCAACAGCACGCCGTCATTCGCCGCAGGCAACGGGCTGCGCTGCGCGGACGGTCCGCCCACCCGCCACAAACCGTCGCGGCGCACCTGCCATTGAATGCGCTGCCACAATCCGTTGCCATCCGGATCGGGACGCAAAATCTCCAGCGTCTGCCCGCCCGCCGCGCGCGGGAGCAGGCGCAAGCCCGTCGTGAACGCCACCGCGTCCAGTCCCGGCGAATCAAAGGCCGGCCCCGTGTACGACAACTCGACGTCCCGCGCCATCTGCCCCAACGTGCGCACGATGGCATCCGTATCCTCGGCCTGCGCGGCAATCAGATCGCGCGCACCCGACACGCTGGCCAATCCGCGCCAGGCCATCAGGCTGACCAGCGCCATCAGCGCCAGGGCGACCAGCACCTCGATCAGCGTGAAGCCGGCCTGCGATTGGGGAGAACGGCGCATCGTCATCGCAGGCTGGACAGCAGGCCGTCGAGCTGCAGCAGGATCGCGCCCTCGCGCGAAGACGCGGCGTCGTGGACCTTCACCGCTACCTGCCGGAAGCTTCGGTTCATGGAGTTGGTGAACACCAGTTCGCATTGCAACGCCAGCCCGCCCTGCGGACACGGCACCATCTGCGTGCCGGCGCGCGGCAAGGCCTGCTCCAGTCGCAATTGCGTCAGCGCGTTCTGCGCGGCCAGCAACGCCAGCGTCTTGTCCTGCAAAGCACGATTGTTTGCCGCCATCACGCCGGTAGCGCGCAGCGCCGCGCCCATCGCCACGGCGATGATCGCCAGCGCGACCAGCACTTCGATCAGCGTGAAACCGCGCTCGCGGTTGCGCGGACGGGGAAACGCGGCGCCCGCCGCGCTCGGGTGAGCCTGGCCGCTGGCGCCTGGGGCAGAGTCCCCGGCGTTGCCGTGGCGTGCGTCACCGGTGGCGGCATTGCTGGCTTTGTCGACGGCGTCATCGACGGCTTCATCGACAGGCACACCGAAAGTTTCATCGACAGCATCATCAACAGCCTCATTGACGACTTCATCCGCGGCCACCTCGGAAGCCATCTCAGCGAATCTCATAGCGCCCCGCAGCGTCGCGTTGCAGCGTCACGTGCGCATCCGCCGCGCTCAGCGTCAGCGTCATCGGCGCGGCAACCCATTCGGTATTGAAGATCAGCGGGCGGTCCGGATCCAACCGCCATTGCACCGGCGCGGCCGACCACGACTGCGGCCGCAGCACCTCATCGCTTTCCAATCGGTCGACAGGCACGGGAATATCGTCCTGCGCCGTGGGGCCCGCGGAACGGCCCGCGCGCTCGAACGACCAGCCCTGGCCGTTCGCCAGCCAGCGTATGTTGCGTCCATCGCTGCGCGCTTCGCTCTGCGCCACAGTAAACGCATCGGCCAGACGCTCGGCATCAGCCCGCAAGCGGTTGTCGCCCCGGCCGACAGACAGGCTCACCATGCTCGCGGCAATGGCCACGATCACCAGCACTACCAAAACTTCGACCAGCGTGAAACCGCGCTCAGAGGTCCCAGGAACCGATGTCGGCATCGCCGCTTTCTCCGCCGGGCTTGTTGTCGGCGCCAAACGAGAAGACGTCGACGTCGCCTTTGACGCCGGGGCTCAGGTATTGATAGGGGTGGCCCCACGGATCGTTGGGCAGCTTGTCCAGATAGCCGCGCCAGTTGGCCACGCCATCAGGCTTTTGCGCCAGCGCCCGCAGGCCCTGCGCAGTGGTGGGATAGCGGCCATTGTCCAGGCGATACAACTTCAGCGCCTGCATGATGCCGCCGATGTCCTGACGGGCAGCGGCCTGGCGCGCCTGGTCGGGGCGATCGAGCACACGCGGCACCACCAGCGCGGCCAGAATCCCCATGATCACAATCACCACCATGATCTCGATGAGGGTGAAGCCCTGCTGGCGGGCAAGCCCGCGCGGTAACTGACGCACTTTGCAACTCCGGTCTATCTGTTGAAGCCCGGGATTGTGGACATGAAATATGACAGTAATGCGCACGCCGGGAGATCGCCCGGTCCGTCCTTCCGCGGCTTTGTCACTAGCAACTGAATTACTAGATGCTGATTCACGTGCTGCTGAGTCACAAGCTGCTAAGTCGCGAGCCGAAAATTCACGAGCTGCTAGTTTTCGAGCTGGTAGTTCACGAGATGCAGGTTTACGAGCCGCCGATTTCATTGATCCTTCGTCAGGACGCGCAACGTTGCCAGCCTGCCGTCTGCCATTGGCTCATGCGTCGCGGCCCCATCCCGCGCCTACTTCTCCCGCGTGATCCCGCCCGGCGCATCCTGGGCCACCGGCGCCGCCAGTCGGCTTGCGCGGCCCGACTGTTCGACCGTCACGGCATCCGCCGCAATGTCGCGCAGCACGATCCCCGGCGCCACTTCCGCGCCGGCCCGCCAAGCCAGCGGCGGTCCGCCGTCCACGCTCAACACCGCCGCGCCGTCAGGGCCGGCCGCGATCACGCCCAGCACGGTGATCTGAGTACGCATAGCCTCATCCTTGCCGAACCACAACGCCACCGGCGTGTTGTCGGCCGCGCGCGGCGCAGCCGCGGAGACGGCCGGGGGCAGGGGGCCGGGCTGCGGCGCAAGCAGGATCGACGCCCACACCCCAAGCCCCGCGGCAAAGGCCAGCACGGCGAGGACGCGCAGCGCGGCTGGCGCGGAGGGCAGGGGCAGGCGCAAGGACAAAGGCATGGCATTCAGACAAGGGCAACAAGACGCGGCCGACTATAGCGGCGTTTCATGACAGCTATGCAATAGCAGCAACCAGACGGTAGCAATACGACGGTGTCAGACACCCAGGGGAGAGCTTCGTCGGTATGCCGCGACGTCTCAGCGGGTCAGCGGGTGTCAGACACCAGGCGCGGTGATCACCGCCAACTTCGCCAGACACCCGTGAATCTCCCGCCACACGCGAAGCGTCATCGCCACGACGCAAGACGCAGCGTAAGTCCCCGGAGGCCGCCCGCGCGGCCGAACTGGGACGGGCCCCGCAAGCCGCTTCTAACCCGGGCACATCTCCAACAGAACGCCAAGCACGCTGACCGTCCCGCCGCCCGGCAAGCTTCAATTGCTCGAGTCCGGTGCGGTGGCGGCCCGGGGTGCGCGGGGCGTCGATAAGCCCGAGGGAATCGGAAGGCAGGCGCCGAAGGCGACAACGACGATGACGACGGGGAAGTCCGGAGCGAAGGCTCCGGACCGCAATCGTGGCCCCGCGCGCCCCGGGCCGCCACCGTGCCGGACGCCTCAAGAACTCAACGCCCGGGCCGCCACCGTGCCGGACGCCTCAAGAACTCAACGCCCGGGCCGCCACCGTGCCGGACGCCTCAAGAACTCAACGCCCAGGCCGCCACCGTGCCGGACGCCTCAAGAACCGCAACCTCCACCAATCCCTCCCTTGCCCAACAAGCAACCGACCCATCCAAAAAGCCCCCCAGCATTGCCCCATACGCAAAAGAATCCTGATTCAGCAATCAACGTTTCTCTCCTTTGCTTCACGGGTCTTTCACGTTCGATCGCCACCATGTCGCCCAGCGTAAGACCCCCTTCATGAAAAAGAGAAGAGAAGCAATGCAGACATTGAATTGGAGAAGATGGTGCGCCATGTTGCTGGCGACCAGCGTATTGGCCGGCTGTGGAGGCGGCGATGACGATGACGACGAGGCCCCAGTGGAACCTCCGACCCAGCCCCCCGTGACAACGCCCGGCGAGGCGCGCGTCGACAAAGTGCTGTTCGTCGGCGTAGACGGCCTCACCTACGACGCGCTGCGTCGCGGCGCCGCCGACAACACGCTCCCCAACCTGAGCCAACTGACCGTCACCCGCGCCTGGACCGGCGGCGTCACCGGCACCGTGACCCAACAGCCCACGCTAACCGCGCCCGGCTGGGCCACCTTGCTCACCGGGCAATGGGCCGACGTCCACGGCGTCCGCTCCAACGCGCAAGGCCAGGGCATGAAAGCCCCCAGCCTCTTCCAACGCATCAAGACCGCGCAGCCAGAAGCGCGCACCGCCGGCGCCTTCAACTCGCCGCTGCTGGCCGGCCTCTTAAGCACCGACCGCGACGCCGGCTACGTCCAGACGCTGACCGACTGCGCCGGCCAAGACGACTGCGTCGCCTCCCAAACCCGCGACCGCATCGCCGAAGGCTACGACCTCGTCGTCGCCCAATTCGCCGCGCCCGAACGCGCCGCCGCCGAAAACGGCTTCGGCACCACCTACGAAGCCGTCATCCGCCAGACCGACGCCGCCCTGGGTGTCCTGACCAAGCAACTGGCCGACCGCCGCGCCGCCCATCCCAACGAAAACTGGCTCATGGTCGTCGCGTCCAGCCACGGCCTCGACAAGACCGGCGGCAGCGACGGCCTGCCGTTCTCCTCCAACAAAACCATCCTCCTAGCCGCCAATCAACCGTCCCTGCTCGGCGGCAGCGCCGATGACGCTTCGTTTGACGGCGTGTGGGACACCAATTGGTACGCGCTGCCCAGCGCCGCCGACGTCGCGCCCACCGTCCTCTCGCACCTGGCTGCATTGCCCCAAGCGGACGCCTACGACATGGCCGGCACCGCGCTCTCCGAACCGCTAGCGCTGCGCCGCGTCGCCACCCGCACCGCCATGGACAACAAGAGCGTCACCGTCAGTTGGGTGCGCGTCGGCGAACCCGCCGGCGACATCGTCGTCAGCCGCGACGGCAAAGAAGTCGCGCGTCTGCCCGGCACCGCCACCGAATACGTCGACACCGGCTTCACCTTCGACACCGAAGGCCTGCACGAGCTGGCATACAGCGTCTCCGCCGGCCGCGCTGTCAGCGCCGCGCGCGCCTCGGTCGTCTACGCCAAACCGGTCCCACTGCTCGCCTCGCTGCGCACTGGCCTGACCATGTTCTTCCCCTTCGAAGGCGACGTGACCGACAAGGCCGCGGGCGGCGGCGCAATCACCCCGTTCGACGGTGCGCAGGCCCCGGCCTACGCCGACCCCGGCGTGTACGGCAAAAGCTTCCGGAACGAACGCGGCACGGCGGCCCTGGGCGCCTTCAAGCTCGACTACCCCGCAGGCCTCATGGACAGCGTCCAGGCCTTCACCATCGGCTTCTGGTATCAGTCCGACGGCACCGCCAACGACCGATCCATCGTAGGCAACAAAGACTACAACTCCGGCGGCAACCCCGGCATCACCATCGCCCAATGGGCCGGCCCCGAGCTGCGCTTCAACGTCGCCGGCGGCGGCAAACGCGCCGACATCAACGGCGTCAAGTTCACGGCCAACAAGCCCGTCTACATCGCCATGACCATCGACAAGACGGCCCGCACGATGACCGCCTATCGCTACGACAGCGAACTGGGTTTCGTGCGCAACGTCACGTCCACCGCCAACCCGGGTGTCGACCTGACCCAGATCGCCGGCATCTTCGGGCCGCATATCGGCCTGAACGAAGACGGCAAGGGCACCTACGGCATCTGCTGCGCCGGCACCAAGGGCCCGTACACCATGATTTTTGACGACCTCGCCTTCTGGTCGCGCGCGTTGACCGAGGAAGAAGTGAAATCCCTCGCCCTGTCCGGCAAGTCCGTCTCCGAACTGTTTCCCTGATGTCCCAAGGATAGATACCCCATGAGCAAGTCCATGATTTTGCGCGGTTTCCTGCGCGCCGGCGCGGTGCTGATGCTGACCGCCACCCTGGCCGCCTGCGGCGGCGGCGACGACGATGACGACGCCGGCACCCCCACCGACCCGGGCACTCCCACCCAGCCCGAGACGCCCGCGCCGCCGCCGCCCGCCAAGCCCGAACTGCGTTGCGCGCCCTGAGCCGCGCTTCTTGTAGACCCATAGGAAAAGCATCCGTGAAGTCCGATAAAGACACGATCCACGCCGGCAAGCGCCGGTTCCTGCGCAACGCCGCCGCCTCCACTGCCGGGCTGACCGCGCTGTCGATGTTCCCGCCCGCCATCCGCCGCGCGCTGGCCATCCCCGCCAACAACCGCACCGGCACCATCAACGACGTCGAGCACGTGGTCATCCTCATGCAGGAAAACCGCTCGTTCGACATGTACTTCGGCACGTTCAAGGGCGTGCGCGGCTTTGGTGACCGCATCACCATTCCGCTGCCGCAGAACCGCTCCGTCTGGGAACAGACCAACGGCACGCGCGTCGTCATGCCGTATCACCTGGACAGCACCCAGGGCAACGCCCAGCGCGTGGCCGGCACGCCGCACGACTACGTCGACGCCCAGATGGCCTGGGACGGCGGCCGCATGGACCAATGGCCGCGCTACAAGCAGAACCAGTCCATGGGCTACTACCGCGAAAAGGAAGTGGAGTTCCAGTTCGCGCTGGCCGACGCCTTCACCCTGTGCGATGCCTACCACTGTTCGACGCACGGCGGCACCAACACCAACCGCCTGTTCCACTGGACCGGCACCAACGACCCGCTGGCGCAGGGCAATGGCCCGTCCACCCGCAACCAGTGGGACAGCCTGGGCGCCTCGAACATCGGCTGGACATGGAAGACGTATCCCGAACGCCTGCAGGAAAACGGCGTCACCTGGAAGGTCTACCAGAACCTGCCCGAAAACTTCGGCGACAACCCCCTGGCAGGTTTTCAGCAGTACCGCCGCGCCAACGAACTGGCCGGCAACGGCAGCAACGGTGCGCCGTACCCGGCCTGGACGCCCAGCATGGACGCGGCCAACCCGCTCTACAAGGGCACGGCCAACACCATGCCCGACGGCGGCTTCCTGCAGGCCCTGCGCGATGACGCCCTGAACGGCACGCTGCCGCAGGTCTCCTGGATCGTCGCGCCCGCCAATTATTCAGAACACCCCGGCCCGTCCAGCCCCGTGCAGGGCGCCTGGTACATCCAGGAAACGCTGGACGCGCTGACCGCCAATCCGGATGTCTGGAGCAAGACCGTCCTGCTCATCAACTTTGACGAGAACGACGGCTACTTCGACCACGTGCCGCCGCCCGCTGCGCCGTCGCTGAACGCCGACGGCTCGATGGCCGGCGCTTCCACCGTCAACACCGACCTGGAACGCCACACGCACGCGTCCGCCCAGGACGCTGCCGACAATCGCGTCTACGGCCCCGGCCCGCGCGTGCCGATGTATGTGGTGTCGCCGTGGAGCCGCGGCGGCTGGGTCAATTCCCAGGCGTTCGACCACACCTCGGTGCTGCGCTTTCTGGAAGCCCGCTTCGGCGTCAAGGAAGAGAACATCAGCCCGTGGCGCCGCGCCGTGCTGGGCGACCTGACCTCGGCTTTCAACTTCGCGACGCCGAACGACGAGAAGCCGTCGGGCCTCGACATCCTGACCCGCTCGGAGGCAGACCAGGAGCGCGCCGCCCAGCAGGCGTTGACGGCTGTGCCGCTGCCGGATCCGTCCACGCAGGCCAAGGGCATCCAGGAAAAGGGCGTGCGCAACTCCCGCGCCTTGCCGTACGAACTGCACACCAGCGGCCGCAGCCAGCCGGGCACCGGCAACATGTGGCTGGTGTTCTCGAACACGGGAAAGCAGGCCGCGGTGTTCCACGTCTACGACCGCCTGCATCTGGATCGCCTGCCGCGCCGCTACACCGTGGAGCCTGACAAGCAGTTGGAGGGCAGCTGGGACACGGCCGCCGATGGCGGCAAGTACGACCTGTGGGTGTTGGGCCCCAACGGCTGGCACCGCCATTTCGCGGGCGACCTGGCGCATGACCGCACGGCGCAGCAGGATGCCGAGATCCGCGTCTGCTACGACATCGCCAACGGCGACGTCTACGTCAGTTTCATCAACGCCGGCAAGACGCCTTGCACGTTCGAGGTGACGCCCAACGCCTATTACGCCAACCACGAACGCTGGACGTTCACGGTCCCGGAGGGCGGGCAGGTCGAGCAGCACTGGGCGCTGGCCGGCAGCCATGCCTGGTACGACTTCACGGTGCGATTGGCCGAGGATCCGTCGTGGCTGCGCCGCTTTGCCGGCCGCATCGAAACGGGCAAGGCGTCCGTGACCGACCCGGCCATGGCCGAGTAAGCCTCACGCGGCGGTTTGCGGGTCGCGTGCGCGGAAAGCCTGCGCGCACGCTTCGCAGATCGCCGCCGTGATGCCCTGGCGTGCATGCTCGCGGCGTTCCAGCATCCCGATGGAGCGCGACAGGGGCCCCAGGTCCTCGGGCAGATAAAAAATCCGCAGTTCCGGGCTGTGCTGCCAGTTCGCGCCGTTGATCAGCGGCAGCAGCGTCACGCCGACCTCCTGGCGCACCAATTCCACCAGCGTCTCAATGGCGTTCAGTTCCAGGAAGTCGTTGACCGGCACCGCCATGCGGCGCAGCAGGCGGTCGATCTGCAGCCCGGTGCGCTGGGTCCGGTCAAAGCGCAGGAAGGGATTGCCTGCCAACACCTCGCGTGCGTCCTGGCCGGCTGCAGACCGCGGCGCGATCACCACCATCTGTTCTTCATACAGCGGCGTCCAGCGCGTGCTGGCCATCTTGCGGCCGGCTTCCACCAGGAACGCGGCGTCCAGCTCGCCGTCCTCCACCTTGCCCGCCAGTTCGCTGGCCTTGCCCGACAGGATGCGCACGTCCAGCTTGGGATGGGCCTTCTTCAGCCCCGAGATGACCTTGGACAGCGTGCCCATGCAGGACACGATGCTGCCTACCGACACCGATCCGGCCAATTCGCCGGGCGCGGTGCTCGGACGCCTGAGTCTGTCGTATAAATCCAGCAAGTGCTTGATTTCGGGCAGCAATTCGCGCCCGGCCGCGTTCAGGATGGCCAGGCGCCCGCTGCGGTCGAAAAGTTCTCGTCCCAGCTCGGCTTCAAGCGACCGCATTTGAAAGCTCACGGCCGCCTGCGTAAGGGCGACCTGCTCGGCGGCCTCGGAGAAGGAACCGTGGTGCGCGACCGCCAGGAATGTGCGTAGAAATCGGATCGTACTCATAAAAATTTCTTTTATGACGGAACAAAAAATCAAATTGATTTAATTAAAGCACGAGAGTAACTTCGCCCGCTTAACCGTTAAGAGACCCGCCACATGAAAACCTTCGACTGGGCCAACCCGTATCCTTCCGTTCGCATCCCGCTGTTCGCCCGCAACGTGGTCTCCACGTCGCACCCGCTGGCGGCCCAGGCGGGGCTGCGCATGCTGCTCAAGGGCGGCAACGCCGTGGACGCCGCCATCGCGGCCGCGGCCACGATCGTCCTGGTCGAACCGGTCTCCTGCGGCCTGGGCGGCGATTGCTTTGCCATCGTGTGGGACGGCAAGGAGCTGCACGGCCTGAACTCGTCGGGCGTCGCGCCTGCCGCCTGGAACACCGAATACTTCAAGCGCAAGTACGGCACCGGCGACAACGGCCTGGCCATCCAGCCCAAGCGCGGCTGGGACTCGGTCACGGTCCCCGGCGTGGTGGCCGGCTGGGCCGCGCTGCATGAAAAGCTGGGCAAGCTGCCGTTCGAACAGCTGTTTGAACCCGCCATCGAGATCGCCGAGCGCGGCTACGCCGTGCCGCCCGTGGTGGCGCACAAGTGGGCCGCCGCCGCCGAAGAACTGAAGTCGCAGCCCGGCTACGCCCAGGCCTTCCTGCCCGAAGGCCGCGCGCCCAAGGTCGGCGAGCACTTCCGTTTCCCCGACGCCGCCAACACGCTGCGCCGCATCGCCGAATCCAAGGGCCGCGACTTCTACGAAGGCGAGCTGGC
The DNA here is from genome assembly GCF_019218915.1 of Achromobacter sp. ACM05. NCBI lineage: Bacteria > Pseudomonadati > Pseudomonadota > Betaproteobacteria > Burkholderiales > Alcaligenaceae > Achromobacter > Achromobacter sp. ACM05. The sequence continues at coordinate 335,313 of NZ_JAHUWQ010000002.1, forward strand.
CGAGCGCATCGCCGCCTTCAGCAAGGAATGCGGCGGCGCGATGACGCTGGAAGACCTGCGCGGCTACCGCCCGGAATGGGTCAAGCCCATTTCCAAGTCGTACCGTGGCTACGAGCTGCATGAAATCCCGCCGAACGGGCAGGGCATCGCCGCGCTGATCGCGCTGGGCATCGTCGAACGCTTCGACATGGCCGACATTCCCGTGGATTCGGTGCAATCGCAGCACATCCAGATCGAAGCCATGAAGCTGGCCTTCGCCGATCTGTACAAGTACGTGGCCGACCCGCGCGCCATGCAGGTCACGCCCGAACAGATGCTGTCGGACGCCTACCTGGACAGCCGCGCCAAGCTGATCCGTCTGGACCAGGCCACCCATTTCGAAGCCGGCCGTCCGCACGCGGGCGGCACCATCTACCTGACCGCCGCCGACGAAAACGGCATGATGATCTCGTTCATCCAGTCCAACTACATGGGCTTCGGATCGGGCGTGGTCGTGCCGGGCACCGGCATCAGCATGCAGAACCGCGGCGTGGGTTTCTCGATGGATCCCAAGTCGGCCAACGTGGTCGAAGGCGGCAAGCGCCCGTTCCACACCATCATCCCGGGCTTCCTCACGCGCGGCGGCAAGCCGGTCATGAGCTTTGGCGTCATGGGCGGCGACATGCAGCCCCAGGGCCACATGCAGACGGTCGTCCGCATGATCGACTACCACCAGAACCCGCAAGCCGCCTGCTGCGCCCCGCGCTGGAAGGTCAACCGCGACTTCACGCTGGATATCGAGACCAATATGAAGGCCTCGACGATTGCAGGTCTGAAGGATCTGGGCCATGCTCTGAAATCCGTTGACGATCCCTACATGGACTTCGGCGCTGGCCAGTTCATCTGGCGCATGGCCGAAAGCGACAACGAACTGGGCTACGTCGCCGCCAGCGACAGCCGTCGCGACGGCCAGGCGGTGGGTTTCTAAAGCGGTTCCTGATACCGGCAAATGCAGCAACAAGGGGAATAAACACAATGAAACGCTTGACCATGACCTTCGGCGCCAGCCTGCTGGCGCTGGCCGCCGGCGCCGCCAGCGCCCAGAACATCCGGATCGGCCTGCAGGAAGATCCCGATGTCCTGGATCCGCACCGCGCCCGCACCTACGTGGGCCGCATCGTGTTCACGTCGCTGTGCGACAAGCTGGTGGACATCGATCCCAAACTGCACTTCGTGCCGCAACTGGCCACCTCGTGGTCGTTCAGCGACGACAACAAGGTGCTGACCTTCAAGCTGCGCGACGACGCGCTGTTCCACGACGGCACCAAGTTCGACGCGGCCGCGGCCAAGGCCAACCTGGACCGCGCCATGAGCCTGCCGGACAGCCTGCGCAAGGGCGAACTGCGCTCGGTGGCCAAGGTTGACGCGCCCGACGCCACCACGCTGGTGCTGACCCTGAAGGAACCGGACGCCACGCTGCTCGCGCAACTGTCCGACCGCGCCGGCATGATGCTGTCGCCCAAGACCTTCTCGGACGACGTCGCCGCCGTGGGCCGCAAGCCCATCTGCTCGGGCCCGTACAAATTCGTCGAACGCATCCAGAACGACCGCATCGTCCTGGAAAAATTCGACCAGTACTACGGCGCCAAGGACTACGCGTTCAAGCGCGTGACCTTCCTGCCCATCCCGGACACCACCGTGCGCCTGTCCAACCTGCGCGCCGGCGACCTGGACATGCTCGAACGCCTGAATCCGTCCGACGCGCCGCAGGTCAAGAACGACGCCAGCCTGACGTTCGCGCCGGTTGCGGGCCTGGGCTTCCAGCAGTTCATGTTCAACGTGGGCAATGGCAAGCGCGCCGAAGACAACCCGTTCAAGAACAAGCTGGTGCGCCAGGCGTTCCAGTACGCCATCGATCGCAACGCCATCAACGAAGTGGCCGGCGGCGGCATCTTCGAACCCGCGCAGCAGCCGTTCCCGCCCGCCAGCCCCTATCACAGCGACAAGTTCCCAGTCACCCAGCGCGACGTGGCCAAGGCCAAGAGCCTGCTCAAGCAGGCGGGCGTTGACCGCGTGAAGGCCGAGCTGGTGTTTGGCAACAACACCACCACCTCGTCCATCGCGGAAATCGTCCAGGCGATGGCTGCCGAGGCGGGCTTTGACCTGTCGCTGCGCCCGACCGAATACGCGGCGCTCCAAAAGGAAGCCTCGGGCGGCAACTTCCAGATCGTGATGCTGGGGTGGTCCGGCCGGGTCGATCCCGACGGCAACATCCACGCGTTCGTCACCTGCAAGGGCGCACTGAACGACGGCCACTACTGCAATCCGGAAGTCGACAAGCTGCTGAACCAGGCCCGCACGGTGCCGGACGAAGCCAAGCGCAAGGCCATTTACGACCAGGCGCAGGCCATCATCCAGGACGAACTGCCCGGCGTGTACAACTACTACCAGCCGTGGCCCTTCGTGATGGGCAAGAAGGTCCAGGGCTTCACGCCCTATCCGGACGGTATGATCCGGCTCAAGGGCGTGACGTTCGCGCAGAAGTAATGTTGGGGCGGCGAATGCCCGCCGCGCCCGCCGGACGCGCCTTGCGCGTCCGGTTGTCGTTTGCGGCGGACGCGCATCGGGCCCTGTCCGGCCGGCGCCGTCCGTCGTTCCTGTCTTACGGTTTCCCACATGCTTAAACTCATCTTGCGCCGCGTGATCGTCGCGATCCCGACACTGATACTGGTGTCGATGATCGTGTTCATGCTGCAGAAAATCCTGCCCGGCGATCCGGTGCTGACCCTGGCCGGCGAAGAGCGCGACCCGGCCGTCCTGGACTACCTGCGCGACAAATACCGCCTGAACGACCCGTTGCCGATGCAGTACGCGGCCTGGGCCGGGCAGGTTCTGCAAGGCGATCTGGGCAAGTCCCTGCGCACCGACGTGCCCGTCACGACGCTGATCGCGCAAAAGCTGCCCGTCACGCTGCAACTGGCGGCCATGGCGATGTTCTTCGCGCTGCTGGTGGGCATCCCCATGGGCATCATCGCCGCGGTGCGTAAAGGCAAGCCCGTCGAAATGGGCGCCAACATCGCGGCGTTATCCGGCATGTCCATTCCCAACTTCTGGCTGGGCATCATCCTCATCATGGTGGTGTCGGTGCAGTGGAAGCTGCTGCCCGCCTCGGGCTACGTGTCGCCGTCTGAAGACTTCTGGCTGTCGATCAAGACGATGCTGATGCCGTCGCTGGTGCTGTCCACGGCGATCGCGGCGTATCTGATGCGGCATACGCGGTCTTCCATGTTGGAAGCGCTGTCGGCGGATTACGTGCGCACCGCCCGCGCCAAGGGCGTGTCGCCGCGCAGTGTGGTGCTGCGCCATGCGCTGCGCAATGCGCTGATGCCGATCGTCACGCTGGTGACGCTGCTGTTCGGCGAACTGCTGGCGGGCGCCGTGCTGACCGAGCAGGTCTTCACGATTCCGGGCTTCGGCAAGCTGGTGGTCGATGCGGTGTTCACCCGCGACTACGCGGTGGTGCAGGGCGTGGTGCTCTGCGTGGCGGTGGGCTTCATCCTGATGAACCTGCTGGCCGACATTCTGTACATCCTGGTCAATCCCCGCCTGAGGCACTCATGAGCGCAATTCCTGCAACGGCCGCAGCCGTCACGCCGCCCCGCAGCCGCAATCGCGCGTGGGCCAAATTCAAACGCAACCGCATCGCGATGCTCGGCCTGGGCATCGTGCTGTTCTTCGTGCTGGTGGCCATCCTGGCACCGTTCATCGTCAGCCAGGATCCCCTGCAGACCAGCTTCACCACCATCCGCAAGGCGCCGTCCGCGGCGCATTGGCTGGGTACGGACGAGCTGGGCCGGGACATCTACAGCCGCATGGTGTACGGCGCGCGCGCCTCGCTGATGGCGGGCCTGGTGTCGGTGCTGATCGCACTGATCGTGGGCGTGCCGTTCGGCCTGGCCGCGGGCTACTTCGGCGGCTGGACGGACAGCTTCATCTCGCGCGCCACCGAGGCGCTCCTGGCCATTCCCTTCCTGATCCTGGCGATTGCGCTGGCCGCCTTTTTGGGACCCAGCCTGACCAACGCGATGATCGCCATCGGCGTGTCCGCCGCGCCCAAGTTCATCCGGCTGACGCGCGGGCAGGTGCTGGCGGTCAAGAACGAGGACTACGTGCAGAGCGCCCGCGCGCTGGGCGCGTCTGACCTGCGCATCATCGGCCGGCACGTGTTCCCCAACGTGATGCCGCCGCTGATCGTGCAGGCCACCATCACGATCGCCACGGCCATCATCGCCGAGGCCAGCCTGTCCTTCCTGGGCCTGGGCCTGCAGCCGCCGACGCCGTCGTGGGGCTCGATGCTGAACACGGCCAAGAACTTCATGACCCAGGCGCCCTGGATGTCGATCTTCCCCGGATCGGCCATTTTCCTGGTGGTGCTGGGCTTCAATCTGCTGGGTGACGGGCTGCGTGACGCGCTCGATCCGCGTCAGGAAAAGTAATCGATATGGCAACCATGGATTCCAACCGTGTCGTACAGGTCAATGACCTGACGGTGCGGTTCAAAACGCCCGAACGCACCGTGGAAGCGGTGCGCAATGTTTCCTTTCACGTGAACCGCGGCGAGACGCTGGCCATCGTGGGCGAGTCGGGCTCCGGCAAGTCGGTGACGTCGCTGGCGCTGATGCGGCTGGTCGAGTATGGCGGCGGGCACATCGCCAATGGCGGAATGCTGCTGCGCCGGCGTAGCGGCGAGGTGCTGGATCTGGTCAGCGCGCCCGATTCGACGCTGCAGCGCGTGCGCGGCGCGGACGTGGCGATGATCTTCCAGGAGCCGATGACGTCGCTGAACCCCAGCTTTACGGCGGGCAATCAGATCGCCGAGGCCCTGCAGCTGCACCAGGGGCTGGACGCGGCGGCGGCGCGGGCGGAAACGCTGCGCATGCTGGAACGGGTGCGCATCCCTGAGGCGCGCGCCATTCTGGACCGCTATCCGCACCAGTTGTCGGGCGGGATGCGCCAGCGCGTGATGATCGCGATGGCGCTGTCGTGCAAGCCGCAACTGCTGATCGCCGACGAGCCGACGACCGCGCTCGACGTCACCATCCAGGCTCAGATCCTGCAACTGATCCGCCAGCTCCAGGAAGAAATGGACATGGGCGTGATCTTCATCACGCACGACATGGGCGTGGTGGCGGAAGTGGCGGACCGGGTGCTGGTGATGTACCGGGGCGACAAGGTGGAAGAGGGCGGTTCGGACGAGATCTTTGCGCGTCCGCAGCATGCCTACACGCGAGCGCTGCTGTCGGCGGTGCCGCGGCTGGGGGCGATGCAGGGCACGGACGAGCCGGCGCCGTTTCCGCTGTTGAAGGTGGACGAGGCGGTGCGGGTGCCGGATCCGGCGCGGCTGGTGGACACGCCGGTGGCGGCGCCGTCTACGGTGCGGCGCGAGAATGGTCCTGTGCTGAAGGTGCGGGATCTGACGACCAGCTTTGACATTACCGGCGGCATTCTGGGCCGGGTGCAGAAGCGGGTGCATGCGGTCGAGAAGGTCAGCTTCGACCTGTATCCGGGCGAGACGCTGTCGCTGGTGGGCGAGTCTGGGTGCGGGAAGACGACGACTGGCCGTTCTTTGCTACAGCTGGTCAAGAGCAAGAGCGGGTCCATTGAATTCGACGGCAAGAATATCGGGGCGTTGCGGGGCAGTGCGATGCAGACGCTGCGCCAGCACATCCAGTTCATCTTCCAGGATCCGTTTGCGTCTCTGGATCCGCGGATGACGGTGGGCTATTCGATCATGGAGCCGTTGCTGATCCACAAGGTGGCGCGCGGTAAAGAGGCGCAGGAGCGGGTGCGCTGGCTGATGGATAAATGCGGGCTGCTGCCTGAGATGATCGATCGCTATCCGCACGAGTTCTCGGGCGGGCAGCGTCAGCGGATCTGCATCGCGCGGGCGTTGGCGTTGAATCCGAAGGTGGTGATTGCGGATGAGTCGGTGTCGGCGCTGGATGTGTCGATTCAGGCGCAGATCGTGAATCTGCTGCTGGATTTGCAGCGTGAGTTGGGTGTTTCGTTTTTGTTTATCTCGCATGACATGGCGGTGGTGGAGCGGGTCAGCCATCGGGTCGCGGTGATGTATCTGGGGCAGATCGTTGAGATCGGGCCTCGGCGGGCTATCTTTGAAAATCCGCAGCATCCCTATACGAAGAAGCTGATGGCGGCGGTGCCGATCGCGGATCCGCAGCGGCGGCATCGGGAGCGGTCGCTGCTGGTGGATGAGATTCCCAGTCCGATGCGTCGGGTGGGGGATGAGCCGCTGGTGGAGCCGTTGGTTGCCGTGGGGGATGGGCATTTTGTGGCTCGGCATGCGATTGGGGTTTATTGAGGCGGCGGTTTTTGCTGCTGCTGCTGCTGCTGCTGCTGCTGCTGCTGCTGCTGCTGCTGCTGCTGTTATTGCTGTTGCTGCTTGCGGCGGTCGGGGTTCTTGAGACGCGGCCGGCGCCGGGCCGGGTGCGAGCGAGGGGCCACGATTGCGGTCCGGAGCCTTCGCTCCGGACGGCCCCTGCGTCATCCTCGTTGGCGCCCTTCGGCGCCTGCCTTCGGATTCCCTTGGGCGCATCGACGCCCCTCGCTCGCACCCGGCCCGTCACCAGCCGCTCCGTGAGTTGCCGGCGTTGGGTGGCGGGGCGGGTGGAGTTCTTGCGTTTTTGCCTCGGGCGGGGTGGGGCGAAGGTCTTGCGGGGCCGCCAAAATCGGCCGCGCGGGCGGCCTTATTTGGCGTTGGGGTGTCTTGCGTCGTGGTGATGACGCTGCGCGCTGGTGGCGGGGTGTTTGTCGTTAGACGCCTGTGCGCGCCCGCGCCGCTCTCAGGTGTCTGACACCCCTACGAGATGGGCGTGGTATTGCAGCTGGCCTTCCCGGGTGTCTCCCGCGCCGCTCTCAGGTGTCTGACACCCCTACGAGATGGTGTGTGGTATTGCAGCTGGCCTTCCCGGGTGTCTGACACCCATCGAAGCGCCAGCGTCGCTTCAAGCCTTTGAATCAGCGCTTCTCCAGCGCCAACCTCAACCCAAACGCAATGAACACCGCCCCGGTCACACGGTCCAGGCCGCGGGTGACTGCGGGGCGGGAAAGCCAGCGCGCCAGAGGCCGGGTGGCGGCTACCAGAAGGACGAACCACAGCATGCCGACGATCGCGTGGACCGTGGCGAGCAGCAGGCTGAAGCGAAGGACGTCGGCGCCGGCGGGGATGAATTGCGGCAGGAACGTGATGTAGAAGACGCCGACCTTGGGGTTCAGGGCGTTGGTAAGGCAGCCGCGCACGAACCAGCCGGTGGCGGATGTGCTGGGGCGGGCGGGGGTGGCCAGGATGCCGGAGGGCGACGCCGTCGCGGCTTTGCGGCGGGAGCGGGTGCTCCACAGCAGCTTGACGCCCAGATAGAACAGGTAGATCGCAGCGCAGATGCGCAAGGTGTCGTAAGCCAACGTGGACACGGCCAGCAGCGAGCCGAGGCCGAATGCCGCGATGGCGCCCCATAGCAGGCAGCTGGCGCTGATGCCCAATCCGGCCATGAGGGCGCGGCGGCTGCCTTCGACGGCGGCGGTGCGTAGCACCAGGGCGTTGTCCAGGCCGGGGGTGATGGTCAGGATGGCGGCGGCCAGGGTGAAGGCTAGGAGGGCGGCTGTGGCGGTCATGGAGGGCGGGTCTTGAGGGCGTTGCCGGCTGGGGTTGCGGGCGCCCGGCAAGTGTAACGCCGGTCTCGGTGCCTGACTGCCATGAGGTGGGGGGGATGCCGACTCGGCACAGCCGCCTTGACGCCCGCACCGCCCGGTTATCATGGCGGCCTTCCTGCAATTCGCTTTTGAACGGACTTACGCCATGGCCCTGCGCGCCACCATCTACAAGGCCGACCTGAACGTCGCCGATACCGATCGCCACTATTACGGCAGCCACGGGCTTACCGTGGCGCGTCATCCGTCCGAGACGGACGAGCGCATGATGGTGCGGCTCTTGGCGTTTGCGATGCACGCGCAGGAGGAACTGGCGTTCACGAAGGGGCTGAGCGAGACGGATGAGCCGGATCTTTGGGTGAAGGATCTGACCGGGGAGATCAAGCTGTGGATCGAAGTGGGCCAGCCTGAAGAGCGCCGGATTCTGCGTGCCTGTGGCCGCGCCGATGAGGTGATCGTGTATTGCTATGGCGGGTCGGCCAGCAAGATCTGGTGGGACGGGGTGCGCAATAAGCTGGAGCGCACGCGCAATCTGAAGGTGGTGAATCTGCCTTCGGAGCAGTCGAAGGCGTTGGGCAAGCTGGCCGAGCGCACGATGCAGCTGAACGCCAATATCTCGGACGGCGTGGTGTATTTCTCGGCGGAAAAGGGCGAAGTGACCATCGAGCCGGAAGCTTGGCGCTGAAAACGCAAAGTGACTGTCGAGCCGTAGAGCGGCCGCTGAAACCGCGACGGGACCATTGGCCCGTAGACGGGGCGCTAAAACGCGACGTGACCATTTCGCCGCAGGGCTGGCGCTAAAAACGGGGCCGGGGCTTGCAAGCTGGAATATTGCGGGCGTAATATGACGATCATCATATTTCGGTGTTGCGATCATGTCCGCCTCCCGCAAGGAACAATCCCACGAACGCATCGTTGATGCAGCCGCCCGCGCAATCCGGCGCGCGGGGTATTCGGGGGTGGGCGTCGCGGACGTCATGAAAGAAGCCGGGCTGACGCACGGCGGCTTCTATGCGCATTTCCCGTCGCGCGACGCGTTGCTGGCGGCGGCGATGGAGCGTGCGGGGCAGGATGGCGCGGCGCGGTTGTCTCAGAGCATGGCGCGGCGCCGCGCCGAGGGCGCCAGTCCGTTGCGCGCCTGGGTGGAAGCCTATCTCAGCGATGCGCATCTGACCGGCTGCGAACGGGGGTGCCCGGTGGCGGCGTTGGCGTCAGAGATTCCCCGCCAGTCGGACGACGTGCGCGAGGCGGCCGCCGGCCGGGTGCAGCGGTTGCTGGAAGCGGTGCAACAGGTGCTGCCGGCTCAGGTGGATGAACACGCGGCGGCGGCGGTGCTCAGTACGCTCGTGGGCGCGTTGCAGCTGGCCCGGGCGTTGGGCGATAACCCGAGCGGTCGCGCAGTCCTGGCGTCTGCCCGTCACGCCGTTCTGGCGCAGTACGACCACGAGGGCGCCGCAGTCTCCCACTGAATGATTTTTCTGGCCGCGTTGCGCGGCCATTTTGCTGTCCTTAAATATGATGGTCATCATATTTAGTCGTGCCGACGCTGGCTCATACCCACACATCACTTTTAGGAATACCGATCATGGAACTCAAGAACGCCGTTGTTTTCATCACCGGGGCCAATCGCGGCCTGGGTCTGACTTTTGCCCGCGAGGCGCTGGCCCGCGGGGCCCGCAAGGTGTACGCCGCCGCGCGTGATCCGTCTTCGATCACGCTGGAAGGCGTGGTGCCGGTCAAGCTGGACGTGACGCGCGCGCAAGACGTGGCGGCTGCGGCGGAGTTGGCGAAGGACGTGACGCTGGTGATCAACAACGCGGGTATCGCGGACTTCGGCGGGTTTCTGACGCCGGGCAGCGTGGAGTCGGCGCGCCGGCATCTGGACGTGAATCTGTTTGGGCCGCTGCTGGTGTCGCAGGCGTTTGCACCGGCGCTGGCCGCGAATGGCGGCGGGGCGATCCTGAATGTTCTGTCGATCGCGAGCTGGGTGAACAACCCGGTGCTGGGGGTGTACGGGATGAGCAAGTCCGCGGCCTGGGCGCTGACGAACGGGCTGCGCCAGGAGCTGCGGGGTCAGAACACGCAGGTGCTTGGACTGCACATGGGGTTCGTGGACACCGACCTGACCAAGGGCATCGATGCGCCCAAGTCCACGCCGCAGGCCATCGTGAGCCAGGCGTTTGATGCGCTGGAAGCCGGCGAGCAGGAAGTGCTGGCCGACGAGCGGACCCGCCAGGTCAAGCAGGGGCTGACCGCCACCCCGGCGGTCTATCTGTAAGCGCGAGGGCCAGGCCGACATGCGTAACCACTCCACATCAGCCGGCGCTTCCGAAGCAGGCTCGGGCGCCGCATTGGGCGGTGCAGCCTTGCGAGCTGACGCCGTTAACGCCGGCGCGGCTGCCGCAACCGGCCCCGTCCCGGCGACCGCGCCCGGGCACGCCGCAACCGGCCCCGCCGCGGCGACCGCGTCCGGCCACGCCGCAACCGGCCCCGGCCCGGCGGCCGCGCCCGGGCACGCCGCCAGCGCCCCGCACGCATCCCCCTGGCCCATTTTCTGGATCGCCAGCATCGCCGTCTTCCTGGTGTCGCTGGACAGCACGATGCTGTTCGCGGCGTTCGGCGCGCTGCGCGAAGGATTCCCGGCGGCCTCGGCCGCGGACATGTCCTGGGTGCTCAATGCCTACACGGTGGTCTTTGCCGCCATGCTGATCCCGTCGGGCGGACTGGCCGACACGCATGGCCGCAAGCGCATGTTCATGGGCGGGGTGCTGCTGTTTCTGGCGGCGTCGGCGGCTTGCGGGCTGGCGGCGACGGAACAGTGGCTGATCGCCGCGCGGGTGCTGCAGGCGGTGGGCGCGGCACTCTTGACGCCGGCGTCGCTGTCGATCGTGTTGGCAGCCTTTCCGGCGTCGAAGCGGTCGGTCGCGGTCAGCCTGTGGGGCGCGGTGGGCGGATTGGCGGCGGCGGTGGGTCCCAGCCTGGGCGCGTTCGTGGTGGACGTGGCGGGTTGGCCGTGGGCGTTCTACATCAACCTGCCGCTGGGCGCGGTGTCGCTGTGGTTCGGCGCGGGGATGCTGAAGGAGTCGGTGAAACCGGACGCGCGCCGCCGGGTGGACGGCGTGGGCATGGCGCTGCTGATGGTGGGCGTGGGGGCGGTGGCGCTGGCCATCGTGCAATCGGAATCGCCGACGTGGCAGCGCAGCGAACTGGCGATCGCGGCGGCGGTGGGTGTGATGGCGCTGATCGCTTTCGTGGCCTGGGCGCGCGTGACGCCGCATCCGCTGGTGGATCTGGCCTTGTTCAAGCACCGGACCTACCGCTACGTGAACCTGGCGACGCTGAGCTTCGGCATTGCCTTTGCCATGATGTTCTTCGCGTTCTTCTTCTACATGACGGGCGTGTGGCATTACAGCCTGCCGCGCGCGGGGCTGGCGGTGACGCCGGGCCCGCTGCTCGTGATGCCGACGGCGATCATCACCGGCCGGCTGGCGGCGCGGATGGGGCATCGGCCCTTTCTGGTGGGCGGCGCGCTGGTGTACGCGGCAAGCGGGTTGTGGTTTCTGCTGGTGCCGGGCGCGGAGCCCGCCTATCTGACTGAATGGCTGCCGGGTCTGCTGCTGAGCGGCATCGGCGTGGGCATGGTGCTGCCGTCGCTGTCGGGGGCGGCGGTGAACCGGCTGCCGGCGCAGCATTACGCGGTGGGCAGCGCGGTGAACCAGGCGACGCGCCAGGTGGGCGGCGTGCTGGGCGTGGCGATCACGGTGCTGCTGCTGGGGCACGGCGTCGCCAGTCACGCGGATTTCTCGCCGATCTACACCGCGCACGTGGGGCTGGCGCTGTTGACGGCGCTGCTGTGCCTGCCGGTGGATACCCGGCCCAGGCCCGCGTAACGCGCGATGGCGCCAGGCAGGCGCGGCCAGCGTTCCGTGACGGACGCTCCGCGCCTGCGGTTTACAGGCAGGCGTTCCGCGACACGTTCGCGGGGTCCGTGCATGCCCGCCACGTCGCGGCCGGCATGGCCGGCACCAGCACCAACCGGCTCATCGGGTCGGTGTACCAGAGAATCCGCCCGGGCTCGTCCTGCATGGCCTTCCAGACCTTTTGCTGCGCGGCGGAATCAAGGGCGCATTGACCTTGGTCGCCGGTCACGCCCTCGGCCAGCACCGTCTGGCTGCCTGGATCCCAAGACACCATGTCATCGTCGTCCAAAGCGATGTCTTCCTGAAGGCGCACGATGCGCCATGCATTGCCGGCCACGTCGGTCGACAACCGCGACAGCGCGTCGCGCTCGATCACGTGCAGACGGTCCCGCAGGGCCACGGGTTCCGCATACGCCCCGGGATCGTCGTGGCCATCCGGCGACGTGAATGGAGACTGCCGCCGCACATAGCGCGCGGCGGGCCGGCCTTGTTCATCGTAGGTTTGCACCGCGACGGGCTCGTTGGCGGCGGCGTCGATGACACGCAGCAGCCTGCCGGCTGCATCGCGTACGTAGCGCCGCCCGGGCGCCGCGTCCATCGCCTCGCCGCAGGGCCCGGCGATAAATGCCTGCAGCGCGCCGTGCGCATCGCGCCGCAGGCAGACCTGGCCGACGAGCGTGTAGGCCGCGCCCTGCGTGCGCGTGTACTCGGCCACGCGCAACAGGGACCCGTCAGCGCCGTACTCGAACGCATGGCCGCCGGATACCGTCGGCGTCCCCAAAGCCCGCGGGTCCAGGTGCTGGACCCGGCAAAGCCGGCCGTCGGCGTCGAAAAGCAGTTGCGCGTGGGCCGCGCCCTCGCCGTCGCCCACGCGATAGGCGGTCCAGTCCACCTTGTCCATCCAGGTGCGCGGGTGCGGATCGCCGGACGCGGTCAGCCAGACCGGTTGCGGCTGCGTGGCGACGCGTTCGCCCTGGCGGCCCAGCAGGACGCGCGATTGCGTCACATCGACGGAAACGCGAACCGCCGTCAAAGCGCCGGATTCGGAAAACCCCGCGTCCGCAGGACCGCAGGCCGCCAGGGCCGGGTCGGCGTGCATCACCGAGGCCGAGGCCAACGCCGCGCCAAATGCGATGCGGCCAAGACGATCACGCATATTGCAGCGCGTCCATGAATGTCACGAGATCCCAGAATTCCCTGGATACGCCGCCCAGGCGCAGTTTTCCATCGCGTTCCTCGAACAGCAGGAACGGATACGCGTTGCGGGCGAATACGCCCGGTGCCGGCAGCCGGTAGGGCTTGAAGACCTCGGGGTCGTTGAAGTAGCGTTCCAGACGCCCGCCACCGTCCACATGTACGTACCGCACGCGTAGCGCAGGGTGCTGAAACGCCGGTTGCGTTTCGGGATAGATCCCGCCGTCGCCCGCCACGACGGCATCGGACAGCGCGGCCAGGAAGACGCGCCGGATGCCCACGAAATGGATTTCGCCGGATGTGCCGCCCGGCTGGGCTGCCGCCAGTTTTTCCAGCAACGCCGCGGCGCGCGAGCCGGGCACGACCGTTCCGGCAAACAGGGCGTCGATGTCCCCCGGCTGCCCGCCTGCGGATGGCCGAAGCCGGCGCAGATCTTCCCGGAATTCGCTCAGCCATTGCTGGTAGCGCACGTTTTCCGCGTGGCGATCGAAGGGCTGCGCAGCCGCGATGGCGGACTGGAAAGCCATCAGCGCCGCTGCGGCGGCAAGCCATAGCGGATACGTCAGCGCGGCCTTCCAGCGAGGCCGCCAGCACGGCAACGTTACGGAAATAAGGGGTCTCATAGGCCCGCGATCATATCTGCCGAAATGATGCATTTTTGGTGCGAACCGTGACAGAATGTCAGCCACGTTGCGCCAGGCTGTACCGATGAATGTCGTATTGATCAGGTTCTGACATGCCCGCTACCGGTGATGTGTCCCCAATCCCATCGCCGGTCGATGCCGCCGGCGTCGCGCCGCGCGATCCGGACGGCCCGCTGGACAAGCTGGCGCGCCTGGCCTGCCGGATGTTTGACGTGGATCTGGCCGCCATCGTTTGCACCGATGCGGATGGCGTGTGGCAGGCGGCAGCCGGCCCGGCCTGCGCCGGTGCCCGATGTCCCTGGTCCTTCGAGCTTCCGGTGCGCGCTGCAGATGGCCGCCTCCTCGGCGTCTTTCGTCTCGGGCACGGGCAGGCGCGCGAATTCTCAGATGAAGACCGCAAGGCTCTGCAGGACCTAGCCAGCCTGGCGGCCACGGCCGTCGAAAAGCGCCACGCGCTGGCGTGCGAACGCGCCGACGAAGACACCTGGCGCGATGAGGCCCGCAAGCTGTCGCTGGCTATCGCGGGCAGCGGTACGGGGGTGTGGGACCGCAATGTGGTGACCGGGGAGATCACTTATTCGCCCGGCTGGAAGGCTTTGCTGGGCTATGGCGAATCCGAACTCACCACACGCATCGAGGACGCCTACACCCGCTTGCACCCGGACGACCTGGTCTATGTGCGGGCCGCGATGCAGGATCACTTCGACGGCAAGACCGACAGCTACGAAGTCGAACACCGCATCCGGTGCAAGGATGGCAGCTACAAATGGATCTGCAGCCGCGGCAAGGTGGTCAGCCGCGACGAATCGGGCAGGGCGCTGCGCATGATGGGCACCACGACCGACATCAGCGCCGTGCGCGCCATGTCCGAAAGGCTCCAGCGCACGGCGGACCTTGTCGTCAACCTGACTGACGCGGTGCCCGGTCTGGTCTTCCAATGCCGGCCGTTGCCCGAGGGCGGATCGCGTTTCTCGTACGTTAGCGCGGGCATCTGGGACATGTTCGAACTCACCGCAGACGACGTGCGGGCCAGCACGACCGCCGTCGAACAGCGGATCCATCCGGAAGACTTGCCTGTCTACCGCACATCCCTGCAGGCCGCGGCGGCGGCGCGAACCCCCTGGCATGTGGAGTTCCGCGTGTGCCTGCCGCTGCAGGGCGTGCGCTGGCGGCAGGGCGACGCGAGTCCAAGGCGGGACGCAGACAGCGGCGTGGTCTGGCACGGCTTCGTCACCGACATCACCGACCGCAAGCGGGCCGAACTCGAACTGCGCGAGCTGGCCGCGACCGATGCGCTGACAACCCTGCCCAACCGCCGCCATTTCATGTCGCGCATCGCCGCGGAGCTGGCGCGGATCAAGGGTCACGGCGGGCTGGGATCGGCCGTACTGATGTGCGACCTGGATCATTTCAAGCACATCAACGACACCTGGGGTCACGCCATCGGCGATGGTGTGCTGCAGCATTTTGCGAGCATGCTGCGTACGCAGTTGCGCGAGATCGACCTGGTGGGGCGCATCGGCGGAGAAGAATTCGCCGTTGTGCTGCCCGATACCGACATCGAACGCGCCCGCGTCTTTGCCCGCAACGTGCAGCGCCGCATCGCCGATACGCCCTATCTGTCGGAAGGGCGGCACATTCCGCTGACCGTCAGCATCGGGATTTCCGCCCTCCACACCAAGGACGACGACGCCGAGCTGGCGCTCAGCCGCAGCGACCGCGCGCTGTATTACGCCAAGCAGCGGGGACGCGATCGGATCGAGTCGGTGTTTTCCCGATAGAACAACCCGTCCAGCCATTTGTTCCATTGACCGTACATTAGGACACCCCTAGAGTTCCCGTCATGGGAACCTCATTACCACTTCCGAAGTACCACCAGATCTATCTCGTCCTGCGCGAGCAATTGCAGGAGGGGCGGTTCGATCAGGACGGCGTGCCCGGAGAGCATGCGCTGGCGGACCAGTTCGACGTGGCGCGCATCACCATCCGCAAGGCAATGGAGATGCTGGTCGCAGACGGGCTGGTTACGCGCCGGCCCGGCCTGGGCACCTGGCCCCTGCGCGGCGCACCCAGCGCCCACGCCGCGGCGGCCCCCAGCGCGCAACAGAAGGCGCACCTGACCGGCCTTCTGGAAAACATCGTCAACATGGGCCTGCGCACGTCCGTGCAGGTGCTGGACAGCACGCTGGTGTTTGCGCCGCCCACGGTGGCCGAGGCGCTGCACATTCCGTCCGGCACGCCCGTGCACAAGAGCCTGCGGGTGCGCAGCACCGACGCGGGGCCGCTGTCCCACATCACCACCTACGTGCCGCAGTCCGTGGCCGATTTCACGCGTGAAGACCTCGAGCGCGAGCCGCTGCTGATGCTGCTGGAAGCGGCCGGCGTGGAGTTCGGCGGCGCCACGCAGACCATTTCCGCACGCCTGGCAGATGCGCAGGTCGCGCGCCATCTGGACGTGTCGGTGGGCTCGGCCTTGCTGGCGGTGACGCGCCTGGTGCGCGACGTCGGCGACCGGCCCGTGCAATTGCTGCAGGGCCTGTACCGGCCCGATCGCTACCAATATCAGTTGCAGCTATCGCGCGTCGGCAGCATCGACGCCAAGGTCTGGGTCAGCGAAGAGCTGTCGGCCCAATTCCATTGAACCCTTCGGAGATTCGCCCATGAATTCGCGCCGCACTTTCCTCTACCAATCCGCCGCCGCCGCGGCCCTCGTATCCGCCCCGTGGGTGGCCCGGTCGCAGGGCGCCACGCCCATCAAGGTCGGCGTGCTGCATCCGGTGACCGGTGCGCTGGCGTATTCGGGCCAACAATGCCGCCTGGGCGCGCTGCTGGCCATCGAGGACATCAACAAGGCGGGCGGCATCAAGTCGCTGGGCGGCGCGCCGCTGCAGGCAGTGCTGGGCGATGCGCAGTCGCGTCCCGAGGCGGGTTCGGCCGAAGTGGAAAAGATGAACGAGGCGGGCGTGTCGGCCATCGTGGGCGCCTACGCCTCGGCGATCTGTCTGGCGACGACGCAGACCGCGGCCAAGTACAACCTGCCGCACGTGGTGGACGTGGGCGTGGCCGACCAGATTGTCGAGCGCGGCCTGAAGAACACGTTCCGTTTCGGACCGGGCTATCGCGCCTGTAGCGAACGCGCCATCCTGGACCTGGCCGCACTGAACGACGCCGCCGGCAAGCCGGCCAAGACCGTGATGATCGTGCACGAAGACTCGCTGTTCGGCACGGGCACGGCGGCGCTGCTGGCCAAGTCGCTGCCGCAGCACGGCTTCGAGGTCAAGGAGATCGTCAAGCACCCGAACCCCACGCGCGACTTCAACAACATCGTGCTGCGCATGCGCTCGGTGAACCCGGACATCGTGATTCCGGCCAACTACTACAACGAATACGCCTTGCTGCTGCGCGCCATGAAGCAGCAGAAAGTGCAGCCCAAGGCCATCTATTCCGTGCTGGGCGGCGCGGCGTCCAGCTACAAGTTCCTGAAGGAATTCCCGGACATTGCCAACGGCATCATCGACTGCAACCACTGGTTCAACCCGAAGGACGCGCGCGTTGCGCCGCTGAAGGCCCGCGTGGAAGAGAAGGGCGCGTACTTCAGCTACGAGGTCTTCATGACCTACACCGCGATGCTGCTGCTGGCCGACGCGCTGGAGCGTGCCAAGTCCGCCGACCGCGCCGCGATCATCGACGCGCTGGCGGCCAGCACCTTCCAGGACAACCTGATGCCCTACGGCCCGACCAAGTTCGTCAACGGCCAGAACACCGGCGCGCAGCCGCTGCTCACGCAGGTGATCGGGGGCGACATCAAGGTGATCTTCCCGGCCGAATACCGCCAGGCCGACGCCGTGTTTCCGCTGAAGGCCTGACCAGACCCATGCTCGATCCCGCCATCCTCTTTTCCTCGGTGCTGAACGGCCTGACGACGGGCGCGGTCTACGCGCTCATCGCGCTGGGCCTGACCCTGATCTACGGGGTGCTGCACATCATCAACTTCGCCCACGGCGCGGCGCTCATGGTGGCGCTGTACGCCGTCTACCTGCTCAAGGACCGGCTGGGCATCGACCCCTACGCCGCCTTGCCGCTGGTGGTGGCCGGCATGTTCGTGCTGGGCTACGCCTTGCAGCGCCTCGTCATCAATCGCGCCAGCCACGGCAAGGACGAGAACATCCTGCTGGTCACGCTGGGCCTGGCGATCGTGCTGGAGAACCTGGCGCTGGTCTGGTTCAAGTCCGACACGCGCAGCATCGACACGGCGTACACGCTGTCCACGGTAGAGATCGGCCCGGCCATGATTGCGCTGCCCAAGGTCATCGCGTTCTGCGGCGCGCTGGCGGTGGCGGCGGTGCTGTTCTGGATCATTCGCAGCACCGACCTGGGCCGCGCGATCCGCGCCGTCGCCCGGGAAAAGCAGGGCGCCAAGCTCATGGGCATCGACGTTGAAAAGGTCTACGCCCTGTCGTTCGGCATCGGCATGGCGTGCCTGGGCGCGGCGGCGTGTTTCCTCTTGCCCGCGTACTACGTCAATCCGCAGGTGGGCAGCGGTTTCGTGCTGGTCGCCTTCACCATCGTGGTGCTGGGCGGCATGGGCAGTTTCGTGGGCGCGCTGGTGGGCGGACTGCTGATCGGCGTGGTGGAGTCCATCGGAGGCCTGTTCCTGGGCGACTCGCTGGGCCAGATGGGCATCTTCGCGATCTTCATCGCGGTGCTGCTGTTTCGCCCGCAGGGGCTGTTCGGGGCGAGGGGCTGACGATGAAACGGGATCTTTGCGCAATCGCGCTGTTCGGGGTGGTGCTGGTGGCCGTTGCCGCGCTGTCCCAATCGGGCGTGCTGCTGACGTTCGTGATGATGTCGCTGTACGCGGCCCTGCTGTCGCAGGCCTGGAACATTCTGGGCGGGTATGGCGGTCAGTTGTCGTTCGGCCATGCGCTGTTCTTCGGTGTCGGCGCCTATGCGCAGGCGCTGGGCCAGCTCAACCTGGGCCTGAATCCGTGGCTGGTGCTGCCCGGGGCCATCGCGCTGGGCGCGCTGGTCGGCGTGGCGGTGGGCGGGCTGACGTTCCGTTACGGGCTGAAGGGCTCGTACTTCGCGCTGGTCACGCTGGCATTCGCTGAAGTCTTCCGCATTCTGGCGCTGTCGGCGTCGTTCACGGGCGGCGGCGTGGGACTGATGGTGCCGCTGCAGGAAGGCGTGGCCAACATGCAGTTCGGTTCGCGCCGCGGCTACATCTATCTGCTGCTCGCCTTCGTGCTGCTGGCGCTGCTGGTGACCGCGTGGCTGCGCCATTCGCGCTTCGGGGCCTACTTGCAGGCCGTGCGCGACAACGAGGACGCGGCGCGCGCCATCGGCGTGAATCCGCTGCGCGTGAAGCTGGGCGGCATCGCGCTGTCGGCCGCTTTCATGAGTGTCGCGGGCGCCGTCTATGTGCAAGTTTTCCAATACATCGATCCGGGCATTGCTTTCGGCTCGGCCGTGTCGGTGGAGGCGCTGGTCGGCGCCATCGTCGGGGGCATGGGCACGCTGTGGGGCCCATTGCTGGGCGCGGTGACGCTGCATGCGCTGGCCGACCTGACCCGCAACCTGTTCGGCGAGCTGCCGGGCATCAGCATGGTCATCTACGGCGTGGTGCTGATCCTCATCGTGATGTTCATGCCGCGCGGCATTACCGGCGGCGGTCAGTCGCTGGGCCGCCTGTTCAAAATGAAGGAGCGCGCCCGTGTCTGAGATCCTGCTGCAAGCGCGCAACCTCTCCATCACCTTCGGCGGCCTGAAGGCCGTGCGGGACGTCAGCCTGGACGTGCCGCAAGGCTCGCTCACCGCGCTGGTCGGGCCCAACGGCGCGGGCAAGACCACGCTGTTCGGCCTGCTGTCGGGCTTTCTGAAACCCGGTTCCGGCTCCGTGCACTTTGCCGGGCAGGACATCACGGGCCAGGCGCCGCACGAATCCGCGCGGCTTGGCCTGACCCGCACCTTCCAGATCGTGCAGCCGTTCGGCGCGCAGACGGTGCGCCAGAACATTGCCGTGGGCGCCCACCTGCGTCTGGCGGATCGCGACGAGGCGCTGGCCGCAGCCGAGGCCGTGGCCGCGCGCGTCAACCTGCAGGCCTCGCTGGACAAGCCGGCGGCCGACCTGACGGTGGCCGGACGCAAGCGCCTGGAACTGGCGCGCGCGCTGGCCACCCGGCCGCGCCTCTTGCTGCTGGACGAGGTGCTGGCGGGCCTGAATCCCAGTGAGATCGACGAGATGATTCCGGTGGTGAAGAAACTGGTGGACGATGGCGTCACCGTATTGATGATCGAACACGTGATGCGCGCCGTGATGAGCCTGGCCGAGCACGTGTGGGTGCTGGCGCAGGGCCGGTTGATCGCGGCGGGCACACCCGGCGAGGTCACACGGGATCCCAAGGTGGTCGAGGCCTATCTGGGCCACGGCGCGGCGGCCCGGTTGGCCGCGCAAGGAGCCCCGGCATGAGCGCGCTGCTGGAGGTCAAGGGCCTGCGGGCGGGCTACGGTCGCATGGAGGTGCTGCGCGGCGTGGACCTGGACGTGCAGGCGGGCGAGATCGTGGTGCTGCTGGGCAGCAACGGCGCGGGCAAATCCACGCTGAACAACACGGTATGCGGCCTGTGCAGGCCGTGGGGCGGTACGGTGCGCTTCGAAGGCCAGGATCTGACCGGCCGCCACTACCGGCAGGTGGTGCAGGCCGGCCTGATCCAGGTGCCCGAAGGCCGCCGCGTTTTTCCGAACCTGAGCGTGCGCGAAAACCTGGAGTTGGGCTCCTTCACCCGGGCGCGCGAGCGCCGCGCGCAGAATCTGGACAAGGTTCTCGACATTTTCCCGCGCCTGCGGGAGCGCCTGGACCAGTTGGCCGGCACGATGTCGGGCGGGGAACAACAAATGCTGGCAATCGGCCGCGGCCTCATGGCCGAGCCGCGCCTGTTGATCCTCGACGAACCCTCGCTTGGCCTGTCGCCGCTGATGGTCGAGGAATTGTTCGGCCTCATCAAGCGGTTGCACGGCGACGGACTGGCGATTCTGCTGGTCGAGCAGAACGTGGGTCAGTCCCTGGAAACGGGACAGCGGGCCTATGTGCTGGAAAACGGCGCCGTGCGGTACAGCGGCAGCTGTCCCGACCTGCTGGCCAGCGACGACGTGCGCCGCGCCTATCTGGGGATGTAATCATGGCCCAGCCTCAAACCCTGGCCCAGAAGCTGATCGCCGCCGCCTGCGGGCGTGAGACGGTGGCCGAGGGCGAAATCGTGACCTGTGCGGTTGATCTGGCGATGTTCCACGATTCCAGCGGTCCGCGGCGCTTGAAGCCCATGCTGGAAGAGCTGGGCGCCACGCTGTGGGACCCGTCGCGGATCGTGCTGGTCATTGATCACTACGTGCCGGAATCCGATGACGAATCGCGCCGCATCGTGCGCATTGCACGCGACTGGGCCGCGGAGCAGCAACTGCCCAACGTGTATGACTCCGTCGGCATCTGCCACGTGGTGGTGCCGCAGCACGGACACATCCGGCCCGGCATGTTCTGCGTGGGCGGCGATTCGCATTCGCCCACCGGCGGCGCGTTCGGGGCCTACATGTTCGGCATCGGCAGCACCGAGATGCTGGGCGTGGCGGTCACCGGCCAGATCTGGGTCAAGGTGCCCAAGACCCTGATGATGCATTGGCGCGGCCGGCTGGCCGACGGCGTCACGGCCAAGGACATGATGCTGCACATGATCGGCCGCTACGGCATGAACGGCGGGCGCTATCAGGCGGTGGAGTTCTGCGGCGAGGCCGTGCGCGCGCTGTCCATGCAGGAGCGCATGACGCTGTCGAACATGAGCGCGGAACTCGGTTCGCAAGTGGGGCTCATCGCGCCGGACGAGACCACCGCAGCCTGGCTGCGGGAGGCGGGCGTGACCGAGGAACTGGATCTGTCCCGCTGGCAGAGCGACCGCAACGCCGATGCCGAGTGGCACGAGTTCGATGCCGCCGCGCTGGCCCCGCAGGTTGCCGCGCCGCACAGCCCGGCCAACGCGCGCGGCGTGGACACCTATAGCGACGTGCCGGTGCAGGTGGCCTACATCGGCGCATGCACCGGCGCCAAGCTGGAAGACCTGCGCGCCGCAGCCACCGTGCTGCGCGGCCGCCGTCTGGCGGACGGCATGCAGCTGATGGTCGCGCCGGCCAGCCGGCAGGACCAGGATCAGGCCGACCGCGAAGGCGTCATGCAGGTGCTGCGCGACGCCGGCGCCCAGGTGTTGGCCACGTCGTGCGGCGCCTGTGCGGGCTATGGCGGGTCCATTCCGGACGGCGCCAGCGTCATCGCCACCACCGCGCGCAATTTCAAGGGGCGCATGGGGTCGGAGACCGCGCAGGTCTACCTCGCCTCGCCCTACACGGTGGCGGCCTCGGCCGTGGCGGGGCGCGTGGCCGACCCCCGGGAGTTCCTGGCATGAATGCAGACACCACGACGCACCGCGTCTGGCGCGTGGGCGCGGACATCGACACCGATGCGCTGGCGCCGGGCGCCTACATGAAATTCGGCATCGACGAAATCGCGCGCCACTGCCTGCAACGCGTCCGGCCGGACTTTGCCGGGCAGGTGCAGCCGGGCGACGTGCTGGTGGCGGGCCCCAACTTCGGCATCGGCTCGTCGCGCGAGCAGGCCGCAGCCGCCCTGGTGCGCCTGGGCGTGGCTGCCGTGATCGCGCCGTCCTTCAACGGGCTGTATTTCCGCAACGCTTTTAACGTCGGGCTGCTGCTGCTGACGTGCAGCCAGGCCGAGACCCTGGCCGAGGGCGAGGGCATCACGTTCGACCCCGTCGCCGGCCGCATCCAACGCCCCGGGGGCACGCCCGCCGAATTGCACTGCGAGACCGTGCCCGGCTTTCTGCTTGACATGGTGCAGGCCGGCGGACTGCTGAATCTGCTGAAACAGCGTCAAACCTCTTAGGAACAACATCATGCTTGACCCCGTTACCCTGGCGGTCCTGAAGGGCCGCCTGGAACAGATCGCCGACGAAATGGACGCGACGCTGTACCGCAGCGCGTTCAACCCCATCATTGCCGAGGCCCATGACGCCTGCCACGGCATGTACGACGCCGCCACCGGCGCCACGCTGATCCAGGGCAAGTCGGGCCTGCCCGTCTTCGTGGGCGCGATGGCGTTCGCCGTGAAGGCGGCGGCCAAGACTGCGGCCGAGCGCGGCGGCATGACGGACGGCGACGTGTGGCTGTTCAACGATCCGTACGAGGGCGGCACGCACGCCAACGACTTCAAGCTGGTCAAGCCGGTGTTTCGCGGCGGCAAGCTGTTCTGCTTTCTGGCGTCGGCGGCCCACTGGCACGACGTGGGCGGCGCGGTGCCCGGCAACTACAACCCGGCCGCCACCGAGTGCTGGCAGGAAGCCGTGCAGATCCCGCCCGTGCGGATCGTGCGCGCCGGCGTGCTGGACCAGGACGTGCTGGCCATCCTGAAGGCGAACACGCGTCTGCCCGACAGCCTGTGGGGCGACCTGAACGGCCAGCTGGCCGCGCTGGAACTGGGTGCGCGCCGTCTGGACGGCCTGCTCGACGAATACGGCGACGCCACGGTGCTGGAGTCCCTGGACACGCTGCGCGAACGCGCGCGCCGCCTGATGCGTGACCACATCGCCCGCCTGCCGGATGGCGAGTATGCGTTTGAGGACATGCTGGACAACGACGGCGTGCGCGACGCGCCGCTGCGCATTGCGCTCAAGCTCACCATCGCCGGCGACCGGCTGGGGCTGGACTTCACCGGCACGTCGCCGGCGTGCGCGGGTCCGGTCAATATCTCGCGCGCCACGGCCATCGCGGCCTGCTATGTGGCGCTCAAGCACCTGTTCCCGGACGTGCCGGCCAACGCCGGCGTGCTGGACGCAGTGGACGTGACGCTGCCAGACGGCCTGGTGATCTCGGCCGACCGCCCGCGTCCCGTTGGCGGCTACACCGAAACCATCCTGCGCATGATCGACGTGATCTTCTGCGCCATGGCCCAGGCCGCGCCGGAGCGCGCCATGGCGCAGGCCTACGGCACGATCAATGCGCTGTCGATCGCGGGCTATCGCAGCGACGCCGCCCGCAAGGGTCAGCGCTGGGTCATGTTCAGCTTCTTCGGCGGCGGCCACGGCGGTCATTCGGACGGCGACGGCCTGAGCCACGGCAACGCGCCGATCTCCACCGCCACCATTCCGCCGCTGGAAATCCTGGAAGCCGCGTATCCCGTGCGTTTCACGCAATGGGCGCTGCGGCCGGACTCGGCGGGCGACGGCGCGCACCGGGGCGGCCTGGGCGCCATCTATGAAATCGAATTGCTGGAAGACAGCGCCGAAGCCTTCATCTTCGGCGAACGCGGCCGCAGCGCGCCCAAGGGCATCGCGGGCGGCGGCCAGGCCGCGCTGAACGTCTTCCGCTATCAGCAGGACGGCCAGTGGCAGTCCCCGCCCATGAGCTCGAAGATGCTGGGCATCCGGCTGCAACGCGGCGACCGCGTGCGCCTGGAAACCCCGGGCGGCGGCGGCTACGGCGAGCCCGCGCGGCGCGATGCCGCGGCGCGCGAGCACGACCGCAAGATGGGCTATGTGAGCGACATTCAGAAGGAGCAGTCGGCATGAGCGCGGCGCAAGGTTTGGTGGTGGGCGTGGACGTGGGCGGCACGTTCACGGATCTGTTCGTGCTGGACGAGGCAGGCGGCAGCGCCCGCGTGGTCAAGGTGCCGTCCACGCGCGGCGAGGAAGCGCGCGGCTTCATGAACGGCATTGCGCGGGTGGCTGACGGCGCCGGCGACATCGCGACCATCGTGCACGGCACCACCGTGGGCACCAATGCGCTGCTCGAGCGCAAGGTGGCGCGCACCGGCATCATCACGACCGAAGGTTTTCGCGACGTGCTGGAAATGCGCCGGCGCGACCGGCCGCAAACATGGGGCCTGCGCGGCAACTATGAACCCGTGGTGCCGCGCGATCTGCGGCTGGAAGTGCGCGAGCGCGTGCTGGCCGATGGCGCGTTGCACACGCCCGTCGATCTGGACCAGGTCGAGGCCGCGGCGCGCGCGCTGCTGGAGGCGGGCTGCGACGCGGTCTGCGTCTTCTTCGTCAATGCCTACGCCAATCCGGTGAATGAGGCCCAGGCCGCGGCTCGCGTGCGGTCCATCTGGCCCAACGGCAACGTCACCGCCGCGACCGAGGTGCTGCCCGAGATCCGCGAATTCGAGCGCTGCTCGACGGCCGTGCTGAACGCGGCGCTGCAGCCCGTGGTGGGCAGCTACCTGACGCGATTGGAATCGGACCTGCAGCAGCACGGCTTCGAAGGCGAGCTGCTGGTGGTGCAGAGCAATGGCGGCGTCATGTCGCGCCAGACGGCGTGCGACGTGCCCGTGCGCACGGCGTTGTCCGGTCCGGCGGCCGGCGTCATCGCCTGCGCGGCCATCGCGCGCGCCGCGGGCTTTCCCAACGTGGTCACGGGCGACATGGGCGGCACCTCGTTCGACGTGTCGCTGGTGGCCGAGGGCGAGGCCTCGCTGTCGGCGCAGAC
Organism: Achromobacter sp. ACM05; assembly: GCF_019218915.1. Taxonomy (NCBI): domain Bacteria; kingdom Pseudomonadati; phylum Pseudomonadota; class Betaproteobacteria; order Burkholderiales; family Alcaligenaceae; genus Achromobacter; species Achromobacter sp. ACM05. The sequence goes on from NZ_JAHUWQ010000002.1 coordinate 360,319, forward strand.
CGCCATCGACTTCGGCATGGTCGTGCGCGCCCCGATGATCCAGATCGAAACCATCGGTGCGGGCGGCGGCTCGATCGCCAGCGTGGACGCTGGTGGCCTGCTGCAGGTGGGCCCCGAGTCCGCGGGCAGCATTCCCGGTCCTGCCTGCTACGGCCGCGGCAACACCCGCCCCACGGTTACCGACGCCAATGTGCTGCTGGGCCGCATCGCCGCGGAACGTCCGCTGGGTGGCGGCCTCCTGGCCAAGATGGACGTCGAGCTGGCGCGCGCCGCCATTGACGAGCACGTCGCGCGCCCGCTGGGCTTGGACGTCCACGCCGCGGCGGAGGCCATCCTGACCGTGGCCAACGCCAAGATGGCGGGCGCGATCCGCGTCGTCTCCATCGAACGCGGCCACGATCCGCGCAAGTTCGCCTACATGCCGTTCGGCGGCGGCGGCGCGCTGCATGTGTGCGCCATGATGAACGAGGTGGACGCCGCCCACGGGATCGTTCCGCGTTATCCGGGCGTGACCTCGGCGCTGGGCTGCGTCATGGCCGACATGCGCCACGACGGCGTCCAGACCCTGAACGTAGCGCTGAACGCGCTGGATGCGGCCGACCTGCTGGCCCGCATCGACGGGCTGGCGGACGCGTGCCAGGCGCGTCTGGATTCGGCGGGCGTGTCCTTCGAGGGCATCCGCGAAAGCATCGAACTGGACATGCTGTATGTAGGCCAGAGCCACACCGTGCGCGTGGAAGTGGGCCGCGCGGACCTCTCCCGCGACGGCATCGCGGCCGCATTCGACCGCGCCTACCAGGCCGCCTTCGGCCGCAGCCTGACCGGCATTCCGGTCCGCATCCTGAATCTGCGCTATGCCCGCATCGGCCAGCGGCCCAAGTTCGATCTGGCCTTGCTGGCGCCGACCAGCACGGCCATGCCCGAGGCACTGGGCACCCAGCGGGTCTTTCACGCCGGGCAATGGCACAACGCCGTGCGCTACGCGCGCCTGGACCTGCCGGTCGGCGCCGAGGTGGCGGGACCCGCCATCCTCGAGCAGCCCGACACCACCATCTGGATCGAGCCCGGCTTCGCGGGCCGGGTCGATTCCCTGGGCAACATGCTCATCGTCCGCACCGCATCGTAGGAGCCCGCCATGCACGCCTTCGATCCCCGCACGACCGCGCTGGTCATCATCGACCTGCAGAACGACTTCCTGGCGCCGGGCGGCGCCTATGACCGCGGCGGCGCGGTCAGCCCGCAGGCCAGAGCCCTGCCGGCGCGCGTGGCGCCCGTGGCCCGCGCGCTGAAAGGGCAGGGCGGCTTCGTGGCCGCCAGCCAGTTCACGCTGTGGCCCGACGCGCACGGCGAGCCCATGATCTCGCCGCATCTCAAGCAATTGCGCCCGTTCCTGCGCCGCGGCGACTTCGTGGCCGGTTCAACAGGGCAGGCCAACGTGGCCGAGCTGGACGGGCTGGTCGACGTGTCGGTCTGGAAGGTCGCGTATTCGGCTTTCTTCAACACGCAGCTGGACTGGGTGCTGCGGCGCGCGGGCATTTCCAGCGTGGTGGTGGCGGGCATCGTCACCAACGGCGGCGTTGCCAGCACGGTGCGCGACGCCCACATGCGCGACTATCACGTGACGGTGCTGGCCGACGGCTGCGCCGCGCCCACGCCTGCGATGCACGAAGCTGCGCTGGCGGATCTGCGCACGGTGGCCGACGTGGTGACGTGCCAGGACGTGCTGGACAGGCTGAAGTCGTGAGTGCGCCAATCGTCAGACGGGGCGTTACGCCCGGCGCAGACGCCATGCACGTGCCGGTCGCCATCATCGGCGCGGGCGCCTGCGGCCTGACCGCCGCGCTGCGCCTGGCCAGCGCCGGGATCGAGACGGTGCTGATCGAACGCGATGCCGTGCCCAGCGGATCCACTGCGCTGTCGTCGGGCTTCATTCCCGCGGCCGGTTCTGCCGTGCAGCGGGCAGCGGGCATCGAGGATGACGCGGCGCGCTTTGCCGCCGACATCCAGGCCAAGGCGCACGGCACGGCCTCACCTGAATTGGTGGCTGCCTACGCCGGCGCGGCCGCCGCGGCCATGGACGGGCTTGCCTCGCATGGCCTGCGTTTCGAAGTGCTGGACGGGTTCCTGTACCCCGGCCACACCGCGCGGCGCATGCACACGCTGCCCGAGCGCACCGGCGCGGCGCTGGTCGCGGCCCTGGAACGCGCCGCCACCGAGGCCGGCGCCTATCTGCTGACCCGCGCGCTGGCGCGCGAGATCTGGACGGACGACGCCGGCCGCGTGACCGCCGTCGGCTGCGAACGCCCGGACGGCTCGGTCGACGTGATCGGCTGCGATGTCCTGCTGCTGGCCTGCAACGGCTTTGGCGGCAACGCCGCGATGGTCGGCGAGTACCTGCCCGCGATGCGCGAGGCCGTCTATGGCGGCCACGTCGGCAACGACGGCAGCGCCATCCAGTGGGGCACGCAACTGGGCGCGCGCCTTGCGGACCTGGGCGGCTACCAGGGCCACGGCTCCTGGGCCACGCCGCAGGGCGCGCTGATTTCCTGGGCGGTGATGATGGACGGCGGCGTGCAGATCAATCGCGAGGGCCGCCGCTTTCACGACGAGACGCACGGTTATTCCGAGGCCGCGGTCCACGTGCTGGCGCAGCCGGATTCGGTGGCCTGGAATGTCTTTGACGACCGCACACTCGCCCTGGCGCGCAGCTTTCCCGACTTCGTGCAGGCCGAGCAAGGCCAGGCATTGAAGACGTGCGGCGACGTGGCGGCGCTGGCCGCGCTGATCGGTTGCGATCCGGACGTGCTGGGCCAGACGCTGGACGCGGTCCGTCCCGGCGCGCCGGACCCGCAGGGACGACGCTTCGAGCGCACGCTGCAGGCGCCGTACCACGCGATCAAGGTGACGGGCGCGCTCTTTCACACACAAGGCGGATTGGACATCGACGCGCAATGCCGCGTCCTGGACAACGCAGGCCGGGCGCTGCCCAACCTGCTGGCTGCGGGCGGGGCCGCCCGTGGCGTATCGGGCAACGACGTGTCGGGCTATCTGTCCGGCAACGGCTTGCTCAGCGCGGTGGCCGGCGGCCATATCGCCGCGGACACCGCGGCGGCGCTGCTCGGGCGCCGCCTGGATTAGGAAACCCCAGATGCAAACACAGAACTTGAAAGCGCAATTGGCGGCCGGCACGGTGCTGGCCCCCGGCGTCTACGACGCTTTGTCGGCGCTGGTGGCCGAGCAGGCGGGCTTTACCGCGCTGTACCTGTCGGGCGCGTCCATCGCCTACACGCGGCTCGGCCGCTCGGACATCGGTCTGACCACCTATACCGAAGTCGAAGACACGCTAGCCCGTATCGCCGAACGCGTGTCGGCCGCGGTGATCGTGGACGCGGACACGGGCTTCGGCAACGCGCTGAACACCCAGCGCACCGTGCGTGGCTTCGAGCGCGCGGGCGCCGCGATGATCCAGCTTGAGGACCAGACCTTTCCCAAGCGCTGCGGCCACCTGGACGGCAAGAGCGTGATTCCCGCCGCTGAGATGTGCGGCAAGCTGCGCGCCGCCGTTGATGCGCGGGTCAACGCATCCACGCTGATCCTGGCGCGCACCGACGCGCTGGCCTCTGAAGGCCTGGACGCGGCGCTGGACCGCGCCGAGGCCTATCTTGAAGCCGGCGCGGACGCGCTCTTCATCGAGGCGCTGCGCACGCCGGAACAGATGCGCGCCGCGTGCGACCGCTTCGCAGCGCGTGTGCCGCTGCTGGCGAACATGGTGGAGGGCGGCAAGACCCCGGTGCAGGACGCGGGCGCGCTCGCCGCAGCGGGATTTCGCATCGTCATCTTCCCGGGCGGCACGGCGCGCGCGGTCGCGCACACGCTGCAGGGCTACTACGGCAGCCTGCGCGAGCACGGAACGACGGGGCCGTGGAAGGACAGGATGCTGGATTTCGATGGATTGAATGACGTGATCGGCACGCCGGAACTGCTGGAGCAGGGGCGGCGGTACGAGGGCTGAACCCGCTGGCTGCCGGGGCAGGATTCCGGTATCGGGACGGTGCGAGCGGGTGCGGCAGTAGCGGGTCGCCGCGTGGACTGAACGTCTACGCAACGGCCCGAATTCAGCAAGCCCGCCTTAACGCGGCGTGCGCTGGTGCGGCACGAGCGGCGGCACGGGCTGGCCGGCGATCAAATCCCAGAAGTCCGGCAGGAAGCACTCGGCCACGAGCAGCGGCTGGCCCTGGCGCCAGAACACCGAGCGCCGCGCCCAGATCCGGCCGGCCTGCAGCGCGCGTGCCTCCGGCGGAAGAACGTCCGAGGCGGTGGCATGGAACGGCACGGGCGAGGCCAGGCGGCGGCACGCGAACGGTGACCGGATGACCGTACTGTCGTGATACAGCATGTCGGCCAACGGCCGGGTCAACAGGCGCCGCATCCCTTGCCAGGCGCCGTGCGACGCGGTCAGCGGCGTCAGGCTGCGCGCCGGCACGCTGTCCACGCCGTTCACGGACATCAACACCTCGCGGATCCACACCGGAGAGCCCGGCGCAATGCGCATCGCACGCGCCTCGTCAGCCGGCGCGCCGTCGGCGTACTCGGCCAACACCCGCAGACGCACCTGCCCGACCTGGCGGAGACCAGCGGTAAGCGCGCCCGGCCGGAACAGCCAGTGGCGTTGGGCGGGGGACAGAATGGCCGGGGCTTGCGCCAGCCAGCCAGCGGCGAGAGGGGGGCGATGGGCTGCGGGTTGCTTCGTCATGGCTGCGTATTATGCCAAGCCCCACCCGAAGGCCGTCTGCGTCGCAATGCCGCAGGGCAGGGCACGCTGGCCGTTCCGCGCTGGACGGCCGCACCGGCCGACTGCACTGGGCCTCTGCACTGGAGATCCGCACCGGCCGACCCGCATACAATACCGCCCATGGAAAAAGTACGTATCTCCAAGCTCATGTCCGAGCGCGGACTCTGTTCCCGCCGCGAGGCGGACAGCTATATCGAGCGCGGCTGGGTCCGCGTCGACGGCGTCGTCGTGTCCGAATTGGGCGCGCGGGCCTATCCGGACCAGGAAATCACGCTGGAGCGCGCGGCGCATGCGCGCCAGACTTCCCGCGTCACCATCCTCATCAACAAGCCCGTGGGCTATGTCTCCGGCCAGGCCGAAAAAGGCTACACGCCGGCCGTCGCCCTGATCGATTCCCGCTCCCGCTTCGCCAACGACCGCGCCCCGCAGCGCTTCGAACGCGCGCACCTCGAAGGCCTGGCGGTCGCTGGCCGCCTGGACATCGATTCGCAAGGACTCCTCGTCCTCACGCAGGACGGCCGCGTCGCCAAGCAGCTGATCGGCGAAGACTCCACGGTCGACAAGGAATATCTGGTCCGCGTTCAGGGCGAGCTGTCCGACAACGGGCTGGCCCTGCTGAACCACGGACTATCGCTGGACGGCAAACCGCTCAAGCGCGCGCAGGTGCGCTGGCAGAACCACGATCAACTGCGTTTCGTGCTGCGCGAAGGCAAAAAACGCCAGATCCGCCGCATGTGCGAACTGGTGGGCCTGAAGGTGATCGGCCTGAAACGCGTACGCATTGGCCGCGTGGCGCTGGGCGATCTGCCGCTGGGGCAATGGCGTTACTTGCGCGACGACGAATCGTTCTGAGTTGGTGTCTGACACCGACAGCGAGACACCGCTCGCAGCATTGGTCACCTGACTCGACAACACTTGTCAGCGTCCGAAGGGTTTTTCAGTCGGTTTCGATCTCAGCGGGATTTCATGAAACCGGGCGTATCCTTCGCTTGCCAGTGGCTGCCCAGGCGCTCCATCAGGAATTCGATGAAGATCCGCGTTTTGGCGGGCAGCAGCCGCGTCTCCGTGACCGCATGCACCGGAAACGGTCCCAACTGCCAATCGGGCAGCACGCGCTGCAACTGGCCTGACTGCTGTTCCGACATCTGACCGCCCACCAGCACCGCAATGCCCGCGCCCAGCATGGCCAGGCGCCGGGCCATGGCGACGCCGTTGACGGAAAACCGGTTGCCCGGCGTGAACTCGATGTGCTGCTCGCCGTTCGTAAGCGGCCAGCGCGTCACGCGGCCTGCGCCTTCCGCGCGGAACTCGATGCACTCGTGCCGGGTCAGGTCGCTGGGATGCCTCGGTTCACCGTGCTTTTCCAGGTAATCGCGCGAGGCATACAGGTAGGCAGGCAGCATGCCCAGCAGTCTTGCAATCTGGGTCGAATCGGGCAGGTCGCCGATTTCGATCGACACGTCGCAGGTCTGGAACACGCGAGACGCGTGGTCCGGGTTCGCGAGGTCCAGGAAAAACGTCACATCGGGATAGCGCCGGGAGAACTCCATGAACGACTCAGCCAGGAAATCCGTGCCGAAATCCGCGGGCATGTTGACCCGCAGCGGCCCGGTGGGCGTGTCGACCAGCTTCTGCAATTCTTCATGGGCGATCTGCGCTTCGGCCACGATGCGCTGGCAGCGTTCGAAATACAGCCGGCCGGCATCGGTCAGTTCCACCTTGCGCGTGGTGCGGCTGAGCAGCCGCAACCCCACGGACCGCTCCAATTCGGCCACCTGGCGAGACAAGGTCGACTTGGGGACGCCCAGCGTTGCCGCAGCGCGGCTAAAACTGTGCGTTTTGGCGACCTCGACGAAGAGTTCCATTCCCTGTAGGCGTTTCATGGCGCGATTTTGTCACAGTGCGGATCGCACGATTGTCCCATAAATGGAATGATGTTTTCTCAACATGCCCCTTTGTTTCTAAAGCGGGATAACTCAGAATGCGAGTTCTGCAATGCAGCAATGCGATAAATGTCCAGTCTTGCGTGTTCTACGCGAATCCACCCAGGTCGAACGCCACGGACCGCGCCAAGACGGTCCGACGGGCTGATGTTCTTCGCAGAATCGCCCCAGGCAAAACGGCCTTTCACGGCTATCAGGCACGCGGCGCATGCGCGGCGTGGGGCTACCTTTATTGAAATCGGGAATGCAATCTATGAATAAGAAAAGCGCTATGTGGCGCGGTGCGGCCGTTGTCGCGCTGACGGCATCGGCCCTCACACTGGCCGCCTGCGGCAAGAAGCAAGAGGCGCCTCAGGGCGGCAAGCCGCAAGTGACGGTCGTCACATTGGCGACGCAGCCCGTTTCCCTGACTACCGAACTGCCCGGCCGCACCTCTGCGTTCCGCGTCGCCGAGGTCCGCCCGCAGGTCAACGGCATCGTCCAGAAGCGCCTCTTTACCGAGGGCGGCGAGGTCAAGGCGGGCGAACAGCTCTATCAGATCGATCCCGCTCTTTACCAAGCCAACGTCGACAGCCAGAAGGCCGCGCTGGCTCGCGCCCAGGCGCAGCAAAAGACCGCCGCCCTGCTGGCCGAGCGCTACAAGCCGCTGGTCGCCACCCGCGCGGTCAGTCAGCAGACCTACGACAACGCCGTCGCCTCGCGCGATCAGGCCGCCGCCGACGTGCTGTCGGCCAAGGCGGCGCTGGACACGGCCCGCATCAATCTCGTCTACACCAAGGTCTTGTCGCCGATCGACGGCATCATCGGCCGCTCGGCCGTGACCGAAGGCGCGCTCGTGACCGCCAACCAGACCAGCGCACTTGCCGCGGTGCAGCAGATCGACCCCATCTACGTCGACGTCACGCAGTCCAGCGTGCAGCTCCTGCGCCTGCAGGACGCGCTGGCCACCGGCCAGCTCAAGAAGCTGGACGGCGAGCAGGCCGCGCAGGTCACGCTGACGCTGGAAGACGGCTCGCAATACAAAGAGTCCGGCAAGCTGCAGTTCTCCGAAGTGACCGTGGACCCTGGCACCGGCTCGATCACGCTGCGCGCCGTGTTCCCCAACCCCGACCGCCGTCTGTTGCCCGGCATGTTCGTGCGTGCGCGCCTGGCTGACGGCGTGGCCGCCGACGGCCTGCTGGTGCCGCAACGCGGCGTGACGCGCAATCAGCGCGGCCAGCCGACGGCGCTTGTCGTCAACGCCAAGAACCAGGTTGAACTCCGCGACCTGAAGACCGACCGCGCCATTGGCGACAAGTGGCTCGTCACCGACGGCCTGGCCGCCGGCGACCGCGTGATCGTGGAAGGCCTGCAGATGGTCCGCCCCGGCGTTGAAGTGGTCGCCACTGAAGCCGGCGCCAAGGCCCAGCCGCAAGCGGCCAATGCGCAGGGGGCCGCTGCCCCCGCCGCGCCGGCCAAGCAGTAATCAGGAGCCACGCATGGCAAAGTTTTTTATCGACAGGCCGGTTTTTGCCTGGGTGATCGCGATCGTGCTGATGCTGGCCGGCGCGCTGTCCATCCTGCAGCTTCCGGTCGCCCAGTACCCCAACATCGCGCCGCCCGCCATCGGCATCGCGGTGACCTACCCGGGCGCGTCCGCGCAGACCGTGCAGGACACCGTGGTGCAGGTGATCGAGCAGCAGATGAACGGTCTTGATGGCCTGCAGTACATCTCGTCGGAAAGCAACTCCGACGGCAGCATGTCCATCACGCTGACCTTCAAGCAGGGCACCAACCCCGACACCGCGCAGGTGCAGGTCCAGAACAAGCTGGCGCTGGCGCAGCCGCTTCTGCCGCAGGAAGTGCAGCAGCAGGGGATCCGCGTCACCAAGGCCACGAAGAACTTCCTGATCGTGGCCGGCTTCGTGTCCACCGACGGCACGATGACCAAGGACGACCTGGCCGATTACGTCGCGTCGTACGTCCAGGATCCCATCAGCCGTACGCAGGGCGTGGGCGACTTCCAGCTTTTCGGCTCGCAGTACGCGATGCGGATCTGGCTGGACCCGGCCAAGCTCGTCAATTACGGGCTGACCACGGTCGACGTCACCACCGCCATCAAGGAACAGAACGTCCAGGTCTCGTCCGGGCAATTGGGCGGCCTGCCGTCCGTGCGCGGCCAGCAGCTCAACGCCACCATCATCGGACCGTCGCGCCTGCAGACGGCCGAGGACTTCGGCCAGATCCTGCTGAAGGTCAACTCCGACGGTTCGCAGGTGCGCCTGCGTGATGTCTCGCGCATCGAACTGGGCGGCCAGACCTACGCCATCGACAGCTTCTACAACGGCAATCCCGCTTCCGGCCTGGCCATCAAGCTGGCGCCGGGCGCCAACGCGCTGGACACGGCGCAGGCGGTGCGCGACACCATCAACAACCTCAAGCCGTATTTCCCGCCGGGCATGGACGTCGTCTATCCGTACGACACGACGCCGTTCGTCAGCCTGTCGATCCATGAAGTGTTCAAGACGCTGGTCGAAGCCATCATCCTGGTGTTCCTGGTGATGTATCTCTTCCTGCAGAACTTCCGCGCCACCATCATTCCCACGCTGGCCGTGCCGGTGGTGCTGCTGGGCACGTTCGGCGTGCTGGCGGCGTTCGGCTATTCCATCAACACCTTGACGATGTTCGGGATGGTGCTGGCCATCGGCCTGCTCGTTGACGACGCCATCGTGGTGGTCGAAAACGTCGAGCGGGTGATGGCCGAAGAGGGCCTCACGCCCAAGCAGGCCACCCGCAAATCCATGAGCCAGATCACCGGCGCTCTGATCGGCATCGCGATGGTGCTGGCGGCCGTGTTCGTGCCGATGGCGTTCTTCGGCGGCTCCACGGGCGTGATCTACCGTCAGTTCTCGATCACGATCGTGTCCTCGATGGTGCTGTCCGTGATCGTCGCCATCGTGTTCACGCCGGCGCTTTGCGCGACGCTGCTCAAGCCCATTCCGAAGGGCCATCACGGCGCCAAGAAGGGCTTTTTCGGCTGGTTCAACCGCACGTTCGAGCGCAGCAGCAACGGTTACGCCAATACCGTCGCCCGCGGCCTGAACCGCACCAAGCGCCTGATGGTCGTCTACCTGGCGCTGGTCATCGCGATGGGCTGGATGTTCACCCGCATCCCGACCGCGTTCCTGCCGGCCGAAGACCAGGGCATCCTGTTCGCCCAGATCCAGACGCCGGCCGGCGCCACCGCTGAAGCCACCAAGGCCGTCATCGACGACGCCACCAAGTACCTGCTGACCGAAGAAAAGGACGCCGTCACCTCGGTGTTCGCGGTCAACGGCTTCAACTTCGGCGGCCGCGGCCAGAACGCGTCCATCCTGTTCATCAAGCTGCGCGACTGGGAAGAACGCGGCGACGCCAGCCTGAAGGCCGCCGCCGTGGCAGGACGCGCCAACGCGCACTTCGCCAAGACGGAACGCCGCGCGCAACTGTTCGTCGTGCCGCCGCCTTCCGTCATGGAACTGGGCAACGTCACCGGCTTTGACTTCCAGCTGATGGACCGTGCCGGCGTGGGCCACGAGAAGCTGCTTGCCGCGCGCAACCAGTTGCTGGGCGAGGCCGGCAAGAGCCCGGTGCTGGCGGGCGTGCGTCCCAACGGCATCGAAGACGCGCCGCAGTACCAGCTGGACATCGACCGCGAAAAGGCCCGCGCCCTGGGCGTGGCCGTGTCGGACATCAACAGCACGCTCGCCACCGCATGGGGTTCGTCGTACGTCAACGACTTCATCGACCGTGGCCGCGTCAAGAAGGTGTTCGCGCAGGGCGAGGCATCCTCGCGCATGCTGCCGGAAGACCTGAACAAATGGTACGTGCGCAACAAGGATGGCGACATGGTCCCGTTCTCGGCGTTCTCCAGCGCAACGTGGAGCTTCGGTCCGCAGAAGCTGAACCGCTACAACGGTGTGCCGTCGTACAACATCCAGGGCCAGGCGGCGCCGGGCTACAGCTCGGGCGCAGCCATGGAAGAAATGGAACGCCTGGCGGCCAAGTTGCCGGTCGGCGTCGGTTTCGAATGGACCGGCCTGTCGTTCGAAGAACGCCTGTCCGGCGCCCAGGCGCCCGCGCTGTACGCGATCTCGCTCATCGTGGTGTTCCTGTGCCTGGCGGCGCTCTATGAAAGCTGGACCATTCCGTCCGCGGTCATGCTGGTGGTGCCGCTGGGGATCATCGGCGCGCTGCTGGCGACGCTGCTGCGTGGTCTGTCCAACGACGTGTTCTTCCAGGTGGGTCTCTTGACGACAATCGGGCTGGCGGCCAAAAACGCCATCCTGATCGTGGAGTTCGCGAAGGAGCACTATGAAGCGGGCGCCAGCCTGACCGAGTCGGCCATCCACGCCGCCCGTCAGCGTCTGCGTCCCATCCTGATGACGTCCCTGGCGTTCATCCTGGGCGTGACCCCGCTGGCGATTTCCAGCGGTGCGGGCTCGGGCAGCCAGAACGCCATCGGCACGGGCGTGATCGGCGGCATGCTGACCGGCACGTTCCTGGCCATCTTCTTCGTCCCGGCCTTCTTCGTCATCATGCTGCGCGTGTTCAAGGTCAAGCGCATGAGCGAAAACGTCGACAAACACGACACCAGCGCCAAGGGGCCGCACGACGTGCCGGCGGAGGGTCAACCGTAATGAAACTCCAGATGAGAACCTTGCTGTCTGTATCCCTGGCGGCGGCCCTGGCGGGCTGCTCGCTGGCCCCCACGTACGAGCGTCCCGATGCGCCCATCGACGCCGCGTATCCCACGGGCGCCGCCTACAACGCGGCCCAGGCGGCCGCGCCGGGCGGCATGGCCGTGGCCGACATCGGCTGGCGCGACTTTTTCGGCGATCCGCTGCTGCAACAGCTGATCGAGCAGTCGCTCGTCAACAACCGCGACCTGCGGGTGGCGGCGCTGAACGTCGAGGCCGCGCGCGCGCAGTACCGCATCCAGCGCGCCGACCTGGCGCCCAGCATCGGCGTGGCGGGGCAGGGCTCTGCCCAGCGCACGCCGGCCGACCTGTCGCCCAGCGGCCAGGCCACCACCAGCCACAGCTATCAGGTTGGCGCTGCCATGTCCGCCTGGGAACTGGACCTCTTCGGCCGCATCCGCAGCCTGAGCGATCAGGCGCTGGAATCCTACCTGGCGCTGGACGAGACGCGCACGGCGACGCAGCTCACGCTGATCGCCGAGGTGGCGAATGCTTACCTGACGCTGCGCGCGGATCAGGAGCTGCTCAGCCTGACGCGCGACACGCTCAAGAGCCAGGAAGATTCCTACAACCTGACCAAGCAGAGCTACGACCAGGGCCTGTCCACGGCGCTGGACCTGAGCCAGGCCGAAGTCTCGCTGCGCACGGCCCAACGCAACCTGTCGCAATACACGCGCCAGGCCGCGCAGGACCGCAATGCGCTCGTGCTGCTGGTCGGTCAGCCGCTGTCGCCGCAGATGGCCACGGCGTTGGACAACGCAGTCAAGCTGGACGACAGCATGCTGCCGACCACGCTGCCCGCCGGCCTGCCGTCCGACCTGCTGACCCGCCGCCCGGACATCCGCGCGGCAGAGCATCAGCTCAAGGGCGCCAACGCCAACATCGGCGCGGCGCGTGCGGCATTCTTCCCGACCATCAGCCTGACGGGTTCGGCCGGCACCGCCAGCGCCAGCCTGGGCGGCTTGTTCGACGGCGGTTCGGGGGCGTGGAGCTTCGTGCCCCAGATCACCGTGCCGATCTTCGCGGGCGGCTCGCTGCTGGCGGGGCTGGACCTGGCGAAAGTGCAGAAGAACATCCAGGTGGCCCAGTACGAAAAGTCGATCCAGACGGGTTTCCGCGAAGTCGCGGATGCGCTGGCCGGCCGCGGCACGCTGGACGAGCAGATCCAGGCCCAACGCCTGCTGGTGGACGCCAATCAGCGCGCGTATGACGCGTCGGAGCAACGTTTCCGGCAGGGCATCGACGACTACCTGAGCGTGCTGGATTCGCAGCGCTCGCTCTATACCTCGCAGCAGGCGCTGGTCGACACGCGTCTGGCGCGTCTGACCAATCTGGTCACGCTGTACAAGGTGCTGGGCGGCGGGTGGACAGAACGTACGGCGGCGGCGCCTGCTGCGCCGGTCACGCCGGCGGGCTGACGCTACCAGGAGCGGCGCGCTTGGCGCCGCTTATGGGCTGCTTATAGGGCCATTCCTGGCGCCTGCAATGCAAAACGGGCCGATCTCGCGATCGGCCCGTTTTTCTTTGCATGCAGGACGCAGACGTCAGGTGCGCTTCTTGGCGATCAGGCCCACCACGAACAGCACGATGATCGCGCCGACCACGGATCCGATCCAGCCAGCGGGTTCGCCGGGCTGGTACCACCCCAGCGACTGGCCGAGGAAGCCGGCAACGACGGCGCCGATGATGCCCAGAATGGTGGTCATGATGATCCCCATGTTCTGGTCCCCGGGCATGATGGCGCGGGCGATCAGACCCACGATGAACCCGACGATGATCATGATGATGATGCTCATGCGCGTACTCCTTACTAGGGAAAAGGGGGCGAAGTGGATTGATGATACCCACGGATACCCGCACCCCGTACGCCACCGTTGTAACAACTGGTGTGCGGACCAGCGCGCCGCGTCAGGAGGTCAGGTCGATGAGCTGGCGCACGTCCTTGGTCAGCGTCTCGATGCTGTCGGTGTCTGAGGCCAGCAGGCGCGCCTTGCCGTCCTTGTCGAAGATGTACACGCCGCGGCTGTGCGTCACCTCGTACATGTCGGCGTCGTCACCCGGCCGGGGCTTTTCGATCTGGTAGGCCACGCGATAGCGGCGCGCCAGGTCAGCCACCTGCCGTTCGTTGCCCGTCACGCCAATGGCGTTGTTGTTGAAGGCGTTGACGTAGGCCTGCAGGATGTCCGGCGTGTCGCGGTGCGGGTCCACGCTGACGAACAGGATGCGCACGTCCTTGGCCTTGTCGCCCAGGTTCTGCAGCACCGCGGTCAGCTGCGCCATGGTCGTCGGGCAGATGTCCGGGCAACTGGCGTAGCCAAAAAACAGCAGCACCGTCTTGCCCTTCAGGTCGTCGCTGCTGACCGTCTTGCCGCCCGCGCCGGGCAGCGAGAACTTCAGGTCGGGCAGGTGGCCCTTGACGTTGTAAAGCGTCCAGTCCACGTTCCTGTCGCCGCAGGCGGCAAGAAACACACACAAGCTCAACAGCAGTCCGCGAAAGAAGCGGCCGGTAATCAGGTGTCGCATGGGTCCAGTAGCCGGAAGGGGGTAAACCTTTCGGATTCTACCTGCAGGATCTGAAGAGAGTGGCATACGGCCGCCATGCCTTGTGCCCGCGCAAGTCCGGAGCAAAAAAACGGCCCGCGCGATGGCGGGCCGTCTTGGCAGGCGCGGCGTGCGACAGGCGTCAGGTGTCTGACATCGCCATCAGCTCGCCGTCATCCCGCTATGACGCAGCAGCGCGTCAATGCGCGGCGCGCGGCCGCGGAATGCGGCGAACGATTCGGCCGCCGGGCGCGAGCCGCCGACGGCCAGCACTTCGCGGCGGAAGCGCGCACCCGTCTCCGGATCCAGCGTGCCCAGCGCGTTGCCGGCCTGCTTGGCCGCGGCTTCCTCGAAGGCCTCGTAGGCATCCGCCGACAGCACTTCGGCCCACTTGTAGCTGTAGTAGCCCGCGCCGTAGCCGCCCGCGAACAGGTGCGAGAAGGCGTGCGGCAGGCGATGCCATTCGGGCGGGAACAGCACGGCAACTTCCTTGCGCACTTCCTGCAACAGCGCCAGCACCTCGGAAATCGACGCGCCCTTGCTGCGATCGTGCATCAGCATGTCGAACAGCGCGAATTCAATCTGGCGCACGGTCTGCATGCCGCTCTGGTAATTGCGGGCGGCGACCAGGCGGTCGTAGAGCGCGCGCGGCAGCGGCTCGCCGGTGTCCACGTGCGCCGACAGCTTCTGCACCACGGCCCATTCCCAGCAGAAGTTCTCCATGAACTGCGAGGGCAGTTCGATGGCGTCCCATTCCACGCTGGCAAACGCCGCGGCGCCGGGCTCGTCGACTTCGGACAGCAGCGCGTGCAGCGCGTGGCCGGTTTCGTGGAAGAGGGTGATGACGTCGTCGTGCGTCAGCACGGCCGGACGGTCGCCGTTGGGACGCGAGAAATTGCAGGTCAGGTACGCGATCGGCGTCTGCACCTTGCCGGCCACGACGCGGCGCGTGCGCTCGCTGTCGACCCAGGCGCCGTTCTGCTTGCCGGCGCGCGCGTACAGGTCCAGATAAAGGTGGCCGATCAGCGCGCCTTCGGGGCTTTCGACCCGCACGCCGCGCACGTCGCCGTGCCAGGACGACACGGGCGTTTCGGTCAGGCGCACGCCGAACAGGGTCTGGATGACGTCAAACAGGCCCGCCAGCACGCGCGGTTCGGTGAAGTATTGCTTCACCTCGTCTTCGGAATACGCGTAGCGCGATTCACGCAGGCGTTCCGAGGCGTAGGCCACGTCCCAAGGCTGCAGGCTGTCCAGCCCCAGCTCGCCGGTGGCGTAGGCGGTAAGTTCCGCCAGATCGCGCTGCGCGTACGGTTTGGCGCGGGCGGCCAGATCGCGCAGGAACACGGTGACTTCCTTGGCGTCGCGGGCCATGCGCGTCTGCAGGCGCAGCGCGGCGAAGGTGCCCAGACCCAGCAGGCCCGATTCCTCGGCGCGCAGCGCCAGCAGTTCTTCGATCAGCGGGGAGTTGTCGAACTTGGCATCGCCCTGTTCGGACGCGACCGTGCCGTAGCCACGGTACAGCGCCTCGCGCAGCGAGCGGTCCTTCGCGTACTGCATGACGGGCAGGTAGCAGGGCATCTTCAGCGTGAGCTTCCAGCCGGCCTTGCCGTCTTCCTCGGCCGCGGCGCGCGCGGCGGCAATCACGTCCGCCGGAACGCCGGCCAGGCGGCTTTCGTCTTCAACGATCAGCGACCACGCATCGATGGAATCCAGCACGTTTTCAGAAAACTTCTGCGACGCCTGGGCCTCGCGGTCGGAAATCGCGGCATAGCGTTCGCGGTCGGCGCCTTGCAGTTCGACGCCGCTCAGGCGGAAATCGCGCAAGGCCATTTCGACGATGCGGCGGCGCACCGGCGACCAAGACGCGAAGTCGGGTGCGGCAGCCAGCCGCTGGTATTGCTTGTACAGGCCTTCGTGCAGGCCGACCCAGGTCGAAAACTCGGTGACCAGCGGCAGGGCGGCGTTATAGGCCTCGCGCAGTTCGGGCGTGTTGACCACGGCATTCAGGTGGCCAGCCACCGACCAGGCGCGCCACAGGCGCTCGGACGCGGTGTCCAGGGGCTCGGCCACGGCTTCCCAGGTGGGCGCGAGCGCGGGGTCGGCGGCGTGGTCGACGGCCTTGCGGGCAATGCCCAGCAGTTCCTCGACGGCGGGCACGATGTGCGCGGGTTTGACGGCCGCGTAATCGACCAGTTCGGACACGGGAGCGAGCAGGGGGTTCTGGGTCATGGTGTTACCGGCTTATGAGTGGCAGGCGGCGCGTCAGGCGCGCCGGCGAAGGCGATAAGGATCAGGTGAGGGCGATCGGCCTGAACGCAAGGCCTGACAGAGGATGGCGCCATGCCCGGCGGTCGCAGAGGATCGGATGGTGTTCGTCACCAATTCGCGGCAGGTGTCTGACACCCCTGAGGCACCCGTCCAAGCTGAAGTGCATCTCACACGGGTGTCAGACACCGAGGTCTACGCTTTACCCGGCAGCGCGTTCGGCCGCTTCGACCGTATTGACCAGCAGCATGGCGATGGTCATCGGACCCACGCCGCCCGGCACGGGCGTGATCGCGCCGGCCACTTCCTTGGCGGAAGCAAAGTCCACGTCGCCGCACAGCTTGCCGTCGGCGCCGCGGTTGATGCCCACGTCGATGACGACGGCGCCGGGCTTGATCATCGAACCGTCGATCATGCCGGGCTTGCCGGTGGCGACGACCAGCACGTCGGCGCGGCGGGTCTGGGCCGCCAGGTCGCGCGTCTTGGAGTTGCAGATCGTGATGGTGGCGCCGGCCTGCAGCAGCAGCATGGCCATGGGCTTGCCCACGATGTTGCTGGCGCCGACGATGACGGCCTCAGCGCCGCGCAGCGTCACGCCTTCCGATTCCAGCATCTTCATCACGCCGTACGGCGTGCAGGGACGGAACAGCGGCTGCCCGGTCATGAGCAGGCCCGCGTTGCTGATATGGAAGCCGTCAACGTCCTTCTCGGCCGCGATGGCCTCGATGACCTTGTGGGCATCCATGTGCTTGGGCAGGGGCAACTGCACCAGAATGCCGTGGATGCTGGGATCCTGGTTCAGCACGTCGATGCGGGCCAGCAGTTCGGCCTCGGTCATCTCGGCCGGGTATTGCTCTTTCACGGAATGCAGTCCGGCCTTCTCGCAGGCCGCGACCTTGTTGCGCACATACACCTGCGAGGCGGGGTCCGCGCCGACCAGCACGACGGCCAGGCCGGGGCGGGTGCCTTTTTCGGCCAAAGCCGAAACACGCTGGGCGACTTCTTCGCGAATGCGCTGCGAAAGGGCCGCGCCGTCAATAATCCTTGCGGTCATGCGTGTGCCTCGGGTTTGGCCAAGGCCACTTTCATCAAATCTGCAACGGTGGTCACTTCAAGTTTTTCCATAATGTTGGCGCGGTGCGCTTCGACGGTCTTGATGCTGATGCCCAGGTCGTCGGCGATCTGCTTGTTCAAGCGGCCGGCGACGATGCGCTCCAGCACCTGTTGCTCGCGCGCGGTCAGGCGGGCCAGCATGGCTTCGTGGTCCTTCTGGGCCTGGTGCTTGCTCACGCGCTGCGTGGCCTGCTCCAGCATGCGCGCCACGATTTCGCGCAGGTCGGATTCGTTGAACGGCTTTTCCAGGAAGTCGACGGCGCCTTTCTTCATGGTGGACACCGCCATCGGCACGTCGCCGTGGCCCGTGATGAACACGATGGGCAGCGGCGCATTGCGGATGATGAGCTGTTCCTGCAGCTCCAGGCCGCTCATGCCGGGCATGCGCACGTCGGCGATCAGCACGCCGATCTGGCTGGCGTCGTAGTCTTCCAGGAAGGACTCGCCGCTGGCGTAGGCGCGAACGCGGTATCCATTGGCTTCCAGCAGCCAGCGCAGCGAATCGCGGACCGCTTCGTCGTCATCGACAATGAATACCGTGCTCGACAGGTGGGGCGTGTTCATGCGTGCAACTCCTCGGACTGATCGTTCTGGGCCTGCGTCTGGGTGGCAGCGCAGGGCAGGGTGAAGCGGAAGATAGTACCGCCGGCGGGATTGGGGTCAGCCCACAGGCGGCCGTGATGCGATTCGATAATGGTACGGCAGATGTTCAGCCCCATGCCCAGGCCCTGCGACTTGGTGCTGAAGAACGGTTCGAACAGGCGCTCGGGTTCGGCAAGGCCGTGGCCGCGGTCCACCACGGCCACCTCGATATGCTGCTCGTGAAGAATTACGGCAACCTTAAGCTCGTCGGACTCGCTCTTTTCCATGGCTTCCAGGCCGTTCTTGAGCAGGTTCAGCAACACCTGTTCGATCAGGATGGGGTCGGCCAGGACGTCGGGCGCGTTGGACGGCACGAAGCTATCGATGCGGATGCGGCGCTTGCGGGCGTCGATTTCGGCAAAGCCGATGGCGTTGTCGACGATGCGGCCGATGGCGACGCGCTGGCGGCGCGGCTCGCTGCGCTTCACGAATTCGCGGATGCGGCTGATGATCTTGCCGGCGCGCTCGGCTTGGGACGCGGCCTTTTCCAGCGCGGGCAGCAGCATGTTGGGACTGGTGTGGCCGGCCTTGACCAGCGCCACCGCGCCCATGCTGTAGTTGGCGATGGCCGTCAGCGGCTGGTTCAGCTCATGCGCCAGCGACGAGGCCATTTCGCCCATCGTGGTCAGGCGGCTGGTGAGCTGAATCTTTTCCTGCTGCACGCGCGACGCTTCCTCGTGGCCGCGACGCTCGGTGATGTCGCGCGCCACCTGCATGCGCACGCGGCGGCCGTCCGTCCAGGCCAGCATGCGGTGGTGCACTTCAAACCAGCGCTGCACCGACGGCGCAAAGACCTCGACCGATTCGTCGGTGAAGCGGCCGCGGCGGCCGGCCAGCAGTTCGTCGTGGCCACCCGTCTGCGCGCCGAACACACGGCGGTACGTGCGGTTGGCGAACAGCAGTTCCAGCCCGTCGTGCGTGTCGGCCGTGACCGAGATGGCGTCGTCCAGGCCTTCCAGCACGGTCATGAAGCGCTCGTGCGCGGCGGTCAGGGCCTCGCGGATGCGCTTGGGCTCGGTGATGTCCGTCATGGACGTCATCCAGCCGATCTGGTTGCCGTTGGGGTCCAGCAACGGGGACACATACATACGCGCCGTGAAGCGCGAGCCGTCGCGCCGTTGCGCCTCGACTTCCAGGCCGCTGCTGGGGGTCTTGCCCGACATCAGCACGTCCAGCGTGTGCTGGTGTTGTTCGTGGCGGCCCGGCACCCAATACGGGAAGGGCGGGCTGCGGCCGATCAGGTCGGCCTCGTTCCAGCCGATCATCCGGCAGAACGCCGGGTTCACATAGGCGATGCGGCCTTCCATGTCGAGCACGCGCATGCCCGTGGACATGGAGTTTTCCATGGCGCGCCGAAAACCCGTTTCGGCAATGAGCGCGGCCTCGGCGGTGGACCGGAAGCGGGTGTAGCGCCACAGCATGAGCAGGCTGATGACGATGACGCAGGACAGCGCCAGCACGACCCATATCAGGCGTTGCTGACGCAGCTCCTGGTCTATCGTGACAAACATGACGCTATCGTCATGGATGCGCTGCAGCCAGAAGAACACCGCCATCACACAGATATAGAGGATCAGCACCATGGCGGGCGTGACCCAGTACACCCCGCGCCGCCGGGTGCGGGCGTGGTCGTGGAAAGGCGTGGGTATGTTGGACTTGGGCGCGCTGGACATGGAATTCGGGGCCGGTAGACCGCGCATTTTAGTGCGTGTTGGGAGGGAATTGCCGGGAATCAAGTCCACCATTCGGCCTAGACCGTAAAAAGTATGGCGTTCAGCGATTCAGCTTCCGTTCAACTTTCCGCATTATGAAATGCCGTACCGCAACATGAAATTTTCCTTGCGACCGGTTAATCTTCTTTCTTAGAATGCCGCCTGACAGGAAACCCGCCCCTGGCAGGTCCTTTGAACACCCCGACCCCATGCATTGCATGGTAGCCCGGATGATCCCGGCTACCATGCAATGTCCGCGAGTAGATCAATAAGCGGGTGTGTGGTCACGACGAACCCCAACAGGAGACACACGATGTCCTCTAACGCCCAGGCTGGCGCCGTACAGGCCGCCAACGACGAAGACACCCTTGAAACCCAGGAGTGGCTCGAAGCCCTGGCAGCCGTCCTTGATCGCGAAGGACCGCAGCGCGCCCATTACCTGCTGGAACGCCTGATCGACGAAGCCCGTCGCTCCGGCGCTCACATCCCGTTCTCGCCCAATACCGCTTACGTCAACACGATTCCCCCCGGCCTGGAGCCGGCGCACCCGGGCAACCTGGAACTGGAAACGCGCATCCGCTCGTACGTGCGCTGGAACGCCATGGCCATGGTGGTCAAGGCCAACAAGCACAACCCGCCCGATGGCGGCGACCTGGGCGGCCACATCGCGTCGTTCGCCTCGCTGGCCACCATGATCGGCTGCGGCCAGAACCACTTCTGGCACGCCGAAGACGAAGGTCACGGCGGCGACCTGGTCTATTTCCAGGGCCACACCTCGCCCGGCATGTACGGCCGCGCCTACCTTGAAGGCCGCCTGACCGAAGACCAGCTGAACCACTTCCGCCAGGAAGTGGACGGCAAGGGCCTGTCCTCGTACCCGCATCCGAAGCTGATGCCGGACTTCTGGCAGTTCCCGACGGTGTCGATGGGCCTGGGCCCGCTGATGGCCATCTACCAGGCCCGCTTCCTGAAGTACCTGCACGCCCGCGGCATCGCCGACACCAGCAACCGCAAGGTCTGGGTGTTCTGCGGCGACGGCGAAATGGACGAACCCGAGTCGCTGGGCGCCATCGCCCTGGCGGCGCGCGAAAAGCTCGACAACCTGATCTTCGTCATCAACTGCAACCTGCAGCGCCTGGACGGTCCGGTGCGCGGCAACGGCAAGATCATCCAGGAACTGGAAGGCGACTTCCGCGGTTCGGGCTGGAACGTCATCAAGCTGATCTGGGGCGGCTACTGGGATCCGCTGCTTGCGCACGACAAGGAAGGCATCCTGCGCCAGATCATGGAAGAAACCGTCGACGGCGAGTACCAGGCGTACAAGGCCAACGACGGCAAGTTCGTCCGCGAACATTTCTTTGGCAAGCACCCCAAGCTGCTGGAAGCCGTGTCGCGCATGAGCGACGAGGACATCTGGCGCCTGAACCGTGGCGGCCATGACCCCCACAAGGTGTACGCGGCCTTCAAGTCGGCCACCGACCACACCGGCCAGCCGACCGTCATCCTGGCCAAGACCATCAAGGGCTACGGCATGGGCCACGTCGGCCAGGCCAAGAACCCGACCCACCAGCAAAAGAAGCTGGAACTGGATTCCATCCGCGAATTCCGCGACCGCTTCGGCATCCCGATCCCGGACGACAAGTTGGCTGATCTGCCGTACTTCAAGCCGGCCGAAGATTCGCCCGAAATGAAGTACCTGCACGAGCGCCGCGCCGCGCTGGGCGGCTACCTGCCGCGCCGCCGCGCCAAGGCCGACGAGCAACTGAAGGCCCCCGCGCTGGACGCCTTCAAGGCCGTGCTGGAACCCACCGCGGAAGGCCGCGAAATCTCGACCACCCAAGCCTTCGTGCGCATCCTGAACCAGGTGCTGCGCGACAAGGAACTGGGTCCGCGCGTCGTGCCGATCCTGGCTGACGAATCGCGCACCTTCGGCATGGAAGGCCTGTTCCGCCAGATCGGCATCTACGCGCCGGAAGGCCAGAAGTACACCCCGGTCGACAAGGACCAGGTCATGTACTACAAGGAAGCGGCTGACGGCCAGCTTCTGCAGGAAGGCATCAACGAAGCGGGCGCGATGAGCTCGTGGATTGCGGCGGCCACGTCGTACTCCTCGAACAACCGCATCATGATCCCGTTCTTCATCTACTACTCGATGTTCGGGTTCCAGCGTATCGGCGACCTGGCCTGGGCCGCCGGCGACATGCAGGCGCGCGGCTTCCTGCTGGGCGGCACTGCCGGCCGCACGACGCTGAACGGCGAAGGCCTGCAGCACGAAGACGGCCACAGCCACATCCTGGCCTCGACCATCCCGAACTGCGTGTCGTACGACCCGACGTTCGGTCATGAGCTCGCCGTGATCATCCAGCACGGTCTGAAGCGCATGGTGGAAGACCAGGAAAACGTCTACTACTACCTGACGGTGATGAACGAAAACTACCCGCAGCCCGGTCTGACCAAGGGCGACGAGGAAGGCATCATCAAGGGCATGTACAAGCTCAAGTCGCACGGCAAGGGCAAGAACCGCGTGCAGCTCATGGGTTCGGGCACCATCCTGCGCGAAGTCATGGCCGCGCAGGAACTGCTGGCTGCCGACTGGGATGTCGCTTCCGACCTCTGGAGCGTCACCAGCTTCACCGAGCTGCGCCGCAACGGCCTGGACGCAGAACGCCACAACATGCTGCATCCCGACGAGAAGAAGCCGCAGGTCGCTTACGTCACGGAACAGCTGGCCAAGACGGAAGGCCCGATCATCGCGTCGACCGACTACATGAAGCTCTTTGCGGACCAGATCCGTCCGTTCGTGCCCAAGGGCCGCGAATACAAGGTGCTGGGCACCGATGGTTTCGGCCGCTCGGATTTCCGCGCCAAGCTGCGCGAGCACTTCGAAGTGGATCGCCACTTCGTCGTCGTCGCCGCCCTGCGGGCGCTGGCCGACGAAGGCAAGGTGCCGGTTGCCAAGGTGGCCGAGGCCATCAAGAAGTACGGCATCAATCCGAACAAAGCCAACCCGCAATACGCCTGAGGGTAAAGAGACATGAGCAACATCGTGCAAATCAAGGTTCCCGACATCGGCGACTTCAAGGAAGTGGAAGTCATTGAAGTGCTGGTTGCCGTGGGCGACACGATCAAGGCGGAACAAAGCCTGATCACGGTCGAATCCGACAAGGCCTCGATGGAAATCCCCGCGTCGCAAGGCGGCGTGGTCAAGTCCATCGCCGTGAAGGTCGGCGACAAGGTCGCCGAAGGCGCGGTCGTGCTGGAAGTGGAAGCGGCCGACGCTGGCGCCGCCAAGGAAGAGGCCCCCAAGGCTGAATCCAAACCGGCCGCCAAGGAAGAACCCAAGCAGGCCGCCGCCGCCGCGCCCAAGGCCGAGGCCTCGGCGCCCGCGCCGGCTGCCTCCAGCGGCCCGGTCGAGATCGAAGTGCCGGACATCGGCGACTTCAAGGAAGTCGAAGTCATCGAAGTCATGGTCGCGGTCGGCGACACCATCAAGGCCGAGCAAAGCCTGATCACCGTCGAATCCGACAAGGCCTCGATGGAGATCCCGGCCTCGCAAGGCGGCGTGGTCAAGGAAGTGAAGGTCAAGGTTGGCGACAAGGTCGCCAAGGGCTCGATCGTGGTAGTGGTGGAAGGCGGCGCGCAAGCCGCTGCCGCCCCGGCCGCGAAGTCCGAAGCTGCGCCGGCCCCGGCTGCCAAGCCGGAAGCCAAGGCAGAATCGGCGCCCGCGCAGGCCGCCGCGCCCGCCTCGCGTCCGGCCCCCGCCGCCGCGCTGGAAGACGCCAACCTCAAGCCCGGCCAGCTGCCGCACGCGTCGCCGTCCGTGCGCAAGTTTGCGCGCGAACTGGGCGTGAACCTGTCCAAGGTCAAGGGCACGGGTCCCAAGGAACGCATTACCGCCGACGACGTGCGCGGTTTCGTCAAGCAGGCCCTGTCGGCTGCGCCGGCGGCCGCTGCTGCCGGCGGTTCGGCCGATGGCGCCGCGCTGGGCCTCTTGCCGTGGCCGAAGGTCGACTTCACCAAGTTCGGCCCGATCGAAGCCAAGCCGCTGTCGCGCATCAAGAAGATCTCGGGCGCGAACCTGCACCGCAACTGGGTCATGATTCCGCACGTCACCAACAACGACGAAGCGGACATCACCGACCTGGAAGCGCTGCGCGTCACGCTGAACAAGGAAAACGAGAAGTCGGGCATCAAGGTCACGATGCTGGCCTTCCTGATCAAGGCCGTGGTTGCGGCCCTGAAGAAATTCCCCGAGTTCAACGCCTCGCTGGACGGCGACAACCTGGTGCTCAAGCAGTACTACCACATCGGTTTTGCCGCCGACACGCCCAACGGGCTGGTGGTGCCGGTGATCCGCGATGCCGACAAGAAAGGCATCCTGCAGATCGCCCAGGAAATGACCGACCTGTCCAAGAAGGCGCGCGACGGCAAGATCTCGCCCGCCGAAATGCAGGGCGGCTGCTTCTCGATCTCGTCGCTCGGCGGCATCGGCGGCACCTCGTTCACGCCCATCATCAACGCGCCTGAAGTCGCGATACTGGGTGTGTCGCGCTCGTCGCACAAGCCCGTGTGGGACGGCAAGCAGTTCGTGCCGCGCCTGATCGTGCCGCTGTCGCTGTCCTACGACCACCGCGTCATCGACGGCGCCGCGGCCGCGCGCTTCAACGCCTATCTGGGTGCGCTGCTGGCCGACTTCCGCCGCATCGCGCTGTAAACGGGGAGCCCTATGAGCAATACCGTTCAAATCAAAGTGCCGGACATCGGCGACTTCAAGGAAGTGGAAGTCATCGAAGTGCTGGTTGCGGTGGGCGACACGATCAAGGCGGAACAGAGCCTGATCACCGTTGAATCCGACAAGGCCTCGATGGAAATCCCCGCGTCGCAAGGCGGCGTGGTCAAGTCCATCGCCGTGAAGGTCGGCGACAAGGTTGCTGAAGGCGCGGTCGTGCTGGAAGTGGAAGCTGCCTCGGGTGCTGACGCTGGCGCCGCCAAGGAAGCGGCTCCCAAAGCTGGGTCCAATGCCGATCCTAAGCCGGCTGCCAAGTCTGAAGCGCCCAAGGCCGAAGCGGCCAAGGCCGCCGCGCCTGCCGCCGCCACCTACAGCGGTTCGGCCGATGGCGAATACGACATGCTGGTGCTGGGCGCGGGCCCCGGCGGCTACTCCGCCGCCTTCCGCGCCGCCGACCTGGGCCTGTCCGTGGTCCTGGTCGAACGCTACAGCACGCTGGGCGGCGTCTGCCTGAACGTGGGCTGCATCCCGTCCAAGGCGCTGCTGCACAACGCCGCCATCATCGACGAAGCCCGCGAACTGGCTGCCCACGGCATCAGTTTCGGCGAGCCCAAGATCGACCTGGACAAGCTGCGCGGCTACAAGGACAGCGTGGTCGCCAAGCTGACCGGCGGCCTGGCCGGCATGGCCAAGGCGCGCAAGGTCACCGTGGTGACGGGCGTGGGCGAATTCGCCGACGCCAACCACCTGACCGTCAAGGGCGCCGACGGCAAGTCGCAGACCCTGCGTTTCAAGCAGGCCATCATCGCCGCCGGCAGCCAGTCGGTGAAGCTGCCGTTCCTGCCCCAGGACGATCGCATCGTCGACTCCACCGGCGCCTTGCTGCTGCGTGAAGTGCCCAAGAAGATGCTGATCATTGGCGGCGGCATCATCGGCCTGGAAATGGGCACGGTGTACTCGACGCTGGGCGCGCGCCTGGATGTCGTGGAAATGCTGGACGGCCTGATGCAGGGCGCCGACCGCGACCTGGTTAAGGTGTGGCAGAAGAAGAACGCCTACCGCTTCGACAACATCATGTTGAAGACAAAGACGGTGGGCGCCGAAGCCAAGAAGGACGGCATCTACGTCACCTTCGAAGGCGAGGGCGCACCCAAGGAACCGCAACGCTACGACCTGGTGCTGCAGGCTGTCGGCCGCAGCCCCAACGGCAAGAAGATCGGCGCCGACAAGGCGGGCATCGCCGTCACCGACCGCGGTTTCATCGAGGTCGACCGCCAGATGCGCACCAACGTGCCGCACATCTACGCCATCGGTGACATCGTCGGTCAACCCATGCTCGCCCACAAGGCCGTGCATGAAGGCCACGTCGCCGCCGAAGCCGCCGCCGGCCAGAAGTCCTTCTTTGACGCGCGCGTCATCCCGTCGGTGGCCTACACCGATCCGGAAGTGGCGTGGGTGGGCCTGACCGAAGAAGAAGCCAAGAAGCAGGGCATCAAGATCGAGAAGGGCGTGTTCCCGTGGGCAGCCTCGGGCCGCGCCATCGCCAACGGCCGCGACGAAGGCTTCACCAAGCTCATCTTCGACGCCGAGACGCATCGCATCCTGGGCGGCAGCATCGTGGGCACCCATGCGGGCGACCTGATCAGCGAACTGGCGCTGGCCGTGGAAATGGGCGCCGACGTCGTCGACATCGCCAAGACCATCCACCCGCACCCGACACTGGGTGAATCGGTGGGCATGGCCGCGGAAGTCGCCGAAGGCGTCTGCACCGACTTGCCGCCGATGAAGAAGAAGTAACGCATCAAGGCTTGCCGCGGTTGCAACAAAAAGCGCCGCCCCTTTTTGAGGGGGCGGCGCTTTTTTATGCGCGGGCGTTGTGGATGTGTGTGCTGTTTGCCCAGGCGTTTCTTATGCGAGGGCTGTCTGTGCAGACGCTGTACGTGCCAGCGCTGTGCGTAGGCTGTTTGCGGGGCGGCTGCCTATGTATGGGCGGGGCAGGGGCGCGCGCTCAGGCGTCGATCCGTCGATACGAAGCGGGCGAAAACCGCAGGGCCAGCGCCAGCAGCATGACGGCGCCGGCCAGCATCACGATCCAGGCCTCGGTCAGGCTGGAAAACCGGTCGCGCAGGATGCCCGCCAGCAATGGCATGAAGCTCGCAATCAAGTAGCCGCCGCCTTGCACGAACGCCGCCAGCATGCCCGCTTGTGCCGGATCGTCCAGGTGGTCCATCGCCACGATCAGCGACAACGGAAACAGCGCGCCGATTCCGATGCCGAGCAGCAGGCACGCCAGCAGCGCCAACTTGAGCGGGGCAAGGATCAGGCATGTCAGTCCGCAGATCAGAATGGTCAGCACGGCGGCCAGCGGCTTGCGGCGATCCGGAAAGCGGCCGATCCACGCCGACACGGCCAGACCCGCCATCACCTCGGCAAGCGTCAGGCCGCCCAGCAGAAAACCGGCGGCGGAAGGTTCCCACCCGAGACCGGTGTAGAACGGCGGCAACCACGCCAGCACCAGCGTGTAGGCGCCGGTGCCGATGCCAAAGAACAGCATCAGCTCCCATGCCCGCAGATTGCGCCAGAAGCTGCGTGGTGCCGTGCGCGCGGTGCGGTGCAGGGGCGATGATGCGTCGGCGCGATCTTGCGCTGCGTTGAGCCACAACGGCAGCGCCAGCAGCGCGGGCACGCTCCAGAATGCCAATGCGGCGGGCCACCCGAAACTACCCGCAAGCCCCGCAGCGCTGGCCGCCGCGACGGCCGCGCCCGCCATGATGCCGGTGGTGTACAAGCCAAACACGCGTCCCATGTCATGCGCGAAATTGCGCTTGATAAAGGCGGGCAGCAAGGTCTGCACCAGCGCAATGCCGACGCCCGCCAACACCGCCGTCAACAGCAACCCGTAGGTCTGCGTCCCGGCATAGCGCGCGGCGCAAGCAAGGGCCACCAGCGCCACGCCCAGTGCGATCCCGGTGCGTTCATTCAGGTATTTGTTGAGGCGCCCGCCCGCGAGCGCGCAGATCCCCATGACGAACACGGGCAAGGTCGTCAGCAGGCTGGCCTGCGTATTGGTCGCGCCGGTGGCCGCCTGGATCATGTCCAGCAACGGCCCGATGGCCGCCAGCGCGGGCCGCAGATTCAACGCCACGGCCACGATGGCGACGATGGCAAACAAAGGGCGTAACCTCACGCGCGTCATGGATATCTCGACATCAAGTTATTTGATGTCGAAGTATATAGACGGGGCGGTGGGTTCGGCAACGGGATATCATGGCTGCCAATGTAAATAGCTTCATGTAGAGACAACCATGAATGACCGTGCACGGCGCGCGCAGGAAGAGTGGCAGCGCGAACGTCCTGACATCGACGCCAACGTGATGGCGCTGGTCGGGCGACTGCTGCAAGCCACGCATCTGCTGGAGCGCAACTGGTTCCTGCCGCTGGCCGCGCAGTTCGAATTGCACCAAGGCGAGTTCGACGTCATCGCCACGTTGAGGCGGTCAGGCAATCCGTACGCCATGACACCCACTGATCTGCACGAGGGCCTGATGCTGTCGTCAGGCGCGATGACGAGCCGGCTGGATCGCCTCGAACGCAAAGGCCTCATCGAACGTGTGCCGTCTCCGAACGACCGGCGCAGCACGCTGGTGCGGCTTACGCCAGCGGGCCTGGCGCTCATCGACAAGCTGCTGCCGCTGCATGTGGCGAATGAACAGCAGGCGATGGCGTCGTTGACGCAAAAGGAACAGGCGCAGCTGGATGGATTGCTGGCGAAGATGATTGTGGGGTTGGAGCGTAAGCCGGCGGATTGAGCGGGCAGCGGCTCCGGCGCAGGCTTCGCAAGCCATACAGAGGCCGGCATCCCTCGCGCGGTGCGCGTCAGATGTTGTCCTGACCCGTCGAACAGCCGTCCAATTGAAAAAGCCGCCCGTGGGCGGCTTATCTGCCTTGCATCCCGTTGCGGCCGGTCGCCGCGCGGTTTGAATTCAGGCGTGGGTGTTGATGCGCGAACCCAGCGTGCCGTCGATTGCCAGCACCGGCAGCGATTGCAGCAGCGTGGCGACCGAGTCGGCTTGCGCGTTGATCGCCTTCTTCGTCACCGATGCCTGCACTTCCATCATGAGGTTCGCGTCGCGCAAGGCCAGGGCGGAATTGACGGTGTTGTTGACGGAAGCATCCATGGTCTAGGTGTCCTGGTGATGTGAGGCCGGATCAATGGCCGAAGCAAGTCGCATTATGGGGCACGCCAATCGAATGATGCAAAACATTTCGCAATGATCGTGGACGGCAATGTATTGTGGCGGGGGTTCGTGGCGGGCATGTGACATGCGCAGCGTTTCGCGTCGGCGCTGTACGGCGATGGACACCTTCACCGAGTGGCGCACTAAGGCTGCGCAGGACATTCCTTCACTTTGCCCCAACCCTGATTCGGTTCGCAATATTGCTTGCGTGCGGCCCATGCGCATTCGGGGCGCTCAAAGAAACCGAGTTCCGCGCATTGAACGAGTGCTTCATCGAGCGTGGCGACCCATGCCATCGGATCCGGCGCGGGAATTTCGGTGATGCGCAGCGTTGATTGCGGCGCGGCGGGTTCGTTGGAGGACGCTGCTGGTGTCGAGCGCTCCAGCCCGGTCGAGGAGGCCACCGGTGCAGCGCGAGATGACACGGCAGGGGCGGGCACAGAGGGCGTGGATGTGCCTGGTTCCGTTTCAGCCGTTGCGGGCGATGCGTCGGTCCGATCCGCTCCAATCGGTGTCCCAGACGACGAGCCCGCAGCCGGCGATGCCGATCCAGAACCTGTTGCTTCGTGCCCGCGATCGGAAGATGGCGTGCCCGCCTTGTCCGACTCTGGCGTCACGGAAGGCAGCGGCGTCAACGGCACGCGCACCGGGCTTGCGGATGTCGCGCCCGATGGTGCAATGTTGGGGGAATTCCACGACACCACGAGGAGCACCAGTGCGCCATAGATGGCCAGCGTGTAGATCACGGTCATCGTCGCGCGGCCCACATTGCGGCGCGTTATGGGTTCGCCGTCCTCGCGGCCGAACAGGCTGCGCCAGCCGACCAGCGCCGCGCCCGGCGCCGAGATCAGCCACCAGCACAGGCGCTTGAACCAGCCCGGCTCCTGACGCGGTAGCGACGCCTGTACCTGCGCAGCCAGAAGCTCGCGCAGGGCGCGGTTTTCTTCGCGCAGGCGCAGGGTCTGCGTGTCTCCCGACCCCTGGTCATCTTGATCCGGAGTGCCGTCGTGCTGCGTAGCGAGGGGATCGGGAGGCGTGGCGGTCATGTCGTGAAAGATATAGATACAAAAGCTGCGGACGCAATTATGAGGCATGTCCGCAGGGGCCAACCGGGGAATAGGACCGAAAATCGGCCGCTTGGCCCAAGTTTCCGTCACGCATCCAACCCGCCGCGTCAGTCCCCCGTCGCTTCCCGCCGTCCCAGCAGCTTCATCGGATTGCCGCCCTGTATCGAATACGCCTCGACTTCGCCCCGCACCACGCTGCCGGCCGCGATGACGCAGCCTTCGCGCAGCACCGCACCGTCCAGCAGCACGCAGTTGGCGCCGATCCAGACGTCGTCCTCGATCACGATCCCGCCCTTGCTGGGCCGGAAGCCCTGTTCGCGGATTTGCAAATCGCGGCGGCGGAACTCATGGTTGGCCGGCGCAAAGGTGCAGTTCGCTGCAACCGCCACGCGCGCGCCCATGCGGATGCCATTGCCGGTGTAGAGCACGCAGCCGGAATTGATGACGCAATCCGGTCCGATCTCGACATCGCCCGAGCCCCCCGCGGGTTTGATCTTCACAAACGAGTCGATCACCGCGCGCGGGCCGACCACGATGCGCGTGCCGCGCGTCGAGTCCTCGATGTCTGCCAGCGCTGACACCCGCGCGGTGGAATCGATCTGGATCATGCTGCCGCCCGTACCGCGATCAGGCCTTGCGGCGCAGGAAGCCGTCCGGCGCGGACGTCACGAGCAGGCGGTCTTCGACCGAGCGGTCGATCTCGAACTCGGGGTGCTGCTTGATCCATTCCCACACGGCCGTTTTGGGGTTGTTGCCCTTGCCCCAGTGGCGGCCCGGCCACTCATAGTCGGCCGGCATGTCTTCGACGAAGGTGTCGAAGACGACGCAATAGCTGCCCACGCTGACGAGATCCGCATAGGCGTTCAATTCGGCCAGCACATGGTCGTGCGTGTGGTTGGAGTCCAGGCACACCATGATGTTCTTCTTGCCCTCGGCATGTGCGCGCACCTGCGCGATCGTCGCGGGGTCGATGCTGGAGCCTTCGATCAGATGGATGCGCTTGGCCAGCGGATGGGACTCGATGGCCTTGCGGTTGTGCTCGCGGATTTCGATGTCCACGCCAACCACGTCGCCCGCGCCCAGCAGCTGCAGCATCGAGGCCGACAGCATCAGCGAGCCGCCGTGGGCGATGCCCGTCTCGATGATCAGGTCCGGCTTCACGGCCCAGATCAGTTCCTGCATGGCCATGGCGTCCATGGGCAGCTGGATGAGCGGCCGGCCTGCCCACGAGAAGTTGTTCATGTACTTGCGTTCCAGCGCCATCTGGCGCCAGGCGATGGAGAGCTCGCGGAACTCCTGGTCTTTGGCAAAGCCGGCAATGCGGGCTTCCTTCTCCTGGCGGTATTCCGGATGCGCGTCGGGCGTGGTTTCAAGGTAGGACATTCAGATTCCTTTGTGCAGACGGTACTGCGCTAGAAAATTCGGGAAAAATTCGGAAAACGGACGCAGGGGCTGGCGGCACAGCGCCTGCGTGCGGGTCACGTCAATGTCGTTGAAGGCCCATTCCGGGGCGTCGGGCGCGACGGATACCGGATAGCCCATGACGTCCTGCAGGTGTGCTGCGACCTCGCGATTCTCAATGCCCACGCCGTGCGCGACGTTGAAGATGCCGGTGGCGTCGGACAGAGCGATGGCAAGAATCTGCGAGACCGCGTCGTCGATGTGCAGATAGTCCTTGCGGGAGGCCAGCGCGGTTCGCAGCGTGATACGGCCATCGCGCGCGCCTTCCTCCAGCAACTGGTCAATAAAGCTGTCCGGCGCGTCGCGCAGACCTACGATGTTGGACAGGCGCACAACCTTGGCGGACCGTCCGCCGTGTAGGCACAGCGACTCACCCATGAGTTTGGACAGGTTGTACAGGTCGCTCGCGTCGTTAGGATTGACGCGCAGCGTCGCGCTTTCACGCGTGTCGTTCACGCCCGAATACACGCGTGTGCTGGACAGGTAGGTCAGGGCGTCGAAATCACCCTGGGCAAGCAGTCTGCGCAGCAGGCATACGTGGGCTTCCACGGTGTCGAGCGGACGGCTGCGAAAGTCCGAGGTCAGGCCGATCGCGTAGATCACGTGCCCCAGCGGGCGGCGCAACAGGTCCGTGTCCTGGCGCGGCGGGGCGTCACAGGCGATGCCATCGGCGCGCAGGCGCGCGACTAGATGGCGGCCGATGAAGCCCGAGGCGCCCAGAACGGTGACCGGCCGGCCATTCATGCGTGCGGCCCGCTGTCAATGGAAAGCGAAGGGATTGCGGTAACCAGCTTGGCGCCCCATTCATGGCGCGCGTAGGCAAGCTGCTCCGTCACCTCGGTCTTCAGATTCCACGGCAGGATCAGGATGTACTCGGGCCGGTCCTCGCGCAGCCGGGCTTCCGCCACGATCGGAATGTGGCTGCCCGGCAGGTACTTGTCCTGCTTGGCGGGGTTCAGGTCCACCACATACGGCAGCAGGTCCGGACGCACGCCGGCAAAGTTCAGCAGCGTGTTGCCCTTGGCTGCGGCACCGTAAGCGGCGATGCGCTTGCCGCCGCGGCGCAGTTCCACCAGGAACGCCAGAAGGTCATTCTTGACGCGTTCGGCCTGCTGCTGAAATCGCGCGTAGAAATCAGTTCCAGCGACGCCGGCGCGCTGCTCTTCGTCCAGTGTGCGCGCCACTTCGGCGCCAACTTTATGCTTGCCGGTGTCCAGGCGCTGCGCGAAGACGCGCAGGCTGCCGCCGTGCGTGCCCAGGTGCTCGACATCGAACACGGACAGGCCATTGGCCGCGAAGATGCGCGATACCGCCGTTAGCGACAGGTACGAATAGTGCTCGTGATAGACGGTGTCGAACTGGCCTTCCTGCACCATGCGCAGCAGGTGAGGGAACTCGAACGTCGCTACGCCTTGAGGCTTGAGCAGGGCGGCGAAGCCCGAAACGAAATCGTTGATGTCCGGAACATGCGCCAGCACGTTATTCGCGGCAATCAAGTCCGCGGCGCGTCCGGCTTCAGTCAGCTCGTCGCCCAGTTCCACGCCAAAGAAGCGCTGCACGATGTCGATGCCACGGTCGCGAGCGGCTTGTGCCGTGCTGGCGGTGGGCTCCACGCCGTAGCAGGCAATGCCCGCTTCCTTGACGTACTGCAGCAGGTAGCCGTCGTTGGCCGCGATCTCTGCGACCATGCTGTCCTTGCCCAGGCCAAAGCGGCCGATCATCGCATCCACGTAGCGGCGCGAATGCGCCAGCCACGACGACGAGAATGAGCTGAAGTAGGCGTAGTCGTCGGTGAACAGAGCTTCCCGGCCCGCGTGGTCTTCCGTCTGGACCAGCCAGCAGGACTCACACACGAGGATGCGCAGCGGGAACCAGGTCTCCGGACCGCGCAGTGCCGCTTCGGTCAGGTAGGCGTTGGACGGCGGGGCATGGCCCAGATCGAGAAAGGGCAGGCGCAGTTCGGCCTGGCAATGGCGGCACTTCACAGTGCAACTCCAGAATAGGCAGCGTCCAGGCGCGGATGTTGCTGATCGCGCTCGGACACCAGGGTAGGGGGGGCGGGCCAGGAGATGCCGACGCGGGCCTCCTGGTAATGCAGGCCGGCTTCTGCCTGCGGGGCGTAGGAGGCGGAATGGCAATACAGCATTTCCACGTCGTCCGTCAGCGTCTGGAACCCGTGGGCGAAGCCTTCGGGAATCAGCAGCGCGCGGCCGTTGTCCGCCGACAGGCGTTCGGCATGCCATTGCAGGAACGTGGGCGAGCCCTGCCGCAGATCGATGGCGACATCCCAAACCACACCGCGGATGCAGCTCACCAGCTTCATTTCCGCAAAGGGCGGTAACTGGTAGTGCATGCCGCGAACCGTGCCGGCTTGCGCCGTATAGGTATGGTTGACCTGCGCGACCGGGCCGGTCCAGCCGCATGCGGCCATTTCGGTAGCATCGAACAGCCGCGCCAGAAAGCCACGCGTGTCGCCGCGCGGATGGCGCTGCACGACCTTCAAGCCAGCGATCGGGGTATCGAGGACGGCGAGGCTCATGCGCGCGTCTCGTAGCGGTCGATGTCGGCATGGCACAGCGCCTGCGCATCTTCGCCGGCGTCGAACCGCCGGTACCAGTGCATGCTGTGCGTCACCGCCTGCGACAGCGCCCAGCGGGGCGCCACGTTCAACACGGCGCGCGCCTTGGACGTATCCAGGGTGAGCAGGCCGGCTTCATGCGGGCCTTCGATCTGTTCGGCATAGGCCACGCGGCCCTTGCCGTAAGCGGACAGGGCCAGGTCCACCACGGTGCGCACGGGCGCCGCTTCGGCCGCATCCGGGCCGAAGTTGTAGGCGTCGGCCAACGCGGGCGCTTCCCACAGCTTTTCGGCCAGGGTCATGTAACCCGCAAGCGGCTCCAGGACGTGCTGCCACGGGCGAACCGACTGCGGGCGCCGCACATGCAGATCGTCGCCGCTCCGCCAGGCGCGCACGGCGTCAGGCAGCAGGCGGTCCGCCGACCAGTCGCCGCCGCCGATCACATTGCCGGCACGCGCGCTGGCGACTGCCAGGCCTTGTTCGCGCAGGAAGGCGTCGCGATAGGATGCGATGACCAGTTCGCTGGCGGCCTTGCTGGCGCTGTAGGGGTCATGCCCGCCCAGCGCGTCGCTCTCACGGTACGGGTAGGGCCATTCGTTGTTGCGGTAGACCTTGTCGGTCGTGACCATGACCGCGACCCGGGCCGACGGCGTGACGCGCAGGGCATCCAGCAGGTGCGCCGTGCCCATGATGTTGGCGGCGAAGGTCTCGACCGGCTGCGCGTAGCTCGACCGCACCAGCGCCTGGGCGGCCAGGTGCAACACGATTTCGGGACGGGCGCTCTGCACCCGTTCGCGCAGCGCGGCAGCGTCGCGGATGTCGCAATAATGGCTGTCGATCAGCGCGCCGACGCGGGCGGCCTGAAACAGACTGGGCTCCGTGCACGGCGGCAGGGCCACGCCCGTCACCTTTGCGCCCAGGCGCTGCAGCCAGATCGCCAGCCAGCCGCCCTTGAAGCCGGTGTGACCGGTAAGGAGGACGCGCTTGCCGCGCCAGAAACCGGCATTCGGCGTTACCAGACTTTCCATGGCGCCTTGCCCGTGCTCCAGAGGGATTCCAGCAGATTCTTTTCGCGCAGCGTGTCCATGGGCTGCCAGAAGCCCAGATGTTCATAGGCGTGGAGCTGGCCGTCGCGGCTCAGCGCTTCCAGCGGTCCGAGTTCCCACGTGCAATCGTCGTCTTCGATCAGCTTGAGTACGCTGGGCGACAGCACGAAGAAGCCGCCGTTGATCAGACCGCCGTCGCCGCGCGGCTTTTCCGCAAAGCCGGTGACCTGATCGCCGTCGCGGCGCAGCGCGCCATAACGGCCCGGGGGTTGCACGGCTGTCACGGTGGCGGCCTTGCCGTGCTTGCGGTGAAAGGCGAGCAGGGCGGTGATGTCGATATCGGCCACGCCGTCGCCATACGTAAAGCAGAACGCCTCGTCTTCCTTCACATAGTCCGCCACGCGCTTCAGGCGCCCGCCGGTCATCGTGTTTTCGCCGGTGTCCACCAGCGTCACGCGCCAGGGTTCGGCCTTGCGCTGATGCACTTCCATGCGGTTGTCGGCCATGTCGAACGTGACGTCGGACATGTGCAGGAAGTAGTTGGCGAAGTACTCCTTGATCATGTAGCCCTTGTATCCGCAGCAAATGACGAAGTCGTTTACGCCGTGGGCGGAATAGGTCTTCATGATGTGCCACAGGATGGGCCGCCCGCCGATTTCGATCATCGGCTTGGGGCGCGTGTGGGTCTCTTCGGAAATCCGGGTGCCGAGGCCGCCGGCCAGGATGATTGCTTTCATGCTTGGGTTTCGCACCAGTTCTTGAACATTTCGCGCAGCGCACCTTCGAACTTGCGCGCAAAGGCGGGTTCGTTCATGAGGGGGCTGGCGTGCATTTCGTCGCGCAGGCCGGCGCGGATCTTGGCGAGGGCGGGGATGTCGCTGGCCAGTGCGACGACCTTGTCGATGTACTCCGATTCCGTCTGCGCAATCCATTCGGGTCGGCCAACGCCGTGGAGAATAGACGACCCGATGCGGCCCACGCTGGGGCGGTCCGCGAGCGTGATGTACGGCACGCCCATGTAAAGCGATTCCACCAACGTGACGCCAGAGTTGTGCGGGAAGCAATCAAGGCCGATATCCATGCTTCGGAGCGTATCCCAGGGGGGGCTGTGGCATCCGATAGCGAGCCGAGTACGATTGACGCCATACTTCTCGAAGCGCGCAATCAAGGCATCTTGCATTGCTTGGTCGCGATAGCTACTGCTATCGACGATGAGGCGCGCATTGGGCAGCCGGTGCATGATCTGCGCCCATACGCTGACGGTACGGTCATTCATGCGAATGGCGCGCGTCAGGCTGCCTAACGTCACAAATTCATTGGCAATAGCCGGCAGGGGGCCTTCCTGGCCCATGCTGGTTGCCGGTCGATAGATGAAGTTCGTATCAGGGAGCCGCCATGGCGTCTCTGAGAACAGACTCTCGCATCCCTGGGGCGCCATCGCTTCGTCCGTAAGGATATAGTCGATAGCCGTCAACCCAGTGGTGTAGCCGTATCCGAGCCAGGTCATCGACACCGGGGCAGGCTTGCGAGCAAAGGTTGCAAGCCGATTGCCTGCTGTATGTCCGGCAACGTCGATCAGGATATCGATCTGGTCCGCTCGAATCCGCTCCGCGAGTTGAGCATCGGAGAGCGGGGAAGTCGGAACCCAATGATCGAAGTACGTCTTGAACCGCTTGGTCGTATCATCTTCCGTCGCCAACTCCGCATAGGCGGTCAGCTCGAAGGAATCTCGGGAGAGGTGAGCAAGGACGGGTTCAATAAAGTAATTGCCCGAGTGCTGGCGGAAGTCGGGCGACGTAAAGCCTATCTTCAGCTTGCGTTGCACCTGGCGCGAGTTCTTGTGCGGTCTCCACGTACTGCGCAGCGGTTCGCAATAGGTCTGATCGTAGGTCTGGTAGGCCTGAAAGACCTCTTCCGGGCTCACGGTTGGTGCATAGTTCAACGCGAACAAAAGATTGTTGTTCGCGGCGAGCGACTTCGGCGCACGCGCGACGGCGTTTCTTGCTGCCGCAATCGCACCCTCAGCGTCCCCACTGTCGATGAGTATCTTGCTCAGGTTCGCGAGCGCTTTTTGCAGGTTCGGATCTATTTCCAGGGCGCGCACGCAGGATTGTTTGGCTTCCTGATAACGCCTTTCGGCATTTAGCGCATCAGCAAGTGCCGCATGAGCATGGGCATCGCCAGGGGCCAGCTCGACGGCGCGCCGGCCGGCGCTGATCGCCTCGGCAGTCCGCTCCAGCTGGCTGAGGCAGACGGTCAAGGTGATATAGCTTTGAGAGTGGTTGGGCTCGAGTTCGAGCATTTTCAACGTTGCCACCATCGCTTGCGCGGGACGCCGCGTGTTGCACAGCGTGATGGCAAGCGCTTCCCATCCATCGAAGAAGCGCGGGGCAAGCTTGGTGATCGTGCGGGCGAGGGGTTCTGTTTCGCTATAGGCGTTGCGCATCATTGCCTGGTTCAGCCGCTGCGCCTGGGCCACGATGGAAGGCGGAGGCGCCAAGGATCGCTGAGAGGGCAGCCGACCGGTCAGGCCGAGACGCGCAAGCGCGTCCACGTAATGTCCTGCGTAGTGGCCTTCGCCTTCACTATCTATCAGCCCGCTCTCGAGCATCGCGTGCCAGGATTGCGCCGAACCCTCCGCGAGCGCGAAACGCTTGACCAGTGACAGGACCTCGTTCAATTCCGAGGTGCCCACATGGGAGTGAGCTGCGTCCGCGGACACCGCAAGCAATGCCCCGTGCAACGACTGCCCAGAGGAAAGAGCATTTAGCAGCGCGCGTTGCGTCTCATTGAAGACCAGCCGCAGAGGCTCATGCCACAGGTTGAACAATGGCGCATCCGGTCCCGACGCGTCAATGCTTCGAAGAGGTCGAAAGTCGCTCGCGGCATCGTCATAGGGGCCGGGTCCCAGGCTGACATGCGCCAGATCGGCTTCCAAAAGCGTCCGGAGGCACTTATCCAATCCGCTTCGCAAACTTGCATCGTCCTTGGACGTGCCGCGCTTCAATTCATTGAACAGTGTTGAGTAGGGAAGCGTGCTCGGCCAAGCGCGCCCGAAGATCCTGAGCAGATCGACCATCAGCGGGTCCGTGGTGACCAGTCCGCGCCCGAGGTGCGTAGCGTAGGAAACAACGTTGTCCTGCCCCCTGGCCGCGAGCCTGATCAGCCCGCTGGCCCAATTCAGATCGGTGAGGCGCGTAAGGTCGGGGGCGCTCAGGATTTCCGGCTGGCGGTGTTGCGCAATCAGCAGGCTCTGACGCAATCCTCGTCCGGTCGCAAAGTCGAGGTACTGCTGTCGCATGGCAGCCGGTTGCCCCATGCTCAGTAAGCTGTGGGACAGCGACACATTCTGGCCAAATTGCAGCGGGATTTCGCTTAAGGGATCAGCATCCCCGACGTAGGCCAGTCCCGCCTGGGCCGCCTTGCCCGCAAACTCGACAAAATACGTGGGCGTGCACGCCAATAGACGTGCGGCCTCGTCGGAGTCCAGTCCACGAGAGAATTGATCGACCAGCGTGCCGACGGAGGCGCTCAGGGGATTCGATGGCGCAATGCCTTCTTGGAAAAGCGTCAATGCGGCGCGAGCCGCGCCCTTTACCTCGTCTTCGGTCTTGGCGGAGTGCGTGTGCAGCAATATGGCATCGCGCATCACCTCGAGACTCTTGGCGCCCGGATAGATCCGGTAGTCGACGTAGAGCAGGCCGAAGGGCGAAAGAAGCGCTTGGCCTCGCTCGAGCAGCTCCTGAGCCTGCTCTTCAGGCAGGCTGTCGTAAGAGCCGGTGGCAACGATATAGTCGAACGGCGGCGTATGAGCCGGCAGATCGGAGATGCCGGCGGTGGCCAGATCGACGTTCTTGAGTCCGAGTTGCTCCGCCCGGCCGCGCGCTATTTCAATAAGGTTCGCACGCCTGTCGAGCCCGACTACGACGGCATCCGGGTAGGCCAGAGCGAAAGGAAACAGCCCCTCGGCCGAACCGCATTCCAAGACCAGCACGCGCGCTCGGTGCAGCGGAGCCGTTTCCACACCATATAGATGGGCGACTGCTCGCAGATGCAGCGGTGAGTGGCTGGGAGCCAGAGTCCCTGGGTTGTCTGCCCGCTGGCAGGGTTGCATGGGGGCCGGAATCGACATGGGGCGCGTAACAATTGAGGCTTCGGGATAATGACCCAGATTCTATGAAGCAGACGTTCGGGTCATTTCGCCAAGCAGCGTCCGAATTCGCCTCCAGTTCCGGGGCATCAGGGGTTGCGCCCGTCTTCCGGCATCTTTATGTCCAGGCAGCGCGTGCGATCTTCCAGAAACGAAAAAGCCTCCCTATCGGGAGGCTTGGTACTGCGGCTCTGTGGCCCGGCGCGAAGGACCGGGTCACAGAGCCGGGAGCGGTTGCCCGTTCCCGGTTCTGCTTGTGCTGAGAATTAACGCAGCAGGGACAGAACGGTTTGCGGCACTTGGTTGGCTTGCGCCAGAACCGAGGTACCAGCTTGTTGCAGGATCTGAGCCTTGGACATGTTCGACACTTCCGTGGCGTAGTCGGCGTCTTGAATACGCGAACGAGCGTTGGAGAGGTTGTTGACCACGTTGTTCAGGTTGGCGATCGTCGATTCCAGACGGTTCTGCACAGCACCCAGTTCGCCGGTCAGCTTGTCCAGCTTCGTGAAGGCGGCGTCAAGCGTCTTCATCGGATCGGTGGTCTTCGTACCCTTGCTGGTGTCTTCCGTCGTCAGCTTACCGGTGCTGCTGACCTTGGCTTCGGCGCCGATCTTCGGAGCGTAGTCGCCCGTGCCCGTGCCGCCCTTGACCGTGGTCTTGCCCGTGTTGGGGTCGACGTTGTAGACGGTCGTGTAGTTCAGGGTGCGAGTAACGGTGCCCTTGCCGTCCACGTAGGCGATGTTGGCGCCAGCGGAGGTGTCGCCGGTGAAGGAGACCGTGGCAGCCGTGATGCCGCTGCCCAGGTTCACGGTGTTGCCGCCAGCAGCTGCGTTGGCCTTGAATGCAGCCAGCAGAGCGTCCTTGCTGATGGTGTCGGTGAACGACAGCTGACCTGCCGTGCTGTTCTTGTAGACCTTGCCGCCGATGTCGACAGAGGCGGTGCCAACAGGCGAGCTGGCAGCCGTACGCATGACCAGATCCAGCTTCGCAGCGGTGCCGCTGGCGTTGTTGGTGGTCAGGTTGCCGGAAGCGTCAACGAAAGCAGCTTGGCCGTCGATGGTGATGTCGCCGTTGGCGTCAACGGTGAACTCGGTCGAGCCGGACGTGCCGTTGTTGTACGTGCCAGTGGTGGTGCCCGTGCCCGGCTTGATCGAAGCGGCCAGGTTATTGATGGCGGTCGAGTTCGAAGCGCTGTTGTTCGTGAACGTGAAGTTGTTGTTCGCGGCGTCGTAGGTGTACGTGTTGTCGTTGCCGGCGGCGACGCTGACACGGACGGTGTTGCCGTTTTCCAGGCGACCGAAGATGTCGTCAGCCTTGATCGCAGCGTGCGTC
This sequence comes from Achromobacter sp. ACM05, assembly GCF_019218915.1. NCBI lineage: Bacteria > Pseudomonadati > Pseudomonadota > Betaproteobacteria > Burkholderiales > Alcaligenaceae > Achromobacter > Achromobacter sp. ACM05. The sequence continues at coordinate 400,646 of NZ_JAHUWQ010000002.1, forward strand.
GTGGTCACGGTCCACTCGTTGGCGCCGGTGGTCACACCGCCAGCAGCTTGCAGATCCGACACGGTGGCCGAACGGTTCTGGGTCACGCCCGAGCCGTTGACGTTGAAGCCGTCCAGACCCAGGGTCTTGACGCTGATTTCGGTCAGGTTCAGGGTGATCGTTTCGCCGTCGTTGGCGCCGACTTGCAGCGTCAGGGGCTTGGCCGAATCCGACAGAACCTTAACGCCGTTGAAGTCGGTTTGTTGCGAGATGCGGTCGATGTCCGACAGACGTTGGTTGATTTCATCTTGCATCGAGTTCAGCTGTTCTTGCGAGTAGCTGCCGTTCGAAGCTTGCACCGACAGTTCGCGAACGCGTTGCAGGTGGGTGTTGACTTCCGAGGCGGCGCCTTCGGTCGTCTGAGCCAGCGAGATGCCGTCGTTGGCGTTACGAGCGGCTTGGGTCAGGCCCTTGACGTTCGCGGTGAAGCGGTTGGCAATGGCCATACCGGCGGCGTCGTCCTTGGCGCTGTTGATGCGCAGGCCCGACGACAGGCGCTCGATGGCGGTGCCCAGGGAGGATTGCGACTTGTTCAGGTTGTTCTGAGCAACGAGCGACAAGTAGTTGGTATTGATGACTGCAGCCATGTTTAGGCTCCCAAGAGAGAAAGGCTTCTTCAAACCGGGCAGCGGGGCCGCCCATCTTTGTAACGGGAAGAATTCTTTGACTTGTGTCTTCGAATTTCTCCGTTGCCAGGATTACGGCAGTCAAAAATCAATCTTTAGGTTTTTTTTTCGACAATCGTGAAATTGGCCGATGGGCGGCAGGTTTCACTGCGGATTGCCTCTGGAGCGGCCGGCGGAGGGGGGGGCAGTTCAGACGCGCAATGCGAAGCCGTTCAAGTAGTGAGGAATCCAGACGTCTCTGGTGACCGACTAGGTTCGCGCTCGCCAGCTCGGTCAGACCCAGCACCACTAGCGAACGGTACGTGAAAAGAAGCTGTGAACGCGAGTCGGCATTCGCCTAATAGGCTAGGTGAGTCTGCCGCGCGTCTGGAACTGCAAAAAACTACAGCACTTGTTGACGGCTACCGGATATTTGTGACCCTGATAGTGGTCGCGTTATGGTCGTGCAGCGCTTGGGCAAAGTGCAGCAACGCAGAGACTGCAATGATGTTGTCGAACGCATCGAACTCTGGAGTGACAGCCGTGAGATTCATAGCGTGCGAGCCGAGATTTCTTCCGCCAACGGCTGCGGACGCGCGCTACCCATATTGATCGGCTAAGCCGACAACTCGACGTCGACGATTTGCGCGCTGGGATGGGCTGTTGCGAACCGCAAAGATTGACGAGCTGCGCAGCAGACTTCAAGCACTCGTGCCGCATTCAATCCGCATTCGGGTATGCCGGCCTCAATTTCGCAAAGTGCAAACCAGCCGGTTCCCAGTACAGCGTCGTCAAATAATCTGCGCGATCTGCCCTTCCTGCGGCAACTCCTGCCAAGCCTGATCCTTCAACCGAGCCCGGATCCGCGCCGTCGCCTGCGACCGCAGCTGGCACACCCGCGCCTCGGTTACATTCATGATCGCGCCGATTTCCTTCAGATTCAGCCCCTGCTCGTAACACAACGACAGCAACAGCTTCTCCCGATCGGGCAGGGCGTCAATCGCATGCACCAGCGCCTGCCGGAAATCCCCGGCCAGCAGCGAATCCAGCGGATTCCCGCTCGGCGCCCCATGATTCAACGTCGCAGACCAATCCGCCTGCCCCGACGCCGAATCAGGTTCGGTGGTGAAGTCTTCGTAATGCACGATCTGCACGCCTTGCGCGTCGTGCAGCAGCGACTGGTACTCATCCAGCGGCAGTTCAAGCTGCGCGGCGATCTCGGCCTCAGTCGGCGCGCGCATCAAACGCTGTTCCAGAAACTGGATCGCCTGTTCGATCTTGCGGGCCTTCGTGCGCACGCTGCGCGGCAGCCAGTCCTGCCCGCGAAGCTCGTCGAGCATCGCGCCACGGATACGCGTCGTGGCGTAGGTCTCGAATTGCGCGTCTGCGGTTTCCTGATAGCGGCGGACGGCATCGAGCAGGCCGATCATGCCGGCTTGTATCAAGTCGTCGAGTTCGACGCTGGCGGGAAGCCGGGCGAGCAATTGCAAAGCCAGCTTCCGAACTAGCGGCGCGTATTCGACCAGGCTGTCATCTGCGTGGGGCATTGCGGGAATTCTGGCGGAGTCCATCGTGAAGCGCGGTCGTGTTGCCAATTTGCGACATTGTCGACAAGCGCGGCTACGGTAAGGCGGGCGAATCTTAAGAGTCGCTAAGTTGGCATTGTCGGCAATGGGGCGCCGTTCATTTCAGGAAGTACGCAACGTTTTGAATGCTTATTTGGCAAATTGGCGAAAATTTGTCACGAACTTGTATGTCAAGGTGTGTCTAGAAAGGCACGTTGCGCAACATCAACAAAGATTTGTCATATAAGTCATAGAAAATGACATCACCTGTGGTAAATTTTACTTAATTTGCGAACAAATGATACATTTCGCATAAAAACAGGATGCAGCAAGCAGTCAGGTAACAATCGTTGCCTGCGCTATGAGTAATCAAGCCCCTCGGGTGGGATAGGGATAGGGAGTACGGCGTGCAACAAGTCGAAAATTCTTTGCTGGCAGACATTCGCGAAGTGAATCTGTCATATCTGTTACTGGCTCAGCGTATGTTGCGGGACGATTTCGCCGCATCGATGTTCCGCCTGGGTTTCAGCAACGAAGTCGCTGACATTCTCATGCGCCTTTCGCCGGCGCAATTGGTGAAACTGGCCAGCTCCAGCTCGCTGCTGTGCCGTTTCCGCTTTGATGATTACAGCCTGCTGTCCGCGCTGACTCACGACGTTCTGGGTGGTGCGCTGCAACAAGCGCATGCAACCATCCTGCTCGCCAAGCAGCCTGTCGAAGAACTGGCCTGACGGCCTCGCGAATTCCACTCGGATACACGTGTAATGGCCTCCAAGAGCGTTTCCCAGGAAGCGGACGACATTCTGCTTGCTAGCTCCATGATTACGCTGGGCGCGCGCCTTCAGGTGCTTGAGGCTGAAACAAGCCTCAGCCATGATCGCCTCGCCCGCCTGTATCGCGAAATCCGCGGCTGCTCGCCACCCAAGGGCATGCTGCCTTTTTCGGTTGACTGGTTCATGACCTGGCTGCCGAATATTCATTCCTCTCTCTTCTATAACGTGTATTCGTTCCTGAATACGCGCACCACCAGCAAGGGCATACGCGCCACCATCGATGCGTATCGCCTGTATCTCGAAAACGCGGGGCAGGAAACCGCGGATGCCGAGCCCGTCCTGAGCTTTACCCGGGCGTGGATGCTGGTGCGATTCTTCGATAGCGGCATGTTGCAGCTCTCTGCGTGCCGGCAATGCGGCGGCCATTTCATCGCCCACGCCCACGATCCGCAGTCCGATTTCGTGTGCGCCATCTGCCGTCCGCCACCTCGCGCCGGCAAGACCCGCGCGGCGGCCAAAGCACGCGCCGGCAGCCGTTCAGCCCCCATTGCGACCGCCGCTCCGACCTGATCGGGCGTCCAAATACATCAAAAGCCCTGGAAAACACCCCCTAACCCGCCTTTTTGGGGCAGGGGGGACAGGGGATCATTGACGCAAGTTATAGACTTCGTTGGCAGGGGCCCGTTGTGTTGATTGTTATCGGTTTTCTTGTGGTGATCGTGTCGGTCGTCGGCAGCTTCATGGCGCTGGGCGGACACATGGGCGCGCTTTACCAGCCCTTCGAGCTGACGCTGATCTTCGGCGCGGCGTTCGGGGCTTTCCTGGCGGGCAACAGCAAGAAGTCGCTGATGCTGGTCAAGAAGGCGCTTCCCGACGCGCTCAAGAGCTCGCGCTACGGCAAGGACGTGTACATGGAGCTGATGGCGCTCCTGTATGTGCTGCTGAACAAGGCGCGCCGTGAAGGCCTGATGGCCATCGAATCGCATATCGAGGATCCGGGCTCCAGCCCGATCTTCAGCGAGTATCCCCGTATCGCCAAAGACGAGAAGCTCATGGAGTTCATCACGGACTACCTGCGCATCATGATCAGCGGCAACATGAGCTCGTTCGAAATCGAAACGCTCATGGACGAGGAAATCGAAACCTACCGCCACGAGCGCGAAGTGCCGGCGCATGCGCTGCAGCAGATGGCCGACGGCCTGCCTGCTTTCGGTATCGTGGCCGCGGTGCTGGGCGTGATCAAGGCGCTGGCCGCCGTGGATCAGCCGCCCGCCATTCTGGGTGACCTGATCTCCAAGGCGATGGTCGGCACGTTCCTGGGTATTTTGCTGGCGTACGGCTTTGTGGGTCCGCTGGCCTCCCGCGTGGAGCGCCGCACCGATGAAGCCATGAAGGTGCTCGAATGCATCAAGACCACGCTGCTGGCCAGCATGAACGGTTACCCGCCCCAGCTCGCGGTGGAATTCGGCCGCAAGGTGCTGTTCTCGGCGGTCCGGCCCACCTTCGGTGAGCTGGAAGAGCACGTCCGCCAGACCAAGTCGACCGGCAAGGCCTGACGGAGCGGGCCATGAGCACGGTAAATAATCACCGTGTGGTGATCCGCCGCAAGAAGGTCAAGGGCGGCGGGCACCACGGGGGCAGCTGGAAGATCGCGTACGCCGACTTCATCACGGCAATGATGGCGTTCTTCCTGGTGATGTGGCTGGTCAGCATCGTGCCGAAGGAAGAACTGAAGGGCATCGCGGAATATTTCCGCATGCCGCTGCGCGTCGCCATCACGGGCGGGCCCAGCAGTTCGGCGGAAACGAGCGCCGTGCCGGGCGGCGGGCAGGACCCGCTGCGCAGCGAGGGCGACGTGCGCCGCGGCCAGGGCAACCGGGTCGAGTCCCAGCCGATGGGCGACGCCGAGCGCCGCGAGCAGCATCGCCTCGAAAACCTCAAGAAGCGCCTCGAAAACGTCATCGAGACGAGCCCGGTCCTGAAATCCTTCCGGCCGCAGCTCCTGATCGATCTGACGACCGAAGGCCTGCGCATTCAGATCATCGACAACCAGAACCGCCCGATGTTCGCGACCGGCCGCGCCGAAGTGCAGCCGTACATGCGCGACATCCTGCGCGAGCTGGGGCCGGTGCTGAACGAACTGCCCAACAAGGTCAGCATCTCGGGTCATACCGACGCGTCGCAGTATGCGCGCGGCGAACGCGCCTATAGCAACTGGGAGCTGTCGGCCGACCGCGCAAACGCCTCGCGCCAGGAATTGGTGGCGGGCGGCATGAACGAAAGCAAGGTCATGCGCATCCAGGGTCTGTCTTCCAGCATGAGTCTGGTTAAAGATGATCCGTATGCAGCCGTTAATAGACGCATCAGCCTGGTGGTGCTCAACCAAAGCACCCAGAAGCGCATCGAAAGCGAGAACGCCGCAGCCGCGGATTTGAGCGCCAAGGATGCGCGCGAGGTGGGGACGGCCGTGCAGGCGGTGCAAGCCGCCAGCCAGGCCGCAACGGCAACCAAGCAGAGCGAGGCGGAGAACACCCCGCCCGCTGAAGGGGTTCGACAACAATGACGGCAACGATACTCGTGGCGGATGATTCCACGACCATGCGGATGATCGTGCAGGCGACGCTGACCGGCGCAGGCTGGAACGTGTTGACGGCTTGCAACGGCCAGGAAGCGCTGGAAGTGGCGATGGCCAACCCGGTGGATCTGGTCGTCAGCGACTGGAACATGCCGGTGAAGGGCGGTCTGGAGTTGATCCAGGGGTTGCGCGAAGAGGACCGGTACATGGATGTGCCGGTGCTGGTGCTGACCACCGAGGACGACGTGGACAGCAAGATGGCAGCCCGGGATCTGGGTGTTTGCGGCTGGCTTTCCAAGCCGGTGGATCCCGATGTGCTGGTGGAATTGGCGACCGAGCTGCTCGACGAGCAGGCCGGCGCGTAGCAGGTTCATTTAGAAAGGCGTACGGGTCATGAGTTCTGGTTTGGACCTCAGTCAGTTTTACGAGACCTTTTTCGACGAGGCGGACGAGCTGCTCGCGCAAATGGAGCAGCTGTTGCTCGAGCTCGATGTGGGCGCGCCCGACATCGAGCAGCTCAACGCCATTTTCCGCGCGGCGCATTCGATCAAGGGCGGTGCGGCGACGTTCGGCTGTTTCAACCAGCTGGCGGGCACGACCCATCTGCTTGAGAACCTTCTGGACGCGATCCGGCGTGGCGAAATGGCGCTGCGCACGGACATGATTGATATTTTCTTGGAAACGAAAGACGTGCTCAAAAGCCAACTGGATGCCTATCGGGCCTCCGAAGAGCCCGATGATGCCGTGTTTGAGCGTATTTGCGCCGTATTGAGGCAGCTTGCGCTGGAGCATAAGGATCCCGCCGCGGCCGCCGCGCCCGCGCCCGCTGCGCCTGCACCCGCTGCCGCGCCGGTCGCGGCCCCGGCGCCCGCACCCGTGCAGCAGGCGCCCGCGCCCGCCGCGCCGGTCGAAGCCGCCGCGCCGGCCGCCGCCACCAGCGAGCAAGCCGGCGGCCTGCCGCTGCGTGTGCGCATCACCAAGGTTTCCGACAAGGATGCCGCGTCCCTGCTCGAAGAGATGGGCAACCTGGGCACCGTCAAGGCGAGCGAACGCGCCAATGGCGTGCTGACGGTCTGGGTGGATAGCACCTGCACGCCGGAAGACATCGAGGCCGTGTGCTGCTTCATCGTCGACGGCGACCAACTGAACATCGCCCGCGAGGCAGTGCCGGCAAGCGGCGACGCCGCGCCCGTGGCGGCCGAAGCGGCGCCCGCCGCGCCGGTTGCCGCGCCGGTCGCTGCCCCGTCTGCGCCCGAAGCGCCCGCCGCCGAGGTGGCAGTGGCCGCCGACGCTGGTGCGCCGGCCGCCCGTGCCGCCGCGCGTCCGGCCGCTTCCGCCGCCGCCCATGCAGACAAGGAATCGACCTCGATCCGCGTCGGCGTTGAAAAAGTCGACCAGGTCATCAACCTGGTGGGCGAGCTGGTCATCACGCAAGCCATGCTGGCGCAGACCGCCTCCACGCTGGATCCGGTGCTGCACGATCGCCTGCTGAACGGCATGGAGCAGTTGGAGCGCAATGCGCGCGATCTGCAGGAAGCCGTCATGTCGATCCGCATGATGCCGATGGATTACGTGTTCAGCCGCTTCCCGCGCCTGGTGCGCGATATCGCCGGCAAGATGGGCAAGCAGATCGAACTGCAAACATACGGCCGCGCGACCGAGCTGGACAAGAGCCTGATCGAACGCATCATCGACCCGCTGACCCACCTGGTGCGCAACAGCCTGGACCACGGCATCGAAACGCCCGAAAAGCGTATCGCCGCCGGCAAGGATCCGGTTGGCCAGCTGGTGCTGTCCGCGCAGCACAACGGCGGCAACATCGTCATCGAAGTCAGCGACGACGGTGGTGGCCTGAGCCGCGAAAAGATTCTGAAGAAGGCTATGGCGCAAGGCCTGGCCGTCAACGAAAACTCGCCCGACGACGAGATCTGGCAGCTGATTTTCGCGCCCGGTTTCTCCACGGCCGAAAAGGTCACGGACATTTCCGGCCGCGGCGTGGGCATGGACGTCGTGCGCCGGAACATCCAGGACATGGGCGGCCACGTGCAGCTGTCGTGCGAGCCGGGCAACGGCACCACGACCCGCATCGTGCTGCCGCTGACCCTGGCCATTCTGGACGGCATGTCGGTGCGCGTCGGTGAAGAAACCTTCATCCTGCCGCTGAACCACGTCACCGAATCGCTGCAGCCCACCAACGACCAGATCTACTCGGTTGCCGGCAACGAGCGCGTCATGCACGTGCGTGGCGAATACCTGCCGCTGGTCGAGATGCATCGCGTGTTCTCGGTGGGCGAGGCCCAGACCGACCCCACGCAGGCGATCGCCGTCATCATGCAGGCCGAGGACCGGCGCTTTGCGCTGCTGGTCGATCACCTGATCGGACAGCATCAGGTGGTGGTCAAGAATCTGGAATCGAATTACCGCAAGGTCCCGGGCATTTCCGCCGCCACCATTCTTGGCGATGGCAGCGTGGCCCTGATTGTCGACGTATTTGCGCTCGCGCGCGCCAACCGGGAGCGCTGGTCGCAGCCCGAAGCCGTTCTGAATTGATGGAGCACTAAAAAATCATGGCAGCCAAACCGCAAGCGCAAGCCGCGCGCAATGAAGATGTCGGCAGCGAGTTCCTGGTCTTCACGCTGGGCGACGAGGAATACGGGATCGACATCCTGAAGGTGCAGGAAATCCGCGGCTACGACGCCGACACGGTCACCCGCATCGCAAACGTCCCGCCGTTCATCAAGGGCGTGACGAACCTGCGCGGCATCATCGTGCCGATCGTCGACCTGCGCATCAAGTTCAACCTGGGCCGCGTCGACTACAACGAGCAGACCGTCGTCATCATCCTCAACCTCGACCGCCGCGTCGTCGGCATCGTGGTGGACGGCGTGTCGGACGTGCTGATGCTCAACTCGGGCCAGGTTCGTCCGGCGCCCGAATTCGGCGCCACGCTGTCCACCGAGTACCTGACGGGCCTGGGCACCGTGGATGAGCGCATGCTGATCCTGGTAGACATCGAAAAGCTGATGACCAGCGACGAAATGGCGCTGGTGGAGAAGGTCGCCTCCTGATCGGAGTCTGGCCGGAATGCGGGGTAAAGGCGCCATATTGATCGCGATGTGGCGCTTTCCTTTAACGATTGCAGTCAAGGGATGGTTCTTGTGATGCGCAAGTTTTTCGCGAACATGACGATACGCAGCAGCCTGTTGTGGGTGCTGGCGTTCTTCTCATTCATGTTGGTGATTGGTGCCGCGCTGGGCGTGTTGTCGTTGCGCATCAGCAATGGGACGCTGGCCGAGATCAAGCAATCGCAGGAATTGAACGACGCCGTCAACCGCGTCGTGCTGAGCCACAAGGACACGCTGAACGGCCTGGCCCGTGCCGCGACCCTGAACTATGCGGACATCGTGCGCAGCGTCGGCCAGCCGACCCTGCTGGCGCAAGGTCTGTCCAGCGAGGCCGCCGGCCTGCTGGAACGTGCCAAGGCGTCGCTGAACAAGGGCCAGGCCGAGTTCGATTTCTTCAAGACCCTGCCACGGCCGGCCGAAGCCGCCGAGGCCCTGAAGGAGATCGACGACTCCTATGCGGCGTTGGTGCAGCAGGGTGTCGCACCGTTGGTCGCCGCGCTGGAAAAGGCCGACATGCCGGCTTACCAGACGCAGATCCAGAAGGTGCAGGACGCCCTGGAAGGCCGCTTTGCGCGCGCCGTCGAAGGCTTTGATTTCTGGCGCGCCAGCAAGATGACGGACGCGTTCGAAGTAGCGCAAGTGCGCTACCAGTTTGTGCTGATGGCCGTCAGCGCCGGCGGCATCATCGCGGCGCTGCTGGTGTTTGCCACCTACGTCTTCCTGCGCCGCCGCGTGCTGCAGCCGCTGAAGGAAGCCGGCCACCATTTCGACCGCATTGCCGGCGGCGACCTGACGGCGCGCGTGGAAGCCAGCAACACCAATGAGATCGGCCAGCTTTTCGCCGCGCTCAAGCGCATGCAGGAAAGCCTGACGCGCACGGTGGCCTCGGTGCGCCGCGGCGTCGATGAAATCAACGTGGGCTCGCATGAGATCGCGGCGGGCAACACGGACCTGTCCAGCCGCACGGAGCAACAGGCCGCTTCGCTGGAAGAGACCGCCGCCTCGATGGAAGAGCTGGCGTCGACCGTCAAGCAGAACGCGGACAACGCCCGCCAGGCCAACCAGTTGGCCGCCAGCGCGTCTGACGTGGCCGAACGCGGCGGCGCGGCGGTGTCGGAAGTGGTGCACACCATGGAAGGCATCTCGGCCAGCTCGCGCAAGATCTCGGAAATCGTGTCGGTGATCGACGGCATCGCATTCCAGACGAACATCCTGGCGCTGAACGCGGCGGTGGAAGCCGCGCGCGCCGGTGAGCAGGGCAAGGGCTTTGCGGTGGTGGCGGGCGAAGTGCGTTCGCTGGCGCAGCGCAGCGCCCAAGCTGCCAAGGAAATCAAGGGCCTGATCGAAGACTCCGTGACCAAGGTGGGCGCGGGTTCTCAGCAGGTCGAACGCGCCGGCTCCACGATGCAGGAAATCGTGGCCTCGGTGAAGCGCGTGACGGACATCATGGGCGAGATCTCGGCAGCGTCCGAAGAACAATCCAGCGGCATCGACCAGGTGAACCGCGCCGTGTCGCAGATGGACGAAGTGACGCAACAGAACGCGGCGCTGGTGGAAGAGGCGGCTGCCGCCGCGGGCTCGCTGCAGGAACAGGCGCAGCGCCTGGCCGAAGCGGTGGCCGTGTTCAAGATCAATACGGGCGAGGTCATTGAAGTGCCGGCGCATCGGCTCTCATCGGTGCACGCCACCTATGATGACGCCCGCCTGCATGCGCCCGATGCGCCTGCTCTGGGACGCTGAGGATACGCGTGGCAACTTCGGCGAATACGGCCCCGTCCATTTCGGTGGACCGCCAGTTTGATTTCCGTGACGCGGACTTTTCCCGCGTCCGCAAGATGATCCACGCGCGGGCCGGCATTTCGCTCGGCACGCACAAGCGCGAGATGGTCTACAGCCGCCTTGCGCGCCGCCTGCGGGCGTTGGGCGGGCAGGATTTCGGCAGTTATCTGGACAGCCTGGAAAACGAGCCCGACGCCGCGGAGTGGGAAGACTTCATCAACGCGCTCACGACGAACCTGACCGCGTTTTTCCGTGAATCGCATCACTTTCCGATCCTGGCGGACTTCGCGAAGAAGCGCGGGGGACCCGTTTCGGTGTGGTGTTGTGCAGCCTCGACGGGCGAAGAGCCGTACTCGATCGCCATTACGCTGACCGAAGCCCTGGGCCCGCGGGCCGCCGGCTCGACCGTGCTGGCTACCGACATCGACACCAGCGTGCTGAACCGCGCGCGCACGGGCGTCTATCCGAACGAACGCGTCGCGAAGATGGAAAGCGAGCGCCTGCGCCGCTTCTTCCTGAAAGGCCGCGGCGCGAACGAAGGGCATGTGCGGGTGCGGCCCGAGATCGCCGAGATGGTGCGCTACGAGACGCTGAACCTCTTGTCGCCGTCGTGGGGGATCACCGAAAAGTTCGACGTGATCTTCTGCCGCAACATCATGATCTATTTCGACAAGCCGACCCAGGCCAAGATTCTGGAGCGGTTCGTGCCCCTCATGAAGCCGGGCGGCCTGCTGTTTGCCGGCCACTCCGAGAACTTCACGTACATCAGCCGGGATTTCCGTCTGCGCGGGCAGACAGTCTACGAATGCGCAAATAAGGCCTGAACGGGCCAGGGCAGCAAACAAGATGAAGAAAATAAGCGTTTTGTGTGTGGATGACTCCGCGCTTGTGCGCGGCTTGATGACCGAAATCATCAATAGCCAGCCGGATATGGAAGTGGTTGCGACCGCACCCGATCCGCTGGTCGCGCGCGATCTGATCAAGCGTCACAACCCCGACGTGCTGACGCTGGACGTGGAAATGCCCCGCATGGACGGGCTGGATTTCCTGGAAAAGCTGATGCGCCTGCGTCCGATGCCGGTCGTGATGGTGTCGTCGCTGACCGAGCGTGGCGGCGAAATCACGCTGCGCGCGCTGGAACTGGGCGCCATCGACTTCGTGACCAAGCCCAAACTGGGCATTCGCGACGGCCTGCTCGAATACACGGAACTCATTGCCGACAAGATCCGCGCCGCGTCGCGCGCCAAGCTGCGCGCGCCCACGCCCCATGCGGCGGCAGCCGCGCCGGCGCCCATGCTGCGCCGTCCGCTGTCCAGCTCGGAAAAGCTGGTCATCGTGGGCGCGTCCACCGGCGGCACCGAAGCCATCCGCGAAGTCCTGCAGCCGCTGCCGCCGGACAGCCCCGCGATCCTGATCACGCAGCACATGCCGGCCGGCTTCACGCGGTCGTTCGCGCAGCGCCTGGACGCGCTGTGCGCCGTGACCGTGCGCGAGGCCGTGCACGGCGAGCGCGTGCTGCCGGGCCACGTGTACCTGGCGCCGGGCGGCGAGATGCACATGCGGTTGGGCCGCAGTGGCGCCAACTACGTCATCGAGCTGGAAGCCAGCGAACCGGTCAACCGCCACCGTCCGTCCGTGGACGTGCTGTTCAATTCCGCGGCCGTGGCGGCGGGCAAGAACGCCATCGGCGTGATCCTGACGGGCATGGGCAAGGATGGCGCCACCGGCATGCTGGCCATGCACCGGGCGGGCGCGCACACGATCGCGCAGGACGAAGCAAGCTGCGTGGTCTTTGGCATGCCTCGCGAGGCCATTGCCATCGGGGCTGCAAGTGAAGTGGTGCCGTTGTCGGCGATGAGCGAACGCATTCTGACTCGCCTGGGCGACCGTGGGCACCGCGTTTAACGCGGACAGACGCCACGATCGGTCTCAAGCAAATTTTTTCTGGAGTGAAAGATGGTAGACAAGGGCCTGAAGATTCTGGTGGTGGATGACTTCCCCACCATGCGGCGGATCATCCGCAACCTGCTCAAGGAGCTGGGTTTCGAAAACGTGGATGAGGCCGAGGACGGCGCTATTGGCCTGGAGAAGCTGCGCAACGGCGGCTTCCAGTTCGTGGTGTCCGACTGGAACATGCCCAACCTGGACGGTCTGGAGATGCTCAAGCAGATCCGCGCCGACGCATCGCTGGCTTCGCTGCCGGTGCTGATGGTGACGGCGGAAGCCAAGAAGGAAAACATCGTTGCCGCAGCCCAGGCCGGCGCCAACGGTTATGTGGTCAAGCCTTTCACCGCGGCAACGCTGGAGGAAAAGCTGAACAAGATCTTCGAGAAAATTGGCGGGTGAGGTGTGCGATGAGCTCAACGGAAACAGTTGACCCGGCAGAGTCGCCCGACCTGATCCATCGCATCGCCTCGCTCACCCGCATGCTGCGCGACAGCATGCGCGAACTGGGCCTGGATCAAGCGATCAAGGACGCCGCCAATGCAATCCCCGATGCGCGCGACCGCCTGCGGTACGTGGCGCAGATGACCGAGCAGGCCGCCAACCGGGTGCTCAACGCCACCGAGCAGGCCGGTCCGATCCAGGACAACATGTCGCGTTCGGCCCAGGCGCTGGATAGCCGCTGGCAGCAATGGTATGACCAGCCGCTGGAGATGCCGGAAGCGCGCGAACTGGTGCAGGACACGCGCGCCTTCCTGGCCGACGTGCCCAAGCAGACGCAGCAGACGCAGTCCAAGCTGATGGAAATCATCATGGCGCAGGATTTCCAGGACCTCACGGGCCAGGTCATCATGCGCATGATGGACGTGGTGGGCGCGATCGAACGCGAACTGCTGCAGGTGCTGCTGGACAACGTGCCGCAAGAGCGCCGCGATGAAGCCAACAGCCTGCTCAACGGTCCGCAGATCAACCCGCAAGGCAAGACCGACGTGGTCACCAGCCAGGATCAGGTCGACGACCTGCTGGCCAGCCTGGGCTTCTAAGCCCGGCCCTCGGGCGATGTTCGCTCCCGGACATCGTCCCGGTGTCAGACCCCCGCATGGCCCTGGTGTCTGACACCCGCGCGCGGCTGCGTCCTTGCGGCTGCCTGCTGCACTTGACCGTCTTTGCCGCCTCGTCCGCATGACGTATTCCCTAAGAGCGCAAACGCGACCCTCCCGATAGACTCCTGCCAACAATAATCGGGGCCTTGCAGCGCGAGACAAGGCGCGCTTTGCGCGTCAGGCCACGGATGCCCAAAGCAGGCGGTCCGGGCCAGGGAGAGGAGGTTCATCATGGCCAGATCCGTATTCCGCCTGGGCGGCATGTGGGGTTTGTTGCGTCGGCTCAATCGTGGCGACGCGATGCTGTCGGAGCGCGCCCTGTCTTTCAGTCCGGCCGCCTGGCCGCTGTACCGTTTTCTGGCGCAGATCCGCGTGCGGGTGATGACGGTGCGCCAGTCCAGCATCGAGATCGCGCTGAACGCGGCGCGCACGCAGTTCCAGGCGGGGCGCTGTTCGCTGCTGGCGCGCGAGCAGGCCAGGGCCGCCGACGCGCTTGCAGCCAGCGGCGCGCAGATCGCTGACCTGTCGGCATCCACCTCCACGCATGCCCGCGAAATCGCCGCCGTGTCCGGCCAGAACCTGCATGCAGCAGAGCAGGCGCTGGCCGAGCTGACCGAGGTCAAGACGCGCGTCGACCGCATGACGCAAGAGATGGCGGCTTTTACCGAAGTGGTGGGGCAATTGGCCGCCCGCGCGAAATCCGTGGGCGACATCAGCCAGGCAATCAAAGGCATTGCGCTGCAGACCCAGTTGCTCGCGCTGAATGCGGGCGTCGAGGCGGCCAGGGCAGGGGACGCGGGCCGAGGCTTTGCGGTGGTGGCCAGCGAGGTCGGCCGTCTGGCCGAACGGGTCAATACCGCCACCGGCGACATCGGCCGCCATACCTCAGAGATGCTGGGCCTGGTCGAATCCACCCAGCGCCAGACCGGCACGCTGCGCGAGGATGTGGACGCGTCGGGCGCGGTGCTGAACCGCACCTGTGACGGGTTCGAGCGCTTCGTGCGCGACTTTGACAGCATGAACCGGCAGGTGGGTGAAGTGGTCCAGGCGATTGGCGAGGTCGACGCCACCAATCACGGCATGAGCCAGGAGGTGGGGCGCATCGCGGCACTGAGCGCGGACGTGCTGGAACGGGTGGGAAGCATGTCGGGCGAGATCGACCGCATCCGCCGCCAGACCGAAAGCGTGCAGGAGGTGCTGGCCGACATGCGCACCGGCGATACCGCGTTCGACAGCCTGTCGGCGTCGCTGGAGGCGTTTGCGGACGCGGCGGCCGGACTGCTGCACGATGCCCGGCGGCGGGGTGTCGACGTGTTCGACCGCCATTACCAGCGCATTCCCGGCAGCGAGCCGCCGCGGTATCACACGGCGTATGACCGGGCCATCGACGAGCCGCTGACGCGCCTGCTCGACAGTGTGCTGCAGGCGGTGCCCGGCGCGATCTACACGATCCTGGTGGACAACCGGGGTTACGCACCGGCGCACAACAGCCGGTTCTCGCTGGCGCCGACCGGCGATCCGAAGGTCGACATCGTCCGGGTGCGCAACAAGCGGATCTTTGACGATCCCGTGGGCGCCCGGCTGGCTGCCAACACGGGCGCGCAGTTGTTCCAGACGTATTCGCGGGATACCGGCGAGATCGTCAACGACATTTCCCTTCCCATTTATCTGGGGCCGGAACACTGGGGCGCCGTGCGCATCGGGCTGGATTACGCGCGTTTCCAGGCGATCGTGGACGGGCAGGGCGCCGGGGGACGGGCGGCGCCGGTGGCGGGTTGACGGGGTGGCGTCACGCGGGCGTTCATGTTGCGGCTTGATGGGGCGGCTTGATGGGGCGGCTTGATGTGGCAAGTTGAAGCGGCGGGCTGAAGGCGCACGCCCAGGGGGGCTGACCGGCAGCCGGCGGCGCATCCGGGAATAGCGCCGCTTTCCCCCCGTTTCTTGGCATATCGCCAACCCCCCGCGCCTCCTAGAATCTCGGCGGGCGGCTTGCATTCCACGTCAGCGAGCCGCAACGATCCCGTAGAGCATGTCCGAAGAAAGCGACCTCGAGAAAACCGAAGCCGCCTCTCCCAGGCGCCTGGAAAAGGCGCGCGAGGAGGGGCAGATTGCGCGTTCCCGGGAACTGGGCACGTTCATGATGCTGGCCGTCGGTGTCGCCGCGATCTGGGCGGGCGGCGGGTCGCTTTACAGGGGCCTGAGCGGGGTGCTGCGCAACGGGCTGGCCTTCGATCAGCGCGTCGCGTTGGATCCCGGCGTCATGGTCGAGCAGGCGGTAAGCGGTTTCGGCCATGCGCTGCTGGTGCTGCTGCCGATATTCGGCCTGCTCGCGGTGGTTGCAGTGCTGTCGAGCGTGGTGCTGGGCGGCCTGGTGATTTCGACCAAGCCCCTGACGCCCAATTTTTCGAAGCTCAGCCCGCTGGCCGGCTTGAAGCGCATGTTCTCGTCGCAGACGGTGGTGGAGCTCATCAAGGCGCTGGCCAAGGCGCTGCTGGTCGGCGGCGTAGCGGTCTGGGTCATCTGGCGCTATCACGACGACATGATGGGGCTGATGCACGTGGCGCCGTCGGCCGCGCTGACCAAGGCGCTGACCCTGGTGGCAATGTGCTGCGCCTTCATCGTGGCGTCGCTGCTCATCATCGTCATGCTGGACGTGCCCTGGCAGATCTGGAGCCATCTGAAGAAGCTGCGGATGTCCAAGGAAGACGTGCGCCAGGAGCACAAGGAAAGCGAAGGCGATCCGCATGTGAAGGCGCGCATCCGGCAGCAGCAGCGTCAGGCGGCCCGCCGGCGCATGATGTCCGAGGTGCCGAAGGCCGACGTCGTGGTGACCAACCCGACGCACTATGCGGTGGCGCTGAAGTACGACGAATCGAAGGGCGGCGCGCCGCGCGTGCTGGCCAAGGGCACGGGCCTGATCGCCGCGAAGATCCGCGAGCTGGCCGCCGAAAACAAGATTCCCACGTTGGAAGCGCCGCCGTTGGCGCGCGCATTGCATCAACACGTCGAGCTGGGACAAGAAATCCCGGCCGAGCTGTATACCGCGGTGGCGGAAGTGCTGGCATGGGTATTCCAGCTACGATCCTGGCGCTCGGGTTGGGGGCTTGAACCCCCGGCCCCCACGAAGTTGAACGTGCCAGCCGAACTGGACCCGCAGGCAAAAACCGCAGCACAAGGAGTTTAAGGAATGAGCGCTCTGCTCACCATGTTGAAGAATAACGGCGGCACGCACGCGCGGCTGCTGGCGGGTCCCATCCTGATCGTGATGGTGCTGGGCATGATGGTGCTGCCCCTGCCCACGTTCCTGCTGGACTTGCTGTTCACCTTCAACATCGCGTTGTCCGTGATGATCCTGCTGGTGGCCATGTTCACGCGCAAGCCGCTGGACTTTGCCGCGTTCCCGGCCGTCCTGCTGTTCGCGACGCTGCTGCGCCTGTCGCTGAACGTCGCGTCCACCCGGGTCGTGCTGCTGCACGGTCACACGGGCCCGGACGCCGCGGGCAAGGTGATCGAGGCCTTCGGGCACTTTCTGGTGGGCGGCAACTTCGCGGTCGGGATCATCGTCTTCATCATCCTGACCATCATCAACTTCATCGTCATCACCAAGGGTGCGGGCCGTATCGCGGAAGTGGGCGCGCGCTTCACCCTGGACGCCATGCCCGGCAAGCAGATGGCGATCGACGCGGACCTGAACGCCGGCCTGATCGGCGAAGACGAGGCGCGCAAGCGCCGGTCGGAAGTCTCGCAGGAATCGGACTTCTTCGGCTCGATGGACGGCGCCTCCAAGTTCGTGCGCGGCGACGCCATCGCCGGCCTCTTGATCATGGCGATCAACATCATCGGCGGCCTGGTCGTCGGCGTGGCGCAGCACGACATGTCCATGGGCGAAGCCGGCCGCGTCTACACGCTGCTGACCATCGGTGACGGCCTGGTTGCCCAGATCCCCGCGCTGGTGATCTCCACCGCCGCCGGCGTGGTCGTGTCGCGCGTGTCGACCGACCAGGACATCGGCCAGCAGATCATCAGCCAGCTGTTCTCCAACCCGAGCGTGCTGTTCCTGACCGCCGGCATCATCGGCATCATGGGCCTCATCCCCAACATGCCCCACATCGCGTTCCTGACGCTGGCCGCCGCGCTGGGCTGGGGCGGCTGGGCGCTGCTCAAACGCAAGAAAGCCGCTGCCGTGGCCGCCGAGGAGATACCGCCGCAGGCGATCACCCAGGCGCAGGCCGCGGCTGCCGAGGCAAGCTGGGAAGACGTGTCGATGGTGGACCAGCTGGGGCTGGAAGTGGGCTACCGCCTGATTCCGCTGGTGGACCACGCGCAGAACGGCGAGCTGCTTCACCGCATCCGCAGCCTGCGCAAGAAGTTTGCGCAGGACGTGGGGTTTTTGCCGCCGGTCGTGCACATCCGCGACAACCTGGAACTCAAGCCCAACGATTACCGCATCCTGCTGTCCGGCGTGGAAGTGGGCACGGGGGTCGCGATGCCGGGCCAGTGGCTGGCCATCGACCCGGGCGGCGTGACCATGCAGATCAAGGGCACGCCGACGACCGATCCGGCGTTCGGCCTGCCGGCGCTGTGGATCGACAGCTCGCTGCGCGATCAGGCGCAGGTGGCCGGTTACACAGTGGTGGATGCGGGCACGGTGGTGGCCACGCACCTGAATCACCTGATGCATCGCCACGGCTCGAACCTGTTGGGCCGCCAGGAAGTGCAACAGCTGCTGGATCGCATCGGCCGCGACGCGCCGAAGCTGGTCGAGGACCTGGTGCCCAAGACGCTGTCGCTCACCGCGCTGCAGAAGGTGCTGCAGGGTCTGCTGTCGGAAGAAGTGCCGATCCGCGACATGCGCACCATCATCGATACGCTGTCCGAGCATGGCCCGCGTCTGGCGGCGATGGCCGCCGGGTCGGGCGGCCAGCCGGACATCAACGAGCTGATCGCGCTGACGCGCCGCGCGCTTGGCCGCGCCATCACGCAGCAATGGTTCCCCGGCGAGGGCGAGCTGCGCGTGATTGGCCTGGACGTGAAGCTGGAACGCGTGCTGTCGCAGGCCATGACGACCAGCGGCGGCCTGGAGCCGGGGCTGGCCGACACGCTGCTGCGCGAGGCGCAGGCGGCGGTCGAACGGCAGGAATCGCAGGGCAATGCGCCGGTGCTGCTGGTGTCGCCGGTGCTGCGCGCGCCGCTGTCGCGCTTCCTGCGGCATCATCTGCCGCAGCTTGGCGTGTTGTCGAACACGGAAATTCCCGATGAGCGCATCGTCCGCGTGACGGCGCTGATCGGCGGGAGCAATGGGCAATGAAGATCAGCCGCTTTTACGGGGCAAACACCCGTGACGTGATGCGTCAGGTGCGCGAGGCCTTGGGGCCTGACGCGCTGATCGTGTCGAACCGCAGCGTCGAGGGCGGGATCGAGGTCCTGGCCACCGTTGATGGCGCCTTTGACGACGCGCCGCAGCAGCAGACGCCGCCGCGCGAAGCGCCGGCCTATGCGCCGCCGGCGCAGGAACGTCAGCCCGCGGCGCCGTCGTTCGGCGCACCGGCCGGGATGGCGCGACCGCAGGTTGCGCCGTTTGCCATGCCGCCCGCGCCGCCAGCCGGGTACGCGCCGCCGGCGCGATCCATTGCCGCTTACCAGTCCGCGTATGCGGCGTCGGCGCAGCCGGAGATTGAACCGTCGCCGGCAGAATTCGTACCCGCTGCACCGCAGCCGGTTTCGGTTGCACCGACGGCTGTCGCACCTCAGCCGGTCGCACCTCAGCCGGCCGCACCTCAGCCGGTCGCACCTCAGCCGGCCGCACCGGTACGCGTCGAGCTGCCGCCGCTTGCGCCGGCAGTCCGCATGACACCGCCGGCTCCCGCCATGCCCGAGCGCATGGCCACCGCCGCGCCCGCAGCCGCCATGGCCGCTGCGCCCGCCACCGCCTATCACGCGCCCCAAGACTACGCCGCGCCGCCCGCACCCGTGCAGGCGCCCGTCATGGCGCCGGCAGCGCCGCCGCAACCGGCCATGCTGCATGCCGCGCCGCCCATGGGCCGCATGCCCGATGCCCCGGTGCGTCCGCCGCAGGGTTTGCCGCCCGCGAATCTGCCGGCCGATACGGCCGCCGGTCTGCAGGACGCCATCAGCGCCTTGCGCGGCGCGCTGGAAACCCGCATGGACGGGCTGCTGTGGGGCGGCCGCCAAGGTCCGGGGCGCGAGCCCGCGGGCGCCGCGCTGTTCCGCAGCCTGCTGGACGCCGGCTTCAGCACCAAGCTGGTCCGCACGCTGGTCGAGCGCCTGCCGCAAGGTCTCTCCACCGAGGCTGCGCAGAGCTGGGCACGCAATGAACTGGTGACCCACCTGCCGGTGGTGCGTTCCGAAGACGAATTCCTGGCCGGCGGCGTGTATGCGCTGGTCGGCCCCACGGGCGTGGGCAAGACCACGACGCTGGCCAAGCTGGCCGCCCGCTGCGTGGCCCGCGAAGGCCGGGAGCAGGTCGCCATGCTGACGACCGACCTGTTCCGGATCGGCGCGCTGGAACAATTGCAGATCTACGGCCGCCTGATGGGCGTGCCGGCGCACTCAGTGCGCGATGCCGGCGAGCTGCGCCGCATTCTGGCCGAACTGGGCAACCGCAAGATCGTGCTGATCGACACCACCGGCATCAGCCAGCGCGACCGCCTGGTGGCCGAGCAGGCGTCGATGCTGTGCAACGCCGGCAAGCCCGTTCGCCGGCTGTTGGTGCTCAACGCCGCCAGCCAGGGCGACACGCTCGACGAGGTGGCGCACGCCTATCGCAATGGCGTGGGCGAGGATGTGGCCGGCTGCATCATCACCAAGCTGGACGAAGCCACCCGCCTGGGCGCTGCGCTCGACACCGCCATCCGCCACCGCCTGCCGATCCATTACATGTCCGTCGGCCAGAAGGTGCCCGAGCACATGGAACTGGCCCGCGCGGACGTGCTGATCGACCGCGCGTTCTCGATGGTCGATCGCGCCCGCGCGCTGTACACCCCGAGCGAGGCCGACCTGGCGTCGCTGGTGTCGTCGTCGCGCGAACCGGACGCCGTGGACCCGGCGCGCCGCCGCCAGTTGCTGGCCTCGGCCATCCTGCCGCAGCAGGGCGGTGCGGCGTCGATCGCAGCAGCACAGAACCTGGACGACACCATTTCGTGGCTGGGCAGCGACCCGGCGTGCCTGCAATCGCGCACCGCCTGGCGCGAGTACGTCGGCGACGGCGCGGGCGCCAGCCTGGCCGCGCTGGGCGATGAGCCACTGGCGATGGTGCGCCGCGAATTTTCCGCTGCGTGCAGCCGCAACCTGCTCGTGATGCACGGCAAGACCGCCATGAAGGGCGAGGCCTTGCCCGGCGGCGCGCTGATGGGCGCGCTGTTGATGAGCGACCGCGGCGCCGCACTGGCCGCGCCCGCGCAGCAGCTCGCGCTGCCGCACGGCATGTTGAGCTCGTTTGCGCCCGCCGCGCCGGCCCAGCCGGACCCGGCGGCGGCCTTGCAGGCTCGCGTGCAGTGGTTGGGCGAACGCCTGTCGTCCTTGCCGCTGGTCCACATGCTCGAGGCCGGCACCGTTGCGCTATGGCAGCCGTTGAGCGAGCAGGG
Organism: Achromobacter sp. ACM05; assembly: GCF_019218915.1. Lineage (NCBI taxonomy): Bacteria > Pseudomonadati > Pseudomonadota > Betaproteobacteria > Burkholderiales > Alcaligenaceae > Achromobacter > Achromobacter sp. ACM05. Next base: position 421,758 of record NZ_JAHUWQ010000002.1, read on the forward strand.
CGTGTCCTGGGTAGCGCGTTGCGCAGGTGGCACGCGCGTGATCCAGGACGAATGCCCGACCAACCTGAACGCCGTGGGCAAGAGCGTGGGTTACCTGCCCGTCGGCCAGCCCGGCGACATGCCGGGCCTGCGCCCGGCGCCGGGCGCCAAGACCGCGCCGCTGGCGCTGTGGGCGTCCGGCACCGAAGTCGTGCTGCCGGGCAAGGGGCAGGGCGCCAGCGTCCGCCTCATCTGCGCGCGGCTGATCGACACAGTCTCCGGCGAGGTCGCGGGCCAGTTGTTCGGCGCGACGAACCTGCCGGCGTCGCAGGCGGACGCCGCGACGATCGCGCGCTGGCTCGTCCTGCAGGAAGAGGCCAAGGCGGCGTTCCGTTACATGTCCAATGCCTGGCAGGCGCTGCCCGCCGTCGATGGCGCCCATACGCTGGCGCGACAGTCGCTGATGGCCGGGCAGCTTGGCGCGGCATGCTGGCAGCTGGCGCATTCGCCGGCGGCAGACGTGGTGCGTGGTCCGTTGTCGGGCATCGTGGGCACCGAGCGCAAGCTGTCGGGCAAGATGCTGCCGGTGGCGCTGCTGAAGATGTTCGCGCTGCTGGAGATGACGGGTGGGGCGTAAGGCCGCGAACCCGTCTCGCGGAAACAAAAAACGGCGTGCCATGCACGCCGTTTTTTTATGCCGCAGGAGATCGGAAAAGCGTCAGCCCGCGACGATCGGCCGGCGGCCCGGGGCGCTGCGGGCGCCGCGGCCTTGCGCGTCGTACGTCGAGGCGCTGCCGACGCCGACATTGCGCAGGGCGTCCAGCGATTGCTGGGTGTAGCGCAGATGCACGTCGATCAGGGCGCCATTGCGCATGTTGATTTCGCTGGCGGAAGCCGACTTGGTCAGCAGGGCCTGCCACACGCCGGACAACTGCGGATACTGCGCGGCGGCCTGTTCGGTGCCGACGTGGCCCGCGGGCAGGCCGATTTCGTTGAGCAGGTTGTCGCGCGTCTGGCTCAGATCGACCAGTTGCTGCGCGATGCCGCGCTTGCGCTCGGTGATCTGGTTCAGCGTCTCGACACTGCCCTGGCTGACCAGGACCTCGGTTTCTTCCTCGAGGATCGAGGAGAACTCGGAGATCAGGGTGTCTTCCTGCTTCATGCAGGATTGCAGGGAATCGACGAGGCTCATGACAGACGGCTCAATAGAGGGAAGGGACGGGCTATTTCAGCAGGTCTCGGGCGCTGGCGATCAGGCTGTCGGCGATGCGGCCGGTGTCGATCTTGAGCTGCCCGGAGGCGATCGCGGCGCGAATGGCGGCGACACGCTCGACGTTGATGTCGTTCGAGCCGTCCTGCATGGCCAGCATCTTGCGCGACGCCGAGCTCAGCGCGACTTGCGAGCTGCTCGATCCGGTGGCGCTGCCGGCGCCATACGCTTGACTGACCGCGGACTCGGCGCGGGCACCGACGGCGTCGGCCGCGAGGGGCCGGTTGGTGGTCGAATTGATTTTCAAGGTTTTCTCCGCAGGGCGTCCTGGGTCGGTTTGCGACGGATCCGCCTACTTATGTCTCTGTAACGACAAGGGCCGGAGGAACTTTAGGGTATATGCGAGCCAGGCGCAACGCGATTTGTAACAGGTCTATAGCTGAATTTCCACCAGCGTGGCGTTCCGGACGACGCCGCTGACCACCTGGCCGCCCGCGGTGCGCACCTGGACGACGGCGCCGGGGGCCGCGTTGCCCATGGCTTCGCCTTCGCTGCTGACCATGAAACCGTTGCCGCGCGCGTTGATCCGCACGTTCGTGCCGCGCTGCACCGACTGGGCGTTGCGCAGCGACGAGCTGCGGATCGGCTGGCCGGCGTTGATGCGGAAGGCGGCGGTCATGCCGGCGACCGCCTGCGGGTCGGTGATGGCGTTGGGGGGCAGGGAGACCAGATCGCCCTCGCGGGCGTACAGATCCGCCGGGGTCAGGGCCTGGCCGGCGGCGATCAGGCGCGAGGCGACGTAATAGTGGCCGGCCACGCTGACGGAGGCCTGCACGTAGGCGGTCCAGCCTTTGGCCGAGTTGCAGCGCACGCCGACAGTCATGCGGGACCGCAGCTTCATGCCGGACGGCAGGAAGGGGGTCAGGTCATCGCACGGCGTCAGGCGGTCGGTGCGCGGCGGGTCGATGGCGATGGACGCCTCGCCGGGCAGGGAGGCCAGTTGTTCCTGCAGATAGGTCTGCGCCGCAATGATGATCGCTTCCGGGGCCTGGGTGGCCGCGGCCTGTGCCTGGACGGCGCTTGCCGAGGCCAGGAGCAGGGCGGCGATGCCGGCGCGCGCGAGAAGGAGTCTTGCGGAGATTTTCATGATGGATGAATTGTAGAAGTGGGCGGCTTTCGGCAATACGTGAATTGGATGAGAAATGACGGGTTGTTTGGCTGATTGTGTTACAGGTCCGGCCCCTATCATGCCGTCATCCAATGGGATAACGGTGCGTCCGGCGTCCCTCGCTTTATCTGATCTGCAACGAATTCAAGGCGCCACGATGCTCGACAGGCTCAACGAAGATTTCCGGTTCTACCAGCAGGCTTTGGCACTGCGCGCGCAGCGCCAGGAAGTGCTTTCCTCGAACATCGCCAACGCCGACACGCCCAACTACAAGGCGCGCGACATCGACTTCAAGGCCGCGATGCAAAGCGCCATGGAAGGCACGATGCGCCTGCCCGACACGTCGCTCAAGCTGACGTCGGCCCGCCACATTCCGGCCAAGGCCGTGTCGCAGGGTCCAACGGATCTGCTGTACCGCCTGCCGTACCAGCCCAGCATGGACGGCAACACGGTGGACATGGACATCGAGCGCGTGCAGTTCGCCGACAACACCCTGCATTACCAGAGCACGATGCAGCTGATCTCCAACCGTATCCGCGGGCTGCAGACCGCCATCCAGGATTGATCTTTAAAGGGAGCAACAGGCAATGTCCTTGTTGAGCATTTTCGATATCGCCGGTTCGGCGTTGAGCGCGCAGTCGCAGCGCATGAACGTGGCGGCCAGCAACATGGCCAATGCCGACAGTGTGGTCGGCCCGGATGGCCAGCCTTACCGCGCCCGCCAGGTCGTGTTCCAGGTCAACCCGGCCGCAGGCCAGGCTTTGGGCCAGGAGATCGGCGGCGTTCGCGTGGCCGGCGTGGTCCAGGACCAGTCGCCCCTGAAGATGGTCTATGACCCCAAGCACCCCCTGGCTGACGCGCAGGGCTACATCAGCATGCCCAACGTCGATCCGGTGGCCGAAACGGTCAACATGATCGCGGCATCGCGGTCCTACCAGGCCAACGTCGAGGTCCTCAACACCGCCAAGGCGTTGATGCAGAAGACGCTGACCATCGGTCAATCCTAATTTCCAGCCAGAGTCCATCCATGACCACCGTCGATCAAAACACGAGCACCACGGCCATGGGCCTGGCGCAAACCGGCGCCACCAGCGCCAGCACCGCGCAAGGCCTGCAGGACCAGTTCCTGAAGCTGCTGGTCACGCAGCTCAAGAACCAGGACCCGCTGAACCCGATGCAGAACGCGGAACTGACGTCGCAACTGGCGCAGATCTCCACGGTGGAAGGCATCACCAACCTGAAGAACACCATGCTGGCCATCAGCGGCCAGATCGACGTGTCCCAGTCGATGAACGCCGTGTCGATGATCGGCAAGGGCGTCCTGATCCCGGGCACGAAGGTCAAGGTCGGTGTCGACAGCGCCAACCCCGCGGACCGCGTGGTCACGCCCTACGGTCTGGATCTGCAGGGCGACGCCGCCAAGGTCCAGGTCCGCATCTCGGATTCGAACGGTGCAGTTGTGCGCACCATCGAACTGGGCGAGCAGAAGAACGGCGTGTACACGCTGGAATGGGATGGCAAGAACGACGCCGGCGTGGCGCTGGAACCGGGCGCATACAACGTGTCCGTGCTGGCGACCGACGCCGAGGGCGCGAAGGTGAACTCGGAAGTATTGAGCTACGGCAACGTGAAGAGCGTGGCGTACTCCACCAACGGCCTGCGTCTGGATCTGGGCCTGGACGGCCAGACCAGCATGCTGGACGTGCGCAAGGTGATCGGCGCCTGAACGGGCGGATATGAATTGGTGCCGGCGCACGGGCGACGGCTTTTCCACTAAAGATTAGCGAGAGTAAACATGGGCTTCGGACAAGGATTGAGCGGCTTGAACGCCGCTGCGCAGAACCTGGACGTCATCGGCAACAACATCGCCAACTCGGGCACCGTCGGCTTCAAGTCGGCAACCGCATCGTTCGCTGACGTCTACGCCAGCTCGCGCGTGGGCCTGGGCGTCAAGGTCGCGGCCATCAACCAGCGCTTCACGGTGGGCGCGGTGACGGGCGGCGGCGGCGAATACGACATCGCCATCGACGGCGCCAAGGGCATGTTCCGCGTGACCGACCAGAGCGGCTCGGTCATGTACACGCGCAACGGCGAATTCCTCGTCGACAAGAACAACTTCATCGTGAACGCCCAGGGCTACCGCCTGACCGGCTACCCGGCCGGCGCCATCGGCGCAAACCCCATCGAACTGCAACTGCCGACGGCCAACGTCGCGCCGCAGGCCACCAGCACCGCCACCACCGTGGCCAACCTGGACGCCAACGCCAAGGTCATCTATCAGGTCGACACCGTGACGGCGCCCGCCGTTCCCGGCTCGGTCACCCTGGGCGGCACGGCCTACACGTTCACGAAGGCCGCCGGCGGCGCGCTGACGTGGACCCCGGGCAACCCGCCGGCCGCCACGTACGGCACGGCCCCGAACACCGTCACGATCGACGGCACGGGCCAGGTCACCGCGGGCACGCTGGAAAGCATTCCCGGCTACGTGGACTACACCGCTGCGGTCACCGAAATCGGCAAGCCGTTCGATCCCAAGATCTCCAGCACCTACACGAACGCCTCGCCCATGACGGTGTTCGACTCCCTGGGCAACTCGCACCAGGTCATGCAGTACTTCGTCAAGCGTGAAGCGACCGGCGGCACCAGCGTGTACGACGTGTACTACACGATGGACGGCCAGGCCATGGCGCCCACGACGGAAGCCGGCGGCGTGTGGGGCAACCCCCAGCAGTTCACGTTCAACAACGCCGGCACGCTGACCAGCGCGCCGATCGTGAATCTGTCGTTCGCCCAGCCCGGCGGCACCGCCACCCCGGCCGATCCGCTGAACATCGCGATCAACTACACCGGCACGACCCAGTACGGCAGCAACTACAAGCTGGTTGCCAAGCCCGACGGCTACACGTCCGGTGAGTTCAGCGGCATCAACATCAGCAGCGACGGCAGCCTGGTCGCCAGCTACACCAACGGCGAAACCCAGGTCGTCGGCACGCTCGTGCTGGCCGATTTCTCGAACCTGCAAGGCCTGCAGCCCGTGGGCAACAACGCCTGGAAGGAAACGGCGGCTTCCGGCCAGCCGATCCTGGGCCAGCCCGGCACCAACAGCATGTCGACGGTGGTGGGCCAGGCGACCGAAGCCTCCAACGTGGACATGAGCAAGGAGCTGGTCAACATGATCATTGCCCAGCGCACCTACCAGGCCAATTCGCAGACCATCAAGACCCAGGACGAGATCATGCAAGTCCTGATGAACCTGAAGTAATGCCCGCTGGGCAACCGACGACACCGACGGAATAGGCAATGGACAGAATCATCTACACCGCCATGAACGGCGCAGCGCGGATCACGGAGCATCAGGCCGCGCTCTCCAACAATATGGCCAACGTGAACACGGCGGGCTTTCGCGAGCAGATCGCGCTGTACCGCTCGGTTCCCGTGACGGACGGGGTGAGCCTGCCTACGCGTGTTTCGACGGTGGCGTCCACGCCCGGCAACAGCTTCCAGATGGGCACCATGCAGACCACGGGCCGCAGCCTGGACGTGGCGCTGGCCAGCGAAAACGGCTGGATCGCGGTGCAGACGCCGCAAGGCGAAGCGTATACCCGCGCCGGCAGCCTGCAGGTCGGCATCAACGGCCTGCTGCAGACGTCGCTGGGCCAGCCGGTGCTGTCGGACCAGGGCGGTCCCATCGACGTGCCCGACCAGGCCGCGCTGACCATCACGTCGGACGGCACGATCACGGCGCTGGGCGCCGGCGACGCGCCGAACAACATCCTGAACCTGGGCCGCCTGAAGCTGGTCAACCCGGACAACAAGCAGTTGGTGCACGGCGACGACGGCGTCTTCCGCATGGCGCCGGTCAACGGCCAGCCCGCGGCGCCGGTGCCCGCCGACCCCGCACTGCGCGTGCTGACGGGCGTGCTGGAAGGCAGCAACACCAATCCGATGGCATCGATGGTGGGCATGATCGAAAACGCCCGCCGCTTCGAGCAGCAGATGCAGGTGATTCAGCAGTCGGACCGCAATGCGGAACGCGCCAACGGCATTCTGTCCGTAAGCGCCTGATTTAAATAACATTTAGTTCGCGGCCAGGCCGCGGAACCGGAGTCTTTCATCATGATGCGTTCGCTGTGGATCGCCAAGACGGGCCTGGAAGGTCAGCAGACCTCCATGGACGTGATTTCCAACAACTTGGCCAACGTCTCCACCAACGGGTTCAAGCGCGGCCGTGCCGTGTTCCAGGACCTGATGTATCAGACGCTGCGCCAGCCTGGCGCCCAGGTGGGCGACGCCACGCAACTGCCGTCCGGCCTGCAGCTGGGCACCGGCGCGCGCGTGGCCGCCACCGAGCGCATCCACTCGGACGGCAACCTGAACAACACCGGCAGCGAAATGGACGTGGCGATCAACGGCCGCGGCTTCCTGCCGGTCGAACTGCCCGACGGCACGCAGGCCTACACGCGTGACGGCGCGCTGCAGCGCGACCAGAACGGCCAGCTCGTCACGGTCAGCGGCTACGTCATCCAGCCGCCGATCAACGTGCCGGACAACGCGCTGTCCATCACCATCGGCAACGACGGCATGGTCTCCGTGACGCAACCCGGCGCGGCCGGCGTCAACGTGCAGATCGGCCAGCTGCAGATCGCCACCTTCATCAACCCGACCGGCCTGCAAAGCATCGGCGAAAACCTGTACCTGGAAACCGACTCGTCGGGTCCGGCGAACCTGCTGCAGCCCGGCGTGGACGGCGCGGGCTCGATCATGCAGAAGTACGTCGAAACCTCCAACGTCAACGTCGCTGAAGAGCTGGTCAACATGATCACGACGCAGCGCGCCTACGAAATGAACAGCAAGGCCGTCAAGACGTCGGACGAAATGCTGGCCCGCCTGACCCAACTGTGATGCTCATGTCTGTCCTGCGCCTGGTACTTGCGTCTGCGCTGGCTCTGCTGGCGGCTGGTTGCGCCATGATCCCGCCCGAACCCATCGTGACCGGGCCGACGACGGCCGCCCCGCCGCCGCCGCCGATGCCCATGGCGCAGCCCACGGGCTCCATCTACCAGCCCACGACTTACGGCAATTACCCGCTGTTCGAAGACCGCCGGCCCCGCAATGTCGGCGACATCGTCACGATCGTGCTGAACGAGCGCACCAATGCGTCCAAGAACGTGGCGACGAATACCAATCGCAGCGGCTCGGCCACGTTGGGCATCGCCGCGGCGCCGTCCTTCATGGACAGCTGGGCGAACGCCAACCTGAACACCGAAGCCAATGGCGGGAATGTGTCGCAGGGCAAGGGCGACAGCAGCGCCAACAATGCCTTCACCGGCACCATCACGACCACGGTGGTGGGCGTGATGTCCAACGGCAACCTGCAGGTCGCCGGGGAAAAGCAGATCGCCATCAACCGCGGCAGCGAGTACGTGCGCTTTGCCGGCGTGGTCGATCCGCGCTCCATCACGGGCACGAACACCGTCTCGTCCACGCAAGTGGCCGACGCGCGCATCGAATACCGCAGCAAGGGCGTCATGGACGAAGTCCAGACCATGGGCTGGCTGCAACGCTTCTTCCTGATCGCTTCGCCGTTCTAAATCATGAAACAACAGACTCCGATATCCACCTTGCTGTCCCTGATGGCGCGGGTGTGCGTGGCCGTCGGGCTGGCCGCGGGCGCCGGTGCGGCGCACGCCGAACGGCTCAAGGATCTGGCCAGCATCCAGGGCGTCCGGGGCAACCAGCTCATCGGCTACGGCCTGGTCGTGGGCCTGGACGGCAGCGGCGACCAGGTGCGCCAGACGCCATTCACGCAGCAGAGCCTGACCAACATGCTGTCGCAGCTGGGCATCACGGTGCCCGCCGGCAGCAACATGCAATTGAAGAACGTGGCCGCCGTCATGGTCACGACCACCTTGCCGGCATTCGCGCGGCCCGGCCAGACGCTGGACGTGGTGGTCTCGTCCATGGGTAACGCCAAGAGCCTGCGCGGCGGCACGCTGCTGATGACGCCGCTCAAGGGCGCGGACAGCCAGGTCTACGCCATTGCCCAGGGCAACATCCTGGTCGGCGGCGCCGGCGCGTCCGCGGGCGGTTCCAGCGTGCAGATCAACCAGTTGAACGGCGGCCGCATCAGCGCGGGCGCCATCGTCGAGCGCGGCGTGCCGACCACGTTTGCCCGCGACGGCTACGTGCATGTCGAACTGAACAATACCGACTTCGGCACCGCGCAGAACGTGGCGACGGCCCTGAACCGCCAGTTCGGACAGGGCACGGCCACGGCGCTGGACGGCCGCGTCATCCAGGTGCGCACGCCCATGGAACAGGGCTCGCAGGCCCGCTTCCTGTCGCAGATGGAAGACCTGCAGGTCACGCGCGCGCCGACGGTCGCCAAAGTCATCATCAACGCCCGCACCGGTTCGGTCGTCATGAACCGCACGGTCATGATCGAAGAGGCCGCCGTGGCGCACGGCAACCTGTCGGTCATCATCAACCGCCAGAACGAGGTCGTCCAGCCGGACACGCCGTTCACGCAGGGCCAGACGGTGGTGGTGCCCAATACCCAGATCGAAGTGCGGCAGGACAACGGCTCGCTGCAGCGCGTGAGCACCAGCGCCAACCTGGCCGACGTGGTCAAGGGCCTGAACGCCCTGGGCGCCACCCCGCAGGACCTGCTGGCCATCCTGCAGGCGATGAAGACCGCGGGCGCCTTGCGCGCCGAACTTGAGATCATCTGACGGCCATGGCTTACACCAACGACGCGGCACGCGGCAGCGCCCGGCAGGATTCGGTCTTCGACATGGGCCGCCTGTCGGACCTGAAGCGTGACGTCAAGAAGGATCCCGCCGGCACCGAGCAGCAGAAGCAGGTCGCCAAGCAGTTCGAAGCGCTGTTCCTGCAGATGATGGTCAAGCGCATGCGCGAGGCCACGCCCAAGGAAGGGCTGTTCGATTCCCAGCAGACGCAGATGCTGCAGTCCATGGCGGACGAGCAACTGGCCCTGCACCTGGCCTCGCCCGGCATCGGCCTGTCGCAGGCGATCCTGGCGCAGATGCAGCAGGGCAAACCCGGCGAGATCCCGGACGAAGCGATCAAACGCATCGGGCAGGGCGGCGATCTGGACTTCCAGACCGGCGGCTCGCGTGAGGTGTCGGCGCTATTGAACGTCATGCGCAACAACCGGCCGGCCGACCGCGCGCTGGCCGCTGCCGAAGGCGCACCCGAGCACGTGGTCGACTTCGTGTCCAAGATGTCGCGCGCGGCCAATCTGGCGTCGCAGCAGAGCGGCGTGCCGGCCCGTCTCATCATGGGCCAGGCGGCGCTGGAATCCGGCTGGGGCAAGCGCGAAATCAAGCATGAGGACGGCAGCACCAGCTTCAACCTGTTCGGCATCAAGGCAGGTTCGAGCTGGAAGGGCAAGGTCGTCAACGTGCTGACCACCGAATACGAAGACGGCGTCGCCCGCAAGGTGACGCAGCCGTTCCGGGCCTACGCGTCGTACGAGGAATCGTTTGCCGACTACGCCCGCCTGATCGGCAACAGCCCGCGGTACGAGAGCGTGACGACGGCCCGCAACGAGATCGAGGCGGCCCGCCGGATCCAGGACGCGGGCTACGCGACCGACCCGCGCTATGCCCAGAAGCTCATCGGCATCATGGGGCAGCTGCGGGGCGCGGCATCCAACGTGGAAAATTCACGGCGGATGTTGGAAGGACTCTAAATTTGGGTGATCTCCTGCCGTAAACGGGGTATCCAGAGATAACAGCTGCGGTTACATACGGGGCATTGTCAGCATGAATTTGTACAAAACGGCACTGGGCGGGTTGAACGCGGCGCAAGCCGGCCTGGCAACCACCGGCCACAACATCAACAATGCCACCACGGTCGGCTACAACCGTCAGCGCGTCATGACCTCGACGGCGGGCGCGCAAGCGACCGCCAACGGCTACATCGGCCGCGGCGTCCAGGTCGACACCGTCGTGCGCAGCTACGACAGCTTCCTGTACAAGCAGCTCGTCGGCGCGACCGGCAGCGGCGCCCAGCTCCAGGCTCAGCTCGACCAGGTTTCGCAGATCAACAACCTGTTCTCCGACCGCACGGTTGGCATCGCCCCTGGCCTGACCAACTTCTTCACCAGCATGAACACGGTGGCCAGCAAGCCGGCGGACCCCGCCGCGCGCGCCGACCTGCTCGGCCAGGCCAACAGCCTGACGACGCAGATCCGCTCGGCCTACTCGGAAATGCAGAAGCAGCGTGAAGGCCTGAACACGCAGATCAGCACCACGGTCGACCAGGTCAACAGCTACCTGACCCGCATCGACGACCTGAACCAGCAGATTTCCCTGGCGGCCGGCAAGGCCGGCGGCAGCCCCCCCAACGACCTGCTCGACCAGCGCGATCAGGCCGTCATGGAACTGAACCAGCTCATCGGCGTCACGACGTACGAGCAGGGCGACAAGATCAGCATCTCGCTCACGAAGGGCGGCCAGTCGCTGCTGTCGGGCAACACGATCTACCCGCTGCAAGCCGTGCCGTCCTCCGCGGACGCCGGCCGCACGGTCATTGCCTACACGCTGCCCGCGGGCACCGGCAAGACCATCGCGGTGGAAATGAAGGACACGGAAATCTCCGGCGGCAAGCTGGGCGGCCTGCTGCAGTTCCGCGCCTCGTCGCTGGACGTCATGCAGAATCAGCTCGGCCAGATGGCCGTTGGCCTGGCGCTGTCGTTCAACGAGCAGCACAAGCAGGGCCTGGACCAGGGCGGCAATCCGGGCACGGACTTCTTCGGCATCGGTTCGCCCCAGGGCGTGCCGAACACGACGAACAAGAGCAACGCGCAGATCTCGGGCGAATTCACCAACCTGGCAAACATCAATGCCAAGGACTACGAGATCTCGTTCGACGGCACCAACTACCAGGTGGTGCGCATGCCGGAAGGCTCGCAGGTCTACAACGGCCCGGCCACCGGCACGCCGCCCACGGCCACGCTGAACCTCGAAAGCGAGATGGGTCTGACGCTGACCATCAATGCGCCGCCCCAGGCCGGCGACAAGTGGTCGCTGTCGCCCACGCGCGATGCCGCCCGCGACATCAACGTCCTGATCACGGATCCGGACAAGGTTGCCGCGGCGGACCTGGAAGGCGGCGACGCCAACGGCAAGAACGCCCTGAAGCTGGCGCAGCTGCAGACCAGCAAGGTGCTGGGCCACGGCACGATGAGCATCAACGACATGTTCGCGCAGGTCGTGAACACGGTCGGCGTGCAGACGCAGCAGATCAAGACGGCCGCCACGGCGCAGGTCAACCTGGTCAAGCAGACGACCGCTGCCCAACAGGCAGTGTCGGGCGTGAACCTGAACGAAGAATACGTAAGCCTGTCGCTGTACCAGGAGCAGTACCAGGCCAGCGCCCGCATCATCGATGTGGCAAGCACCATTTTTGACACGCTGTTGGGCCTGCGCGGCTGATCAGAACGTTGACTGTGAATACTAGAAAGCATTACGGAGCTGCACCATGCGTCTGAGCACCACGATGATGTACTCGAACGGACTGAGCGGCGTTCTCGCTCAGGAATCCGACATGAATCGCCTGGTCGAACAGGTTGGCAGCGGCCGCAAGTTCCTGACCCCCGCGGACGATCCGCTGTCGGCTTCCCTGTCGATCGGCGTCGCGCAGACGCAGAGCATGAACACGACGTATGGCCTGAACCGCAACACGGCAAAGACCAACCTCGGCCAGGAAGCCAACGTTCTGGATTCGATCACCACCGCGCTGCAGGACGTGCGCACGCGCGTCGTCCAGGCCGGTAACGGCACGTTCGCCGACAGCGATCGCCAGGCCCTGTCGACGGCGCTCAAGAGCGCCCGCGACGCGCTGCTGGGTCTTGCGAACAGCACCGACGGCAACGGCCAGTACCTGTTTTCGGGTTACGAAGGCGGCGTGGTGCCTTACGCCCAGGACGCCACCGGCAAGATCGTCTACAGCGGCGCCACCGGCGAACGCACCGTGCAGGTCGACCAATCGCGCCAGCTGTCCACCAGCGACCTGGGTAGCGACATCTTCAACCGCGCCAACCCGGGTTCGACCGCGTACGTGAGCACCGCCGCGCCGGCTAACGGCGGCACCGCGCAGTTCGGCACCGTTTCGGTCACGCCGGGCAGCCCCAACATCGGCAAGAACTTCAGCTTGCAGTTCGAAGCGGATCCCGCGACGGGCAACATGGGCTATCGCGTCATCACGACCGACCCGAACGCCAACCCGCCCGTGCCGCCGGTGACCACCCCCGCGCCGCCGGCCGGTCCCACGGAATACAAGGAAGGCGCCAGCATCGACTTCGGCGGCGTCGCCGTCGTGGTCAAGGGCACGCCGCAGAACGGCGACGTCATCAACGTCGAGAGCATCCAGTCGGCCGATGTGGACATGTTCAACACGCTGGACAACCTCATCAAGGTGCTAGATTCGCCCATCGCCGGTGACGAGAAGGCGCTGGCCCGTCTGAACAACGAACTGGCGACGGCGAACAAGAAGCTGGCCACCACGTACGACAACGTGCTGACCGTGGGCGCTTCCGTGGGCGCGCGTCTGAACGAGCTGGAGGCGCTGGACGCCACCGGCACGCAAAAGGGCCTGTCGTATTCGAAGTCGCTGTCGGATCTGGAAGACCTGGACTACTACGCCGGCGCCAGCCAGCTCGCGCTGCGCCAGGTGGCATTGCAGGCGGCCTCGGCCGCGTTCATGACCATCCAGGGTTCCAGCCTGTTCAGCCGCAAGTGATGCGGTAGTTATCTGCGCGGCGCCGTTTGCGCGCGCCGCGGGTGGCGCACTTTTCGGACGCTGCCGGCCCGGGGCCGGGGCGTCCGTAGTGCGTGTAGGGTAGGTTGTGTCGTTTTTCGTTGCTTAACGCTCGGATATTTCATGCTTGGTAATTTAAAAGTTCGCACCTGCATCATCCTGGTGCTGTTGCTCTTCACGGGCGCCATGTTCATTTCGAACGGTGTGGCGTGGATGGGGTTGAATTCCGGCAGCGACAAGCTGGCGCAGGTCAACGAGGCCTATGCCAATCAGGCGACGCAACTGCAGCGTGCCTACAGCACCTTCCTGCGCGGCCGTCTGTTGCTTGCCAATTCGCTGATGGACATGCAGCAGGGCAAGACCGAACAATCGACGTCGCAAGCCAAGCGTGCCGATGCGCTCATGGCTGAAGGCCTCCAGTTGTTCGACGGGTTCCGCAAGGCGCCGCGCATGGCAGGCTCGGAAGATCTTGTGGCCAAGCTGGACGCCGCCTACAAGCAATTCGACGATGTCTACCGCCGCCAGGCCGCCGCGCTGGCGAACCTGGCCATCCAGGACTACCTGGATCTGAACGACGCCGGCGGCGCTGCCAACACCGCGTTCCGCGAGGCCGTCAACAACGTGCTGCAGTTCACGGACACGCGCACCGACGAGCTCATCGCGCAGGCGGAAGCCGATCACAACATTTCGCGCATGGTGACCATTGTGATGCTGGCCATCGCTCTGGTGTTGGCGCTGGGCTGCTGGATCTTCATCAACCGCACCGTGTTGCGTCCGCTGCATGAAGCGGGCGACCACTTCGAGAAGATTTCCGCTGGCGATTTCACCGGCCGTATCGAAGTGCGCAGCACCAACGAAATCGGTCACCTGTTCGGCGCCATCAAGCGCATGCAGGAAAGCCTGACCCGCACGGTGGCCTCGGTGCGCCGTGGCGTGGAAGAAATCAATCTGGGCGCGCGTGAAATTTCCGCGGGCAACACGGACCTGTCCAGCCGCACGGAGCAGCAGGCTGCTTCGCTGGAAGAGACCGCGGCCTCGATGGAAGAGCTGGCCTCGACCGTGAAGCAGAACGCGGACAACGCCCGCCAGGCCAATCAGTTGGCGGCGAGCGCGTCTGACGTGGCCGAGCGCGGTGGTTCGGCCGTGTCGGAAGTGGTCAACACGATGCAGGAGATCTCGGCCAGCTCGCGCAAGATCTCGGAGATCGTGTCTGTCATCGACGGCATTGCGTTCCAGACCAACATTCTGGCGCTGAACGCGGCGGTGGAAGCTGCACGTGCCGGCGAACAGGGCAAGGGCTTTGCCGTGGTGGCAGGCGAAGTGCGCTCGCTGGCGCAGCGCAGCGCCCAGGCCGCCAAGGAAATCAAGGGCCTGATCGAGGACTCGGTCTCCAAGGTCGGCGCGGGTTCGCAGCAGGTCGAACGCGCCGGTTCCACGATGCAGGAAATCGTGTCCTCGGTGAAGCGCGTGACGGACATCATGGGCGAGATCTCGGCGGCGTCGGAGGAGCAATCCAGCGGCATCGATCAGGTGAACCGCGCCGTGTCGCAGATGGACGAAGTGACGCAGCAAAACGCGGCGCTGGTGGAAGAGGCTGCGGCCGCCGCCGGCTCGCTGCAGGAGCAGGCGCAGCGCCTGGCCGAAGCGGTGTCGGTGTTCAAGATCAACGCCGGCGAAGTCATCGAAGTGCCCGCGCGCCAGCTGGCGCAGCAACGCAGCGCGCCGCTGGTGTCCGCGCCCAAGCCCGCGCAAGAAGCTGCCGCCGCGCCCGCCGCGCAGCCCGAGCCCGCCGCCAAGGCCGCGCCCGCGCCCGCACCCCGTCTGACCCAGGTTGCCCGGCCCAAGCCGGCGGGCGCGACCGCCGCGCGCCCGCTGCGCCGGCCGGCCACGCGCGCCGCGGATGCCGCGGACGTTGCCGCGGCGGCGCCCAAGCCCGCCTCGCGCCGTCCGCCACCCTCGGATGACGATTGGGAGTCCTTCTGACGGATCCGTTCCGCCAGTGCATTGAACAGGCAGTAGAGAAAATCCCTTTTACGTGCTGACGGCCAGGAACGCGCCGCCAGCACGATTACCGGAACTACGTAAATGTTTAGCAATCTGAAGGTGCGCACCGGCTTGATGCTGGCCCAATTGGCAGTCGCCTTGGCCGCGCTCGTTGCCATTGTGCTGGGTTGGAACAGCATGCAGTCCAATGCCCGGGCGATCAACACCTTGGATTCCCTTAGCGTCCAGCAGAGCAATCTGATCAAGGACTCGTACACGCAGATGCTGCGCGCCACCGTGCGCGCCGACATCGCCGCCGCTCAGCGCGCCGCAGGCGACGCGAGCGGCGCCGCCGAAAACTCCCGCATCGTTCAGCAACTGATCGCGGACGCCAAGAAGAAGATGGAGACCTTCAAGGCGATTCCGAAGACGACCGAGATCGGCCGGAAGTCCGAAGGCGACCTGCTGTCCGCTTTCAGCGGCTTTGCCGACTCCCTGGAAGGCATGATGGCCGCCCTGGACAAGGGCGACGCCGCGACCTACCTGTCGCTCAAGAACACGAAGGCGGGCGCCGCCAGCGGCCTCTTCTTCAAGCAGCTCACGGACTTTGCCGCCAACATCAACAATTTCAGCGAAGCGTTGGTGAAGTCGTCGCGTGCAGAGGCGTCGACGATGACCTTCGTCTACATCGGCCTGGCCGTGCTGATCCTGGTAGTGTCGCTGGGCGCGTTCCTGTTCATGAATCGGGTCGTGCTGCGTCCGCTGCGCGCCGTGGGCGAAAGCTTCGACAAGATCGCTGCGGGGGACCTGACCGTACGCGTGGACGTCAACTCCACGAACGAAATCGGCGCCCTGATGGCCGCCGTCAAGCGCATGCAGGAAAGCCTGGCGCGCACCGTGTCGGCGGTGCGCCGCGGCGTGGATGAAATCAACGTCGGTTCGCGTGAAATCTCGGCGGGCAACACGGACCTGTCCAGCCGCACCGAAGAGCAGGCCGCTTCGCTGGAAGAGACCGCCGCGTCGATGGAGCAGCTGGCCTCGACCGTGAAGCAGAATGCGGACAATGCGCGCCAGGCCAATCAGCTGGCGGCCAGTGCGTCGGACGTGGCCGAGCGCGGTGGTTCGGCGGTGTCGGAAGTGGTCAACACCATGGAAGGCATTTCGGCCAGCTCGCGCAAGATCTCGGAAATCGTGTCGGTCATCGACGGCATTGCGTTCCAAACCAACATCCTGGCGCTGAACGCCGCGGTGGAAGCCGCACGTGCGGGCGAGCAGGGCAAGGGCTTTGCGGTGGTGGCGGGTGAAGTGCGCTCGCTGGCGCAGCGCAGCGCCCAGGCCGCCAAGGAAATCAAGAGCCTGATCGAGGATTCGGTGTCCAAGGTCGGCGCCGGTTCGCAGCAGGTCGAACGCGCCGGCGCGACGATGCAGGAGATCGTTGCTTCCGTGAAACGCGTGACGGACATCATGGGCGAGATCTCGGCGGCCTCCGACGAGCAGTCCAGCGGCATCGACCAGGTCAACCGCGCCGTCGCGCAGATGGACGAAGTGACGCAGCAGAACGCGGCGCTGGTGGAAGAGGCTGCGGCCGCGGCGGGCTCGCTGCAGGATCAGGCGCAGCGCCTGGCCGAAGCGGTGGCCGTGTTCAAGATCAATGCAGGCGAAGTCATCGAAGTGCCGGCGCGCCAGTTGGCGCAGCAGCATCGGCCGGCTGCCCGCGTTGCCGCACCGGCGCCCGAGCCCGAGGTGGCGCCGCCACCCGCCGCGCCGGCCGCCAAGCCCGCCGCCGCCGTGCGCCTGACACACACCGCCCGCGCCAAGCCGGAACCGGCCGCCGGCGCCTCGGCAACGCGCCCGCCGCGCAAGCCCGCGGCGGCGCGTCCGGCGCCCGCGGCAAAGGACGTTTCGAAGCCCGCGCCAGCACCGGCTGCAAGCCGGCGGCAGGCGCCTTCGGACGACGATTGGGAATCTTTCTGACGCCGGCGCCGCCGGCAAATAGGCAGGGTATGCGAGGTTATCTACATCTTCTGGCAGCGGCCGCGATTGCGGCCCTTGTCGCTGGCTGTGCGGCAACGGGTCACAACTTCGACCCGAGCAAGCTGTCGACCCTGACGCCCGGGCAGACGACCATGGAAGAGGCCGCGCGCGCGCTGACCGCCCCGCCTGCCCAACAATTCAAACAGAGCGACGGCACAGTGCTGGCGCTCTGGTTCCACAAAATCACCTTTGTCACCGACGGCCTGTACAGCCGTAAGGAAGCGCTGCTGCAGTTCGGCCCCGACGGCCGGCTGATGCGGCTCGTCGACAGCACCAATATTCTGCTGGAACCTTGGGAACGCCAGAAGTTGCTGGGGCCTGCCCCCGCGCCTGCCTTGACGCAGGACTGGGCACAACCTGCGATGGAACCCGAGGTGCAAACGATCTACATTCCGGGCCCGGGTGAACCGGCCGGTCTGGCGCCGCAGGGCAAGTAGCCCTGCAGTTCGGCAGAAGACATCGGGCGTCACATGCCCGGTGTTCGTCGCCCTGAGTGCATCCCCTGTGTAACAGGGCATGTCCACAGGGTGGTTTTTCATTTGGTCAGAGCAGTTCCTGAGGGATGGGGAAATAAATGGAAGCGAGTCTCGAATCCGGTGGTAAAGCCGGCAAGGCCGGCAAGAAAAAAGCCGCGCGCGCACCCAAGGTCAAGCGCAAACTGAGGCTGCGCGATGCGCGCGTTGGCACGATGCTGCTGTGGGTGATGGCGTTTTTCGCGTTGCTGATCGCGGCGGTGGGCGGCCTGGCCGCGTACTTCCTGCAGAGCAACTATGAATCGATCCGCGAGGTCAACGCGCTGACGGCGCGGGCCAAGCAGGTCGAAATCATCAACAGCGACATGCTGCGCGCCCGCGTGAGCCTGATGGTGGCCGCGCGCCACCTGCAGGAATCCGGCTGGGGCAGCGGCGAGAACTCCGCGCGTGACGCGGCCGCTTCGCTCAAGGGCGCGACGGACCTGTTGACGGGTGTGCGCAGCCGCTTCGCCGATTTCCAGAAGAACATGCTCGAGGACGACACTGGCCGCCAGTTGTCGATGAACCTTGTGCGCCGCTATCGCTCGTACATCGACGACGGCGTGGACACGATGGTCGAAGCCCTGCGCAGCGAAGACTATTCGACGTTCTACATGGTGAACAACGAATACGGCACGCCTCGCAGCGCCGCCTTCATCGAGGCGATCAGCCAGTTCGACAAGTACATCGCCGACCAGCAGCGTGAAACGATCGAACAGGCCGAGGCCAATTTCAACCTGGCCATGATCGCCGTCGGCATTGCGGTTGCGCTGGCGCTGCTGCTGATGGTGCTTGCCCGCATCCTGTTCGGCCGCCTGGTGGTGCGCCCCTTGGTCGAAGCCGGTCAGCACTTTGACAAGATTGCCGCAGGCGACCTGACGGGCCGCGTGGAAGTGCGTTCGCACAACGAAATCGGCCAGCTGTTCGCCGCGCTCAAGCGCATGCAGGAAAGCCTGACGCGCACCGTGTCGACGGTGCGCCGTGGCGTGGACGAGATCACCGTCGGTTCGCGTGAAATCTCGGCCGGCAACACGGACCTGTCCAGCCGCACGGAAGAGCAGGCCGCGTCGCTCGAAGAGACCGCTGCCTCGATGGAAGAGCTGGCCTCGACCGTCAAGCAGAACGCGGACAACGCCCGCCAGGCCAACCAGCTGGCGGCCAGCGCGTCGGATGTGGCCGAGCGCGGCGGTTCGGCGGTGTCGGAAGTGGTCAACACCATGGAAGGCATTTCGGCCAGCTCGCGCAAGATCTCGGAAATCGTGTCGGTCATTGACGGCATCGCGTTCCAGACCAACATCCTGGCGCTGAACGCCGCGGTGGAAGCCGCACGTGCGGGCGAGCAGGGCAAGGGCTTTGCGGTGGTGGCGGGCGAAGTGCGCTCGCTGGCGCAGCGCAGCGCCCAGGCCGCCAAGGAGATCAAGGGCCTGATCGAGGATTCAGTGTCCAAGGTCGGCGCGGGTTCGCAGCAGGTGCAACGCGCCGGCGCGACGATGCAGGAGATCGTTGCCTCGGTGAAGCGCGTGACCGACATCATGGGTGAGATCTCGGCGGCGTCCGAGGAGCAGTCCAGCGGTATCGACCAGGTCAACCGCGCCGTGTCGCAGATGGACGAAGTGACGCAGCAGAACGCGGCGCTGGTGGAAGAGGCTGCGGCCGCCGCCGGCTCGCTGCAGGAACAGGCGCAGCGCCTGGCCGAAGCGGTTGCCGTGTTCAAGATCAATGCCGGCGAAGTGATTGAAGTGCCGGCGCATCAACTGGGCGGGTATGCCGCGCCGTCGCTGAACTGATCGACGTTATCCCGGGCCGCGCCCGATCCTGCAGATGCGGGATCGGGCGCGGCTTTTTTGTAGGCCAGCGATCCGCGGATGTGCTTGTTTCATATCGGACGGTTATGCGTGCGTTGATGGAAATCATAAGCACGTTAAGTTTTCCGCTTTATGACCGTAAATAATGTCAACGCCTGAATTTTCAGGACGAAAACAGAGTAATCAACGGTGGCCGGGGGATCGGACGCCAGCTGGAGACAAACCATGCGTGTCAATCTACCCGTCACCAATGTGGAAACCAAGCTGCGCGAGGACCAGTACCTGATCTCGCGCACAGACACCAAGGGCCGCATCGTCTACGCCAACCCGGCCTTCGTCGAGGTCAGCGGCTTCACCCGCGAAGAGCTCATCGGCAAGGCGCACAACATCGTGCGCCATCCCGACATGCCGCCGGAGGCCTACGCGGATCTCTGGGAGACCCTGGAAGCCGGGGAATCCTGGCTCGGCGTGGTCAAGAACCGCCGCAAGGATGGCGGCTACTACTGGGTGCTGGCCAATGCCACGCCCATCGTCGAGAACGGCGAAGTCGTGGCCTATTCGTCCGTGCGCGTGCAGCCGTCGGAAGAACAGATCGAGATGGCCGAAGCGCTGTACGCGCGCATGCGCGAGGGCACGGCCAAGGGCGTGCGCATCCTGCACGGCCGGCCCGTGCGCGCCGGCTGGCGCAGCGGCCTGGACCTGCTGGCGTTCCCGTTTCGGCCTGGCGTGCGCAGCCGCATGCTGCGCCACGCCACGCTGTCGTCGGCCATCGTCGGCGCCGCGGGCGCGTATGGCCTGCATGCCAATTGGGCCGGCCTGAGCCCGTTGGGCGCGGCGCTGGGTTGTGGCGCGATCGGGCTGGGCATCGTCGCCATCTACGCGATGGGCTGGAGCCTCTCGCGTTCGCTGCTGGACCCGATGCGAGACGCGGCGAACATGGCACGGCAGGTCGCTGCGGGCAACCTGACCACGCAGATCGTGCCGGAATCGGATGACGAGGTGGGCAGCCTGAAGTTTTCGCTGGAGGTCATGCGCAAGAGCCTGATCGGCATTGCCCAAGACGTCTATCGCGGCATCGAGGGCACGACGCACGCCGCGGTGGACATCGCCCGGGGCAACCAGGAACTGGCCGGGCGCACGGAAGGGCAGGCGGCGTCGCTGCAGCAGACGGCCGCCAGCATGCAGCAACTGACGTCCACCGTGCGCCAGAACGCCGACAATGCGCGGCAGGCCAACGATCTGGCCGCCAGCAGCATGGACGTGGCGCGGCGCGGCGGCGTGGCCGTCGGACAGGTGGTCAACACCATGCACGGCATCTCGGACAGCTCGCGCAAGATCGCCGACATCGTCACCATCATCGAAGGCATCGCCTTCCAGACCAACATCCTGGCGCTGAACGCCGCGGTGGAAGCCGCCCGGGCCGGCGAGTCCGGCAAGGGCTTCGCGGTGGTCGCGGGCGAAGTGCGCAGCCTGGCGCAAAAGAGCGCCCAGGCCGCCAAGGAAGTGAAGACGCTGATCGAGGACTCGGTGGACCGCGTGACCGAAGGCTCGGCGCAGGCGGAGCAGGCTGGCGCGACCATGCAGGAGATCGTGGATGCCGTTCACCGCGTCACGGACATCATCGGCGAGATCTCGCGCGCCTCGCAGGAACAGTCAACCGGCATCGAACAGGTGGATACCGCGGTCTCGCAAATGGACGTGATGACCGTGCAGAACACGGCACTCGTGCAGGAACTGGGCGGCGCGGTGACGCAGCTGGGCAATCAGTCGGGCGCGCTGCGCGAGACCATCCGCGTCTTCCGCGTGGTGGGACAGCACTGATCGAGTTGCGGGCGGAGGGCGGCGGGGCCGGGGCCCGCGGTCACGCCCGATTGCAGGCCTGCTGGCGGCGGGCGGTTACCGCCCAGCCAGCGCATCCACCACACGGCTCATCGCCGTCAGCCCCGATTCGAACAACGACTCCAGGAACGGCCCGGCGTGGGGCAGCACGATCGCCAGGATCGTCACGCCGACGATGAGCGTGACGGGAAAGCCCACCGCAAACACGGAAAGCTGCTGGGCGGCGCGGTTCAGGATGCCCATGGCCAGGTTGATGGTGAGCAGGGCGCAAATCAGCGGCAGCGCCAGCAACAGCCCAGACACGAAGATCGTCTTGCCCCATTCCACGACTGCGCCCCAGCCGTTCTGGTGCAGCTGGATCATCGCGATGGGCAGGGTGTCGAATGACCGCACAAGCGCCGCCAGCACCAGCAGATGCCCATCCAGCGCCAGGAAGGTCAGCATCGCGACGATGTTGAAAATGCGCGACAGCACGGCGGTGTTGGCGCCCGAGCTGGGGTCGAAGAACGAGGCGAACGACAGGCCCATCTGCAGGCCCACGAATTCACCAGCCGTCTGCACCGCTGCGAATACGATGCGCATGGTGAACCCCATGGCGATGCCGATCAGCACCTGCTGCATCACCATCCAGAGGCCGGCGTAGGAACCGGGTGCGACGGGTGGCATGGGATCCAGGGCCGGGCTGATCGCCACGGCCAGGACGAACGACAGTCCCACCTTGACCTTGACGGGGATCAGCGATTCGGAGAAGAGCGGCGCGGTGCCCACGAGCGCGAGAATACGCACGAACGGCCAGAGGAACTGGCCGACCCAGCCGTTCAGCTGCTCGAGCGTAAAAGAGAACATGGCGTCGTAACCCGTGTCCGGCGGCCGGCGCCGCTCAGGACACCAGCATGGGGATCTGGCCGATGAGCTGCCGGATGTAGTCGACCATGACGCCGATCAGCCAGGGGCCCAGCAGCACCAGCACGCCGCACATGGCCAGCAGCTTCGGAATGAACGACAACGTCATTTCGTTGATCTGCGTGGCGGCCTGGAAGATGCTGATGACCAGACCCACGACCAGCGTGACGAGCAGAAGGGGACCGGCCATCGCCAGGACGATCTTCATCGCCTGGTAGGTCATGGTCATGACGGTTTCAGCGGTCATGGCGATCTCCTTGCGGCGTTACTGGTAAAAGCTCTGGGCCAGCGAGCCCATGAGCAGGTTCCAGCCGTCGGCCAGTACGAACAGCATCAGCTTGAAGGGCAGCGCCACGGTGACGGGCGGCACCATCATCATGCCCAGCGCCATCAGGACGCTGGCAACCACCAGGTCGATGATGAGGAAGGGAATGAAGATCGTGAAGCCGATCTGGAAGGCGGTCTTCAGTTCGCTGGTGATGAAGGCCGGCACCAGGATGCGCATCGGCACCTGCGAGGGGTCTTCCAGCGCGGGCTGCTTGGCCAGGTTGGCAAAAAGCGCCAGGTCGTTCTCGCGCGTCTGGTGCAGCATGAAGGTGCGCAGCGGATTCGCGGCGCGTTCGACCGCGGCCTCGAACTGGATCGTGCCTTCGGACAAGGGCTTGTAGGCGTCGGTGTAGATCTTGTCGAACACCGGCGACATCGTATAGAAGGTCAGGAACAGCGCCAGGCCGATCAGCACGTGGTTGGGCGGCGACATGGCCGTGCCCATCGCGCTGCGCAACAGGCCCAGCACGATGATGATGCGCGTGAAGCCCGTCATCATCAGCAGCGCCGCCGGCAGGAACGACAGCGACGTCATCAGCAGCATGGTCTGCATGCTGAGCGAGTAGGTCTGCGAGCCATTCGCGCCCGGCGTGGCCGTCAGCGCGGGCAGCGTGGCCTGCGCCACCACGCCGGCCGGGAAAAAGGCCAGGCCCAGCACCGCGGCGGCGGCCAGCATGGGCAGCGCGCGCTGGGCGGCGCGGGCGGTAGTCGTGCGGGTAGGCAAACTCATGGGTATCGCTTGATTCGCGCCGGGGCGTTGAGCCCTAGCGGCGCTTGAGTGCCTGGCCCAGCTTGGCCGCGAAGGCGGCCGAGGGCAGAGGCGAACCCTCCGGCAACTGGCCGGCGGGCAGGGTATGCAGGGTGGTGAGCTGGTTCGGGCCAACGCCCACCACCAGCCAGGTGTCTTCGATCTCGACGACGACGACGCTTTGGCGCGGACCGACCGGCATGCTGGCAACCTGGCGCAGCACGTTGCCGCCGCCGCGCTGGACCAGTCCGGCGCGCTTGGCAAGCCACGCCGCGGCCAGGATGGCGGCCACCACCAGCACAAGGCCGATGATGACGCGCAGCAGGGCAGGTTCGGTCATGGCGCCAGGGGTCAACGACGGTTGTTCAAGCGGTTGATCCGCTCGGACGGGGTGATGATGTCGGTCAGGCGGATGCCGTACTTTTCTTCGACGACCACGACTTCGCCCTGGGCGATCAGGTAGCCGTTGACGAAGATGTCCATCGGTTCGCCGGCCAGGCCGTCCAGTTCGACCACCGAGCCCTGGCCCAGCTGGAGCAGGTTCTTGATGGTCAGGCGGGTGCGGCCAAGCTCAACCGTCAGCTGGACGGGAACGTCCATGATCAGGTCGATGTCGGTGCCTTGGCCAGACGTGGCGCCGGCCAGCGGCTTGAACACGGACGCGGCGGCAGAGGCCGTGGCGGCCGGCGCCGTGGCCGGGGCAGGAGCGGCGGCGGGCGCCGCGGCAGCGGGCGCAGCGGGCGCGGCAGCCTGTTCGGCCATCGCGGCGGCCCAGTCGTCCTGTGGCTTCAGACCGTCGGCTTGCGTGGGCGGGTTGGCGCGGGATTGTTCGGCGAGCGCGTCGGCCCAGTCGTCGGCCGGGGACGAGCCAGTGCCGGGCTCGTTCTTGTCAGTCATGGTCAGAGGCCTCGTTGGGTTCTGTATCGTGGGTAAACAGGTTTTGTACGCGCAGGGCGTATTGGCCGTTGAAGACGCCGTAGCCGCATTCCATCAGCGGCACGCCGTCGACGTGGGCGATGACGGTTTCAGGCACGTCGACCGGAAGGACGTCGCCGACCTTCAGGGTCATCAGTTCGCGGATCGACGACGGGATGCGGGCAAATTCCGCGACCACGTCGATGTCCGCGCTGCGCACCTGGCGGGAAAGCTGCTGCGACCAGCGCTGATCCACTTCTTCGAGCGTCGTTTCCTGCAGCGGGCGCGTCAGCAGATCGCGCACCGGCTCGATCATGGAGTAGGGCAGGCAGATGTTCAGGTCGCCGCCGGTCGCGCCGAACTCGATGTGGAACGAGGAGACCACCACCACTTCGTTGTTGCCGGTAATGCTGGCGAACTTGGTGTGCATCTCCGAGCGGACGTATTCGAACTCGATCGGGTAGACGGGATCCCAGGACTTGCCGTAGCTTTCCAAGGTCAGGTTGAGCAGGCGCCGGATGATGCGCTGTTCGGTGGTGGTGAAGTCCCGGCCTTCGACGCGCGTGTGGTAGCGGCCATCGCCGCCGAACAGGCTGTCGATGACTAGGAACACCAGGTTCGGGTCGTACGTAAAAAGCGCCGTGCCGCGCAGCGGCTTCATCTGAATCATGTTCAGATTGCTGGGAACCGGCAGGTTGCGTTCGAAGTCCGCGTACTTCTGGATCTTGATCGAGCCGACGGTGATGTCGGCGCTGCGGCGCATGAAGTTCAGCAGCACGTTGCGCATGTTGCGCGCAAACCGCTCGTTGATGAGCTCCAGCGTCTGCATGCGGCGGCGCACGACACGCTCTGGCGAGCTCAGGTCGTAGGCACGCGCACCGCCGTTCTGGCCGTCGGATTCCTTTTTACTATCGCTCTCGCCGGTGACGCCGGCTAGCAGCGCATCGACTTCGTCCTGCGAAAGAAATGCCTCGTAGGCCATGCTTATTGCACCACGAACGCCGTGAACAGCACGTCGGTCACGTACTGGCCGTCAGGCAGGGGCGAGAAGGGGCGGTTCACCGCCTGCTTGATGGCCGTGATCATGTCGGTCTTGCCTTGCTGCGTCTGCACCGCGGTGGGCGATTGCGACGACAGCACCATCAGGATGCGGCTGCGCACTTCGGGCATGTACTTTTCCAGGCGCGTGCGGGTCTGTTCGTCGCTCACGCGCAGGGTCAGGCCGACGTGCATGATGCGTTCCGTGTCCGCGTTCTGCAGCGTGACGGTGAAGGCTTCGATCGGCACGAAGATCGGCGCGGGCACGGCGATCGGGGTGGCAGACGGCGCGACGAAGGTCGTCGGCGTGGCCTGCGGGCCTTGGCCGGGCTGGCCTTGCACGCCGCCGGCCTGGCCGGGCTGACCCGGCTGGCCGGGTTGGCCGCCAGGCACCTGGCCCACGCCAAGCTGCACCGGAGCGCCGCCTTGCGGTTGCTGCAGACGCTGCGTGATGAACCAGGTCGCGCCGGCGCTGGCCGCGGCAACCAGCAGCAGCACCAGGATCGCCAGCAGCGGCCGAAGGATGCGGCCAATGCCGCCGGAGGACTTCGCGTCGCGCGCTGGCGCGGGAATGGGTTTGATTGTCGCCATCTGGAGTTCGATGCGTGTTTGCCGCTGGTGAAAACGGATTCTTAGTGGATGAAAGCATTCTGCCCGAATTCATGCCGCCGCTTGGAGGCGAAAAACAGGGCGAAAGCCGCGTATCTCAAGCTATTGCTGCACTGCCCGCATCCGTTGCCGGACACGGGCCGCCGGATCATTACGCGAACGTGTCGACCAATGCGTTGGCGTTGCGCGACGCCGTCACTGCGGGCTGCGCGGCATCTGCCCCGCTGTCCGCCACGGCGACGCCGCCGCCTTGCTGACGCTGCGAGCCATTGCCGTTCTGTTGCGCGAATTCCTGCTGCGCGGCTTGTTCACCGACGCTGGTCTGGCCCAGCGAGATGCCGGCCTGGGCAAGCGCCTGCTGCAACTGCGGAATGGCGACTTCGATCGCCTGGCGTACCGACGCATGCGCCGACACGAACGAGGCGCTAGCCACGCCGTCCGCCAGGTTCAGGCTGACGCGCAGCGGACCGAGGTCCGGCGGATCCAGCCGCAGTTCGGCGGTCTGCATGCCCTGGCGCACGTTGTTGCTCATCATGACCATCTGCTGGCCAAGTTCGGTGCCCCAGTGCGTGGCGCCGACCGGCGTGGCCACTTGCATGACGACGGGAACGATGGGCTGCGCGATGGCGGCCTGGTTGACGACCGGCAGCGCCTGGCGTTGCGTGGCGGCGGCCAGCGCGTGGGCCAGCGCTTCCTGCGGATTGGCGCCATGCTGCGGCGCCTGGAATTGCGGGGCCGAGCCGGCCAGCAGGTCGGGCTGCTCTTCGTCGGCAACGTGGGCGGGCAGCGCCGGAGCGGCTTCCTTCTGGTCGGCGGGCACGTCGCGCGCGACGCGCGGCAGCGGCAGGGCCAGGGCGGCCTTCGGGGCGTCGGCCTTGACCGTTGCCTTGGCGTCGACGGGCGCCTGGGCAACCGGCGCGGAGCCCGGCTTGACGGCGGCAGTGACGACCGGCAGCGCGGCTTGCGCTTCGCGGGCGATCTGCGCGGCGGCAGCCTGCGCTTGACCGGCGGTCGCGGCTGCCGGTGTCTGCTGAGCGGCCTGCGGCACCAGCGTGTCGGCGGCGTTCAGCGCGGCCGTCAGCACGGCGGCGCCCTGATTCATGGCGGTGGCGGTGGCAGCGGCATTGCCGCGCGCGAGCTGCACCTGCTCGGCGGCCTGGGCCGCAATCTCCAGTGCCTGTTGCGGCAGGTCAGAGGCGGCCACCGGCTGCTGCGCGGCGACGGCGAGCGCGCCGGCTTCGGCCTGGGCGGCGGTCTGCACCGCATCATTGATGGCGCCGGCGGCTGCGCCTTCGGCCGTGCTGGCCGGATCGCTGGCTTTGCCGTCCTTGGACGGCGTCTTGCTGTTGCCATTCGCGGGACGTGCGTCGGCGGACTGGCTGGGCTGCTGCTGCGCCGGACGCTTTTGCGCCAGCACGTCCGAAAACGAGGGGCCTTTATCTTTCTTGTCCGCGGCAGCCGGTTTGGCGCCGAGCGCGCCGTTGGGCGACGTCGGGGCGGCCGGTGCGAGCAAGGTCAAGGGCAGGGGAGCGGTCATCTGGGGCTTCCTGTGAGGAACTGCTTAATGCATGCCGCTGGCCTGGCGCTGGACCAGGCGGGCGGAGTATTCGTCGTTGGCGCGCTGTTCGCGGCGCGATTCCACGAGGGCCTGGGCGCGCTGCTCGCGCTGCGCCAGGGCATCGTAGGAGTTGAGCTTGCGCTTTTCCTGCTGCCAGTAGAGCTGGCCCTTGGACAGGTTTTCCTCGGCCTGGCGCAACACGCCTTGCTGCTGGCCGATCGCGTCGTCCAGCGTGCCGATGAAGCGCTGATAGTTGTGGCAGTCGCTGGCCGCCATGCCGCTCGTCATCGCCGTCTGAAGGCGCTCGAGGTAGTCCTGGCGGTAGTCGTGCAGCATGGAAAGCTGGCGCTGCGCATTGCTGCGTTCGGCGGTCAGCCGGCCCAGCAGGCGCGCGGCTTCGTCCGTGCTCTCCTTGGCCAGGTTGATCAGCATGTCCAGAGGCAGTTGGCTAGGCATAGGTGTCCCGTGATTCGAAACTGGCTCGCAATTGATTGACGGCGTCTTCGTAGCCGACGTTCTCGCCGATGTCCTGCTGCAGGAAGGCTTCCAGGCGCGGGTAGCGCGCGATGGCGTCGTCCAGCTGCGGGTCGTTGCCGGCGGCGTAGGCGCCGACGGCGATGAGGTCGCGATTGCGCTGGTAGCGCGACAGGCTTTGCTTGAAGCGGCGCACGATCGAGAACTGCTGCGGCGTGATGAGCGAAGTCATTGCCCGCGAGATCGACGCTTCGATGTCGATGGCGGGGTAGTGACCCGATTCGGCCAGGTGCCGCGACAGCACGACGTGACCGTCCAGAATGGCGCGCGCCGAGTCGGCGATCGGGTCCTGCTGGTCGTCGCCTTCGGCCAGCACGGTATAGAACGCCGTGATGGACCCGGCCTTGCCGGACGGACCGGGCGCGCCCATGCCCGCGCGTTCCACCAGCGTGGGCAGCTTGGCAAACACCGACGGCGGATAGCCTTTGGTGGCGGGCGGTTCGCCGATGGCCAGCGCGATTTCCCGTTGCGCCATTGCGTAGCGGGTCAGCGAGTCCATGATCAGCAGCACGTCCAGGCCCTGGTCGCGGAAATGCTCGGCCAGGCGCGTCGCATAGGCGGCGCCCTGCAGGCGCAGCAGCGCCGACACGTCAGCTGGTGCTGCCACCACGACCGAGCGCGCCAGGCCTTCGGGACCCAGGTTGTGCTCGATGAATTCCTTGACTTCGCGGCCCCGCTCGCCGATCAGTCCGACGACGATGACGTCGGCCTTGGTGTAGCGGGCCATCATGCCCAGCAGCACCGATTTACCCACGCCGGACCCTGCGAACAAACCCATGCGCTGGCCGCGGCCGACGGTCAGCAGACCGTTGATGGCGCGCACGCCGGTGTCCAGCACCGTATCGATGGGAGCGCGCGACAGCGGGTTGATCGGTTGGGCAGACAGGGGCGCCAGTTCGGCGCCAGTCAGCGGACCCAGGCCGTCGAGCGGACGGCCCGCGCCGTCCAGCACGCGGCCGAGCAGGGCGTTGCCGACCGGCAGATGGCGGCCAAGTTGCGGCTTGGCGTTGCCGTTCAGTTCGGCCTTGCGCGGCAGCGGAATCTGGCGCTGCACGGGCGGTTCGCCGGGCACGACGCGTGCGCCGGGCGGCAGGCCGGAAATATCGGCCTGCGGCATCAGGTACAGCGTGTGGCCGTCAAAGCCCACGACTTCGGCGTCGGCCCAATGGTCGTGGCCGCGCGCGATCTCGATGCGGGCGGCGGCGCCGACGGGCAGGCGCAGGCCGGTGGCGTGCAGCACCAGGCCCGTGGCCCGCGTGATCTTGCCGCTGACCAGCCACGGATCGGTGGACGCCGCGCGGATCGAGCCGATCTCAAGCTGCGTCTGCCAGCGGTCGAGCACGGGCGCGGTCGGCTTGGCCGCCGCGGAAGCGGCTGCGGCGCCCGCGAGGGGCGCCTGGCCGGATTGCTCGGAGGCCGGATTGCCGTTCACACCGGCTCCTCCCAGGTTGCGTTGCGGCCGAGCGAGGCGGCCACGCGGCGCCAGCGGGTCTGCAGGGTGGCGTCGATGTCGCCGAAAGGCGTCTCGGCGCGGCAGCCGCCGCGCAGGATGGATTCATCGGCCAGCACGCGCCAATGGCCTTCTTTCAGTTCGTCGGCCAGGTGCAGGCGGATCAGTTCGATATCCTCCGGATTGGCCCACAGGCGCATCTGGCCGCCGGCCGTCGGATTGATGTGCAGAACGTCGCGAACCGCGTTCACCACTGTCTCGGGCTGTTCCGCGAGGGTGGTGCGGACCACTTGCTGGGCGATGTCCAGGGCCAGCGTCAAGAGGCTCTGGCCCATCTTTTCTTCCAGCGCGCCAATCGACACCGCGCAGGCTTCGACCAGCGTGTGCAGGCGTTGCGCTTCGGCGGCGCCCTGTTCGCGGCCCTGGGCCAGGCCTTCCGCATGACCGGCTTCGCGGCCGGCGGCAAGGCCGGCCTCGTAGCCCGCCTGCTGGCCGGCTTCCATGCCCGCGGCGTGACCGCGCCCCAAGCCTTCTTCGTGACCTTCCGCGATGGCCTGGGCGCGCAACTGCGCCATCACCACGGCAGGATCGGGACCCGGATCGGGTTCGGGCTCGGGTTCGACTTCGACGGGCGCCGGCTCGTCGAACGACAGCATCTGCCAGCGACGCCAGGCGGCGCTGCGCGAGATGAGCGTCGCCGCGCCGTTGTCCGCTTCAGACATACGCGTCGTCTCCGGAATTGCCCAGCACGATCTGGCCGCTTTCCGCCAGGCGGCGCGCGATCTGCAGGATCTTCTTCTGTTCGGTCTCGACCTTCGACATGCGGATCGGGCCCTGGGCTTCCAGGTCCTCGCGCAGCATTTCGGCCGCACGGCTGGACATGTTGCGCAGGAACTTGGCGCGCAGCTCTTCCTGGGCGCCCTTGAGCGCGACCATGAGCGTGTCGTTGTCGATTTCCTTGAGGATGAGCTGGATGGCGCGGTCCTCGACGTCGAGCAGGTTGTCGAAGACGAACATCTCGTCGATGATCTTCTGCGCCAGGTCGTTGTCGCGTTCGCGCAGGCTGGCGACCACGGTCTCTTCCTGCGTCGAGTTCATCATGTTCAGGATTTCGGCCGCGGTGCGCACGCCGCCCATCTTGCTGCGCTTGGCGCCCTGGCCGGCCAGCACGGAATTCAGCACTTCCGTCAGCTCGGATAGCGCCGCCGGCTGCACGCCGCCGAACGTGGCGATACGCAGCATCACGTCGTTGCGCAGGCGGTCGGTCAGCAGGGCCAGCACGCCGGCCGCGCGGTCGCGCTCCAGGTGAACCAGGATGGTCGCGATGATCTGCGGGTGCTCGTCGCCGATCAGTTCGGCCACGGTGTTCGGATCCAGCCAGTTCAGCGCATCGATGCCGCTGCCGCCGTCGCCGGCTTCCAGAATGTCTTCGATCAGGCCGGCGGCGCGATCGCTGCCCAGCGCCTTGGTCAGCACGCTGCGGATGTAGTCGTCCGAGCCCAGCGTCACGGCCATGAACTGGTCGGCTTCCAGGCGGAACTCCTCCAGCACGACGGCGACGTCGTTGCGCGTGACCTGTTTCAGGCTGGCCATCGCGGCGCCGACCTGCTGGACTTCTCGGGCGCTCAGGTACTTGAACACTTCAGCCGCGGCGTCTTCGCCCAGCGACATCATCAGGACGGCGCTGCGCGTCATGCCGTCCATCGGCAGGGAATCATTTTTCATCTTTGGTCATCCAGGTGCGCAGGACCATCGCGACAGCGCGCGGATCCTTGTTGGCCATGGTGCGTGCGCGCTCAAGGTTGTCCTGATAGCGGTCGGTTTCCTTGGCGCGGGCCAGGTCCTGCGCTTCGCGGGCGGCTTCGGCGCGCTCGGCTTCGGCCTGCTCCGGATCCACCGGCGGGTACAGGTACTCTGTGACCGAGCGGCGAATCTTGCGGTACAGCCACAGGGCCAGGACGCCACCGACCAGCCAGAGCAGGATCGTCTTGAACAGCGAGATCATTTCCGGATCGCGCCACATCGGCAGCGGCGGCGGGCCGTCGTTGAACTGGCTGTTGACCAGGTTGAGCGAGTCGCCGCGGCCTTCGGAATAGCCCATGGCTTCGCGCACCAGGTTGGTCAGCTTGTTCAGTTCCTCGGGCGGCAGGGCCTGCAGTTCGCCGTCCTTGTCGCGCACGTAGTTCACGACCACGGCCACCGACATGCGCTTGAGGTTGCCCGTCGGCTGCTTGATGTGGCTGATGGTGCGGTCGACTTCGTAGTTCGTCGTCGCGTCACGGCGTTCGTTCAGGTTGGCGGCGGCAGCCTGGGTGCCGGTCTGCTGCTGTTGTTGTTGCTGCTGCTGCGCGTTGGCCTGCGGCGGCTGGCCGGGACGCGGCGGCTGTTGCTGCGGCGGATTGGCGATGGGCGCCTGCGCGTTGGCGGGGGCCTGGTTCGACAGCGCGCCGGGCACGCCCTGAGCGGGGCCGACGCCGCGCTGCGTGGAATCGCTGGTCTGCTGGCTGCGCACGGCGGCCTGGCCAGGTTCCTGGTTGGGACGATAGACCTCGGACGTTTCCTCGCGGCGCGAGAAGTCGACGTCTGCCGTGGCCTGGGCGTGCACGTTGCCGGGGCCGACCAGGGGATTCAGGATGGTGAGGATGCGTTCGACGGTACGCTGCTCGATCTCGCGCACGAAGCGAAGCTGATCGGCGTCCATGCCGCGGCCTTCACCCAACGGGGAGGACAGCAGGCGGCCGTTCTGGTCGACGATGGACACGCTTTCGGCGGTCAGTTCCGGCACGCTGGAAGCCACCAGCCACGAGATCGCGGAGACCTGGGCGTCGCTCAGGCTGCGGCCCGGGTACAGGTTCAGCAGCACGGAGGCGGTGGGCGCCTGGCGCTCGCGCACGAACAGCGACTGGCGCGGCATGGCCAGGTGGACGCGGGCGTGCTGCACGGTGTGCATGGCTTCGATCGAACGGGCCAGCTCGCCCTCCAGACCGCGCTGGTAGTTGATCTGTTCGGCAAACTGGCTGGCGCCGAAGCGGGCGTTGTCCATCAGCTCGAAGCCGACGGAACCGCCGCGCGGCAGGCCTTGCGACGCAAGCTGCAGCCGGGCGTCATAGACGCGGTCGGCCGGCACGAGCAGCGCAGTGCCGTTTTCGTTGTAGCGGTAGGGCACGTTCATCGAGCCCAGGGCGGTCACGATGGCGCCGCCATCGCGGTCGTCCAGGTTCGAGAACAGCACCTTGTATTTCGGTTCGCTGCTCCACATAGCCACGGCGACGATCACCGCGACGAGGGCTGCGGCGGCGCCGATCAGGACGGGCTTGGGAAGCGCACGGACCCGTTCCAGCACGGGGAACTTGGCCAGAAGCGACGAGCTCAGGGTAGCCTGCTGATTCATTGACGGCTCCCGCTGGCTTCGCGGAGCAGGGAAAATGACTTCATGTCTGGGTAGGGCCGATTACACATGCAACGTGCTTCTGGTCTGGGGAGAGCGTGGATTATTGCCCCTGAGACAGCAATCCCAATCGATGAAAACAGCCGTTTTTTGGCGTTACTTAAGCCCTATGTCGATGACGAGGCGCAAAGCGGGGCCGTATCCCCGGCAAGGGGTGTCCGCATTCGTTGAAATGTCGGGTTTTTTGGCGGTTCTTGTCGGCTATGGACCGGTCCGATCGGCGTTACGCTGCGTGTGCACTTTGGCGTAATCCCCCACCAGCAAGGAATAGGTAATGGCTGTATCAGGCTTGTCCGGCATCGAAGGCATGCTCCAGCAGATGCGCGCGGTCGTGAGCAAGGCGGAGACCGGTAATCTGGGCGCCGGCGACGCCGTGGCGCAACCCGACGGTTTTGCCGCGGAACTGCAGCGCTCCATCCGTCGCGTGACCGCCGCGCAGAACGCGGCCAGCAATCAGGCCAAGGCCTTCGAGCTGGGCGCTCCCGATATTTCCTTGAACGACGTCATGATCGACCTGCAGAAGGCGAGCCTCGGCTTCCAGACGGCGGTCCAGGTGCGCAACAAGCTGGTGGCGGCCTACAAGGAAATCTCGTCGATGGCCGTGTAAGACCCACGACTTGTACAAAGGCCTTCCCGCGGGAAGGCCTTTTGCGTTTCAGTCGCGTCCTTTGGGTTGCGCCTTCCGGCAGCGCGCCGTCAGTTGCGCTGCGCGCCTTTCTCCAGGCGCCACACCACTTGCTGCAGCCAGTTCTCCTGGCGCGCGTTCAGGTTCATGAACAGCGCGCCCACATGGCTGACCGGCGGCTCGCCCGTCAGCGACACGTGCTTGGGCGCTTCGCCGTCGCTGCTGCCTTCGGCCGAGGCCATCGGCTGCCCCGATACCGGATAGATGTTGCGCACTTCCAGGTCGGCGCTCAGTTTGCCGAGTTCGCCGAAATCCAGCTCAACGTCTTCCATCACCGCGCCGCGCTCGGGCAGTTCGCCCACCGCCAGGCCCACGCGCAAGCCCACGCCGTCCACCGAGATGTCGCGCACGGTAAAGCCCACGGGCTTGTCCGCGGGCGCCGGTTGCCACGTGGCCAGACAGCGGCTGGCGCTGGAGATCATCGAGGCGCGGAACATCTTGCGGCGCTGGATGCGGGCAAGACGATCGGGAAAGGGCGACATCAGCGCCGCGCTGCCGTCATCGAAATGGATGACTTCGGGGCGCTGGATGCGGAAGCGGATCTGCACGCCGCCATAGGCAGTGGCATTGAAGTGGAAGGTCGTGCCGCTGAGCAGCCCCATGCTGTCGGACTGTTCAAAGTCCGCGCCGTCGTAGTCGCGCGGCCGCCAGAAGAACTGGCGGGTCTGCTTGTCGGCCCCCAGGATCAGCACGGCGATCTCCCGGTCCGCGGCGTCGCGCACCA
This sequence comes from Achromobacter sp. ACM05, assembly GCF_019218915.1. Taxonomy (NCBI): domain Bacteria; kingdom Pseudomonadati; phylum Pseudomonadota; class Betaproteobacteria; order Burkholderiales; family Alcaligenaceae; genus Achromobacter; species Achromobacter sp. ACM05. Next base: position 456,012 of record NZ_JAHUWQ010000002.1, read on the forward strand.
GGATGTGGCTGTCGGGGTGCGTCAGCTCGAAGAGCGCTGAGCGCATGTCTTCCGGCCGGGTCAGCAGGAATTCCGGATCGGCGGCATCCAACACGGTGATCGTCCTTAGGTAGAGATTTCGGGCCGCGCGGCCTGGGGGATGTCGCGCGATTCCAGGCGGTACAGCCAGGCGAGCAATTCTGCCACCGCGACATAGAGTTGGGGAGGAATATGTGCATCCAGGTCGACCTGCATGAGCAGTCCAACCAGTTCGCGCGATTCGTGCACGTACAGCCCGTTTTCCTCGGCCGCCCGGACAATCGTGTCCGCCAGCTGGCCATAGCCCTTGGCGACCACGCGCGGCGCGCCGTCGCTTTCGTCGTACGAGATGGCGACCGCCGCGTTGCGGTTGGCGTTCGGGCCGGCGTCCGCGGGGGAGGGAGGGGTGTTCATCAGAAATCGTTGGGGATGACGAGACGGGGTTCAACCACGTTCACGGTCAGATTGCTCAGGGTCAGCCCGGCGGCCAACAGGCGCGAGCGTAGCATGTCCGACGAATCGTTGATCTCGGCCGCGCTGTGCGGCGCAATCAGCTGCAGCACGATCTGGTCTCCGGCCAGGTTCAGGCGGGCGTCGACCAGGCCCAGGCGCGGCAGGTCCAGCTTCACGCGCGTGGCCCAGGTCGGCACGGCCGATTCGCGGTCCTCGCCGTACGGGTCGCGCTCGACTTCCCACTCCATCGGGGTGCCGGGCCAGGCTTCGCCTTGCCAGTTCAAAGTCTGGTTGGCCAGCACGTCCAGTTGCTGGCGCACCAGCACGGTCAGATCCTGATGGATGCCGGTGATCGGCGCGCCGGGCGTGGATGATGAAGACGACGTTCCCGAGGCCGAGGGTGCATCCGCGCCGGCGCCGGAGCGGCCGGCGCCGGCGGCTTCGCCGCGGCTGCGTGCCTGGGTGCTGGCGTGCGCGGCGGTGTCGCGCGACATCCTGGCCTGGGGTTCGCTTTCCAGTGTGGCCGGGTTCTTGCGACCGAAGACCATGTCGGTCAGGTGCGATTCGTAAAAGAGCCCGCTGGTCTGCAGGGCAGTGCGCAACGCCTGGCCCAGCGCGCGGGCGGACGGGCCGCCTGCGGCCAGCGAGGCATGCGTTGCGGCTTCGGCCCCTTTCGCGCCACCGGCCTGGCCCGCCGCGTGCCCGGCGCCCGGCTTGGCGTTGGCGGCGTCTGCGGTTGCGGTGGCCGACGGCGCGGCGGCAGGGGCGCCAGCCGGCAGGGTGGTCGAAGCCGGAAGCGGGGTGGTCGTCGACGCGGCGGGCTGGCCGGGCTGACCTGCCTGCGCGGGCTGACCCGATTGGGCCGGGGCGGGTTGGCCGCCGGGAGCCGCACCGCCCGCCTGCTGTCCGCCCTGCGCGTCGGCGCTCCACAGCGGCGCGCGTCCCTGCACGGCCGGGGCCGCTTCGGGGTACTGCGCGAGCAGGGCAAGGATGGTGCGCGCGGTCGTGCCCAACGTGGTCGGCGCCGAGGCCGTGGTGTCGCTGCTGGTGACCAGGCCGCGCGCGGCCAGCGCCAGCGCAGCGGCGGTTTTGGGGTCGACAACAGTATTCTGGCGGTCGCCTCGGGCGCCGCCAGTCTGTATGCCTTGCCGGGTATCGCGCGCGGAGCCGTCCGACGGCCCGGCCTTCTCCGGGCTGCCAGGCTGGCTGACCGCGTCCGGCCGCGCGCCGGAAATCTGGTTGGCGTTCGCGGCGGACATCGTCGTGCCCAGCACGGCGTCCAACCGCTGCACCAGGACATTGCCAAGCGCGGCGGGACCGATGCTCATTGGTCAGACGCCTGGTTGCCGTAGGCCGACAGCAGGGTCTGCTGGCGCTTCATGCGTCCCAGAAGTTCGCCCAGCCGCGCCAACTGGGGCAGCGCCAGATCACGCGTCATGGCATCGTTTTCAAGAATGCGCACAAGCAGGTCGTATTTCATGCTGCGGCCGGCCTCGTCCAGCGGACTGGACGGCTCGGCATGCCGCAGGCGTTCGACCTGTTCACAGTAGAGCTGACCGTGCACAAGCGCGGTGTCCCAGTCGCCGGCCTGGGCGGCCGTCAACATCTCGCCCGTTGATTGGGCGATCTCCTGATACTGTTCCAGGATGGCGGAGTACTGGGTGAGCGACGTCATAGAAATCTCGGGCGAGCGATGGCTGGCAATAGTCGTTGTGGGGGCCATCAAAGCGTTGCGTCCGGGGCAGGCCGATCGATGGAGGTCTGCCAGGCGTCGGAAAGGTCCGCCAGCAGGCGGTCTGCGATGTCGAGCTGCTCGACGTCCGCTTTAAGGTTTGCCATGAGCAGCGTGCGGACGATGTAGTCGTACAACCGGCTCAGGTTGGCGGCGATGTCGCCGCCGGCTTCCATGTTCAGGCCCATCTTCAGGCCCTCGTCGACGATCTTGATTGCCTTGGTGATAGCTGTCCCGCGTTCGGCGACGCGACCTTCCTGCATGTGCAGGCGCGCTTGTCCGATTGCCGCGCGCGCACCCTGGTAAAGCAGGGTGATCAGCCTTTCCGGCGTGGCGCTCATCACTTGGGTCTCCAAGCCGATATCGGCGTAGGAGCGGACAGAGTATGAGCCTGTGGGGCGGCGCGCGGCGTACGTCATTTAATGCATCTTCTCGGTTATCACTTCGACGACTTGTTCATGGCCGCGAATTGCTGCGTCAGATAGTTGGCCGTGACCGATTGCTGCGCAACGAATTTGTCCAATTGGACGAACTGGGCGCGCATCAGCTCGAGCTGGGCTTCACCGGCTGCCTTGGCGCGCGTGTACTGGTCTTTCACGGTGGCGATCGATTTGGCCAGGCCGTCGGTCTTGGTCTTGATCGAACCGGTGTCGCTCAGGATGTCCTTCGTGGCCTTTTCGAAATTGGCGGCCAGGCCGTTCGTGCCGGTCAGCAAGCGCGAGACGTCGGCGCCGTTCGTGGACAGTGCCTTGTCCAGCTTGGTCTGGTCCAGCGTGAGCTGGCGCGTCTGCGGGTTGGTCGTGATGCCCAGGTCGGCCAGCGAACGCAGGGAGCCTTCGCCCGACAGCACCTGCAGCGCACCCGCCAGGGACGACTGGATGGCGCGCGTCGTGCCGTCGCCGGTCAGCGGCTGATTGGTGGCGGCGGCGGCGTCGAAGGCTGTCAGGTTCTTGATCGTCGTCTGCAGCGTGTTGTAGGCGGTGACGAAGCTCTGGATGGCCTTGCTGGCCACCGAGGGGTCGCTTTCCAGCTTCAGCTTGATCGGCTTGCCGTCTTCCGTTTTCGAGGACAGGTTGAGCGTGACGCCGTCGATGGCGGTCGAAATGTTGTTCGTGCCGCTCTTGATCGTGATGCCGTTGATGTCGATTTCAGCGTCGACGGCGGCCGTGGCCGTCATCTTGCTATTGGCTGCATCGGTGCTGCTATAGCTAAGGATGTTCTTGAGCTGGTCGTCACCCGTCACGGTAATGGACTTCACGGAAGCCTGGACGCCGGTGTCTTTCGCGGACAGCATCAGATAGCTCTTGGCATCCGGTCCATCGCCGTCGGTGATGACGGTGGCACGCACGCCCAGCGTATCGTCCGCATTGATGGCTTTGACGATGCCGTTGAGCGACGTGTCGCCTTTCAGGTCGACAGTTTTCTTCTTGCCATTGGCCAGTTCGACCTCAAACGAACCCGTGTCGCCGTTGGACGCCTTGCGGTCCGCAACCGCACCCGATTGCAGGGTCTGGGAAGTGGCAACGTTCTTCACGTTGATCGTGTACTCGCCGGCCACGGCGCCTTCGGCAGCCACGGTCGCGGTGAGGGCGTCGCCGCCGGTCACGCTGCCTTTCACGGCGCCCAGCGTCTCGGGCTTGCCGAGCGCGGCGGCAGCCTTCTGCACGGCTTCCACGGCGCTCTTGAGCTGGCCGAACGCCGTAACGCGGGTCTCGAAGCTGGTCTGCCGTACGGTGTACTGCTGCAGCCTCTTTTCCTCGGCGGCTTCCAGCTTCGAGAGGATGTCCTCGAGGGGCAAGCCTGAATTCGAACCGAGGTTGGTAATGGTGGCCATGTGAAATTCCTTCCTAGCGATGCAATTCTGACAAAAATGTGATCCCGGCTATTGGCCGGGTAAAGGCATAAGGCGGGCCTAATTCGGCGGTTCTCTCACCGGGCCGCGCGTCAATCTTGGCGAACGGTGTTTTAAGTGCCGGATCAGGCCGACGTCTTGATACCGTTCCCTTGCATGTTCACGATCATCTTGGCGATCTTCAGCACCGCTTCGCTGGGGATGGTGCGCAGGACGTCTCCCGACTCCGCATCGATCACCGACACCACCACCTGGTGCACATTCGGGTCGATTTCGAACTGAAGCTGGGTCGACCAGGCCTTCATCTGTTCGTTGATCTCATCCAGCGCCTTATCCAGGGGCATTTTTTGCGAATTCGCCTGGTCGGACGTGGCGCCGCCGGAGGCGCTGCTGTCGGTGGTCGCGGGCGCCGGCGTGGCGGTGGCAGCAGGGTCGGGCGTGGCGATAACGGTCGAAACCGGTAACGACGCGAACGCTGCGGGGGCTAACGGGGTTACGGCCATGATCACTCCAACGGCGAGGGGGGCGTCTCGGAGAACGCGCTGTTTTCAGGAAATTCTCAGTTACCATAACGGCACCCTCGCAGGGAACTTTAGCCTTGCGCAAATGGATGGTTCACGTGCTAAGAGTCTGGATCGGGCAATGAGTGTCAAGACGGCGTTGCGAGTTATCGAAATCATCGAAACCTTCGCCCGCGAGAAACGCGCGCTGCCCTTGTCGGAATTGGCCCGGTTGCTCGATGTGCCCGTGTCCAGCTGCCTGGCGCTGATCCGCACGCTGACCAGCCTGGGCTACCTCTATGAAACGGGCCGCCGCCAGGGCTATTACCCGACAGGCCGGCTGCTCGCCATGGCCCAGCGCATCGCCCGGGCTGATCCCGTTCTGGATCGCGTCTATCCCAGTCTTGTCGAACTAAGGGACGCCACCCGCGAAACCGTGGTCTTTGCCAAGCTGTCGCCGGATGGCCGCGTTGTCTATCTGGATGTTCTGGATTCGCCGCATACGATCCGATACGCGCCTGTTGCAGGCGAGTTCAAGGATGTTCACGCAAATTCGCTGGGAAAGGCGTTGCTGTCGCTGCTGGACGAACCGGCCCGTGACGCCTTGCTGGCGGACATCCCGATGACCCGCTACAACGATCGGACCCTCGTCACCCGCGAGGCGCTGCTGGCGGATCTGGACGCCGCGCGGCAGCGGGGGTGGTTCATGAACAGCGGCGAGTCCATTGCCGACGTGGGCGCGATTGCCTGGCCGGTCACGCTGTCCGGCGAACACTACGCCATTTCGGTGGGCGGCCCGATCTACCGGATCGAGCCAGAACAGGAAACCTACGCCCGCATCCTGCGGGCGGCCTGCACGGGACTGGAGCAGCAGGCCTGACCCGCGCCTGCCGCCGTCCGCTCAATACGACTTGGGCAGCCCCAGCACCTTTTCCGCGATGAAGCACATGATGAGCTGCGGGCTGACCGGCGCGATGCGCGGGATGAAGCTTTCGCGCAGCAGCCGCTCCACGTGGTACTCCTTGGCATACCCCATCCCGCCCAGCGTCATCACTGCCGTCTGGCAGGCGTTGTAGCCGGCCTCGGCCGCCAGGTACTTTGCCGAATTGGCGGCGGGGCCGCACGGCTTGCCCGCGTCGTACAGGCTGGCTGCCTTGAACACCATCAGGTCCGCGGCCTCCAGTTGCATCCATGCTTGGGCGAGCGGATGCTGGATGCCCTGGTTCTTGCCGATGGGGCGGCCGAACACGGTGCGTTCGCCCGCGTACTTGACGGCCCGGTCCAGCGCGGCGCGCCCGATCCCCACCGCTTCGGCGGCGATCAGGATGCGCTCGGGGTTCAGGCCGTGCAGGATGTATTCAAAGCCACGGCCTTCCTCGCCGATGCGGTCGGCGACCGGAATCCGCAGGCCGTCGATGAACAGCATGTTCGAATCCACGGCCTTGCGGCCCATCTTCTCGATCTCCCGAACCTCGATCTTTTCGCGGTCCAGGTCGGTGTAGAAGAGCGACAGGCCCTGCGTGGGCTTTTCCACCTCGGACAGCGGGGTGGTGCGCGCCAGCAGCAACATCTTGCTGGCCACCTGCGCGGTCGAAATCCAGATCTTGCGGCCATGCACGATGTATTCGTCGCCCTGGCGCACGGCGCGGGTGCTCAGCTTGGTCGTGTCCAGCCCGGCGTCGGGCTCGGTGACCGCAAAGCAGGCTTTTTCCCGGCCGGCGATCAGCGGTTCAAGCCAGCGGCCGCGCTGCTCGTCGGTGCCAAACACCACCACCGGATTCAGCCCGAAGATGTTCATGTGGACGGCCGAGGCGCCCGTGAAGCCGGCCCCCGACGCCGCGATGGTCTGCATCATCAGCGCGGCTTCGGTCATGCCCAGGCCCGCGCCGCCATATTCCTGCGGCATGGCGATGCCCAGCCAGCCGTCGCGCGCCAGGTCGGCGTGCAGCGGTTCCGGAAAGCCGCCTTCACGGTCGCGTTCCAGCCAGTATTCGTCGGGATAGCGTTCGCAGATGCGGGATACGGCGTCGCGCAACGCCAGTTGTTCCGGGGTGAATTCAAAGTCCATCGTTGTTTCCGTCCTGGGTAATGCCACGGGCAAGCATGGCGTCGATCTGTTCCTGTCCATAGCCCGCTTCGGCAAGCACCTCGCGGCTGTGCTCGCCCAGCCGCGGGGCGGGGCGGCGTATCGAGGTCGGCGTGCCGGCGTAGCGGCCGAGCGTCCCGGTGGTGCGGATGCGGCCTTCCGAGGGGTGGTCCATTTCCTGGATGAAACCGGTCGCGGTCAGGTGCTTGTCCTGGATCAGGCCGTCGATGGTGTAGAGCTGCGAGGCCGGAATGTCGGCGCGCGCCAGCTCGCGCAGCCAGTCGTCGCTGGGACGGGTGGCGATCACCTCGGCCACGAAGGCATAGACCTCGCTGATGTGCGCGGCGCGGGCGCCATGGGTGCTGAAACGCGGGTCCTGCGACAGCTCCGGCCGCCCGATCAGTTCAAAGAAGTTGCGCCAGTGCTTGTCGTTGTAGATCAGCAGGCAGATGTAGCCGTCCGCTGTCGCGTACGGCCGGCGATGCGGCGCCAAGAGGCGCGCGTAGCCGGTGGGTCCCATCGGCGGCTCGAACGTCGAGCCGCCCAGGTGGTCGCCCAGCACCATGTGCGCCATGCCCTCGAACATGGGGATCTCCACCGGCTGTCCGCGGCCCAGCGTCCGGGCGCTCAGCACCGCGGACACCAGCGCAATGCCGACGTGCAGGCCCACCGCCCGATCCGCCAGGGTCAGCGGCGCGTAGCGCGGCACGTCGCCGCTTTGCTGCGCGGACAGCGCGGCAATGCCGGTCTGCCCCTGGATCAGGTCGTCGTAGGCGGGGCGGCCGGCATAGGGGCCCGCCTCGCCGAACCCATAGGCGCCCACGTAGACGATGCGCGGATTGCGTGCCGTGACCGCTTCGTACGACAGGCCCAGCCGCGCCATCGCCTGGGGGCGGATGTTGTAGAGCAGGGCGTCGCAGCTTTCGGCCAGTTTCAGGCAGGCTTCCAGGCCTTCGGGCGTCTTCAAGTCCAGCACGATCGAGCGCTTGTTGCGGTTCAGGTGCAGGTAGAGATGCCCCATGCCGGGGTTGCGCATGGGGCCGACGGCCCGCATGTTGTCCCCCGCCGGCGACTCCACCTTGATGACGTCCGCGCCCAGGTCCGCCAGGACCTGGGTTGCGTACGGCCCCATCACCACCGAGCTCAGATCCAGGATGCGCACGCCGGCCAGCGGCCCGGCAACCGGCGTTTCAGGCAGGGGCTGGTCGATCATTGCTGCTCGATCCCCGCGTCACGGATCAACTTGCCCCACAGGTCGCGCTGTTCGCCGACAAACTGCGCGAAGGCTTCGGGCGTGCTCGAGAAGGCGTCAAACCCCAGTCCCGCCAGGCGCTTTTTCACGTCGGGCTTTGCCACGATCTGGTTGATGGCCGCATTCAGCTTGGCCACGATCTCGGGCGGCATGCCTGCGGGGCCGAAGTAGCCGTTCCAGGAGTTCAAATCGAAGTCTGGCACGCCCGCTTCGGCCATCGAAGGCAGGTCGGGCACGATGGCGCTGCGCTCGGCGGTGGAGACGGCCAGCGCGCGCAACTGGCCCGATTGCACGAAGGGCAGGCCAGAGGTCAGGTCCGTGAACATGAAGTCCACCTGTCCGCCGACCACGTCGGTCAGGCTCTGCGGCGTGCCTTTGTAGGGCACATGCAGGATGTCGATCTTGGCGCGGTTGGCCAGCGTGGCGCCCGCGACGATGCCGGTGCTGTTGCCGCTGGCGTAGGTGATGCGGCCAGGATTCTTCTTGGCGTCGGCCACCAGGTCGCCCACCGTCTTCCAGGGGCGCTTGGGATTCACGACCAGGATGAAGGGCAGGTTGCCGCCGCGCGCAATCGGGGTGAAGTCCTTGACCGGGTCATACGGCACGTTCTTCATCAGCCAGGGGGCGGCCGAATGGGAGGTGTTGGTGGTGACGAAGAGCGTATAGCCGTCCGGTTTGGCGCGGGCCACGTAGTTGGCCGCGATCGTCGCATTGGCGCCCGGCTTGTTCTCCACCACGACCTGCTGACCCAGCAGGGTCGACAACTCGGCGCCGAAGATCCGTCCCACGGCGTCCGTGCCCGATCCGGCGGGGAAGGGCACCACCAGGGTGATGGGTTTGTTGGGGTAATCGGCGGCATGGGCGGGGCCAGCCGCCATCAAGGCGGCGCCGCTGACCAGCGCGGCGCCCAGCAGGCGTAGGGATTGCATGGGTGTGTCTCCTGTATTTATGTAATGAGGCGCGGCTCTCGCGGCCGCTGCCTGCGCAAACGCCGCGTCAAGCGGCTGAGGGTGGCGCCGGAAAGTCGCGGATCACGCGATCGGGGGATTCTTCGTACGGGGGCGTGTAGATCACCAGCAACCGGGCCGGTTCGTCGCTCGTCACCGTGAAGACGTGGGGGATGTCCGGGGGGAAGTAACAGCAGTCGCCGGGGCCCATGTCGGCCCATTCGTCCTGCACCTGCGCGCGGGCGGTGCCCGAAATCAGATAACAGACCTGTTCGATGCCGGGGTGCGCGTGCGGCAGGGCGCCCTTGCCCTTTTCGATCACCCCCAGCAACACTTCCACGCCGCGGGCGCCGACGGTTTCCGGGCTGATCAGCCGGCGGTTGAGGGTGCCGGTGTGATTGGCGGGGCTGTAGCCCGGTACGTCGGCTTCACGCACCAGCCATTTGGGAGTCGAACGCTGCGTCATGTCTCTTCCTTTTATTTTCCATACATGAATTTATTTTTACGTATGAAAAAAACATGGGCAAGTACTTTTTGCCCGCGGATACCGTGCCGCGCCCTAGGGGATTAGGGAAAACACCGGGCGCACACTGCTAAAATCGCAGGCTGATTTCCTTTCGCGAACCCGCCTCATGTCCTCTGTCCGCACGCCTGACGCCGCCGCCAACCTGTCCGATTGGCTGCAGTACCTGGAGTCCATCCACGCCACCGCGATCGACATGGGGCTGGACCGGGTGCGCCAGGTCGCGGACCGCATGCAACTGACGCTGCCCGGCATCAAATTCGTGGTCGGCGGCACCAACGGCAAGGGTTCCACCTGTGCCATGCTCGAGGCCATCCTGCTTGCGGCTGGCTACAAGGTGGGCCTGTACACCTCGCCGCACCTCATCGACTTCAACGAGCGTGCCCGCGTCAATGGCCAGATCGCCTCCGACCAAGACCTCATCACGCAGTTCCAGGCCGTCGAAGCCGCGCGCGGCGATGTGTCGCTGACTTATTTTGAATTCACCACGCTGGCCATTCTGCGCCTCTTCTCGCAGTCTCGGCTGGACGCGGTGGTGCTCGAAGTCGGCCTGGGCGGACGCCTGGATGCCGTCAACATCGTCGATGCCGACGTCTCCATCGTCACCAGCGTCGACCTGGACCACACCGACTGGCTGGGCGACACGCGCGAAAAAATCGGCTTCGAAAAAGCCCACATCTATCGCAGCGGCCGGCCGGCCATCTGCAGCGATCCCGTCCCCCCGCAGTCGCTGCTGGATCACGTCGAAGCCATCGGTGCAGATCTGTGGCTGTTCGGACGCGACTACAACTATTCCGGCGACCGCCAGCAGTGGGCCTACGGCGGTCGCGAACAGCGCCGCAGCGCGATGGCCTATCCGGCGCTGCGCGGCGCCAACCAACTGCTCAACGCCTCGGCGGCGCTGGCCGCGCTGGAATCCGTGCGCGATCGCCTGCCCGTGCAGCAGCAGGCCGTTCGATTGGGGCTGTTGCAGGCCTCGCTGCCGGGCCGCTTCCAGATCCTGCCGGGTCAGCCCACGGTTATCCTCGACGTCGCGCACAACCCGCACGCCGCCGCCGTGCTGGCGCAAAACCTCGACAACATGGGCTTTCATCCCTACACCCACGCGGTGTTCGGCATGCTGAACGACAAGGACCTCGCCGGGGTGGTGGCCAAGATGGGCTCCCGGATCGATTACTGGTATTGCGCCGGCCTTCCGGGACCGCGCGGCACCGCCGGTCAGGCGCTCGCGGATCAGGTCGCGGCGGCGCTCCCGCCGCTGCCCGCCGGCAGCGAATCCCCCGGCATCCAGGCCTACGCCGATCCCGCCCAGGCCTTTGCCGCAGCGCGCGAACGGGCAGGGGAGAATGATAGAATCGTGATATTCGGATCGTTTCTCACCGTAGCCTCCGTTTTGCAGGCTCTGGGTCGCAAGGCATAGGCAAATCGGGCCATTCGCGTCATGGCGGCCGCGCCGCCTCAATGCCGCAAGGCGCCGCAAGGAATTCTCTTCCATGGGTTTTTTCAAACGCAAAGATCCCGCCGAGCAGGCGCAGACCTCCAAACGGGCTGCCGTGCCAAGCGAGGTCCAGGCCGCCGAGTTGCGTGGCCGCGCGCGTCGCAGGCTTGCGGGCGCAGTAGCGCTGGTGCTGGCAGCCGTCATCGTCCTTCCCATGGTGCTCGATTCGCAGCCCACGCCGGTCGACGACAACATTCCCATCAAGGTGCCGGAACGCAATACGCCGTTCCAGCCGCAGGTCTCCGAACCCCAGGCCGCCGCACCGACCGAGCCTTCCGCGCCCACCGACCCTGCCGCCGTTCCCACGCCGCCTGGCGTGACGTCCGTGCCGCCGGTGGCCGCCGCGTCCAACACGCCGCCTGCTACGACACACACCACGCCGCCCGCCACGCAGCCGGCCACGCCTGCCGTGCCGCCGGTCACGCCGCCCAAGCCCGAGGTCAAACCCAAGCCCGAGCCGGCCAAGCCCACGACGCCGCCCAAGCCCGAGACGCGCTCGGACGACGGCGCGCGCGCCCTGGCGCTGCTCGAAGGCCGTAACGCCCCGGCGTCCGCGCCCAAGCCCGACACGCCCAAGCCGGCTGCTTCCAAGGGCAACTTCGTGCTGCAGATCGCCGCGTACACCACGTCGGAAGACGCCCAGTCGCGCCGCGGCAAGCTGCATCAGGCCGGGGTCACCAACGCATTTGTCGAGCAGGCCACCATCAATGGCAAGCAGCAGTACCGTCTGCGCGTGGGCCCGTTCCCGTCGCGCGAGGCGGCTCAGGCGGCCCAGGCGCGGTTGCGCACGCTGGGCTATGACAATGGTTTCATCGCCGCCCAATAGTGACCGGCTTCGACTTCGTCGTGCTGGCCATCCTGGCGGTATCGGGTGTGCTGGGCCTGGTGCGCGGCCTGCTCAAAGAGGTGCTGTCGCTGGTCGCCTATCTGCTGGCCTTCGTGGCCGCGATCTGGTGGGGTCCCACGGTCTATACCTGGCTGGAGCCCTATATTGAAACGACGCTGCTGCGCATGGGAGTCTCCTACGCGGCGGTGTTCATCATCGTGTTGCTCGGCGTGGGGTTGGTCAATATGACGCTTGCCGCCCTGATCCGCAGCACCGGACTCAGCCCGGCCGATCACGGCCTGGGCGGAATGTTCGGGCTGGCCCGTGGTCTATTGATTGTGCTGGCGCTGGTCGCCGCCGCCGGGTATACGCCGCTGCCGCAAGAGCCATGGTGGCAGGACGCCATGTTTTCGCATTCGGCCATCGAGGCCATCAAACATATCAAGACGTGGCTGCCGCCAACCCTGGCGACGTGGCTGCCGTACTGATTAGCTTCAAATCAACCAGGAAATCTCACCATGTGTGGAATCGTAGGGGTCATCGGGCGCGGGCCGGTCAACCAGCTGCTCTATGACAGCTTGCTGCTGTTGCAGCATCGCGGGCAGGACGCCGCGGGCATTGCGACGTCGCAAGGCAACCAGTTCAATATGTACAAGGCGCACGGCCTGGTGCGCGACGTGTTCCGCACGCGCAACATGCGCGCGCTGCCCGGCACGTCCGGCGTCGGCCAGGTCCGCTACCCCACCGCCGGCTCCAGCGCCAGCGAAGAAGAGGCCCAGCCTTTCTACGTCAACGCCCCGTTCGGCATCATGTTGTCCCACAACGGCAACCTGACCAACTGGCGCGAACTGCGTGAATCGCTCTATCGCGTCGACCGCCGCCACATCAACACGAACTCCGATTCCGAAGTCCTCCTGAACGTGCTGGCGCACGAGCTGCAATCGGCCGCCAACGGCGTGTCGCTGGACGATGACGCGATGTTCCGCGCGGTTGCCGCCCTGCACAAGCGCGTGCGCGGCGCCTATGCCGTCGTGGCCCAGATTTCCGGTTACGGCCTGCTCGCGTTCCGCGATCCCAACGGCATCCGTCCGCTGTGCATCGGCCGCCAGGAGACCGAAGAAGGCGTGGAATGGATGGCGGCCTCGGAATCCGTGGCCCTCGAAGGCAGCGGTTTCACCTTCGTGCGCGACGTCGAGCCTGGCGAAGCCGTGTTCATCGACCTGGACGGCCGCATGGTCGCCCGCCAGTGCGCCGACAACCCCCAGCTCGTGCCGTGCATTTTCGAGTACGTCTACTTCGCCCGCCCCGATTCGATGATCGACGGCGTGTCGGTGTACGACGCGCGTCTGCGCATGGGTGAATACCTGGCCGACAAGGTTGCGCGCAACATGCGCCTGGGCGACATCGACGTCGTCATGCCGATTCCCGATTCCTCGCGCCCGGCCGCCATGCAGCTGGCCGCGCGTCTGAACCTGGACTATCGCGAAGGGCTCATCAAGAACCGCTACGTGGGCCGTACGTTCATCATGCCGGGCCAGGCCGTGCGCCGTAAGTCGGTGCGCCAAAAGCTCAATGCCATCGGCATGGAATTCAAGGGCAAGAACGTGCTGCTGGTCGACGACTCCATCGTGCGCGGCACGACCAGCCGCGAAATCGTCGACATGGCCCGCGCAGCCGGCGCCAACAAGGTGTACTTCGCCTCGGCCGCGCCTCCGGTGCGCTTCCCCAACGTGTACGGCATCGACATGCCCACGCAAAGCGAACTGATCGCCACCGGCCGTACGGACGAGGAAATCGCCCGCGCGATCGGCGCCGACAGCCTGGTCTACCAGGACCTGCACGACATGCAGCAGGCGGTTCGCGACATCAACCCCAAGCTGACGCGCTTCGAGGCCTCGTGCTTCGACGGCCAGTACATCACCGGCGACATCACGCCCGAGTACCTGGCCCGCCTGGGGCAGTCGCGCTCCGAGCCCGGCAAGGACGAAGACGCGGGCGGTCTGCGCTTCAATATGGGCTACACGTCCGACGACGCCTGATTTCTCCCGGCGTTTCGCGCAGACAAAAATGCCGTCCCTCGGGACGGCATTTTTTCATCGGCGGGGCAGCGCCGCAGGCAATGGCTAGCCCTGCGCTTCCCACAGCGGCGTGCGCGTGGCCTCCAGATGCGTGAGGTACAGCCGCAGGTCGAACTCGTACTGATGGTAGTGCGGCTCCATGCGCAGGCACATGTTGTAGAACGCCTTGTTGTGGTCCTTTTCCTTCAGGTGGGCCAGTTCGTGCACGGTGATCATCTTCAGGAATTCCGCGGGCACGTTCTTGAACAGCGTCGCCACCCGGATCTCGTGCTTGGCCTTCAGCTTGCCGCCCTGCACGCGCGAGATATAGGTGTGCTGGCCCAGCGCATGCTGGATCACGTGGATCTTGCTGTCGAAGGCCACCTTGTTGATCTGGTCGCCGTTGCGCATGTAGGCGTTCTTCAGGTCCGTCACGTACTGGTACAGCGCCTTGTCGGTGCGCACTTCATGCGCGCCACCTGGATACCGGGCAAGCAGGGCCGCGCCCAGCTTGTCCTGGTCCAGCAGCTTTTGCGCTTGCGCCAGCAGCGGTTCCGGGTAGCCGGTCAGGTATTTCAGCGTCTGCACGGATCGAAGCGGCCGGCTCAGGCGTGGCCGCGCCGGAACACCACCGGCAGGGCCATGAAAAACAGGATCACGAAGAGCGCCAGGCTCCACAGGGCGTACTCGACGCCCAGCACCGGCACCTTGGCGTCCATGCAGGTGGCATAGATGCCGAACAGCGGCGGAATGGCGCTTTCCAGCCCGATGCCGGTCATGAAGCGGTCGGCAAACGTCTGGTCGCACGACAGCATGTTGGCGGCAACGCTGTACTGATACCAGGCGGCTACGATTCCGGACAGCGACAAGAGGGCAGCAAGAAAGCCGCAAATGCGCGTCAGCGCGCGTCCGCCGCCAAAGCCGCCGATCAGCGCGACGACGCCGATCACCAGATAGATCAGGCGCTGCATCACGCACCAGGCGCAAGGCGGCATGTCGAAGACGTGCTGGGAAACGAGGGCGATGCCCACCGCGCCGAAGGAGAAGAGGGCGATCAGGCGGAGCAGGCGTTCTGAGCGAGAGGTCATTGTTGCGTTGGAATGAGTTGGACGAAGCCGGCGCGGCGGCCGGACTTGCTTAGGCCTTCGGGACGGGAATTGGTTGCATCACCTGCGTCAGCACGCTCAGGAGCAGTTCCCGCGCGCCTTCCCAGAAAATCTGCACCCCCAGGCACAGCATGATGAAGGCCGATAACCGCATGAAGACCGCCGTGCCGTTATCGCCCAGGCGATGCAGCATCTGCGCCGCAAAGCGCAGGCAGACGTAAAGCGTCAGGGACACGACGATGATGCCGGGAATGGACCCCGCCAGCCGCACCAGGCTCCATGCGTGGTTCGTGTCCCGCAGCGAAACGCCCACCGTGATGGCGGCCGCAATGGAGCCGGGGCCGCAACTGATGGGGAAGGTCAGCGGATAGAACGCGCGCGCCTTCGCCATCTCGGGCGTGAACGATTCGGCCATGCGCGCCACCCGCTCGGTGTCGGCATCCGGCGAGTTCACCAGCCGCCAGGCGCTGGCGATCACCAGCATGCCCCCGCCCACGCGCACGATGGACAACGAGATGCCGAAAAAACTGAGGAGCACGTTGCCCGCCACCATGGCCACGATCAGCATCAGGCACACGTTGATCGCGACCCGCTTGGCCAGCACCACCCGCGTGGCCGAGGACGCGCCCTCGGTCAGCGAAAGAAAGATGGGGGCGATCGCAGGCGGATTCAGGAACGGCAGCAGGGTGGCCAGCGCGAAGAAAAAGCTGCCACCGAAAATGCGCAGATAGTCGTTGAGCTGCATGTGAGCAAGCATCGCCTGGCCGAAAACCCGGATTGTATGCGGTCCGGGCCGGGTCTGGCGATGCCGGGTCAGGCGGCGCGCTGCTGGGTTTCGTCGCCCGACAGCGCGTCAAGGATGTCGCGTTCGAACTGCATCTGGCTGCGGGGGCGCGCCAGTGCGGATCCATCCACAATGAACACGTCTTCCACGCGGTCGCCCAGCGTCATGATCTTGGCCATGAGCAGGTTGATCTCGTGACGCGCAAAGACGCGCGCCAGGGCGTGCAGCAGCCCGGGGCGGTCGGTCGCCGTGACGGACAGGCGCCATGACGTGCTGCGCTCGTCCGGCTGCAGTTCGGCCTGGGGCATGACCGGAAACACGCGCGACACGCGGGACTGCCGGCCACGACCGTACCAACCGCCGCGGCCGGGCTGGGCCTGCGCGGCCGCCTGCGGATCCTTCAGGCGTTCGGCAAGCTCGTGTTCGACCAGCGTGGCCTGCGCCCGCAGGTCGCTGGCGCCCTCCGGCAGCAGAACGATGAAGCTGTCCAGCGCCCAGCCATGGCGGGTCGTGTGGATGCGCGCGTCCTGAATGGACAGCGACTTGGCGTCGAAATAACCGCAAATGGCGACAAACAGGTCGGGGGCGTCGCGCGTGTAGACCATGATCTGCAGGCCTTCACCCTGCTCGGTGGGGCGCGCCTTGACCACGGCTTTGGCCGGCGCGACCTGGTGATACAGGTGGCGCGTGTGCCAGGCGATGTCGGACGCGTCATGGCGCAGGAAGTACGCCACGTCGAGCTGATTCCAGAACGCCTCGCGCGCGTCGTCGCGCAGGCCGGCCAGCCGGGTCAGCCGCGCTGCTTCTTCCTTGCGCTCGGCCAGCACGGTATGGGCGTCGGCATGGGCGCCGCCCAGCGCCGCCAGCGTCAGCTTGTACAGATCTTCCAGCAGCTTGCCCTTCCAGGCGTTCCAGACCTTGGGGCTCGTGCCGCGAATGTCCGCCACCGTCAGCAGATACAGCGCGGTCAGATGGCGCTCGTCCTTCACCGTGGCGGCGAATTCCTGCACGACGTCGGGGTCAGACAGGTCGCGCTTTTGCGCCACCGCTGACATCAGCAGATGCTGACGCACCAAAAACTCGACCAGTTTCGCGTCTTCAGGGTCCATGCCGTGATCCGCTGCGAACTTGCGCACTTCGCGCGCACCCAGTTCGGAATGGTCGCCGCCGCGGCCCTTGGCGATGTCGTGAAACAGCGCCGCCACGTACAGCAGCCAGTGCCGGTCCAGGCCGGCGATCAGCTGGCTGGCCAGCGGATATTCCTGCGCGTGCTCGGGCATGGTGAATCGGCGCAGGTTGCGCACCACCGCCAGCGTGTGCTGGTCCACCGTATAGGCATGGAAAAGGTCGTGCTGCATCTGGCCCACGATGCGGCGGAACACCGGCAGATAACGCGGCAGGATGTTCAGCATGGTCATGCGCCGCAGTTCGTGCACGATGCCGCGCGGCTGCTGCAGGATCTGCAGGAACAGCTTGCGGTTGACCGGGTTGCGGCGGAACTGCGCGTCGATTCGGTGACGAGAATGCCAGATGGCGCGCAGCGTGCGCGCCGACATGCCGGTCAGCTCGGGGTGCTGCTGCATCACCAGGAAGGCGCGCAGCAGCAGGGTGGGATTGCGCTCGAAGCCGTCGTCCCGAATGATGTCCAGGCGGTCGCGCAGGTTGCGGAAATCGTCATCGATGTCGCGCGCGTCGCTGTCGGGGCGCGGGAACAGCCGTTCCTCGATGTTCTGCACCAGGATGCCGTTCAGCTGCGTCACGAGCCGCGCCGCCCAGTAGTAGCGCTGCATCAGCAGTTCGCTGCCCCGCCGCGTGGCGGTGGCGTGGATGCCGTAGACCTCGGCTAGCGCAGGCTGCAGATCGAACAGCACCCGGTCTTCGCGACGGTTGGCCAGCAGATGCAGTTCAATGCGCAGGCGCTTGAAAGCCTGCTCGGCCTTGCGCAGGTCGCGCGCCTCGGACGAGGTCAGCAGCCCCGCCTGCGCCACCGAGCGCCAGTTATTGCCGAAACCGGCTGCACGCGCCATCCATAGAATGACTTGCAGATCGCGCAAGCCGCCCGGCGATTCCTTGCAATTGGGCTCCAGCGCGTACGGGGTGTCGTGGTAGCGCGCATGGCGCTGCTGCATTTCGACGCGCTTGGCCAGAAAAAACGCCTGCGGATCAAGCCGGGACTTGGTCGCGGCATCGAATTTGCGCATCAGCACGCGGCTGCCGGCCAGCCAGCGGGATTCCAGCAGCGCGGTTTCCACGGTGATGTCCGCGTCCGCCTCGCGCTCGCAATCCTCGATGGTGCGCACGCTGTGGCCGGGCTCCAGTCCCAGATCCCACAGCGAAGCCACCAGTTTTTCGATCGCGCTTTCTTCGTCCGGCGTCGGGGCGTGGGGCAGCAGGATCAGCAGGTCGACGTCGGAATGGGGGTAGAGCTCGCCACGGCCATAACCGCCCACGGCAGCCAGCGTGGCGCCGATCGGCAGCGGACAATGCTTGACCAGATCCCGCAGGGCGGCATCCACGATGCGTCGCAATTCGGTCAGCAGGATGTCCGGCCGTTCGTGTTCCCGGAACTGGGCCACCGCGGCCCGCCGGGATTCCTGGATACGTTCGCGCAGCTTGGTAAGGATTTCGGCGGTCATGGGTGGCTGCGGGCTTCAGACGGCGGGAATGACGATGGGTTCGGTGATGAACGCGGGCGGCTGGGGCATGCCGGGCGAGAGGGTCAGGACCTCGTAGCCGGTTTCCGTCACGCAGACGGCGTGTTCCCATTGCGCGGACAGGCTGTGGTCGCGGGTGACGACGGTCCAGCCGTCGGCCAGTTGGCGGATCTCGCGGCGTCCGGCGTTGATCATGGGCTCGATGGTGAACAGCATGCCGGTTACCAGCTTCACGCCCGTGCCGGGCTTGCCGTAGTGCAGCACCTGCGGGTCTTCATGGAAGCGTTCGCCGATGCCGTGGCCGCAGAATTCGCGCACCACCGAGAAGCCGTTCGATTCGGCGTGCTTCTGGATCGCATTGCCGATGTCGCCCAGTGTGGCGCCGTTCTTGACCTGCTGGATGCCTTTCCACATGCACTCGAACGTGATGTCGGACAGGCGCCGGGACAGAATGGACTGCTCGCCCACCGCGTACATCCGGCTCGTGTCGCCAAACCAGTCATCCTTGATGATGGTGACGTCGATGTTCAATGAGTCCCCGTTTTTCAGGACCTTGTCGCCCGGGATGCCGTGACACACCTGATGGTTGACCGAGGTACAGATGGCGCCGGGGAAGGGCGGGTAGCCCGGGGGCGCATAGCCGACCGTGGCGGACTTCACCTTGAGCTCGTCGGTCAGGTATTCCAGGCACAGGCGGTCGAGTTCGCCCGTGGTGACCCCCGGCTTGACGTGCGGGGTGATGAAATCGAGAACTTTGGCGGCGTCCTGGCAGGCGGCGCGCATCTTGGCCAGGTCGGCCGGATTGGTGATTGTGCCCATGGAATGCTTGCGACGAGTCGCTTGAATGTCTGCTTGAAAGAATAGTAGAATTATAGGCTTCCCTAAAAATTTGGGGAGCAATCGGGTTACCGGCAAGAAGAGTCAGGACAAGAACATCCGTCAGGGTGGGAACATCCGGGCTCCCAGCCAAACCCGGCGGGTGCTGGCCTTTGGGTCCAAAGCACAGGTCTAGAGCAGAGGTTCTAGTGCACACCCGGCAGGAAATCTGGTTTCGCGCGGTTCTTTCTTGAGATACCGCGGCAAGCCCTGAAGTTTCACCGCAAGCGAAGGTTGTGGAGCGAATTCGGGCAGGCTGCTGGTGTTGAGGAAAAAGTGGGCGAAAAACGGAGATCCGGCTGGATGCGCTTAGGGCATGAAGCTTTTGGCATGGCGCTTGGGGCATGGATGCCGACACTGGCTGGGCGCGGTGTGCTTGCAAGCCCGGAAGTGTTTTCGAGCGGCGATGCAGGTTCGGTATGGGCGCTGGATTAAGTTCTTGGAATCGTGCTTAGAAGCGTGTGCTGAAAAGCGTGTGCTGAAAAGCGTGTGCTGAAAAGCGCATCCTGAAAGGGATCCTTAAGAACTGCCACAGCGGCCTGATGCGCGGGCGGGCCTAGCGGCCACGTTCGCGAAGAACTGGATTTCGCCGCCAACAAAACAACTCCGGGTGCGTCTCGAAGAAACTTCCAGGAAACTCCTGGAGTGTCGGACAGGCGCAATGCAAGTCTCTTGTCGTGTGGCGGCCGTCTGGGTTTATCGCGGCAGCGTAGTAGAAGTCGTTAAAGGCGCGCCGCTACAGGCAACACGCCTGGAGCGTCGTAGTTATTGCGGCAGTGATCGGCCGGCCCGGTTAAAATTTTTGTCATCCCGCGTTTTTGCGGGAAATCGCGCGCAACACCACCCAGGGTGTCAGCAGGATGCTGATGCAGGTGCGGCGCAAGAAACCAACCCTTGGAGAATTAAATGTCTTTGATGCGCGAAATGCTGGAAGCGGGTGTCCACTTTGGTCACCAGACCCGTTACTGGAACCCCAAGATGTCGCAGTACATCTTCGGCCACCGCAACAAGATTCACATCATCAACCTCGAAAAGACGGTTGATAAGTACCAAGAAGCCACCAAGTTCGTGAAGCAGCTGGCTGCTCGCGGCGGCAACATCCTGTTCGTCGGCACGAAGCGCGCCGCTCGCGAGCTGGTCGCCGCCGAAGCCGCCCGTTGCGGCATGCCCTTCGTCGACGCCCGCTGGCTCGGCGGCATGCTGACCAACTTCAAGACGGTCAAGACCTCGGTCAAGCGCCTGAAGGACATGGAAGCCGTTGTCGCCGAAGGCGGCGCCGAGCGCATGATCAAGAAGGAAGGCCTGCTGTTCCAACGCGAACTGGACAAGCTGAACAAGTCGATCGGCGGCATCAAGGACATGAACGGTCTGCCCGATGCCATGTTCGTGATCGACGTCGGCTACCACAAAATCGCCATCGCCGAAGCCAAGACGCTGGGCATCCCCGTGGTCGCCGTGGTTGACACCAACCACTCGCCCGAAGGTATCGACTACGTCATCCCCGGCAACGACGACTCGGCCAAGGCCATCGCGCTGTACGCCAAGGGCATCGCCGACGCCGTCCTGGAAGGCCGCGAGCAAAACCTGAACGGTCTGGTCGAAGAACTGGGCGAAGGTCAGGAAGAGTTCGTCGAAGTTCAAGACAACCAGGCCTAAGCCGGTTGTCATGTCCGGCGGGTAAGGTCTGGAAGCGGCGCCGAAACCGGCCCGTTTCCGCCCCGCCGGCGCTGCGAAGCTGGGCTCCCATCTTCCAGGCCCGCCCAGTGCGGGCGTCCCATCGAATCAAATCACAGCCCCGGCCCGCCGGGGCGTGTCTTAGCAAAATTTGGAGCAAACATGGCTGAAATTACCGCTGCCCTGGTCAAGGAACTGCGCGAAAAGACTGACGCGCCCATGATGGAATGCAAGAAGGCCCTGACGGAAGCCGAAGGTGACCTGGCCCGCGCCGAGGAAATCCTGCGCGTCAAGCTGGGCAACAAGGCCAGCAAGGCTGCTGCCCGCGTCACCGCCGAAGGCCTGATCGGTCTGTTCATCTCCGCCGACGCCAAGAAGGGCGCCGTCATCGAAATCAACTGCGAAACCGACTTCGTCGCCAAGAACGACGACTTCGTCGGCTTCGTGAACAAGCTGGCCGAACTGGTCGCGACGCAGAACCCGGCCGACGTCGCCGCGCTGTCGGCGCTGCCGTACGGTGAAGGTACCGTCGAAACCACCCGCACCGCCCTGATCGGCAAGATCGGCGAAAACATCTCGATCCGCCGCTTCGAGCGCATCGAGACCGCCAACTCGCTGGCCAGCTACGTGCACGGCGGCAAGATCGGCGTGCTGGTCGAATACACCGGCGCCGAAGAAGTGGGCAAGGACCTGGCGATGCACATCGCCGCCACCAAGCCCAAGGCCCTGAACGCCGACGGCGTGAACCCGGCCGACATCGCCGCCGAGCGCTCGGTTGCCGAACAGAAGGCCGCTGAATCCGGCAAGCCGGCCGACATCGTCGCCAAGATGGTGGAAGGCTCGGTCGTGAAGTTCCTGAAGGAAGTGACGCTGCTGTCGCAGCCCTTCGTCAAGAGCGACAAGCACACGGTCGAACAGCACCTGAAGGAAAAGGGCGCGTCGATCAGCAAGTTCGTGCTGTTTGTCGTCGGCGAAGGTATCGAGAAGAAGACCAGCGACTTTGCCGCTGAGGTTGCCGCCGCCGCCGCTGGCGCCGCCTGACCTCTAGGTAGTGCTTAAAGGCCGGCGCTAGATTAAATTCTAGTCCGGCCTTTTTCGCCGCATGGGCCCCCAAAGGCAGACGCCTCGGGGGTGCCCAACCCGCCTCGCGGGCGCGGCGCTGGGGGTCAACCCCATTCTTGACTTACACTTTCGTCGGATTGTTCTTCGGGATATCACCTATGAGCAGCAGGGCATACAAACGGGTTCTTCTCAAACTTTCCGGCGAGGCGCTGATGGGCGACGATGCATTCGGCATCAATCGCTCCACCATCGTCCGTATGACCGATGAGATCGCTGAAGTCGCCGCCACGGGCGTCGAACTGGCCATCGTCATCGGCGGAGGCAACATCTTCCGTGGCGTCGCCCCGGGTGCGCAGGGCATGGACCGCGCGACCGCCGACTACATGGGCATGATGGCCACCATCATGAACGCGCTTGCGCTGCAAGACGCGCTCAAGCACAAGGGTATCGACACCCGGGTACAATCCGCGCTGAATATCGATCAGGTCGTCGAGCCCTACATCCGGCCGAAGGCTTTGCGCTACCTCGAAGAGGGCAAGGTCGTGATCTTCGCCGCGGGCACCGGCAACCCCTTCTTCACCACCGATACGGCTGCGGCACTGCGCGGCGCCGAGATCGGCGCGGAGATCGTGCTGAAGGCCACCAAGGTGGACGGCATCTACAGCGCGGATCCCAACAAGGATCCCACCGCAACGCGCTACGCGCGCATCAGCTTCGACGAGGCGATCGTCCGCCGTCTGGAAGTCATGGACGCCACCGCGTTTGCGCTGTGCCGCGACCAGAAACTGCCGATCAAGGTGTTTTCGATCAATAAGTCCGGCGCGCTCAAGCGAGTCGTGAGCGGCGAGGACGAAGGCACGTTGGTACACGTTTAAAGAAAAGGAAATTCCATGAGCGCAGCAGAAATCCGCAAATCCGCCGAGGCCAGAATGGCCAAGTCGCTTGATACGCTCAAGACCAACCTGGCCAAGATCCGCACGGGCCGCGCCCACACCGGCATCCTGGACCACGTGCAGGTCGAATACTACGGTTCGCCCGTGCCGGTGGGCCAGGTCGCCAACGTGAACCTGGTCGACGCCCGCACCATCAGCCTGCAGCCGTACGAAAAGCACATGGCCGGCCCGATCGAAAAGGCCATCCGTGAGTCGGACCTGGGTCTGAACCCCATCTCCATGGGCGACACGATCCGCGTGCCGATGCCCGCGCTGACCGAAGAGCGCCGCCGCGACCTGACCAAGGTCGTGCGCAGCGAAGGCGAAGACGCCAAGATCGCGGTGCGGAACCTGCGCCGCGAGGCCAACGAAGCGCTCAAGAAGCTGGTCAAGGACAAGGAAATCTCCGAGGACGACGAGCGTCGTTCGCAAGATGACGTCCAGAAGCTGACGGATCGCGCCGTCGCCGACATCGACAAGATGGTCGTCCAGAAAGAAGCCGAAATCATGACCGTATAATCCCAGCACGCCACGAGGCGCCGCATTGCGGCCCGCCTGGCGTCAGGATTTCATTGCACATGCGCCGTCCCGTCCATTGCCTCGCGGTACTTCCTCGTAGCGATGGAATCGACGGCGCAGGTTTTTTCCCGTATTCGTCTTTTTCGCCGGTCCGCCGCGCGCAGTCCCCAAACTAATGGCAACCAGTTCGACTCAGGCGGTCCCCGATATCCGTGACATCCCCGAGCACGTCGCCATCATCATGGATGGCAACGGACGCTGGGCGACGCGGCGCCTGCTGCCTCGCACTGCCGGGCATGCCAAGGGCGTGCAGGCCGTCCGGCGCGTGGTCGAGGCCTGCGGACGCGCAGGCGTGCGTTACCTGACGTTGTTCGCGTTCAGTTCCGAGAACTGGCGCCGACCGGCCGAAGAGGTGTCGCTGCTGATGCGCCTGTTCGTGCAGGCGCTTGAGCGTGAAGTCGGCAAGCTGCAAGAGCAGGGCGTGCGTCTGCACGTGATCGGCGACCTGAGCGCCTTCGAGCCGCGCCTGCGCGAGCTCATTGCCGCTGCCCAGGAACGCACCGCGCACAACGACCGGCTGCACCTGACTGTCGCCGCCAACTACGGCGGCCGTTGGGACATCCTGCAAGCCACCCGAGCCATGCTGGCGGCCGAGCCCGACCTCGCGGCGCACCCTGACCGGGTGGACGAAGAGCGCCTTTCCAGGCATCTTTCCATGGCATGGGCTCCCGAGCCCGACCTGTTCATCCGCACCGGCGGCGAACAGCGCATTTCCAATTTCCTGATCTGGCAGATGGCGTACGCGGAGTTCTACTTCACGGATCGCTATTGGCCGGATTTCGGCGCCAATGAACTCATGGCCGCCTTTGATTGGTACCGCACGCGCGAGCGCCGCTTCGGCCGCACCAGCGCCCAAGTCAGCGAAGCCGCCGCCAAGTAGGCTGATCGCGACGCGCGCGTCTTTCCAGGCAGCACAAGAGGAGACCGTCACATGCTGGGCCAGCGTATCGTTACCGCCGTCGTTTTGTTGGCCATTCTGGCCGCCGCCATGGCGAGCGCCAATCCATGGTGGTTCGTCGCGTTGCTGGCCCTTGCGGCCGCCTGCGCCAATTGGGAGTGGCTGCGCCTGACGCTGCCGCAACCGCCATCCTCCGTCATTTCCATCGGCGTCGCCGTGCTGCTGTTCGCCGGCATGCTGGTGTTGACCTCCGCCTGGCTGGCGGGCGACCGTAGCGGCGCCGGCGATCCGGGCTGGGTGCTGCGCTACCTGGTTCCTGCCGTCTCGGCCGTCTGGCTGTTTGGCGGCGTGACCGCCGTGGTGCGCGGGCGTTCCGATGCGCCGCCGGCCAGCCTGGCCTGGTCGGTCTTCTCCGTGCCGGCCGCGTTTGCCGCCTGGGCGGTTCTGGCCCAGATGTACGTCGCGCGCGGCGCGGTGTTCGTCGTGTCCCTCCTCGCCCTCGTCTGGGTGGCTGATATTGCGGCATATTTTGCCGGCCGGGCCTTCGGCAAGCGTAAACTGGCTCCGCGCGTGAGTCCCGGCAAGACCATTGAAGGCGCCATTGCCGGCGTCCTGGGCGCGGTGGTGTGGATTGGCTTGTCCAGCCTGTGGGACGGCACCTTCGGTCATGCCCTGGTCGAACGCTGGACCTTCTGGCTTGCATTGCCGATCGCCGCTGTTCTGGGCGTGCTGTCCATTGTGGGAGACCTGTTCGAATCGCTGCTCAAGCGACGCGCGGGCCGCAAGGATTCCAGCACGCTCTTGCCTGGCCATGGCGGTGTGTATGACCGCATCGATGCGATCCTGCCCGTCGCGCCGTTCGCGCTACTTTTGTCTGGAGTCTTGTTTTGACGGCTTTTCAACGTGTCGTCGTGCTGGGATCGACCGGATCCATCGGTGAAAGCACGCTGGACGTAATTGCTCGCCATCCGGAGCGGATGGCGGTTTATGCGCTGTCGGCGCACAGCAGGATGCAGCGCCTTGCCGAGCAGGCGCTGGCCAGCCGGGCTGCCGTCGTGGTGGTGCCCGACACCGCCGCCCGTCAGAAATTCATCGACGCGTGGCAGGGCGGACAGCCCATGCCCGAGATCCGCGTCGGCGCGCAGGCGCTGGCCGACACGGCCGCGGATCCCCAATGCGACGCCGTCATGGCCGCCATCGTCGGCGCCGCAGGCTTGCCGTCTGCACTGGCCGCCGCGCGTGCAGGCAAGCGCGTACTGCTGGCCAATAAAGAGGCGCTGGTTGCCGCCGGCACACTGTTCATGCAGGCAATCCGCGATAACGGCGCCGAATTGCTGCCTATCGATAGCGAACACAACGCCATCTTCCAGTGCTTGCCGCACCAAGGACGCGCCGATGCGCCGCATAGTCCGGCAAAGGGTGTGCGGCGCCTGTTGCTGACCGCGTCGGGTGGCCCGTTCCGCGGGCGCGATCTCGAAGACCTGCACGACGTCACCCCCGAGCAAGCTTGCGCCCATCCCAACTGGAGCATGGGTCGCAAGATATCCGTCGACTCGGCCACCATGCTGAACAAAGGCCTGGAGGTCATCGAAGCCCATTGGCTGTTCGCAATGCCCGCCGATCGGATCGACGTGGTGGTGCACCCGCAGAGCGTCGTCCATTCAATGGTTGAGTACGACGACGGCTCCGTTCTCGCGCAGTTGGGACAGCCCGACATGCGCACGCCCATTGCCTACGGTCTTGGATTCCCCGATCGCATCGAGAGCGGCGTCGGTCCGCTGGACCTGACCCGCCATGGCCGGCTCGACTTTGAAAAGCCGGATCTGACCCGGTTTCCTTGCCTGGCCCATTCGTTCGCCGCAATGCGGGCGGGGCAGGGCGCCTGCGTGGCGCTCAACGCCGCGAATGAAGTTGCGGTCGACGCCTTCCTGGAAGGGCGGCTTGCCTATACCTGGATTCCGCGGGTCATCGAGGCGGCGCTCGAGTGGCAAGCGCGGCAGGCATCTGTTACGCTCAGCAGTCTTGACGACGTACTTGCGCTTGACGCCGAGGCGCGCGCCTTTTCGGGCAACCTCGGACTGGCCTGATAGCGGGCCGCGCCTGCCTCTGATTTCCTAGATTCCGACCCCATGCTTTTCACCCTGCTGGCCTTTGCCGTAGCGCTTGGCTCACTGATCATTTTCCATGAGCTTGGGCACTATTGGGTTGCCCGCCTGTGTGGCGTGAAGGTCCTGCGTTTCTCAGTCGGCTTTGGCAAGGTCATCCTGCGCCGCACCGACCGGCACGGCACCGAATGGGCGGTTTCCGCGCTGCCGCTGGGCGGTTACGTCAAGATGCTGGACGACGCGCCGCCCGGGGCTTCGCCCGCCGTGGCGGCGTCGGCGTTCAACACCAAGCCGGTCGGGCAGCGCATCGCCATCGTGGCGGCCGGTCCCATCTTCAATCTGATACTTGCGGTGTTTCTGTATGCGGGCCTGAATATGGCCGGCACCGAGGAGCCCGTCGCCATCATCGCGCCGCCCGCCGCCGAGACGCCTGCCGCCCGCGCGGGTCTGCAGGGCGGCGATCGCATCCTGGCCATCGACGGCCAGGAAGTCGCATCGTGGTCCGACGCCCGCTGGCGCCTGATGGACGTGATGTCCACCGGTGGGCGCGCCAGCATCGAGGTCAGCACCCCGTCCGGCGCCGTTCAGCAGCGCGAACTCGACCTTCCCCCCAACACGATGGACCCGGCCGAGGGCGACCCGCTCGCCGCCGCTGGTGTTCGTCTGGCTCAACCCAAGCCCGCGGTGCGCGCCGTGATCGACGGCGGTGAAGGGCAGGCCGCGGGCCTGCGCGCCGGCGATCTGGTCGTGGCCGTGAATGGCCAGCCGGCCCCTGATACCGGCGCACTCGTCAAGCAGATCCAGGAAAGCGCCGGGAAGCCGCTTGCGCTTACCGTGGTGCGCAACGGCGCCAGCGTCACCCTGAACGTCACGCCTCGCCCCGAAGTCGTCAACGGCCAGGAGATCGGCCGCGTCGGCGTGCAGCTGGGCGGCAACGTGCCGATGGTGACGGTGCGCTATGGCGTCTTCGACAGCCTGTGGCGCGGCGCCGTCCGCACCTGGGATACCGCCTGGTTTTCGCTGCGCATGATGGGCAGGATGGTGACGGGCGACGTGTCGTGGCGCAATGTCAGCGGTCCGGTCACGATTGCCGACTATGCCGGCCAGACCGCCCGGATTGGCATTGTTGCGTATATCGCCTATATCGCATTGATCAGTATCAGCCTTGGCGTTTTAAATTTGCTTCCCATTCCTATGCTGGATGGTGGCCATCTGCTGTACTATCTCGTCGAAATTGTGCGGGGCAGCCCCCCGCCTGCCAGATGGATCGACATCGGACAACGCGCTGGCATAGGCATATTGGCGAGCCTTATGGGGCTTGCGCTGTTCAACGATTTCACGCGTTTGTTCACTTGAACGCGATTTAGCATAAAATCCCCCGCCATTTGCACGACCGAGGATACTCAAGGATGTCTTTTCGCCGGATGTTTCAACACAAAAAGGGTGTACTGCCGGGTCTCGTTGCCGCCGCATTGATGTTGCCGGCCTTGGCCCACGCCTTCGAACCCTTTGTCGTGCGGGATATCCGCGTAGAGGGTATTCAACGAACCGACGCCGGCACCGTCTTTGGTTATCTTCCCGTCAAAGTCGGCGAGAAATTCACCGAAGAAGAGGCCACTGAAGCCATTCGCCGCTTGTATGGCACGGGCTTTTTCACCGACGTTCAGATCCAGACGGACAATAATGTCGTCGTCGTGGTCGTCCAGGAACGTCCGACCATCGCCTCCGTTAATTTCAACGGCATGCGCGAGTTCGACTCCAAGGCCATCACCACGTCGCTCGCCCAGGTCGGTTTTGCGGAAGGCCGCATTTTCGACCGCTCCATGCTCGAGCGCGCTGAATACGAACTGAAACAGCAGTATCTGTCCAAGGGCAAATACGGCGTCGAAGTCACCTCCACCGTCACGCCGCTGCCGCGCAATCGCGTCGGCGTCAGTTTCGATGTGTTCGAGGGCTCGGTCGCCCGCATCCAGGAAATTCGTTTCGTCGGCAATAAAGCCTTCTCGGAAAGCGATCTGCTGGACGAATTCAAGCTCACCACCCCAGGCTGGCTGACCTGGTACACGGATACCGACAAATACTCGCGCGAAAAGCTCGAGGGCGACCTCGAACGCCTGCGCTCGTTCTACCTGGATCAGGGTTACCTTGAGTTCTCGGTCGAGCCGCCGCAAGTCACCATTTCGCCGGACCGCAAGGATATCCGCATCACGATCACCGTCCATGAAGGCGAGCCCTACAAGGTGCGCAGCGTAAAGCTGGCGGGCAACCTGCTGGGCCTGGACAAGGAAATCAACGACCTGGTGCAGATCAAGGCTGGCGAGACCTTCTCGGCCGCCAAGACCAACGATTCCGCCAAGGCGATCACCGACTACCTGGGTGAACTGGGCTACGCGTTCGCCAACGTCAACCCGAACCCGCAGCTCGACCGCGCCAAGCACGAAGCCGACCTGACCTTCTACGTCGATCCGAGCCGCCGCGTGTATGTGCGCCGCATCCAGATCGGCGGCAACACCCGTACCCGCGACGAAGTCGTGCGCCGCGAAATGCGCCAGCAGGAAGCCGCTTGGTACGACGCTGCCGACATCAAGACTTCGCGCGACCGCGTCGACCGCCTGGGTTACTTCAGCGACGTCAATGTCAAGACCGATCCGGTCCCGGGCTCGCCCGACCAGGTCGACGTCAACGTCGACGTGAAGGAAAAGCCCACCGGCATGATCAATCTGGGCGTGGGCTACGGCTCGTCCGAAAAGGCGATTCTGTCGGCTGGCATCAGCGAAGACAACGTCTTCGGCAGCGGCACCAACCTGACGCTGCAACTGAACACCAGCAAGACGAACCGCGCGGTGGTGCTGTCGCACACCGATCCGTACTGGACCAAGGACGGCATCAGCCGCACCACATCCGCGTACTACCGCGTGACCGAGCCCTGGAACAACAACGACGGCGATTACCGCGTCAAGGCCATGGGCCTGGGCATGAACTTCGGTATCCCGATCTCGGAGTATGACCGCGTCTTCCTGGGCGCCAACTTCGAACGCAACCAGATCGACCTGTACAACAACTCGCCGGCGGCCTACGAGCACTTCGTCGACCAGTATGGCGATTCGACCAATTCGGTGATTTTCAGCGCCGGCTGGTCCAAGGACACGCGTGACAGCGCGCTGGCGCCGACCAAGGGTTCGTACACGCGCCTGAAGGCCGACCTGTCGACGGTCGACCTGCAATACACCATGCTGACCGCGCAGCAGCAGTACTACGTGCCGCTGGGCGGCTCGTACACGCTGGCGCTCAACGGCATGGTTGATTGGGGCCGGAGCTACGGCAGCAACGATTACCCGGTCATCAAGAACGTCTATGCCGGCGGTATCGGCACCGTCCGCGGCTATGAAGGCTCGTCGCTGGGTCCGCGCGACGTCAAGACGGGCGACTACCTGGGCGGCACGCGCCGCATCGTGGCAAACGCGCAGCTCTACCTGCCGTTCCCGGGCGCGTCCAAGGACCGCACGTTGCGTTGGTTCATTTTCAGCGACGCCGGTCAGGTGTCGGCAGGCAGCGGCCTCTCCTGCACGGGCGGCCGGGACAATACCGAGGTCGAAGATCCGTGCGGCTGGCGTTTCTCGGCGGGCGTGGGCCTGTCCTGGCAATCGCCGATGGGTCCGCTGCAGTTGTCTTATGCGCGGCCGCTCAATTCCAAGCCGGGCGACGACAAGCAAAGCTTCCAGTTCCAGATCGGGACCGGATTCTAAGCGAGGCGTTACTCTTGAAAACAAGGGCAGGGCCCACCGGCCCAGCGTCCTTGCTGTTTAGTGGCACAATACACACTTTGGCTTTGCCTTACTGGAAGGTGAGATTTTCATGATGTCTGATTTCGCACTTAAATCATCGAAGACGCTGGGCGCGAAGCGCCGTGGCAAGCTGGGCGGCTCCATTGCCCTGGTGGGTGCGCTCATTCTCGGTTCGGCTGCCGCGATCCCCGCCCAAGCGCAAAACACCAAGATCGGTTTCGTCAATACCGAACGCATCCTGCGCGAATCGGGTCCGGCCAAGACTGCCCAGAGCAAGATCGAAGCCGAATTCAAGAAGCGCGACGACGAACTCCAACGCCTGAACAACAGCCTGCGCTCGCAAGCCGAGAAGTTCGACAAGGACGCCCCCGTCCTGTCGGAATCCGACCGCGTCAAGCGCCAGCGCGAACTGGCCAACCTGGACACCGACCTGCAGCGCAAGCGCCGCGAATTCCAGGAAGACTTCAACCGCCGCCGCAACGAAGAATTCTCGGGCATCGTGTCCAAGGCCAATGACGCCATCAAGCGCATCGCCGAACAGGAAAACTACGACCTGATCATCCAGGACGCAGTGACGGTCAACCCCCGCATCGACATCACCGACAAGGTGATTCAGAGCCTGGGCAAGTAAAGCGATACCCGTCTAGTCATGCCGGTTTTACTGGATCTTGCCCGCGCGCCGACACTCGAAGCAATGTTGAGCGCCGCCAATACCCAGGGTATGGACTGGCGTATCAGTGCGGTTCCCGGCGCAGACCCCATGCGGGTCTGCGGCATCGGGACCCTGTCTTCGGCCGGTCCTCAGGAAATCTCCTTCCTGTCCAACCCCCGCTATCAAAGCCAGCTTGGCGCAACCGGAGCAGGGGCGGTCATCGTCTCTCCCGACGTCGCCGAGGCGCTTGAGGCCCAGGGCACCGACCGGCCGCCGTTCGCATTGGTCGTCTGCAAGCATCCCTATCTGCTTTACGCGCGCGTCGCGCAGTGGTTTGACACTGCCCGCAGACCCGCCTTGCCCGCAGATACGCATCCCTCCGCCGTGATCGCGCCAGACGCCATCATCGAAGAGGGTGTGCGCGTCGGCCCCAACTGCGTCGTCGAAGCTGGCGTGCGCATCGGGCGCGGCACGGTGCTGGGTCCGGGTTGCGTCATCGGCGCTGGTTCGTCCATCGGTCCCGACGGCCGGCTGCATGCCAACGTCACGCTGTACGAAGGTGTGAAGATCGGCGCCCGGGTCATCCTGCATAGCGGATCGGTGCTGGGTGCCGACGGCTTCGGCTTTGCGCCGGATCCTTCGCTGGGCAAGGGCGCCTGGGGCAAGATTCCGCAGTTTGGCGGCGTGTCCCTCGGCGACGACGTTGAAATCGGCGCCAACACCACCGTCGATCGCGGCGCACTCGAAGACACCGTTCTGGCTGACGGCGTGAAGCTCGACAACCAGATCATGATCGGCCACAACTGCCGCATCGGGGCGCATACCGCGATGGCGGCGTGCGTCGGGGTGGCAGGCTCCACGACCATCGGCGAGCGCTGCACCATCGGTGGCGCCGCGATGCTTTCGGGCCATCTGGTGCTGGGCGACGACGTGCATATCTCGGGCGGCACGGCTGTGACGTCCAATATTTCCAAGCCTGGCCGCTATACCGGGGTCTTCCCGTACGCGGAGCATGGCGAATGGCAGCGCAACGCCGCCGTGATACAACAGTTGGCGCAATTGCGCCGCCGTTTGCGCACGCTGGAAAAGGACTAGGGCGCGTTCGCCGCCCTGGCGCGCGCGCCGCCACCTTATTTAATTTCGCAGGAACGCATAGAAAAATGGAACTCGACATCAAGGGGATCATGGAGAGGCTGCCGCATCGCTACCCGATGCTGCTGATTGACCGTGTTGTGGAAATGGTGCCTGGCAAGTCCATCGTCGCCATCAAGAACGTCTCGATCAACGAGCCGTTTTTCAACGGTCACTTTCCTCACCATCCGGTGATGCCGGGCGTGCTCATCGTTGAAGCTATGGCCCAGGCCTCGGCGCTGTTCTCCTTCACGGACGAGAACGGCGGCCTCAAGTGCGAAGGCGCCAAGACCGCCTATTACCTGGTCGGCATCGATGGCGCGCGCTTCCGCCGTCCCGTCGTTCCGGGCGACCAACTGCGTATCGAGGTTGAAGCTGAACGCCTGAGCCGCAGCATCTGTAAGTATCAAGCACGCGCGACCGTCGATGGCCAGGAAGTGGCGTCGGCCAAGCTGATGTGCGCGATTCGCAGCCTGGAAGAGTAAATGGCAGGAAACATCCATCCCACCGCTGTTGTCGATCCGGCGGCAAAAATCGACCCGACCGCGGTCATCGGCCCGTTCGCAGTGGTGGGGCCCGATGTGACCGTCGGTGCGGGGACCGAAATCGGCCCGTACTGCATGATCGACGGCGTGACCACCATCGGTCGCGACAACCGGTTCTACCGGTACTGCTCCATCGGCGGCATGCCGCAGGACAAGAAGTACGCGGGCGAGCCCACCCGGCTGACCATCGGCGACCGCAACACGGTCCGCGAATTTGTCACGCTGAACACCGGCACCACGCAAGACGGCGGCGAAACGACGTTGGGCGACGATAACTGGATCATGGCCTACGTTCACGTGGCCCATGACTGCCACATCGGCAGCCACACGATCCTGGCCAACTCGGTGCAGCTTGGCGGCCACGTGCACGTGGGCGACTGGGCAATCATCGGCGGCCTGACCGGCGTGCACCAGTTCTCGCGCGTGGGCGCGCACACCATGACGGGCGGCAACAGCTCGCTTATGCAGGACACCCCGCCGTTCGTCCTGGCCGCCGGCAACCCGTGCCGTCCGGTGGGCGTAAACGTCGAAGGCCTGAAGCGTCGCGGTTTTTCCGCCACCTCCATTTCGGCCCTGCGCGAAGCCTACAAGATCATCTACCGCCGGGGCCTGTCCCTGGACGCGGCACGCGCCGAATTGCGCGACCGCCAGCAGGCCATCCCCGAAGCTGCGGAACACCTGCAGACGTTGCTGGACTTCCTGGACGTCGCCTCCCGCGGCATCATCCGCCCATGAGCACCCGGATCGGCATGGTGGCCGGCGAGCCTTCGGGCGACCTGCTGGCCGGGCGCATCATTGCCGGTCTGCAAGCGCGCGACAACGGCGTGCGTTGCGAGGGTATCGGCGGGCCGCAGATGCAGGCCCGTGATTTTGAAGCCTGGCACCCGATGCACGCGCTGACCGTGTTCGGTTACGTGGACGCGCTCAAGCGCCTGCCCAGCCTGCTGGTCACCTACCGCGACGTCAAACGCCGCTGGCTTGCCGAGCCGCCCGCTGTGTTCGTCGGCATCGACGCGCCCGATTTCAACCTGCGCCTTGAGCATCAGTTGCGGCAGGCGGGTACGCCGACGGTGCATTTCGTTGGGCCTTCGATCTGGGCGTGGCGCTACGAACGCATTCACAAGATCCGCGAATCGGTATCGCACATGCTGGTGCTGTTTCCGTTCGAGGAAGAGATCTACCGCAAAGAAGGCATTCCGGTTACGTACGTGGGCCATCCGCTGGCCGGCGCCGTGCCGATGCAGCCTGACCGCGCCGCCGCCCGCGAACGCCTGGGTATCGACCAGAACGCCCGCGTGCTGGCGATCCTGCCCGGCAGCCGGTCGTCCGAGATCCGCCTGCTGGCGCCGCGCTTCCTGCAGGCCGCCCAGCAACTGCTGAAGAAAGATCCGGCCTTGCAGTGCATCGTGCCCATGGTCAATGACCAGCGGCGGGCTGAATTCCTTGAAATCCTGGCGCAGCACCCGGTGCCCGGCCTGCGCTGCGTCACCGCGCAGGACCTGCACGGCGAGGGCGGCGACCGCAAGGCGCCGGTGGCCTGGTCCGTCATGGAAGCCGCCACGGCGGTCCTCGTCGCCAGCGGCACCGCTACGCTCGAGACGGCGCTGTTCAAGCGGCCCATGGTCATTTCCTACGTGTTGTCGCCGTGGATGCGGCGCATCATGGCCTGGAAGTCCGGCCAGCAGCGCCCGTACCTGCCGTGGGTGGGTCTGCCCAACGTGCTGCTGCGTGACTTTGTTGTCCCTGAGCTTTTGCAGGACGACGCGACGCCCGATAAACTGGCCGAAGCGACTTGGCAGGCGTTGACCGACGACGCGCTCATCGCACGCGTGGAGGCGCGCTTTACCGCCATGCACCAAGACCTGTTGCGCGATACGCCGGCGCTGGCCGCGCAGGCGATCCTGGAGGTGGCCGATGGAGCAGCCTGAGCTTTTCGTGGCGCCCGAGCAGCCTGCGTTGCTGACCGCAGGCGTTGACGAGGCTGGCCGCGGCCCACTGGCAGGCGAGGTCTACGCGGCCGCCGTCATTCTTGATCCGTCACGTTTCATCGACGGGCTGGCCGATTCCAAGGTGCTGACTGCGGTCCGCCGCGAGGAACTGGCACTGCAGATCAAGGAACGGGCGCTTGCCTGGTGCATCGCCAGCGCCACCGTCGCCGAAATCGACAGCCTGAATATCCTGCGCGCCACCATGCTGGCCATGCAGCGGGCCGTTCAAGGCCTGGCCACCGTGCCGCAACTGGCCCTGGTGGACGGCAATCAGGCGCCCAAGCTGCGCTGCACCGTGCAAACCGTCATCAAGGGCGACGCGCTCGTGCCTGCCATCTCGGCCGCCTCCATTCTTGCCAAGACCGCTCGCGACGCGGACCTGCTGCGCCTGCATACGTTGTATCCGCAGTACGCGTTCGATCAGCACAAGGGCTATGGCACGGCGCTGCATCTGCAACGGCTGCGCGAGCACGGCCCGTGCGCCGAACACCGGCGCAGCTTTGCTCCCATCAAGGCTTTCGGCCTGGTTTCATGAAGCACATCAGTTCCCGGGACAACCCGGCGGTCAAGGCGCTGGTCAAGCTGGCCGGCACGGCCGGTAAGCGCGGCGCACCCGTGCTGCTCGACGGCGTCCATCTGTGCCAGGCCTGGCTGCAGCATTACGGCCCGCCGGATCGGGCGATCTTCGACGTGGACCGCCTGTCCCAGCCCGATATCGCCGCGCTTGCCGCGGCCGTGCCGGACAACGTCAGCCTCGCGCTGGACGCGCGGCTGATGCACGCCGTGGCCGCGGTGGAAAGCGGGCAGGGCGTTGCCTTCCTGGTCACGCCGCCCGTTCCAGTGCTGCCTGCGCAGGTCGATGAAACCTGCGTCCTGTTTGACCGTATCCAGGATCCCGGCAACGTGGGTACGCTGTTACGCACGTCCGCCGCAGCGGGCATCAAGCGCGTGTTCCTGGCAACAGGGACGGCGGCGGCGTGGTCGCCCAAGGTGCTGCGCAGTGGCCAAGGCGCGCACTTTGCTCTCGAGATCCACGAGCACGCCGACCTGGAGGCTCTGCTGCCCCGCCTGCGCGTGCCGCTGGTGGCGACCGCCCTGGACGGCTCGCGCGATCTTTTCGCGGACCGCCTGCCTGAACAGTGCGCATGGATTTTTGGCCACGAAGGCCAGGGCGTGGCGCCGGCGCTGCTGGCGGCCGCCAGCCTGAAGGTGCGCATTCCGCATGACGCCGTGGCCGTGGAGTCGCTGAACGTCGGCGCCGCCGCGGCGATCTGCCTGTTCGAGCAGCGGCGCCAGGCGAGCGTGCGCAGCCCCGCCTGATCCGGCGCAGGACCCCCCGCTTTTCCGCCGATTGAAGGCGGAGCCCTCCCCGTATACTGCCGCGCTCATGCAACATGGGCCGCGTTCAGGATGCGCTGCCCGCTTATCTGGACCCGGGGAGGGGATACATGAAGAACTGGATCAAACTGAGCCTGGCTGCGCTGGGCGCCGCAACCTTGCTGGCGGGCTGTGCCGGGCCGCGATACGCCGACGTGTCGGCAAAGATCTCCGCGCTGGAGCCGGGCGAAGGCCGGATCTATTTCTACCAGCCCAAGACGGCCAATGGCGACAAGGTTCGGCCGCCGGCGATCCTGGTGGACAACGCCCGCGTCGGCAAATCCAAGGCCGGCCACTTCTTTTTTGTGGATCGCGCCGCCGGCACGCTCGACGTGATCACGTCAACGGATCGCAAGGAGCGCAAGGACCCGCTGGTGGTGCCGCTCGTGGCAGGGCAGACCCAGTACGTGAGGGTCGACATCGACGGCGGCAAGCAGGTGCTGCGCCTGGAACCCTCGGCCGAGGCTGCGCAGCAAGCCCTGTCCGGACTGCGGTATTGGGGCGCCACCAACCGCGAACGCGAGGCGCTGCGCTATTGATCGCGCGACACGTTTTGTAGATTTCTGACGCACCCCTATACTTACGCACTTCGTTCGTAGCCGGGGTAACAATGGTGTCGTCGGTAGTTCCGAAAGTCGCGGGCGCAGCCCGCTTAGGCAGGTTTGCGGCGTTGGCCTTCGCGGGCATGCTGTCCTTGAGCGCATGCATGTCCGTCTCCACGCAGAAGGTCAGCCTGGTTCCCGTTGCGGCTTCAGAGCCGGTCAGCGTGATCCAGTTGTCTCGCATGGTCAGCGCCCAACTGCCCAACGACAGCATCGCCAATCTGCCGGCGGCGTCGCAATGGCAGCGTGTGGGAGCCCTGCCGCACGGTGGCGTCTACCGTGCGCTCGACGGGCTGTTCACCGTCCAGACGCGGCGCCAGGGCGAGGCCTACCTCGTGGCGTCTTCCGGAAAGCTTGTCGGCTTTTACCTGCCCGGCGAAACGGCTTATCTGCCGCTCAACCGTCCTGTCACCTTGCCTGTGGAAATGCGTCAATGAAGATCTGGCTGAAATTGGCGGCAACGGCCGCAACGGTGGTCGCATTGGCCGGTTGTGCCGGCGCGCAGTATCAATCCTTGCAGGGGCGCATGCCGCCCGTGGAGCAAGGCAATGGGCGCATCTACTTCTACCAGCCCCAGGCCCAGCCCTCGGCTGCCGCGTCGGCGCAGCATAAGCTGCGCGTGAACCAGGATGTCGTCGGCCGCAACAAGCCGGGCAGCTTCTTCTTCGTGGACCGTCCGGCGGGCAATTACGTCGTGACCAACCTGTATTGGACGGGCGATGGCGTCAGCTTCAAGCTCGACCCCGGCCAGACGCGTTACGTGCGCATCACGGCCGAATCGTTGGGCAGCACCGGCACTGTCGGCAAGCTGTCCATGGAACTGGTGGATCCCCCGGAAGTCGCCGAGGCCGAACTCCTGAAGATGCGCTATTGGGGCGCCGCTTCGTCCGAGCAGGTTTCGGGCCTGCGCTAGTCTCTGACAGTAGAGATATCCGATGACCCGCAGTTTCAAGATGATCGCTGCCGCCGCGTTGGGCGCCGCCCTGTTGGCCGGTTGCGGCGGTCCCCGCTACAAGGATGTGGCGGGCACCATTCCCGTCATGGTTCCGGACACCGGCCGCATCTATTTCTATCAGCCGCCGGCGCCGCTTGGCGTGGTGTCGAGTCAGCCGTATCTGCGCGTCAATGGCATGAAGGTTGGCCGGTCCAAGCCGGGCAGTTTCTTCTACGTGAACCGCCCCGCGGGCAAGTACGAGATCGATACGCTGCGCGACGGCGAGTCGCTGTCGTTCACCCTGGCGCCAGGACAGACGCGGTACGTGCGTCTGAGCATCGAAGGCGCAACCGGCAATGGCAGCGTGGGCCGGCAGGATATGCGTCTGGAAGAGTCCGAAGCGGTGGCTCAGCATGAACTCTCGCCGCTGAAGTACTGGGGCGCTGGATCTCGCGAACGCGTCAAGCTACGTCCCTGATTTCCCGCCGCAGAAGCAGGGCGCGCCTTGGCGCGCCCTTTTTTATCCGCGATCCAGTCCAACTTCCTGCAGCACCGTGGTGGCGATCTCTTCGATCGACTTCGTGGTGCTGGACAGCCAGGAAATGCCCTCGCGACGCATCATGCGTTCGGCTTCCGCCACTTCGTAGCGGCATTGTTCCAGTTGGGCGTAGCGGCTGTTGGGGCGGCGTTCGTTGCGGACTTCCGCCAGGCGTTCCGGCTGGATCGACAGGCCGAACAGCTTGGCGCGGTGCGGCGCAATGGTGGAGGGCAGGGTGCCGCGTTCGAAGTCGTCCGGCGTCAACGGGAAGTTGGCGGCCTTGATGGCGTACTGCATGGCCAGATACAGGCTGGTGGGCGTCTTGCCGCAGCGCGAGACCCCGACAAGGATCACGTCGGCCTGATCGAGCTGGTTCACGAACTGGCCGTCGTCATGCGCCAGGCTGAAGTTGATGGCGTCGATCCGGTTCCGGTATTTTTCCGAGTTGGCCTGCATATGCGACCGGCCGATGGAATGGCTGGACTTCAACCCCAGCGCCTGCTCGATGTGGCTGACGAATGTGCCGAACAGATCCAGGAAAATTCCGTTCGCCTGTCGAACGCGGGCCAGGATTTCCGGGTTGACCAGGGTGCTGAAAACGATGGGCGGGACGCCCGCGTCCTGGGCGCTCCGGTCGATCCGCATGGCGACTTCCGCAGCCTTTTCCAGCGTGTCCACGAAGGGCAGCCGGATGGGCTTGAAATTGACCTCTTCGAACTGCGAAAGCACGGACTGGCTGAACGTTTCCGCGGTGATGCCGGTACTGTCGGAAACGATGTATACCGTGCGTACGATAGGGGTAGATGTCATGTGTAAAAAATTCCAACCAGGCAGATGGCCGGACGTACTCCACCGAGTACAATCAGGCCCCTATAAGTCACCCCAAGGGCGGTCCAAGGCCAGTTTGGTCAGCGTCTGAAATCGGTTCTGTGAAGGCCGGAAAACGCGGTTTTTCCGGCATCAAAAACAGCACGATTCAGCCATTGACCAAACTCGCTTTCATTCCATTGTAAAAGGTGACTTCAATGTCGTATGTTGTTTTGTTCGAGCAGCTCCGCATGACGGACGTGGACTCGGTAGGAGGCAAGAACGCATCTCTTGGCGAAATGATCAGCCAGCTGTCTGGCGCGGGCGTCCGCGTGCCGGGCGGCTTTGCCACGACCGCTGACGCCTTCCGCGATTTCCTGAAGGCCTCCGGCCTGGACAAGCGGATCGCCGAACGCCTGACCACGCTGAATCCCGAAGACGTGCGCGAACTGGCCACCGCCGGCGCGCAGATTCGCCAATGGATCGTCGACGCGCCGTTCTCGCCCGAGTTCGAATCGCAGATCCGCGAAGCCTTTGCCAAGCTCGATGCTGACGGCAAGGGCTCGTTTGCCGTGCGCTCCTCCGCCACGGCGGAAGACCTGCCCGACGCCTCGTTCGCCGGCCAGCAGGAAACCTTCCTGAACGTCGTGGGCATCGATGACGTGCTGGACAAGATCCGCCACGTGTTCGCGTCGCTGTACAACGACCGGGCCATTTCCTATCGCGTGCACAAGGGCTACGCCCACGCCGACGTCGCCTTGTCGGCCGGCATCCAGCGCATGGTGCGTTCCGACAAGGGCAGCGCCGGCGTCATGTTCACCATCGACACCGAATCGGGCTTCCAGGACGTCGTGTTCATCACGTCCTCGTATGGTCTGGGCGAAACCGTCGTGCAGGGCGCCGTCAACCCCGACGAGTTCTACGTCTTCAAGCCCACGCTGGAACAGGGCCACTATCCCATCGTCGGCCGCCGTATCGGCTCCAAGCTGATCAAGATGGAATTCGATCCCGAGCGCCCCGAAGGTCGTGCCGTGCGCACGGTGGATGTGCCGGTGTCCGAGCGCAACCGCTACTCGCTGACCGACGACGAGGTCAACGAACTGGCCCGCTACGCCGTCATCATCGAAAAGCACTACCAGCGTCCGATGGACATCGAGTGGGGCCGCGACGGCATCGACGGCAAGATCTACATCCTGCAGGCGCGTCCGGAAACCGTGAAGTCGCAGCAGGGCGTCAATGACGTGCAGCAGCGCTACCGCCTGAAGGCGACCGGCCAGGTCCTGATCACCGGCCGTGCCATCGGCCAGAAGATCGGTTCGGGTCCGGTGCGCGTGGTGGGCGACATCTCCGACATGGACAAGGTCCAGCCGGGCGACGTTCTGGTCACCGACATGACGGATCCCAACTGGGAGCCCGTGATGAAGCGCGCCTCGGCCATCGTGACGAACCGCGGCGGCCGCACGTGCCACGCGGCGATCATCGCGCGTGAGCTGGGCATTCCGGCGGTGGTGGGCTGCGGCAACGCGACCGACCTGCTCAAGGAAGGCCAGGCCGTGACCGTGTCGTGCGCCGAAGGCGACGAAGGCCGCATCTATGACGGCCTGATCGAAACCGAGGTCGAGGAAGTGCGCCGCGGCGACATGCCCGCCATCGATCTGAAGATCATGATGAACGTGGGCAACCCCCAACTGGCGTTCGACTTCGCCCAGATTCCGAACGGCGGCGTCGGCCTGGCTCGCCTGGAATTCATCATCAACAACAACATCGGCATCCACCCGAAGGCGGTCCTGGACTACCCGAACGTGGACGGCGAGCTGAAGAAGGCCGTGGAATCGGCCGCCCGCGGCCATGCCAGCCCGCGCGCCTTCTTCGTCGAGAAGATGGCTGAAGGCGTGGCGACCATCGCCGCCGCCTTCTACCCCAAGCCGGTCATCGTGCGCATGTCGGACTTCAAGTCCAACGAATACCGCAAGCTGGTCGGCGGCTCGCGCTACGAGCCCGAGGAAGAGAACCCCATGCTGGGCTTCCGCGGCGCGTCGCGCTACATCGCCGAAGACTTCGCCGAGTGCTTCCGCATGGAATGCGAAGCGCTCAAGAAGGTGCGCGATGAAATGGGCCTGACGAACGTCGAAATCATGGTGCCGTTCGTGCGCACGCTGGGTCAGGCCGAGAAGGTCGTGAACCTGCTTGCCAAGCACGGCCTGGCGCGCGGCGAAAACGGCCTGAAGCTGATCATGATGTGCGAGGTTCCGTCCAACGCCATTTTGGCCGACGAATTCCTGCAGTACTTCGATGGCTTCTCCATCGGCTCGAACGACATGACCCAGCTCACGCTGGGCCTGGACCGCGACTCGGGCATGGAACTCTTGGCCGCCGACTTCGACGAGCGCGACGAAGCTGTCAAGTTCATGCTGCGCCGTGCAATCAAGGCTTGCCTGGCCGCCAAGAAGTACGTGGGTATCTGCGGCCAAGGCCCCAGCGACCATCCGGACTTCGCGCAGTGGCTGAAGGACGAAGGCATCCTGTCGATGTCGCTGAACCCGGACACCGTTGTCGATACGTGGCAGCGTCTGGCCAAGAACTGATTGGCCGGTTGAAGGGAAAGCCCCGCGTCCTTATGGGACGCGGGGCTTTTTTTATACGGCGTGGGAATAGGGCGCAGCCGCGCTAATGGAAAAGTGCTCGTCGAGCCTCGGCGACGAATGCTCTCTTCAGATGCCCCCGATCAAAGTAAGAGTCTTCTGATATCCATAGATTGGATCGTGTGACGTAATGGACCCCGTATTCCATTCGCGTCCGTTGCGAAATTCTTCATTTGCAGCGGACGCGTTTCCATAGGCGGACCGCGCGCTCATGGCAAGTGCGAAAGGTCTGTCGCTGCGGGAGCACGTCATTCCTACCCAATCCGATCTGCGGTTCACTTTCACCATTGGCGACGAGTCATTTGAAGTCGTCGAATTTACGCTGCAGGAAGGGTTGTCCGAGACCTTCCTGCTGGAAGTGGACCTGGCCAGCGCCAATTCCGCCATCGATTTCGGCGTGGTGCTGGACCGCGCCGCGTTGCTTACGATCTGGCACGGCTCCAAGCCCGTGCGCTACGTGCACGGCGCGGTCTCGTCGTTCGTCCAGGGCGACACGGGCTGTCGGCGCACGCGCTATTCCGCCATCGTCGAGCCGCGCCTCGCGCGTCTGAAGCTAAGTTCCGACTGGCGCATCTTCCAGTCGCAAAGCGTCCCGCAGATCGCTGAGGCGGTGCTCAAGGCGCATGGCCTCAACCAGGATTACGAGCAGCGCCGCACCACCGAACACCAGGCGCGCGAATACTGCGTGCAGGCCGGCGACACCGACTATCACTTCGTCGAGCGCATCATGCGCGAGGAAGGCTTTTTCTACTCCTTCCGCCATGGTGCCGAAGGCCATAAGCTGATCCACAGCGACCGCCTGTTCATCCATGGCCGCGTCGGTGATGAACCGGTTCAGTACAACCCCACGCCCGGCGGCGACCAGCCGCGGCCAGCGCTGCGCCGCTTCTCGTACACCGAGAACGTGCGCACCGCGCGCCAGACCCAGCGCGACTACACCTTTCATCATCCGCGCTACACCCACCAGCACAGCCGCGATGGCCGAGATCTGGACCATCAAGGCCGCCGTTACGAGCGCTACGACTATCCCGCTCGGGCCAAGTTCGACGAAGCCGGCAAGCCCTTCGCCGAGAACCGTCTGCGCGGCCATCGCCGCGATTCGCGCGTCGCCTTCGTTGAAGGCGATGACCCGCGGCTCCAGCCAGGCATTTCATTCACCCTCGCCGATCATCCGCGCGAAGACCTGAACCGCGGCTGGCGTCCGGTGCGCATTGTCCACCGGGGCATCCAACACACGAGTCAGGCCGAGGAAAGTGCACAAGCCCAGATGGGTACGCACTACAGCTACGAAGCCGAACTGGTCCCGGACGACGCCGAGTGGCGGGCAGAACCGCTACCCAGGCCCCGCATCGATGGCCCGCAGAACGCCATGGTGGTCGGCCCGCCCAATGAAGAGATCTATACCGATGAGTACGGCCGGGTGAAGGTCCAGTTCCCGTGGGATCGGCTCGGCAAGGAGGACGAACGCAGCTCCTGCTGGATCCGCGTTTCGCAGGACATCGCCGGCGCGACCTGGGGTCACATGGCCATCCCGCGCATTGGGCAGGATGTCATCGTCTCTTACTTCGATGGGGATCCGGACCAGCCTGTGATCACCGGCCGCGCCTACAACCGCCTGCAATTGCCGCCCTACGAACTGCCGCGACATAAGACGCGGATGACGATCAAGAGCAAGACCCACAAGGGCGAGGGGTACAACGAACTGCGTTTTGAAGATGAGAAGGACCAGGAAGAAATCTACGTCCATGCGCAGAAGGACCAGAACATCCACGTCAACAACGACGAGTCGACGTTTGTGGGCCATGACCGCAGCGAGCAGGTCGAGAACGATGAAGCCATCATCATCGGCCACGACCGCATGGAGACGGTGGGCAACGACGAACAGGTCAACATCGGCCAGGACCGGCGGCATGACATAGGGCGCGATGACTGTTTGACCGTGGGGCGCAATCACATCATCCACACCGCCAAGGACCGCACCGAGGAAGT
Source organism: Achromobacter sp. ACM05 (assembly GCF_019218915.1). Lineage (NCBI taxonomy): Bacteria > Pseudomonadati > Pseudomonadota > Betaproteobacteria > Burkholderiales > Alcaligenaceae > Achromobacter > Achromobacter sp. ACM05. Next base: position 499,416 of record NZ_JAHUWQ010000002.1, read on the forward strand.
GGGCAACCACCGCCGCGACAAGACCGCAGCAGATCATTGGGTGAGTATAGGCGGACACCAGGAGCATACGGTCGAGGGGCACTCGGAACTGCAGGCGGGGCAGGCGATCCGGCAGCGCACGAAGGTTTTTGAGAGCCAAGCGGCAGAGAGCCTGACTATCAAGGGGCCGGGGGGAACCATCCGAATCGACGCGTCAGGTATCACGCTTGATGGGGTCGCCATTCTGATCGAGGGTCCGATGAATCAAAAGCCCGGTGGCGGCACGAACTCTATCTCCGTCAACGGCACGCCGGAGCCCGGCGAACCCGTTTGTGTGGGATGCCTGCTGAAAGCCATCGCAGAAGGCCGCAGCATCGTGCGGTTCGGTGGATAGGCCACACATGAATCCATTTTCTGAAAGCGTCGTAAACGAACTGCGCCAGCTCCCCGATCATGGGCTGACAGCCATCATCGAAATGGCTCGCATGAAGGCTGATGTCCGAAGGCACCTGATGGAGCGATTCTCCGGTTGGCCGCTACTGCAGCAGCGAGAGTTGGAGAATCTCCGCGAGATTGGCCCATGGTTGTTCACGCCTTCCGCCCAGAACAACCTGCAAGGACAGTACGACTTTCTCTGCGACGTTGCTGGCATTGCCGGAGACGCAGTTTGCGTCTGGCTGACCAGTGCCATGTCGCCCCCTCAGTTGGCCGAGCACCTTGGCCATGCCACGACAGCGAAGGGCCCGGATGGCGCTACCTATTTGCTGCGCTTTCACACGGAATTGGCCTTTCCCGTGCTTCATGCGCGCCAGGATCTCCCGGGAATCTCGGACTGGCTGGCGCCGGTCCGATCATGGTGGCTGGTATTTCCCCACCGAGAGCGCAAGGCCTGGAAACACTTTACAGGTCACGGTTCGACCAAGCCGTATCGCACGCCAGTTATTCAATTGGACGAGTCATGCTGGGAGGCGCTTGCGGGCGACCCGCTCACGTACCGTCTGGCGGACCAGCTTCGGGCGCCGCTTGAAAAGAAGGGCGACCGCGAAAACTGCCATGGCACCCGGCTTGGACTCGTACATGACTTGTTAGCTCAAGCGGATCGCATCGGTCTGAGCCGACAGAGCGACCGAATCGACTACGTGACCCTGATGGCGTTGCAAGGCAAGGCGCTCGAAGGTTCTCCGGCATGGAACGACGCATTGCACGAGGCGAAAGCGCTGCGAGAACCCCTGGCGCAGGCGCTGCAAGTGCGCATGCGCAGAGAAAATGGTTGAGGACGTCAATGTTCGATTGGAACGACACCTTTAATGCGTGTGCAGAGAATCGCACGCTTCTCGATGGAATCTTGAATCGCGGGGCGGAGGTAACTTGCACTCGGACCTTCACGATACTTCCGCTGCGGTATGGCGCCGTGGGAGGTAGCGCCGAACGGCGCAAACTCCTTCCGTCCTTGCCCGAGCATTTGAATAAGCCAAGCAGAGTGGGCAGTCTGAGCGAATCGACTTACGCCATACGCCCGCTGCGTCAGGGATTCCTGTACGTCCTTGTGCAGCGCGTGAGCGCGGGGACCTATGAATGGCACAGCCAGTACCGGGTATCGGAAGCCGGAACCCTCGCCTACATGAATGCCGACGAGCCGTGGGAGCCGAAACCCGCCGCGGGGCAGGGCATCATGGATGCATACACCGGCTGGAAGTGGATGTTCAAAGTCCATGACGTAGACGACATCAAGGATCTTCGCCTGCTCTTTAGCCCATGCCCTTTGACCAAGGAAACGCTGCGCAGATATCGCTCGCTCCCGGCAAGCAGGGATAAGTTGGTCTCGGTGGATGTCGCCAAACTTGCGTCGCTGCCTACCGAAGAAATGGATTGTGTCCGCTCGCAAGACGGCGTGCTGACTTTTGATCAGCTTGATTGCGTTGCCGACTTCGCGGCTGTAAACCAGCCCAGATTGAGTACGCTGCTCAAAACGCAGGCGTTCAGTATTCTTGCGCCACCCCTGCAGGCGACCCAGGCTGAAATGCGGCCCACGGCCGCGCACAATCGGTTCCGTGGTGCGGCCATCGTCGTAGAGGACGCTCTCGGCATTACTCAGGAACTGAACGCCTGGCGCAATGCGAGTGTCGACGCACTCGATGCATTCATGGCGTACGAGGACAACGAAAAGCTTACCAACCATCGCAAGTTCACGATCGCTTTCGGCATTGAGAACATCAGGAAACTGGTAGAGGACGAAGCCGAGAAACTCTATTACAAGGAGCAGCAGAACTACGGCGTGCGTTACTCGGATCGCGGGTACGAGATGAGCAACAACCACATGACTTTGCAATCGCGGGGTGATTTCATCAACTTTCGCAACCCGCAGCATCAACGGCAAGTTCAGGAAGCCGCAGCCAAGGAGCGCCGTGCCAAAAGTTGGAGCAAGTACGCCGACTACATCGATGAGGAAATGCGTCAGGATTTCCTGAAGCGCTATCGGGAAGAAGTCGATAAGGCGGACGCGGCCAAAGACGCGCGGGCCTCGGACCACCTTCTCTGGCTGCAGAGCGAACCGCTTCTCGACGCGCTCGACACATTTGACCGCAACGATACCGAGCAAGCCTTGCTATTTGAAGACCAAATGGGAAAGGCTATCGCCGGCATGAATGCCACGGCGGTTGGCGAGGAACTGCTTGATCGCTGGCGCAAAGCGGGGATATCCAGAGAAAACCTGTTCTGGCGGTCGTTGGCGCAGAACCAGGAGAGCATGGAAAGCGAAGTGAATCGACTTTTCGGCGAGCGCGAGACGCTGAAATCCGTCGACCCCGTCGCGTTGCAGAACCGACTAAAGAAGCTGGCGGATCTTTACGAAAAGAGCCACGCCATGCTCGATTCGATGGCAGATGCCTCAACGGGCGTAGGTCCACCGTCCGGCCACTTGGTCGGCGGTGCGATGCTGATCAACACGCTAGGCAACTCAACGTTCCAGGGCAAGACTGCTGCCGCCATTGTCGACGCCCCATTCAACAAGCTCGCGGCGTCAGTGCTGCTCTCGCGCCTGGGTCGATACGCGCAGCATTATCGCCTCGAATTGCGGAACGGCAAGGAACTGAGCCGAGGGTCAATGGCACGCATGGGCCGCTCCGCCAGTCGTCAGTTCGAGGAGGCCCTGCGGACGGGAGCAAAAGGTCCAATGACTGAAATCCGCATTGGAAGCACTCTGGTCTTCTTGGAAATGTGGAATCTGTACAACAGACTGACGGCGGAAAACAAGCGAAGCAAGGAGTATGTGGAGATTGTCGCGGCGCTGGTGGCGCTAACTGCAACGGGTTTCGAAGTGGGTGCGGGCGCGGTGAGCTTTGCGGAGAAAAGTGGCAGCGCTGCTGTGCAGCAAGGTGCCAAGGTACTCCGCAGTGGCCTTCGCTTGACGGCGGGGATCTTGGCTGGCGCAGCTTCGCTAGTCGGGGCAACCTATGACTTCCAAGACTTCAATAAGAATTTCGTCTTCAGAAGATTCTCGATAGCTGGCTTTTACTTTTTGCGGGCTAGCGCCCAGCTAGGTGCAGCCACACTATCCGTTGCGGTCGGGATGGGTGCGGCGGGCGCTTACTTGGAGCATTTATCGCGAAGGTATGGAACCAGTCGAATGTTAGGGCGTGCGCTCAACGCGGGCTCCAGGCTGTCAACAGCCCTGGCTGGCCGGATGGTCTTGATGCTCCGCATATTCCTGAGCGTGAATCTCGCGATCTTGGCTTTTGCTGCGGTTGAAATATATATCCTTCCTGATGCTCTGGAACTATTTCTGGATCACTGCTCGTTTCGTAAAAACCGCCGCAACGGTCCAGTGGCGACAGAAGAAATGGAGATCGAACTCATGCAACGATCAGTGAAGGCAGTGTACTGATGTATTTATTGGAGCGCGGTTTTCAGTGGTCGCGAAATTTGATGAGCTACGAGGAAGCGACTGAAGAATTGGGCAAGCAACAACGCCAGCCGGGGCAGGCAGAAATTCGTGCTCCCGAAGGTGTTGGCGAGTGTGTTTGCAGCGACGTCTACGACAATGAGTCGGTATATGCCTTGACCGACTCGGCTATGGATCTTCGCACGCCAAACGATGAGAAGAGAGGAGTAATCACCGCATTTTTAGGATGGATTTATGGGTTTCTGATCTACGCGTGCTTGCGTACCGTGATCGTGTCCGTGGACTACATCCGTCAAGGTCATGGCTACTATGATGATTTGCCACTGGATGGTGAGGATTACTTTTTCCTGATACTTTTTCCGGTGCTCTGGTTTGCGGTCCTATGTATTTTCTTAAAATACACATTACGGTATTTTCGGTTGGAATCCCTCACCGCTCGTCGCATCATCGTTCGTTTCAACCGAGCTACCCGCAAGGTTTACTTGCTACGCCCCGAGCATCTAGGCGGCATCCGTATCATGGATTGGGATAAGACCGAGGTACTTATGGACAAAGGCATGAGCGAACTGGAGGGCACCGGAGGTTTTGTCATTCTGGTTTGGGATCGGGGCGATGGTGTGGATTTGCAGGGAACGCCTACCGATAACATCGAAGTCACCTTCGTGGGTAAACCTACTCGCAATGCCAGCGAGCTCCTGGCGTTTTGGGAGTACATCCGTCGCTACATGGAGGACGGCCCCGCTGCCGCGCCTGCGCCGAAAAGGCTTATCAACAAGTTCCCCTGGCCCTGGCTTTCGTTCAAGGCGGCCTGGGGTTTGGACACTCAGTTCCTGCGCCACAGCCGCTTATGGGTGTTTGTCGTAGCGAACCTATTGATGTTGCCCGCTATCTTGATCCATGCTGCCGGCCACTGGCTTTCGCTGCTGCTGTGCTATGAGCCCAGATTTCCCCGCGACATCGAAGAGGCGGGACGATAATCCCGAAGCTGCTTTTAGCGCACCGAGGGGTCTGGGGCCCAGATCAGGCCGCGCACAGATCAGGCGGCCCGCGCTTCGCGGGCAATGAGTTCGCGCTTGCGGTCAATGCCCCAGCGGTAGCCCGCCAGCGATCCGTCCGTTCGCACTACGCGGTGGCAGGGGATGGCCAGCGCGATGTTGTTGGTGGCGCAGGCGCGGGCGACGGCGCGTACAGCGGCGGGTGCGCCGATGCGTTCGGCCACTTCGGAGTAGGTGGCGGTTTCGCCGAGCGGGATCTCGCACAGCGCCTCCCAGACCTTGCGCTGGAATGCCGTGCCGCGCACGTCCAGCGGCAGGTCCAGGCCGCGCGAAGGATCTTCGACAAAGCCGACCACGTCCGCCACCCAGCTTTCGAACCGGGGGTCGGCGCCGATCAGTTTCGCCGCGTGGAAGCGGTCCTGCAGATTCTGGACCAATCGGCCCGGGTCCTCGTCCAGCGCGATTTCGCAGATGCCGGTGCTGCTGGCGGCCACCAGCAGCGCGCCCAGCGAGCACTGCGCCACCGCGAACCGGATGTCCACGCCTTCGCCGTTCTTGCGGAACGCGGTGGGCGTCATGCCCAGGATGGCGGGGGCGGCTTCGTAGAAGCGTCCGCTTGAATTGAAGCCGGCGTCGTACATGGCGTCGGTGACGCTGGCGCTGTCTTCCAGGCGCTGGCGGGCGCGGCTGGCCCGCAGGGCGTTGGCATATGCCTTGGGCGTGATGCCCGTGGCGGCCTTGAAAATGCGGTGGAAATGGAAGCGACTCATGCCGGCCTGTTCGGCCAGCGCCGACAGATCGGGCGGCTGGTCGGCTTCCAGGGCGCGGCAGGCGCGCTCCACGGCGGCGGCGTGCTGTTTGCTCAAGGGGGCGGCGGCGGGGCTCATAAGGGACTCCTGGCTCTTGCGTGATTTCGTACGCTTGGCGCTATGGTCTCAAGGCTGGCCGGCCTGCGCACTCCGCTTGTTGCGGCTGCCCCTGCCGGCGGTCTCCGCATTGCCGGCGGAGCCGCGGGCGTGGGCGTCAGGCGCCGGGCGCGTAGGTTTCCAGGAACCGGCGCAGCAGGCCGGCCGCCACGGGCGTCGCGCGCACGTTGGCGGACAGCCCCGGCACGTCGAGGTTTTCGGCTGCGTAGCGGCGGCCATAGCGTTCAAGGTGGGCCCGGATGAAGTCCGGGCCGAACTCGGGGTGGAATTGGGTGGAAAAGACGTTGCGGCCGATGCGGATCATCTGGTGCTCGTCCAGGTCCGAGCGCGCCAGCACGGCCGCGCCCGCGGGCAGCTGCAGTACGGTCTGCGCGTGCAGCATCTGGGCGGGGAAGGTGGTCGGCACGCCGGCCATGAGCTGATCGCCGCCGGCCGTCGGCAGCAATTCGACGGTCTGGGTGCCGACTTCGCGGCCGGCGGGGTTGTAGCCGACCTTGCCGCCGAACGCGTGCGCCAGCAATTGATGGCCGTAGCAGACGCCAAACATGGGCAGGCCGGCTTCCAGGGCCTCGCGCAGCCAGGCGGCGGTGTCTTCGCTCCAGGGTTCCTTGTCGGAGACCATGGCGGGCGAACCGGTAATCAAAGCGGCGCGGTAGCTGGAGGGAGCCTGCGGACGCTGGCCTTCGTAGACCGCGACGATGTCGACGGCGCTGGGGGTCAGTCCGGCCGCCTGCATGATTTGTTCGGCATAGCCGCCGAACTGGCTTTTGAGCGTGTCGTCCGGATCGCCGGTATGCAGGATCAGGACGGGGAGAGCAGAAGAAGTTGCAGCGGTCATAAAAGCGTGTGGATGAATAAGGGCGGCGCGAAGGTCCCGCGACCCGGCGCGCCAGGGGCACATCATAATCCAGCGAAAATGTTCCCGTCGGCGCACGGCAATTCCCGCTCCGTCCCGGAAATACGTACAATCCGCTCAGATACTCATCCTTACAGACGATTCTCGAGACTATGTGGATTTGGCTGGGATTGGCCGCGCTGGCCCTCATCGGTGAGCTGGCGACAGGAACCTTCTATTTGCTGCTGGTCGCCTTGGGTCTGGCCGCCGGCGGTATTGCCGCCTGGCTGAATGCGGGCCTGCAATGGGAGCTGGTGGCGTGCGGCGTCGTGCTGCTGCTGGGACTCGTGGTGCTGCGCAAAACGCGGGTACTGAAAAAGCGCGAGGTCAACTCCGCCCGCAACGCCGACGTCATTCTGGACATAGGCCAGACCGTCACGGTCGAGGCCTGGTCCGACAGCGGGTCGACGCGCGTCTGGTACCGCGGCGCACATTGGCAGGCTGAACTGGCCAAGGGGCATGCCGCCCAGCCCGGCGAACACACCATTACTGAATTGCGCGGCTCGATCCTCGTGCTTACTCCCAAGCGCGGCGGCTCGGCATAGCAGAACGCGCCCGCGCAGCGCCGCGGGCAAACGCTGGAACCCTGGCCGGCATGGCGGGGCAGGCCAGCGCACCCACTCGAAAAGAGGCTTCACACCATGATCGATACTTCAACCATCGTGCTGCTCGTCATCGTTGCACTGGCAATCCTGATAGTCGTCAAGGCGATCGCCATCGTGCCGCAGCAGCATGCCTGGGTGGTCGAACGGCTGGGCAAGTTCGACCGCGTCCTGTCGCCGGGCGCCGGATTCGTGATTCCCTTTATCGAACGCGTGGCCTACAAGCATTCGCTGAAGGAAATTCCGCTGGACGTGCCCAGCCAGGTCTGCATCACGCGCGACAATACGCAGCTTCAAGTCGACGGCGTGCTGTACTTTCAGGTCACCGACCCGATGCGCGCGTCGTACGGTTCGTCCAACTACATTTCGGCGATCACGCAGCTGGCCCAGACGACCCTGCGCTCGGTCATCGGCAAGATGGAACTGGACCGCACCTTTGAAGAGCGCGATTCCATCAACAGCAATATCGTCTCGTCGCTGGACGAGGCGGCGCTGAACTGGGGTGTGAAGGTGCTGCGCTACGAAATCAAGGATTTGACGCCGCCCAACGAAATCCTGCGCTCGATGCAGGCACAGATCACCGCCGAACGCGAGAAGCGCGCGCTGATCGCCGCCTCCGAAGGCCGCCGTCAGGAACAGATCAACATCGCCACCGGCGAACGTGAAGCCGCCATTGCACGTTCCGAGGGCGAGAAGCAGGCGCAGATCAACCAGGCGCAGGGCGAAGCCGCCGCGGTGTTGGCGATCGCCGAAGCCACCGCCAAGGCCATCACGCAGGTTGCCGATGCTGTACGCCAGCCGGGCGGCATGGAAGCCGTGAACCTGAAGGTCGCCGAGCGTTACGTCGAGGCGTTCGGCAACGTGGCCAAGGAAGGCAACACGCTCATCCTGCCGGCCAACCTGTCCGACGTGGGCGGCATGATCGCCTCCGCCATGACCATCGTGAAGTCCACGCGCAACACCTGATACCGCGCCTTGCGGCGCGCCCGCCCATGATCGCTCCCGTTAATTTGCTTCTGATAGCAGCGCTGGCGGGAGTGCTTTCCCTTTGCGTGCTGGGGTCGCTGGCGCGCAGCGGCATGGCCGGCATCCGAGAAACCATCCGCGCCAACCTGCTCACGCTGTTGGCGTTTTCTACTTTTGCGCTGCAGAGCACCAAGGCGCCGCTGTGGGCGTCCATCCTGGTGCCCAATACGGCCATCGCGCTTGCCCTCTGTGCGTACTATGCCGGCGTGCGCCGGCTGCTTGGCCTGACGGTGCCCCGGCATCTGATGACGCTGGGCTGCGTGGCCGCGCTGTCGGTCGTGGCAGTCTATACGTACGTGGACTGGCAGGTGGGGCCGCGCATCGTGGCGATGTCGCTGCTGCAGATGGGCTTCATGCTGGCCGTGGCCATCGTCGTCCAGCGCAACATGCCGGCGCACCGCTCGCGCTACAGCTACCGTTTCGTGTGGGTGGTGACGCTGATCTCCGCCGCGGTCTGCGCGCTTCGTGCGGCGGTTTACCTGGTCGAGCTGGACATGGTGTCGGCGTTTCTGGAGCCCACCTTGTGGAGCGTCGCCTTCCTGACGCTGGGGGTGCTGATCATGCCTTGCCTGACGCTGGGCACCATCATGATCATCCACGACCGCATGCTGGCTGATCGCGAACAAGAGGCCAGTACTGACTTCCTGACGGGTCTGATGTCGCGCAAGGCGTGGTGGTTGCAGGCCGAGCGCTATTGCGCCCAGGCCCTGCGCATGCGCCGTCCGCTGACCTTGCTGCTGCTGGACATCGATCATTTCAAGCGCATCAACGATACGCACGGCCACGCAGCCGGCGATGCGGTGCTGCGCCATTTTGGCCTGCTGGCAACGGCTACGCTGCGTACCGGCGATCACGTGGGCCGGGTGGGTGGCGAGGAGTTCTGCGTGCTGTTTGCGGACATGCGCAGCGACGCGGTGCTGGAGGTGGCCGAGCGGCTGCTGGATTCTGTGCGGCGCACGCCGTGTGCGCACGGCGGCAGCACGATTTCGTATACGTTCAGCGCGGGTGTGGAAGACTGGATACCCGGCGAGAACCTGCAGGTGCTGTTTGAACGGGCCGACCGCAAGCTTTATGCGGCCAAGTCGGCGGGGCGCAACCGCATCGTGGGCCCCGGCCACGAGGCCGAGCGCCCGGCGTTGCCGGTGGCCGCGTAGATCAGTCGTCCTTGCTGCGGCGGGGGGCGCGGGTGTCGTGCTTCATGATGCGTTCTTTTTCGCGCGCCCAGTCTTTTTCACGCGCGGTGTCGCGCTTGTCGAACTGCTTCTTGCCGCGGCCCAGCGCGAAGTCCAGCTTGATGCGGCCGTTCTTGTAGTGCAGATTCAGCGGCACCAGCGTGTAGCCGCGCTGCTCGACCTTGCCGATGAGCTTGCTGATTTCTTCGGCCTTGAGCAGCAGCTTGCGCGTGCGCATGGCGTCCGGGTGGATGTGCGTGGAGGCCGTGGGCAGGGGGCTGACGTGCATGCCGAGCAGGAAGAGTTCGCCATCGCGCACGATGACGTAGCTTTCCTTGAGCTGCACGCGGCCGTCCCGGATCGCCTTGACTTCCCAGCCTTGCAGGACAAGGCCGGCCTCGTAGCGGTCTTCGATGAAATAGTCGTGCGTGGCCTTGCGGTTGTCGATAATGCTCATAAAGCCTTCTTGCTGGGATTCTGCGAATCTGGCTATCCGGCCGATTGCGGGTTGTTGCGAACGGGGATTGCTCGTTATTCTGCGCGATGTGCTGGTCCAGTGTTTCGGCCCATTTAGGCCCACAAAGCGCTGTGCCGGTAAAATCTTGCCATTCTAGCCATTTGCGATAGTCGATGCACAAAGTACAACGATCCGTCCTGGTGCCTTACAGCGCCGCCCAGATGTTCGACCTGGTCGCCGACGTGGAGAAGTACCCCGAGTTCATGCCGTGGTGTGGCGGCGCCGAGGTGCAGACCCGCGACGAACACGGCATGCAGGCCTCCATCCTGATTTCCTTTGCGGGCATGAAGCAGCGCTTCACCACGCGCAATACCCACGTCTATCCCGAGCGGATCGACCTGGAACTCGTGGATGGTCCGTTCTCCAGCCTGGTGGGCCATTGGGTGTTCCAGCCGCTGGCCGAAGACGCCTGCAAGGTCCTGTTCACCATGGAATATGCGTTCTCGAACCGGCCGTTGGAGATGGTGGTGGGGCCGGTCTTCAACCGCATTGCGACCAGCTTCATTGATTCCTTCACCAAGCGCGCGCAGGCCAAGTATGGCGAGTGAGGCGTCCGCGGCAGGGCAGATCGGCGTCGTCGTCTGCTACGCCTTGCCCGGCCACGCGTGGCAGCGGGAAGTGCGCCTGCCCGACGGTGCGACGGTCGAAGACGCGCTGGCCGCCAGCGGATTTGCGCAGGCGTTTCCTGTGGTCAAGCCATGGGAACGGGGCGTGGGCGTCTTTGGCCGCGCCACCGAGCCGCACGCGCGCCTGGCCGATGGTGACCGCGTGGAAATCTATCGCGGGCTGACCTTCGACCCCAAGGAATCGCGCCGTCGCCGCGCCGAGCACCGCCGCACCAAGACCGCCCGCAATGGGCGCGTCAGGCCGGCGGGGCTGCTGTAGCTCGCTGCACTGACGCCCTGATCGCCACCCCGGCGTGACACCGCCGCGGCGCGTCGCCCTGTTTCCCTGCTGGCGGCCGTCGCCGCCGGCCGTCTCCGCACATTGTCGTCAATAAGACAAAACACCCGGCCGCTTCGGGCGTAACATTAACCCGGGTGTCCGTTTACGTTTACGTCAACGTCATGTCAAAATCGGCGGGCTGGCGTTCACGAGACGGCAGCAACGCCACCAGACAATACCGACTACAACAGGAGACAGGCTGTGGACTTGGAACTGACCGACGAGCAGCGCGCGTTTGCGCAGGCCGCGCGCGATTACGCAGAGGGCGAACTGGCTCCCCACGCCGCGCGCTGGGATGCCGAGGGTATCTTCCCCCGCGAAGCCTTCGCCCGGGCGGGCGAGATGGGCTTTTGCGCAATCTACGCCAGCGAAGACATCGGCGGCCTGGGTCTGCCGCGACTGGATGCCACGCTGGTGTTCGAGGAAATGGCGGCGGTGGATCCGTCCACGACGGCGTTCCTGACGATACACAACATGGCGACCTGGATGGTGGGCAAGTGGGGCCAGCCGGGCCTGCGAGACGCCTGGGGTCCTTTGCTCGCCAGCGGCGAAAAGCTGGCCTCGTATTGCCTGACGGAGCCGGGCGCCGGTTCCGACGCGGCATCGCTTGCCACGCGAGCGCAGCGCGACGGCGACAGCTACATCGTCAACGGGGCCAAGGCCTTCATCTCCGGAGGCGGCGACACCGACCTGCTGGTGGTGATGGCCCGCACCGGCGGCGAGGGCGCCGCGGGCATCAGCGCCTTTGCGATTCCGGCCGACAGCGAGGGCATCGGCTACGGCCGCAAGGAAGAGAAGATGGGCTGGAACAGCCAGTCCACGCGCCCCATCACCTTTGAAAACGTCCGCGTGCCGGCCGCCAACATGCTGGGCGTGGAAGGCGAGGGCTTCAAGATCGCCATGAAGGGCCTGGACGGCGGCCGGATCAATATCGGCACGTGCTCGGTGGGCGCCGCACAAGGGGCGCTGGACGCTGCCCGCCGTTACATGGACGAGCGTCGTCAGTTCAACCGCCGCCTGGCGGAATTCCAGGCGTTGCAATTCAAGCTCGCGGACATGGCCACCCACCTGGTCGCGGCGCGCCAGATGGTGCGGCTTGCAGCCTGCAAGCTGGACGCAGGCGCGGCTGACGCGTCCACCTATTGCGCGATGGCCAAGCGCTTTGCCACCGACATGGGCTTCCAGATCTGCCTGGACGCGCAACAGATCCATGGTGGTTATGGTTACCTGAAAGACTATCCCTTGGAGCGTCTGGTGCGCGATACTCGCGTTCATCAGATTCTGGAGGGCACCAACGAGATCATGCGCGTGATCATTGCCCGCCAATTGTTGGAAAAAGGAGCCGACATAAGATGAATGCACCGGTGCTGTTCGAAGAAAGATCCGCTGCCAATGGAATGCGTTTCGGCATTGCGACGCTGAACGCGCCGCAAACGCTGAACGGCCTGTCGCTCGAGATGGTGGACCTGCTGGCTGACCGTCTGGACGCGTGGGCGCGGGATCCCGGTGTGGCATTGGTGGTGCTGCAAGGCGCGGGCGACAAGGCGTTCTGCGCCGGCGGCGATCTGCACGGCCTGTACCGCAGCATGCAAGAGAACGCGGGCAAGCCCGGCTGGAGCAACACTTACGCGCGCACCTTCTTCGAACGCGAATACCGGCTGGACTATCGCATCCACACCTATCCGAAGCCCGTGCTGTGCTGGGGCCACGGCATCGTCATGGGCGGCGGCATTGGCCTGATGATGGGCGCCAGCCACCGCGTCGTCAGCGAGACCTCCCGCCTGGCCATGCCGGAGGTGTCGATCGGGCTGTTCCCGGACGTGGGCGGAAGCTGGCTGCTGAACCGTATGCCGGGCCGCAGCGGCGTGTTCCTGGCGCTGACGGGCGCGCAGTTGAACACGTCCGACGCCTTCTTTGCGGGTCTGGCGGACTTCCGCCTGAACAGCGCGGACTGGCCTGCGCTGCTGTCGTCGCTGGAACAGCAGCCGTGGGCCGGGCAGGCCGCAGGCGCTGCCGAAGACGCCATTCCGCCGCGCTCCATCAACGACGGCCTGTTGCGCCGCGCGCTGACCGCCCTTGAGCCGGCCACGCCGCTGGAACCCGGCCCGCTGCGCCAGCACTCGTTTGTCGTCAACAACCTGTGCAACGGCAACCGGCTGGACGACATCTACGAGGAACTGTCCTTCCTGAAGGACCACGAGGATCCGTGGCTGTCGCGCGCCGCCAAGACCATGCTGGCGGGCTCGCCCGGATCGGTGCGGCTGGCGTTCGCGCTGCAGCAGCGCACGCGCCTGCGGTCGCTGGATGACGTGTTCCGCGTCGAGTACATCGCCGCGCTGGCATGCACCGCGCATGGCGATTTTGCCGAGGGCATCCGCGCGTTGCTGGTCGACAAGGACAAGAACCCGCGCTGGAACCCGGCCGTCATCGACATGGCCACCGACGCCTGGGTGCAGAAATTCTTTGAGGAACCCTGGCCTGAGGGGGAGCCGCATCCGCTGGCCGATCTGGGGCAGGAAGGGCGCTGATCGGTCGCTGATAGAGGCCGGCCCGCCAGTCGGCCCTTGGCTTCTGCCCGTCACGCAGGTCACGCAGTTACGCAGGTCACGATGAATCCATACCTACAGCAATAGCAACAGGAGACAAGACATCATGAGCAGCATCGCGTTTATCGGTTTGGGCAACATGGGCGCGCCCATGGCATTGAACCTGGTCAAGGCCGGCCACAGCCTGAAGGTGTTTGACCTGGTGCCGGCGGCCATCAAGCTGCTGACCGACGCCGGCGCGACGGCGGCGGCGTCCGCGTCGGAAGCGGTCGAAGGGGCCGAGGTCGTGATCTCGATGCTGCCGGCCAGCAAGCACGTCGAGGGCCTGTACCTGGATCAGGATCTGCTCGGCAAGATCGCTTCGAGCGCGCTGGTCATCGAATGCAGCACGATCGCGCCGGATTCGGCGCGCAAGGTGGCCCAGGCGGCCGAGGCGCGCGGCATCGCCATGATCGACGCGCCGGTCTCGGGCGGCACGGGCGGCGCGGCCGCGGGCACGCTGACCTTCATCGTGGGCGGCGCCGAAGCCTCGCTGGAACGCGCGCGTCCCGTGCTCGAGAAAATGGGCAAGAACATCTTCCATGCGGGCCCGGCAGGCGCGGGGCAGGTGGCCAAGATCTGCAACAACATGCTGCTCGGCATCCTGATGGCCGGCACGTCCGAGGCGCTGGCGCTGGGCGTGGCCAACGGTCTTGATCCCAAGGTGCTGTCGGACATCATCGCCAAGAGCTCGGGGCGCAACTGGGCGACCGAACTCTACAACCCGTGGCCTGGCGTCATGGAGCATGCGCCGGCGTCCAAGGGCTATGCCGGCGGCTTTGGCGTGGACCTGATGCTCAAGGATCTGGGCCTGGCGGCCGAGGCGGCGCTGTCGGCGCGCGCCTCGATTCCGCTGGGCGAGCTGGCGCGCAATCTGTATTCGCTGCATAGCGGCGGCGGCTCCGGCAAGCTGGACTTTTCCAGCATCGTCAACCTGGTCAAGCGCGAGCAGGACTGACGTGACGCCGACCAACGCCGCTGTGGACCCGGCCTCGCGGGTCCAGGCCAGTTTCAGCCAGCAAAGCATCATGGCGCTGCTGGGCGCCAAGTTGGACACGGTCGAGCCGGGCAGGGTGGACATCGTTCTGCCTTACCGCGCCGACCTCTGCCAGCAGAACGGCTATCTGCACGCGGGCATTTCCACCACCATTGCCGATAGTGCGGGCGGCTATGCCGCGTTCACGCTGTTCGGACCGGGCGAGGACGTGCTGACGTCGGAGTTCAAAATGAACTTCCTGGCGCCCGCAAAGGGTGACCGTTTTGTCGCGAGCGGGCGCGTGGTCAAGCCGGGCAAGCGTCTTTCGGTCTGCCAGGTGGAAATGCATGCCTACGACGGCGAACACGCCACGCTGTGCGTGATAGGCTTGCTGACCGCGGTGCGCGTGACGCCGCGATGAACTCCGCGCGGGGCGCCGGGCCATGCCTGGCGCGCCTCGCGTCTGTCGCGCCTCGCATGGGTTTTCCGGCAATGCCAGCAAAAGAACATCATCGAATTTTCCGCAGCAACTGGCTGCGCGCCGCGGTGCTGGGCGCCAACGACGGCATCGTCTCGACAGCCAGCCTCATCACCGGCGTTGCCGCGGCCCAGGCCTCGCATGGCGCCATTCTGACTTCCGGACTGGCGGGCCTCGTGGCCGGCGCCTTGTCGATGGCGGCGGGCGAATACGTGTCGGTGCGCACCCAGGCCGACACCGAAGCCGCCGACCTGCGCATGGAACAACGCTCGCTAAAGCGCAATTCCGGCGAAGAGCTGGCCGAACTGGTGGACATTTATGTGGCCCGGGGGCTGACGCGCGATCTGGCGGAACAGGTGGCGCGCCAGCTCACCAGCCACGACGCGCTGGACGCGCACGCGCGCGACGAACTGGGCATCTCGCTGCACAACCGTGCGCGACCGGTGCAGGCGGCGCTGGCGTCGGCCGCGTCGTTCGCCGGCGGCGCCGCAGTGCCGCTGGCGGTGGCGGCGGTGTCGCCCGGACCGCACCTGATCGGCTGGGTCATCGGCGCGTCGGTGTGCTGTCTGGCGGCGCTTGGCACCATGGCCGCGAAGGCGGGCGGTGCGCCCAAGCTGCCCGCCGCGTTGCGCGTCACCGTGCTGGGCGCGGCGGCGATGGCCGTGACGGCCGGCGTGGGGGCGTTGTTCGGGGTGGCGGTCTGACGATGGCCGCCAGGCCTGCGCGCGCGGGCTTCTGCGCGGCAGGCCCGGAAGGATCAGGGATTGATCGAGTACGGCAGCGGCGCCGCCGCGATGCGGGGACCGTCGGCGCTGGCCAGACGCAGATCGCCTTCGGGCAGCGCGGCCAGCGTGGTTTCGAACAGCACCGACACGACACCCGCGTCGGTGGCGGCTTGCACCACGCGGCCAATGGCTTCGCCGGGCTGCGCGGCGTCGAACACATCCACCCCCGCGAGCGCCGGGACTTTCAGGCCGGCGTCGGCAACGGTGCCGTAGGCCATGCGCCGTTTGACGGTGCCCCGGTAGTGGCTGCGCGCCACGACTTCCTGGCCGGGATAACAGCCCTTGGTGAAGCTGACGCCCTGGATCAGGTCCAGATTGACCGTTTGCGGAATGAAGACATCCTGCGTGGCGGCGGCAATCCAGGGAATGCCGGCCGCCAGGTCTCCTGCATGCCAGTGCGCGGCCGGCGCCAGTCCCAGCGCCTGCGTGAGCGCGCCGGATTGTTCCAGCTGCGCGTCCGAGGCGATCCACCACCAGCGCAGGCGGTCGTCGGCCGACGGCGCGACGATCCACGTGCCGGACGGCAGGTCCGCGCGCTGCCAGGTGGCGCGCGGCAACGTGCCCGTCAGGGCTTCCAGCGCGGCGGCCTGTTCCGAGGTGGCCTGCACCCCGGCCACGTGCAGCGGCGCGGCGGCCAGCTTGACCTTGGCGCGCAGCACGAACATGGACAGGCGCTTGATGAGGGCCTGGGACAGGTCCTGCCGGACCATGCCGTAGAACTGGGGCGCGTCATCGGCATCGCCCGCCCCGCGCCACATGACCAGCGTGGCCAGCAGGCGGCCCTTGGCGGTGCAATAGCCGGCCAGGCGGGCGGCGTCCGGGGTCAGACCGGTGACGTCCTGCGTGAGCTGGCCGTGCAGAAAGGTGAGGGCGTCGGCGCCGGCGGCGGTGAAGACCGTCAGATCTTCCAGCGGGGCGCATTGGGCGCAACCTTCGGCGCGGACGGGAATCGAAGCGTAATAGGCGTGCATGGCGGCGGGGTTATCGCGTCATCAAAGTGCTGATGATAGCCCCGATCCCGGCACGGGCTTGCCATGTCCCCGATGGGCAAAGGGGCGCGCCGCGCCATCCGGCCCCGGTTGTGTCCCGGGCAAGGCCCGCGATCCATTAAACTTCCGACACTTATGAAGATGCGACTCCGAAATTTCGTCCTGTGGTTCCTGCTGCTCATCGTTCTGGCCGTTGGCGGCGCGGTGGGCGCTGCCTACATGTGGATGCACCGCCCGATGACGCTGGCGGCCGACAAGATCGACTTTGTGGTGGATCCGGGCAGCAGTCCGCGCACCGTCGCGCGCGCGCTCAACGCGGCCGGCGTGCCGATGTGGGAGCCCGGTTTCGTGTGGATGGCGCGTCTGTCTGAACGCGACAAGCTGATGAAGGCGGGCGGCTATCAGGCGATCAATGGCGATACGCCGTGGCTGCTGCTCGAACGCCTGGCGCGCGGCGACATGACCCAGCGCCAGATCACGTTCCTGGAAGGCTGGACCTATCGCCAGATCCGCCAGGCGCTGCGCGACAACCCGGACGTCAAGCAGACGCTGGACGGCGTCAGCGACGAAGACTTGCTGGAGCGGCTGGGCTCGAGCATCAAGCACCCTGAAGGTCTGTTCTTCCCCGACACCTATATCTTCACGCCGGGCAGCACCGACTTTGACCTGCTGCGCCGCGCCTACCAGGAAGGGCAGCGCATCCTGAACGACACCTGGGACAAGCGCCAATCCGACGTGGCCGTCGCCACGCCCTATGAAGCGCTGGTCCTGGCGTCGATCATCGAGAAGGAAACCGGCCACGGTCCGGAGCGCCGCCGCGTGTCGGGCGTGTTCACCAACCGGCTGAAGATCGGCATGTTGCTGCAGACCGACCCGACCGTGATCTACGGCATGGGCGAGGCCTACCAGGGCCGCATCCGCAAGCGCGACCTGCAGACCGACACGCCCTGGAACACCTACACGCGTCCGGGCCTGCCGCCCACGCCGATCGCCGCGCCGGGCCGCGCCGCCTTGCTGGCCGCCGTGCAGCCCGAACAGCACAAGTTCCTGTATTTCGTCTCGCGCGGCAACGGCACCAGCGAGTTCTCGGCCAATCTGTCCGAGCACAACCGCAACGTCGCCCGCTACATTCTGGGTCAGGGCCAGCGCGCCACGCCCGCACCCGCGCCTACGCCAACTCCCGCGCCCGCCGCCGCGCCGGCCGACCCCGAACCCGAATCAGCACAAGGACAAGATCAATGACCTCACGCGGACGCTTCATTACGCTGGAGGGCGTGGACGGCGCGGGCAAGAGCACGCACACGGACTGGATCGCGGATTTCCTGCGGGGGCAGGGCCTTGAGGTCGTGTCCACCCGCGAGCCGGGCGGCACCCCGCTTGGCGAAAAACTGCGCGCGCTGGTGCTGAACGATGCCATGGGGCTGGACACCGAAACGCTGCTGATGTTTGCCGCCCGTTGCGAACACGCCCGCCAGGTCATTGAGCCGGCGATTGCGCGCGGCGCGTGGGTCGTCTGCGACCGCTACACCGACGCCAGCTACGCCTATCAGGGCGGCGGCCGCGGCCTGGGCGCCGAGCGCGTGGCGGTCCTGGAAGACTGGATGCGCGCCGGCCGCCCGGACCGGACCTGGCTGTTCGACGTGCCGCTGGAAGTTGCGCGGGCGCGGCTGGCCGATGCGCGCGAGCCCGACCGCTTCGAGCGCGAAGGCGCGGCGTTCTTCGAGCGCACCCGCGAGGCCTATCATGCCCGGGCCAAGGCCGATCCCGACCGTATCCGCGTCGTCGATTCCACCCGTTCCATTGCTCAGATCCGCGCAGACCTCGAGGCGGGCCTGCGCGAGCTGCTGGCCGTTCCCGCATGAGCGCGCCCCAGTTCCACCCCTGGCAGATGGAGACGGCCCGTGCGTGGCTGGGCAATCGTGACCGGTTCGCGCATGCCTGGCTGGTGCACGGGCTGGCCGGCATCGGCAAGCTGGATTTCGCCATCGCGGCGGCAGCCAGCCTGCTGTGCGAGACGCCCGAGAACGGGCTGGCTTGCGGCCACTGCGCGGCCTGCAACTGGTTCGCCAGCGGCAATCACCCGGACCTGCGCCGTATCCGCCCCGAGGCGGTGGCCGTGGAAGAGGGCGCGGACGCGGCCGAACAGGCCGAAGACGCCGAGCCAGCGGCGGGCGCCGCCAAGCGCGCGCCCTCCAAGGAAATCCGTATCGACCAGATCCGCTCGCTGGAGTCCTGGTTCAACACCGCCACGCACCGTGGCGGCTGGCGCGTGGCGCTGCTGTATCCCGCCCATGCGCTGAACGTCGTGTCATCCAACGCCTTGCTCAAGGTGCTGGAAGAACCGCCTCCCCATACCGTCTTCCTGCTGGTCGCGGACGCGCCGGACCGGTTGCTGCCCACGCTGGTGTCGCGCTGCCGCCGGCTGCCGCTGCCCGCGCCCGATGCGGATACGGCGCTGCAATGGTTGCGTGACCAGAACGTGGAACCGGCGCGCGAATGGCTGGCTGCCGCAGGCGGCGCGCCGCTGGCGGCATTGCGGTTGGCGCAGTCGGGCGAATCCGCCTGTCCGGCGTGGCTGGGCCAGTTGGTCAATCCGTTGTCCAAGGGCCAGACGCCCGATGTCGGCACGCTGGCCGAATCCCTGGAAAAGGTGGCGGCGGCTGAATGGATCGATGCCTTGCAACGGCTCTACACCGATCTGATGCTGGCCAGCGCGGGCGCGCCGGTGCGCTATTTCCCGTCGCTGCAAGCCGGTGTGACGCAGGTCGCCGCCCGTATCAATCCCGCCCGCGTGGCCGAATCGGCCCGCTGGCTGACGCGCCAGCGCGCGCTGGCCACGCACCCGCTGAACGCCAAGCTTTTCGCCCACGCCACCCTGCAACGCGTGGTGCTATCCTGCCAGGCGTAAGCCCTACCAGACTCTCCATGTACGTCGATTCACACTGTCATCTGAATTTTCCCGAGCTTGCCAACGATCTGCCGGCCATTCTTGACCGCATGACCGCCAATCAAGTCACGCACGCGCTGGTCGTCAGCGTCAATATGCCGGAATGGCCCGGCCTGATGTCGCTGGTCGAGCCCGAGCCGCGCCTGTGGGCGTCGGTGGGTGTGCACCCCGACTACGAAGATACGCCGGACCCCACGCCCGAAGAACTGGTGCGCCTGGCCGAGCATCCCAAGGTCGTGGCCATTGGCGAAACCGGGCTGGACTACTACCGGCTGTCCGAACCGCTGGACTGGCAGCGCGAACGTTTCCGCCGCCACATCCGCGCCGCGCGCGACGCGGGCCTGCCGCTCATCGTGCACACCCGGTCGTCCGCTGAGGACACCGTGCGCATGCTGGCCGAGGAAAAGGCGGCCGAGGCGGGCGGCGTAATGCACTGCTTCACCGAGACCTGGGAAGTGGCGCAGGCCGCGCTGGACCAGAACTTCTACATTTCGCTGTCCGGCATCGTCACGTTCAAGAACGCGCAGATCGTGCACGAAGTGGCCGCCAAGGTCCCGCTGGACCGGTTGCTGATCGAAACCGACTCGCCGTACCTGGCGCCGGTGCCGTTCCGCGGCAAGCTCAATGATCCGTCCAAGGTGATCCACGTGGCCGAAAAGATCGCGGACCTGCGCGGTATCACGGCGGCCGAGGTCGCGCGCGCATCTACCGACAATTTCTTCAAGCTGTTCAGCAAGATCAAGAAATAGGTCATCCCGATTCACTGAATTTGCATCCGAGGACAGCCATGGCCATCCGCATCGCCTCCGCCCGTCAAGCCTTCCTGTCATGCGGCCGCGCCGGTCTACTGGCGCTGGCCATCGGCCTGGCCGCACCCGCGGCGCAGGCCGCCAATCCCGCCGATTGGTGGGTCTACGTCGCCAACGATTATCCCGATGACATCAAGGATCTGCTGGCGCAAGGCTCGGATCCCAACGTGCGCTACAAGAACGGCCAGCCGGCCATCATGCGCGCGGTCGTGGACAACGCCTGGAACGTCTTCGACGTGCTGGCCGCGGACAAGCGCACCGACGTCAACGCCGAGAACCCGGCGGGCGAGACGCCGCTGATGTACCTGGCCATTGCTGGGCAAACCGAACGCGCCAAAAAGCTGATCGCCCGTGGCGCGCAGGTCAACCGCCTGGGCTGGACGCCGCTGCATTACGCCGCGTCCAAGGGGCAGATGGAGATGGCGCGCTTGCTGCTGGCGAACAAGGCCATGGTCAATGCGCCCGCGCCCAATGGCGAGACGCCGCTGATGATGGCGGCGCTGTCCGGCCGCAAGCCCATGGTCGAGCTGCTGCTCAAGGCCGGCGCCGACGTTACCACGCAGGACACGAAGGGGCAGGACGCCGCCGCGTGGGCGGCCACGGGCAAGTCGGCGTCGCTGGCCGCCGAGCTGACGGCCTTGGTCGAGAAGGAAGAGGACGCCAGGCGCAAACGCCGCGCAGCCGCGCAGGGCGCGCCCCAGCGAGCGGATACCGCGCCGGCGGCTGAGGCGCCGGCGGCGGTTCCAGCGCCTGCGGCCCCGTCGGCGCCGGCACCGGCCGCTTCGGCGCCCGGTGGTGGTGTGAAGGGCGTCTCCGGCGTCGGGTTGTCGGATTACGAGAAGCCCCCCGCGCCGTGATGATCGCCGGTAGATGCGGAAACATCCCGCTACCGGCCCATCAAAACCCGCCTCACGGCGGGTTTTTTTACGCCCGGTTTTCGGGGTTTTCCCTTGCGATTCTCAACGGATGGGAAAAATCGGAAGGGAAACCGCCACAAATTGATAATCTCGCTCCTATATTGCTGGGAGTTGAATCTTCATGTCGGAATCGTCTGTCGGGGCGGGCGCGGATCGCGTCCTGTATGTGCTGGCCACCCTGGCCCGGCACGACGGCCCGCTCAGCATTGCCGCCCTGGCCGAGAAAACGGGCCTGGCGCAGAGCACGCTCTACCGGCAGATCGCGCTCCTCAAGCGCTGGGGATTCGTCGCCGAACACGAAGGCGAGTACGGACCCGGCCCGCTGTGCGTGCAGCTCGCCTGGGGCTTTGACCAGTCGTCGTTTCTGATTCACGAAGCGCAACCCGACATGGCGGCGCTGGCCGCGTCGTCCGGCGAAACCATCGGCCTGCTCGTCGCCGTGAAGGACCAGGCCGTGTGCCTGGACATGGTGGAAAGCCAGCATCCGCTGCGCTGCTCGTTCACCAAGGGCCGCGGGCTGCCGCTGGCGCGCGGCGCGTCGGCCAAGTCGCTGCTCGCGTTCATGCCGCAGGCCCGCCTGCAGGCCGCGCTGACCTACCTGGCCGACGAAGCCGGCGTGGATGCCGCCCGCCTGACCGGCGAGCTGGAGGCCATCCGCGCGCAGGGCTATGCGGTGACCGACAGCGAAGTCGACGCCGGTGTGTGGGGCGTGAGCGTGCCGATCTTTCAACGGGCGAACCAGGCCGTGGCCTCGATCACGCTGATGGCGCCGTCCACCCGCGCCGCGCAGCATCCGGACGCGCTGATCGAGATGACCCTCGCGGCCGCCCGCCGCATCTCGGAGCGCCTGAAGGCCGCCTGACGCCGTATTGTCCGCCTTATCGAATACCTGTTTCACCTGCTTCATCGCTTAGCCCGTTCCTAGCCGCAACGATCGTCGTACCCACCGTCGTACCACCTGTCGCACCCACCTCCATAGGACCCCACCATGACCACTCGCCGCACCCTGCTGTCCGCCGCCCTGACCCTGAGCCTCGCCTGGGCCGCCGGCGCCGCGCACGCCCAGGAAACGATCCGCGCCGTCACCGACGCCACCTTCCCGCCGATGGAATTCGTCAAGGACGGCAAGCGCACCGGCTTTGACATCGAGCTGGTCGAAGCGCTGGCCGGCGCGATGGGCAAGAAGGTTGAATGGATCGACATCGACTTCAAGGGCCTGATTCCGGCGCTGCAGGCCGGCCGCGCCGACATCGCGGTGTCCGCCATCTACATCACGCCCGAGCGCAGCAAGGTCGTCGATTTCACCGATCCGTACTACGCGGGCGGCCTGGTGGTCCTGACCAAGGCCGACGGCCCCGTCAAGTCGATCAAGGATCTGGATGGCCGCAAGGTGTCGGTGCAGGTCGGCACGAAGTCGGTGAACTACCTGAAAGAGCATTTCCCCAAGGTGCAGCGCGTGGAGGTCGAGAAGAACCAGGAGATGTTCAATCTGGTGCAGATCGGCCGCGCCGATGCCGCGGTGACGGGCAAGCCCGCGGCCAAGCTGTTCGCGCAGAGCACCAACGGCCTGACCGTGCTGAACGATCAGGTCACGACCGAGGACTATGGCATCGCCGTGCCCAAGAACAAGCCTGAGCTCACGCGCGACCTGAACGCCGCGCTGCAAAAGCTGAAGGCCGATGGCAGCTACCAGGCCATCGTGAACAAGTGGTTCGAGGCGCCCGCGAAATGAACCTGGAATTTTCACCCGTCTTCGCCGACTTCGACGCGCTGATGCGGGGCGCGCTGGTCACCATCGAGGTGACCGCCGGCGCCTTGCTGCTGGGCTGCGTGATGGGGCTGCTGGTCGGGATCGGCCGCCTCAACCCGCAGCGCCGCATCACGTACCACCTGTGCAGCACGTACCTGTTGTTCTTCCGGGGCACGCCGCTGCTGGTGCAGCTGTTCATCTGGTTCTTCGGCCTGCCGCAGTTCGGCGTGACGCTCCCGGCGTTCGCTTGCGGCGTGCTGGGCCTGGGTATGTATTCCGGGGCCTACGTGTCGGAGATCGTGCGGGGCGCGATCCAGTCGGTGGATCGCGGCCAGACGGAGGCGGCGCGCTCGCTGGGCATGTCGTCCGGCCAGGCGATGCGCATTATCATCCTGCCGCAGGCATTCGTGCGCATGATTCCGCCGCTGGGCAACGAGTTCATCGCGCTCATCAAGAACTCGGCGCTGGTCTCGCTGTTGACCATTCACGATCTGATGCACGAAGGGCAGAAGATCATCAGCGTGTCATATCGCTCGCTGGAAACCTACCTGGTAGTGGCTTTGATCTATCTGGCGCTGACCACGACCGCCATGGTGATTTTGCGCAAGATCGAGCATCGTCTGCGCGCGGGAGGGATGGTGCAATGAGCCTCGTCATCGAAGGTCAGGAAATGATCCGCATCCGCGGCCTGCACAAGTCCTACGGCGATCACGCCGTCCTGCGCGGCATCGATTTCGATGTGCTGAAGTCGCAGGTGGTGGTGGTCATCGGGCCCAGCGGCTCGGGCAAGAGCACCTTGCTGCGTTGCTGCAACGGGCTGGAAGTCGCCCAGCGCGGCACGGTCGATATCTGCGGCCAGACGCTGCAGGAAGACGGGGCGATGTTGCCAGAAGCCGAACTGAACCAGTTGCGCACGCAGGTGGGCATGGTGTTTCAGGGCTTCAATCTGTTCCCGCATCTGTCGGTGCTGGACAACGTGACCGTCGGGCCCCGCACGCTGCTGGGCATGGGCCGCGAACAGGCCAATGCGTTGGCGGCGGACCTGCTCAACAAGGTGGGGCTGTCGCAGAAGATGGCGGCCATGCCCGCCAGCCTGTCCGGCGGTCAGAAGCAGCGCGTGGCCATTGCGCGCGCGCTGGCCATGCAGCCGCAGGTCATGCTGTTCGACGAGCCGACCTCGGCGCTGGACCCGGAGTTGGTCGGCGAAGTGCTGCAGGTCATGAAGCTGCTGGCCCGCGAAGGGATGACGATGATGGTCGTGACGCACGAGATGGGCTTTGCCCGTGATGTGGCGGACGTGGTGGCCGTGATGGACGGCGGCGTCATCCTGGAATCCGGCCCGCCGGAGGTGATTTTCAGCGAGCCGCGCGAAGCCCGCACCCGCGAGTTCCTGCAGGCGGTCCTGAGCGCCGGTCCGGGAGCCGCAGCATGAGCGCGCCGAAACTGGACAAGAGCCTCTGGAAGGCCCGCGACGACAGCGCCGAGCAGGGCGACACCCGCCGGCTCGCGCACATCGTCGAGGCCGAAGCGGGGCAGGGCGAGATGGGCGAGGCGGTGCTGCTGGGCTTTGCCTGCGATGCGGGCGTGGCGCGCAATCAGGGCCGGGTGGGCGCCGCCGCGGGGCCTGCGGGCATCCGCAAGTATCTGGCGGGCCTGCCGGCGCATGGGCTGACGCGCCTGCTGGATGCCGGCGACGTCGACTGCCACGGTGACAAGCTGGAAGACGCGCAGGAACGCCTGGGCCTGCGTCTGGCCGAACTGATGGGGCGGGGCGCGCGCCCGGTCGTCCTGGGTGGCGGCCATGAAATCGCCTGGGGCAGTTTCCAGGGGCTGGCCCGCTGGCTGGACGCGCGCGGCGACGCGGGCGCCGTGCTGGTGCTGAATCTGGACGCGCACTTCGATCTGCGCACGGGTCGTCCCGGCAGTTCCGGCACCCCGTTCGACCAGATCGCGACAGACAGCGAGGCACGCGGGCGTGAGCTGCAATACGCCTGCCTGGGCGTCTCGCGGCTGGCCAACACGCCAGCGCTCTATGCCCGCGCCGCGGAAATCGGGGCCGTGTGGATCGAAGACCGCGACATGCAGGAGCGGCATCTCGAAGCCCGTCTGGCCGACGTGGACGCGCTGCTGGCCAAGGCGCAGCACGTGTATCTGACGATCGATCTGGACGTGCTGCCCGCCGGCGTGATGCCGGGGGTGTCCGCGCCGGCGCCTTATGGCGTGCCGATGGCCGTGATCGAGGAAATCGTCCTGCGGGTCAAGGCGAGCGGCAAGCTCCGATTGGCGGACTTGGCGGAGTTCAACCCCAAGTTCGACGTCGACGGCCATGGCGCGCGCGCGGCGGCGCGTCTGGCGTGGCAGTTGCTGTCGGCGTGACTCGGCGCGGCAGAGGTGTCCGACGCCTTTGCTTCGGTGGCACACCGTGAAAGCGCGCCTTACCCCGGTGTCCGACACCGGGGCGGTCTGCAAGGTAGGCGTGGATGTAAAGGGCGGTCTTCCAAAAGAGGCCGCCTTTTTTTCGCCCCGAGTATCCCGGCCGCAGGCTGGACGCCGCCAGTTTCGCGGCTTAGGATAGGTGCAGCTTCCGGGCCCGCCTGCGACCCGTTCGGTATCCGCAACGTTGATGCGTCCCTATTTAAAATATTTAAACTTTAAATAGGGACGCTATAACTTTCGTGGATAAAATGGCGCAACTTTGTCAGGAGAGCATGCTCATGTCTCAAACTCCCACCCATGCCTTGCCGTCTTATCTGAATGCCGAGGACCTCGGCCCTTGGGGTAATTACCTGCAACAAGTCGACCGGGTCACGCCGTACCTCGGTTCCCTGAGCCGGTGGGTCGAGACGCTGAAGCGTCCGAAGCGCTCGCTGATCGTCGATGTGCCGATCGAACTGGACAACGGCACCATCGCCCACTTCGAGGGCTACCGTGTGCAGCACAACGTGTCGCGCGGTCCGGGCAAGGGTGGGGTGCGTTTCCACCAGGACGTGACGCTGTCCGAAGTGATGGCGCTGGCCGCCTGGATGTCGGTCAAGAACGCCGCAGTCAACCTGCCGTACGGCGGCGCCAAGGGCGGCATCCGTGTCGACCCGCGCAAGCTCTCCGCCTCGGAACTTGAACGCATGACGCGACGCTACACCAGCGAAATCGGCGTCATCATCGGACCGTCCAAGGACATTCCCGCCCCTGACGTGAACACCAACGCCCAGACCATGGCCTGGATGATGGACACGTACTCCATGAATGAAGGCGCCACCGCCACGGGCGTGGTCACCGGCAAGCCGATCGCGCTGGGCGGCAGCCTGGGCCGCGTCGAGGCCACCGGCCGCGGCGTGTTTGTCGTGGCGTGCGAAGCCGCGCGCGACCGGAACATCGATGTGGCCGGCGCGCGCGTCGTCGTGCAGGGCTTCGGCAACGTGGGCGGCACCGCCGCCCGCCTGTTCCATGAAGCCGGCGCCAAGGTCATTGCCGCGCAGGATCACACCGGCACCGTGCACAACGCGGCTGGCCTGGACGTGCACAAGCTGCTGTCGCACGTGTCGCAGACCGGCGGCGTGGGCGGCTTCTCGGGCGGCCAGGCGCTGGACAAGGCTGAGTTCTGGACGCTGGAAACCGAATTCCTGATCCCGGCAGCCCTGGAAAGCCAGATCACCGTCGACAACGCCGCCAAGGTGCGCGCCAAGATCGTGGTCGAAGGCGCCAACGGCCCGACGACCCCGGAAGCGGACGACATCCTGGCCGAGAACGGCGTCTATGTCGTGCCGGACGTGCTGGCCAACGCCGGCGGCGTGACGGTCAGCTACTTTGAGTGGGTGCAGGACTTCTCCAGCTTCTTCTGGAGCGAAGAAGAGATCAACCAGCGCCTCGAACGCCTGATGCGCGAGGCCTACGCCGCGGTGGCCCAGGTGTCGCGCGAGCACAAGGTGACGCTGCGCACCGCCGCGTTCATCGTGGCTTGCACGCGGATCCTGCAGGCCCGCCAGGTGCGCGGTCTGTATCCGTAAAGACTGAATCGGCGATGCGCCCGCGGGCGCGTCGTCGAGGAGGCCGAGAGAGACAAAAAAAAGGAATCGCTCCGCAAGGGGCGATTCCTATTTGTGGCGCAAGAAAATGCCGGGCGGATGCCCGGCATTTTCGTTTGCGGAGGCCGGCCTGGGCCGTGGATTCATGAAGCCGGCCGCCGCGGGGGCTTTACGACGCCGGCAGCAGCTCCGGCTTCAAAATGCCGCGCAGATCCTGGTACGAAATCGCCAACTCAGGCTCGCCGTGCGAATACGGCGCGATGGAATAGGCGTCGTACTTGACCACGATGCCGTCCCGCGTCAGCGCGAAGTTGTCGCTTTCCTGGAACGGCCACATCTTGTTGTACGCCGCCGGGTCGCGCTTGGCGTCCGGGTTGCCGGTCAGCCACTTTGCGTGCGCACGCTGCAGGGCCGCGACGTACTCGGCGCGCCGCCCCGGGATCAGCGCTTCGTCCAGGCTCATGACGCGGCCGCGGCTGCGCTCCCAGTTCAGATATTGCGTGGCCGGAATGCCGTGCGCGGCGCCGGTCAGGTACTGCTCAGTATGCAGTTCGATGGCAACGATGTCGCCGACCGTGTCCTTCACGCTGGCCTTGAAGTAGGTCGCGTCGCGCGGGCGCGCCGTGGACCAGAAATACTTCGTGTATTCCGACAGCGTGTCGTACGGGCCGCGCCGGTTGGCGTCGGTGCCGGTCATGTAGGCGAGCACGTGGTCCACCAGCGCCGTCAGCTTCGGGATGCCCGGGAAGGCCACGCTGTCGATCTCGATGCGCGGGCAGTCGCCCTCGCAGCCCGGCTTGCTGGCGGCCCACTTGATGCGCTCGGTGGACAGGTCGCCCACCTTTTGGGGCGTGGCTGAAGATTGCGCGTTGGAATCGGCCAGCGTGATGTTCGACGGGGGCGTGCTGCTGCAGCCGGCGATGGCCAGCAGGGCGGCGCCCAGGATCAGACCGCGTATCGCGCCGGGCGGCGTGAATGTGCGACTCATGCAATTACCTCCAAAAACCGAGGCGCCGTCAGGGTACGACGCCTGTCCACTCGGCGCGGGAGAACTTTTCGTCCGCCTGCGCCTGGGCGCGCGCCAGCGTTTCGCTGCCTACGCTGCCCGGGGTCAGACGATGCAGGCCGGCAAAAGTTTCCACCATGCGATCGATGATGACCTCGCGCGCCAGCCCGGTCTGCGTGCGCAGGGGGTCAACGCGCTTCTTGGCGCTGGTGGTGCCCTTGTCGGAAAGCTTCTCGCGGCCGATGCGCAGGACTTCGACCATCTTGTCGGCGTCGATGTCGTAGGACATGGTGACGTGATGCAGCACGGCGCCCGCACGGCGGGCCTGCGCCGCGCCGCCGATCTTGCCGATGTCGGAGGCGATGTCGTTCAGCGGCTGATACCAGGCCTTGATCCCCAGGCCTTGCAGCGCGGTCAGCACCCAGGCGTCCAGGAAGGCGTATGACTCCTGGAAGCTCATGCCGTGGACCAGCGCCTGCGGAGCGCTCAGCGAATAGGTAATGGAGTTGCCCGGCTCGATGAACATCGCGCCGCCGCCGCTCACGCGGCGCACCACCTCGATGCCGTGGCGCGCAGCGCCGTCCGGATCGACTTCGTTCTTCAGCGATTGAAAGCGGCCAATCACGACGGCCGGCGCCGACCATTCCCAGATGCGCAGCGTGGGCGGCCGCTGGCCGGCGCCCACTTCGTCGGTAATGACTGCGTCCAGCGCCATGTGCAGCGCGGGCGGCTGCGGGCCTTCGTGGATCAGTTGCCAGTCGTAGTCGTTCCAGTCGGTGCGGCTCATGCAAGCGCCCTCCGCAGCACCACGGCGATGGCTTCGGCCGAGAAGCCGAACATCTCGGCGTCGGTCGGCAGGGCCGATTGCACGGCCACCGCGAGTTCCAGTTCGCCGGCGTCCGCGGGCATGCCGTTCAGGCCGCGGTTGATGGCTTCAAGCGCTTCGGGCGGCTCAAGAAAAAAGTCGCCGCTGATGCGCACGTCGGCCAGGCGGCCATCGCGCACTTCCAGATCCGCGACCACCAGTTTGCCGCCGGGGACTTTGTATTCGCCATGCAAGGGCATTGGGCGCTCCTTTCGAAAATCAGAATCAGACGTTACAGGCTGAGCTTCATGCCATCGTGGCTGGCCTTGAAACCCAGGCTTTCGTAGAACCGGCGCGCATCGGGGCGCGCACGGTCCGTGGTGAGCTGGACCAGCCCGCAGCCCTGGCTGCGGCACTGTTCGATGGCCCATTCGAACATGGCGCGGCCCAGGCCCGCGCCGCGGAACGCCGACGCGATGCGCACGCTTTCGATCTGGCCCCGCCACAGGCCCAGCCGCGACAGGCCGGGTATGAACGATAACTGCAAACAGCCCACCAGTTGTAAATCCTGCTCAACCACGGCCAGGAATTGGTTGGAATCCTGCTCAATTGCCGCGAAGGCGGCAACATAGCGCGGGTTCAGCGGGACGGAGGCGTCCTCGCGACCGGCGCCCAGGTCGTCATCGGCCAGCATGGCCACGATGGCAGGCAGATCGGCCGCGCGCGCGCGGCGAAAGACGCGTTGCGGTGCGTTCATGGCACGCTCCTTTGGCGTTAGCGGACGTGTTGGGCGGTCTGGCCGAACAGGATGCGGCGCGCTTCGTCGTCGCTGAGCGGGGGCGTGGTGTTGACCGTGTCGGCCAGCGCGTAGGCGCGTTGCGTCGCGGGGCGCGCGCGGATGGCGTCGAACCAGCGCTTGAGGTGCGGAAAGTCGTTCAGGTCCTGGCCCTGCTTGGCGTGCGGCACGATCCAAGGGTAGGCCGCCATGTCGGCGATGGAATAGTCGCCGGCGACGAATTCGCGGTCGGCCAACCGTTTGTTCAGCACGCCGTACAGGCGATTGGTTTCGTTGACGTAGCGATCGATGGCGTAGGCGATGCGTTCCTGCGCATAGCCGGAGAAGTGGTGGTTCTGGCCGGCCATGGGACCCAGGCCGCCCATCTGCCAGAAGAGCCATTGCGACACTTCGGCGCGGCCGCGCACGTCGGCGGGCAGGAACTTGCCGGTCTTTTCGGCCAGGTACTGCAGGATGGCGCCTGATTCGAACAACGGAATCGGCGCGCCGCCATCGGCAGGGGCCTGGTCGACGATGGCGGGGATGCGGTTGTTGGGCGCGATGGCCAGGAATTCGGGTTTGAACTGGTCGCCGCGGCCGATGTTGACCGGGTGGATCTTGTACGGCAGCCCGGTCTCTTCGAGGAACATCGTGATCTTGTGACCGTTGGGGGTAGTCCAGTAATAGAGATCGATCATGGGAGTGTCCTGTTCATCATGGCGCCGCGGGCAGCCGCCCGCGGATGGGAAGGGCCATGATAGCGGCGCGAACCGGACGCACGCCTGAATAACCGGGGACCGGGTGCGGGTTTGCCCGCAGGCTGCCTCGACAGCTCCTGCGGGCAAGACCCCGGCCATGCCGCCTGTTCAGACTGCACCGGCCCGCGGGCTGCGCGGCAGGCGCCAGTTCCAGTTCAGGCTGACGGCGGCAGCGGCCAGGAAGATCAGCGCCACGCCCGCCACCTGCGTCGCATCCATGCGATGGCCGTAGACCACGAGGTCCAGCAGGATGGCGACCGCGGGATAGATGAAGCTGAGCGCGGCGGTGGAGGTGGTGGGCAGCTTCTGGATGGCCGAGTACATCAGGATGTACATCAGGCAGGTATGGATGAGGCCCAGCGCCACCAGATAGCCCCATTGCACGGGCTGCGCGGGCAGGGCGTTAAAGTCCGCCATGGGCAGCAGCATGACCGCGCCCAGCGTCACCTGCACCAGCGCCAGCACTTGCGGCGGGATGCCCTTCAGGCGCTTCACGATGATGGCCGTGATGCCATACAGCGCGGCCGCGCCCAGTCCCAGCATCAGCCCCGAGAGATACGCGCCGCCGCCCGCCGCGCCGGTGTCGCCCAGACGCAGCACCAGCAGCAGGCCCGCAAAGGCCACGAGCGACCAGGCGACCTTGCCGCGCGAAGGACGTTCACCCAGGAACAGCACGCCCAGACCGATCAGGAAAAACGGCTGCACGTTGTAGACGGCAGTGGCCAGCGAAATGGACGCCAGGCGGTAGGCCGAGAACAGCAGCACCCAGTTCAGCACCAGCGCCGCGCCGGCGATCAGCGCCAGGGCCAGTGTTTTCGCGGTGAAAAGACCGGGCTTGAGCAGACCGCGCGCCCAGCAATACAGAAAGAGCGAGAGCGCCCCGAACACACAGCGAAAGAAGACGACGTTCCAGGCGCTTTGCCCGGACTCCAGTACGAAAACGCCCAGGGTGCCCGACAGGGTCATGGCGGCTGCCATCTGCAGGAGGCCGGTGCGTTCGGTCGAGGGGATCATGATGGTTCTCCAAGGGCCGTCTGGCCAGGAATTTGATGGAGAAATTATCCCAGGCGGTTCAATCCGCTTATATGATCTTGCCGTGGCACTTTCGCGATTCAACCTTGCTTTGGGTGGAATTTATGCAGAACGACCTAAAAAATGAAAGTCCGGTCCTGGACGGAATCGACCGCCGTCTGGTGGAGATGCTGTCGGCCAATGCGCGCACCACCACGGCCGATCTGGCGCGGCAGGTCGGCATGTCGGCGCCCAGCGTCGCGGACCGCATGCGGCGGCTTGAAGAGTCGGGGGTGATTCGCGCGTACACGCTGGATGTGGATCCGGTGGCGCTGGGTTATACGCTGGAGGCCATTGTGCGCATCCGGCCGCTGCCCGGGCAGTTGCGCCACGTGGAAGGCCTGATCCAGCAGATTCCGGAATTCGTGGAGTGCGACAAGGTGACGGGCGATGACTGCTTCATCGCCCGCATGGTGCTCAGGTCGATCACGCATCTGGACGGCATACTGGAGCGCGTGACCGAATTTGCCGAGACCAACACCGCCATCGTCAAGGCGCACACGGTGCGCAGGCGGCTGCCGCCGCTGCGTTAGACGGGGGCGGACAGGGCCTTCTCGATGTCCTCGCGCAGGCTGGCCGGCGTGTCGGTGGGCGCATACCGCTTGATGACGCGGCCGTCGCGCCCGACCAGGAACTTGGTGAAGTTCCACTTGATGCCTTCAGTGCCGAAGACGCCGGGCTTCTCGCCCTTGAGCCACTGATACAGCGGGTGGGCGTTTGCGCCGTTGACGTCAATCTTGGCGAACAGCGGGAAGGTGATGTCGTACTGGGTGCTGCAGAAATTCTGGATTTCGGCCTCGTCGCCGGGCTCTTGGTGGCCGAACTGGTCGCACGGAAAACCCAGCACGGTCAGTCCGTCGTCGTGGAACGACCGGTAAAGATCCTCGAGGCCCGCATATTGCGGTGTGAATCCGCATTTGGACGCGACGTTCACCACCAGCAGCACGCGGCCGCGGTACGTTTCTAGAGACTGTTCCGTGCCGTCGATGGCGCGGGCGGAGAAATCATGGATCGTGCTCATGCGGGCTCCTGAAATCGGGCGTCCGTGCGCGGCGGCGCGGGCGCGGGGCAGACCTGCGAGTGTAGCGCCGGACAGGGGCGTGGGGGCTTTGGCGCCGCGAGGCCATGCCGGTTCTATGATGCGGTGTTGCTGAAGATCAGAGATGAGAGGAGCCCCGCATGGAAGGAATGATCGAGCGGCTTGAGGCGATGCTGGCCAAGGGCACGGACAACCTGCTGCTGCGGTATTCGCTGGGCAAGGCTTATGCGGAGCGGGAAAGCTATGCCGAAGCCGCCACGCATCTGCGCGCGGCGCTGGCGTTTGATCCCACGTATTCCGTCGCCTGGAAATGGCTGGGCAAGGCCTGTCTCGGGCTGGGCGACAAGCCGGGCGCGCGCGCCGCCTGGGAGTCCGGATTGCAGGCGGCTCAGGCGCGGGGCGACCAGCAGGTCGTCAAGGAGTTGCAGGTGTTCATCAAGCGCCTGGACAAGGAAGCGGCCGCTAGCGCCTGAACGCGCCGGTGGCGGACACGCGGAACACTTCGATGGCGTCACGCAACCGGGCGCCATCGGTGCGCAGATTTTCCACGGCCTGTGAGGCCAGCTCGACACGCGCGGTGTTGTCCTGCGCGGCGCTATCGGTTTCGGTGATCGTGCGGCTTACGGCGTCGATGCCGGCGTGCACGTCGCGGGTGATGCTGACGAGGCTCTTGCGCATGACTTCCAGGGAGAACTTCAGCTCGCCGATTTCGTCCCGGGGCAGGGCGTCGGGAAGCGGCGCGCTCAGGTTGCCCGCCGCGATCTGGCGCGTGAAGTCGGTTGCCGACCCCAGCAGCCCGGCGATGGACCGGGCAATGCTCCAGCCCGCCGCAAAGATCAGGGCGACGCCGACCGCGGTCAACGCCGCGGCAAAGGCCAATGCCTCGGGGGTCAGGCGCGTGTGCAGACCGTAGATCGCCGCGCCGGCCGCGGCCAGGAAAAGGGATGACGACAGCACCGCCCATGCCAGCATGCGGGCGCGCACGCCGGTCAGCCGTCCATGCGTCAACCGCGCCAGGATGCCGCGCAGCCCGGTGGGCCGGACCTGGCCGCCGTGCAACTGGATGCCAGGCGCAGCAACGGTCCGCAGCTTGTCGTAGGCGGCTTGCGCGGCCTCGATCTGCGCGCGCGTTGGCTTCACGCGCACCGACGCGTAGCAGACCGTCACGCCGCGCTCGATGATAGGCGTGACATCGGCCAGCACCCAATAAAAGCCGCCGTCCTTGCGGCGATTCTTGACCATGCCCGTCCACGGTTCGCCGCGCTGAACGGTGCGCCACAGGTCTTCGAAGGCGGCGGGCGGCATGTCCGGGTGGCGGACGATGTTGTGGGGCGCGCCGACCAGTTCCTCGCGCGAGAAGCCGCTGACCTCGATAAAGGCCGGATTCGCATAGATGATCCGGCCGCGGGAATCGGTGCGGGAGATCAGGTATTGCTCGTCGCGTAGTACATATTCCCGGTCATTGACCGGCTGATTGTTGCGCATGCGTTGCTCGTCCTGTGATGGGCGAGGGCATGATCGGGGACTGCCGCGGCGGCGGCAATGACGTACGTCAACGCCGCTCAGGGTTCAACGCCCCTCAGGCGGCGGGCAGGTTGCCGAAGGCTTCCAGCGCGCGCAACCGGCTTTGCGCCAGGTCGACGATCGGCTCGGGATAGCCTGCGGCGGCGCGCTCCATCGGGTTGGGATCGTGGATCGCCTTGTCGTCCAGGTGCGCCAGCTCGGGCAGCCATTCGCGCAGGAACACGCCGCGCGGATCGAACCTGCGCGATTGCGACAACGGATTGAAGACGCGGAAATAGGGCACGGCGTCGGCGCCCGTCGAGGCGCTCCATTGCCAGCCGCCGTTGTTGGCGGCCAGGTCGCCGTCCACGAGCTGGCTCATGAACCACGCTTCGCCCAGACGCCAGTCGATCAGTAGATTCTTGGACAGGAACATGGCCGTCACCATGCGCAGCCGGTTGTGCATCCAGCCCAGCGCCAGCATCTGGCGCATGGCGGCGTCCACAATCGGGATGCCGGTCTTGCCCTGCTGCCAGGCCGCCAGGTCGTCGGGCGCGTCGCGCCACGGCACGGCGGCGGTTTCCGGCTTCATGGGCCGGTGCATGGACAGGGCGGGAAAGGCGGCCAGCAGGTGCTGGTAGAACTCGCGCCAAAGCAGTTCGTTGATCCAGGTGGCGGCGCCGGCCTTGCCGCTGTCGATCTCACCCTGGTTGGCCGACAGCGCGGCGCGTAGCGCCTGCCCCGGCGACAGGACGCCCGCGGCTAGGTAGGGCGACAGGCAACTGGTTGCGGGCAGCGACGGAAAGTCGCGCTCGTCCTTGTACGCAAAGATGGCGTCGTCGGCAAAGGCGGCCAGACGGTCGCTGGCCGCGGTTTCCCCCGCCGGCCACAGCGCCCGGACGGCGTCATTGGGCGCGTCGAACCCCTTGAACGATTCCGGCAGCGGATCGGCCTGCCAGCGCGGCGGCGTCTGAGCGCGCGGCGCGGGGATGGGACGCAGCGGCGCGCTGCGCAGTCGCTCGCGGCAGGTGCGGGCGTAGGGCGTGTAGACGCGGTAGCACTCGCCCTTGCCGTTAAGCACGGTGCCGGGACGCAGCAGCGTTGCGCCATGGTGCAGGGTCCAGTCGACACCGATGTCCGCCAGGGCGCTTGCGACCGCGTCGTCGCGGCGCCGCTCGTTGATGCCCCATTCGGCGTTGGCATGGACCTGTTCGATCGCGTGCTCCTGGCAGAACCCGGCCAAGGCGCGCGGCGCGTGGCGCCAGTCGTCCACGGTCACCAGCTTCAGAGGAATGCCGGCTTGCGCCAGGTCGCGGGACAGCTCACGCAGGTTGCGCAGCCAGAAATCCACCTTGGCCGGGGAATCGCCATGCTGGCGCCATTGACCCGGGGCGGCCAGGAATAGGGCGGTGACCGTGCCGGCCTCGGCCGCCGCGGCCAGCGCGGCGTTGTCGTGCATGCGCAGGTCGGTGCGTAACCAGAGCAGCGTATTCATCGGGAGAGCTCCAGGAGACGGGCCGGGCGGGCGGGCCGGCGAGGCTGCGATTCTATCCTGTGCCTGCCCCTGCCCCCGGCGGGCGGCGCTTGGAAGCCGATGTAAAAACTACGAGGAGATGTGACGGGTATTGCGGTGCAACCCGCTGCGCCGGGCCCGCGCGAGGGGCAGCGGCGGGCAGGCCTGCGGGAGGCCGGCGGGCCGGATTTTGCCGTCAAACCCCGAAACACGCTGGCCCGCGGGGCGTATTGACGCAGGGTGGGGCGCGCCATGTAATGCAAATAAACGACTAAAGCAGGCAAACGCTATGGGAAATCTGATGGACTTTCGCCCGTCCTTTCTGAAGGGACGAACACCCGCCGGCAAGACGACCCGGGATGTCTTGCAGAAGCTCTGGCAATCGGTCGATTTGCCGGGCGAGTCGCTGGAGCACGTGGTGCTGACGGGCGCCGACCCTGTCGTCCCCTCCTCGTTCGCCGTGGGTACCGCCGCGCAGGCCAGCATGTCGGCCGCCGCGCTGGCCGCTGCAGAGGTCTGGCATTTGCGCGGCGGCGCGCGGCAGCAGGTTAGCGTCGACATGCTGCACGCGGCGCAGGAGTGCCGCAGCCACTTCACGATCAACGGGGTCACGCCCAACATCTGGGATCCCATTACGGGTGTCTATCGCTGCGGCGATGGCGGCTGGGTGCGCATTCACGCCAATTTCGCGCATCACCGCGACGGGGCGCTGGCGTTGCTGGGCTGCCCGACCGGCGACGGCGCGACGCGCGAGGCGGTGGAGCGCGCGCTGAGCCGCTGGAAGGCGCTGGACTTCGAACAGGTTGCTGCCGATGCCGGCATGGTCGTGTCAGCCATGCGCTCTTTCGAGGAATGGGACCGCCACCCGCAAGGGCAGGCCGTCGCGGCGCAGCCGCTGCTGACCATCGAACGCATCGGCGAGGCCGACCCGCGCCCGCTGCCCAAGTACGCACAGAACGCGCGTCCGTTGCAGGACATCCGTGTGCTGGACCTGACGCGCATCATCGCCGGTCCGGTTTGCGGCCGGGCGCTGGCGGCTTACGGCGCGGACGTCATGCTGGTCAACAGTCCGCAACTGCCCAACATCGACAACATCATTGACACCAGCCGCGGCAAGCTGTCTGTGCTGGCGGACCTGGACACGGCCGATGGGCGCATCGCGCTGGGCAACCTGCTGCGCAGCGCGCACATCTTTGTGCAGGGCTACCGGCCGGGCGGGATGTCCGCGCTGGGCTTCGGTCCGCAGGATGCGGCGCGCATCCGGCCCGGCATTGTCTACGTGTCGCTTAGTGCGTATGGCACGACGGGCCCGTGGGCGAACCGCCGCGGCTTCGATTCCCTGGTGCAGACGGCCACGGGCTTCAACCACGCGGAAGCGCTGGCGGCCGGCCAAGCCGCGCCCAAAGCGCTGCCCATGCAGATCCTGGATCATGCGTCCGGTTATCTGATGGCGTTCGGCGCGCAGGTGGCGCTGGCGCGTCAGGCGACCGAAGGCGGCAGCTGGCACGTGCGCGTGTCGCTTGCTCAGACGGCGCACTGGCTGCGCGGCCTGGGCCGGGTGGACGGCGGGTTGGACTGTGCGATGCCTGGATTTGACGGCCTGATGGAGACGTCGCCGTCAGGCTTTGGTGAACTGGTCGCCGTGCGCCATGCAGCGCGCTTCTCGGAGACGCCGGCGCGATGGATCCGGCCGTCCAGCCCCCCGGGCACGCACCCGACGGTCTGGCCGTTCAATTAAGGCTTGCAGGCGGCGCGTATCTTGTTGGCGCGCTGCCGTCCTACTGCTTTGCCTTCCAGTCCCGCAGCGCCCGCATCGTGTTCGCCACGTGCGATTCGGGACTCATGTCCGTGAATTCATACAGGATCTTGCCTTCGGGCGAGATCACGTACGACACGCGCTGCGCATACTCGGGCCGCCTGTCGTGCACAGCGTCATACGCCTTCATCACCTTGCCGTCGCTGTCTGCCGCGACGGCAAATTTGTTGCGGCATTCGCTGACGGAAAACTTCTTGAGCGTGTCGATGTTGTCGGTGGAGACGCCGACGACGGTGGCACCCAGCGCCTTGTATTCGTCGGTGGCTTCGGCAAAGTTGTGGGCTTCGATGGTGCAGCCCTGCGTGAATGCCGCCGGGAAGAAATACAGCACCACAGGGCCTTGCTTGAGCGCTTCGTTCAGCTTGAATGTGTATTCGTTGCCGCCCAGCGAGGCGGGCACGCTGAAGTCCGGCGCGGCTGCGCCCACGGGAAGTGCTGCGTGCGCCGACGTCCCGGCCATCAGGCCGCAGACCAGGATCCAGGGGGCAATGCGCTTCATGGGTGTCTCCTATCGGGACCGCGGAAATGCCGCGGCAAGCTGCCTACTGTAGCGGCGAGGCGAACGAGGGTCCAGTTCAGCCGCCATCCGGTCCGCGCCCGTTGCCCTTGAGCTGGTCGCGCACGGAGGGCGGGCGGGATTGCTGGGCATCGCGCTGCTGTTGTTGCCGAGCCTGCTGGGCCTGCTGATCACGCTGTTGTTGCTGACGGGTCTGAATCAGCTGTTGCTGCTGCTGTTGGCGGGCTTGCTGAGACTGCTGATCGCGTTGCTGTTGCTGTCTGGATTGCTGGAGCAACTGCTGCTGGTCACGTTGCCGCTCCTGCCGCTCCTGCCGCGCCTGTTGCTCGTGCTCCTGCCGGTCGCGCGCCATCTGCCTGGCCCTGTCATCGCGATCGCGCTGCTGGCGCGCCTGTTGTTCCTGTTGCCGCCGATCGCGCAGATCCTGCTGGTTCTGTTGGTCACGCTGCAGTTGCTGGCGCGCCTGCTGGTCCCGCATCTGCTGCTGCCTGAGCTGCTGTTGAGCCTGGGCGTCGTTCTGCAGCCGGTTGCGGTTGTCCTGCTCACGGACCTGTTGCTGCCGCCGCTGGTCGTTCTTGAGTTGATCGCGGACGAGCTGGTCACGGGCCTGCTGGTCACGCGCTTGCTGCTGGCGGTCCTGCGGCAGGCGGTCCTGCGGCAGGCGGTCCTGCGGCGACGGCCCTTGCGGCCGACCGTCGCGGCCCCGATCATCCGTCAGCCCCAAGCTCCGCTGGACTGCGGTGGGGCCGCTGTCGGGACGGCCTTGCGCATTCCTGCCATCCCGACCTGGTCTGCCGTTGTCAGCATGATCCAGGTATGCCTGAGGCGGCCGTCCCTTGTTGTGTTCATAGAACTGCGCACGGTTGCCGCCCGCATCGCGGATGTAGCCGCGTTGCACGTCCGTGGGGCCGGAATGGCGGTCGCGGCGCGCGGCCAGTTCACGCGGGTCGGCGTTGCGACGCACACCTTGAGGTCCGCCGTGATAGCTGACACGGCGGTTGTCCACATTGTTGACGATGATGTCGCGGTGGTAGACGTTGGTCACGCGCGTAACGTTCACGTTCGTGACGGACCGGTTGTAGTAGAAGCGGTCGCGCTTCCAGTAGCCGCCGACATACCCCAGGCCGGTATAGCCGAAGCCATAGTTGATGCCGCCATAAAAGCCCACATGGGGCCCCCAGTAGCCCGGGTTCCAGAGATACACGCCGTTGGAAAAGCCCCAGTATCCTGGCGTCCAGAGCGCACCCTGATACGGCGCCAGCACCCACGCGCCCGGGACCCAGAAAAAGCCGTAGCGGTTGCGGCTCCAGTAGCCGGGTACCCACATATAGCCATCGGCCGGGGCGGGTGGCTGCACATAGACGGGCAGGGGCGGGGGCGGTTCGGGACTGCGGTCGACCAATGCGAGATTTGCGTTGGCGGGGTCGCCGTCGTCGTACCCGGGCTGATAGGTGGATGGTGCCGGCGCCTGCTGCGTGGAATAGACGTTCGCGCCGGATGGAGCCGGCACCTGCTGCGTGGAATAGACGTTCTGCGCGGCAGCGGCCGCGCTGGCCGCCAGGAGCGCAGCAGTGGCCAGGGGGCGCAAGCGGGCGATCTGGAAGGATGGGTTCATGAGAATGTCCTTTGCGCAGCAGGTCCGCGGGTCAATAGCCGCGATAGTAATAATGCGGGGCGGGATACGCCGGGTAGTAGTAATAATGCGGCGTGTAATAGACCGGCGCGGGTCGGTAGTAGGCCGGCCGGGCCGGCACAACCACGCAGCCGCTCAGGGCACTGGCCATCGCTATCAACAACAACACAAGCTTCTTCATATTTCGGCTCCCGCCGGGCGCAAGGCGCGAGATACGCCTTTCCTGCGCTCAAAGGGATTAGGCCACGGCCGCGGGGTCGAGTTCGGGACTGTAATCGTTCCGAAACAGCTTTCGCGTGACCAGTGATTGCGCCTGCGTGACGGTCGATGTCGTTCGTATCAATGTCTGCGGACACGCGTGATTTGCGTCGCAAAAAGAAAGGGACCGCATGATGCGGTCCCCTGTCGCCGTGATCGCCCGCGGCAATGCGCGCGGGCGCGACGTAAGGTCAGTTCCAGCGTCCGCCGTTGCCGGCCAGGCTGAAACGGCCGGCGCCCATGAAGGCGATGGCCAGTCCGGTGAAGAGGAACATGCCTTGCAGTTCAAGCGCCCAGCCGCCGTTGTTGGTCATGCTGGCAATGCTGCCGCTGTGCGCCAGCAGGATGGCGACAACCATGTTGATGGCGATGATCAGACCGCCCAGACGCGTGTAGACGCCGATGATCAGCAGGACAGGGGCAATGATTTCGCCCACGTAGACGCCGTAGGCCAGGAACCCGGGCAAGCCGTGGGAGGACAGCATGCCGCTGATGCCGCCGACGCCGCCGCCGGTCAGTTTGGCCAGTCCATGGAGCAGAATCAGAATACCGAGGGTCAGGCGCAGGATCAGCTTGCCGGTGTCATCGGACTTGATCATGGTGAGTTTCTCTTTTGATGGTTAAGGGGGACAGTGCGCCGAGTTGGAACGCACCGCTTGCCTTTGGTTCCGTGCCCGCCGCACATTCGAAAAATCCAGCATACGGGCGTACAGGCGGCGCCATTATGGCAAAGCCGGTGTAAAACCCACAAGCTTTGCGCGCAGTCGGTGGCCGGGCGCCTGCCCAGGCCAGTTAAGATGTGTCCCCAATGAACAAGCAGCTGAAAGTCTCATTGGCGCTGACCCCCTGCGGCAGGCGTGCGCCCCAGCCAGATCGCCCGTATTCGTCCCTGCCTTTGACGGCAAAGGAGCCGCGCCGCGTTTCGCCGCCGTCCAGGAGCCATAAAGCATGACGGAGCTGGCCTACGCCTATCTTGCCCCCTCCGACATCGCCCAGCGGCAGGGCCAGGCCGACCTGAACCTGGCCACCAGCGGCGGTCTTGCGCCGTCGGGCGCGGTGGCGCATCCCTTCTTCTTCTCCGGATTTGTCGCGCAGCCCGCCGTGGTGGCGCAAGCGCTGCTGATGCTGGCGCGGGTGGCGCGCACGCGCTTCTACGTGCCGCCAAACACGCTGGCAGCGGTGCTGCGGGCGGCGGATCCGGTCGTGACGTCCACGCCCGAGGGCCTGCGCTTCGAGTCCTTCAGCGTGTGCTGCGGCGTGTACGCGCGCCTGGACGTGGACGTGGCGGCGCTGGACGCCACGCACCTGGCGGCAGGCGTCACCAACGTGGACGTGAATCCGCCGCTGCGCCAAGCGCTGGCGGGGCTGCGCCCGTCGGAGGCCCTGCACCTGAACGTGGGTAGCGATGCGTTGCGGGTGACGACGCAGGCGGGTGAGATCGTCGAAGAGAAAGTGCCGCTGCCCGCGCGCTGGCTCAACGGCTTTGCCGAGACGCAGATGCTGTCGGCGGACATGGCGTGCCGCCACGCGCTGACGGGGCCGGCCTTGCGTCAGTTCGTGCAGGCCTTGCCGCGGTCGTCGGCGACCAAGACCGTGATGTGGGCGACGCAGGCTGCCCGTTCGCTACGGCTGGCCACGCAGGCCACGCCCGGCGCGGTCTGCGTGGCGGGGCCGGAACGGCTGCGCGTCCTCGAACCCTTGCTGCGACATGCCACGGCGCTGCGCGCGTATGGGGCCGATGTGGCGGCAGGGGCGTTGCCGCTAGCCAGCGCCTGGGTGCTGGAGTTGCCGGGTGCGCGGGTCACGCTGGGCCTCAGCCCGGAGAAATCGCGCGGATTCTCGGGCGAGGGGGCGGTGCTGCATCGGGTCGCGGGCGCAGATGCGAATGAGGATGCGGCGTTCGTATCGACGCTGCTGGCTTTCGAGCCGCGCATCGATATTGCGCGGCTGGCCAAGCGGGCTCTGCTGCCGGATTCGCAGATCCTGTCCGCGCTGAGTGTGCTGGCGTCTTCCGGCCAGGTGGGCTTCGATCTGGCGGCCGGCGCGTATTTCCATCGGCCGCTGCCGGTGCAGGCGGGCCTGCTCGATACGCTGCATCCGCGGCTTGCCGACGCACGCAAGCTGGTGGCCGGCGGTGGCGTCCAGCGGGAAGGCGAGGGGCAGTACTCCGTACAGTCGGCGCAGCAGCGCTACCGGGTTGCGCTGGGCGCCGAGCCCGTCCTGGACCGATGCACCTGCCCTTGGCACGCCAAATATCAAGGCACGCGCGGGCCCTGCAAGCACACGCTGGCGGTACGCCTGTTTCTTGACCCGCTTAATGCATCTGGAACCGACGCATGACCCTCTGCCTGACCGAACGCCGTGCGGCGCTGCGCGAGGCCGCCGCCGGCGGCGACGCGGCGGATATTGCGTCTTTTGCGCGCGCACTGGATGGCGCGAACGAAAAGGATCGCGCCGCGCTGGCCAAGACCTTGCCGCCATCCCGCCTGTTCAGCGCGGAAGGTCCCACGCCCCGGGCGTGCTTTGTGTTGGCGGCGTTGGGCAAGCCCAAGCCCGTGGCGGACACGCTGGCGCCCGCGGACATGGTGCGCAAGCGCGAATATGCCGGGCGACACGTCGAGATGGCGCCGGCTGTCACCGAAGCCGCGGCGGGCCGGGACGCGCCGTGGCGCGCCGCGTTCGTCGAGCTGCTGGCGGAGCAGCGCTGGTGGGCCGAGGATCTGGCCTGGCCGGTATGCCACGCGCTGGTCCGGTTGGACGGCGATGCGCCGTTACCCATGCCTTATCTGCGCTGTTTCGTGCAACAGGTCAGCGCCATCGGCGGGGACGGACAGCTGGACGTGGATCATGGCCAGTGCATGGCCGCCTATCTGCAGACGCACCCCGATCAGATCGAGCGCGAGTTCTGGGCCCTGTTCCGGGTTGAGGGCATGGGCGCCGATTACCTGCTCATGGAGCGCACCGGTCCCGCCTGGGACGCCGCCGTCCTCACGCTTTGCCAGGACACCCCCGCGTTCCGCGACCGCCTGCTCGCCGAATCGTTGGAAGCGCTGCTGCGCGATTTTCCAGCGAAGACCATTGCGTGGTATTTGCGCATGCATCGCCTGGCCGATCCGGCCTCGCATGAGATCGCGGCCCGCCAGCACACGTACTTTGCCGTGCTGGGCACGGCGCCCAGCACCGCGGTCGGACTGGCGCTGGACATGCTCAAGCGCGCCACCGGACAGTTGGATGTGGAAGCGATGATCGAGGCCGGAGCCGCGGTTTTGACCCGTTCGGAAAAGAAGCTCGTCAAGGCCCAGCTCGGGCTGTTTGCGGCGCTAAAGACAGATGCCGGCCAGCAGGATCGCGTCTCGCGGATCGTGGGCGACGCGCTGGACGGCATGCCGTTGGACCTGGCGTCGCTGGCGCGCAAGCTGGTGACGCCATCCCCCGAAACGCAGCCGGCCGAGGCCAGCGGTCAGGCGCATGGTCAAGCGCATGGTCAGGCGCGCGCCAAGGTTGGCGGCGACTGTGCATCGCAGGCGATCACGATGCCGGCGCCGCGCCGCAAGCCGCTGCCGGATCTCCCCGAGCAAGCGCCCGGCATCTGCGGCGACGAGGAATTGCACGCGCTGATCGCGGCGCAGTTCGAGGGCACCGGGCACGGCGCCGACTTGCCGCGCATCTTCGATTACCTGGCCGTCCGTCCGCACCAACCGCTGCCCGAGGCGTTGCAACACCGCGCCGGCGAGATCATCGAGTCGGTGTGGGAGGAACGCGACGCGTCGCCGCGCCGCCTGCTGGCCGCCGCGCTGCTGGGCCGGGAAAACGTCAGTTTTCGAGGCTATGCCCGGTACGTCGTGGCCATCGCGGGTAAGCCGGATCCCGTCGGCGTGGCATTGCAAGAACAAACGGTCTCCAGCAGCCGCTACGACGCAGAGACTGGCGACTGGAAGGCCGATGAAACCTGGACTTCCCGCTGGGGCTGCCAATATCTGCCGACGCATTCGCCGCTGGCCTTGCTGGCCGGCGTCTTTCACGACCTGCGGTCGAGCCGGGCGCAGGGCACGCCGTTCCGCCCGCCGGCGCCCGTCCCCGCGCAGCGCGTCGGGTGGGAGCGCGTGCTTGCCGAGTCGGGCGATGGCACGTTTTCGCGAGACCTGGCCGTGCTGGGCGATGGCGCCAAGCCGTTCTGGATGGCGACGGACACCGCGGCCTCCGCGTCGCCGGCCCTCGATGTCGCGGACGTGCCCGCTGAATTCACTTTCCGCGCCCAGGAGGCGCGCGAGCAGGATGGCTACGACCAGGTCGTGCAATGGACGGCCTGGCTGCTGCAATCCAACCCCGACACGTTGGCCGCGCATTTCCATCCGATGTGGTGCGCGGCGGTGCAGGTCATCAACGTGCGCGGCCTGGGGCCACTGCTGACGGCGCTGGGCGCGTCCCGGTTGCCGCCCGGCGAGCCCGTGTACTCGGCCTTGGCGCTGGCCGCATCGGCGAAGATGACCGAACAGCGCGCGCAGGCGGCTGAGGCAATCGCGCGGCTGGCCGACGCCGGTT
This sequence comes from Achromobacter sp. ACM05, assembly GCF_019218915.1. Classification (NCBI taxonomy): domain Bacteria; kingdom Pseudomonadati; phylum Pseudomonadota; class Betaproteobacteria; order Burkholderiales; family Alcaligenaceae; genus Achromobacter; species Achromobacter sp. ACM05. The sequence continues at coordinate 543,868 of NZ_JAHUWQ010000002.1, forward strand.
TACTGGACCCCGAGCCGTTCGCCGCGCAGATCGCGGCGCATCTGGTGCAGGGCTTCGCCCTGGCCGGACGGCTCGCGCAGACGTTGGCAGACGCCGCATCCATCAGCGCGATCACCGGCTGCCGCGCGCTTCAGACGCTGGAGGCGCTGCTGCCGCAATTGCTCGATGCCGAAGGCAAGCCGCTGGCCCAGGCCGGCAAGCTCATCGAACTGGCTGCACGCCTGTCCAACGACTACGGTATGCCGATCGTCTTGCCCGCCACGCTGGCGGCGCGGCGCAAGGGCGCGTCCGTGCTGGCGGTAACCCTGCGCAGTCTGGAAGCCGTCGCGCCGCGCGTGACGTCGTTGGCCACAACCGCCGCTGCCGCCGCGCAGCGATCTCTCGAAGGATAGCCCCTCGCATGACCCCCTACAAAAACCTCTGGGACTTCTACCGCGATACGGCGCGGCTGATCGAGGAGGGCGCAACGTTGCGCACGCTGTACGACGCCATGCTGGGCGTGCAGTCGGAAGACATGCGCGCGGTGCAGGCCTCGCCCAAGCGCTTGCGCGAGATGGCGCAGGGCTGGTCCCAGCGCCCGAATTTTTTGCCGATCCGCCTGAACGAGCTATTCAACGGGCTGCAGGTCGACCCTACGGATGACTACGTGCTGGCGATGGTCGGCGGGCTGGGCGGACGGCAGGAACAGGAAGTGCGCCTCTTCATGCTGCGCCACGATCATGCGCTGCGCGATGGGGCGTTCTGGCGGATCTTCGAGGTGGAGGGCGGCGGCGAGATCTCGCTCGCCAACATCGACAAGTTCTCGCGTGAGGAATTGAACTGGCACAACACGGTCGTGCTGCTGACCAACGAAGGCACGCTGGATCGTCGCCGCGTGCTGCGCAGCTGCCTGGAGGCGCTCAACCGGGATTTCTCCGCCTATCGCGCCGGCTGGTTCTCGCGTCTGTACGTAACGCTGGCCCCCGCGCCCGACGAGGCAGCGGCGGACCAGCCGCTGCTGCGCCAGAGTCTGGGCTCGCCGATCACGGCCACGGTCGCGCTGGCCGTGAAGCAGTTCGAAGCGCTGCACAAGCAGGGTCTGCTCGACGCCGCGCCCTTCGTGGACGCCTGCGGGGGCGCTTTCTCGGGATCGAAGGCCGCTGGGGTGTCTGTGGTGCGCATCCTGGAGGCGCTGGGCGCGCAGGCGCGTGCCGAACCCGAATCCGTGGCGAAGGCGCTGACCCTGGGCCTCGCGCATCCGCATGCCGACGTGCAGCGGGCGGCGGTGAAGGCGCTGGCGAAGCTGGGGCGGACAGATCTGGCGCAGCAGCAGCGCGACGCGCTGGCGCCGGCGGTGGCCGTCCTGCTGCCGGATGGGGCCGCGGAAGGCGCCCATGCGCATCTCCCGTCAAACATGCCGACCGGCTTGCCCTCGCCCGGGCCGCTGCGCCCGTGGACCGACACTGACGCCCTTGAACGCTATGCGGTGCTGCTGGAAGCGCCCGCCGACGTGCTGGAATTCGAGCTGGCGCTGGCGTGGCTGGCAACGTCCGGACAAGTGGCTGCCACCGTCGCGCCCTTGGCCAAGCGCGCACGCCAACTGGCGGAGCGCGACGCCCAGCACTACGCGGCGGCACTGCTGCTGGCGGCGCACGATCCCAAGGCCCCATTCCTGCCGCAAAAGTATTGGCAGAAAACCACCAGCCAAGTCGTCAACGGCGAGTGGGTGTATGAGAACGTGGGCGAACCCCAGCCGCTGCCGAGCGCCGAGCAATCGTCCCTCCTGCCCAGCTTCATTACCCGCCTGCGCGAGGTGGTCGAGATCGTTCAAGGCAGGGCGCCGCGCCGGCCGCTGCTGGCCACGCCCACCGACACGCAGGGCTGGATCGACGCCGATGTCCTGCTGGCCCGATTCGCGGCAGGCAGGGACAGCGGCGCGCCGCTCCCGGTCGATCTCGTGCAGGCCTTGTTGCGCGTACATCCCGAGGACCGCGCGAGGGTGGTCGAGGCGACCGGCGGCGCGGGGCCGCAGATCACCGATTCGGTGCGGATCGAGTGGCGCAGTCGCGGATCGAGCGCCTTGAAGGCCGATGGCTCGCCGCGGTGGGTGTGGTGGAGTCCGGTGGTCCATGCCGAGCCTGCCGAGGCGCCGACGGCCACGCAGCCAGCGCTGATTCCGTCAGGCCCGCCGCAACACCAGGAAGGCGTCGACGCCCACGCGCTGGTCTGCGCCGAACTCGGCCTGGCCAATCCGGCATCGACCCTGCCGCTGGCCGTGGCCAGCGTGGAGATCATGAACGCGGCGGCGGGCGATGAGGCCGAGCATCGGGCGCCTGCCGTCTTACGCGTCCTGGCCGTGCATCCGGGCGTCTGGCAGCTGGAAACGGTCCAGTTGCTGGCCCTGGGAATGTCGGCCAAGCAGTCCGAGGTGCGCGCGCAAGCGGTGGAAGTCTTTGCGGCCGTGATCCCGCATCGCGTGGACGCAACGGTCGCGGCGCAAGCCTACGCCGCCTGCGCGCCGGCGATCGTACTCACGCGCTGGGCGGCGTCCTTCACCGACGCGGCGACGCTGGCGCCTGCTGCCGTCATCGCTGTGCTGGGCGGCCTGTTGCCCCACCTGGATCACAAAGCACGCGGTATCGGATCGTTGCTCACGGTGCTGCTGGATGAGTCGCTGCGCCATGCGCATCCTGTCGCGGATGCGGACCTGCGCGGCTGGCTGGCGGGCTTTACCGGCACGTCAGCCGCCGCCAAGGCTGCCAAGGCACTATTGGCGCTGAAGACGCCATAGCGCGACCGGCGGCGTCAGCGCCGCCGTCGCTTGCGGGGCGGAAAGAACGCCAAGGTGTAAACCCGCCTTCAATCCGCTTCGGCAGCAATTCGCTCAGAACTCTTCCAGAAAGCGCATGCGAAAGCGCCGTCCCTTGATGTTGCTGTTGGAAATGCGCGAGAACGCCTGCTTGGCGATCTGCCGGTCCAGGGCCACGTACGAGTTGAACTCGGTGATGTTGATCTTGCCGACCTGCTCGAACGTCAGGCCGCCGTCGCCGGTCAGCGCGCCCAGCAGGTCGCCGGGACGCAGCTTGTCCTTTTTGCCGCCCTGGATGCTCAGCGTGACCATGGGGGCGCGAAGCGGTCGATCGGCCTTGGGGCGCAACGACTTCAAGTCGGCCCACTTCAGCGGCGCGCCCTGGTATTGCTCGATCAGGTTGGCCCAACGCATCTCTTCGGGCGAACACAGGCTGAGCGCCAGCCCCTTCTGATCGCCACGGCCGCTGCGGCCGATGCGGTGCACGTGGACCTCGGTGTCCTTCGTCACGTCCACGTTGATGACCGCGCCCAGGTTCTGGATGTCCAGCCCGCGCGCGGCCACGTCGGTGGCGACCAGCACGGCGCAGCTCTGGTTGGCGAACTGGATCAGGATTTCGTCGCGTTCGCGCTGTTCCAGGTCGCCGTTCAGCGCCTGCGCGCTGATGCCTTCGGCCTGCAGGCGTTCCACCAGATCGTGGCTGCGGATCTTGGTGTTGCAGAAAGCCAGGGTGGACACCGGCCGGAAATGCGCCAGCAGCTTTGCCACCGCATCCAGGCGTTCACCTTCGTTGATCTCGTAGAAAATCTGCTCGATGCGGCTGGCGTCGTGCTGCGCCTCGACCTTGACCTCGGCCGGGTTGCGCAGGAACCGCGCGCTGAGCTTGCGGATGTTGTCGGGGTAGGTGGCCGAGAACAGCAGCGTCTGGCGCTTGGCGGGGCAGTGCGAGGCGATGGCGACGATGTCGTCGTAAAAGCCCATGTCCACCATGCGGTCGGCTTCGTCCAGCACCAGCGTATTCAGCCCCGACAGGTCCAGGCTTCCGCGTTCCAGGTGGTCCTGGATGCGGCCGGGCGTGCCCACAACCAGATGCGTGCCGCGGGCCAGCGATTCGGCCTGCGGCCGGGCTGCGGCGCCGCCGCACAGCGTCAGGATCTTGACGTTGGGAATCAGGCGCGCCAGCCGCCGCAGCTCTTGCGCGACCTGGTCGGCCAGTTCGCGGGTGGGGCAAACCACCAGTCCTTGCGGGACCAGGCGGTTCACGTCCAGGTTCTGCAGCACGCCCAGGCCGAACGCGGCGGTCTTGCCGCTGCCGGTCTTGGCCTGCGCGATCACGTCGCGCCGTTCAAGAATCAGCGGCAGGGCCTGCGCCTGGATCGGCGTCATCTGTTCGAAACCCAGGGTTTTCAGGTTTTCGAGCAGGGGCGGCAGGAGGGGGAGGGAGGAAAAGGCGGTGTCGGTCACGGCGGGGCGGATCCCGCAAGGGATCGGAAAAAGGCTGAGTTGCGCGCTAGTGTAAAGCCTGAGTGGGTATGATCTGCCGACGGGCATGGCCGGCTGCGGGGCGGGCCTGACCCGATCACAACAAGCAATCGACGCCAGGGTGGATCATGTTCGACAAATTGAAGGCGCTACGGGAAGGCGCAGCCGTCAAGGCAAAGGCGCTGACCAGCCGCACGGCAGGCGCGCTCGAAAGCTCAAAAGCCCAGTTGGGCGAGGCCGCGGCGAGTGCGCGGGCCAAGAGCCTTGAGCTCGCGGGCGCCACGGCGGAAAGGGGGCGTGAACTGGCAGGCGCCACCGCGGAAAAGGGCCGGGAACTGGCCGGCGCCACGGCGGAAAAAGGCAGCGCGCTTGTTGAGCAGCATTGGCAGACCATCGAGCGCGTGACAGTCGACGGCCTGCTCAGCGTGTCGGCCGAAAAGCTCAAGGACGATGCGATGGTCAAGGACGTGCTGGAACGCGCTTACGAGGCGCTGCCCACCGTCATCAGGCTGGTCCTGCCCCGGGAACGCTATCTGGAAATCGTCATCCAGAAGAAGCAGCCGCTGCTTGCGAAGATTGAAGGGGCACGTAACCGCCGTCAGGAGCGCGCGCAATCGGGCGCCGCAAACAAGGACCGCGACGGCTGATTTACGGCGTTACGCGGACGCCTCATACGTCCCCGCCAGTGCCCGCGCCGCCTCTTGCATGCGCGGCAGCCACGCCCGGGCGCCATCGATCGACAACCTGGCCACAGGCGCATGCAGCGCCACGGCCGCAATCGCCCGCGACCCGTGCAGAATCGGCACCGCCATGCAGACGATGCCCAGCAGGAATTCCTCCCGGTCGAAGCTGGCGCCTTCCTTCTTGATGACCCGCAGCTCTTCTTCCAGCGATGCCACATCGCATAGCGTGTTCGGCGTGTAGCGCGGCAGTTGCGCGGCGGCCAGCATGCGCTGGCGGGTTTCACGGCGCATGTAGGCCAGGAACAGCTTGCCGCTGGCCGAACAGTGCAGCGGCACGCGCGATCCGGATTGCAGGTTGACGCGCAGCGGCCAGGCGGTTTCCACGCGGTCCAGGTAGATGACCTCGTCGCCGTCGAGCATGGTGCAGTTGCAGGTCTCGCCGATTTCGTCGACCAGGCTGTCCAGGATCCGATGGCGCTCGCCGCGCAAAGGCGAATTGAGCAGCGTGTCGCGGGCCAGCGCACCCAGGCGCGGGCCGCTGACATAGCTTTTACCGGCGGGCTCGCGCAGCAGCATGCCGGCATCGACCAGACGCGACAGGATCCGGAGCACGGAGGGTTTGGGCAGACCGGTGGCCTCGGTCAGTTCGGCCAGCGACACGGGCTGGGCCGAGCGCGCCACCTGTTCCAGCAAGGTCAGCGCGCGCAGGGCGGCGGAGGATTCGTCTTTCATCTTTCAATAATTGAGATTTCAGCGATCGGCTGCCCATCCTCGCACAGAAACTGCAGAAAATGGAACGCGCGGGGGTGGGAAGCCGCGGGTTTCTGGCGCAGTATCGGATCACACCGGCCAATCAGCAATCGGACAAGCGCCGGCCCGCCAGGAGAGAGACCATGAGCAGCAAGCAACACATGACCCCCAGCGAAGCGTTTGTCGAGACGCTGGTCGCGCAGGGCGTCAAGGATGTCTTCGGCATCGTCGGTTCGGCCTTCATGGATGCGCTGGACCTGTTTCCCGCGGCCGGCATCCGCTTTGTGCCGACGGTGCACGAACAGGGCGCGGCGCATATGGCCGACGGCTATTCGCGCGTGACCGGCCGGCACGGCGTGTGCATTGCACAAAACGGCCCCGGCATCACCAACTTTGTGACCGGCGTAGCGGCCGCCTACTGGGCGCACAGTCCGGTCGTGGCGATCACGCCCGAGACCGGCACGTCGGGCATGGGGCTGGGCGGCTTCCAGGAGACCGAGCAGCTTCCGATCTTTTCGCGCATCACCAAATACCAGGCGCACGTGAACCGGCCGGATCGCATGGCGGAATTCACCGCCAAGGCGTTCGACAATGCGATGGCCGAACGCGGCCCCGCGCAGTTGAACATTCCGCGCGACTATTTCTACGGCGAGATCGACGTGGCCATCCCGGAGCCGCGCCGCATCCGTCGCGGCCCCGGCTCGGAGGAGGACCTGGAAGCCGCGGCGCGCATGCTGGCCGAGGCCAAGTTCCCGGTCATCGTGGCGGGCGGGGGCGTGCTGTTCTCGGACGGCCAGGCCGAATGCGTGGCGCTGGCCGAGCTGCTGGGCGCGCCTGTCGTCACCAGCTATCTGCACAACGACGCCTTCCCGGCCAGTCACCCGCTGTGGTGCGGCCCGCTGGGTTACCAGGGCGCCAAGGCGGGGATGAAGCTCTTGTCGCAGGCGGACGTGGTGCTGGCGCTGGGCACGCGGCTGGGGCCCTTCGGCACCTTGCCGCAGCATGGCCTGGAATACTGGCCGCAGAACGCGCGCATCATCCAGGTCGACGCCGACCACCGCATGCTGGGCCTGGTGCGCCCGGTGTCGGTGGGCATCTGCGGCGACGCCAAGCCGGCCGCCGCCGCGTTGACGGCCCGGTTGCAGGCACGCGATGTAGCCTGCACGCGCACCAAGGAAGGACGCGCCAGCGAGATCGCCGCCCAGAAGGCCGAGTGGGAACAGGAGCTGGACAGCTGGTCGCACGAGCGCGACGACTGGAGCCTGGACATCATCGAGCAGGGCGGCGGCCGCATGCACCCGCGCCGCATGCTGCGCGAGCTGGAACGCGCGATGCCCAAGCATGTGATGGTGTCCACCGACATCGGCAACATCTGCTCGGTGTCCAACAGCTACCTGCGTTTTGACGAGCCCAATTCCATGCTCGCGGCCATGAGCTTCGGCAATTGCGGCTATGCGCTGCCCGCGCTGATCGGCGCCAAACTTGGCCGACCCGACCGCCCGGCGGTGGCCTACGTGGGCGACGGCGCCTGGTGCATGAGCTTCCAGGAACTGCTGACCTGCGTGCGCGAGCAGATCCCGGTGACCGCGGTGGTGTTTCACAACGGCCAGTGGGGCGCCGAGAAAAAGAACCAGGTGGACTTCTACGGCCGCCGTTTCGTCGGCAGCAACCTGCTCAATCCGAATTTCTCGGAGCTGGCGCGGGCCATGGGCGCCGAAGGCATCCGCGTGGAACATGCGGACCAGGTCGGCGCGGCGTTGCAGGCCGCGTGCCAGGCGCAGCTGGAAGGCAAGACGACCGTGCTGGAAATGATGGTCAGCCAGGAACTGGGGGATCCGTTCCGCCGCGATGCGCTCAAGCAGCCGGTGCGCTTCCTGGACAAGTACCGCAAGTACGTGAACCAGCCGTTCCAGGCGGGCGAGGTGCCGCTGCCGATCGAGCCGGTCGGACGCTGACCGGCGCGCGCGGCGCGGATCGGGGCGAGTTCTGTCGTCCTGATCCGCGCCGGTCATTCACCCGGCCGCCGCACGCGCGGCCGCGGCAGGAGCGAAGACATGGCTTTCGACCGTTTGTTCGAGCCGCTGCGCGTTGCCGCGCTGGCGGCCGGGCGGCTGCGCACCGCGGTGGCGTATCCGCTCTGTCCCGTCAGCGTGCGCGCCGCCGTGCAGGCCAGCGAGGCCGGCTACATCGAGCCGGTGCTGGTTGGGCCGGCCGGCCGCATCGCCGCGCTGATGGCGCAGGAAGGCCTGCGTGCGGGCTCGATGGAAATCATCGACACGCCGGACGACGAACTGCTGGCCGCCCGCGCCGCCGCGGCATTGGCGCGCGATGGCGCGGTCAGCATGCTGATGAAGGGCAGCCTGCACACCGACCATTTCATGTCCGCGGTGGTGACGCGCGAATCGGGACTGCGCACCAACCGGCGCATCAGCCACGCTTTCGTGATGGCGGTGGCGGCCTATCCGAAGCTGCTGATCCTGACGGATGCGGCCGTCAACATCGCACCGTCGCTGCAGGAAAAGGCGGACATCGCGCAGAACGCGATCGACCTGGCGCGCGCGCTGGGCGTGGAGCGGCCAAAGGTGGCCGTGCTGTGCGCCACCGAATCGGTGAATCCGGCGATGCCGGCCACGCTGGATGCCGCGGCGCTGTCCAAGATGGCGGACCGGTCGCAGATCCGCGGCGGCGATATCGACGGACCGCTTGCGTTCGACAACGCGATCTCGCGCGAAGCAGCAGACCAGAAGGGGATCGTGTCGCGTGTGGCGGGCGACGCGGACATCCTGCTCGTGCCGGACATCGAGGCCGGCAACATGCTCTACAAGGAACTTACGTGGCTGGCGGGCGCCGGCGCGGCGGGCCTGGTGCTGGGCACGCGCGTACCGGTGCTGCTGACGAGCCGGTCCGACTCCATGGAGGCACGCGTCAACAGTTGCGCGGTCGCGGCGCTGTACGCGCACGCGCTGGGCAGTTGAATGCGGGCAAGCCTGGCACCACCAAGTCCGGCGGTTTGGTACTAAGCGCGCATCCGGGGGATGACTACGCTAGACCGCAAGCCATCCATGAATGGTCCACGCGACAACATCAAAGGGGTAGCACATGCGCAGCGCAAGACTAGGCCTGGCCACGATTCTGTCAGTGTTTGCAATGGCGGGGGGCGCCGCCGCGGCGGATGCACCCAAGGCCGGCGGCACGCTTGTCATCGGCTCCACGCAGGTGCCCCGGCATCTGAACGGCGCAGTGCAATCGGGCACCGCCACCGCGCTGCCCAGTGCGCAGCTCTTTGCCAGTCCGCTGCGCTACGACGCCGACTGGAATCCGCAGCCTTACCTGGCCGAGTCGTGGGAACTGGCGCCGGACGGCAAGTCGCTGACGCTGCACCTGCGCGGCGACGCGCTCTTCCATGACGGCAAGCCCGTGACATCCGAGGACGTGGCGTTCTCGATCATGGCTGTCAAGCAGAACCATCCGTTCCAGACCATGTTCGCGCCTGTCGACAGTGTGGAAACGCCCGACGCGCGCACCGCCGTGTTGCGCATGAGCAAGCCGCATCCGGCCATTCTGCTGGCGCTGTCGCCGGCGCTGATGCCCGTGCTGCCCAAACACATCTACGGCGACGGCCAGGACTTGAAGACGCACCCGCGCAACTCTGCGAACGTGGTGGGTTCCGGGCCGTTCATCTTCAAGGAATTCAAGCCAGGCCAGGAGATCGTGCTGGAACGCTTCGACAAGTTCTTCATCAAGGGCAAGCCGCTTCTGGACCGCGTGGTGGTCAAGATCAATCCCGATGCGACCAATCTGCTGATCGGGCTGGAGCGTGGCGACATCGGCGCGCTGCCGTTCATGACCGAGCCGACGATCCTGCGCCGCGCCAAGGACAATCCGTCCATCGTCATGACCAACAAAGGCTATGAAGGCATCGGCGCACTGAGCTGGTTGGCGTTCAATACGGCGCGCAAGCCGCTGGACGACGTGCGGGTGCGCCAGGCTATCGCCTACGCGACCGACAAGGGCTTCATCACCAAGGCGCTGAACGCCGGCTTTGCCGCGCCGGCGCACGGCCCCATCGTGGGCACCAGCCCCTTCGCCAGCGACGACGTGAAGAAATACCCGCTGGACCTGAAGCAGGCGGAAAAGCTGCTGGACGAGGCCGGCTTCAAGAAGGACGGCAAGGGCGAGCGCATGACGCTCACGGTGGACTACATGCCGGGCAGCGACGTGCAGGGCAAGAACGTCGCGGAATACCTGCGCAGCCAGCTGAAGAAGGTGGGCATCAACGTGCAGGTGCGCGCCTCGCCGGATTTTCCGACCTGGGCCAAGCGCATCGCCGGCAAGGACTTCGACATGACCACAGACATCGTCTTCAACTGGGGCGATCCGGTCATCGGCGTGCATCGCACGTACATGTCGTCCAACATCCGCGACATCATCTGGACCAACACGCAGTCCTACAAGAATCCGAAGGTCGATGCGCTGCTGGAACAGGCGGGCACCGAGACCGACGCGGACAAGCGCCGCGCGCTGTATGGGGAATTCCAGCGCCTGGTGACCGAGGACGTGCCGATCGACTTCCTGACCGTCATTCCGTACCACACGCTGTCGTCCAAGAAGGTGCAGGGTCTGCCGTCCGGCATTTGGGGCCTGCTGTCGCCGCTGGATGAAACCTCCGTGCAGTAGCGGGAGCCGACATGCTGCGATATCTCTCGCGCCGCCTGGTCTACGCCGCGATCCTGCTGCTGGCCGTGGTGACGCTGAACTTTCTGCTGATTCATATTTCGCCGGGCGACCCCGTGGAAACCATCGCGGGGTCGATGGGCGGGATCAGCGAAGAACTGCGCGCCCAGCTGCGGGTGCAGTATGGGCTGGACAAGCCGTTCCTCACGCAGCTGGGCATCTACCTGGGGCAGGTCGTGCGCGGCGACCTGGGCTACTCCTACTTCTTCAACGTGCCGGTCGCCCAGCTGATCTGGGACCGCGTGCCCGCCACGCTGCTGCTGGTGGTGACGTCGGTGACGGTGGCGTTCCTGATCGGCACGCTGCTGGGCACACTGGCCGCCCGCAAGCCCAATGGGCTGCTGTCGCAAGGCATCACGCTGCTGTCGGTCGTGGGCTATTCGGCGCCGGTGTTCTGGACCGGCATCATCCTCATCATCCTGTTTGCCTCGGTGTGGCCGATCTTCCCGGTGTCGGACATGCGGTCGGCGGGCGGTCCGCAGGATGGCTGGGCGGGCGCGCTGGACGTGCTGCATCACCTGGTGCTGCCCGCCTTTACGCTGGCCTTCGTGTACCTGGCGCAATACAGCCGGCTGGCGCGGGCCAGCGTCATGGACGCGTTGCAGGCCGATTACATCCGCACCGCGCGCGCCAAGGGGCTGCCCGAGAACACCGTGCTGTACAAGCACGCGCTGCGCAACGGGGTGCTGCCGGTGGTGACCATGCTGGGCCTGCAGTTTGGCAACGTGCTGGCCGGGGCGATTCTGGTGGAGACGGTCTTCAACTGGCCCGGATTGGGACGCCTGGCGTTCGACTCCGTGCTGCGCCGTGATTATCCGACGCTGCTCGGCATCCTGCTCTTTGCCTCGTTGCTGGTCGTGGTGATGAACCAGCTTACCGATCTGGCGTATCGCCTGATCGATCCCCGGATCAAGACATCATGAGACCCGCACCCATTGCGCTGCCCGGCGCCGCCGGCGCCGACGCCCGGCCCAAGCCGCCGCCCCGGCCAACCTATGAGGCGCTGCGCGTGTTCGCGCGCAACCCCAGCGCGCTGGCCGGCGTACTGCTGCTGGCGACGATCCTGGCCATCACGATCTTCGGGCCGATGCTGATGCACGCCGACCCGTTTGAAATCGCCGCGGCGCCCATGGAGCCGCCCGGCGGCGAGCTGCTGCTGGGATCCGACTACCTGGGCCGCGACGTGCTGACCGGCATGATCTACGGCGGCCGCGCAACGTTGCTGGTGGGCGTGGTGGCGGCGGTGCTGTCCATGGCCATCGGCATCACCGTTGGCGCACTGGCGGGCTATTACGGCGGCTGGGTCGACGAGACCCTGATGCGCATCACCGAGTTCTTCCAGGTGCTGCCCACCTTGCTCTTTGCGATGGTGCTGGTGACGCTGTTCAGCCCGTCGCTCGCCACCATCGCAGTCGCCATCGGCGTGGTGAGCTGGACCGGCACGGCGCGGCTGGCGCGCGGCGAGTTCCTGCGGCTCAAGCGGCGCGAGTATGTCCTTGCCGAGCGCGTGATCGGCGCCGGAGACGCGCGCATCATCTGGCGCGTCATCCTGCCGAACGCTTTGGCGCCGCTGATCGTGTCGGCCACGCTGGCCATCGGCACGGCGATCCTGTTCGAGGCAGGGCTGTCGTTTCTTGGCTTGGGCGATCCCAATGTGATGAGCTGGGGCTTGATGATCGGCAGCAACCGCCCCTACATCCTGACCGCCTGGTGGGCGGTGACGCTGCCCGGCGCAGCCATCTTCCTGACCGTGCTGGCCGTCAGCCTGATTGGCGACGGTCTGAACGACGCGCTCAATCCAACGTCGCGAGGCCGGGCATGAACGCCGCCGACATGGCCCCCGTGCTGGAAGTGGACGGCCTGAGCCTGGAATTCCGCACGCGCGGACGGGCGGCCGAAGTGCTGAGCGACGTGAGCTTCGACCTGCGTCCAGGCGAAACGCTGTGCCTGGTCGGAGAATCCGGCTGCGGCAAGAGCATGACGGCGCTGGCCATCATGCGGCTGATTCCGCCGCTGGCGCGCGTGGGCGCGGGCCACGTGCGCCTGCGCGGCGCCGACCTCGCCATGCACGATGACGAGGCGATGCGCCGGGTGCGGGGCAACAACATTTCGATGATCTTCCAGGAGCCGATGACGGCGCTCAATCCGGTGTACACGGTGGGCGACCAGATAGGCGAGCCGCTGCGCCTGCATCAAGGACTGTCCAAGCGCGACGCTCGCGAGCGCGCCATCGAGATGCTCAAGTCCGTGGGCATCCCGTTGCCGGAGCGCCGCGTGGACGATTATCCGCACCAGCTTTCCGGCGGCATGCGGCAGCGGGTGATGATCGCGATTGCGCTGGCGTGCGACCCGGACGTGCTCATCGCCGACGAGCCCACCACCGCGCTGGACGTGACGGTACAGGCGCAGATCTTCGACCTGTTGCGCGAGCAGCAGGCGCGCCGTGGCACAGCCGTGCTGCTGATCACGCACGACATGGGCGCGGTGTCCGAGATGGCGGACCGCGTGGTGGTGATGTACGGCGGGCGGGTGGTGGAGCAGGGCAGCGTCGGCCAGATCCTGGCGCAGCCGCGCCATCCGTACACGCAGGGCCTGATCGCCTGCCTGCCCGAACTGGACCGCGAACCCGATGACGAGCGGCCCGACCTGCCCGAGATTCCGGGCGTGGTGCCGTCGGTGTGGGAGCGTGGCGTCGGCTGCCCGTTCGTCGACCGCTGCAACCGCGCCATGGCGCGTTGCAGCCGCGAGTTTCCGCCTATGACCGTGCTGGATGGCGGGCAGGGCGTGTCCTGTTGGCTTTATCCGGAGGCATCGCAATGAGCCAGGCGCAGTCGTCATCCCTGTTGTCGGTGCGCGACCTGTCGGTGCATTTTCCGGTGGGCGGGCGCGGGCGCGATGGCAAGCCGGTGGTGGTGCGGGCGGTGGACGGCGTGTCGTTCGACCTGGAGCGCGGCCGCACGCTGGCCATCGTGGGCGAGTCGGGTTCGGGCAAGACCACCACGGCGCTGTCGGTGCTGCGGCTGGCGGACCCCACGGGGGGCAGCATCCATTTCGACGGCAGCGATCTGACCGCGATGCGCGGCTCGGCGCTGCGGCGGATGCGGCGGCGCCTGCAACTGGTATTTCAGGATCCCTACTCGTCGCTCAATCCGCGCCAGCGCGCCGAGGAGATCGTGCGCACGCCGCTGGACCTGATGGGCATCGACCCGCCCGGCGGCCGCGAGGCGCGCGTGGCGCTGATGTTCGAACTGGTGGGGCTGCGGCCCGAACAGCGGCAACTGTTTCCGCACCAGTTTTCCGGCGGGCAGCGGCAGCGGCTGAATATCGCGCGGGCGCTGGCCAGCGCGCCGGACCTGATCGTCTGCGATGAGCCTGTGTCGGCGCTGGACATCGCCATCCGCGCGCAGATCCTGAATCTGCTGCGGCGCATCCAGCGCGAACAGGGGCAGTCGTTTCTTTTCATCTCGCACGACATGGCGGTGGTGGAGCACGTGTGTGACGACATCGCCGTGATGTATCTGGGCAAGATCATCGAGCGGGCCTCGCGGCGGGCGTTTTTCTCGCGGCCGCTGCATCCGTACAGCGTGGCGCTGATGTCTGCCGTGCCGACCGTCAAGGGCGGCCGCGAAACGGCGGCGCGGCGCGTCAGGCTGTCCGGCGATCCACCCAACCCGGTCAATCCGCCGCCCGGCTGCCGCTTCGCGGGGCGATGTCCGGCCGCGCAGGCGCTGTGTTCCACCCGTGAACCTGAATTGCGCGAGGTGGCGCCGGCGCATCACGTGGCCTGCCATTTTGTCGAGACGCGCGATGGCGTGACGGTGTCGCCGTTGCAAGGCTGACGGGCTTGCCGATGTGCGTGTCCCGATGTGCGCGTACCGATGTGGGCGTACCGATCCTCCAGACTGACAAGGAACCCCGATGACCCAGCCTTCCGGCTCCACGACGCTTTATGTCGCCCGATCCATCCTGACCATGAACCCCGCGCAGCCGCGCGCCACGCATGTTGCCGTGCGCGATGGCCGGATTCTTGGCGTGGGCAGCCGGGAGGATCTGGCCGGCTGGGGGCCGGCAGAAGTCGATGACCGCTTCGCGGACAGCGTGCTGATGCCGGGCCTGGTGGAAGGCCATTGCCATCTGCCCGAGGGCGGCATGTGGAAGTTCGTCTACGTGGGCTTTTATGACCGGCGCGGTCCGGACGGCAAGCTCTGGTCCGGCCTGAAAAGCTTCGCGGAAGTGGCGGCGCGGCTTCGGGATGCCGAGGGCGCGCTGGCGCAGGGCGAGACGCTGATCGGCTGGGGCTTCGATCCCATCTTCTTCGGCGGCGACCGCATGAGCATTCATGACCTGGACGCCGTGTCGGCGCAGCGGCCCATCGTGGTCATGCACGCCAGCATGCACCTCATGAACGTCAACTCGCCCATGCTGGCTCGGGCGGGCATCGATCGCGACACCGACATCGAGGGCGTGACGCGGCTCGATGATGGAAGACCCAGCGGCGAGCTCTGCGAATTCGCGGCCATGTTCCCGGTCATGCGGCTGATCGGCAGCCCGTTCCGCACGGTCGGCCTGACGGAAGAAGGGCTGCGGATGTTCGGCAAGGTAGCGCAGTGGGCCGGCGTGACCACCGCGACGGATTTGGTCAATGAGTTGAATGATGAAGGCCTGGCGACGCTGGCGCGGGTGACGGGTGAGCTGGATTATCCGGTGCGCATCGTGCCCGCTGCCTCGGCGCTGACCTACGCGGGCAACGCGGCGGGCTGCCTGGAAAAGCTGGCGGCCGCGCGGCGGCTGAATCACGGCAAGCTGCATCTGGGCATGGTGAAGCTGGTGGTCGATGGATCGATTCAGGGCTTCACGGCACGCGTGCGCTGGCCCGGCTATTTCAACGGCGCGCCAAACGGTATCTGGGTGATCGCGCCGTCCGAACTGGATGCGATGGTGCAGACCTATCACGACGCCGGCGCGCAGCTTCACATCCACACCAACGGCGACGAGGCCACGCAGCTTGCGATTGAAGCCGTGGACCGCGCGTTGCAGCGCACGCCGCGGCGCGACCATCGCCACACGTTGCAGCATTGCCAGATGGCCGACGCCGCCCAGTTCCGCCGGATGGCGAGCCTGGGCATGTGCGTGAATCTCTTTGCCAATCACATCTACTACTGGGGCGACGCCCACTACGCGTTGACGATGGGACCGGATCGCGCCAACCGCATGGACGCCTGCGCGTCGGCGGCGCGCGCAGGGGTGCCGTACGCCATCCATTCCGATGCGCCCATCACGCCGCTTGGGCCGCTGTTCACGGCATGGTGCGCGGTGAACCGGCAGACGGCCTCCGGCCGCGTGCTGGGCGAGTCCGAGCGCATCGGCGTTGACGCCGCCCTGCATGCGATCACACTGGGCGCGGCCTACACGCTGCACATGGACCATCTGGTCGGGTCGATCGAGGTCGGAAAATATGCGGATTTCTGCGTGCTGGCGGACGATCCGTCGGCCGCCGCGCCGGAAACGCTGAAAGATCTGAAGGTGCTGGGCACGGTCATCGGCGGGCGTCCGCTGCCGCTGCGGGAGGCGTGACGTGGCGCGCATTCCGCTGACGGTGGTGGGCGGCTTTCTGGGTGCGGGCAAGACCACCTTGCTGAATCATGTGCTGACCGCCAGCGCGCGCCGCGCGGCGGTGCTGGTGAATGACTTCGGGCCCGTGGACATCGATGCAGGCCTCATCGCGGATCGCGCCGACAACGTGATCCGGCTGGCCAACGGTTGCGTCTGCTGCTCGATGGCGGGCGGAATGGATGATGCGCTGGCGCGTGTGCTGGCGCTGGATCCGTTGCCCGAATGGATTGTCATCGAGGCGAGTGGCGTATCTGATCCCGGTCGGATCGCGCAGGTGGGGATGGCCGATCCGCTGCTGCAACTGGAGGGCGTGGTGGTGCTGGTCGATGCGGGGGCCATCCGCGAGGTGGCGGCGGATCCGCTGTTGGCCGATACGGTGCAGCGGCAGCTTCGCGCGGCGGATTTGCTGGTGTTGAACAAGATCGATCTGGTGGCGTCGGATGCGCTGGCGGCAGTTCAGGATTGGCTGCGCGAGGCTAGCGGCGGCGCGCCCGTGGTGCGGGCGTGTGAGGGGCGGGTGGATTTGGGGGTGTTGATCGGCGTGGGTGAGGGGACGGCAAGCGGGCATGAGGCGGAGCATGGTTGCGGCCATGGCGACAGGCACGGCGATGGTGCTATCTGCGGACACGGCCATGGCGGCCGCGTTGTCGGCGCCCACGGCGACGAGCTCGGCGGCGTTCGCGTGGGCGGACACATGCCGCGCCACGTCGACCCGTCCGATCCCGCCCATCCGTTCCAAAGCTGGCTATGGCGAGCCCCCGCGTTACTGGACGCCGACATGCTCGCCGAGCGCCTGAAGCAGTTGCCCCGCGACGTGCTGCGCGCCAAGGGCTGGGTCCGCACCAGCCGGCACGGTTGGGTGCTGGTGCAATTCGCGGGACGGCGCGTGCGCTTTGACACGCAGGCGCGCGCGCCGGCTGATCGATGCGAACCCTCGCTGGTCGTGATTGGTATGCGCGGCGTCACCAACATGCCGGTAATCGCGACGCTTCTGGACCGGGCGGCGCTGCACGACATCAATGTCGACGTCACCCTGGACGCGGCCCACGCCGTGCCGCTGCGCTAGTTCTGGTGCAAGCGATTCCCCGCGTCTGGTCCTACCGGCGCGCACGCCGCGCACGTACCTTGAGGGTTCAGCGTGGACGCATCTCGCGCCGCGCCAGCGAAGGAGGGTAGGCAATGCAACAGACCGTCACCGTGGAAATGCTGGCCGAGTTTGCGGCCGCCTGGAACCGGCACGATATCGACGCCCTGATGTCATTCATGAGCGAAGACTGCGTGTTCGAGACCGTCGGCGGCCCCGAACAGTACGGCAGCCGCCATGCCGGCCCGGAAGCGGTGCGCGCGGCCTTTGCCGCGGCCTGGAAGAACTTCCCGGACGCGCAATGGGAGAACGGCCGGCACTGGGTGGCCGGCGATCGCGGCGTCTCCGAGTCCACGTTCCGCGGCACGGCGGCGGACGGCTCGCGGGTGGAGGCCGACATGGTGGACGTGTTCACGTTCAAGGACGGCAAGATCCAGGTGAAGAACGCGTTCCGCAAGCAGCGTCCCGCCTTGCCGGCACGTGCCTAGCCGCCATCATGGATACGCAAATGTCGGCCGGCATCTCCCGCCCGGCGCCCGCGTCCGGCGCCGCCATCAACGCCTACAACCCGGCCTACGATCCGCTGGTATCGCCGCCCGGACAGGGCCAGGACTACGCGCCCACCTACTGGGTCGCGACGGCCGGCGCACCGCCCGAGGACGACGGGCCGATCCGCGGCGACATCGACGCTGACGTGGTGATTGTCGGCTCCGGCTTCACGGGCTTGTCGGCGGCGCTGGCGCTGGCACGCGATTTTGGCGTGAAGGCCGTCGTGCTGGAGGCCAACCGCGCGGTGTGGGGGTGCACCAGCCGCAATGGCGGCCAGGGGCAGAATGCGTCGGGGCGCCTGTACCGCTCGCAGTGGATCGAACGCTGGGGGCTGGACACGGCCAAACGCCTGGACGCGGAGATCCGCGAAGGCTTCGAGTATTGGAAGAGCCTGGTCGCGCAGGTGGACTGCGACGCGCAGCCCGGCGGCCATCTGTACACGGCGCATCGCCAGAAGAAGATGGCCTTCCTGCAGAACGAAGCGCGCGTGATGCACGACGTCTTCGGTTACGACACCAAGATGCTCAGCCGCGCCGAATTGCACGAACGGTATGTGGATGATCGCGAGGCGGTGGGCGCCATGCACGAGCCCGACGGTGTCGGCGTGCATCCGCTCAAGCTTGCGTACGGTTATCTGCGGCAGGCGCGGGCGCTGGGCGTGCGCATCCATCCGTCCAGCCCCGTGCTGGGCTGGCGCGTGGAAAACGGCATGTACCGGCTGCAAACCCCCGGCGGCACGGTGCGCGCCCGGCGCGTGGCCTTCGCCACCGGCGGCTACACCGCGCAGGGCGTCAACCGGCTGCTGGACAACCGCATCATGCCGGTGCTGTCCAATTCGATGGTCACGCGCGTGCTGTCGGCCGAGGAACGCGAGGCGGCGGGGTTGAAAAGCACGGTGTTCATCACGGACACGCGCACGCTGCGCTTCTACTACCGCCTGCTGCCCGACGGCCGCATGCAGATCGGCAGCCGCAGCGCGCTACGCGGCGCAGACGCCGAAAACCCGCGCCACCTAGCGCTGCTGCGCGAGGGCCTCGCCCGCAAGTTCCCGGCGCTGCGCGGTGTGGACGTGGCGTATTCGTGGTGGGGCTGGGTAGACGTCAGCCACGACATGATGCCGCGCGTCACGCAACCGGACCCGGCGCAGCAGGTGTATTACGCCTTCGGTTATGGCGGCAACGGGGTGGCGTTTTCGGCGCATGCCGGCAGGCGGCTGGCGCAACGGATGATGGGCAAGGATGGGATCGCGTGGAACCTGCCGATCTACGACACGCCGCTACCGGGACACCTGTTCGCCCCGTTCCGCCGCATCGGGCAGGGGTTGTTGTATCGCTGGTATTACCTGCGGGACGAGTTGCTGTAGCAGTACGCGGGCCTCTGGCACCTTCAAGACTTGTAGGACTGATTGAGGTGTCAGACACCCCGTCAAAACGTAGGACGGATTCAGGTGTCAGACACCCCATCAGAACGTAGGACTGATTCGGGTGTCATACACCGTCCAGCACGAGATCCTGCGCCACGCGCCGCTGGGCGTCGACCACCTTTGCCAGCCGCGCGATGCCCGGTTCGATATGCTCCGGCCGGATCGACGTAAACCCCACGCGCAGGAAGTTCCGCGGCGCGTTGGCGCCGTCCATGAAGAACACATCCCCCGGTTCGACCACGACGCCTTCGGCCAGCGCGGCTTCGGACAACGCCGCCGCATTGAGCCACGGCGGCCCCTGCAGCCAGCACGAGGACGAACCGGTGATGGGAATGGCCGTGAAGTCCGGCAGGTGCCGCGCCAACGCCTGCGCCAGTTCGGCGCCGCGCTTCTGGTAAGCCTGCGACTGGCGGCGCAGCAGCGAATGGTGATGCCCCAGCGAGATGAACAGCGAGAACGCGCGCTGGATGTACGCGGACGGGTGGCGCAGCATCAGGCGGCGCAGCGCGCGCAGCTCGGCGGCCAGCTCGCGCGGCGCGACGATGTAGCCGATGCGCAGGCCCGGCGCGAAGGACTTGGCCAGGCTGCCCACGTAGATCACGCGGCCGTCCCGGTCCAGGCTTTTCAGCGCGGGGATCGCGCCTTCGCCCCAGCGGCTTTCACTTTCGAAGTCGTCCTCGATGATGAGGCTGTCGGCCTGCCGCGCCATTGCCAGCAGGGAGGCGCGCCGCTCCATCGACAGCGTGACGGTAGTCGGACAATGATGGCCCGGCGTGACGAACAGGTAATCGCATCCGAGCAGTTGCGTCCCCGTGCGCAGCCCCTGTTCGTCCACGGGCAGCGGCAGCAGATGGCGCGTGTGGCTGGCGAAGATATTGCGCGCGTCCGGATAGCCCGGGTCTTCCATGCCGACCACGGTGTCTTCGTTCACCAGCAGATCGGCCAGCAGATAAAGCGCGTGCTGCGCGCCGACCGTGATGACGATTTCCTCGGCGTCGGCCCACACGCCGCGGCGCGGCAGCACCTGCGTGCGGATCTGTTCGATGAGCGCGGGGTCGTCGTGCGTGATGAGGTCCGGCGCCCAGCTGCGGATGTCCAGCACCGACAGCGCCTTGATGCAGCATTCGCGCCATTCGGCGGTAGGGAACAGGTCTTGGTCGAACTGGCCGTAGACGAAGGGATAGGGCTGTTTCTGCCAGTCGCGGGGCTTGGTGATGTTGCGTTGCCGCGAGGGGCGAAAGCGCAGACGCTCTTCCCAGCGCACGCCACCGGTTTCGGGCGCGTCCGCCGGTGAAGCGTCCGTCGCGGGACCCGAGTGGCCTTCCATGACGGTATCGCTGACGAAGTGGCCGCTGCGTTCGCGCGACACGAGATACCCTTCGCACACGAGTTGCTGGTACGCAAACACCACGGTATTGCGCGCGATGCGCAACTGGTCGGCGAGGTAGCGGCTGGACGGCACCGGCATGCCGGGCGGCAGGTGGCCGCTCAGGATGGCCGACACCAGCATCTGGCGCACGCGCCCCTGCAGGCTGAGGTTGGGCGCGCTGGCCTTTTCGAACAGGCGTTCCCACAACACAGGCTTGAGCATCGAGGCCTGGCTGGACATGGCTGGCTCCTTTTGACTGCGGACCTCACGGGCGCCGCGCTGCCGCGCCCGGGGTGTCCGAGTCTCAGAATAAAGGAGCCGGATGGGGGAAGGAATGCGGGATTGCCCTGTCAGATTCGTCCCTTCCACGGAATGGCGAAGCGTTCCAGGTAACGCACCAGCAGGTCGAAGGCGAACGCGAACAGCCCGATCACGATGATGCCCATGATGACCGTGTCGCTGGCCAGGAACTGCGCGGCGTTCAGCACCATGAAGCCCAGGCCCCGGTCGGCCGCCACCATCTCGGCGGCGACCAGCGTCGTCCAGCCGACCCCGATACCGATGCGCATGCCCGTGAAGATTTCCGGCATGGCCGCCTTCAGGATCACGTGCCAGACGATCTGGCGGCTGGTCCCGCCCATGGCGTAGGCGGCGTGGATCTGTTCGATCGACACCGACCGTACGCCCGCGCGCGCGGCGATTGCCATGGGCGCGAAGATGGCCAGGTAGATCAGCAGGATCTTGGGGAATTCGCCGATGCCGAACCAGATGATGATGAGCGGCAGATAAGCGAGCGGCGGCAGCGGGCGGTAGAACTCGATCGGCGGATCGAAGACGCCGCGCGCGTAGCGGTTCACGCCCATCAGGATGCCGACCGGAATGGCCGTGACGCACGCCAGGAAGAACGCGCCGAACACGCGGCCCAGGCTGGCGAGCGCGTGCTCGGTCAGCGTGGAATTGGCCACCCCTTCGGTCATCGCAAAGACGAACTTGTCGTACACCGCGATGGGCGACGGCAGGAACAGCGGCCGCACCCAGCCGGCGCTGGTCACCAGGAACCACAGCGCGATCAGCGCCAGGCTGGTCAGCAGGCTGATGTGGCCGCTGTAGCCCGCTCCCGGCGCCCCGTACACCTTGCCCGGCGCCGCCGGCGTGTGGCCGATGCGGCGCTTAGGCATGGAGGGCGTGCGGGGAGGCGGCGCGCTCGTCCCCGTAGATGATGCCGAGGACTTCTTCTCGCATGGCGATGAAGTCGGGACTGGATTTGATGCCACGGCCATCGCGGGTCTCCAGGTAGCGCCGGTTGAAGGCGGGCTCGAACGTGTGCGTGATCCGGCCCGGGCGCGGCGACATGACGATCAGCCGCGATCCCAGGAAGAGCGCTTCTTCCACGCTGTGGGTGATGAAGAAAAACATCTTGTTGGTCTGCCGCCAGATATCCAGCAGCAGCTCCTGGATGGTTTCCCGGGTCAGCGCGTCCAGCGCGGCCATGGGCTCGTCCATCAGCAGCATGGCGGGGTCGCAGGTCAGCGCGCGCGCGATGCCCACGCGCTGCTGCATGCCGCCCGACAGCTGGTAGATCATGTGCCGGTGAAAATCCTGCAGGCCCACCAGTTCAAGATTGCGGCGGGCGCGGGCACGGCGGGTGTCCTTGTCGACGCCTTGCAGCTTCAGGCCGAATTCGGTGTTTTCCAGCACGTTCAGCCAGGGCAGCAGGGCGTGCTTCTGGAACACCACGCCGCGGTCGGCGCCCGGCCCGACGATGGGGTTTCCGCCCAGCGTGATCTCGCCCTCGGTCGGCGACAGAAAGCCCGCCAGCAGGCTGAGCAACGTGGTCTTGCCGCAGCCTGATGCTCCCAACGCGACGACGAACTCGCCGGGCTGGATGGTCAGGTTGACGTCGTGCAGCGCGATGACGGGGCCGCTGTCGTGCAGGCCGGGATAGGTGACGCTGACGCCTTCCGCGCACAGGCGCTGCGCGGCGGATGTGGACTGCATGGTCATGCTGTTCCCCCTGATCGTTGTGGCGAGGCCTGCGGCGGCAGGCCTCGTCTTCGCGCTGCGGCCGGCGCCGGGGTGGCGCCGGGCCGGGTCGGACGGGTCGCGTGAATTACTTCGCGGCCGCCTTCGCGTACTGATCCGTCACGAACGGGCTGTAGTCGTCCAGTGCCTTGTCGATCTGCTTCTGATCCTTCAGGAACTTGGCGCTGGCCGCGAAGGCGCGCGCGGCGCCCGAGTCCTTGCCGCCGCCCAGCCAGGTTTTGGAGGCCTGTTCTTCCACCGTCGGGAAGACCAGGAGGCCCAGTGCCTCGACGATGTCTTCAGGCTTTCCGCCAATCAGCTTGACGATGCCCTTGACCTGCGGCGAATCCGCCGTCCACTTGGCGCTGTTGGCGCGATAGTCCGCGTAGGACTTGGCCAGCACCCCCGTGAAGGCGGCCATGAACTTCGGGTTTTTCTGCGCCCAGGCCTTGTCCACCACGATGCCGTCGAAGGTCGGCACGCTGGCCGCGCCGATCTGTTCGGAGTCGGCGATGATCTTGCCGGTCTTGGCGATCTCGGTCAGCGCGGGCGGCCAGACGTAGGCGGCGTCGATGTCGCCGCGCTGCCAGGCGGCCACGATCTGCGGCGGCTGCATATTCAGGATGCGCACGTCGCGCGGCGGCACCTTCCAGACCTGCTCAAGCCCGACCAGCAAATGAAAGTGCGACGTCGACACAAACGGCGTGGCAATGCGCTTGCCCTTAAGGTCGGCGGTGCTGTTGATGCCGGAGCCGTTGCGCGCCACCAGCGCTTCGGATTTGCCGATATTGTCCAGGATCCAGAAGAGCTGCATGTCCACGCCGCGTGTGGCGGCCGAGGTGATCCCGGTCGATCCCAGCACGCCGACCGGCACGTTGCCCGAGGCCAGGGCGGTCGAGATGTCGCCGCCCGAGGTGAACTGGCGCCAGTCCACCTGGTAGCCGGCCTCTTTCAGGGCCTTGTCGAAACTGCCGTCCGCGATGGCGGACAGGAACGGCCCGACGATGAGCTGGTAGCCCACCACGAGTTTGGTCTGCGCGTAGGCGGGCGCAGCCAGTAGCGCGGCGGCCAGGCCGGCCAGGGTGCAGCGGCGAATCAGGCGGTATATCGCGTTCATGGAGATCTCCGGGAGAGAACGGCCGCGCCCCGGCGCGACCGGCTTGCTGGTGCCAGTTTGCCCGGATGGGACCAGAACGCTAGGGCCAGATGTCCGGATCAGTAGGTGCCAAAAGCAACCGGGCCCGCCGGCTGCGCCGCCCATGCCCGAACGGGCATCGTCGTCGCAGCGGGCGGGCCCGCGATATGCGCCAAATGGATGAGATGGCTGGCAAGGTGTCTGACACCCTGCAGAGAGCGCCGTCAGATCACGGCTGTGCCACCAGGGTGTCAGACACCGATCAGCGGATCAGGCTGAGAAACTCCGCACGCGTGGACGGGTTTTCGTGGAATTCGCCCAGCATCACCGACGTGACCATGGAGGAATTCTGCTTTTCGACGCCGCGCATCATCATGCACATGTGCTGCGCCTCGATCACGACCGCAACGCCAGCCGCGCCGGTGACGCTTTGCACGGCTTCAGCCACCTGGCGGCTGAGGTTTTCCTGAATCTGCAGGCGGCGCGCGTACATCTCGACGATGCGGGCCACCTTGGACAGGCCCAGCACCTTGCCGGCGGGCAGGTAGGCCACGTGCGCCTTGCCGATGAAGGGCAGCATGTGGTGCTCGCACAGCGAGTACAGCTCGATGTTCTTGACCAGGACGATCTCGCGCGTGTCCGACGTGAACAGCGCGCCGTTGACGATTTCTTCCAGGTTCTGGTCGTAGCCGCGGCACAGGTGGCGCATGGCCTTGGCGGCGCGGGCCGGCGTGTCGGCCAGCCCTTCGCGGGACGGATCTTCCCCTAGTGCTTCGAGAATGGCGGTGTAGTGCTTTTCCAATGACATGGGGACTCCTGGCGGCGCGCCCTCTGGCGCGCAGTGATGCAAAGGGTGATGCGTGGCGTAACGCTGGGCGTAATGCGTAGGTGTCGCAAGTCTACCTCAGCGCGGCGGGCGGACCGCGGGCTTACCCGTGGCGTGTGGGGGTATTTCCTGCGTTCAGACGCCCCGGTTTTCGACCGCGTACTTGATGAGTTCGGCCTGTCCGTCGATGCCCAGCTTGCGCTTGATGTTCAGGCGGTGCGTCTCGACGGTGCGCACCGACAATCCCAGCGTCTGCGCGATCTGCTTGTTGGCATGGCCGTCGGCGATGTGGCGCAGCACGTCGCGCTCGCGGTGCGTCAGCAACGTGGCCAGGGCGCTGGCCTGCGACAGCCGCACGGCCGCTGCAGCGCTGAAATAGCTGCGGCCGGCCATGACGGCGTCGATGGCGGTGATGATCTCCTGCGCGGGCTCGTCCTTGAGCAGATAGCCGCGGGCGCCGGCCTTGACCGCCTGCACCATGTACTCGGGGTTGTCGTGCATGGACAGCACCAGCACCGCGATCTGCGGATAGCGCTCGTGCAGCAGCGCCGTCAGCTCCAGGCCGCCGACGCCGGGCATGTTCAGGTCCATCAGCGCCAGATGGGGCAGGGTGCCGCCCTGCGGATCCTCAGCCATGCAGGCGGCCAGAAAAGCCTGCGCGGCGGCGGCGTTGCTGGCTTCACCTACTACCCGCAACGTCGGCACGGTTTCAAGGCGCAGGCGCAGGCCGTCGCGCACCAGGGGGTGGTCGTCGATCAGCAGAAGGCGGACGGCGTCGGGTTTGTCGATCATGCTTGGGGAGGCGTCGGAAGGGGGCCGCCGGGAGGCGGCAGGGGAAGCCAGGCCTGCAAGGTCGTGCCTTGCGCGGTGGAATGAAAGGTCAGGGTGCCGGACAGCGCGCTCATGCGTTCTCGCATGTTGCGCAGGCCGATGCCGCGATGCGGGTCCTGCTGGACCTCGGCGTCGTCAAAGCCGCAGCCGTCGTCGGTGATGGTCAGGCGCAAATCGCGCGCCGAATACGCCAGAGTCAGATCCGCGCGCGTGGCGCCGGCATGGCGCATGACGTTGGTCAGCGCCTCTTGCGTCACGCGGAACAGCGCCGTCGCGTAGGCGTCGGGCAGCTTCACTGGCTGGCCGACCGTGTGCAGGTCCACCGCCAGCGGCGGGGCGCCGTCCTCGGGGCGGATGGCGAATTCCCGGCCCAGATGCTCCAGCGCGGCGGGCAGGCCCAGGTCATCGAGCAGGGTGGGACGCAGGTTGTGCGAAATGCGGCGGACCTCGCCCACCGCCATGTTCAGACGGTCCAGGGCGCCGCCCAGCGGCGTATCGATGTGCGCAAGCGCGCGCGAATCGTCCGAGTGCGACTGGCGCAGCCGCTCGCGGGCGGCCTCCAGCGACAGTTTTACCGACACCAGCACCTGGCTGATGCCGTCGTGCAGTTCCCGCGACAGGCGGGCGCGCTCGTCTTCCTGCGACCGCACGATCTGGCGGGCCATCAGCCGCAGCTTGGCGTCGGACTGGCGATGGTCGCTGATATTGAGGGCCAGACCACAGGCGGCCACGCCCAGGATGGATACAGCCGCAATGCCCGCCACCCACGCGAACATGTCGCGGATATTGGCCTGCGCCGCGGCGTCGATGCGCACCAGGGCCTCTTGCACGTCGTCCAGGTAGATGCCGGTGCCCAGCATCCAGCCCCAGCGTTCCAGCACCACCACGTATCCGAGCTTTTCAACGGTCTGGTTGGTGGACGGTTTTTCCCAGAGGTAATGCACCACCTCGCCTTGCTGCCCGCCGCGCCGGGCGGCCGTCAGCAGGTTCTGGATGACGGCCTGGCCCTTGGTGTCGCGCAGGTTCCAAAGGTCTTGCCCGACCAGCTCGGGCTGGCGCGGATGCATCAGGTTCTTGCCCTGCAGGTCATAGACGAAGAAATAGCCGTCGTGGCCGAACTCCATCTGCGCCAGCAGGTCCAGCGCGCGCTGGCGCGTCGCCGCGTCGTCGCCTGCGGCCTGCAGCGGCGCGATGGCGCTGTACGCCAGGTTCACGTAATGGCGCAGCTCGCCTTCCTTGCTGGCCAGCCAGGCGGTTTCGACCACCTGTTTTTCGCGCTGCGCCAACTGCAATCCCTGCACGTAGACGGCGACCGTGATGGCGGCGACGGCCACCAGCAGCGGGACTGCCGCAAGCAGCAAGATTTTGAGACGCAGCTTCATAAGGATTTGTATCAGGCCGAAGCGAATTTGCTGCGACGCATCAACCGGAAGGGTATCGAGGCGGGAACGCGGAAAGTTCGGAGATTTTACGGTTTTCACGGAAATTTGCTGCGGCGCATGACGTAGTAACACGTAGCTCGCTTGCGTAGTTCCGCGCTTGTTGGCGCGATGGCCAGAGCGCAATACTGGCGCCCGCGTCGACCTGACGCAGCGCGGACGCGTGCGTCCGCCACCCCACAACAATGAGTCTGCCTTCCGCGGGACGAAAAAAGCGTTTCACGCCAAGAGCATGGCGGGAGGCAAGAGGAGCACTTATGCACACCAGCAGTAAGGGACTGGGTCAGCACCTGGTCTGGCTGGCGGTTGCGGTACTGGGCGCGTTTGCGCTGGGCACCGTGGCGCTGGCCAGAGGGGAGACCATCAACGCGCTATGGGTGGTGATTGCCGCCGTCTGCGTCTATCTCATCGCCTACCGTTACTACAGCCGCTTCATCGCGCGCAAGGTCTTCCAGCTTGACCCGACGCGCATGACGCCGGCCTGGAAGTACAACGACGGCCTGGACTACGTGCCCACCAACAAGCACGTGCTGTTCGGCCACCACTTTGCCGCCATCGCCGGCGCGGGCCCCCTGGTCGGACCGGTGCTGGCCGCGCAGATGGGCTACCTGCCCGGCATGCTGTGGATCCTGGCCGGCGTCGTGTTCGCCGGCGCCGTGCAGGACTTCACGATCCTCTTCATCTCGACCCGCCGCGACGGCCGCTCGCTGGGCGACCTGGTCAAGTCGGAACTGGGCAAGATCCCGGGCGTGATCGCGCTGTTCGGCGCGTTCATGATCATGGTCATCATCCTGGCCGTGCTGGCGCTGATCGTCGTGAAGGCGCTGACGCACTCGCCGTGGGGCACCTTCACGGTGGCCGCGACCATCCCCATCGCGCTGTTCATGGGCGTGTACCTGCGCTACATCCGTCCGGGCAAGATCGGCGAGGTTTCCATCATCGGCTTCGTCGGCCTGATGGCGGCCATCACGTTCGGTCAGGACGTGGCCGCGCATCCGGTCATCGGCCCGATGTTCGACTTCGACGGGAAGGGCCTGACCTGGATCCTGATCGTCTACGGCTTCATCGCCTCGGTGCTGCCCGTGTGGCTGCTGCTGGCCCCGCGTGACTACCTGTCGACCTTCCTGAAGATCGGCACGATCGTCGGTCTGGCGATCGGCATCGTGGTCGTCGCCCCGGAACTGAAGATGCCCGCGCTGACGCAGTTCGTCGACGGCACCGGTCCGGTGTGGTCGGGCAACCTGTTCCCGTTCCTCTTCATCACCATCGCCTGCGGCGCGGTGTCGGGCTTCCACGCGCTGATCTCCTCGGGC
This sequence comes from Achromobacter sp. ACM05, assembly GCF_019218915.1. NCBI lineage: Bacteria > Pseudomonadati > Pseudomonadota > Betaproteobacteria > Burkholderiales > Alcaligenaceae > Achromobacter > Achromobacter sp. ACM05. The sequence continues at coordinate 571,909 of NZ_JAHUWQ010000002.1, forward strand.
ACGACGCCCAAGCTGATCGAGAACGAAACCCAGGCCCGCTACATCGGTTACGGCGGCATGCTGATGGAGTCTTTCGTCGCCATCATGGCGCTGGTCGCGGCTTGCGTGATCGAGCCGGGCATCTACTACGCAATGAACAGCCCGGCGGCCGTGATCGGCACGTCGCCTGAGCAGGTCGCCCAGGTGGTGTCGAGCTGGGGCTTCGTGATCACGCCGGCCGATCTGGTGCAGACGGCCAAGGACGTAGGCGAAAGCACGATCATCTCGCGCGCGGGCGGCGCTCCGACGCTGGCGGTGGGCATGGCCCACATCCTGCATCAGGCGCTGGGCGGTCCGGGCATGATGGCGTTCTGGTATCACTTCGCCATCCTGTTCGAAGCGCTGTTCATCCTGACGGCCGTTGACGCCGGCACCCGCGCGGGCCGCTTCATGCTGCAGGATTTGCTGGGCACGTTCGCGCCGTCGCTCAAGCGCACGGATTCGCTGCCGGCCAACCTGATCGCCACGGGCCTGTGCGTGGCGGCGTGGGGCTACTTCCTGTATCAGGGCGTGGTGGATCCGCTGGGCGGCATCAATACGCTGTGGCCGCTGTTCGGCATCGCCAACCAGATGCTGGCCGCGATTGCGCTGACGCTGGGCACGGTGGTCCTGTTCAAGATGAAGCGCGACCGCTATGCATGGGTGACGGTGCTGCCGACGCTCTGGCTGCTGGCTTGCACGCTGACGGCCGGTCTGCAGAAGCTGTTCCATTCGGACCCGCGCGTGAGCTTCCTGGCCCACGCCGACAAGTACAACGCCGCGATTGCCGAAGGCAAGGTGCTGGCGCCGGCGAAGTCGCTGGGCGAGATGTCGCGGGTGGTGATGAACGACTACATCAACGCCGGGCTGTGCGCGATCTTCATCTTTGTCGTGGTGAGCATCGTGGTGTTCGGCTTGAAGTCGGTGCAGCGCGCCCGCAACGAGAACAAGCCGACGTCCCGCGAAACGCCTTACGAATCGCTGCCCGCAGCCGCTGCGGCTGGCGCGGACTGACCTTCATCCAGGAGAAGCCGCATGCTGTTCAGCAATATGACTTCAGCGGCCGGCGCCGCCGGCCGGTATCTGGGGCAGACGCTCCGGTTGATGGTTGGCGTGCCGGATTACGAGACGTATGTCGAGCATATGCGGCGGACGCATCCTGACCAGGAGCCAATGAGCTATGAGGATTTCTTCCGGGAGCGCCAGGAGGCGCGATACGGGGGGAAGAAGCGGATTGGGTGCTGCTGAGTGTTTTGGATGGAAGGCCTTGCTGATGCAGGGCCTTTTTTTGTTGGTTCGGCTATGCAGTTCGTAGAGGTGCGGTCTTTGTTCGCGATACGTTCTTCGTAGGCTGCATTAGATCTTCGTAGGTCGCCCGACGCCGCGGTCACCGGGGAGGCGATCGCCCACGATTGCGGTCCGGAGCCTTCGCTCCGGACTCCCCCGTCGTCATCTTCGTTGTCGCCTTCGGCGACTGCCTTCAGATTCCCTCGGGCGCATCGACGGCGCTCGCCTCCCCGGTGACCGCGACGCCGTGCTACCAGGGTCTTTGGTTTGCGCGCTACAAGACCTGTGTGCAGGGAAGGGGATTTGCGGGGTCGCCGGGTTGCTGCCGCCCGGACGGCGGCAACCCGGCATATGAGCGGTGGGACGTCGGGGCGGTGTGCGCTTGCGCGCTGGCGGGGAGGTGATTGCTAATGGGCGCTCCAATACGGGGGTGGGGCGGTGATGGGCGGCGCGCGGCGACGGTCAATGTCAGCTTGCCGACCCGTACGCGCGCCGCCCATCGGGCACTGGAGTTCAAATGACGATTAATGGATAGCAGATCAAATGGCGCTGATGATTCGGGTGTCAGACACCCGAATCCGTCTTACAAATGTGCAGGTGGTTGCTGCTGCCGGTGTCAGACACCTTACCCAGACGCAGCCACACGCGAAGCGTCATCGCCCCGACGTAAGACAGCGCGTAAGCCCACGAAGGCCGCCCGCGCGGCCGCCCGGGGGCGGGCACCGCAAGACGCTTCTCGACCACCCCGCCGTATGCAAGAACCTAAAGAACCCAACTCGCCCCAGCGCCCGCAAAGATCAAGCAATTCGAGCCCGGTGTGGCGTGGGCCTGGGGTGGGCGGGGCGTTTAGATGCGCCCGGCGGAAACCGAAGGGAGCCGAAGGCGGACGAGGTTGAGCACGGGGCAGTCCGGAGCGAAGGCTCCGGACCGCAATCGGAGCCCCGCCCACCCCAGGCCCACGCCGCGCCGGGCGTCCCAAGAACGCCGACCATCGCCAGCAATCCGCACCCGTCAAACCCCAAAAACACAAACCAAAAAATCACATGCGTAGATATAAAAATCTCGAAAACGATACTGCCGTCACTCGATACCCCGCTTCCGCAGCTTCTCCGAATAAATCACCAGCGGCACTGCTCCGGCAGCGCATATCGCCATGACCAGGAACCCGCCAGGTGCATAGGCCCGGTACAGAGCGCCGCCCAGCTGGATGCTGGCGAACATGAAGACGCCGCCTGAAAGCATGGCGTAGAGGGCGATGGCGGACGTCTTGCATGCCGCCGGTACGCGGCGAGTGATGTACCACATGATCGCGGCGTTGTTGCCCGCCAGGGTGAAGCATTGCAGCAATTGCAGGCCCGCGATAATCGCAGGATCCGTGGTGGCGGACAGTCCCGTCCAGCGAATGGCGGTCATGACGGCCGATGTCAGAATCAGCCACTGCGCACCCGTGCGAGCCAAAATGCGCGGCGCTAGAAAAAAGAACAGAACTTCGCTGGTCACCCCCACCACCCACAGCAGCGAGATCATCGCCGTCGACAACCCGTTCGCGGTCCAATGCAGCGTGGAGTACGAATACAGAAAGCCGTTGCTCGCCTGCACCAGCGACGCGGCCGCGATGCACATCAACAAAGGGCGGTCGCGCAGGACCTCTCGCATCGGCAGGCGTACGCGATCGACGGGGGCGTCAACCGCCGCCGGCCGTGCTGCCCGCGGCAGCAGGCGCACGCAGGCCAGGCACGCGACGATCAGCAGGATCGACAGCCACATCACCCAGTCCGTGTCGAACGTCTTGATCAGATAGCCGCCCGCCACCGTCACCGTCGCAAATCCCAGCGACCCGCACGCGCGCATCACCGTATAGGAATTGCCTTGTCCCCGCCCGCTTGCAATCGCCATCCGGTCCATCAGCGGCAGGACGGCGGGAAACACCGCGTTCAGCAGCAACGTGATTGCCAGCAGCCAAGCTGAACTCTGGCTGAACGGGTAACACAGGAAAAGCGCCAGCGATGCCGCGAGCGCCGACGCGATCAACGCATGAGCGCGGCCTGTCTGGTCCGCCACGTGCGCCACGATCGGCGTCGACAGGATTTTGGGCAGGAACGACGTGGCGACGATCAGCCCGATCAGCGCCGGGTCCAGTCCCCGGCTCGCGAACCACAACGGCAGGAACGGGATGCTTACGCCCTGCAAGCCGTAGTACAGGAAATAGAACCCGTGCAACGCGATGGCGCCTTGCCTGGCGTCGGGATTGCCGCGCATGGTGGTGAGGGAAGCTGGGAGATGCGAAGCGGCGTAGCATACTCCTTCGTTGTGCCGGCCATTGGCAAAGCGCAGCCGGAGATTTACGCTGTGCCTCGCGGCCGGCTGCAAGTGCGCCGCGAACGTGTTTTCCGATTTCTAATCAGGAGCTGCGATTCATGGCCAAGAAACTGAATGAGAAGACCACCAAGGCGCTGAAGGACCGCCGCAAGGCGCCGCTGGCGACGCCCACCGACCTCGCCGCTGAGGCCACCCGCGACATCTCCGCCGCGCTGAACCAGATACTGGCCGACGTGTTTGCGCTGTATCTGAAGACCAAGAACTTTCATTGGCACATCAGCGGTCCCCACTTCCGGGACTACCACCTGCTGCTGGACGAGCAGGGTGATCAGCTGTTCGCCATGACCGACCCCCTCGCCGAACGCATCCGCAAGATTGGCGGCACCACGCTGCGGTCCATCGGGCATATTTCGCGGTCGCAGCGCATTGCCGACAACGACGCCGACTACGTGCAGCCGCTGGACATGCTGGCCGAACTGCGCGAAGACAACAAGGTCCTGGCGGCCGCGCTGCGCGAAGCCCACAACGTCACCGACGAGCATCGCGACATCGCCAGTTCCAGCCTGATCGAAAACTGGATCGACGAGACCGAGCGGCGCACGTGGTTTCTGTTCGAAGCCAGTCGTCAGGGTGACGCGACGGGGCATTGAGTCTGGCCGCCGAAGCGGCGGGGCAGCCGTACCGTTATCGTCGTATCAGTGCCGCCCGCCCGACAGCGCGGGCGGGTTGGCTTGGCGGGTCAGCCGCGGTCGTCCAGCAGCGCGCTGATTTCGATTTCCGCCCAACTGCGGCCGGGCAGGCTGGTTACTCCCACCGCACTGCGTGCCGGACGCGGCATATGCGGGAATGCCGCTTCCAGCACTGCTGATGCACCGTCCAACACCGCACTGTGGTCTTCAAATTCCGCCTCGCTGCGCAGATAGCCGTGCAATTGCAGCACGGCGCGCACGCGGTCCAAATTGCCGCCGCAGGCTTCGCGCAGGGCGCTCAGCGCACTCAGCGCCGCGTGTGCACAGGCGGCGCGGGCGGCGTCCAGATCGGCGCCAGGCCGGCATATCCCCACGATCGGTGTGCCGTCCCGCCGGCTGGCCTGGCCGCTGATGCAGACCAGTGTTGCGCCGGTCAGGGCCGCCAAGTGGTAGGGCGCATAGGCGCCGCGCGGAACGGGCGCCGCAGGCAGGCGCCAGCCGGCCGCAGCCAGCCGCGAGTCGGGCGTGCCGCCAGCGGTCACCTTATCCATTGCGTCTCGCCGCTCAGCCAACAGCCGGGGGCGTCCGCGCGCCGGCGCAACTGGATCGCCGACGGCGAGCCCATGGCCACGCCCTGGCGGACCGTGTACACCCCGTCCGCCGGCACGCTGCCCGTTTCGTTCAGGTAACCCCACAAGGCCGCGGCGGCGATGCCGGTGGCGGCATCCTCGGGGTAGCCGGACGCCTTGGGAAATTGCCGCGCGCTGGCGCCGTCCGCGCTCAGCGCATAAGGGTAGAGGCCGGTTGAGCCGATGGCTTCGCAGATGTCCCGCATCGCATCGAAGTCCGGCGCCAAGGCATTCAGGTCGGCCACGGCCGGCAATCGCACCAACGTCTTTACCCGGCTGGTGCTGGCATTGATCATGTGCAGGCCGGGCAAGTCGGGGTCGATACGCAGCACGGTGGCGATCGCGCGGCATTGCGCGGGCGTGAGCGCGGATGTGGCGACGGCTGGTTGCGACACCCAGGCGCGATTGCCAGCCTCGTCCCATTCGATGTCCACGCTGCCGCTCAGGGTCTGAACGCGGGCGCGCGGCGTGCTCCACCGTTGCCATTGCCGCAGCGCCCAGAGCGTCCCCACGGTCGCGTGGCCGCACATCTCCATTTCGTGGCCGGGCACGAAGAATCGCAGTTGGCACAGGTAATCATCGCGGTCGGCAGGCACCACGAAGGACGACTCGTGGCCGTGATGCGCGGCCAGCGCCTGCATGTCGGCCGCCGACATGCCGCGCGCGTCAAGCACCAACGGCACCGGATTTCCGCCTTGCAGGGGCTGGGACGGATCGACGAATACGCGCAGCAGGGCCGCCTGGCCGGCGGGAGGCTGGGCGGGGACGAGGTTGGGGTGAAGGTCAGTCAAACTGGACTCCGGTCTTGGTGATGAGGTCGCCCCAGAAGGCGAGGTCTTGTGAGACGGTTTGGGTCAGCGCCTCTGCCGTGCCGGGTTTGACGTCCACGCCCTTGGCGGCCAGGTCGGCGGCAATGGCCGGGTCCCGCAGCACCGTATTCAAGGCAACGTTCATCTTTTCCACGATGGCCGGCGGCGTGCCCTTGGGAAAGGCCAGGCCGTACCAGAGCGATTGCGTGTAGGCGGGCATGCCCTGGGCCGCGAAGGTGGGGACGTTGGGCAGGATGGGGGTGGCGCTGGTGGTCGCCACCGCAATCAGCTTGCCGCTCTGCACGAAGGGCGCCAGGCCCACGGGGTTATCGAACATGATGTCGACCTGACCGCCGATCAGATCCGTGTAGGCGGGCGCCGCGCCACGGTAGGGAACGTGCGTCAGGTCCAGTTTCTCGTCCTTCTTGAACATCTCGCCCAGCAGGTGCGACACCGTACCGGCGCCCACCGACGCATACGTGCCGACGGAGCGCGCTTTCAATGCGCGGACCACTTCGGGAAGTGTGGCCGCCTTCAGGGCCGGCTGCACTGCCAGCACATAGGGCGACGTGCCGATGAAGCCGATGTAATCGAAATCCTGGGCCGGCTTGTACGGCAGGTTCTTGTACAGGTGGGCGGCAAGCGCGGTGGTGCTGGTCGTGACGGCCAGCGCGGTGTAGCCGTCCGGCTTGGCGCGCGCGGCCTGGCCCGAACCCACGGTGCCGCCCGCGCCGCCGGCGTTCTGGATGATCACGGTCTGCTTCAATTCGCGCGTCAACGCCGGCTGCAGCGTGCGCACCACCAGATCCGTGCCGCCGCCGGCCGGGAAGGGGACGATCAGCGTGATCGGCTTGTCCGGCCAGGCGGGTTGAGCCAGGGCGCTGGCCAGCGGAAGGGCAAGCAGGGCGGCGGACAGCAAGGCCGACGGAAGTGTGCGAATCATGGATTTTCCCTTGTGTGTTTGTTGAATGACCCAGATCGTAGGCAGCGGCCGAGCTGGCGGCGAACCGCGACGCGACAGAAGCTGATCCCAAGCGCGACAACGGAAACCACGCGCCCGCGCCGGGCTTGCATGAAAACGGCCGCGCGCCGATACTGGCCCAACGCCCAATCTTGCCGTTGCCGGGCAACGCCCAGCGCACCACACGCCCGCACTCCCCATGTCGCGTTCCGTCCCGCTTTCCTCCAAACAGGACCTCATCGCCCAGACAGGTTTCGCCCTGGCGGCCAGCCGGCAGCCGCGTTATGCCTTCCATTGGCATGAGCACGACTGCGCCATGCTGCTTTGGCCGCGGGCCGGCGCCCTGGACAGCGCCTGGCGGGACGAGGCGGGCGCCCGCCGCCGCTGCCGGCTGGTGCGGGGCCAGGCGTTGCTGTTGCCGTCTCATGTCGAGCACAGCACGCGCGCCGAGAGCATCTCGCAACAGCACGGCGAACTCTATCTGGCTCCGGAATTGCTTCGGGCCTGCCGGGCGGGGGGCGTGCTGCAATTGGATGGCGCGGCGCAGGCCATGCTGGATGCGCTCTGGAAGCCGGCGTTGTCGGCGTCGGCGTTGCCGATGCTGGTGGAGGCATTGATCACCCAACTGGATGCGACGCACCGGATCCACGGTCAGATCATTACGCCGCAGGCGCCGCTACCGCTGGCGCGGCAATGGCTGGAACTGTTGCGCGAGCGGCTGGAAGCGGGGCAGCCGTTGCCGGCGATCGCCGATTCGGCCAGCGTGCTCGGCGCCACCACCCGTACGCTGCAGCGCGCCTGCATGGAGACCTACGGCCAGTCTCCGATTTCATTGCGCCGCATGGTCCTGGCGCAGGCCGCGCGCCAGCGGCTTGCGATGGGCGAACCGGCGGCAAGAGTCAGCGCCGAACTGGGTTTTTCCAGCAGCGGCCACCTGGGCCGGCTGCTGCGCGCGGTCGATCCTTCATCAGAAACCGGCATCGCCACGCAACCCTGAACGGGCAGGCAGCGGGGCGGCGCGAATCCCGGTTTGCCACACGAACGCGGCCTACCAGTTGACGCGCGCCGTCAGCGTGATGTTGCGCTCGTCGCCGTAATAGCAGGTGTAGGGGCACGCGGCCACGTAGGTCTTGTTGGCCAGGTTCTTCACGTTCAGCGCGAACTGCCACTTGTCCAGTTGATAGCGCACCGCGGCGTCATACGTGGTGTACGACGGTATCGGCATTTCGTTGATTTCCTGGCGGCCTACATAGCGCACGCCCACGCCCGCGCTCAGGCCCGGCACGGATGAAAACCGGTAGTCCATCCAGAGCGATGCCATGTTGCGAGGAACCGATTCGGGCCGCGCTCCTTCGTTGCCGAAATTGCTTTTGACCACGCGCGCGTCCGTCGTTGCCAGGGCGGCCACCAGGTCCAGTTGCCGGTTCAGGCTGGCCCGGGCCTCGATTTCCGCGCCTTTCGAGCGGACTTCGCCCGTCTGCACCAGGAATCCCACGTGGTCAGGGTCGCTGGTCAGGACATTGCGTTGGGTGATTTCGTAGAGCGCGAACGTGATCGACGCATCCACGCCCTTGGGTTCGTACTTCAATCCGATCTCGTGCTGCACGCCCGTGGTCGGCTTGAAGGGATTGGCGGCGAAGTCCAGTCCCGTCACGGGTTGGAACGACTTGCTGTAGCTGTAGTAGGGCGCCAAGCCGTTGTCGAACAGATACATCAGGCCGACGCGCGGCGTGAAGGCGTGGGAGTTTTGTGCGCCCGTGCCCGGCGTCGACTCGGTACGCACGGAGTCGTAGCGCCCGCCCAGCAGCGCGATCCAGCGTTCGTTGAATTTGATCTGGTCCTGCGCGTAGAAGCCCAGCTGGCGCGTGCTGTCTTCGCCATAACCGGTGGGGCCGAGGTCCGGCCGGGCGCCATAGACGGGGTGGTACAGGTTCAGCGGCGCGATGGAGCCGGATCTCTGGGCGCGCGAGAACTCGTTCTTGCTCCAGTCGATGCCGAACAGCAGCGTGTGTTCAAAGCTGCCGTGGCGCAGCTTGCCCAGCAATTGGTTGTCCACGGCCAGCCCCTTGTCGGTGTCGTACCGCGTCAGGGCATAGCGGGTGGCCAGGGCCGGGGCCGACGCGTCCACGCGCGTGTCTACCCCGGCGTACTGATTGTCGGCCCGCTGCTTGTAGGTCAGCAGATTCTGGCGCACCTTCCAGTCGTCGTTCAGCTTGTGTTCGAGCAGGTAGCCCAGCGTGGCGCCCTTTGTGACATAGCGGTCGAAGTCCGGTTCGCCAACGAAGCGCGTGCGCGAAATGCGGCCGTTGGGGTTGGGCAGCAGGGTGCCTTCCAGGGGCTTGCCCACATCGTAGGGGCTATCGGTGCGGCTGTAGCTGGCCAGGAACGTGATCAGCGTGGCATCGCTGATCTGCCACTCCAGCGCGCCGGCCAGCGAGGTGCGGTCGTTGTTGATGTAGTCGACCATGCTGTCGCTGTTGCGCGCCAGTCCGGTGAGGCGATAGCGGACATTGCCGTCCTCGGTGACCGGACCGCCCAGGTCCATCGCAATTTGCTTCTTGTTCCAGCTTCCGGTCTGCAATTCGAGCTCGCGCAGCGGCTCCGCCGTGGGGCGCTTGCTGACCAGATTGATGATGCCGCCGGGTGCGGCCTGCCCGTACAGGATCGAGGCCGGCCCCTTCAGCAGCTCGATGCGTTCGAAGTTGTAGGGCTCGATGGCGCCGCTGAGCGAGTTGATGGGGAACTTGGTGCCGTTCAGGTACAACGGAGCCGCGCCGGTAACGTTGAAGCCACGGATCGTGAAGCCCGTGCCGATGTGCCTGAGCGCCCCGCCTTCCAGCGACTGGACGCTGGCGGTGTAGCCCAGTGCCTGGTCCAGCGAGTCCGCCGCCTGCGCGACAACCTGGTCGCGCGGAATCACCGATACGGACTGGGGCGTTTCATGCAGCGCCGTGTCCGTCTTGGTGGCGGTTGCGCTGCGCCGGGCCACAAACCCTTGCACCGGGCCGAAAGCGGATTCCTCGGCAACGCCCGTCACCGTCACCGCGGGCAGGGTCTGCGCGGCGTCCTGGCCCGGCTGACTGCCGGGCACCGGACGCAGGATGTAGCCGCCATTCGGCTGTGGCCGGGCAGCCAGTCCGGTGCCTGCCAGCAGCCTGGCCAGCGCCTCGGGCGCGTCAAAGCTGCCCTGCAAGCCGGGACTGCGCTTGCCCGAGATGTCGGTGGCCGAATAGGACAACATCAACCCGCTTTCGAGGGCGTAGCGGGTCAGGGCGCTTTCCAGCGATCCGGCGGGGATCGCGTAGCTTTTCGCGCTGGCCTGGGCCTGTACGGCATCCGTTCCGGCCGACAGGGCGATGCCCGATGCTGTGAGCCAGAGGGCGCGGCTTGCCGCCAGCGCGAGGGTATTGCGTGCGATGAGGCGCGCGGCGCGCCGAGACTGACGGGGGGGCATGAGTGGTCCGGTTTCCGGTGAAAAAATGTGGCTTCTATTAGGTTTGCCACTTGGGAAACGGAAACCCCTCATGTTGGCGCGAAAAATTTTTGGGGTCGATGAATAGCGCGGCGAGTCGAGGCGGCCTGCGCGGCGCTAGGCGTCACGCAGGCGCACGGTGATCCAATAGCGCGTCACCTGGTCGACCTCGATCGGATGCGTCCGGCGCAGCATGTCCAGCACCCGGTCGGTGTCGTCCAGCGGATAGATGCCCGAGACCTTCAGGCGACCGGCAGCGGGGTCGCAGGCCAGCCGGCCGGGCACATACCGGGCAAGCTCCGCAATGAAGTCGGACAGCGGCATGTCCTGCGCGACCAGCATGCCAACGGACCATGACGCATCGCGCGGGTCCGCCACCTGCGTGGCGCCGACGGCGTCGCGGGTGAACGACGCCTGTTCGCCCGCGTGAATGACGCGCGGCGCATCCGCCTGGTGTTCGGGGCGGATCTCCACGGCGCCCTCGAACACCGCGACGTGGCTGCGGCCAGGGAACTGGCGCACGCTGTAGCGTGTGCCCAGGGCGCGCACGCGGCCTTGCGCCGTTTCCACCAGAAAAGGACGGGCAGGGCGCCCTGCCTGGGATGCCGGGTCGGGCGCGGTGGCGATCAGGATCTGGCCGTGCAGCAGGCGGACCAGGCGCTGCGAGCCGTCAAACCGGACATCGATGGCGCTTGCCGTGTCCAGGTCGATGCGGCTGGCGTCGGCCAGCAGGATGCTCGTGCGTTCTCCGGCTGCAGTGTGGTGATCGGACTGCCAGTCCAGCCAGCCGCGCCACAGGTTATCGCGCGCCAGCCAGGCGCCGCCGCCGGCAAACAGCGCCACCGCCAGCGCCTTGACGGCCTGGCGCCGCGCGGGACGGTTCCGGCCCTCGCGCGTCAGCGCGCCGCGTACGAGCGGCGTGTTCAATCCGCGCAACTGCTGGCCAAAGGTCTCGATGTGCCGCCAGGCGCGCTCGTGGTCGGGGTCTGCCTCGCGCCAGCGCCGGCAGGCCTCGCGCGTGGCGTCGCTGGCGTCGGGCGCCTGCAGGGCGACCAGCCAGTCCACGGCGCGCAGACTGACGCTGGCGGGCAATGGCGGGCCCTCAAGCTGGGGGAAGGCCGTCGGGCTTGAGTCCGCGGGCGAGTTGGGCATGGGTAAGGGGGCGTTCTTGATACAGGCGGCTGCGGCCGTGCCGATGCTCAGGCGCCGAAGAAGCAAAGGTGCGCGGCCTTAGCGATATAGCGCTGCACGGTGGCCAGGGAGACGTTCAGCGTGGCGGCGATGTCGGCCTGCTTCATGCCTTCCAACTGAGACAGCAGGAACGCCCGGCGCACGGGAGCGGCCAACGTATCCAGGCGGCGGTCCAGTTCGACCAGGGTTTCAAGCAGGATGGCGCGCGTTTCGGGGCCGGGCGTTTCAAGCTCGGGCAGGTCGGCAAGGGTGGCCAGGTAGGCTTCTTCGATCCTGCGGCGCCGCATGAAATTGGACACCACGCCTTGGGCCACGGTAGTGAGCAGCGCGCGCGGCTCGCGCACCTCGACGGTGTCGCCGCGGACCAGGAGGCGCATGAAGGTGTCGTGCGCAAGATCGGCAGCATCGGATGAATTTCCCAGCCGCCGCCGCAGCCATCCTTTCAGCCAGCCATGGTGATTCGCGTACAGGACATCGATGCCCTGTTGCGGCACTGCAAACTCAGTCGCGGACATTCTGCCTCCAGCGCGTCGCGGGGCTGGAGAATCCCGGCACCATGAAAAATGAGAATCATCCGCATTCTAAGAGAAGCCGCGATGTGACGACAAGCGGCAGCTCACTACCCGGCAGCCGCCCGCCTGAGCACGCTGTGGCGCGTGCTCGGGCGGAGTCTTCACAGGCCGGGAATATCAGCTCTGCCTGGCGAAGCCGCCCGCTGCCCATTCCGACGCCCGCTGCACGTTCAGCTTGTACGTCGGCGGCACGCGGATCTGCGCGAGCTGATCGCCGAATTCGTCGTAGGCGCTGAGCGTGGCATAGGGCTCGTCCTCGTCGGGCACGATGTCCAGCTTGATGGTCAGGCGACCTTCGTCGGTGTCGATCTTCACGCTTTTGTGCAGCGTGGCGTGCAATTGCTGCTCGTGGCGGCGCAGGACTTCGTTGGCCGTCTTGACCAGGGTGTGGAAGGCCGGCGCGTCGAGCGGCTTGGGGTTCTTCTTGTCGCGGCCCATGGTCCACGGGCCGACCAGCGCGGGCTCGGCCTGTCCGTCCAGCGTCATTTCGACGGCCCAGCCGTCGTCGTCTTCGTTCTTTATGACGCGCGCGGTCCAGCCGTCGTCGCGCCAGAGCCTGGCTTCCTGTTCCTTGGGCGCGTCGGAAATATCGGTGTCCGGCGTGGAAGTGTCGTTCACTGCGGTACTGCTCCTGGATTCGTTGATGCGCGGCGATGACGCCGCGGGCCTTGAGGGCGACCCAGCACTGTAGCCTACTGCGCGGGCAGGGCGGGTGACGCGGTTGTCACGGGTGTCACGCAGCCTGAGCCTGCGCGCGATGGCGGACCGCGTTGTCCAGGTCGGCAATCGGCGCAAGCAGGCCCCGGTCGAATTCCTCCTGTGGCTTGCCGGTGCGCAGTCTGGCCGGCCAGTCGGCATGCGTGAGCGCGCCGCGTCCCAGCGAAACGAAGTCCGCCTCCTGCCGGGCGATCAGGCCTTCGGCCCGCGTGGCGTCATGCAACGAACCATTGGCCAGCACCGGCACCGGGACATGCTTGCGCGCCAGCGCCGCCAGGCTTGGACCGGCCTCGCCGAATGCGGGGCGCCAGGCCTCGAACTCGGTTGTGTGCAGGTAATCGATGGGCTGCGTGCCCAACGTGCTGAAGATCCGCGCGGCCTCGTCCTGGCCGCCCGTCCACTTGTGGGTGAAGTCGTTGACCTTGCCCTGCGAACTGCGCACGCCCACGACAAAGTCCGCTGTCGTCGACTGCCGCACCGCCTGGATCACGTCCAACGTCAGACGCAGGCGGTTTTCCACGCTGCCGCCGTAGCGATCCTCGCGCAGGTTGGTGTGGGCAGTGAGGAACTGATCAAGCAGATAGCCGTTGGCGCCGTGTATCTCCACGCCGTCGAATCCCGCCGCCTGCGCCCGGCGCGCCGCCTGCGCAAAGCCGTCGACCGTCTCGGCAATCTCATCGATCGTCATCGCTTCCGGCATCCGGTAAGGCCCTTGGCCGCGGTAGAAGGTCATCTGCTGTCCCGCCGGTTGCACGGCCGAAGGTCCCTTGGTCCGGGACCGATGCGGATTGCCCTGCGACAGCGCGCCCGCATGCATCAGCTGCGCAATGATGCGTCCACCCCGCGCATGCACACGATCCACCACGGGTCGCCATGCCTCACGCTGCGCATCGTCCGCCAGACCGGGCTGGAACAGGTAGCCCTGCGCATGCGCCTTGTCCGTATAGATGCCTTCGGTGATCACCAGGCCAAAGCCGCCAGCGGCGAAGGCCTCGTAGTAGTCGGCCATCTGCGCCGTGGCTCGGCCGTCCGCCGTGGCGCTGACGCGTGTCATGGGCGCGACGGCCAGCCGGTTAGGCAGGTTCAGCGTGCCCACGCGCAGCGGCGTGAACAGCATGGCGGGAAGCGTCGGCGCGTTGGTCTGCAGACGATTGTCGAGCGTGGTCATCTTACTGGCCCTCCGGTTGGCGGACCGCCGCGATGGCTTCGATCTCGATCATCGCGGCCGGATCGTACAGGGCCTTGATCTCGGCAATGGTGTCGGCCGGGTAGGGCGCCGAGAAGAACTTGCGGCGCAGCGCCACCACGTCGTCGAAATGCCCCATATCGGTGACAAAGATCGTGACCTTGATGACGTCTTTCAACCTGGAACCGCCGGCTTCCAGTGCGCGGCGCAGGTTCTGGAAGGCTTGCTCGCCTTGCGCCAGAAAGCCGCCGTCCACGATCTTCCCGTCGTCGGCGGCGCCTGCCTGACCCGAAATGAAGAGCAGATTGCCGAACTGGATGCCTTGCGACAGCAGGAAAGGCGCGTAGTTGTCGGGCTGGGTGATGACTTGTTTGAGCATGATGCGAATTCCTTCATCTATGGCCGGCGGGATTGGGGGAGTGGGGTGCCGGTTAGTGAAGACAATGTAGGGTGGTGACGAATCGGTGACAAAGGTTCGTTTGTCAGCTATAAGACGAGAAAAATTCATCCATAGGCAGCCGCCCATGCAACGCCGATCCCTTCCGCTCTCTGCGCTGCGCGCCTTCGAAGCCGCCGCCCGTCTGGGCAGCTTCAAGGCCGCCGCCGAGGAACTTGCCGTCACCCCGACTGCCGTCAGTCATCAGATCCGCGCGCTTGAAGCCGGGACGGGTCTCGCGCTGTTCGATCGCCAGGTGCGCAAGGTCACGTTGACCGAAACCGGGTCGCAGCTATATCCCGTGCTGCGCGACGGCTTCGACAAGTTCGAGGCGACCTTGGCGCGGCTGACGCAACAGCGCACGCGGGCGCAGGTCAGCATCTCGGCCACCAATGCCTTCACCGTGAAGTGGCTGGTGCCGCGCATGGCCGATTTCCGCCGCCAGCATCCCGACATCGACCTGCAATTGCAGGCGAGCGACGACCTTGTCGATCTGCGCTCGTCCTCGGTTGATATCGCGATCCGGTATGGGCGGGGTCCGTATCCCGGGCTGGTGACGCAGCCGTTGTTCACCGATCGATTCGGACCGGTCGCCAATCCGCGCCTGGGCGTTGTCTCGCCGGACGATCTGGGGCGGGTGCCGTTGATCCGCTTCGACTGGAAACGCGCGCAACCCGAAAACCCGACGTGGGAGCGCTGGTTTGCGGTGGCCGGGCGTCCGCTGCCGCCCGAGGCCGGGCAGTTGCGGTTTTCAGATGAAGGGCACGCCATACAGGCGGCGGTGGCGGGGCACGGAATTGCGTTGGTCAGCCTGGCGCTGGTGGACGATGAGCTGCGGGCAGGGCATTTGGTGCAGCCGTTCGGGCCCGAGATCGAGGGGCATACGTATCACCTGGCGATGTTTGGGGAGCGGGACGCGTCGGTGGCCGTGCAGGCGGTGGCGGGGTGGCTGCGGGCGCAGGTGTGAAGGCCCCTTTCCGGCCTGACTTGCGTGGAGCGTGTCGCAGGCGCGCGCAAGGATTTATGTTGCGTGGGCAACTGACGCCGGCTTGCGGCGCAGTTCAACCACCTGCGCCGCGCCGACTGCTCGCGCGCGCAACTGGCCACAGCCGCCGTCCACGTCCTGCCCGGCGCTGTTCCTGACTTTGGCCAGGACGCCACGGCCGTGCAGATGGCGGACGATCTCGCGGATGCGCTCGGCATCAGGGCGCTGGTAGTCATCGCCCTCGAGGCTATTGAACGGGATGACGTTCAGCACACCGTACTTGCCCTTGAGCAGACGCACGACGGCATCGAGTTCGTCGTCGCCGTCGTTGATGCCCTTGAGCAGCGTCCATTGATACTGGATCGGGTAATCCGTGTCGCGAGCGTATTGTTCGCCCAGTTCAATCAGGGCTTCAGGCGTGATTTTCGGCGCGCGCGGCAGCAGGTGGGCGCGCAGGTCGGCCTTGGTCGTATGCAGCGACAGCGCCAGCGCCGGTTTGACGCGTTGTTTCGGCAGGGCGTCGAACACCCGCTGATCGCCCACGGTCGAGAACACAAGGTTCTTGTGGCCGATATAGCCTTCCGTGCCGAGCAGGTCGATGGCTTCGAGCACGTTGTCCAGGTTGTGCGCGGGTTCGCCCATGCCCATGAAGACAACCTTCTTCACCGCACGCTGACGCCGCGCCAGCACGACTTGGGCAAGGATTTCCATGCTCGTGACCTGACGGATCAGCCCGCTCTTGCCGGTCATGCAGAAGCGGCAGCCGACCGCACAGCCAACCTGCGTGGAAACGCACAGGCCATCGCGCGGCAACAGCACGCTTTCCACCATCTGCCCATCGGCCAGTTCGACAAGCAATCGCGAGCCGTCGCTGCCCGCGTGTTCGGAGCGGATCCGGGCAAGACTGTCCAGTTCCGCCGTCACCTCGGGGATGGCGTCACGTAGGGCCAGAGGCAGAAAGTGCTCGGCGCTACGCCGCCGGGTGCCGGTGTCGAGCGCTTGCCCGTTCAGCCAGACGCGCACGACCCGGCCACGGTGAACGGGCAGGGCGCCAAGAGCGGTGAGGCGATGGGTGAAGTCGGAAAAGCGCATGGGGGGCGGATTTTACTCTGCCTCGACCCGGTTCCGGCCCGCCCGCTTGGCTTGATACAGTTTGGCGTCAGCCCGCCGATACATGACTTCCCAGGACTCGGCGCGATCCGTGTGCGCCACGCCCGCGCTGATCGTGACCGGCGCTTCGTCGCTCGGATCCCGCACGCTCTGTTCAACGGCTGCGCGCAGGCGTTCCGCGCAGCGCAGGGCCTCGGGCGGCTCGGTGGCTGGCAGGAAGATGCCGAATTCCTCGCCGCCAATGCGCCCGAGCACGTCGTGCTTGCGCACCGCGTCGTTGAGGGCCTTGGCCACTTGCTTGAGCACGTTGTCTCCGCTTTGGTGGCCATGCAGGTCGTTGATGCGTTTGAAGTTGTCGACATCGCAGACGATGAGCGCCACCGCAGCGTTGCCATTCGATATGTGCGATCGGGCGCGCGCTTCGAAGCCCCGCCGGTTATAGACGCCGGTCAGCCAATCCTTGTCGCCTTCCTTGCGGACCTCGTCAATGGCGTCGGCGGCGATCGCAACCAGCAGCGTGAGCGCCAGCGCGACGCTGAATACCGCAAGCGAAAGCTGCAACATCTGCCAAAACGGCGAGTCGGCAAAGGCAAGGGCGCCTTGTGGCGCCAGCGTCCCCATACTCAGCAGTGTGCGCGGCAGAAAATGCAGGCCGAAAAGCAACACCACAAAGAAAAGCGCCTTGTCGACCGGACGCTGACGCGAAGATCGCCGCATGCGCCACGCGGCAAAGCAGAACAGCAGTCCGAAGCCCGCATTCAGCACATAAACGCGGACAAGCAGGTTGCGATCGATATAGAAGAAGTACCAGAGCGCGCCCATGATGGCCGCCGCATACAGGCCAAATGCGGCCCAGGGCACGCGAATGCGTGCGCGATCGAGAACGCCCTGCACCACCAGACATCCTGCAGCCGTGTATAGAAAACCCGAGACGAGCGCATTGAGACCCGTGTCGCGGGGCACGTACAGGACTTGTGAAATCGCCCCACAGGCAAATGTCATACAGCCTGCGGCAAGGTGCAGCAGGAAGCGTTTGCGCTGGAAGAAGAACCAGATGGCAAGGAAGGTAAGTCCGAAGATCAGCAGCAGTGCTGGCGCGATCAATGACAACGTCACTCGGACTTGCGAACCTACCATCGGGGCCTCGGGCGAAGCGGCGGCGCGTCTTGCGCGCGGGCCAAATTTCGAGAGTTAACGGTGTCCGAAGGGCGACCTCCGCAGGCCGCCCTCCGTATCCCAAAGTGGCTGAAGTTTACGATAGGGCCGGCCCGGGGCGCCTGCGCTTCCCCCCAGCGCTATCTGTCCTTCGCGCTCACCAGCACCGGCTTGTCCCGCCATGCATCCGGAAACGTCTTCGCCAGGTTCTCCACCTTGGGCACATCGTTGATCACGATGTACATGCTGTTCGGATTGCGCACCAGATAGTCCTGGTGATAGTCCTCAGCCGGATAAAACGCCTGCAGCGGTTCGATGGTGGTTGCCAGCGGCTTCGGATACACCCCCGATTTGTTCAACTGCGCGATATAGGCCTCGGCCACCTTGCGCTGGCTGTCGTTGGCGGGAAACACGGCGGATCGGTATTGCGTGCCGTGATCCGGCCCCTGGCGGTTGAGCTGGGTGGGATCATGCGCGACCGAGAAATAGATCTGCAACAGTTGCCCGTAGCTGACCTGTTCGGGGTCATAGGTGATTTCCACCGCTTCCGCATGGCCGGTCCGGCCGCTGCTGACCGCGTTGTAGTTGGCGGTGTTGGCCTGGCCGCCGGCGTAGCCCGAGACGGCGTTGCTGACGCCCTTGACGTGTTGGAAGACCGCCTGCACGCCCCAGAAGCAGCCGCCGGCAATGACGGCTTTCTCCTGTGTGGCGGGCGCCGCGGAAGCATTAGCGGGCTGCTCCGCAGCGGGCGGGGGGATGATGAAGGCGCGTTCGGCGGCGGACGCAGCAGTCGAGGCGATCAGGCCGCCCGCGGTGGCAAGTGCGGCGCAGAGACGGCGGAGGGTGGGGTGCTTGGACATGATGTCGGGTCCTTGTAGCGATGCGGTGGCGGATCAGGCTTGCGGGGCGAAGGTCATGGCCACGCCGTTCATGCAGTAGCGCAGGCCGGTGGGTCGAGGGCCGTCGTCGAACACGTGCCCCAGGTGGCCGCCGCAGTTGGCGCAATGCACGGCGGTGCGGGTCATCCCGAAGCTGCGGTCGCGGGTCTCGCCGACGGCGCCGGGCAGGGGCTGCCAAAAGCTGGGCCAGCCGGTGCCGCTATCGAACTTGGTGGACGACGAGAACAAGGGGTGTTCGCAGCCCGCGCAGGCGAAGGTGCCGTTGCGGTGTTCGTCGTTGAGCGGGCTTGAGTACGGCCGTTCCGTGCCGTCGCGGCGCAGCACCTGGTATTGCTCGCGCGTCAGGCGCTCTTGCCATTGGGCGTCGGTGAGGGTGTAGGGAAAGCTGGCCGCGGGCGTGGCGGCTTGTGCCGGGCCGCTGCGCGTGACCAGCAGCGGGGCGATGCCCACGGCGGCTGCCGCGGCGCCGCCCAGGCCAAGGAAATGTCTGCGTGTGAGGTTCATGGCGAGTTCCGTGCGAATGGTTCGAGCCGGGGGCCGGCGGGCGCGGCCCCGGCGCGAGCGTTACTTCTGCATGCCGTCCTTGCTCATCCCGTCCTTCGACATCCCGTCCTTCGACATGCCGTCCTTCGACATGCCGTCCTTCGACATGCCGTCCTTCGACATCGACCCCTTCGACATCGAATCGCGGGACATGGAATCCTTCGACATCGACCCCTTGGACATGCCATCGCGCGACATCGAATCCTTCTTCATGCCGTCGTGCGACATGCCGTCCTTCTTCATCCCGTCCTGCGCCGGCGCTTCCTTGGACATGCCGCTTTTGCTCATGCCTTCCTTGCCCATGGTGTCGGCAGCGTAAGCGGCCGTGGCCCCGAGGGCCAGGCACACGGACAATGCGGCGGTGGTGAGTTTGTTCATGATGCGTTCCTTTTGACAGTGAAAAAAAGCGGGAAATCACCTAGCTGCCGCCGAACCAGTTGTAGCCCTGGTCCTCCCAGTAACCGCCCGGGTAGGTGTTGGTGACGAAGATCGCCTGGATGTGCTTGGGGTTCTTGTAGCCAAGCTTGGTGGGCATGCGCAGCTTCATGGGGAAGCCGTATTCGGGGGGCAGCGTCCGGCCGTCGTACGTGAGGGCCAGGATGGTCTGCGGGTGCAGCGCGGTGGGCATGTCGATGCTGGTGTAGTAGTCGTCGGCGCACTTGAAGCCGACGTACTTGGCGGACAGGTCGGCGCCCACACGCTTCAAGAACGCCGAAAACGGCACGCCGCCCCATTTGCCGATGGCGCTCCAGCCTTCGACGCAGATGTGCCGCGTGACTTGATCGACTTGCGCCATGGCGCGCAGTTCGTCCAGCCGCCAGCGGCGCTTGTCGGCCACCATGCCGGTGACCTCCAGCCGGAACGATGCCTCGTCCACCTGGGGCACGTCGTCGATGCCGTAGAAGGCATTGAAGGGAAACGGCCGGGTGATCATGGATTCGGGATAGGTCGGCGCGAGCTTGGCGGGGTCGAAGATCCAGCCCTGCACGCGGTCGTTGAAGCGGGAGACGGCCGACAGCGCCTGTTCGACGCTTTCGTCGTCGGACAGCGAGCACCCGGACAGCATGGCCAGGCCGCCCAGCGTCAGGCCGCGGCGCAGGAAGGCGCGGCGCGAGGGCTGCTCGACGCGCTTGTCCAGCAGCTTTCCGGCTTCGCGCAGGATGGCCGGGGCGTCCAGGCCCGGCAGGAGGCGGCGTTTTTCGGTCATGGCGGGTTCCTTATTTGCCGCGGATCATGGTGAGCAGGCTGCGGGGCACCAGGGCGACCATCGCCAGGTGCACGGCGACAAAGCCGGCCAGCAGGGCCATCGCGAAGAAATGCACGCGCCGTGCGGCTTCATAGCCGCCCATCAGGTCGCGCAGCAGGTCGAATTGCACGGACTTCCACAGCACGAGTCCGGACAGGATCAGCACGGCAATGTCGGCCATCACGAAGAGGTAGGCCAGGCGCTGGACGTGGTTGTAGCGGCGCGGGTCGGCGTGCGAGAGCCTGCCGCGCAGCGCGGCCAGCAGGTCGCGCGCTACGCCGCCGGGGCTGACCGGCAGGAATTTGCGCCACAGGCGGCCGGTGGCGACGTTCAGCGCCAGGTAGAGCAGGCCATTGGCAAACAGCAGCCACATGCCGGCAAAGTGCCATTGCAGCGCGCCGCCCAGCCACCCGCCCAGCGTGATGCCGTTGGGAAAGGTGAAATCGAAAAAGGGCGCGGCGTTGTAGATGCGCCAGCCGCTCATGACCATGACGACGACGGCCAGCGCGTTCAACCAGTGCGTCACGCGCAGCCAGCGGGGGTGGATGACGGGGGAGATAGCCGGAGGCGCCGGCTGGCCAGTCCGTTTTTTCGCGTCGGACTCGGCGGCGGTGGACGGTGACGCGGCGGGCGACAGCGCGGACACCGGCGGGGCAAGCGGCGTATTGTTGAGGGCGGGTCGGGCCAGCATGGCGGTCTCCGGTGGGCTGTCGATGGAGGCATTCTTCCTCCTGGCCCATACCGAAGTCCTCACGCAAAGTTAAATTAATCGTTAACTTTGCCCCGCGCCGATTGGCGACAATAGGCGCATTGATCACGCCCCAGGTTGCCCCATGGATACGTCCCGCCGCGTACTGATAGTTGAAGACGACGCCCACATCGCGGAACTGCTGCGCCTGCATCTGCGCGACGAGGGCTACGCGGTGGAACACGCGGCCGACGGCAACGCGGGCATGCGCCTGCTGGAAGAAGGCGGCTGGGACGCGCTGGTGCTGGACCTGATGCTGCCCGGCATCGACGGCCTGGAAATCTGCAAGCGGGCGCGCGCGATGGCGCGCTACATCCCCATCATCATCACCAGCGCCCGCTCCAGCGAGGTGCACCGCATCCTGGGCCTGGAACTGGGCGCGGACGACTATCTGGCCAAGCCGTTTTCGATGCTGGAACTGGTGGCGCGCGTGCGGGCGCTGCTGCGCCGCAGTGATGCCATCGAACGTAACGCCCGCCAGGACGCCGGCAGCCTGGCCGTGCATGGCGTGTCGATCGATCCGATCGCCCGCACGGTCGATGTCGACGCCCGCCGGCTGGATCTGACGCCGCGCGAGTTCGATCTGCTGCATTTCTTTGCGCGGCATCCGGACAAGGTGTTTTCGCGCATGGACCTGCTGAATCAGGTGTGGGGCTATCAGCACGAAGGCTATGAGCACACGGTCAACACCCACATCAACCGGCTGCGCACCAAGATCGAGGCCGACCCGTCCAACCCGCAGCGCATCCTGACGGTCTGGGGCCGCGGCTACAAGTTCGCGGCGGCGCCCGGGGTGCAGCCATGAAGCGATTCACGTTGACTCAGCGCCTGTCCGGCGTCTTTGCGCTGCTGCTGTTGGCGTGCTGCGGCGCGTCCGCGTGGCTGCAGATCGCGGCCAACTCGCGCTACGAGCAGGAGGTCGTGCAGCGGCTGTCCAGCGGCCTGGCGCAGCACATCGCGGGGTCCACCGAACTGATGGACGCGGGCGGCTGGAAGCCGGATGCCGTGCGCTCGATGTTCGACATGCTGATGACGGTGAATCCGGCGGTCGAGGTCTATCTGCTGTCCAACGATGGCCGCATCGTCGGCGACGCCGCGCCGCCTGGACAGATCAAGCGTGATCGCGTCGACCTGGCGCCGGTCAAGCGGCTGCTGGCCGGCGGCATGCTGCCCATCACGGGCGATGATCCGCGCAGCCTTGACGCGCAAAAGGTGTTCAGCGCGGCGCCGGTGCGCGTGGATGGCCGCGAACAGGGGTATGTCTACGTGGTGTTGCAGGGCCAGGCGCATGATGCGCTGGCGATGGACGTGTCGCGCACGTCGGTGCTGCGCACGACGCTGTGGTCGATTGCGCTGGTGGCCTTGCTGGGGCTGGTGGCGGGGCTGGCGGCGTTTGCGCTCATCACGCGGCCGTTGCGGTCGCTGACGCGAGCGGTGCGCGCCTTTGACGGCGACGACGGCCAGGCGCTGGCCGCGCTGGAACAGCCGGCGGACCAATCGGCGCGCAACGGCGACGAGATCGCGGTGCTGCGGCGCACGTTTGCGCAGATGGGCCGGCGGATCTCGGATCAGTGGCGCGAGCTGACGCGGCAGGACCAGCAGCGCCGCGATCTGGTCGCCAATATTTCGCACGACCTGCGCACGCCGCTGACGTCGCTGCATGGCTATCTGGAAACGCTGCGTTTAAAGGATGAGGCGCTTGATCCCGCCGAACGCCGCCGCTATCTGGACATCGCGCTGGCGCAAAGCCGCAAGGTCGGCCGGCTGGCGCAGGAACTCTTCGAACTGGCGCGGCTGGAGTCCGGCCTGGTGCGCCTGGAACCCGAGACGTTTTCGCTGCCGGAACTGGTGCAGGACGTGATGCAGAAGTTCGAGCTGGCGGCCGAGGCGCGTCAGCAGCATCTGACCACGGACATTGCGCAGGCGCTGCCGCCGGTGCGCGCCGATCTGGGGCTGATCGAACGCGTGCTGACGAACCTGCTGGACAACGCGATCCGGCATAGCCCGCCGGGCGGACAGATTGCATTGCAGCTTGGCCTGTCGCGCAACCGGGTGCAGGTGCAGGTCAGCGATTCAGGGACGGGCATTCCGCAGGCGTTGCGCGCCGGGCTGTTCACGCGGGCGTCGGCGCTGAACCGCGGGCCGGGCGAGGCCGGCGGACTGGGACTGGTCATCGTGCAGCGGATTCTGCAACTGCACCAGAGCGAGATCCGGCTGGTGGACGGAGCGGGGGGCGGAGCGGTGTTTCAGTTCGAATTGGCGACGGCCGCGCAAGGGTAGGCGGGTTCAGTCCGGGGCTTCCTCCCGCAGCCGGGTGACGACGCCTTTCACGGCATCGACTTCCAGCATGTCGCCGGTGGCGACCCCTTGCAGAACCCCGTGGACGCTGACGACGGCCGGCACGCCGAACTCGCGCGCCACGATGGCGGCATGCGACAGATATCCGCCGACTTCCATCACGACAGCGCCCGCGCGCAGGAAAAGGGGCGTCCACGCGGGGTCGGAAGACGCCGCGACCAGAATGCCGCCGGCGGGCATGGACAGGCCTTCGTCCGGCGAGCGCGCCACGAACGCGCGGCCGCGTGCGCGTCCGCCCGCCACCGGCGTGCCGCGCCAGGAATCGCGCGATGCGGCCGCAACAGACGCGGTTATTGGCGCAGGCGGTGCGGCGTGGTCTGCGTGTTCGGTGATGACGTCAATGTCCGGCAGCGCGGTCCATGCCTGCAATTGCGTACGCCGGGCGGCTGCGCGCCGGCCCAGCGCGGCGGCATCCATCCGGCCATCCGCCAGTGCAAAGATCTCGGCCGCATCCAGATGAAAGATGTCGTCGGCGTTCGCGAGTCCGTCCGGGCCGGTGTTGCGGCGTCCCAGTTCCAGCGCACGCTTGCGCGCCACGGCCAGATACGCCACGAGCACGCTGCGCGCGGCCTCGCGCTGGTTGCCTTCCAGGCGGGATGCCGTCAGCAGCATGGTGGCCAGCGGCCGCTGCCAGAAGGGCAAGGCGCGGCGAACGCGTTGCCACGCCTGCCGCGCGGCGTCGTCCTGCCGGGCGCGCAGGGCGGCGGGATCGGCGCCGATCAGATTCAGGATGCTGTCCAGCAGATAGCCGGGCGCTTCGCGCCAGCGCGGATTGCGCAAGTAGGTTTCGTAGACGGCGCGGTGACCGTAACGATGCAGGAAGTCGGCAAAAGCCTTCTTGAATGGACTGTCATCGGGTAATGTCCCCGCCCACGCGGCATCGTTGCGGTTCGGCGCGCGCAGCCAAGCGAGCGCCTGGGCATCGTGTTCGGCCAAATGCGCCAACGCCATGAGCGCATAGCCTTGCTCGGCGGTCACGCTGGGGTCGCCGCCTGCCATCAGCGCGGCGGTCAACGCGTGGCCTTCGCCGGGCACGGCTTTTTCCACCATGTCGAGCAGCTTGGACAGCGCACCGCCGCCCGAACCCTGCAAGAAGAACAATTGATCCGCGGCCAGGACGGTCTGGAATTGCTCGCGCAACTGCGCGCCCAGCGCGGCGTCGGAGGCGGGCAGCGGCGCGTCCAGCCACTCCTGGGCGCGGGCCAGAAGCCGGGGCAGATCGGTGGCGGCCTGGCGGCGCAGCGGCGCGGCCCGGCGCAGATAGCGCACGATGCGCAGGCCGTGCCGCAGCCGCTGCATGGCGGTGACCGGTGGCACACGGATCTCGGGCTGCGGGCCGCCCAGCAACGCGTTCATGTCGCGCGGACTGACGCCCAGCGCGTCATGGCCGACCCATTGGATGACCGAGGCATTCAGATAGGCGCGCCCCTGGAACAGTGCGGCGAGGGGCACGCCGGGGAGCGTGCGGTAACCGCTCAACTCGAAGCCGCAGGTCAGCATCCGCTGGGCCATGACGCGGCCCGCGTCCCATTCCAGGGCTGACATGGCTTGCGGCAGGACCTCGCGGGTATTGCCGCGCGACCAGTAATCCGGCTGGTCTTGCAGCGCGGGATAGGTGTGGCGCGCCGACGCGGTCACCGGGCGCGCCTGCACGATCCAGAACCGGTCGCCGTCCCAGGCCCATTCAAGGTCGTACGCCGCGCCGCTGTAGTCCAATGCGCGGGCGGCGTCGCGGGCAATGTCGCCCAGCGTCTCAGCCTGCGCGTCGGTCAGCACGGCTTGCGCGGCGCGGGCGGCGGGCGTGTCGGTCAACTGTGTGCCTGCGCCGGTGGCGGCGGGCTGCGTGGCGTGACGTTTCGCGCCGATGCGTCGCGAAACGACCGGCCAGGCTTGGCGCAGATAGTCTTCGCGCAGGCGGTAGTCATCGCCGTCCGCCTCGCCGTTCACGAGCGATTCGCCCAGGCCCCAGTTGGCGTGGATGATCATCTCGTCGTGGCGGCCCGTGGCGGGGTCGATGGTGAAGGCGATGCCCGACGCCTGTGCTTCGATCATCGGCATGACGACGACCGCCATGCCGCCCGCGCCGTCGATCGGCAGGCCAAGGCGCTGCCGGTAAGCCTGCGCCTGCGGCGTCCATAGCGAATCCCAGATACGTCCAAGCGCCTGCTCGGCGGCATCGGGTCCGCGCACGTTAAGGCAGGACAAATGGATGCCGGCGAACGACGCGCCGGCGGAATCCTCTTGCGGCGCCGACGAGCGCAACGCAAGGGGACGGTCCAGCCAGCCGCGTTCATGCAACGCCTGGCGCAGCGCTTGCGTGATGGCCGGCGGCAGGTCCTGGCCGGGCCGGTGCCCGGCGCTGGCCTGCGCCGCCAGCACGAAGCCGTCGGGCACCGGCACGCCAAACTGCGCCATGCGGCCCAACTGCCAGCCCTTGCCGCCCGCCGCTTGCGGACCGGCCTGCGCCGCGGCCGGCCAGTCCAGCACCAAGGCAGTCATTCCGCGCTCCCGGCAATACCGTGCACGAACAAGGTTATGGCGGCGTCGAATTCCTGCTGAAGCGACGCGCCGGGCTGGTCCAGCCAGCGCAGCAGGGCGCCCAGGTAAAGGAACTGAAGATGATGGGCGAGCAATTCGGCGTCCATGTCGGACCGGGCCTGGTTGGCGGCCTGCGCGTTCTGGATCAGCGCGGCAAACACGCGGTGCAGGCCGCTACGCGAATGGCGCTCGTCGTTCTGCGTGCCCGCCTGCATGGTGGCGAAGCGGTAACGCAGATAAGGGCCAAGGTAAGCGCGGTGCGATTCGGCCCAATCCGCCGATGCGTGCAGCAGCCGCGTCAGCCGTTCGGCGAAGGTGGGCAGGGCTTGAAGCGCGGGCCATAGCGTCGTCAGCGACCCGGCCAGCTCGCCGTGGAAGCGTTGCGCCAGCAGCGCCTCCTTGACGGGAAAGTGGTTGTAGAGCGTGCCCTTGGACACGTCGGCCTGCGCGGCAATCTGCTCCATCGTGACGGCGTCGTAGCCGAGGGCTTCGAACAGGCGCCAGGCGGTCTGTGTCAGATGGTCCACCGTCTGCTGGCGCTTGCGTTCGCGGCGGCCGATGTCGGTGGCGTCCGCGCCGGGCAGGAGGAGATGGGAGTCGGGCATGATCAAACCAAAATAATTAAACGACGTTAAAAATTATACGTCGTCTAATAATTCGGTGTTTTGAATCGGCGCCAGACGGTCGGGCCCGAGGCAGCGTCGCGCTCCCTCAATCGCCGCTGACGTCGCCCGTTTCCCCGGACATTTCCCGCGCGCGCGCCAGCAGCAGCTCGCGTTCGCGGGCGTTGCGGGTCATGCCGGCCGCGCGTTCGAATTCTGCGCGGGCTTCGGCCTTGCGGCCCAGCCTGGCCAGCAGGTCGGCGCGCACGCTGGGCAGCCAGTGATAGTTTGCCAGCGCGGGCTCCGACGCCAACTGGTCAGCCAGATCCAGGCCGGCCTGCGGGCCGAAGGCCATGCCGATCGCGACGGCGCGGTTCAGCGCGACCACGGGTGACGGCGCCGCCTGGGCGAGCGCATCGTACAACGCCACGATTCGCATCCAGTCGGTTTCCCCGGGCGTACGGGCCCGCGCGTGACAGGCAGCCAAGCCGGCCTGCAGCGCATAGGGCCCACGCGCGCCGCCCAGCGCATCGGCCCGGTCCAGCGCCGCCAGCCCGCGCCGGATCAGCAGCGGATCCCAGCGGCGGCGGTCCTGTTCCATCAGCAGCACCGGCCGGCCCTCGGCATCGGTGCGCGCATGCAGGCGCGACGCCTGCAGTTCCATCAGTGCGACCAGACCATGCACCTCGGCCTCCGACGGCGTCAATTCCGCCAGAATGCGGCCCAGGCGCAGCGCTTCGTCGCACAGGCCCGGCCGCATCCAGTCATCGCCCGAGGTCGCGGAATAGCCTTCGTTGAAGATCAGATAGATGACTTCCAGCACCGAGGCCAGACGCGGCGCGCGGTCGGCGGCCGAGGGCACCTCGAAGGGCACATTGGCGGCGGACAGCGTGCGTTTGGCGCGCACGATGCGCTGCGCGATGGTCGATTCCGATGCCAGGAACGCGCGCGCGATCTCGGCCGTCGTCAGCCCGCCCAAGAGGCGCAGCGTCAGCGCCACGCGGGCCTCGGTGGACAACAGCGGATGGCAGGCGGTGAAGACCAGCCGCAGCAGATCGTCGCCGATGTCGTCCTGGCGCGCCGCATCCAGCGCGTCGACGAAGTCGGGCTCCACGTCGGCCTGCAAGGCTTCCAGCTCGTGGCCGATCTGCTCGTGCTTGCGGGTGTGCAGCGCATCCAGCCGCAGCCGGTCACGCGCACGGTTCTTCGCGGTGGTCATGAGCCATGCTCCGGGATTGTCCGGCACGCCCGTCTGGGGCCAGCGCTCCAGCGCCGCAACCAGCGCATCCTGGGCCAGCTCTTCAGCCAGTCCCACGTCGCGCACCAGACGCGCCACCCCCGCGATGACGCTGGCGGCCTCGATCCGCCAGACCGCCTCGATGGCGCGATGCGTGGCCGCCTGCGTCATGCGCCGGTCGCTTCGCCGGGAACCATGTAGGCGAACTCCCAGATGTGCCCATCCAGGTCCTCGAACCCGTGCGCGTACATGAAGCCGTGGTCCTGCGGCGCGCGCGGCGCCGTGCCGCCCGCGGCGACGGCCCGCGCCACCAGGTCGTCGATCTCGGCTCGGCTTTCGCAGGACAGGCAGACCAGCACTTCCGTGGTCTGCGTGGCGTCCGCCACTGGCTTGCCGGTAAAACTCTGGAAGAAGTCCTTCACCAGCAGCATCACGTAAAGGTTGTCGCCGACGACCATGCAGGCGCCCTGGTCGTTGGTGAAGTCGGGATTGAAGCTGTAGCCCAGTTTCTTGAAGAATGCCTGGGACTTCTGCATGTCGTTGATGGGCAGGTTGACGAAGATCTGCTTGTGCATGACGTGTCTCGCTTGATTGTTCGGGGTGGTGCGCAGGGAAATCAGACGTTCGGCGTCGGCATCTGGCGGAAGCGCTCGACTTCCTTGCTGGGCTCGAAGTCGTCCAGCTCGAATACCTGGCGCACCTCGATCTCGCAGTCCTGGCCGGGGAAGGGCGTCGGAAAGCGCATCGCCCATTGCATTGCTTCTTCCCGGGAACGCACCTGGATCATCGTGTAGCCGGCGATCAGTTCCTTGGTTTCGGCAAACGGCCCGTCAAGCAGCTTGCGTTCGCCGCTGCCGTCGTACCGCACGCGCCAACCTTTGGAGGTCGGGTGCAGGCCATTGGCGTCCAGCAACACGCCGGCCTTGACCAGGGCTTCGTGATAGGTCGCCATCGAGGCAAGCGGGCTGTCGTCCGGCATCTTGCCGGCTTCGCTGTCGGGCGTGGCCCGGACGATGATCATGAATCGCATCTGAGGTCTCCAGGGGAGGGATAGCAAGGCCGTAAGGGGCGCTTGTACAGGTACGACGAACGGCGCGGCAGTGGATCGACAACAACAAAGCGCGCCTAGGGTAAATACTGAGTCAGCCGAGGTGTCTGGGGCGCCTAGCACCCGGTTACGAAGGTCCAGGCCTTGTTGCAGGCGTGTCCCATACACTCGCAGCGTCCTTAACCACCCTGAAGCAACACCATGAAAGTTCTGTGCAGTCTTGCCCTCATCGTCTCCGTCTTGTCCGGCTGTGCCGTGTACACGCCGCAAGGCTCCGTGGTTGTCGATCCGCATGACGGCGGCGGCCGGGGCGGCTTCTGTCCGCCTGGACAGGCCAAAAAGGGCAATTGCTGATGTGGCGGCGGCCGGCCGGGAAAGCAGGGCCGGTCTGGCCCCGCGCATTTGCGCAGGCCGTCACTCGCCCTACATGAAGCAGGGCCCCAACTCCCGGACTTCAACCGTGGCCCACTGCGCGGCGGGGCATTCGGCGGCCAGCGCCAACGCTTCTTCGCGCGACTCGCAGGTCAGAAGGAAGAATCCGCCGATCATTTCCTTGGCCTCGGCGTAGGGGCCGTCCATCAGTTGGCGTTCCCCGTCGCGCACGCGCAGGCGCACGCTTTCCGCATCGGACTTGAGGGATTCGGCGCGCGTCAGCAGGCCGCGCGATTGCAGGGATTCGGCGTAGCGCACCATCTGCGCATAGGCCTCGCGCCCTTCTTCGGGCGTGCGCTGGGCGCGCTGGCCCACCGGTTCAACGATCAGCAGCATGTAGGGCATGGGGACTTCCGCTAGGGACTGCGGTCGCCGCGAACGGCGGGTCCGCTAGGTTAACGCCGATCCCCGCGTCGGCGCCATGCCGGAAATTGCGCCTTAGCCTTCCTGGAAGATCGATTCGATGGATGTTTCAAACACGCGGGCGATGGCGAAGGCGAGCGGCAGGCTCGGGTCGTATCGGCCGGTCTCGATGGCGTTGACGGTCTGACGCGAGACGTCCAGCCGTTCGGCCAGCGCGGCCTGGCTCCAGCCGCGCTCGGCGCGCAGTTCGCGGATGCAGTTTTTCATCGATGGCGCAACGTGTCGACGATGGTGGTGAACGCCCAGACGCCGCCCATCAGCGGCCAGACCACGAACATGCTCAGTTTGGGAAAGCCGGCGATTTCCAGAAAGCCATACGTGAACGTGACGCCGGCGGTGACGGCGGCGGCAATGGCCAGGTGTTCCAGCGTGGTCTTGCGGATGAATTCGTCGGACTGGCGCACGGCGCGCACCACGGCCCGCAGCGCCAGCAGAAACGCCAGCATGGGCGTGAGCAGCACGACGGTGCGCAGGGCGCCGGGCTGCATGTCGAGGCTGAGCCACAGCGCGCCGGCCAGAAGTACGGCATACAGCGCCATCGAGAAGCCCAGTTCCTTGAAATAGCGGCGCTTGGCCTGGAGTTGATTCATGGGAATGCCCTTGTTGATGTAAAGCGTGCTTGACATTCTGGCGGCCGAGTGGTGGTATGTCAAGTGTCCTTTACATCATGAAAGTGCGGTAAGCGGGCAATAAAAAACCGGCTTGCGCCGGTTTTTTTAAGGGAAGGAATCGCGGATCAGGATTGCGCCGGGGTGGCGGGCGCGGGCGCCGTCATGGCGTTCGCAGGCGCTTTGGCGTCAGGTGTGGCCGCCTTCGCCGTGGACGGGGTCGCCGCCGGCTTGGACGGTGTGCCCGCGGGGGCGGCCGCTTGCGGCGCGGTGGCCGGTTTGCCCGAAGCGGGCGCCTGCGGGGCGGCGGCAGTCTTGGCCTGCGGCGGCGTGATGTCCATGATGAGCTCGACGCGGCGGTTTGCCGCGCGGCCGGCGGCCGTGTCGTTGGACTCGATCGGGCGCGTTTCCGCGTAGCCCACCGCGCGCAGCCGCTGCGGCGTCACGCCATCGCGCACCAGCTCGCGCAAGACGCTGGTGGCACGGCTGCTGGACAGCTCCCAGTTCGACGCGAACTGCTTGGTCAGGATCGGCACGGGATCGCTGTGGCCTTCGACCGAGACCTGGTAGTCGTTCTTGTTGAGGATGCCGGCCAGGCGCTTGATCACGTCCAGGCCCGCGGTGCTGAGCGTGGCTTGGCCGGAAGCGAACAGCAGTTCGTTGCTGATGCGAAAGCTGACCGACTGCTCGTTGACGATCACGTCCACCGAATTGCCCAGGTCCGCCAGGCCCAGCGATTCCTTGGACGGGGCGGTCAGCGGCGGGGCGGCGTCAGCCACGACAACTTCGTCTTCGGCCAGCGCAGGCGCGGCCGCGGCGAGGGCCGGCGCGGGCGTGGGCTGCGCTGACCAGCTTGCCGGGATCTGCACGGTTTCGAATTCCGAATACTCGCCGTCGTACTTGGGCAGGCCGCTGGCGCCCAGCGTACCGACCAGCTCGACGGGCTGGCCGGATTTGCCGGAGCCGCCGCCGTACATGGCGACGGCCAACATAACGACCAGCATCGCGAGCAGCAGCGTGATGAGGTCCAGATAGCTCAGCAGCCAGTTCTCGGAATCCTGCTCGACGGCGTCTTCGACGTGCCAGCGCGCATAGCGGTCCTGGCGGTCGCTGTCGCTAGGGCGCCAGGCGCTCGCGGCCGACGCCTTCTGCGCGCGCAGTTGCGCCTGGCGGGCCTGCTCGATCCGCTGCGCAAGGGAAGGGGAAATCAGGCTCATTGACGCGCGGAAGCGGGGCGGGCGATGGAGACGGAGGCGGCGGCGGTGGCGCGGGCGGGCGAGCCGGCGGCCGGCGATCCGGCGGCCGGCGCGGTTGCACCGGGCTTGACCTGGCCTTCCGTCTTGGCCTTGGGCTTGGCGTCGGCGCCGCCGTCGTAGATTTCGTCTTCGACGTGCATGACGAAGGAATTCAGGGTCTCGCGCACCATGGCCGGACCGCGCTTCTCGCACATCATCGAGATGCCTTGCAGCACCATGTTCATCGATTCCACGCGACGCGCCGTACGGCGTTCCAGCTTCAGCGCGATCGGCTTGCAGATCAGGTTGGCGAGCAGGATGCCGTAGAACGTGGTCATCAGGCCGATGGCCAGCTGTTGGCCGATGGTCTGCATGCTGCCATCGCCCAGGACGGCCATCAGGTTGATCAGGCCAACTAGCGTGCCCAGCATCCCGAAGGCGGGCGCAAAGGTGGCCATGACGCGGAACATCTGGGCCTCGGCCTGTTCGCGGGCGCGCAGGCGGGCGACGCGCCACTTCAGCAGTTCGATGATCTGGTCTTCAGGCGTGTTGTCGATGATGAGCTGCACGCCCGTGCGCAGGAACGGGTTCGAGACCTTCTTGAGCTCGTGTTCGACCTTGTGGACGTCGGCGTTCATCCAGAGCTGCGCCATCGACACCAGTTCCTCGATGTCGCGCTGCTGGTCGTGCTGGTCGTTGCGGAACACCGTGCGCACCAGTTTGAACACGCGCACCACTTCCTGCAGCGGGTACGCAATGAACAGCGCGGCGCAGGTGCCGCCCAGCACGATCGCCAGGCCCGGCAGGTTGAAGTACAGGCTGGTGTCGTTGGCGGACAGTGCCACCACGATGATCAGGGTGAGCAGGCCGACAACGGCGCCGATGACGGTAGACGGATTCATGGATCTTGCCCGAAAACATGGCATCCCACGCGCGGAATGCCGGATTGTCGGGAATTCTAGCCAGCGCAAGCGCCGGTCAATTGGCCGGAAAGCGGGGCGAAATAGGCGGTAAGCGCCGGCTTAATCGGGCAGTCAGGCGGGCGGCGCGCCGACGATTCGCGGGCGCAAATCGGGGACGGCCTAGGCTTGCCGCGTGGCGTCCTGCTGCGCCAACCATTCCTCGCGGGTGATCTCCCAGATCTCGGCGGGATGCCGGCCGCTGACGAAGCCGCGTTCCTCGGTGCCCACCAGCCGCATGCCGCTGCTTTCCGAAATCCGCCTCGAGGCCGTGTTGGCGATGGCCTTGGGCGCGCGCAGCACTGGTTTGCCCAGCACGTTGAACCAGTAGGCCGTGACGGCCGCGCTGGCTTCGGTCATGTAACCCCGCCCTTGATGCGCCGGATCCAGCCAGAATCCGCGGTTATTGCCGGGCTCGTCGTCCATCAGGCTGACGACGCCGATCAGCTGGTCAGGCTGCGCCCGCGTGCGCACCGACCAATGCCATTGCGTTCCGCGGCGCATGGCGGGCAGGGCGGCGTGTTGCAGGAATTGGCGCGCGCCATCGTCGGGATATGGCCAAGGCACCTTGTCGGCCAGAAAGCGCACGACCTCCCATTGGGCAAACGTGCGCTGGATGGCGTCGGCGTCGTCCAAGGACAGGGGGCGCAGCACCAGTCGGTCGGTGACGAGTTCGGGCGGCGGCTGGGTGTCGGTCATGGCGGCTCGGGGCGGATGAAGGGGGAGACCAAGCGGAAATGTATATCATGGGCGAATTCTGGCGGTGTAAGGCCGGGCATTGCCTGGGCCTGGCCTTCCGACCGCGGCATTGGAGAGAACATGAACAACCCCAACGAAAACGTCAGCATGGCGCTTTTCTGCGACTTCGAGAACGTGGCGCTGGGTGTGCGCGACACCAAATTCCAGAAGTTCGACATCCGGCCGGTGCTCGAGCGCCTGCTGCTCAAAGGCAGCATCGTGGTCAAGAAGGCCTATTGCGACTGGGAGCGGTACAAGGAATTCAAGGCGCCGATGCACGAGGCCAATTTCGAGCTGATCGAAATCCCGCACGTGCGCCAGTCCGGCAAGAATTCGGCGGACATCCGCCTGGTCGTGGACGCGCTGGACTTTTGCTACACCAAGTCCCACGTCAACACCTTCGTCATCATCAGCGGCGACTCCGACTTTTCTCCGCTCGTGTCCAAGCTGCGCGAGAACAACAAAAAGGTCATCGGCGTGGGCGTCAAACAGTCCACGTCCGACCTGCTGATCGCCAACTGCGACGAATTCATTTTCTATGACGATCTGGCCCGCGAAGGCCAGCGCACCGCCGAGGCGCGCCGCGACAATCGCGGCGTTAGCGCCCAGCGCCGCTCGCCCGACGAGGAGCGCCGCCGCAAGGAAGAGCAGGACGCCCGCAAGACGCGGGCGGTCGAGATGGTGGTCGAAACGTTCGAGGCGCTGATGGCCGAACGTGGCGACAGCGGCAAGATCTGGGCATCGGCCCTGAAAGACGCCTTGAAGCGCCGCAAGCCCGATTTCAACGAGTCCTACTATGGCTTCCGCGCGTTCGGCAATCTGCTGGAAGAGGCCCAGTCGCGCGGGTTCCTGGAGGTCGGGCGCGAAGAGAAGTCGGGTACGTATGTCTATCGTGATGGCTCGGGCGAGGCATCCTCTGCCCAGGCTGGCGAGGCGCATGGCGGTGCGGCAGATGGGGTGGCCGATGCCACTGACGCGCCGGGCGCTGGCGGCCGGAATACACGTAAATCGCGTGGCGGACGCAAGACGGCGGGCGGTCGGACGGCGGGCTCGCACGGCGAAGGCACTGAGCGGGAAGATGCCGTGACTGCCGCGCCGGACGGATTCACCGAGGCTGCGGATGCGTGGAAACAACCCGACGCGCCGCAGCAGACGGAAGACGGCACGGTAGTGGACGTGTCGGAAGCGCCAGGTCAGATTGCTGGCGGCGATGCTGCCGGCGGCTCGCCGCAGGCGCGCAGCGGCAGACAGTCGGATAACGGCCGTCAGGGTCGCTCGGGCCGCCGTGGTCGGGGCGCGAGGGCGGGTGATGATGCCCGGTCGTCGAGTCACGCGGAGTCGTTGGAAGGAGCCGGTCAGCCGCGAGGTTCGGTTGAGGGGCGGGGGGCTTCTGAAGGGCAGGGTGCGGCCGAAGCGAGAGCTCAGGCGGAACGTCAGGGTTCGTCCGGCGCGCAGGTTTCGTCCGAGGGGCAAGCTTCGTCCGAGGGGCAGGCGCCGGCTCGCCAGCGCGAAGACGTGGCTCCACCTGCCTTCAAGCGTCCGGTGCCCCCGCCGCCGCAGTCGGCGCTGGTTTCCGGTCCGCCGCCGGTGGTGAATGTGGCCGAGTGGACGTTCGTTGCGCCGCCGGCCAACACCGAACGCGAACGCCGGGGCGAGGCGCCAGATCCCTTCGCCGGCGCGACGCGGTCGGCTGCCGGATCCCGGTCGGACGTGACTTCCCGGGCCGCCTCCGAAACCGTTTCCGACGCTGCTTCCGCCAAGTCCGCCGCCAAACCCGCCCGCAGTGCCCGCAAGACCACGGCCAAGGCGCCATCCAAATCGGAGAGCCCGTCGGCCCAAGCGGAAACGCTGGCGGCGCCCGCCGCCGAGACCGCCCCGGCCCCTGAACCGGCGCGCAAGACAGCGGCGCGCAAGACAACGGCCCGCAAGACGGCGCCGCGCAAGACCGCGAAGAAAACCGACGCGGCTTGACGTCGCGATCGGCCCGGCCCGCCGTCAGGCAGCACTGACGAACGCTTCAGACGGCGCCTTGTGCGCCGTTTGCTTGCGGGGCCGGCTGGTGTGACCTGCCTGGCCGCGCCGCCCGCGGCCGCTCATCTACCGATTTCACCTGCCCATGCATCGTGTTCTGATCAGTTCCTGCCTCCTGGGCAACCCCGTGCGTTACGACGGACGCGGCGTGCCCCATGGCGATGCCATCCTGGCGCGCTGGCGGGAAGAAGGCCGTGTCGTGGCCGTCTGTCCCGAGGTGGCGGGCGGCATGCCGATCCCGCGGCCCCCGGCGGAGATCGACCCGGGCGAAAACGCCGCTTCGGTGTTGGCGGGCCGTGCCCGTGTCGTGGCGGTGACGGGCGACGACGTGACGGCGCCTTTCGTGCGCGGCGCGCACGAGGCGCTGGCGGCAGCGCAAGCGCGAGGGATTCGTATGGCCGTCCTGAAAGAGGGCAGTCCGTCCTGCGGCAGCAGTTACGTCTACGACGGCCATTTCGCGGGCCGCCGTCAGCCCGGCATGGGCGTGACCGCGCAATTGCTGCGCGGCGCGGGGGTGCACGTCTTCAGCGAGCATCAGTGGGCCGACGCGGCGGCATTCCTGGCCGAACTGGAGGCGGATGATGCTCGCTGAGGTCGGCGATTGGATGGTGTTGGCCGGGGTGGCCGGATGCGGTTACCTGGCCTGGAAGGGGGCCGTTCGCACCCATCGCAGTGTGGTGTTTGCCCGCGTGGCCGCCCTGATAAGCCTGGCCCTGTCCGCCGTCTGCTTCTACGCCTGGTACGCGCAGTACCTGCGGTGGGAATTCAACGAGTTGGGCCGCTACTACGATCCTATTGAACAGGTCGTCTATACGGACTCAGGTTTTGTCTGGGTGCTGCCGGCCGGTCTGCTCCTGGCCGCCGGCGTGATATTTGCCTGGCGCGGCTGGCGCCGCTGAAGCGCGGCGGCCGGCGCGCCGGCATGCTGCACGTGCGAGCCGGCGCGTGAGGTCAGCCGGCGAAACCCGCGATCACGCCTCTCAGTTGGCGCGATATCCGCGGCTGGTCATGCAGGAATCCAGCGCGCGGTTATACGTATCCACCATGATCTGGGTGGTCCACTGGGTGATGGTGGCAGGATCGTAACCGCTCTGGTTCATGGCCCAACGCTGGCAGTCGGTGGTGGCGTTCGCCTGGGCGACATTGACCGGGGGCGCGGACTCGTACTGTACGGGCGCGTACTGGGGCACTGGTGTGGAATAGGCAACGGGCGGCGCTTCGTAAACCGGGGCGGTGTAGACCGGCGCGGCTTCATAGACCGTCGTGCCGTACACGGGCGCGGCGTACAGCGGCGGGCTCGTGTAGCCCACCCCCGATGAGTAAACCCCGGTCTGCACATAGGACGGCCCCGAATTGGCCGCCAGCAGCAGTCCGACCGTCGCCAGTGCAAAGGCGCCGCCGATCCACCAGCCGCTGGAACTGCTTCCACCGCCGCCGTGATAGTGGTGATAGCCGCCGCCATAACCCCCTCCATGGCCGCCCCAATTTCCGCCACGCCCGCCAGCCACTGCCGGCGCACCAGCAACCGCCAGCGCCAACGCCGCAATGGCCACCCGGCCTGTAAACCGCTTCATGATCTTGCTCCTGAGCCATCCGGCGGCGGCACTGTGCCGGCCGCCGGACGATAGACGTACTTTACTGCTGGGGCGCGCGGATTAGGTGTCTCAAGCGATACGGGGATTTCAACTGATTTCAGTACTGTGACAAGACGCTAAGGAAGAACCGCCGCCTGGACCGAAGTGTGGCAATTTGCGCTTGTCGCAGTGGCGGAAAGCGTGGATAGGTAGTATTTTTCCGCGATGATCATGGCACTACCCGATTCGGCACCGCAGGACAGGCGTCTCACCAAGGGAGAGCGCACACGGCTACAACTTTTGGCAGTCGCCGCGGCCGAATTCGCCGAACGGGGATTCCAGCACACCCGCGTCAGCGATATCGTTGCCCGCGCCGGCGTGACCCAGCCCGTGTTCTATCAATACTTCACCAGCAAGCAAGCGGCCTACGACGAGCTGGTGGGGCTATTCGCGCAGCGGCTGCGCCGGGCGATCAGCGAGGCCCGCCTGCCGGGCCACCTGCAGGGCGAAGCGCTGGTCAACCGCATCCGGCAGGGTATCGGGACGTTGCTTGCCATCCTGCAGGAAGATCCAAATCTCACGCGCATCGGCTTCTTCCAGGCCGAGGCGGCCGAGGCGCTGAAAGACGAGCTGGTGATCCTGATCGCCGAGAACGTCCGGTCGGAGCAGCAGGCGGGACTATTCCGCCCGGAGATTTCGCCCGAGTGGTTCGGTCAGTCGCTCATTGCCATCATCGAACGTTTCGCTCGGCTGCTGCCCGACGCGGCAAGGCAGCAGGCGGTGGCGGAGTTCATTACGGATTTATTGCTCGACGGGATGCGTCGGCGACCCGAAGCTTGAAACGTCCTTTGCATCATCCGCCTGGGCGCCAACCGGGCGTGTGAGGACGACGGCCCCCTGCAGTGGGATGCATCATGTGATCGCTTAGGCGTCACAAAATGTGGCTACGCTTCCTGCGGTGTCCGGGGGATGGTTGTTTTTGCCCAAGAATCAGTATCAGACCCCCAGCTGTCCCCACTGGGGCCTTCACTATTCGGCCAATAGCGAATTGGGCATCGAATTCAAGACCCGAAAGATTTCGTTCTTCTATTTTTCGGCCTATCGGGATCTGGACGAACAGGCACGTTTTGAAGCCCGCTGTTCCATGACCAATGTCGTGGAACAGCTCGTGTACACCCTTGAACCGGTAAAGCCGTGCCCCGTGCGACCCGAAACCGGACCGGTGGCTTCGGGTGCTGATCCGCATCAACACCTGATCGACACCTTGGCTTAACGAAGAATCAGGGTCTACTCCACCCGCGCCCCGGAAGCGCTCACCACCTTTCCTGCCGCTTCAAAATCCGCCTTCAGCAACGCCTGAAACTGCGCGGCAGACTTAGCTTCAGCTTCGACGCCCAGCGAAGCCAATCGCGCTTGCACCTTCGGGTCGGCCAGCACCTTGTTGACCGCGGTATTGATCTTGTCTCGGTCGGCCGCGGCGATGCCGGCGGGGGCGAGCAAACCGAGCCAGGAATCGAAGGCGTAGCCGGGCAGGCCGCTTTCGGCGACGGTAGGAAGATCCGGCGCGAAGCGTGAACGGGTCTTGCCGGTGTAGGCCAGGAACGTGACGCGCGGGTCGTTGCGGTATGCGGTCACGCCGATGGTGGCGGCGGTGACGGCCTGAACGCGGCCGGCCAGCAGTTCGGTCACGGCGTCGCCGGTGGACTTCATGGGGATGTGCTGCATCTGCGCGCCGGCGGCGGTCAGGAACGACGCCATCCCCAGGTGCGAGGCGCTGCCGTTGCCGGCCGACGCGTAATCGAAAGCGCCGGGTTTGGCTTTGACGGCCTGGATGAATTCGGCGGTGTTCTTGGCGTTCAGCGAGGCGGACGCAAGGATGATGTAGCCGGTGTTGCCGATGTAGGCGACACCCGTGAAGTCCTTGTAGGGGTCGTAGCTGAGGTTCTTATACAGATACCCGGCGATGTTGTGGCTGGCGGCGGCAAGCACCAGGGTGTTGCCGTCGGGCTTGGCGCGGGCGACCTGGGCGGTGCCCACGGTGCCGCCGGCGCCGGCGCGGTTTTCGATCACGATGGAGGCGTCCAGCGCGCGGCCCAGTTCGTCACCGATCGCGCGGGCGATGGTGTCCTGGACTGCGCCGGTGCCGTAGGGCACGACGATGCGGATGACGCGTTGGTCGGCCTGCGCGGCGCCCATGCCGGTGACGGCCAGAGCAAGGGCGAGCAGGGTGTTGCGGCGTGCAGCTTGGAATCGGGTGGTCATGAAGCGGACTCGTGGTTGGGCGCGCGCCTGTCGGAATGCGGCGCGGGCATGGCGGCGTTGGACTCTAAACACTCAAGCCGTCCGGACCAACGAATTAATCGCCGCTTGTTTATTGCTTCCAGCGATAAGAGGAGGCCACCGCTAAAGGGGACAGACTCGGGGCTTTATCATGTGCCCTTTGCCCAAGCCGGTCTCCCGCAGTCGCCGGCTTCTCTTTTTACCTATGGCGTCCATGCCCTGATCGCACAGGAGATTTATTAGTGGTTCGATCCGCAACGACAGCATCCCGATCCCTTCACTCCCGCCACCATGCCGCCGTCTCCTGGCGGCGCAGACGGGAAAGGCCCTGGCTGGCGGCCTGGCTGTTGGCAGCGATGTTGAGTTGTTTATCGATCCTCTGGCACGCTCCGGCCATGGCAGCTTTTCCGCTGCTGACCCCCGCGGCGGCGGCTGAGCCGGCCCCCGCGGCCTCGGCGTTGACGCCCGCCGCGCTGGCCGATCTGCTGGACAACCCCCAAGCGCGCCAAGCCCTGATCGACCAGCTGCGCGCGCAGGCGGCCAGTGACAAACCGGCCGCCGCTGGCGCTACGCCAGCCAAGACCGCGACGGCGAAACCGACGCCCGCCACCCCCGCCGAGCCGACGTTGCAAGAGCGCATGGCCAATGGCGTTCAGCAGTTCCTGACCGGGGTCGCGGCCGACATGGGGCAGGGCGTTGACGACATGCGCGCGCTGGCCTCGGGCCAGAATCTGCGCATGGACAGCGGCACGGCGCGCAGCGCGTTGCTGCCGCTGGCGCTGGCTGCCGCGGCCACCATCATCGCCTTCATCCTGCTGCGCATGATCGCCATGCGCATCTATACGCGGATCGACCGCTGGGTGGCCGAGCACGGTTGCGAAACCGGGTCGGTCCCCGTCTGGGGCAAGCCGGCTTCCATGAAGGTGCTGACCCGCCGCGCGGGCGCGATCGTGGGTGCGCTGGCGATCGACGTCGCCGTCGTCTTGCTGGCCGCCATGGCAGGCGGCGCGGCGGCGCTGTGGAGCACGCCGGGGCGCGGCACGCTGGATGGACTGGCCTCGCTGTTCCTGCAGGCCTTCGTGGCGGTGGAGATTGTGAAGGTGCTGATCCGCACGGTGTTCGCCGTGCGCCATCCGCATCTGCGCTTGTTGCCGATGTCGGACGAACTGGCGAAGTACTGGAACGCGTGGCTGGTGCGCATCGTGGCGGCTGCGGGTTACGGCACGCTGGTGGTCGGACCCGTGATGGCGGCAGCGCTGTCGCCGGCGCTGGGCCGGCTGACTACGATGCTCATCATGCTGGCGGTGTACATCTACGCCGTACGCGTCATCTGGCATAACCGGCAGGCGGTCCGCGAACGGCTGGACCGCCGGGCCGCGGGCGCGGCCACATTCATGGGATCCCGGCTGCGGCTGCTGTCGCGCATCTGGCACGTGCTGGGCATCCTCTATTTCACGATCCTGCTTGTGGTCAGCCAGGTCGACCCGACCGATGCGCTGCCGTTCATGGCGCGCGCCACGGCGCAGACGCTGCTGGTCATCGGCGTGGGCAGCCTGCTGATCCTGCTGCTGAACGCGGTGCTGGCCAAGCCGATCCGCCTGTCGGACGACCTGCGGCGGCGCTTGCCGCTGCTGGAGGCACGCGTCAACGCGTACGTGCCGGCTGCGCTGAAGGTGGTTGGCTGGATCATCCGCATCATCATCGTGCTGCTGATCCTGGACGCGTGGCAGGCCTTTGACCTGTCGCGCTGGCTGGCGTCGGACGCGGGCGCCGCCGCGATCAAGGTGGTGCTGAACATCGTGATCGTCCTGATGATCGCCATGCTGGCCTGGACGGTGATCGCCAGCATCATCGAGCATCGCCTCAGCCAAAGCGAAGAGCGTGGCATGCCCAGCGCGCGCGAACGCACGCTGCTGGCGCTGTTCCGCAACGCTGCGCTGATCGTCATTGTGACGATGACGCTGATGGTGCTGCTGTCGCAGATCGGCATCGACGTCGGCCCGCTGATCGCGGGTGCTGGCGTGGTCGGTCTGGCCATCGGTTTTGGTGCGCAGAAGCTGGTGCAGGACATCATCACCGGCGTCTTCATCCAGCTTGAGAACGGGATGAACGAGAACGACGTGGTGCAGGTGGCCGGCGTGTTCGGCACGGTCGAGAAGATGACCATCCGCTCGGTCGGCATCCGCACGCTGGACGGCGGCTACCATCTGGTGCCGTTCTCGTCGGTGGACGTGGTGGCCAACCACATGCGCGATTTCTCGTATCACCTGGGTGAATACACGATTGCCCACCGCGAAAGCGTGGACGACGCCATCGAGCATCTGCGTGCGGCGTTTGCCGAGCTGATGACCGATTCGGTGCTTGGACCGGAGATCCTGGAAGACATGACGGTGGCGGGCGTCACGGCGGTCAACGACAAGGGCGTGACCATCCGCATCCTCATCAAGACCACGCCGGGCATGCAGTGGGCGGTGCAGCGCGGCTACAACCGCCTGCTCAAGAAGCACTTCGACGCCGCAGGCATCGAGCTGCCGTACCCGCACACGGTGGTCTACTTCGGTCAGGACAAGCGCGGCTACGCGCCTGCGGCCAATGTGCACGTGCAGGCCGAGCGTGCGGACGAGGGCGACAGCGCGCGCGCCGCGGGCCATACGCGCCGCCGCCTGAAGCCGGAAGCCAGCAACGAGGATTCGGCCGAGGTGCTGGGCAATGAGCTGGAGGCTCGGGCCGAGGCCGAGGCGGAGGCCGAAGTACAGGCCGAAACGCAGGCCAACGCCGCTGCGGCCAGGACGGAGCCCGGCCGCAGCTGAACGCCTCGGGACTAGTGACGCTGGGCGCCGCCTGTGTGGCGGCTGCCTGCGCGCCCGCAATGGAGGGCACGCAGGAATGGCCTGAAAGGCTTACCGCCCGGTCTGCACGCCCGCCGCGTTCAGGCGCTCCGTCACGGCCTGATAGCCCGCGCGCGTCATGTCGGTCTTGCGGATCGCCTCGTCGCAGGCCTTGCGGTCGTCGGGGCAGCCGGCCTTGGCCGGCATGTCGCCCGCGACGACGAAGTAGTCGATCACGAACTTGGCCACGTACTTCTTCGCGGGCTTGCCTTGCAGGAATTCGGCGATGTCGGCGCGAAAATCCGCAACGGTTTTCTCGGCGACGGGCGTCCAGTTCTGGCACTGCGAGAACGTGGCGACGCCATCGGCAAAGGCCAGCTTGGCGCAGGTCAACATCAGGTCGTTGGCGGACTTCGCGCCTGCCGGCAGCGTGGCGCGGACGGTGGCCCCGCGGGTGCCGGCGAACGTCACGACGCCGGCCTTCGCCGCTGCCGCATCGATCGTCGCCTTGAACACGAAGGAATCTTCGATCACGGCCGGCGCCTTGTCCGTCGGACCCTTGGCGTACATGTCCGAGATATCCGCGGGGTCCACACGCGATATGTCCATCATCCGGCCCAGCAGGCGCCAGTCGGCCCGGAGCAAGGCATCATGTTCTTCGCGTATGCCGTACTCGAGCACCGCCCGTTCGATCTCGGTGGGCGTGTACGCGGCGTGGGCCAGCGTGGGCAGCAGGGCGGTGGCAAAGGCAGCCAATGCAAGGGGAAGCGACTTCATGAAGACTCGGTAGAAAGAAAAGGTCCGCAAGGGTAACCGAGATGCGCGACATGGGATCGGGTGAATAGGCTGCGTGCGGTATAAACGAGCACCATCATTTCTGAGCAAGGGAGTCTCGTGTCCAGCAAACCCGGAGCAGGTCGTTTCATCGCCGCGACAGTGGGCGTCATCAGGCAGCACGGCCGCGCCATGCTGGCCGCCGCGCCGTGGTCACTGGCCGTGTTCACGCTGACGTTGCCGTTTGCGCTGATGACGTCCCGGCTGTACGGGCTTGTGGATTGGCTGATCCTCGCGCTGGCGCTCGTCTGCCTGATCGCCCTCGCGCGCACCACCTACGCCTGGCATCGGGTCATCCTGCTTGGCGAGACCGCGCATGCGGCCGCGCCGCGCGGCGGCAACCCGGAAGCCCGGCATCTGGTGCTGCTGGGCGGGCTGGTGGTTGGCGTCATGGCGCTTGCGCGCGCCACCGGCGATCTGCCGTATGTGCTGTACATGCTGATGGGCGGCGCCAACGAACCGCTGTTCTACGGCGTGCTGATCGCGCTGCTGGTGGTGGTGTGGGTGCCCGTGCTGTACGGGCTGGCCGTGTACGGCGTAAGCCTGCCACGCGTCGCGGTCACCGGCGAATATGGCTTTGGCGCG
Source organism: Achromobacter sp. ACM05 (assembly GCF_019218915.1). Taxonomy (NCBI): domain Bacteria; kingdom Pseudomonadati; phylum Pseudomonadota; class Betaproteobacteria; order Burkholderiales; family Alcaligenaceae; genus Achromobacter; species Achromobacter sp. ACM05. The sequence continues at coordinate 615,191 of NZ_JAHUWQ010000002.1, forward strand.
GTGCGCGTCGCGATGCGTTATCCACGCTGGCCGTTGATGCTGGGGTTCCTGGTGTTGCTGGTCCTGGCCGCGCATGCCACCAACGATCTGCTCCCGCTGATGTACGACTACGTGGGCGTGCAGGCGCTGCAGGGCGTGTTGGGCGCAGTGGCGTGCGTCGCCATGACCTTCGTGCTGACGGCGATGATCGCCGTGGCGTATCGGGATTCGGCGCTGCCCGAATAGCGCCTGTCTCGCGCACGCCGGCAACCTCCCGCCGGCATTGGTGCGCATCGCACAACATCGTGCTTCCCGCGCCGTGTCTACCGCGCTTGCGGGCGCAGTCCTACGATGCCCTCACTGTCTCTTCCGACCTTGAGGATCCCCATGAACGACTCGTATAACGCCGCCCGGCGCACGCTGCTTGCCGGCAGCGCGCTCCTGGCTGGCAGCGCCATTGCCATCGGCGCACAAGCAGCCCCGCAGCGCAATTCCCAACCCCAACGGAGCACTCCCATGAACAGCAACACCTTCGTCACCAAAGACGGCACGACGCTGTACTACAAGGACTGGGGCGCCGGCCCGGTCGTTACGTTCTCGCACGGCTGGCCGCTGAACGCGGATGCGTGGGACGGACAACTGCACTTCCTGGCGCGCAATGGCTTTCGCGTGATTGCGCATGACCGCCGCGGCCATGGGCGTTCTTCGCAGCCGTCCAACGGCAACGACATGGACACCTACGCCGACGATCTGGCGCAGTTGATCGAGGCGCTGGACGTCAAGAGCATCGCGATGGTGGGCCACTCCACCGGCGGCGGCGAAGTGGCGCGCTATATCGGCCGGCACGGCACGAAGCGCGTGTCGCGCGCTGTGCTGATCGGCGCGGTGCCGCCGGTGATGCTGAAGTCGGCCGCCAATCCGGAAGGCCTGCCGCTGTCGGTATTCGACGGCATCCGCGACGGCGTGGCGGGCGATCGCTCGCAGTTCTACAAGGATCTGGCCGTGCCGTTCTACGGCGCCAATCGCCCGGGTTCGAAGGTGTCGCAGGGCCAGCTGGACCAGTTCTGGCTGTGGAGCATGCAGAGCGGCCAGAAGAACGCCTACGAGTGCGTCAAGGCGTTCTCGGAAACGGATTTCACCGAAGACCTGAAGAAGATCGACGTGCCCACGTTGTTCATGCACGGCGAAGACGACCAGATCGTGCCGATCCACGACTCGGCCAAGAAGGCCGTGCGTCTGGTGAAGAACGCGCAGGCGATCTATTACCCCGGCGCCCCGCATGGCCTGACGGCCACCCTGCAGGACCGCATCAACGCCGATCTGCTGGCTTTCCTGCGCGGCTGACGCACGCGCCGCCACGCAACGACCCGGCGCGAGGGCGCCGGTTTCCGGCCGGATCAACCGGCCGCCTTCAAGGAGATTCCGCCATGTTTTCCGCAGACACTTTGGACCCCATCACCCACCAGGCCATCGATCTGGTGCCATCCCGCTACGCCGTGCAGGTGGGCGATATCGATGCGCTGGTCGTCAGCGACGGCGTGTTGCCGCTGCCCACGTCGACGATGGCCACCAATGCCGACCCGGCCGATCTGGCCAACTGGCTCGATCACATGTTCATGCCGCCGGACGCCTTCGATTGGCCGCTGAACGTGATGGTCGCGCGCAGCGGTGACCAGACCATCCTCATCGACGCGGGGCTGGGCGGCCAGTTCTCGGGCTTTCCGCGCGCGGGCCAGTTTCCGCAGCGGCTGCAATCTGCGGGCATTCCGCTGGAGTCCGTGACGGACGTCATCATCACCCACATGCACATGGACCACGTGGGCGGCCTGCTGGTCCCCGGCGTGAAGGAGCGCCTGCGCAAAGATGTGCGCATCCACGTCAATGCGACCGAAGTGGCGTTCTGGACCTCGCCCGACTTTTCGCAGACGGTCATGCCCAAGCCGGTGCCCGCCGTGCTGCGCTCGACGGCGACCAGCTTCTATGAAACGTACCGCGATCAGATCCGCGTCTTCGAAGACCGCCACGAAGTGGCGCCGGGCGTCATCGTGCGCCATACCGGCGGCCACACGCCCGGCCACTGTGTCGTCGACCTGATCTCCGGCGGCGAGCGCCTGACGTTTGCGGGCGATGCCGTGTTCCCGGTGGCCTTCGACCATCCCGAATGGCACAACGGCTTCGAGCACGACCCCGAGGAATCGGCCCGCGTGCGCTTCGCGCTGTTCAACGAACTGGCCGAAAACAAGGGTCTGCTCGTGGCGGCGCACCTGCCGTTTCCCTCGGTGGGACGCGTCGCCGTGGAAGGCAACGCGTTCCGTTGGGTGCCGGTCATCTGGGACTTCTGATCTCCGGCGTGCCGCCCGCGCCGAGGTCCCAGTACAGCCCGGTCATCAGCCCCAGCGCCTGCCGCAGCAGTTCCGGCGGCAGGTGCTCGTTGGGCGCATGCTGGGAGCAGCCGGGGTAGGAGTGCGGCACCCAGATCGTGCGCAGGCCCAACACGTCGGTGAAGATGTCGTTGGGCAGCGAGCCGCCCAGGTTGGGCAGCAGCGCGGTCTTCTGGCCAGAGGTGCGTTCCAGCGAGTCCACGGCCCAGCGCACCCAGGCGTCGTCCGGGTCGATGCGGGTCGCGCGGAACATGGATTCGCGGGTCAGCGAGATCTTCACCATCGGAAAGCCGTGGCTGTCCAGATGGCGGCGCAGGGCCGGAATCAGGTCGTCCGGGTCGACGCCCACCACAAAGCGCAACTGGCAGCGCGCCCAGGCGCGCGGCGGGATGGCGTTGACGGGCGTGTCGGGGTTGCCGGTCTTGTAGGCCAGCACCTCGAACGAGCACCAGCCGAACACGCGTTCGGCGGGCGACAGACCGGGCTCGCCCCAATCCGGTTCGATCTCGGGGCCGTCCGTGCCGCCGTCGACCTGGCAGTCGGCCAGCGCGCGCCGCACGGCCGGCGGCAGTTCCTTCGGCACCCATTCCGGGATGCGGATCTGACCAACGGGCGAGGCGATGCTGGCGATCGCGTGGGCCAGCTGCAGGCCGGGATTGGAGATCAGTCCGCCCCAGTTGCCCGAATGATGTCCGCCAGCGCGAGCCTCGATCGTGAGGTCGAAATTCAGGCTGCCGCGCGCGCCCAGGAAGATGGTGGGGCGGTTGGCGCTCAGGCGCGGGCCGTCCGAGGCGATCAGCAGGTCGGCGGCCAGCAGGTCGCGGTGCTCGGTGCACAGTTCGCGCAGCCCCATCGAGCCGGTTTCCTCGCCCATCTCGATCAGGTATTTGGCGTTGAAGCCGAGCTTGCCGCGCGTCTCCAGCACCAGCCGCAGCGCCTCCATGTTGATGGTGTGCTGGCCCTTGTTGTCGGCAATGCCGCGGCCGTACCAGCGGCCTTCGGCCTCGGTCAGCGACCACGGCGACAGGCCTTCCTTCCATTCCCGTTCCAGACCACGAATCACATCGCCGTGCCCGTAGCCCAGCACCGTGGGCAGGGCCGGGTCCTCGATGCGTTCGGCGTACAGGAACGGCGCCAGCGCCTTCGGATGCGTCAGGGTGCGGCAGGTGAATCCCAGGGCCTCGAACGCCGGACGGATCTCATCCTGCAGATAGTCCGCCAGCACGGCGGCGCGTTCGGGGTTCTGGCTTTCCGTGGGCAGCGCCAATCGGCGCGCCAACAGCGTGCGGAAGGCGCCGGAATCAAAGCAGTGTTCCGCCTGGGCGATGGCGTGTGCGCGGGTCATGGCTGGGTGGCTCCATTGGAAGTCGAGGGGACGGGCGGATAGAGGTGACAGGCGACCAGCGCGCCTTCCCGCACGGTCAATGCGGGCCGTTCGGTCTTGCATTGCGCCATCGCGTGCTGGCACCGCGGATGGAACGGGCAGCCGGATGGCGGGTGCAGCGGGTCGGGGAACGACAGGCCCAGCCCCATGTCGGGGATGCCCAGCCCGGGTTCAGGCGTCAGCACCGACGCCAGCAGCGCCTGCGTGTAGGGATGGCGCGGGTCGTGAAAGAGCCGGGCGGTGGGCGCGGATTCCACCACGCGGCCCAGGTACATTACGGCCACGTGGGTGGCGATGTGTTCGACCACCGCCAGGTTGTGGCTGATGAACACATACGTCAGGTTGAAGTCGCGCCGCAGGTCCATCAGCAGGTTCATGATCTGCGCCTGCACCGACACGTCCAGCGCGGAGGTGGGTTCGTCGCAGATGACGAGCTCGGGCTGCATGACCAGCGCGCGCGCAATGGCCACGCGCTGGCGCTGGCCGCCGGACAGCTGCCCGGGCGTATTGTGGGCCAGCCGCGGCGGCAGGCCCACGCGCTCGAGCATGTCGATCGCCTTGTGCATCTTCGGGTTCGGGATGCCATGCACCTCCAGCGGCAGCGACACGATCGACGCAATGGAGCGGCGCGGATTCAGCGACGAATACGGGTCCTGGAAGATGGGCTGCACGCGCCGGGCGAGGGCGCGCCGGTCCATCTGCCGGATGTCCTGGCCGTCGAGGCGGATGGCGCCTTCGGTCGGCGGCGTCAGCCCCAGCAGCATGCGCGCGAGGGTGGACTTGCCGCAGCCGGACTCGCCCACAATGCCCAGCACCGCGCCCCGGTCAACCGCCAGGTCCACGCCATTGACCGCGTGCAGCGTGCTTCGCGGACGGAACATGCCGGCGCGCACCGTGAATTGGCGGCTGACGCCATCGGCTTGCAGCAGCGCGCTCATGCCGGGACTCCTTCGGCGCTGAGGATGCAGCGCCATTGCTGGCCAGTCGCCTGGCCGTGGACGGGAACGGCCTGCCGGCATTGCGGCTGCGCGTAGCGGCAGCGGTCGGCAAAGGCGCAGCCGCGCAAGTCGCCGACCAGCGACGGCACCACGCCGGGTATGGTGCCCAGCGCTTCGCCCGGCGCCGTGCGGCCAGGCACGGGGATACAGCCCAGCAGCCCTTGCGTGTAGGGGTGATGCGGCGTCGCAAAGATGTCGGCGACGGGGCCTTCCTCGACGATCTGCCCCGCATACATCACGGCCACCTGCCGCGCGATGCGCGCGACGACGCCCAGATCGTGCGTGATCAGCACCATCGCGATGCCCAGTTCCGCCTGCAGGTCGGCCAGCAGCCGCAGGATCTGCGCCTGGATCGTGACGTCCAGCGCGGTGCTGGGCTCGTCGGCGATCAAGAGCTCAGGGCCGCACATGAGCGCCATCGCGATCATCACGCGCTGACGCAGTCCGCCGGACAACTGATGGGGATACTGCCCCAGCCGCTGGCCGGCCGAGGCGATGCCGACCTTTTCCAGCAGTTCCACCGCGCGGTCCCGCGCCTGCTGGCTGCTCGCCTTGCAGTGGTGGATGTAGTGTTCGGTGAGCTGTTCGCCAATGGCGTAGGCGGGGTTGAGCGCCGTCATGGGCTCTTGAAAGATCATCGCCATCTTGCTGCCGCGCAGCGCGTTGACGCGCCGCCCGCGGGCTTTTGACAGATCCTCGCCCAGCACCGCCAGCCGGCGCGTGCTGCGCCGGGCGGCCTTGGGCAAGAGACCCATGATGGCCAGCGAGGTCATGGACTTGCCACAGCCCGATTCCCCCACGAGGCACAGCGTTTCGCCGCGCTTGACCTGGAACGACACATCGCGCACCGCGTGCAGCGGCCCGCGTGGCGTGGCGATGTCGACGGTCAGTCCCTGGACGTCCAGGACGATATCGGTGCCGTTCATGCTCAGGCCCTCTCTTCAGGCGTCAGGAGTTGATGCAGTCCGTCGCCGGCCAGGTTGATCGCGAAGATCAAGAGCGCCAGCGCCGACCCGGGAATGGCGATCAGCCAGAACGAGAAGAACATGTAGGCCTTGGCCTCGGAGATCATCAAGCCCCACGACGGCAGCGGCGGTTGGACGCCCAGGCCCAGGAAGGACAGCGAGGCTTCCAGCAGGATCGCGCTGGCGGCCTCCAGCGTGGCGATCACGATGAGCTGCGGCACGACATTGGGCAGGACCTCGCCCCAGACGATGCGCCAGGTGCTGGCGCCGGCGGCCTGCGCGGCAGCCACGTACTCCAGCGAGCGCACCTGCTGCGTGGCGCTGCGCATCACGACGGCGTAGCGGTCCCACTTGAGCAGGCCCAGCACCAGGATCACCACCCACAGCGAGCCGCCGACGATGGCCACGGTAGCCAGCGCCACCAGGATCACCGGCATGGACAGGCGCGTGGTGATGAGGAACGACACGGCCATGTCGACCTTGCCGCCAAAGTAGCCGGCCGCCATGCCCATCGCCGTGCCGATCAGGCCCGAGATGAGCGCGACGCTGATGCCGATCAAGAGCGAGATGCGTGCGCCGTAGAACAGGCGGGACATGTAGTCGCGTCCCAGCTGGTCGGTGCCCAGCGGGTGCAGCCAGGTGCCTTTTTCGTACCAGACGGGCGGAGCGGTGCGGTAGGCCAGATCCTGGAAATAGGGATCGTGGGGCGAGATCCACGGCGCCAGCAGCGCGATCAGCACGATGACGAAGAGGATGCCGCCGCCGGCCAGCAGCGCCTTGTTGCGCCGCAGGCGGCGCCAGCGCAGCGTGGAGGCGGACAGTTCCAGCGGGGCCGCGGCGGGGGTGGCGGGGGTGAGCGTAGGCGTGTTCATGTCAGGACACCCGGATGCGCGGATCGAGCCACGCGTTGGCCACATCGGCGGCAAGCGTCAGCAGCACATACAGCACCGACAGCAGCAGCACGATCAGCTGCATGACCGGATAGTCCTTGTACGTGATGCTCTGATAGGCCAGATATCCCAGGCCGTCCAGCGCGAAGATGGTCTCGATGACCACCGAGCCGCCCAGCAGGTAGCCCAGTTGCACGGCGGCCAGCGCGACCACCGGCACGATGGCGTTGCGCAGGGCGTGCTTGAAGATGACCTTGCGGGCGGGCAGCCCCTTGGCCCGCGCGGTGCGGATGTAGTCGGCGCTCAGCACCTCGATCATGCCGGCGCGGATCAGGCGCATGAACGCCGGCGCGACGTAATAGCCCAGCGCGATCGCAGGCATGACGAAGTGCTGCCACGTGCCGCTGCCCGACACCGGCAGGATGCGCAGCGAGATCGAGAACAGCATGATCAGGATCAGCGCGAAGAAGAAGTTCGGCAGCGCCTGGCCCAGTACGGCGATCGCCAGACAGACGCGGTCGATCAGGCTGCCTTTGTACAGCGCGGCCAGCACGCCCAGCGGAATCGAGATGCACAGCGCAAACGCCAGCGCCGCCATGCCCAGCTTCAGCGTGGTCGCCAGCTTGGACAGGATCAGCGGCCCGGCCTCGGTCTTGAAGTACACCGACGTCCCGAAGTCGCCCTGCAGGATGTGCCAGAGCCAGTCGGCGTACTGGACGATGATCGGGCGGTCCAGGCCGTAGGTCTTGCGGATCATGTCGATGTCGGCCTGCCGCGCGCCTTCGCCGGCCAGCGCCAGCGCCGGGTCGCCCGACAGGTGCAGCAGCAGGAACGCCAGGATCGACACGGTCAGCGCCACCAGCGCCGCCAGGCCCAGGCGCCTCAGCGTGAAATAAAGCATAGGACTTCCTCTCTGTTCAGCAGCGCCGGGCGTTTGCGAAGCCCGCCCGGCGCGGACCGCGCCTTACTTCCAGCTCATGTCCCAGAAGCGCACCAGCTCGTCCGAGTAGGGCTTGAAGTTCACGTCCTTGGTGGCGACGTAGTAGGCGGGCAGCGTCCACAGGGGAACGGCGTAGGCCTTCTCCGCGATGATGTCCAGCGCCTCCTTGTAAGCCGCCTTGCGCGGCCCGGGTTCGATGGTGGTATCGCCCTTCTTGAGCAGGTCGCGCACCTTCGGGTCGCGCGTGATGTCGTCGCTGCCGAAGGCGAAGTACACCGGCGTGGACGCCGACACGTCGTTCACCAGGTTCGAGCCCCACGTCTGGTGCGTGAGCGACGCCTTGTTCGCGCGGATCATGTCGCGCATCGCGGCGTACTGCAGGAAGTTCAGCTTGGCGCGGATGCCGACGGCCTGCAGGTAGTTGATGATGGCTTCGGTCTGGTTGCGTTCGCGGTACGCGACGATGTCGATATCAAAGCCATTCGGGTAGCCCGCTTCGGCCAGCAGCTTCTTGGCCTGCGCGGGATCGTACTTGTAGGTCGGCGCGCCTTCCTGCGTGCAGCCCACTTGCGACGGCGTGCAGATGGTGTTGATGAGCCCGCCGCCTTCGCCCACGATGTTCTTGAGCATGGATTCGCGGTCGATGGCGTGGATGATCGCGCGGCGCACCCGCTCGTCCTTCAGCTGCGGCGCGGGCGTGCCTTCCAGGATGTTCATCTGCATGAACACGATGCGCATGGTGTTGCCCGTGACCATCTGCAGGTTCGGCATGCCGCCCAGCTGTTCGGCCTGGTCCTTGGGCACGCTCATGATCAGGTCTTCGCCGCCCGAGATGACCTCGGCCATCTGCGTCTGGCGGTCGGGGATGAAACGGATGACGACCTTGCCGATCTTGGGCTGCGCCTTGGGCGAATCCTTGAAATAGTCGGCGTTGCGTTCCAGCGTGATGGACTTGCCAGGCTGGTAGTCGACGACCTTGTACGGACCCGAGCCCACCGGCTTGGCGTTCATGCCCTTGGGGCCGACCTCCTGGTAATACTTCGCCGGGTGAATGGCGGCCGTGGTGGACAGGTATTCCTTGGCGCCGGGGAAGGGCTCTTTGGTGGTCAGGCGCACCTTGTACTTGTCGATCTTCTCGACCTTGTCGATCCACGACACGTTCTGTTGCGTGACGGCCTTGTTCTTCGGATCGGCCACGTAGTTCAGCGTGTAGACCACAGAGTCTGCGTCGAACTCTTCACCGTTGTGGAATTTGACGCCTTCGCGCAGCTCGAACTCCATGGTCTTGTCGTCGACCTGTTTCCAGCTTTTGGCGAGTTGGCCCTTGTACTCATTGGTGACGGGGTCGCGGTAGAGCAGGGTGTCCCACACGTTGGCGGCGATGATGACGCCGATGCGGACGTTGTTGAAGTACGGGTCGACGCTTTCCGGCGCCTGGTCGTAGGCCATGCGCAGGGTGTCGTCTTTCTTGCCGGCAAGCGCCGGTTGGGTGGCGAACGCGGCGCAGGCGAGCAGGGCGGCGGCCAGGGCCTTGAGCGGGGTGGAACGGCGGGAGGACAGCGCAGGGGTAGCGGGGGTGAAGCAGCAAGGTGTGAAGCGACTATCAGCCATGGTGAAGGCTCCTCTTGATGACACTACATGTGTTGCGTATCTATCGTCTCGCTCCGGCTCTTGAGCGCCGCGTCGCATTTGCGCTGCAGGTGCTGCCGCATGATGGCTGCCAGCCGGTCCGCGTCGCGCGCGGCAAGGGCCTCCGCCATTTCTATGTGTTCGCGCATCGCCAGATCCCATTTCTGCCGGTCTTCGTTCGAGACGAAGCGCAGGTTCTGGATCCGCGCGTTCTGCGCGTCGTAAAGCTGTTTGAGCAAACTGTTGTGCGCGGCCAGGCTGATGCGTTCGTGGATCTCGCGGTTGACGCGGAAGTACGTGGGCAGGTCGTGGCGCGCGTGGCTGGCCATCATTTCGTAGGTCAGCGCGCGGATTTCCGCAATCTCGACGTCCGTCGCGCGCTCGCACGCAAAGCGGCACGACATGGCCTCCAGGCCGCCGATCACTTCGAAGGCCTCGCGGATGTTCGCTTCCGACAGCGCGACCACCTGCGCGCCGCGGTTGGGTTCGATCTGCACCAGGCCTTCGGCAGCCAGCACGCGGAACGCTTCGCGCAGCGGAGTGCGCGACACGCCGAGCAGGTCGCACAGCGCGCGTTCGTTCAGCCGGGTGCCGGGCGGGAATTCGCCTTGGATGATGCGTTCGCGCAGGGATCCGGCCGCCGATCCCGCCAGCGTGCGCCCGTCGCCGGCGGCGCGGACGGCCGTCGGGGCGGAATCGGGCGTGAGATCGGACGAGGCAACGGCCTCGGCATGATCCGGCAAGAAGCTAGGATCGCTGCGCATTGGTATACAAAAATTCCCCTTGTTTTCGCAGACTATAAACCTGTCTTCACGGTGGTTTTGATGGGTGTATACCCTAGGTTATCGACGTAAAAACAATGGGATAGAGTGACGCATGCCGCAAGTCCGCCAGGCCGCCCCGCGCTGCCTGACCGCCGCGCAAAGCCGCCTTGGTATACAAACCGTCCACATTGGGGCCACGCATGCTCACGCTGAACACCCACCCGTCCGGCCGGCATTTCCTGCAGATTCCCGGACCCACCAACGTGCCCGACCGGGTCCTGCGCGCCATCGACCTGCCCACCATCGATCACCGCGGACCGGAGTTCGGTGAACTCGGCAAGGCGGTGCTGTCGGGCCTGAAGCACATCTTCCAGACCGAGTCGCCCGTCGTGATCTTTCCGGCGTCGGGCACCGGCGCGTGGGAGGCTGCGCTAGTCAACACGCTGTCGCCGGGCGATCGCGTGCTGATGGTCGAGACCGGCCACTTCGCCAGCCTGTGGCGCAAGCTTGCCGGGCGGCTGGGGCTGGAAGTGGATTACATCGAGGGCGACTGGCGTCATCCGGTCGATGCCGGCGTGATTGGCGCGCGGCTTTCGGAAGATTCGCAGCACCGCATCAGGGCCGTGTGCGTGGTGCACAACGAGACCTCCACCGGCGTCACCAGCAACATCGCCGCGGTGCGCGCCGCCATCGACCAGGCCGGTCATCCGGCGCTGTTGATGGTCGACACGATTTCGTCGCTGGGCTCCATCGACTACCGCCACGATGAATGGGGCGTGGACGTGACGGTGGCTGGCTCGCAAAAAGGCCTGATGCTGCCGCCGGGCCTGTCGTTCAACGCGGTGGGGCCGCGCGCGCTGGCGGCGGCCGAGACCGCGCGTCTGCCGCGGTCGTACTGGGATTGGCGCGAGATGCTCGGACCCAATGCCAAGGGGTACTTTCCGTATACGCCGTCGACCAACCTGCTGTACGGCCTGCACGAGGCGCTGGCCATGCTGGCGGCTGAAGGGCTGCCGCAGGTATTCGCGCGTCACGAACGCCATGCCCGCGCCACGCGCCTGGCGGTGGCGGGTTGGGGGCTGGAACTGCTGAGTGCGGACCCGGCCGCGCACAGTCCGGCGCTGACCGCCGTGCTGATGCCTGACGGGCACAGCGCCGACGCGCTGCGCAAGGTCATCCTGGACCGCTTCGACATGTCGTTGGGGCAGGGGCTGGGCAAACTGTCCGACCGCATCTTCCGCATCGGACATCTGGGCCACTTCAACGATCTGACGCTATGCGGCACGCTGGCCGGCGTGGAGATGGGGCTGGCCGCGGCCGGCGTCCCGCACCGCTCGGGCGGGTTGCAGGCGGCCATGGAATATCTGACCCGCGCGACACAAAGCGCGGGGCAATGAACACACAACAACGAGGGAACCGATGAATACGCTCATGCAGCAGGCGATCCAGTTCGCCAACGACCACGAATCGACCTGGGACCGCAGCGTCAAAGGCAATTTTGGCGTGCACCTGAACGATCCGCCGCCCTGGAACCGCCTGCTCGGCCCCATCCATGACCGCGGGCCGGTGTCCGGCGTGGTCGTGGTGGACGGCAAGACGGTGGCCGAGTGGGGCGAGCCGGACCGCGCCGACCTGACGTTCAGCGTCGCCAAGCTGTACCTGGCCATCCTGGCCGGCGTGGCGCATGACCGCGGCCTGCTGCCGGACGTGGACGAACCCGTCGGCAAGCGCGTGCCTGGCATCGGCTTTGATGAAGGCCGCAATGCGTCGATCACGTGGCGGCATCTGCTGCAGCAGACCAGCGAATGGGAAGGCGAACGCTTCGGCGTGTCGGACCAGGCGGACCGCTACCGCGCCGTCACCTTCGGCGTGCCGCCCGATGGCAAGAAGGGCGATGCGCGTCCGCTGCAGGAACCCGGCACGTATTGGGAATACAACGACGTCCGCATCAATCAGCTGTCCTACGCGTTGCTGCATCTGTTCCGCAAGCCGTTGCCGGAAGTGTTCCGCGAGGCCGTCACGCGGCCTATCGGCTGCAGCGAGGATTGGCAATGGGTCGGCTACGACAATGCCTGGGTCGAGATCGACGGCCAGCGCATGCCGTCGGTGCCCGGCGGCTCGCACTGGGGCGGCGGCATGTCCATCAGCGCCAAGGACCAGGCGCTGATCGGCCAGATGCTGCTGAACGACGGCCAGGCCAATGGTAAGCAGATCCTGTCGCGCGAATGGCTGCAGGCCATGCGCACCCCGTGCGACATCGCCCCGTACTACGGCTATCTGATCTGGCTGAACCACGAAGGCAAGGTGTTTCCCAGCGTGCCGTCGTCCAGCTTCTTTGGGGTTGGCGCGGGCAGCTCGTTCACCTGGGTGGAACCGGAACGCAAGATGGTCGTGATCGTGCGTTGGCTGAATTCGGCCCATGCGGACGCGCTGTTCGGGAAGATTCTGGCGGCGGTGGATGCGGGTGTGTAACTTCCAGGTTTTGCGGCATGTCAGGTTTTTTCGGGCAAGATGTGGCGTTCGGCTGCGCGGTGACGCGCGGCCACGCCTTATCCCTTCATCCGATCAAGGAACCACGCCATGAATTACCGCCGACTGGGAACCAGCAATCTCCGGGTGTCGCCGCTCTGCCTGGGCACGATGATGTTCGGGGAGCAGACGCCTGATGACGAAGCGGCGCGCATCGTTGCGTCGGCACGCGATCACGGCCTGAATTTCATCGATACCGCCGACGTCTACAACGAAGGCCGGTCGGAAGAGGTCGTGGGCAAGCTGCTCAAGGGGCAGCGCCACGACTGGGTGCTGGCCAGCAAGATCGGCAATCCGGTCGGCAAGGGGCCGAACCTGGCGCATTACTCGCGCCAGTGGCTGATCCGCGGGGTGGAGCAGAGCCTGTCGCGCATGGGCACGGATTTCATGGACATCCTGTACCTGCATCGCGACTACCACGAAGAAAACCTGGAAGAAGCGCTGTGGGCGCTGGGCGACCTGATCCGCGCGGGCAAGCTGCGCAGCTTCGGGCTGTCGAACTTTCGAGGCTGGCGCATCGCCGAGGTGATGCGTCTATGCGAAAAACTCGGCGTGCCGCAACCGGTGGTGTGCCAGCCGTACTACAACATGCTGAACCGCGGACCCGAAGTCGAGATCCTGCCGGCGTGCAAGCATTACGGGTTGGGCGTGGTGCCGTACAGCCCGATCGCGCGTGGCGTGCTGACGGGCAAGTACCTGCCGGGCCAGGCGCCCGCAGCGGATACGCGCGCCGGACGCGGCGACCGCCGCATCCTGGCGACCGAATTCCGCGAGGAATCGCTGCAGATCGCGCAGAAGCTGGTGCAGCACAGCGCCGCGCGCGGCGTCCAGCCGGGCCATTTCGCAACGGCGTGGGTGCTGGCCAATCCGGTCATCACTGCCGTTATCGCGGGTCCGCGTACGCTGGCGCAGATGGACGATTACTACGCGGCGCTGGACGTGACGATCACGCCCGAGGACGAAACGGTCGTGAACGAGTGGGTGACGCCGGGCCATGCCTCGGCGCACGGCTACAACGATCCCAACTATCCGTTTTATGGCCGTCCGGTGACGGCAGCGTAAGCAGGCGCGGGGCCTTGCCCCGCGTCACCTCCGCACAGCCGCGGGCTAGGCCGAGATGCCGTGCAGCATCATCTGTTCGGCCACCTGCGCGATGCCCATCCGCGCAATCCGGCCGCGCCGCTCGGCGTCCACCATGCTGGTGATGATTCCGATCAGGAGTTCGCTGAGCGCGGCGGCGGTCATGTCCACGCGGAACGCGCCTTCGCGCTGACCACGCAAAAAGAATGCATCCAGGGTTTCCTGATAGCCGGACCAGCTGTTCATGATGTCCGGCTCAAGTTCCGTGTCGGGCTTCCAGTTGTAGATCAGGAACGCCGTCAATTCCTTGTGCGCCAGGTGCTGTTCGATCAGGCTGCGCAGCGCCGTGCGGGGCGGGGCGCTGTCCAGGTGCGAATCCGCCAGTGCCTGCTTCATGACCTGCGCGCAATGCGTCATCAGGCGCAGCACCAGCTGATCCCGGGTCTTGCAGAACCGGTACAAGGTCGCCTTGCTGACGCCGACGGCCTTGGCCAGCTCCTGCAAGGTCGCGCGCGGCTGATCCACCATCGCCAGCGCCAGCGCGACCAGCAGCCGTTCGTGGCCTGCCTCTTCAGACATTGCCTCCTCCCCATTTGTGGTTATCCCTGGGCCGGTATTGGATCACGGGCGATTCACTTTGTACAAACTTCCGCGAATTTATCAAGTAAAGACTTGTGAGTCGTCAGATTTAAGCCTGAAAGCAGCAAATGAATCAATATTGATTCAAATCGTCCTTTCAGGTAGCATCGGCGTCTCTTTGAATTCAGAACGCGCAGCGCGGGGGTAGTGAATGAAGGTCAATCAAGCATGGCGGCTGCCCCTGGCGGTGTTGGCGACGGCAATCGTTTTGGCCGGTTGCGGCGGGTCCGATGGCGGAGAGCCGCAGGCGGCGGGGCCGCGTCCGGTCCAGGCGGTGGCGGTGCAACCCCAGCGCTACACGCTGATCAGCGAGCTGCCCGGCCGGGTCGAACCCATGCGCGTGGCCGAGGTCCGTGCCCGCGTGGCGGGCATCGTGCTGAGCCGCAACTTCGTGGAAGGTGCGGACGTCAAGGCCGGCGACGTGCTCTTCCGCATTGACCCGGCGCCGTTCAAGGCGGCCTTGTCACGTGCGGAAGGCGAGCTGGCCAAGGCCCAGGCCGCCGTGTCCGACGCACAGGCCGTGGTCAAGCGCTACACGCCCCTGGTCAAGATCGAAGCCGTCAGTCAGCAGGACTTCGACACGGCCAACACCACGCTCAAGAGCGCATTGGCCGCGCGCCGCTCGGCCCAGGCCGATGTCGAGACCGCGCAGCTCAATCTGGACTACGCCACCGTGAAGGCGCCCATCTCGGGCCGCATTGGACGCGCGCAAGTGACCGAAGGCGCGCTGGTGGGCCAGAACGAGGCCACGCCGATGGCGACGATCCAGCAACTGGACCCGGTCTACGTGGACTTCAACCAGCCCGTCGGCGACATGCTGCGCATGCGCGCGGCCATGCAGAACGGCAGCCTGGGCGAAGGCGAGGGCGCCAGCATCTCCATCACGATCGACGGCACCGACCAGCAGCGCGAAGGGCGCCTCCTGTTCTCGGACATTGCCGTGGACCGGAGCACCGGCCAGGTGGCATTGCGCGGTGAGTTCGCCAACCCCGACGTGCTGCTGCTGCCGGGCATGTATGTCCGGGTGCGCACGCACCAGGGCGTAGATCCGGAAGCGATGCTGGTTCCGCAGCGCGCCGTCACGCGCAGCACCGATGGCAAGCCGCAGGTGCTGGTGGTCGGCGCGGACGACGTCGTGGAGACCCGCGCGGTGCAGACCGGCACGATGCGCGGCGGCGATTGGCACATCACCGAGGGCCTGGCCCCCGGCGACCGGGTGATCGTGGGCGGCGTCAGCGCCGCCGTGCCCGGCCAGAAAGTCAGCGTGACGCCGGTGAACGAGCCCAAGGTGGCCGCCGCCGGCGATGCCGCCGCGCCCGCCAGGCAATAAGCGGCCCTCATGAACCGCGCGCAAATCCGAGGTTAGACCATGTCCAAGTTTTTCATTGGCCGCCCCAATTTCGCCTGGGTGGTGGCCATCTTCATCTCGCTCGCGGGGCTGCTGGCGATTCCGTCGCTGCCCGTGTCGCAGTTTCCGGTGGTCGCGCCGCCGCAGGTGACCATCGCCGCCACCTATCCGGGCGCGTCCGCGACGGTGCTGGTCGATTCGGTGACCAGCGTCATCGAGGAAGAGCTGAACGGCGCGAAGAACATGCTGTATTACGAGTCGTCCAGCAGCTCGAGCGGCAGCGCCGAAATCACCGTCACGTTCCAGCCGGGCACGGACCCCGACCTGGCGCAGGTGGATGTGCAGAACCGCATCAAGAAGGCCGAGGCGCGTCTGCCGTCCGCCGTGACGCAGCAGGGTCTGCAGGTCGAGCAGGCCAGCTCGAACTTCCTGATGATCTACGCCCTGACGTACAAGGGCGATGACGCGCACAAGGACGTGGTCGGTCTGTCCGACTACGCCGCACGCCACATCAACAACGAAATCCGCCGCGTGAACGGCGTGGGCAAGGTGCAGTTCTTTGGCGCCGAAGCCGCCATGCGCGTGTGGATCGACCCGCAGAAGCTATTGGGTCTGGGCTTGTCGGTGGCCGATGTCAACGCCGCGATTGCCGCGCAGAACGTGCAGGTGCCGGCCGGCAGTTTCGGCAGCCGCCCCGGCGCGCCCGAGCAGGAGCTGACCGCGACGCTGGCCGTGAAGGGCACGCTGGACAATCCGGACGAATTCGGGCGCATCGTGCTGCGCGCCAACCCGGACGGCTCGTCCGTGCGCCTGGCTGACGTAGCGCGTCTTGAAGTGGGACGCCAAAGCTACGACTTTGAAACGCGCCTGAACGGCAAGAAGTCGGTGGGTGCGGCGGTGCAGCTTGCGCCGGGCGCCAACGCCATCGACACCGTCAAGGCCGTGAACGCGCGCCTGGAAGAATTGTCGGCCTCGTTCCCCGAGGACGTTGAGTATTCGGTGCCGTTCGACACGTCCAAGTTCGTCAGCGTGGCTATCACGAAGGTGGTGCACACGCTGCTGGAAGCGATGGTGCTGGTCTTCCTGGTGATGTTCCTGTTCCTGCAGAACTTCCGCTACACGCTGATTCCGACGATCGTGGTGCCGGTGTGTCTGCTGGGCACGTTTGCAGTGATGTCGGTGCTGGGCTTCTCGGTCAACATGATGACCATGTTCGGCATGGTGCTGGCCATCGGCATTCTGGTGGACGACGCCATCGTCGTGGTCGAGAACGTCGAACGCATCATGGCCGAGGAAGGGCTGTCGCCGCGCGAAGCGACGGTCAAGGCCATGGAGCAGGTGTCCGGCGCCATCGTCGGCATCACGCTGGTGCTGTCGGCGGTGTTCCTGCCGCTGGCCTTCATGAGCGGTTCCGTCGGTGTGATCTATCAGCAGTTCTCGCTGTCGCTGGCCGTGTCGATCCTGTTCTCGGGCTTCCTGGCCCTGACGTTCACGCCGGCCCTGTGCGCCACGTTCCTCAAGCCCATCCCCAAGGGCCATCACGACGAAAAGAAGGGCTTCTTCGGCTGGTTCAACCGCGTCTTCAACCGTCTGACGGGCCGCTTCGAGGCGCTGAATACGCGCCTGGTGCGCCGCACGGGCCGCTACATGATCATCTACGCGGCCATCGTCGCGGTGCTGGCCGTGCTGTACGTGCGCGTGCCCGAATCCTTCGTTCCGCCGGAAGACCAGGGCTACGTCATCGTTGACGTCCAATTGCCGCCGGGCGCGACGCACATGCGCACCGACAAGGTGGTGGCCGACGTCGAACAGCACCTGCTGTCGCTGGACGCGATGGGCGACGCCTTCACCGTCATGGGATTCAGCTTTTCGGGCACCGGCCAGAACGCGGGCATTGCTTTCCCCACGCTCAAGGACTGGTCCGAGCGCGGCGAGGGCCAATCGGCCACCGACGTGGCCGATAGCGTGAACGCGAAATTTGCAGCGATCGACGACGGCGCAGTCATGGCCGTCAACCCGCCGCCCATCGAAGGCTTGGGCAACTCAGGCGGCTTCGCGCTGCGGTTGCAGGACCGGGGCGGACTGGGCCGTGCGGCGCTGACCGACGCTCGCAACCAGTTGCTGGCCCAGGCCAACAGCTCGCCCGTGATCGCCTACGCCATGATGGAAGGCCTGGCCGACGCGCCGCAGCTGCGCCTGGACATCGACCGCGAGAAGGCCGAGGCGCTGGGCGTGGGCTTTGACGTCATCAGCACGGCGATCTCTGCCGCCTATGGGTCGGCCACGGTCAATGACTTTGCCAACGCCGGACGCCTGCAGCGCGTGGTGGTGCAGGCCGACGTACGTGACCGCATGACGCCGGAAAGCATCCTGCAACTGAACGTGCCCAACAAAACGGGCGGCATGGTTCCGCTGAGCGCGTTCGTCAAGACGGACTGGGAGAACGGCCCCGTGCAGATCTCCCGCTACAACGGCTATCCGGCCTTCAAGATCGCGGGCGACGCGATGCCCGGCAGCAGCACCGGCCAGGCGATGGCCGAGATCGAGCGCATCGTGGCGGGGCTGCCAGAAGGCATCGGCTACGAGTGGACGGGCCTGTCGTACCAGGAGAAGTTCGCCGGCTCGCAGGCGCCCATGCTGTTTGCGCTGGCGTTCCTGGTGGTGTTCCTGCTGATGGTTGCGCTGTATGAAAGCTGGTCGATCCCGGCGTCCGTGATGCTGATCGTGCCGATCGGCGCGCTGGGGTCGGTGCTGGCGGTGACGGTGCTGGGCATGCCGAACGACGTGTATTTCAAGGTGGGGCTCATCACCATCATCGGGCTGGCGGCCAAGAACGCCATTCTGATCGTGGAGTTTGCCAAGAGCCTGCGCGAACAGGGGCATTCGCTGGCCGACGCCGCCATCCAGGCCGCCAAGCTGCGCTTCCGTCCCATCGTCATGACGTCGCTGGCGTTCATCCTGGGCGTCGTGCCGCTGGCCCTGGCCTCCGGCGCGGGCGCGGCCAGCCAGCGCGCGCTGGGCGTGGGCGTGATCGGCGGCATGCTGACCGCCACGCTGCTGGGGGTGATCTTCGTCCCCATCTTCTTCGTGTGGGTGCTGTCGCTGGTGCAGCGCAAGCGGGGCAAAGACTCGCCCAAGTCCTCGCCTACCCCCGATGCCACGCCGCGCACGGTGCAGGAGTAATTCATGTTGCAGACCTTCTTTCCCCTGCGGATGTCCACGCTGCTGCTGACCGCGGCGCTGGCGGGCTGCTCGCTGGCGCCCGTCTACGAACGTCCGGCGTCCCCCGTCGGTGACAACTGGAGCCTGGCATCGACCGGCCCCGGCGAATCCGCGGCGGCGACGCTGGACTGGCAGTCCTTCGTCACCGACGACGCCTTGCGCAAGCTGGTCGAGCTGTCGCTGGCCAACAATCGCGACTTGCGCCAGTCGCTGCTCAACATCGAGGCGGCCCGGGCGCAGTATCAGATCACGCGGGCCGACCGGCTGCCCGGCATCGATGCGCAGGGCACGGGCACGCGCCAGCGCGTCCCCGGCGACCTGAACACCACCGGCGAGTCGGCGGTGCAAAGCAGCTACCAGGCCGGCCTGGGCCTCACCGCCTTTGAACTGGACCTGTTCGGCCGCGTGCGCAGCCTGTCGGACGCGGCGTTGCAGGAGTACCTGTCGACCGAGGCCACGGCGCGCAGCGCGCAGATCAGCCTGGTGGCCGAGGTGATCCAGGCCTATGTGGCCCGCGACAGCGCGCAGCGCCGCCTGGATGTCACCCGCCAGACGCTGGCCAGCCGCGAGTCGTCGCTGGAACTGATCGTCAAGCGCCGCCAGGCGGGCACGGCCACCGCGCTGGACTACCAGGAAGCGCTGGGCCTGACCGAGCAGTCGCGCGCGGAACTGGAACGCATGGACCGCGAGGTCCGCCAGGCCGGGAATGCGCTCGGCCTGCTGGTGGGGATCAGCGACCTGTCGCCGTACCTGCCGGCGCGCACGGCCGATGCCCCGATGCTGGTGCAGGAGATCGCGGCGGGCGCGCCGTCGGCGCTGCTGGAAAACCGCCCCGACATCCTGGCCGCCGAACATCAGTTGCAGGCGCGCAATGCCAGCATCGGCGCGGCGCGGGCGGCGTTCTTTCCCAGCATTTCGCTGACCGGGCTGTTCGGCAGTTCCAGCGCGGACCTGTCGGGCCTGTTCGAATCCGGGCAGCGCGCCTGGTCGTTCACGCCGCAGATCACGCTGCCGATCTTTGCCGGCGGGCGCAATGTGGCCAATCTGGATTTGGCTTCCGTGCGCAAGGACATCGCCGTGGCGCAGTATGAAAAGACGATCCAGACGGCGTTCCGCGAGGTGTCCGACGCGTTGGTGGCCACCGAGACGCTGCGCCGCGAAGAGGCCTCGCGCCTGGCGCTGGCGCAATCCAGCCAGATCGCCATGCAGTTGTCCGAGGCGCGCTATCGCGGCGGCGTCGACAGTCATCTGCGTTATCTGGACGCGCAGCGCAGCGCGTACACGGATCAGATCGCCTATATCGACGTCAGCGCCCAGCGCCAGGCGGCGCTGGCGACGCTGTTCAAGGCGCTGGGTGGCGGCTGGCCGGCCCAGCAGCCGCCGCAGGCAGCGCTGGACTGAGCGGGGCGGGCCGCGCCGAACCCGAACGGCGACGGCCCGGGCCCCTGCGCGCACCGCCCATCGGGGCCCGCCCGCCGGCTACGCCTTGCGCAGCCCCGCCCGCGGCATGGACGGCTGACCCGCGCCGTCCAGTTCCACCGGTTGCTTGCCGCGCCCGATCAGCCACGCGCAGAACGCCGACACCACGCCCGCGAAGAGCACGTACAGGCAGATCAGCCACGGCTGCCCGCCGCCCGTCTTGAGCAGGGCGGTGGCAATGATGGGCGTGATGCCGGACGCGAAGATGCCGGAGAACTGATAGACGAACGAGATGCCGGTGTAGCGCACCTTGGCGTCGAAAAGCTCGCAGAACAGCGCGGCCTCCGGGCCGTAGATGGCGGCATACAGGATCCCGAACGGAATGATGATGGCCAGCCAGATCAGCATCACGTTGCCGCCGCTGTTGATCATCATCCAGAAGCCGGGGAACGACGCCGCGGCGGTGATGAGCGATCCCCAGAAGTACACGCGCGTGCGGCCGATGCGGTCGGACAGGCGGCCGAAGAAGGGGATGAAGAAGCACATCACCAGCGCCGCCGCCATCACCCCGATCAACGCCTCGGTCCGCGTGATCTTGACCGACTGCGTCAGGAACGAGATCGAGAACACGCCAAAGACGTTGAAGAACACGCCGTCGATATAGCGTGCGCCCATGCCCTTGACGACGTTGCCGGGATAGCGCCGCATCATGTCCATGAACGGGATGCGGCTTTCGGCATTCTGCGCCTTGACTGCCGTGAACTCCGGCGTTTCCTTGATGTTGAGCCGGATGTACATGCCCACGGCCACCATGGCGGCGGACGCCAGGAAGGCGATGCGCCATCCCCACGCCATGAACTGCTCGTCGGTCAGCAGAACGGACAGCAGCGCCACCGTGCCCGACGCCAGGCACAGCCCGATCGCCAGACCGATCTGCGGCAACGACGCGTAAAAGCCTTTTTTCTCCGGCGGCGCGTACTCATAGGCCATGAGCACCGCGCCGCCCCATTCGCCGCCCAGCCCGATGCCCTGGAACACGCGCAAAAGAAGCAGCAGGATCGGCGCCCAGATGCCGATCATGTCGTACGTGGGCACCAGACCGATCAGGAAGGTCGCGATGCCCATGATCATCAGCGTCATCACCAGCATGCTCTTTCTGCCGATGCGGTCGCCGAAATGGCCGAAGATCAGCCCGCCCAGCGGCCGGGTGACGAAACCGACGGCGAACGTCGTGTACGCCAGCATGGTCGAGACCAGCGGGTCCCCGGTGGGAAAGTACAGCTTGTTGAATACGATGCCGGCGACGACGCCATACAGGAAAAAGTCGTACCACTCGATGGTGGCGCCGATCAGCGAGGCGGTAACGACTTTGCGCACCGCCGCTTCGTTTTGCTTGGCCATGTCCAGTCTCCTTTGGTGGGTCGGCCTGGCAATCTGCGCTGCCGCGGCCGGGTCTGTCTGCGATATGGGTTTCCTAGCCGGGGTCCGTCATCTCCATCCGGGCGGGCGTGTGCAGGACTTGCGCGCGCGCCTGCCGCACGTCCTGCAGCATGAAATCCGCCGCGCGCTCGGCCAGCATCACGACCGGCGCGTTGGTGTTGCCCGAAACCAGCGTGGGCATGATCGAGCAATCCACCACGCGCAGCGCCGACACGCCGTGCACGCGCAGGCGCTCGTCCACGACGGCCAGCGGATCGCTGCGCGGTCCCATCTTCGCCGTGCCTGACGGGTGGAAGATGGTGGCGCCATACTCGCGGCAGAAGTGAAGGATCTCGTCGTCCGTGTGCACGTCCGGGCCGGGCCGGAACTCACGTTTCATCAGGCCGGCCAGCGGCTCGGTCGCGGCGACCTGGCGCGCATACCGCACGGCGGCCACCGCCATGCGGCGGTCCAGGTCCGTCGACAGGTAATTGGGCTGCATGGACGGCGCCTCGAACGGGTCCGTGCTGCGCAGGCGCACCCGGCCGCGCGAGGTCGGGCGCAACTGGCACACCGAATAGGTGCAGCCGGAAAACGGATGCACCTTGCCGCCCGCCATGTCGGCGGACAGGGTCGCGAAATGGAACTGGGTGTCGGGCGTGCGGCTGGCCGGATCGACGCGGCAGAAAAGACCGCCCTGATTGATGCCCACGGCCAGCGGACCACTGCGCAGCAGCAGCCATTGCAGCCCCATGCGCACCCGGCCGGTCAGGCTGCGCAACTGGTCGTTGGTGGTGATGGGGCGGGTGGTCTCGTAGATCAGGCGGATCTGAAGATGATCCTGCAGGTTTTCGCCCACGCCGGGCAGGTCGCGCACGACGCCGATGCCGAACTCGCGCAGCAGGCTGGCGGGCCCGACGCCGGATAGCTGAAGCAGTTGCGGCGATTGCAGGGCGCCCGCGCACAGCACGACTTCGCGCCGGGCGCGCAGCGTGCGGACCTGGCCGCCTTGCCGGTAGCGCACGCCGCAGGCGCGGCTGCCTTCGAACAGTACGCCCATCGCGTGCGCATCGGTCTCGATGCGCAGGTTGGGGCGGTCTTGCGCGGGGCGCAGGTAAGCCACGGCGGTGGAGCAGCGGCGGCCGTTGCGCGTGGTCAGCTGGTAATAGCCCACGCCCTCCTGGTCGCCGCTATTGAAGTCGCGCACGTGCGGCACGCCCAGCTTGCCCGCGGCGGCGATCAGCGCTTCCACCAGCGGATGCGGCGTCTTGATGGACGTGGCGTTCAGCGGACCCTCGGTACCGCGGGTGGGGCCGGGTCCCAGGTCGTTGTTCTCCAGCTTGCGAAACCACGGCAGGCAGTCGTCCCAGCCCCAGCCCGCGTTGCCGGCCCCCGCCCACGCATCGTAGTCTTCGCGCTGTCCGCGGATGTAGATGAGGCCGTTGATGGCGCTGGATCCGCCCAGCGTGCGGCCGCGCGGCCAGTAGATGCGCCGGTCCAGCATGTTGGGATCCGGGTCCGTGTAGAAGCCCCAGTTCACCACCTTGTGGAACATCGTCTTGCCGTAGCCGATCGGAATGTGGATCCACGGATAGGTGTCCTTGGGACCGGCCTCCAGCAGGCACACCGAGTGCGCGCCGTCCGCACTCAACCGGTTCGCCATCACGCATCCGGCCGAGCCGGCGCCCACCACGATGTAATCGACGGTATCGGACATATCCGCGCGGTCTCCCTTATATTGTTCGGCAGGTCCGACCGGCTCGCGCTCCGCAATGCGGACCAGGCCGGCATCTGAGGCGATTCTAGGAAGCGCGCACACAGAACAAAGCACAACACGCGCTGGGGCAGACAAATGGAACAGAACATGCAGCGTCGGTTTCAAAATCGCAGTGCAGCATCGGAACAGGCGGCCGACGGCCGGTCCGACGACAGCGGCGGGCACCAGGAAGCCGCCCGTTCGCTGCGGGCATTGCTGGTGCTGGATCACCTGGCCCGCGCGCAGCATCCGCCCACGCTCGCGCAGTTGGCGCAACGGCTCGACATGCCCAAGACCACGCTGATGCGCCTCTTGGCGGCCATGCAGCGCGCGGGCTTTGTGGCCGCCACCCCGACTGAAAACGGCTTCGTGACGGGGCCGCAGGCGACATCGCTGGCGCTGGCTACGCTGCGCGCCAGCGCCTTCACGCGCGCATGCCGCGCGGTGCTGACCAAGCTGGTGGGCACGTTGGGCGAAACGTGCAACCTGACCGCGCCGGACGGCGACCAGGTCGTCTACATGGAACGCGTCGAGACGTCCGAGCCCCTACGCCTGTTCTTTGCCGTGGGCAGCCACGTGCCCATGCATTGCACGGCCAGCGGCAAGCTGTTTCTGGCGTCGATGAACCGCCTTGAGCGCAGCCACGTGCTGGCGCGCCTGCCGCTTACGCGCAATACGCCGCGCACGTTCACCGACCCGGCCAAGCTGGACGCCGAGCTGGAGCGGCTGGCCGTGCGCGGCATCGGCATCGACAACGAGGAGTTCGTGCGCGGCATGAGCGCGGTGGCGGTGCCGGTGCGCGATGGCGAGGACCGCGTGGTGGCGGCGGTGGCCTGCCACGCGCCGACCGCGCGGGTGATGCTGGACGATCTGTTGCGTGCGGTGCCGGTGCTGCAAGGCGCCGCGCAGTCGCTGCACGACGTGCTGGCGGCGCACCGGCCGGGCGGTTAGGAAGGGTGCGGGGCGCTCAGTGGCTCATGCGGCCGCCGCTTACCATCCACCGCGTGTCATACCGGTCGACCAGCGCGCCGTAGGCTTCGGCCCAGAAGGTCTTTTGCAGCGGCATCGTGACGCTGCCGCCTTCGGCCAGGTGCTCGAACACGCGATGCGCATCCGACACGGTGGGATACACCAGCGCCAGCGCCACCCCGCGATTGCCGGGGTAGGGATGGCCGGCAGTGGCGTCGCTGCCAAGCAAGGTCTGTTCGTCCAACGTCAGGCGGGCGTACATGATGCGCCCGGCGTCCTCGTCCGACAGCACCGGCATGGCGGCATCGGGCGGGGCATCTGCGTAGCGGACCAGCGCGTCAAGGCGGCCGCCCAGCACGCGTTCGTAAAAGCGCATGGCCTCGGCGCAATTGCCGTCAAAACTGAGATACGCGGATAACTGGGGCATGATGGCTCCGTGCGTGGCCGGGGGTGGGGTTGGGGCTGGGGTGCGGTGCGTCCGCATGGGCAAGGCGGGCGGGGCAGGCCTATGATGGGAGTCTGATCCGATTACGGCCGGGAGACAATCCATGCAACTAGGAAGCTGCCACTGCGGACAGATCGCCTATGAAGTCGATGGCGATGTGTCGCAGGTGTTGGAATGCAACTGCTCGCACTGCAGCCGCAAGGGCTATCTGCTGTGGTTCGTGCCGCGCGCCGCCCTGCGCATCACGTCGTCCACGCAGGCCATGTCGACGTATACGTTCAACAAACACGTGATCTCGCACCATTTCTGCGCCAACTGCGGCTGTGCGCCCTTCGGGTTCGGGGTCGGGGCAGAAGGCAAGGAAACGGCCGCGGTCAACGTGCGTTGCCTGGAAACCGTCGACCTGAATACGCTGACCCGCATTCCGTACGACGGCCGCAACACTTGAGCGGCCGGCTGCGTTCCTGGACGGGTCAAAAGGGGGCCGCCGCGATGCGGTGGGCCGATGTGTTTTGTCACGATGGAGAGGGGCAATGAGCACGGTAAGGCTGCTGAGCGATGACGAGATCCGCAGAAGTCCCGAGGCATGGGCGGTGTTCGAGGACATCCGCGCCACGCGCAAGTCGGACTTCGTCAACAACTTCTGGCGGGCGCTGGCCAACGATCCCCCGAGGATGCGCAGCGTCTGGGAGCAGCTCAAGACGGTGATGATGGCCGAGGGCGAGCTCTCGCCGCTGGTGCGCGAAATGATCTACATCGCGGTGTCCACCGCCAATGGCTGCTCGTATTGCGTCCATTCCCACACGGCCTCGGCCCGGGCCAAGGGCATGACTGATGGCCAGCACGCCGAACTGCTGGCGGTCATGGCGATGGCGTCGCAGACCAACGCGCTGGCGACGGCGCTGCAGGTGCCCGTGGACGATGCCTTCCACGTGAAATGACCAGGAGGCGGCCATGTCGCTGATTCCCTTGTTTCCGCTGTCCAATGCGCTGTTTCCCGCGGGCGTGGTGCATCTGCGCATCTTCGAGGTCCGCTATCTGGACATGATCCGGCGCAGCATCGCCGACAACACCGAGTTCGGCATCGTGGGCCTGTTGGCCGGCAGCGAGGTCCGCTCGCCCGAGGGCGTCGAGACGCTGTCGCCCGTGGGCACCATGGCGCGGGTCGAAACCTGGGAGGCGCCCATGCCGGCCTTGCTGGAAATCCGGTGCCGGGGCACCTCGCGCTTTCGGCTCCGGTCCAGCGAGGTGGCAAAATACGGCCTTTGGATGGGCGAGGCCGAGCCCATTGCCGATGACCCGCCCACGCCCGTGCCCGCGGCCATGCAGGCCAGCGCCGATGCGCTGGGGCGCCTGGTGGCGCAGTGGCAGCAGGACGGCGTGCCCGCCGAAAGAATGCCGCTGGCGCCGCCGTTCCGGCTGGACGATTGCGGCTGGGTGGCAAACCGCTGGTGCGAACTCTTGCCGCTGCCCCCGGACGACAAGGCGACGCTGCTGGGCCTGACGGACCCCGTGGCGCGCCTGGCCGCGATCCAGGACGTGCTGCGCGGACAGGGGCTGGCGTAGGGCGCCGCCCGACTTTATTTGGACACCATGGAAATCAGAGTAGACGAAGGCCTGCGTGCCTATATAGACCCGCTGACCGAGGACGAACACGCCGCGCTGGAGCGCAGCCTGCTGGCCGAGGGGTGCCGCGACGCCCTGGTCCTGTGGGGCGACCTGCTGATCGACGGGCACAACCGTTACGCCATCTGCGTCAAGCACAACATCCCGTTCCAGACGATTCAGCATCCGCACTTCAAGTCCATGGACGACGTGCATCTGTGGATGATCGAAAACCATCTGGGTCGGCGCAGCGTGTCGGACTTCCAGCGCGGGGTGCTGGCGCTTCGCAAGAAAGAAATCCTGCTGGCGCGCACCGGCCCGGAAGCGGGCGGTGCGGCCGAAGGTGGGCCGGCGGACGATTCCCCGCCTTGGGACGAGGACGCGCCCGGGGCCAGCGCCGCGCCGATGCGCGGGCATGCCAATCCCGATTGGAAGCCCGCCGTCCCCAGCCGCCAGGCGCTGGCGCGCGCCGCCCGCATCAGCAGCAATACGCTCAATCAGATCGAAAAGATCCAGAAGTCCGCGGCGCCGGAACTGGTGCGTGCGGTGAAGGAAGGCGCCATCTCCATCAACGCCGCGGCGGCCGTGGCGTCGCTGCCGGCCGAGCGGCAGACCGCCGCCGTTGCAGGCGGGCGCAAGGAACTGCAGCAGGCCGCCCGGGAGGTCCGGCAGGCCAAGGCGCCGCCGCGCGAGGCGCCGCCGGAAGAACCTATTGAAAACATCGCGGACATGCCGGCGGAAATCGCGCGGCTGCGCCAGTTGCTGGCCAAGCTGACCGATGAACGCGATCAGCTCAAGAAGAAGGTCATGCACCTGACAGTCGCGTTGTCGGAAGCCCGCAGCGGATCCGGCAGCGGGGATGATTGAGCGTCGATGCAGGAATAAGGGATAACCCTTAAACTGCATAATCCACGAAAAAAATTCGTGGATCGCTGGGAATTTATATCGTTTTGAGGAAAGGCTTGCGCGGCTTTGTAATGCAGGTTCGCTTCAACGCTTCCTGCATTCACACCTGACTTTCCTTATGAATCCCATCGGATATCGCATTCTTTCCCGGCCCGAGACGGCCGTCGCCGCCGACGTGCTGGCCGGTTTTGCCAGCATCGGCTCGGCCCAGATCAGCGACTGCATGAATCGCCTGTACGGCGTGTCGGGCCTGCGTCCGCTGCATAACGGCGCACGCCGCACGGTGGGCGTGGCCCTCACGGTCAAGACCCGTCCGGGCGATAACCTGATGATCCACAAGGCGATTTCGCTGGGCGGCGCGGGCGACGTGATCGTCGTGGACGGCTCGGGCGACACCAGCAACGCGCTGGTTGGCGAACTGATGATGATGGATGCGCAGTCGCGCGGCATCGAAGGCTTCGTGATCGACGGCGCGGTGCGCGATGCGGACGTGTTCGCCCAGGGCGAATTCGGCTGCTTTGCGCGCGACGTGTCGCACAAGGGGCCCTACAAGGACGGCCCGGGCGAGATCAACGTGCCCGTGTCGGTCGGCGGCCAGGTGGTCAATCCCGGCGACGTGGTCGTGGGCGATGCCGACGGCGTGGTGGTGATTCCTGCCGAACACGCCAGCGCCGTGCTGGCGCTGGCGCTGAAGAAGGAAGCCGACGAAGCCGTGGCCAAGGAAAAGCTGCGCGCCGGCACGTACACCAAGCCGTGGCTGGAAAAGACGCTGGCGGAAAAGATGGGAGCGGCAAAATGAGCATCGTTGCCGACCGCATCAAGCGCATCAAGCTGTCGCCCAGCGTCGCCGCGCGCGCCATCATTGCGGAACTGCGCGAGCAGGGCCGCCGCATCATCGACCTGACCATCGGCGAACCGGATTTTTCGACGCCCGAACACATCCGCCAGGCCGCCACCGCCGCCATGAACCGCGGCGAAACCAAGTACCCGCCGGCGCAGGGCACGGTGGCGCTGCGCAAGGCCGCCGCCGTCCATCTGCGGGAAGCGACCGGCGTGGAATACCCGGCATCGCGCGTCATCGTCAGCACCGGCGCCAAGCAGGTGATCTTCAATGGCCTGGCCGCGACGCTGAACGACGGCGACGAAGTGCTGATCCCCGCGCCGTTCTGGGTGTCGTACCCGGACATGGTCCTGGTCAACGGCGGCGTGCCGGTGGCCGTGGAAACGTCGCCCGCCACCGATTACAAGGTGACGCCCGAGGCCCTGGAACGCGCCATCACGCCCCGCACCAAGTGGCTGATGATGAATGCCCCCAGCAACCCGACGGGATCGGTCTACAGCGCGGACGAACTGCGTGGTCTGACCGAGGTCCTCGCGCGTCATCCGCACGTCTGGCTGATGACCGACGACATCTACGCACGCCTGAATTTCACCGGCGAACCGACGGTGCATCCGCTGCAAGTGGCGCCGGAACTGGCCGCCCGCACGCTGGTCGTCAATGGCGTGTCCAAGGCCTATGCCATGACGGGCTGGCGCATCGGTTACGGCGCCGGTCCCGACGAACTGATCAAGGCAATGGCGATCCTGCAGTCGCAAAGCACGTCGGGCGCCTCGTCGGTCAGCCAGGCGGCCGCGCTGGAAGCGCTGACGGGTCCGCAGGACTGCGTCGTGGAGTTTGCCAAGGTATTCCGCGAGCGTCGCGACCTGGCGATCGCCGAATTGTCCGGCGCGCCGGGCCTGGACATCGTCGTGCCGCAGGGCGCGTTCTATGTCTTTCCGGACTGCTCGGGCCTCTTGGGCAAGAAGACGCCGGCCGGCGACGTGATCGCCAGCGACACGGACCTCACGCACTACCTGCTGCGCGAAGCCGGCGTGGCGGTCATCGACGGCCATGCCTACGGCGCGCCCGGCACGTTCCGGTTGTCGTTTGCCGCCTCGCTGGACGATATCCGGCAGGGATGCGCGGCCATCCGCGAGGCCTGCGCCAAGCTGGCCTGACGGGCCACGCTTTCGCACCCATACGGCGTCATCGCCAGTCTGTACACCTAACAACCATTCAAGGGGAATGAACCATGAAGCGTCACACTCTCATCGCCGCCAGCCTGGCCCTGGCTTCGCTGGCCGCGGGCGGAATTGCCCACGCCGACCAGCTTGACGACATCAAGGCGCGCGGCGAGCTGGTTTGCGGCACGCTGGGCACGTCGCAGCCGTTCAGCTTCCAGGACGGCGCAACGCGCCAGCTCGTGGGCTATGACGTGGACGTGTGCAAGCTCGTCGCGGACAAGCTGGGCGTCAAGGTCAACTACAAGCTGCTGTCGGTGGCGGCGCGCGTGCCGGAACTGAACGAAGGGCGCGTGGACATCCTGGCGGCCAACCTGGGCTATTCGCCCGACCGCGCGCAGCAGATCGCCTTCAGCCACGCGTACTACGTCAGCCCGCAAAAGCTGATGGTGCGCAAGGATTCGGGCCTGGACTCGATCGAAGCCCTGAACGGCCGCCGCATCGGCGCGACCAAGGGTTCCAGCTCCGAGCGCGAGATCAAGCGCATTCTCGACAAGTCGCAGGTGATCGGCTACGGCGACAGCTCGGCCACGTACCTGGCGCTGCAGCAGAAGAAGGTGGACGCGCAGTTTGCGTCGGAGCTGGTGCTGGCGCGACTGGTGCTGCAAAGCCCGCCCACCGCGCCCGTCACTGTTATCGGCAAGGCCGTGTTCGATGAGCCGTGGGGTCTGGGCGTGCGCAAGTCCGAGCCGCGATTCCTGGAAACGGTGAACCAGGCGCTGGACGAGGCCGAAACCTCGGGCGCGGCTGCCAGGCTGTTCGACAAGTGGTTTGGCCCCGACACCCCCTACAAGCTGGAGCGCGGCTTCAAGATCGGCCCGATCGCCGGCTAAGGGGTCGATCCGAGCGCTGCCGTTCGCCAGTATCCGTCACGGCTTCCCGCGTCTTGCAAGGCGATGCGCGGGAAGCCGTGATGCTTGGCGTTGCGCGCCCGAACGCAGGAGATTGACAGGTTTATGAGCTTTCTAGACGCTTCCCAATACCAGCTGCTGCTCAGCGGCATGGCGGTCACCGTGCAACTGTTTCTTGTTGCCTGGGTGATGGCGTTTTCCATCGCGGTGACGCTGGTGGTGGTGCGCGCCACCAACCTGGCGCCATGCCGCTGGGTGGTCGACGCCTATGTGGAATACCACCGCAATGTGCCGCTGCTGGTGCAGGTGCTGTTCTGGTACTTCGGCATGCCCGAGCTGCTGCCCGAAGGATTCCGCATGTGGCTGTATGCGCACAACGCCGAAATGTCGCTGGCCGCGATCGCGCTGGCGCTGGGGTCGGCCGCCTATATCGCCGAAGACATCCGCAGCGGGCTGCGTGCCATTCCCGGCACCCAGTTCGAGGCTGCCCGCGCGCTGGGCGCCAGCTACCTGCAATGCATGCGCTTCGTCATCGTGCCGCAGGCGCTGCGCATCTCCATTCCGCCGCTGGTCGGACGCGCGCTGCTGCTCTTCAAGAACACCAGCGTGGCCATGGCGATCGGCGTGATGGAGCTGACCTACCAGGCGCGGGAAATCGAGAACGAGACCTACCGCACCTTCGCCACCTTCGGCGCGGCGACGATCATGTACCTGCTGGGATCGTTCCTCATCATGGCGCTCGGATCGCGCATCTACGCCCGTTATCGTCTGAACCGCGGAGGCCATGGTGCTTGATCTCCTGATGCAATACTGGCCCACACTGCTTGTGGGCCAATACCCCAACGGTCCGCTTGGCGGACTGGCGCTGACGCTCATCCTGGCCGCGCTGGGTCTGGCGATGTCCCTGCCGCTGGCGCTCTTGATCGCGCTGGCCAGGGTGAGTCCCTACGGGTGGCTGCGCACGGCCAGCAAGGCGCTGGTCAATGTGGTGCGCGGCATGCCGCTGCTGATGCTGATTTTCTGGGCTTACTTTGTGGTGCCCAAGATCACCGGCCAGGTGGTCAGCGGCTTCTGGACACTGATCTTTGCCTTGGTGGTGTACGAAAGCGCCTACCTGTCCGAGGTCATCCGTTCGGGTATCGAGGCGGTGCCGCGCGGGCAGATCGAGGCCTCGCGCTCGCTGGGCGTGGGCTACTGGACGACGATGCGCAAGGTGGTGCTGCCGCAGGCGCTGTTCAACGTGCTGCCCAGCATGACCAGCCAGTTCGTGTCCACCGTCAAGGAAACCTCGCTGGGCTACGTCATCAGCGTCAATGAGCTGACGTTTGCCGCCAACCAGGTCAACAACCTGGTGCTGACCCAGCCGCTGCAGGTGTTCGGCATTCTGGCCATTATCTACTTCATCGTGTGCTTCAGCCTGAGCCGTGGCTTGAGCTGGCTGGACCTGCGCATCCGCCGCACGCGGGCCATGGCTTAAAGGAACAAAAACATGATCAAACTCGAGAAAGTGAACAAGTGGTACGGCGAGCATCATGTGCTCAAGGACGTGGACCTGTCGGTGGCGCGCGGCGAGGTGCTGGTGGTGTGCGGACCCTCGGGGTCCGGCAAGTCCACGATGATCCGCACGATCAACCGGCTGGAACCCATCGAAAAGGGCCGCATCCTGATCGACGGCGCGGACATCTACGGCAAGGGCGCCAACCTGAATGCGCTACGCCAGAAGATCGGCTTCGTGTTCCAGCAGTTCAACCTGTTTCCGCACATGAGCGTGCTGGAAAACGTGATCTTCGCGCCCGTGAACATCCGCAAGCAGCCTCGCAAGGAGGCCGTGGAGCTGGCGCGCAGCCTGCTTGACCGCGTGGGATTGGCGCACAAGATCGATGCCTATCCGGGATCGCTGTCGGGCGGGCAGCAGCAGCGCGTGGCGATCGCGCGCGCGCTGGCGCTGCAGCCGCCCGTCATGCTGTTCGACGAACCGACCAGCGCGCTGGATCCGGAAATGGTGGGCGAGGTGCTTCAGGTGATGAAGGGCCTGGCCAAGGACGGCATGACGATGGTGTGCGTGACGCATGAAATGGGCTTTGCGCGCGACGTCTGCGACCGCGTGGTGTTCATGGACGCGGGCGAAATCCTGGAGATGGATACGCCCGAGCGCTTCTTCAGCGCGCCGGCGCATCCGCGCGCGCAGCGCTTCCTGGCGGACATCCTGCATCCGCGGGGTTGATCCGCGCCGATCGTCCGCGGTGGTAATGTCTGGGGTTTCCATGCGCTTTTCTTCGACCGCGGCGATGTACACCCTCAAGCAATTGGAGGCCTTTTACTGGAGTTCCGAACTGGGCAGCTTCAGCGCGTCGTCGCGCAAGCTGCACACCACCCAATCGGCCGTGGCCAAACGGGTGGGGGAACTCGAGGCCTTTGCCGGCGCGCCCCTGTTCGAGCGGCGCGCCAAGAAACTCCTGATGACCCCGCAGGGCCGCAAGCTGTTCGAGCTGGCCAGCCAGATGCTGGAGCTGAACAGCCGCATCGTGCAGAACATGGCCGATCCGGCCAGCTTCGAAGGCGTGGTGCGTCTGGGCGTGACGGAACTGGTGGGCATGACCTGGCTTGCCGGGCTGATCAAGCAGATCAGCCAGCGCTACCCCCGCGTGCAGTTGATGCCCGAGATCGATGGCGGCATCACGCTCTATGAACGGCTGGAGCAGGACGAACTGGATCTGGCGATCATGCCCGGCCCGTTCTGGGGCTACCAGTACGATTGCACGCACCTGGGAGCGGTCACCAATGTCTGGATGGCGAGTCCGGCGCTGGACATCGATGTCGCTGCCGCGTTGACGCCGCAGGATCTGGCGCCGTATCCGGTGATCTCGCAGCCCACCAATTCCGCGCTATCGCATCTGTACGACGCATGGTTCGCGGAACAGGGGATGCCGGTCAAGCGCGTGCTGACCTGCAACAGCCTGGGCATGATGGCGCAGCTGACGATGCTGGGATTGGGGATCAGTTACCTGCCGGGCGCGTACTTTGCGCCGCTGGTGGCGCGCGGGGCGCTGTGCCAGTTGAATGTGCAGCCGGACCTGCCGACCATCAATTACTACGCGGTGCACAAAAAGAACATCGTCAATCCGGTCGTATCCCGGGTGATCGACATTGCGCGCGAGGAATGCGCGTTTGAGGTGGCGGGGGCCTTCCTGCCCCATGTGCCGCCGGCGGCGCGGCCCATCGAGGCAGGGGAAGGCGACTTGCCGGACGGAAGTCCGGCCGGCCGGCGCGCTTAACCGCAGCGGATCGCCGTCATCACGTCCTTGTCGTCCACGATGAGGTTCAGGCGGGTGTTGTTGTATTCCATGGTGACCAGCTGGCCCGGACGCAGCATGCGCGCGGTGGCGCTGCCGCTGCGCGTGCGCAGGTCTTCCATGACGGACGGCGTGGCTTTCTGACCGATCTGCGATTGCAGCGGGCCGGCGTCGCAGGTCTTGCCGGTGCTGCTGCCGGGCATGGCCGAGGACGAACCGTAGGAAGAGCCGGCGCCGGTGCTCGATGAAGAGGATGCGCTCGAGGAGCTGGAGGCCGGCGCGCTGGACGTACGCGAACCGCCGGTATTGGCGCACGCAGCCAGGCTGGCAACCAGCAGGAAGGGGATCAGCTTGCGGATCATGTAGGACTCCTTACAACGAGCGGACAAAAAGCCATGATAGACCAGCGGCGGTGCGCTGTGCTCAAGGCGCCGCGGGCATGTGCAACCGGGCAACAACGGTGCGGCTGGGCGCGCGTCAGGTGTTCGCCAGGTGTCTGACACCCGTATGGACGGTCTTCAGGCTTGAAGGGTGCTTCAAGGGTGTCAGACACCGTCAAGTTGCTCCCGCATCCTCAATGGAAGTCGCGGCTCTGCGACGTCAGCCCGCCCAGGAGGTCGGACATGTCCACCAGCCGCTGCGCGATCAGGTGGCGCACCCCGTCCACACTTTGCCAGGACCCGAACACCCCCAGCAGGGTGGCGCCCAGCAGCTCGCGGCGCTGGCGTTCGATCAGGTCGGGGCGGACCACCACGTTGACCGGGCCGGTCTCGTCTTCGAGGGTGACGAAGATGACGCCCTTGGAGGTCTGGGGGCGCTGGCGCACGGTGACGATGCCGCAGGCGCGCGCGACCCGCTTGTTGGGATAGTCGTTCAGCACCGAGGCGGGCTGGAAGTTGCGCGCGGCCAGTTGGGGGCGCAGCAGCGACACGGGATGGCTGTGCAGGGTCAGGCCGACGCTGCGATAGTCGGCGGCCACGGTCTGGCTCTCCGACGGGGCGGACAGCTGCGGGGCCTGGGTTTCCACGATTTCGGCGTCCCGCAGCAGGTCGCGGCTTTGTACGCTGGCGGCGGCCTCCCAGCTGGCCTGGCGCCGGTGGCCGGCCAGGGTGCGCAGCGCATCGCCGGCGGCCAGCGCGTTCAGGTCGTGGCGATTCAGGCCGGCGCGGCGGGCCAGGTCGGCGGTGTTGGCAAAGGGGGCGTCGGCCCGCGCGGCCTCGATGCGGCGGGCGGCGTCCTCGCGCATGCCTTGCAGCAGGCTGAGTCCCAGCCGCACGGCGGGGCGGGGCGTGGGGACGCCCGGCGTATCGACGCCCGACGCCTCTGCGGACGGCGCGTGGGGGTGGGGACGGCGGCGGGCGCCCGGATGCCCGTCGGGCAGCGTTTCCAGCACCGAATCCCAGCCGCTTACCGTCACGTCGGCGGGCAGCACGCAGACGCCGTGGCGGCGCGCGTCCTGCACCAGTTGGGCGGGTGCGTAGAACCCCATCGGCTGGGAATTGAGCAGGGCGGCCAGAAAGGCCTCCGGTTCGTGGCGCTTGAGCCAGGAGCTGGCATACGCCAGCAGGGCGAAGCTGGCGGCATGGCTTTCCGGAAAGCCGTATTCGCCAAACCCTTCCACCTGGCGGAACAGGGCTTCGGCGAAGTCCAGCGTGTAACCGTGGGCCAGCAGCCCGCCCACCAGCTTGACGCGGAACTTGTCCACGCCGCCCTTGCGCCGCCAGGCCGCCATCGACCGGCGTAGCTGATCGGCCTCGCCGGGCGAAAAACCGGCGGCCACGACGGCGATCTGCATGACCTGTTCCTGGAAGATGGGCACGCCCATGGTGCGGCTGAGCACGCCGCGCACTTTTTCGCTGGGGTAGGTTTCGTCCTCCTTGCCCTGGCGGCGCCGCAGGTAGGGGTGGACCATGCCCCCCTGGATCGGTCCGGGGCGCACGATCGCCACCTGCACCACCAGGTCGTAGTATTCGCGCGGCCGCAGGCGCGGCAGCATCGTCATCTGGGCGCGCGATTCGATCTGGAAGACGCCAATGGTGTCGGCGTCGCAGATCATGTCGTAGGTGGGCACGTCGCCTTCCGGGATGTCCTGCAGGGCGAGCGGCCGGCCGCGGCGCTGGCTGGCCAGTTCAAGTGTGCGGCGCAGGGCCGACAGCATGCCCAGCGCCAGGACGTCGACCTTGAGCAGCTTCAGGGCGTCCAGATCGTCCTTGTCCCATTGCACGACGCTGCGGTCTTCCATGGCGGCGTTCTCGATGGGCACCAGGCGCGAGAGCTTGCCGCGTGAAATGACGAAGCCGCCCGGGTGCTGCGACAGGTGGCGCGGAAAGCCCATCATGGTCTGCGCCAGCGATGCCCACTGGCGCGCCACCTGGGATTCCGGGTCCAGACCGCAGGCGCCCAGCGTACGCAGCATTTCCTTCTTGCCGTCCCACCACTGGTGCGCGCGGGCCACGGCGTCGATGACACCCGGGTCCACGCCCAGCGCGCGCCCCGTATCGCGCAGCACGCTGCGCGGACGGTACGAGATGACCACCCCGGTCAGGGCGGCGCGGTCGCGGCCGTATTTGCCGTAGATGTACTGGATGACTTCTTCGCGGCGTTGATGTTCGAAGTCGACGTCGATGTCGGGCGGTTCGTTGCGTTCCTTGCTGATGAAGCGTTCGAACAGGTTGTTGCCGCGCTGCGGGTCCACTGCCGTGATGCCCAGGCAATAGCAGACGGCGGAATTGGCGGCCGAGCCCCGGCCCTGGCACAGTATGCCGGCGTTGCGGGCGAACTGCACGATGTCGTAGACGGTCAGGAAGTAGGCCTCGTAGTTGAGGTCCGCGATGAGGTCCAGTTCCTTGTCGATCTGCGCCGTCACGCTGTCGGGCACGCCCTGGGGAAAGCGCCGGTCCGCCCCGGCCAGCGCTTCCTGGCGCAGATAGCTGGCGGGCGTGTGGCCGGGCGGCACGATCTCGTCGGGATATTCGTAATGCAGCTCGTCCAGCGAAAACGTGCAGCGGCGCGCCACCGCCAGGGTCTGCGCCAGCGCGTCGGGCGGATACAGGCTGGCCAGCCGCATGCGGCTGCGCAGGTGCTGTTCGGCATTGCCCGACAGTTCGTAGCCGCATTGCGACACCTGCTGGCGGGTGCGGATGCCGGTCAGCGTGTCGTGCAGCGGCTTGCGCGACCGGACATGCATCTGCACCTGGCCGACCGCCACGATCGGCAATTGCGAGGCCTGGGCTGCGTGTTCGACGGCGGCGCGGTGCAGGTCGTCGCGCGACTGGTGCAGCAGGTTCAGTCCCACCCACGCGCGCCCCGGAAAGACGCGGGCCAGCCAGCGCGCCTGGTCAGCCATGCGGTCGGCGTCGGTGCCGTAGGCGGGCGTCAGGATGGCCAGGCATTCCGGCAGACTGCGCAGGTGCGCGTAGCCGGCGGGCGGATCGGCAAGGTCTTGCGGGGAAAGCCGGTATTCGCCCTTGGGCGCCCGGGTGCGGCCCAGCGTGATGAATTCCGACAGGTTGCCGTAGCCTTCGCGCGTCTGCGCCAGCAGCGTCAGCCCCAGCGGCGCGGCGTCGGGCGCGGCGCGCAGCTGGAACGTGGCGCCCACGATGAGCGGCAGCTTGAGGGTCTTGGCTTCGGTGTGGGCGCGCACGACGCCGGCCAGCGAGCATTCGTCGGTCAGGGCCAGCGCGGTGTAACCGAGTTCGGCCGCCCGCGCGGTCAGTTCCTCGGGATGCGAGGCGCCTTGCAGGAACGAAAAATTGGACTGGCATTGCAGCTCGGCGTAGCCGGGCAGCTGGGCCAGGACCTCGGCCGGGTCCAGGGGATCGGGGGCGTCGTCGTCCATGCGCATGTCAGGCGTACAGTCCGTGCAGGAACCAGCGCGCGTCCTCGGCGTCGCGCTCGCGGTAGATCCAGTAGCGCGCGCCCGCCGCGTCTTCGGCGACGAAGTAATCGCGCACGGTCAGGGCGGGGTCCCACCAGCCGCTTTCGATGCGTTCGGGGCCGCGCATCAGCCGCAGCGCCTGGCCGGCGTAGTGGGGGCGATGACCGGACAGCTTGAGGGGCTGCGGGGTTTCCAGCAGCCAGAACGGCCGGTCGAGCAGCGGCGGCAGGGGAGCGGGACGTTCGGGCGCGGCCAGCGCATCGCCCCAGGAATTGGCGGCTTCGGGACGGTGGTCGGCGGTGGGCTGGGCATGGCGCACCCGGTCGCGGCCCAGCCGCGCCACCAGCAGGTCCAGCAGCCGCGCGTGGTCGGCGGCGGTGCCGCCCGGTTCGGGGAACAGGGTGGTGCTGGCCGCGGGCTGCTCGACGGTGTCGGGCGCGTGCAGCGTCACGGCGATGACGGGGGCTTCCAGCGTGAAGTGGTTGAGTTTTTCGCGCAGCAGATGCAGCAGCTGCGGCGCCTGCCAGATGGGCTGGGCCAGGGCCACTTCAAGTTCGGTGGGCGGGCGGGCGTGGCGGCCGCGTTCGTGGTCCATGCTGAGCACCACGCGCCGCACGGCCAGTTGCCGGGCGGTCAGCCAGCCGCCCAGCTGCTCGGCCAGCCGGCCCGCCACGGCCAGCACGGCATCGGTGTTCTCCATGTAGTCCATGAGCTCGATCCGCCGCGAAAACTGGTTGGGCGGTTCGAGCCAGCGGTAGAGTTCGGGCACCTGGCCGTAGGCGGCGTCCAGCGCCTGCAGCAGATCGGGCGCGCTGCGCCGCTGCAGCCCCCCGCGCGGCAGGGCGCGCAGGTGCGCCAGCGTGTGGCAGCCGATGTCGTCCAGCCAGTTGCGGCGGTCTTGCGCCTGGGGCAGCAGCGACAGCGGCAGGGCATCGAGCCGCCGCGCCAGGGTGGGCAGCTTCAGTGTGCGCCGGGGCACGCGCCGGCCGGCGCGCCGCGCGAGCAGCCAGGCGCCCTTGGCCGTGGGCGCCATGCCCAGCGACACCCGCAGATCCAGCGCCCGCAGCGTGGCGGCCACCCGCCGGCTCAGCGCGCGCGGCCCGCGGAAGAACATCAGGCTGGCGCCCACGTTCAGCAGCACGGTGTCGCCGTCGGCCAGCGCGATTTCCGGGGTGTACTGCAAGAGGGCCAGCGCCGCGCCGTGCAGGGCGTCGGCCTCGGCCAGCGCATTGCGGGGCAGCAGTTCCACGCCGGGGGCGATGGCCGCCGCGCCCGCGCGGCGCATGCCGGGCGTCACGCCGGCCTGGCGGGCGGCGGGGGTCAGGGCGGCGACCCGTTCCTGATCCAGAACGGCGAAAGCCTCCTGTTCATGCGGCCAGTGCGGGCGTATGGCGTCCAGCGGCAGGCAGCGCAGGTAGGCGGCGATCCAGAGGCGCATGGCGGGGAGAAGAGGGGGTAAGCGCGCCGGGCTCCAGGCCCACGTACAGCGGGGTGTCGCAGACAGGCCCCCGGCGCTTCAGGATGTGGACGGACAGGCCGCCGGGCGCGGGCGCCAGCGCCAGCCGCAAGGCGGCGGGCGTGGCGGTCTGCGCGGCGCGGGACGGGCGCACGGCGATGAACAGCAGGTCGCTGGCCTGGGCGGCCAGATGCAGGCGGCGCAGGGATTCGGGGCGCACGTGGGGCAGCCAGCAGATCAGCGCGCCGCAACTGGCGTTTTTCAGGATCTGTTCGCTGGCCCACAGCGCGTCGACCGGCTTTTCGGGCGCCACCCACAGCAGTTGCCGGGGATCCAGCCGCCAGCTCATCCAGCTGGCGATGTGCGGCACGTGCGGCGGCTGCACCAGGGCAATGGGACGACGGGTTTCCAGTTGGGCCAGCGCGGGACGCAGCAGGCGGATTTCTCCGATGCCGGGATGGGGGGTGAGCAGTTCAACGAGCGATCCGAGCGGCCAGCCGTTATCCGGCAGTTCGGCTGACAGCGCCGCGTGCCCGGTTGGCAGGGTGCGTGCGGCGCCTTTGGCCAACTGCGTGGCGCGCCACAACGCGGGATGGATCTGTTCGGGGGACTGCATGGCGAAAGCGCCCGGTGCTCAATACCTGTATGAATGTACAGTATTGTACCGGGCTTTGCGCCGGGCGGACGTATCGAAAAGTGCCCCCGAATGTGTCCCGAATGTGTCCCCGAAAAGTGCTAGAACCGCATGTCCTGGTACTTCACCCACCGCGAGCCGCGCAGCAGCCGGTGGCCGATCCACAGTCCCAGGAACAGCGGAATGGCCAGGTACGTCGACACCACGCCGATCCAGTCGATGCGTTCTTCAAGGAACGCCTGATAGTTCTGTCCCAGCGTGACCACCAGGCACAGCACGAAGGCCAGCAGCGGCCCGAACGGAAAAAGTCCCGCCTTGTAGGGCAGGTCGGCCGTGTCGTAACCGTGCTTCACGTAGCCCTGGCGGAAGCGGTAGTGGCTGACCGCGATGCTCAGCCACACGATGAATTCCGTCATGCCCGCAAAATTGAGCAGCCAGATGTACACCGCCTTCGGGCTGTACACCACGCTGAACAGGCACAGGCAAGCCAGCAGCGTCGTGGCCAAGAGCGCATACAGCGGCACGCCGCGCGGGGTCAGACGCTTGAAGATCGCCGGCGCCTGGCCCTCGGCCGCCATGTTGAACAGCATCCGCGTCGCCGCATACATGCCCGAATTGCCGGCCGACAGCACGGACGTCAGGATCACCGCGTTCATCACCGTGGCCGCGGACAGCAGGCCCGCGTGCTCGAACACCAGCGTGAAGGGGCTGACCGCGATGTCCTCGACCTCGTTGCGCAGCAGTTGCGGATCGGTGTAGGGCACCAAGAGGCCGATGATCAGGATGGCCAGCACATAGAACAGCAGGATGCGCCAGAAGACGCTGTTGATCGCGCGGGGCACGTTGCGCCGGGGGTTTTCGGACTCGCCGGCCGCCACGCCCACCAGTTCGGTGCCCTGAAAGGAGTAGGCCACCACCATCGCCACGCCCACCCACGTCGCCGCGTTGCCGACGAAGGGCGCGTCGCCCACCTTCCAGTTGTCCAGTCCCACCGGTCCGCCGCCGTGGATGATGCCGGCCAGCATCGCCACGCCCACCACGATGAAGCACAGCACCGCCACCACCTTGATGATGGCGAACCAGTATTCCGCCTCGCCGAAGCTGCGCGCCGAGAAAGCGTTCAACCCGAAGGTCAGCGCCAGGAACGCCACGCTCCATATCCAGCCTGGCGTGTCCGGCAGCCAGTACGCCATAACGAGCTGCGCCGCCACGACGTCCACCGCCACGACCGTGGCCCAGCTGACCCAGAAGTTCCAGCCCAGCGCAAAGCCGAAACCCGGATCCACGTAGCGCGACGCATACGTGCAGAACGAACCCGACACCGGCATGAAGGTGGCCAGCTCGCCCAGGCTGGTCATGATGAAGTACACCATCAGGCCGATCACCAGGTAGACCATCAGCGCGCCGCCGGGGCCCGCCTGCGCGATGGCCGCGCCGGAAGCGACGAACAGGCCGGTGCCGATGGCCCCGCCCAGCGCTATCATCGTTAGGTGGCGTGCCTTCAGCACGCGGTGCAGCTGATTGTTGCCGGCGGTGTCGCCGGTAGTGTTGCTGGCAGTGTTGCTGACAGGCGCGGCGGCGCCCGAGTCGATGTTCGGTGTGTGCATGACAAGGCGTGTGGTGGCCGCCGCCCGGACATCGCCGGCGCTGGACATTGCCAACGGCGGGCGCCCGTCGTTGCGGGCAAGCGCGGGGCGGCGTGCAAAAAAGCCCGGCGTCGTCGGTACGATGCCAGGCGCGGCGCATTTTACAATGCGGCAATCGGGGCGCAGTCCCACCGTCCCAGGCCAGCACGGAGCAGTTTCATGGCGTCTTCCAGTTCTATCGAATTTCTTCCCGACCCGGGCGTCGACGTGCGCCAGCTCTTCATCCTGCTGCACGGCGTGGGCGGATCGCCCGCCAGCCTGGAGCCCCTGGCCCAGGCGGTGCGCGCGGCCTTTCCGACGGCGGCCGTGCTGATCCCCGAAGGTTTCGAGGTCTTTGATGGCGGCGGGGCGGGCCGGCAGTGGTTCTCCGTGCGCGGCGTCACCGAAGACAACCGCGCCGAGCGCGTGGCCCAGGCCATGCCGCAGCTTGAAACCTACGTGCGCGAGGCGCAGGCGCGCTTCGGCCTGCTGCAGTCCGACACCGCGGTGGCCGGCTTTTCGCAAGGCGCCATCATGGCGCTGGAACTGGTGCAGGCGCACGACGGCATGGCCGGCCGCGTCATCGCGTTCTCGGGCCGCTATGCGCAACTGCCCAAGAACGCCCCGTTGTACACCACGATTCATCTGCTGCACGGCGCCGACGACGCGGTCATGAGCGTTTCGCAGGCGCAGGCCGCGCAGGCCCGCCTGGCCGAACTGCACGGCGACTCCACCATTGACATCGCCACCCACGTCGGTCACGAATTGCATCCCGCCCTGATCCAGCGCGCCATCGTCCGCCTGCAGACCTGCGTGCCGCTGCGCAGTTGGGAGGCCGCGCTGGGCCTGAACCAGACGCCGCCGGACGGGACGACGGTGCATTGATGGCGGCATCTGCCACGACCGGCGCGAAAACCTCCGCGCCCGCGCAGCAACGCGCGGCCGATGCCGTCGGCGGCGCGCAAAGCATCTTCCGCGTGCTGCGCATCCTTAAATACGTCGGGGCGGCGCCCGCGCGCGGCGTCGGTCTGACGGATGTGGTGCGTGACGTCGGCCTGACGCCGCCCACCGCGCACCGCATGCTGTCGGCCTTGCTGCAGGAAGGCTTTCTGTCGCTCAATCCGCGGCTCAAGACCTACAGCCTGGGCCGCGAGTCCTACATCCTGGGGCTGGCCGCCGAAAGCCGGCACGGCATCAAGGCCATCGCCGAATCCGCCGTGCTCCGGCTTGCGCAGTCCACGGGCGACACCAGCTTCCTGTCGGTGCGATCGGGACACGAAGCGGTCTGCGTGGACCGCAAGACGGGCGACTTTCCCATCAAGATCCTGACGCTGGAAGTCGGCCACCGCCGCCCGCTGGGCGTGGGGGCGGGCAGCCTGGCGCTGCTGGCATTCCTGCCCAACGACGATATCGACCGCGTACTGGCGCGCTACGACGCCAGCGCCGCGCCCGATCTGCCGTCCACCGACATGCTGCGCGATGACATCGCCGCCGCGCGCAAGAACGGCTACGCGCTCAACCCGGGCCGCATCATTCCCGACATGCTAGGCGTGGGCGTGCCGGTGTTCGACCGCGAGCAGCACGTGGTGGCGGCGCTGAGCGTGGCGGCGATCCGTTCGCGCCTGTCCGGCGCGCGCCTCGCGGACGTGGTGGCCGCGTTGCAGCGGGCGGCTTCGGAATTGTCCGCGGACCTGGCCCCGCGCTTCTGATCGCTGCCGGGCAAACGGAAGTCCGGCGCCCGGCCCGTCAGGAAACGCCGCGCAGCCGGCGCCTCGGCGAAAAGCCGCGCGCCCGCGAGCATCAACGCCCCGCGCAGGCCTTGCCGCCGTCTACCGGCAGACACACCCCGGTGATGTACTTGGCCTCGTCGCTCGCCAGGAACAGCGCGGCGTGGGCGACGTCCCACGCATCCCCCATCCTCCCCATCGGACTGGCGGCATTGCGCCGCCGCCGCATTTCCTCGACATCGTCGAATTGCCCCGCAATCTGCTTGTAGATCAACGGCGTGTCGATGACGCCGGGCAGCACGGCGTTCACGCGGATATTGTCCGGCGCATAACGCACCGCCAGCGACCGCGTCAGATGGTTCAGCCCCGCCTTGGCCGCGTAGTACGAGGTGTACGGATACGAATTGACCTGAATCGACGCCAGCGACGAAATGTTGACGATGCTGCCCGAGCCCTGCGCCAGCATGGCGGGCAGCACATGCTTGCAGGTCAGGAACACGCCGGTCAGGTTGGTGTCCAGCACGCGATGCCAGCTTTCCTCGCTGGCCTCGATGGGATCGCCCATTTCGGTGATGCCCACGTTGTTGTGCAGCACGTCGATGCGTCCGGCGGCCGCCAGCACGGCGGCGACCGCGGCCTGGATCTGCGCGGAGTCCGTTACGTCGGCGGTCAACGCCTGGCAACGGCCGCCCTCGGCCTCGATGATGGCGCAGGTTTCGCGCGCGGCGTCCTCCCTGACGTCCACCGCGAAGACCCGCGCGCCTTCACGCGCATACAGCGCCGCCGCGGCCTTGCCGTTGCCCCAGCCCGGCCCCGACGACCCCGCGCCAAACACCAGCGCCACCTTGTCCTTCAGCCGCTCGCCCATGTCATTCCGCCGAGATGTGGGCGAAGTCCGCCACCTTCTTCCACTTGGCCACGTCGTCCTGGATCATCGCGGCAAAGGCCTCGGGCTTGTCGGCGACCACATACGCGCCAACCCCCGCGTACTTGGCCTGCACGTCTTTGTCGGCCAACGCCTTGCGGGATGCGTCGTTCAGCTTGGCCAGCACGTCTTTCGGCAGGCCCGCGGGGGCCAGCAGGCCGTTCCACATTTCCGCGTCGTAGTCGGGCAGGCCGACCTCAGCAAAGGTGGGCACGTCGGGCAATTGCGGCAGGCGCGATTTGGCGGCCACCACGATCGGGCGCAGACTGCCCGACTGGATGTGCGCCATCGAAGACGCCGCCGTATCCCACAGGATGGGCACCTGGCCGGCGATCACGTCGTTCAGCGCGGGGCCGGTGCCACGGTAAGGCACGTGCATCATGTCCAGGCCGGACAGCGACTTGTAGTATTCCATCGCCATGTGCGTGGCGCCGCCATTGCCCGACGAGGCATAGGAATACTTGCCGGGCGCGCCCTTGATCAAGGCGGTGAACGACGCATAGTCCTTGGCGGGAAAGTTCTTGTTCACCACGATCACGCCCGGCACGCGGATGATCTGCGTGACCGGCGTGAAGTCCTTCACCGCGTCGTAGGGCAGGTTCTTGTACACGGCAGGATTGGTGCCGTTGGTGCTGGACGTGCCCAGCAGAAGCGTATAACCGTCCGGCGCGGCCGAGGCCACGGCGCGGCTGCCGACGGTGCCGCCCGCGCCACCCCGGTTTTCCACCACCACGGGCTGGCCGATCTGTTTGGCCAGCGCCTCGGCGAAGATGCGGCCGACCACGTCGGACGTGCCGCCGGGCGGGAAGGGCACGATCAGGCGGATGGGGCGGTCGGGGTAGGTGGCCTGCGCCGCGGCGGCGCCCGCCAGCGACAGCGTTGCAGCGGCGGCCGCCAGCTTGATCCAGGTTCTGCGCTTCATGATGGGTTGTCTCCTTGCTTGATTTTGTTGTGTCTTGAACCGGGCGTTGCGCGCCGCCGTCAGGCGATGCGGTCGCCCGGCTTGATCTTGGCCGCCCGACTGTCCACGCCCGGCAGCATGTGCGCGGGGTCGCGCGTGACCACCACGTCCAGGATGGTGGGACGGTCCTTGCAGGCATACGCCTCTGCCAGCGCGGCCGGCAGCTCTGCGGGGTCTTCGACGCGGATGCCGTGGCAGCCCAGCGCGCGCGCCACATTGGCGTAATTGGTGTCGACCAGGTCCGAAGACTGGTAGCTGCCCGCGCCGTACATCAGATGCTGCAGCGC
The DNA here is from genome assembly GCF_019218915.1 of Achromobacter sp. ACM05. Lineage (NCBI taxonomy): Bacteria > Pseudomonadati > Pseudomonadota > Betaproteobacteria > Burkholderiales > Alcaligenaceae > Achromobacter > Achromobacter sp. ACM05. The sequence goes on from NZ_JAHUWQ010000002.1 coordinate 660,155, forward strand.
CTTGATGTACCCCGAGGCCGCGTTGTTGACCACCACGAGCGTAAAGGCGAGCTTCATGCGCACCGCGGTTTCCAGTTCGCCCAGCGACATGTTGCAGCCGCCGTCGCCGGTCAGGCTGATCACCTGGCGTCCCGGCGCCGCCGCGGCTGCGCCGATGGCGCCGGGGATGCCGTAGCCGATGGAAGCAAAGCCGCGATCCGGCACAAAGCCGCGGCCCGCGCGCTTGGTGTCGAACAGCAGGCCGCCCCAGTGTGCCGCGAAGCCGCCGTCCGCGACCAGGATGCCGTCTTCCGGCAGCGAGGCGTTGATCTCGTGCAGCAGCCGCGCCATGCCGACAGGCCGGTCGGCCGACGTCAGTTTGGCGTTCACGGATTCGCGCCATGCGTGCATGGCCTGGCCGACCTCGTCCACGTAGTTCTGGCGCGCGTGCTCGCCGTGGGCGGCCAGGCGCGTGTCCAGGTCATCCAGCGTGGCGCGCACGTCGCCCCACAGCCGCAGGGCGGGCGTGGTGGTGCGGTCGAATTCCTCGGCCACGATGTCCAGATGAATGATCGGCGCGCCGGCGGCCAGCAGGTCGTAGCGGCGCGTCGCCACCTCGCCCAGTTTGCAGCCGACGACGAACAGGCAATCGGACTTGGCGATCAGGTCGTTGGCAATGCGGCTGTAGCGGCCGAACAGCCCCGCGTTCAGCGGGTCGTTGCAGGCGATCGCGCCCTTGCCGCTCATGGTATGGGCGACGGGGATGCCGAACTTGCGGGCGAAGGCCTGGACCGTCTCGGCCGCATCGCTGATGTGTACGCCGCCGCCGCACAGCATCAGCGGGCGGTCGGCGCCGGCCAGCATGCTGGCGGCTTGCGCCACGTCCTCGGCCGATGGCCGGCAGCGCAGCGCGGGCGAGCGCCGGTAGTTGGGGCTGGAATAAAAGTCGTCGGCGTCAAAGGCATGGACGGCGTGTGCGATGTCCTCGGGCACGTCCAGCACTACCGGGCCGGGACGTCCGCTGGTGGCCACGGCAAACGCGCGCCGCACCAGTTCAGGAATGCGCTCGACCATCTCCACGCGCAGCACGTCTTTCACGACTGGGCGCAGCACTTCCAGTTGCCGGGCTTCCTGCGTCATGTTCTTCCACGCGTGCATCCGGTGCGCGTCGCCGACCAGCGCGACCAGCGCGGTGCCGGCGTTGTAGGCTTCGGCCAGGCCGGTCACCAGATTGGTCGCACCCGGACCCAGCGTCGCGTCGCACACGCCGGGACGGCCGCTGACCTTGGTATAGGCGTCGGCGGCAAACACCGCGCAGCGCTCGTCGTTGATCAGGTTGTGATTCAGCTTCAGGCGGCGCGCCGCGTCATAGAAAGGCAGCAGTTGAAAGCCGCCCATGCCGAACATCAGGCCGACGTCGTGCGCCGCGAACATGCGGGCGATGGCTTCGCCGCCGGTGATTTCCAGTTTTTCGGACATGCGGGTGATGCTCCTAGTAGGGGTCGCGCCCGGTCAGCAGGGCGTCGATGAAGGTTTTGAGCGGCGTGCCGACGCGGCAGCCCAGGTTTCGGGCGCGGGCGTTGGCAGAAGAAATGGTCCCTTCCTCGTAGCAGGAACGGGCGTCGCCGATGCGGGCGGTTTGCGCGGATACGGTCAAGGCGGCAATGCCGCGTTGGTCCAGCAAAGGCAGGCGGCCGATGCCGGCGCTGTCCTTGCCGATGCCCGCGTCGTTGAACGTGACGAGGCGGGGGGACGCGCGGACACCGTCCGATTGCAGGCCCGCCAGCCGCTCCCCGTGCGAGGCCGTGATGGCGATGAGACCGTCGTCGCGGGAGTCGACCAGCGAGACGGAGTCGGCGCCGATCACCAGCGGCGCGCCGTCCGGGCCTGTCTTGAATACCGTGCGGGATTCCTTGACGTCGGCGGGCGGACGGGCGCTGCGCGACGCGCGCGCCAGCCGCGAGGCGGCCTCGGCCACTGGCATACCCGGTTTGCAGCCCAGCTCTTGCGCCAGCGCGTTCGCAAAGCTGAGGACGCCGTGCCGCGCCATGTCCGCGCCATCGCCGATGCGGCAGCTTTGATAGCTTGCGGTGGCGGCGGGCACGCCCCAGCGTTGCAGGTCGTCCAGGCCTGCAATGCCGGCACGCATCCAGCCCACGCCGGCGTCGTTCAAGACGACGGCCAGCACGCCACCGCGCGCCGCGCAGTAGGCGGCATAGCTGCCGCCATGCGACCCGGCGATCACGATGCGTCCGGCATCCTGCGGCGTGAGCTTGGTGATGCTGTCCAGCACGCGCGCGTCGCCGGCGCTTGCAGGTTGTTCCATATTATGAATTGTCCCCGTCCTCGAGTATCGTGTCGGCGTGGCCGGCGCGATGCCGTCGAATCGTCTGATGTAGTTATTGGCTTGAGACGATTCTAGGAGCGGGGGTTTGGGGAGATCAATGTCATCCCCATAATATGGAAATCAATTTTTGGCGGGCTACTTTTCCCAGCCGCCGCCCAGCGCCAGGAACAAGGCGATCTGGTCGCTGCTCAACTCCGCCTGCGATGCGGCCAGCGCGCTTTCATTGCTGGCCAGCGTGCGCTCGGCGTCCAGCACGGTCAGGTAATCCGTCTTGCCGTACTGGAACAGGCGGCGCGCCTGCGAGGCCGCTTCGGCGCTTTGGTCGCGGGCCGCGCGCAGGGCGGTGTCGCGGTCCAGCTGGCGGGCATAGACGACCAGCGCGCTTTCGGTTTCGCGCAAGGCGTTCAGCACGGCTGCATCGAAACGCGCGGCCGCGGCCTTGGTGTTGGCTTCGGCTTCGGCGATGCGGGCCTGCGCGGCGCCGGTGTTGGGAACGGTCCAAGAGATCAGCGGGCCCACGCTCCAGCTGAACGTGCCGCGATCGCCGAACATGGCGGCCGGGCCGCCCGACGCGGCGGACAGGCCCAGCGTGATCTTCGGGTACAGATCGGCCGTAGCCACGCCGATGCGGGCGGTGGAGGCGGCCAGCGTCCGTTCGGCCTGACGGATGTCGGGTCGGCGGCGCAGCAGTTCGGCGCCGTCGCCGACGGGGATGGTTTCGGTCAGCTTGGGGGCGCTGGCGCATTGCAGCAGGGCTTGCGGAATCTGGCCCGGCGTCTGGCCGGTCAACGCAGCCAGACGGTACAGCGCGGTGCGCTGCTGCGCCTGGAACGGCGGCAGATTGGCCTGCAATTGTTCGAGCTGGCTGCGCGCCCGTGTGACGTCCAGCGCGGTGCCGCGCCCGGCACGCTGCAAGCGGCTGACGGCGTCAACCGATTCCTTCTGCACCTGCACGGAATGCTGCGCCGAGGCAAGCTGCATGCCCGCCGCGCACATGTTGGCGTAGGCGCGCGCGGTCTCGGCCGCCACCGTGACGCGGGTGGCGTCATAGGCGGCTTGGGCGGCCTGCGCGTCGCCGGTGAAGGCTTCCACGGCGCGGCGGATCTGACCGAAGAGGTCCAGCTGATACGACACACTGGCGCCGGTGGAGTACGACCAGCGATTGGGCGGATCGATGCCGGGTTGCAGTTCCTGCAAGCCGGAAACGTGGCCGAACGTGGGCGAGGCATTGACGCCGATCGTCGGCTGTTGTTGCGCCTTCGTTTCCTGCACCGCGGCCTGCGCGCGTTCCAGATTGGCGCTGGCCACGCGCAGGTCGGTGTTTGCGGCCAGGGCCTTTTCCACCAGACCATCCAGCACGGGGTCGTTGTACAGGCGCCACCAGTGGCCAGGGACTTCCTCTTGCCGATACACGCCGGCCTGCGCCTCTATAAAGGAGGATTGCGCGCTCGGCCGCTGGGAGACGGCCTCCGGCGGCACCTTGTAGTCGGGGCCCACGGAGGCGCATCCGGCCAGCGCGAGGGCCAGCGTCAGCGGAAGGAGGAGTCTGGTTTTCATGGCAGGTACGGCTTGGCGTCGATAAGAAATTGCGGAGTTTCCGGAGAAAAGTGGTCCTGCGTCCCGTCAGGACGCGTGGGGCGCGGCGGCGGTCTGGGCCGGGCGGTCGTCCACCGACACCGTGGCGGTCTGGCCGGCGACCAGGCGTACGCCTTCGGGCACCTCGTCGATCTTCACGCGCACCGGGATGCGCTGCGCAAGACGGACCCAGTTGAAGGTCGGGTTCACGTTGGGCAGCAGATTGGCGCCGGTGCTGCGGTCGCGGTCCGCGATACCCAGAGCGATGCTTTCGACGTGGCCGCGGATGTGACGCGGTTCGCCCATCAGCGTCACGGTGACGGGGTCGCCTTCGTGGATGCCGGGCAGCTTGGTTTCTTCGAAGTAGCCTTCGACGTAGAACGAACCGGCGTCCACCAGCGCCATCACGCCGTGGCCGGCGGTGGCGTAGGAGCCCGCGCGCAGGTCCAGGTTGGTGATGCGGCCATCGCTGGCGGCCACGACGCGGCTGCGTTCCAGATTCAGACGGGCGGTGTTCAGTTGCACCTGCGCCTGCGCTAGCGCGGCTTCGGTCTGCTGCACCTTGGTCTGGCTCTGTTCCACCGCTTCGGCCGCGACAAGCTGGCCCAGCGAGCGGTTGCGCTTGGCGTCGCGCAGCGCCTGGTCGTGCGCCACCTGCTGCGAACGGACCGAGGCCTGCGCCTGGTCGAACGCCAACTGGAAGCGGGCGCGATCGATTTCGAACAGCAGGTCGCCGGCCTTCACGTCCTGGTTGTCGTGCACGGGCACGCTGGTCACCAGGCCGGAGACGTCGGGCGCCACCTGCACCACATAGGCCTTGACGCGGCCATCGCGCGTCCAGGGCTCGACTTCATAGTGATCCCAAAGCTGCCAGCCGGCGTAAGCGGCGGCGGCGACGACGACAGCCGTCACAGCGAACTTGCCGATAGCAGCAGGGCGAAGGGCATTGGGGAGTTTCATACCTATCTCTGAAGAAAATAAGGGGAAATGAGGGAGACGCCGTACAGCAGCACCACGAACAGCGCCAGGTCAAACAGCGCGGGGTGCCACACCAGGCGATACAGCCCGGCGCGCGCCAGCACGCGGCGCACGCCCCAGGCCACGGCTAGGGTGACGACGCCCAGCACGAGCAGCCAGGGGAAATAAATGCCGTAGAGATTGAATTCGCCAATCATGATGCTTGGCCCTCCAGGGTCGGATGGGCGGGTTGATAATCGGGCGCGTCGGGAAAGAAGGCGCGGCGGATGCCGACCAGCGCCACCACGGCGCGGTCGCGCGCATGCGGGCCTTGCGGGGTGGCGGCCACACTGCTCAGCGCGCGATCAATCTGCGCCAGGAACTCGGGCGTCTTGTCCTGCATGCGGCCCGACGAACGGATCTTGAAGAACTGCGCCAGGCTGTTCAGCACCGGCTGGATCGTGGGCTCGGCCATCGGCAGTTGGCGGCGCGCCCGCTGCAGCTCGGTGATGTCGCGGCCCACGCGCAGGTCCTTCAGCGCGTCGGCGGCCACCAGATCATCGGGCCGTTTTGCCAGCGCCAGGCGCGGCTGCAACAGGCCGATGCGGTCCAGCATGCGGGCGGTGTAGGTATGGCGCGACGGCGCGCGGGGCGAGCTGGCCAGCGTCGCCAGTTCCTTCCAGTTGGCGGCCTGGATGCGGCGCGCGCTCCAGTCGACGCTGACGGTGCGGAAGATGGCGGCAATGATCGCGGCCGTGGCCACGCCCATGCACTGCGCAACCTGCGTGTCGATGAACGACACGACGTCGGCGGTGTTGGTGTCCTGCAGCGCCATCGTGCCCAGGAACCCGAACAGCATGGCCATGGCCTTGCCGGTGCTGGCCGGGCGGGCAATAAACACGCCCAGCACGAAGGCGGTCGGCAGCATGGACAGCGCCAGCATCTCGAACGAATGGATGGCCGGCATGATGCCCAGCAGATACAGCGCCGACAGCGGAATGGAATACACCGTGTAGGTCAGGAACTGCATGATGCCCGGCACGGGATTGTCCTGCGACGCAAAGAAGCAGCTGAAGATCGCGGCCATCAGCGCGGCGGTAGCGCCGTTGCTCCAGGCCGTGCCGATCCAGAAGAGGCAGCAGACCGAAATCGCCAGCGCCGCGGCCAGCGCCGACAGCAGCGCCATGCCGTGGTCGCGGTGCAGCGCCGAGTTCGGATCGCGGGTCGTGCGCGGGGCGCGAACCGGCGCGCCCTGCAGCCCGGCCCGGATGTCGCGGCGCAGCGCCAGGCATTCGTCATAGGTGTCGATCAGTTCGCGCAGGCGCGCCATCAGGCTGGCAAGCAGCGCGTCGCGCCACGTGGAGCGGCTGTCGATGCCGGGCGTCAGCCGCGTCACGGCGGCGCGCAACTGGACGGCGGTTTCGTGCGAGGCCTGCGGGCCGGCGTTGATCCATTCCGAGATATCGGCAAGCAGCGACTGCACGGGTTCGGACAGCGGCTGGCCATTGGCCTGCAAGGCGCGCATACGGTCTTCGACGGCGGACACGGCCGGCGTCAGCGCCGCGATCTGGTCCTGCATGGCGCGCACGGCGCCCGCGGTCCAGCGCAGGTTGCTGGTGTCGAAGGGAACGTGCGTGGATAAGAGGCGCAGTTGCGTGATGTCGTTGGCCAGCTCGCGGCGGTCCTTGTCGCGCTGTTCGGCGGTCTTGCCGCTGAGCGTGTCGTGCATCCAGTTGCGCGCATCGCGCACGGCCTTGTCCAATTGCAGCGTCAGCGCGGGCGCCAGGCCGCGCGGCAGCACGATGCTGTGGATCAGCGTGGCGCACACGATGCCCAGGCTGATTTCCTCGACACGGGCCAGCGCCGTGTCGAACACCAGGGAAGGGTCGGTGACGCTGGGAAAGCCGATCATCGCGGCGGTGTAGCCGGCCAGCATGAACAGATAGGACCGCGGTGTGCGGTCCAGCACCGACATGTACAGGCAGGCGCCCACCCACAGCACCATCGCGCCGGTCATGACGACGGGCGAGTTCGACAGCCGCGGCACCATGTACACGGTGGCCGCCGACCCGAAGAAGGTGCCGACCAGACGGTACAGCGCCTTGGAACGCACCGCGCCGGACCAGGGCTGCGCCACGACGTAGGCGGTGGTCATGGCCCAGAACGGACGCGGCAAACCCATGCTGTAAGCCAGATAGAGCGCCATGATGGCGCTCAGGTAGCTCTTGAGCGAGAAGATGGTTTCGCGGACGTTGGGCAGTTTCATGGCCGGGCGTCCTCTTGCGCACCGGCGCCGCTGCGGCCCAGCGACACCTTCATGGCGTCGAAGACGCGCAGGCAGGCTTGCAGATCGGATTCGCTGACGTCGTGAAAGATGCGGCGGCGAAGTTCAACCAGCACGTCTTCGACCTGCGCGCGCAGCGCGTGGCCGGCTTCGGTCAGGTGCAGGGTGCGTGCGCGGCGATCGTGGGGGTCTTCGCGCCGTTCCATCAGGCCGGCGGCCACAAGTTGATCCAGCACGCGCACAAGGGAGGGGCCTTCGACGCCCAAAGCTTCGGCCAGCGCGCCTTGGCGAACTCCGTCGCCAAGACGGCCGGCCAGAATGACGGGCCACGCAGTCGCTTGAGAAAGGCCGTAGTCGGCGAGCGCTTTATCGGCGGCGCCGCGGTAGGCGCGCGACAGCACCATCAGGTTGGCGGTGGTGGCCATGAGCTGGGAGTCGGATGGAGTAAGCATGAATTCGATTGTATCCTATCTATTAGCTTACTAATGATTGAAAATGGCGACTATCGCGATAGATTCTTTCAATTGGGAAGATGGCGGTGCGGTTTTCCGTGGGTGGAAAACTGAAGGCGGGCCCGAAGCCCGCCTTCATGCGCTATCGGGGATCAACCGTTGCAGTCGGCCCAGCAGTTCGGCGTTTCGTACAGACGCACGCGCGTCAGGCGCAGTTCGGCGCCGTAATGGCCGTGGTATTGCGGCGCCAGCGTCTCGAAAACGATGGTGGCCAGGTTTTCAGCGGTGGGAATCCGGTCCAGCACGACGGTCTTGTGGCCGGGCAGGGTATCCAGAAAGCCGCGCACGGCGTCGTCGCCCTCGTAGACCAGGAACGCATGGTCCCAGACGTCCACGATATGCGTCTTGGCGATTTGCTTGATCTCGGAGAAGTCCATGACCATGCCGTTGTCGGACTCGCCGGGCGCCTGCACGATGTCACCCGTCAGCGTGATTTCCAGCACGTAGCGGTGGCCGTGCAGATTGCGGCACTGGCTGCGGTGGTCGGGGATGCGGTGGCCGGCGTCGAACTCGAGCCTGCGGGTCACGGAAATCATCGCGTGCTCCGCAAGGCGTGGGGGTAAATCATGGAATGCCTATGTATTTGTGGGTTTGCAGGCTGAGCCGCCATTGCGGATGCTGCATGCAGTATTGAACGGCCTGCTCGGTGTTGGCTGCGCGCGCCGGTCCGTCCATGGGTTGCAGGAAGAAATGCTCGAAATCCAGATGTGCGAAAGCGTCGGGCAGGGCGTTGAGCTGCGGATAGACCAGCTTGAGCTCATTGCCGCGTTCGATCACGACCGGGGCCGTCCCCTTGGGGCTGACGCAGATCCAGTCGATGCCGGCGGGCGGCTTGATCGTGCCGTTGGTTTCGATGGCGACGGTAAAGCCGCGGGCGTGGATCGCGTCGAGCAGCGGCGCGTCCAGTTGCAGCAGCGGCTCGCCGCCCGTAAAGACCACGTAGCGGTTGCCGGCGTCCGGGCCCCAGGCCGCGGCAATGGCGTCGGCCAGCAATTCGGCCGTGGCGAACTTGCCGCCGCCGTCGCCGTCGGTGCCGATGAAATCGGTGTCGCAGAAGGTGCAGGCGGCGCTGGCACGGTCGCTTTCGCGGCCGGTCCACAGATTACAGCCCGCAAACCGGCAGAATACCGCCGCGCGGCCTGCGTGGGCGCCTTCGCCTTGCAGGGTCTTGAAGATTTCTTTGGCGGAGTAAGTCATAGGAGATGCGGGCGGCAGGGCGCCACGGAATTCGAGCAAAAGCGCACTATTTTACTTGGCGCGGCCGATATCCGCCGAAAGACCCTGCAAGACGGGTCCGCCGCCGGGCGGCGCATGGCCGCTGTGTCGCGCCAAGCCGCGGATCCAGCGGTTTCAACCGCCGGGTGCAGGAAGACGGCCGGCCCTGTAGACTTCCCGCCTATGTTTCACGTCCAAGATTCGCTTTTCATCGACGAGCGCGACCTGACCTTCACCATGATTCGCGCCCAGGGCGCGGGCGGGCAGAACGTCAACAAGGTGTCCAGCGCCGTCCACCTGCGCTTCGATGTGCGCGCTTCCCGCCTGCCGCCCGAGGTGCAGGATGCGTTGTGCGCCGTCAACGACCACCGCATCTCGAAAGAGGGCGTGATCGTCATCAAATCGCAATCCTTTCGCAGCCAGGAAAAGAACCGTGCCGAGGCCATCGAACGGCTGGTGGGCATGGTGCGATCAGCCATCCAGGTCGACAAGCCGCGCCGCCCCACCAAGCCGACGCGCTCGTCGCAACGCCGCCGCGTGCAGCGCAAGGTGCTGCATGGCGAGGTCAAGCGGCTGCGCGGCCGGGTGCAGGGCGACTAGAACGCACCATGGCCGACGCGCGCCGCCGCTATCTGGTCACGCTGGCCGGCGTGTTCGCCGTCATCTGGGTGGCGCTGGCCATCAATCCGCACGACCGCTCGGCCTGGGCGCTGGAGAACGCGCTGGTGCTGGGACTGGGCTTCGTGCTGTTTGCCACGCGGCGGGCGTTCGTGTTTTCGCGGGTGTCATACACGCTGATCTTTCTGTTCCTGTGCTTGCACACGGTGGGCGCGCACTACACGTATTCGCTCGTGCCGTACGACGGCTGGTGGCGCGCCTTGACCGGCCGCACCCTGAACAGCGTGCTCGGGTGGGAACGCAACAATTTCGACCGCGTCGTGCATTTTTCGTATGGGCTGCTGCTGGCCTATCCGATCCGCGAGATCTTCCTCCGGGTGGCCGAGGTGCGCGGCTTTTGGGCGTACTTCCTGCCGATGGACGTGACGCTGTCGACCTCGGCGCTCTACGAACTGATCGAGTGGGGCGCCGCGGAGTTCTTTGGCGGTGACCTGGGGGCGGCCTACCTGGGCACCCAGGGCGACATCTGGGACGCGCAGAAGGACATGGCGCTGGCGGCGCTGGGCGCGGTGATTGCCATGGCCATCACGGCGCTGGTCAACTGGAAGGCACAGCGCGACCTTGCCCGTGACTGGGCCGATAGCCTGAAGCCGGAGAGCCGCCGGCCGGATCGCCGGGCGCAGGACCGCCTGCCGCAGGATCGCGCGACCGGCGCCCGAAATCCTTGATTGCAACAGGGGCATAACGATATATCGGATAAACCCGATATATGATTCGATAAATTGCGATATACCAATATGACCGCAACTTCCTCACCCTCCGACCAGAACGCCGCGCAACCCGCGATCGACGCCGACGCCATCCTCAAGGCGCTGGCCAATCCGGTTCGCCGCGACATCCTGGCCTGGCTGAAGACGCCGCATGCGTATTTCGAGGAGCGTCCGGGCCACACCTTCGAACACGGGGTGTGCGCGGGCCACATCGATGATCGCTGCGGCCTGTCCCAGTCGACGGTCTCGTCGCATCTGGCCGTGTTGCAGCGCGCCGGCCTGATTTCGGCGACCAAGGTGGGGCAGTGGGTCTTTTTCCGTCGCAATGAACCCGTGATTGCCGCATTTCTGCGGCAATTGAATCTGGATATGTAGCCCGTCTGCCATACCCGCAAGCGCCCCATTGCCGGGACGAAAGGATTTTGCATGAACCCCCTGTTTGAACCGCTGAAAGTCGGCGACCTGACCCTGCGCAACCGCGTCGTGATGGCGCCGCTGACCCGCCAACGCGCCAGCGCCGGCCGCGTGCCGAACGATCTGATGGTCGAGTATTACACCCAGCGTTCGGGCGCCGGCCTGATCCTGACGGAAGCCACGGCGGTCACGCCGCAGGGCGTGGGCTATGCCGACACGCCTGGGCTCTGGTCGCCGGAGCAGGTCAAGGGTTGGCGCAAGGTGGTCGACGCCGTGCACGGCAAGGGCAGCCTGATCGTCGCGCAGCTCTGGCACGTGGGCCGCATTTCCGACCCGATGTTCCTGGACGGCGAACTGCCGGTCGCGCCCAGCGCCATCGCCGCCAAGGGCCACGTCAGCCACGTGCGCCCCAAGCGCGAATACGTGACGCCGCGCGCGCTGGAAACCGAAGAGATCCCCGGCGTGGTCGAAGCCTACCGCCACGGCGCGAAGATGGCGAAGGAGGCGGGTTTTGACGGCGTCGAGGTGCATGCCGCCAATGGCTACCTGCTGGACCAGTTCCTGCAGGACAGCACCAACCACCGCACGGACCAATACGGCGGTTCCATCGAAAACCGCGCGCGGCTGCTGCTGGAAGTGGTCGACGCCTGCGTGGCGGTGTGGGGCGCGGGCCGCGTCGGCGTACATCTGTCGCCGCGCGCCGATGCCCACGACATGGGTGATTCGGATCTGCCGGGTCTGTTCGGCTACGTGGCGCGTGAATTGGGCAAGCGCGGCATCGCCTTCATTTGCGCCCGCGAACACGAAGCGCCCGACAGCCTGGCGCCGATGATCAAGGCCGAGTTCGGCGGCGTTTATATCGGCAACGAAGGCTACACGCGCGACACCGCCGAGGCCGCCATCGCGGCCGGCAAGGTCGACGCCGTGGCGTTTGGCGTGCCGTACATCGCCACGCCCGACCTGGCCGAGCGCCTGGCGCGCAAGGCCCCGCTGAATACGCCGAATCCGGCCACCTTCTACGCCTCGGGTCCTGAAGGGTATACGGACTATCCGGCGCTGGCGGCCTGAAGCGGCGGCCTTTCAGAACGCGGCGCGCATCGGATAGGTGAACAATCCGAAGTGCGCCGCGTTCAAGCCCAGATGCGCCAGCACGGCGGCGCCCAGACCGCCGTAACGATAGGCCGCGCCATACGCCGTACCCGCCAGGCCAGCCAGCAGCATCCACTGCCAACCGCCCGCGTAATGGGCCAATCCGAACAGCAAGGCCGCCACAGCCATCGCCGCCCACGCGCCCCATGCGCGATGGCGCCACCACTGCGCCAGGCGTTGCTGCACATAACCTCGGAACAGCGCCTCTTCCGCCAGCGTCACCAGCAAGGCGTTGTTGATCAGCCAGATCCAGCCTGACGCCGGCCATTTTGGCGCCCATGCCACCACGCCCAGCGCCAGCGCCAATCCCAGGCAGACCGCCACCGCGGCTGCGCAGGCGAGGATCGCCGCCTGCATGGTCAGACGCGCATGGGCCGCGGCCATGGGCGGCGCCAGCGCCAGCACCACCCAGAAGCCCACGAGCGGTTTGTCCAGATTCAGGTACATGCTGAAAGGAACTGCATCCGGACTGAGCGGCGCGGGATCAATCACGCGCAGGTTGTGAAAGCCGGGCAGCAGATGTGCAAAGAGCAGCACGGCCAGGATCACGAAGAGTCCGTGCCCGGCCATGCGCGCGGCCGGCCCCGCGTGGGATCGCACCAGCGCCGCGGCAATCAGCAGCAACGCGGGCCATGCGAGCGCAACGAGGTCGACCGATCCGTCGGCCAATGCCCAGGCCCATGTCACCGCCAGCGGGGCAAGCGCCCAGCGGCGCGTGCAGGGCGGCCATAGCAAGGCGGCGGCCAGGAACAGGGCAAACCAAGGCATGACAGGCGGCATCGACAGGCGGGCGGCAATCGCAAAGGACCGAGTGTAAGCGCGGTCTTCGCCAACCTTGGCGCTTTCGACGCCGGCGAGGTTGATGCGGCCAACGCCAACGCCAACTTCAGCTCCAACGCCGGCGGTGCCACTCGTGCCGCCCGAGCCCCCATAGCGCCTTTGCCTTCCCCCGCTTTTCAGGCGACCATGCGGCAGCGGCGGCACACGCCCCGCGCGTCCGGCGGACATCAAGCCGCCAGCAATGGAGTCAGGAATGAAGACAATCGCGTGGTTGATGTTGGCGGCGGCGCTGCTGCCGTTCGTGTCCACGATCATCGCCAAGGCAGGCGGCAAGAAATTCGACAACAACGATCCGCGGGCCTGGCTGGCCCGGCAGGAGGGGTGGCGCGCGCGGGCCAACGCCGCGCAGGTCAACACCTTCGAGGCGCTGCCGTTCTTCTACGCCGCCGTGCTGTTTGCGCTGTATAACCAGGCGTCCCCCGCGCACGTCGCGACGCTGATGGCGTGCTGGCTGGGCACGCGGCTGGGCTATCTGGCGATGTACCTGGCGAACTGGGGCGCGCTGCGCTCGCTGGTCTGGACGGCGGGCGTGGGCTTTGTCATTGCGATCCTGTTCGCGGGCGTCTGACGCGTCCGGCGCCTTTGAACAGGATAGGGGGCGCGGCCGTATCAGCCGCGCCTCAGCGCCATCACTTCCACTCGAACATGGCGCGCGCGGTGCCCGAGCCTTGCACGGTGACCTCGCGCTCCTGCGCCTTGCCATCAAACGTGGCCGAGATGCGGTAGTTGCCCGCCGGCAGCTTCACCAGCATGTAGGGCCCCTGCGCGGTCGTCTGCAACACGGCCTTGCCCTGCGCATCCCGGATCGCGACGGTCACGTCGGCGACATAATCGGCCTTGCCGCCGCGTTGCGCAGCAAAGGTCAATGCCAGCGGATAACTGCTGGACGCGGCTTTCATGGATTCGGATTCGTCAATGCCGATGCCGCCGCTGACATATTCGATAGCGCCCTGGTGCTGCACGGGCGGCATGGCTGCTTGGGCGGTGGACAAGACACCCGCTAAAGCAAAGGTGCCCAGGGTCATGGCGGCGGTGATCGTGCAGCGTTCAAAACGTTTGTTCATGGAGTTCTCCTGCAGAAAAACCGGCGTGGCAGCGCGTTGTGGCTGCCTCCGCCGGTAGCTTGCAACCATTCGACGTGCGCGCGCAAGGCGAGTTCGCGTCCGTCCGCCTCGGAAATCAACCGTTTGTATCAAGCGCCGCGCATCAAACGCCGCCGCCGGCCGTTTGCCAGGAAAACGTCAGGTGGCTGACGCCGCTGACCGAGCCGTCCGGGGCGAACCGCCGTTCCTCCAGTTCGCCGGCGCCGTCGCTGTGCAGCGCCATGACGCTGGAACTGCGCGTGCCATATTCCGGGCTGACAATGAACGGGCTGCTCAAGAGGCGTTCGCGCGCCAAGGGCAGGCCGGTGGCCGGCAGGTCGGCGTCGTCCGCCGGGCTGCGGTCGCCAAGCGCGGTAAACAGCGCGGGCAGGTCGGGCTGCGACGGATGTTCCAGCACGGCCGAGAACGCCGCCTTCGTGCGCGCCAGTTTGGGCCAGGGCGTGTCCAGCAGATGGTTGGACAGGGCGTAGATGCCAGGGTCCAACGCACGCGGCCCGCCGTCGCGATTGCTCAGATACCACGCCTGCCGCGTGTCGCCCACGATCAGATTGAAGCCGTTGTACGCCTGGTCCATGGCGTGCACCGTCTCAAGGTAGGCCTGCGGCGTCATTTCGCCGCGCAGAAAGTCCTCGACCAGCGCGCCGCGCGAAGGGGCGTTGTCCAGATGCCGGCCGGGCTCGCGGAAGTTGGTGACCAGCGCATAGCGCCCCTGAACGGTTGCGCCCATCCAGGTGCCGCCCGCCTGACCATCGCGCCCGGCGTAGATGGCTGGCGCGTCGGGCCATTGCGCCGCGGGAAGGGTGGGACGCGCATGAAATTCGTCGCGGTTCGCGGCGATCAGCACAGGGATGCCGGGCAGCGTATGCAGAGCCAGTACGGCAAGACACATGATTCAGACCTGATGAAGGGGGGAAGGGGCGGCGGGGCGGCCGGGCGTTGCCGTGAAGTCGGGGCCGGCCAGCGTGACGCGCAGGGATTCGATTTCGGCGGCGACGTCCCGCAGCGCCGGTGATGGCGCCACGATGGGGGCGGCGGGCACGGGCAGGCCTTGTTCGACGGCGGCCGCAATGCCGTCCAGCGCGGCGGCCAATTGGGCGACCTGCGCGGCGGCGGGCGCGTCCTGTCCGGCGGGCAGCGACCAGGCCGTGTCCGAAATCGCGTTGGCCACGCGTTCCAGTGCGACTTCCACCGGCCACCAGGCCAGTGCGCGGCGGCTGACCAGCCGGGGTTCGGACAGCCCGCGCTGCAGGGCGATGCGCAGGTCCGACAGGCGCGCGTAGGCGCGGGCGCGCAGGTCATGCCGGTTGCCGGGGTCGGTCTGGAAGACGGTGTTTAGGTAGGCCGCCAGCGTGGACGTGGCGGCGGAAACGGCATGGTCCAGGTTGCTGCGTTCGATGCGGATCCACGGCAGGTAGCCCACCAGCAGCACGATGGCCGCCGCAACGCCCACATCGATCAGCCGCGCCAGCGCAATGGCCCAGCTTCCCGGCTGCAGCGCCCCGATCAGCAGCATGAGGATCGGCACCAGAATCGCCGAGAACAGCCCGTAGTTGCGCCGTATCGACCACGGCAGCAACGCGGCCAGCGCAGCAACGGTAAGCAGGCTGGCCAGACCGCCACGATCCAGCGCAAGCACGGTGGCGCTGATCGCCACGCCGACCACGCTGCCCGCGCAGCTTTGCAGCGCGCGCGCGAACACCGAGCCGAAGTTGGGCTTGAACACCACCACGACGATCAGCGGCACCCAGTAGGACCGCGGCAGCGCGGCCGCCAGGGCGACGGCCTCGGCGGCGACGAGGCACAGGCCCAACCGGACCAGGTAACGGACCGTCGTCGGCCCGGGCCGGTACGTGCGGATCAGCACCCGCCACGGCGTGCGCGCCGGTGCGGGCTGCAGGGTGGCGAAGGCGTCGGCCTCGGTGGCCTCGCTGGCTTCACTGGTCCCGGGGCCCTGGTTGGCCTGGCTGGCCCGCGCGCCGTGCAGCAGCGGCCGCACCTGTTCCAGCGCCTCGGCCAACTGCGGCATGCCGGCGCGGTGCAGCGCGGCGATGTCGTCGCGGGCGTCCGGTGGCGCATCGTTTTCGACCCGGTCGGCCAGATGGTTCATGACCCGGGCACATTCGTCCGGCAACACGCGGCCGGCGCGCGCCAGCGCCAGCGCGGCGTTGGTGAGCGGCGTGCAGGCCTGCAACTGTGCGGCCAGCCGCGCCAGCCTGGGCGACGGACCCGCCGACCGGCCCCGCGCGGCCAGGACGGTGTCGTAGGCCGTGGCCATGGCGGCTTCCATGTCGCGGCGCGCGGCCATCACGCGCGAGGTGCCGATGGCCGCGAACATCGCCGCCAGCTTGCGGTAGGCCTGCGCCACGGCGGCCCGCTCCGGCGCGATCGGGTTGACGACCCAACCGGACAGCGTCAGCGCCAGCCCGAACAGGCCGCCCACGCCCACCAGCACCGGCGGCAGCCAGGGCGGCAGCGTGGGCGTCAAGCTGGAGCCGACGATGACATACGTGGCAAATTGCAGCGTCGCGACCGCGGCGATGTTGTTGAAGGTGCCGACCAGGCTGGCCGCCAGCACCAGCAGCGTCATGCCGGCGGACGTCCACAGGCCGTGGCCGGACATCAGGTTGCCCAGCAGATAACCGAACGCGCCGCCGAACACCGTGGAACCGATGGAAAGCGCGCGGCTGCGGTAGGGGCCGCCGTTGTCGCCGGTGATGGCGGGCAGCGCGCCCAGCGCCACCAGCGCGGCCGCCGCACCCTGGTCCAGCGCCATGCCCACCGCGGTCGGCAGGCCGATGGCCAGGGCGGCGCGCAGCATCACCCAGGGGTTGACCGGCGACGGCTCCATGTGCGCCAGGCTCATCAGCCAGCGCATGTTGGAGGCGCGCGCGCCGTGGGTCATCAAAGGGCGGGACAAGGTGGCCTCATGGGCGGCGCCGGTCAGGCCTTGATCAGCGGCGCCTCGTCGGGCGCGGCCAGGCGGAAGTAGTCGTCGGTGTTCAGGAGGATGGACGCGTCCAGGCGTCCGGCGTTGAACACGATTTCGTCGTGGCGCTCTCGCAGGCTGGGATCCACCAGCAGCGTCAGGTCGGGATTGAAGCTGAAGGGCGGGATGGCGCCGATCTCGCAGCCCGTGAGTTCACGTGCCAGGTCCTGCGAGGCCAGCGAGGCCTTCTTGCCGCCCGCCGCCCGCGCGATGGCGTCCAGGTCGGCCTGTTTGTCCGCCGGAAAGACGGCGAGCACGTTCTTGCGCTGGTTGGACGAGATCTTCACGCGGCAGACCAGCGCCTTGGCGCCCTGGCTGACCTCGGTGCCGCGGATGGCGGCGACTTCGACGGACTTGCCGGCGGCAGCGTGTTCGAGCAGGCGGTAGCGCGCCTGATTCTGGATGAGCAGGGCTTGCAGGCGTTCAAAGACTTCCATGGGACGGATGGGGCAGAGGCGGGCCGGGAGTCGGCCCTGTACGCGGAATCATACGCCCGCCGCGCGTCAGATTTCCCCGGTGAACGCGTAGCCCCAGCCCCAGACGGTGCGAATGGGCAGTTCCACGTCGACGTCCTGCGCCTTGCGCCGCAGGCGGCTGACGACGACGTCCGTGCGGCGCATGGACTCGCGGCCGGAATGCGGGTCGATGCCAGGCGGATCGCCGCGCGGCATGCGCTTGTCCGGCGCGCCGGTCAGCTTGAGCAGGAACTCGCGCTCGGCCTGGGTCAGCGCCAGGCGTCTGCCCTGGGGGCTGACCAGCGTCCAGGCGGCGTCCAGGAATTGCCACTTGCCGGTCGGCTCGGCGGACGCCACGGGCGGCGGCGCGGGCCGGGCATCGGCCTCGGCCGCCCCGCGGCGGTTGGCGGTGGTGGGGACCCGGCGCACCAGCGCCTGCAGGGCTGCGGCGATTTCGCCGGTGACGACCTCGGGCGAAAAGCAGGCGTCGGCGCCGCAATGCAGGCCGAGGATGCGGTTCTCAGGGGTATCGAAGGCGGAAATGGCAACGATGCCGGCGGTGGTGTCCATGGCGCGCAGACCTGCGACGGCCATGCAGAGATCGGTGAATTCGGCCTGCATCACGAGCAGCGGGGTCCGGCGGGCCTGAAACAGGCGGAACAGTCCGTTGGAGTCTTCGCAAGGGCGCGGCGAGAACCCCATTTCGGCCAGTTCGTCGCTACGGCGGACGCGCTGGCCGGCGTCGGGCGCGAAGACGATCAGGTCTAATAGGTCATTCATGAAATCGTTGTAAACATCATGCAGCTTGAGCGCTTGCATGATGACGGGATACCGCGCTTTCCCAAGCCCCGCACAACGACACTTTCCTACCCGAATTCTCGAACATGGCCGCGCAGAGCGCGTTTTGCGGGCTTACGGGGCGGGAGCAACCGCCTCATTCCACCAGCCGCCGCCCAGCGCTTGTAACAGCGCCGCCGTGTCGGTGTAGCGCGCGGCATCCGCTTCGATGCGCGAAATCCTGGTCTGCAACACCTGCCGCTGGCTGTCCAGGAGGCTCAGGTGGCTGATGCCGCCGGCCTGGTAGCGGCCCGCCGCGATGCGTTCGGCCTCGTCTGCGCGGCGCCACGCATCGTCGTAGGCCGCGAAGGCGTCACCGTCCGTCTGCAGCGCGCGCAACGCATCGGCCACCTGGCGAAAGCCGTCAAGCACCGTCTGGCGAAATGATGCGGCGGCAGCGTCATACGCCGCTTCCGCCGAGCGTTTGCGGGCCCGCAGCTCGCCACCATGAAAAAGGGGCTGAACCAGCCCGAGTCCCAGGTTCCACACGTTGACGCCGTCTGACAGTTCGTTCACGCCCGTGCGCTGCGACCCGAAACTGGCGGTCAGCGTGAACTGCGGATACAGGTTGGCCGTCGCCACGCCCACGTCGGCCGACGCCTTGCGCCACAGGGCTTCGGCCGCCAGGATGTCGGGCCGCTGGCGCGTCAGCGCCGACGGCACGCCGGTCGGGACGTCGGGCGGCAGCGTCAGGTCCGCCAGGCGCAGCGGCGGCGTTTGCAGGGCGGCGGGCAGCACGCCCAGGTAGGTGGCAAGCTGGTGGGTCACCTGCGCAAGCTGGTATTCAAGCGGCGGGACGGTGGCGCGGGTCTGCGCGACCAGCAGCTCCTGGTTGCGCAGATCGGCCAGGGCAATGCCCCCGGCGTCCAGGCGCTTGCGCATGATGTCCTGCTGGCTGACTTGCGCCGCCAGCAGGTCGCGTGTGGCGGTCAGCCGCTCGGCCAGATCCGCCTGGCGGATCGCGGCGGTGACCACGTTGGCCGCCAGCGACATGCGCGCCGCCTGCAGTTCATGCGCCTGGTAATCCGTTTGGGCGGCCAGGCTTTCCAGCTCGCGGCGGTTGGCGCCGAACACGTCCAGCGTGTAGGACACGTCGATCGAGGCGTTGTACAGCGTGAAAGGCGGGGGCGGCTCGGCCACCGGCACGCCGTAGGCGGCGGGATCGACCTTCTTGCGCGCCGCCGACAGATTGCCGTCCACCGCGGGCAGCATGCGCCCGCCGGTGTCCGCGGCCAAGTCTTCCTGCGCCTGCCGCAAGCGCGCACGCGCTTCTTCCAGCGTGGGGCTGGCGTCCAGCGCCTGCCGCACCAGCCGGTCCAGCGCGTCCGACCGGAACAATTGCCACCACTGCGCGGGAATGTCGGCGCCCGCTTGCAGACGCTGCTGGCCCGCGGGCAGCGCGTCCTGCCCGTTTGGCGTATAGGCTGCAACGTCCGGCGCGGCGGGCGTATCGAAGTCGGGGCCGACCGCGCAGGCCGACAGCAGCGCGCACAGCGCCATCGAGACCAGGGGACGGGAAGCGGGCATGAAGGCGGGGCAGGACATGGGCTTCAATCCAGGGTGCGGCGGTAGAACTTCACGGCGGCGGTCATGACGATGACGGTGAACAGCATCAGGGGCCAGATGTTGGGCCACAGGTCCCACCAGCCGTTGCCCTTGAGCAGGATGCCGCGGATCAGCCGGTTGAAATACGTCAGCGGCAGCAGGTTGCCCAGGTGCTGCGCCCACATCGGCATGCCCTGGAACGGAAACATGAAGCCGGACAGCAGCATGTTCGGCAGGAAATAGAACATGGTCAGCTGCATCGCCTGCAGCTGGTTCTGCGCCAGCGACGACAGCGTGATGCCCACGGTCAGGTTCGCCGCGACGAACAGCAGCGCGGCCAGGTACACGGACAGCAGGCTGCCCATGATGGGCACGTGGAAGACGAAATGCGCCGCCGCGAGAATGATGCTGGCCTGGATCAATCCGATGGCGATGTACGGCACGATCTTGCCCGTCATCACCTCGATCGGCCGCACCGGCATCGCCAGCAGGTTTTCCATGGTGCCGCGTTCGCGCTCGCGGGTCATCGCCAGTCCGGTCATCATCACCAGCGTCATCGTCAGGATCACGCCCATCAGCCCCGGCACGGTGTTGTATTGCGAGATCTGCTCTTCGTTGTAGAGCTGGTGGATGCGCACGTCGAAAGGTGGCTGGCCGCCCGCCAGGCTGGCAAGCGGTCCGGTCAGATCCTTTTGCGCGACGGCCTGGGTCAGCTGCGTTGCTGCGCCCAGCGCCATCCCGGTCGCCATGGGGTCGGTGGCATCGGCTTCGATCAGCAGCGCCGGGCGTTCGCCGCGCAGCAGGCTGCGCGTGAAATCCGGCGGAATGGTCACGACGAACAGCACGCGGCCCTGCGCCAGCGCGGCGCGGCCCGCTTCTTCGGTGTCCAGTTCCTCGACGATGTGAAAGTAGTCCGACGACCGCATCGCCGCGATGAAGCTGCGCGTGAACGGGCTGTGGTCCGCCGCGATGATGGCGGTGGGCATCTGGCGCGGATCGGTGTTGATGGCATAACCGAAGAGCGCGAGCTGCATGATCGGCAGGCCCACGATCATGCCGAAGGTAATGCGGTCGCGGCGCAGCTGCAGGAACTCCTTGAGCACCATGCTCCACCAGCGCGACCACGAAAAGCCGTTCAGGCGCGCGGTCATGGCTGGCCCGCGAAGTTGTCGGTGGACCGGTTCATCAGGTAGATGAAGACGTCCTCCAGGCTGGTGTCGATGCGTTCCAGACGCAGATCCTGGCCCGCGATGGCCGCGCGCAGCGTGCTTTCCAGCGTGGCCGCGTCCCGGCCGCTGACGTGCAGCGCGGATCCGAACGCGACCGTCTGGTCAACGCCGGGCGCACTGCGCAGTTGCTGGCCCAACGGCACCAGGTTGACGCCGTGGATCGCCCAGGTGGTCAGTTGCTGCTCGGCGATGACCTCGTCGGCGGTGCCTTGGGTCAGCAGCTTGCCGTACGAGATGTAGGCCAGCTTGTGGCAGCGTTCGGCCTCGTCCATGTAATGCGTACTGACCAGCACCGAGATGCCGCGCGCCGCCAGTTCATGCAGCTGTTCCCAGAAGTCGCGCCGCGCCGTCGGATCCACGCCAGCCGTGGGTTCGTCCAGCAGCAACAGGCGGGGCTGGTGGAGCAGGCAGGCGGCCAGCGCCAGGCGCTGCTTCCACCCGCCTGACAAGGATCCCGTCAATTGCCCGGCGCGCGTTTGCAGCCCGAGGTCCTGCAGGGCGCGGTCCACGGCTTCCTTGCGCTGCGGCATGCCGTACATGCGCGCGACAAAGTCCAGGTTCTCGCGGATGGTCAGGTCCTCCCAGTACGAGAACTTCTGCGTCATGTAGCCGACATTGCGCTTGATCTCGGCGCTGTCGCGCAGGATGTCGTAGCCCAGGCATGTGCCGCTGCCGGAATCCGGCGTGAGCAGGCCGCACATGAGGCGGATGCACGTCGTTTTGCCGCTGCCGTTGGGCCCCAGGAACCCGAAGATCTCGCCTTCGCGAACCTGCAGCGACACGTCGTTCACGACATGCTTGTTGCCGAAGTGCTTGTTCAGGCCGCGCACGTCGATGACGTTGCTGCCGGCGTCGGGCGCGTTCATGGCAGCGTCGCCTCCACCGGCTGACCCGGATGCAGCCGCGCCGCCTGGTCGGCGGCGGGGCGGGCCTCCACCATGTACACCAGCTTGCTGCGGCTTTCGCGGCTGTAGATGACCGGCGGCGTGTATTCGGCCTGGTCAGACACGTAGTCGATGCGCACGGGGATCGGATCGCCGCAGCCGTCGCAGCGCAGCGTGGCCTGCTGGCCGATCTTCAGCGACCCGACCACCGTCTCCGGCACGAAGAACCGCACCTTGATGTTGCCGGGCGGCAGCAGGCTCACGACCGGACTGCCGGCCGGCACCCATTCGCCTACGCGGTACATGGTGTCGAAGATCCGCCCGGCGGCCGGCGCGGCCAGCTGCTTCTGGTTCAACGTCCACTCGGCCTGCGCCAGCGCGGCGTCGGCGGCCTCCACCTGGGAGGCCTGCGCGCGCCGGGCCTCGTCGCGGCCGGGCAGCCGGTTTACCTCGACCTGCGCCTGAAGTTCGCGCACGCGCGCCGCGTCCGACTGCGCCTGTTCGCGGCTGTCGTCCAGCTGCGAGCGCGCGATCCCGCCGATGCGGAACTGCGCGTTGTCGCGGGCCAGCTGCGCCGCGGAGCGGCGGCTGGCGGCCTGCGCCTGCGCCAATTGCGCCAGGCTGACGTCGACCTCCGGCGCCCGCTTGCCGGTGGCGATGTCCTCCAGTTGCGCGCGCGCCGCGGCCGCTTCTGCCTGCGCCTGATCGCGTGCCGCGGCCTCGCGTGTGGCGTCCAGTGCGTACAGCGGCTGGTTGGCGTCGACCTGCTGGCCGCGCCGCACCGCCAGGGTGTCCAGGCGACCCGGTTCGGACGAGGCGACATACACGTAATCGCCTTCGACATAGCCCTGATAGAACGGCTGGTCGTTATTGCCGCAGCCAAACAGCGGCAGCAAGGCGAGGGGGGCGGACAGGCGGCGTAAGGTGCGCATGGTCAGCGTCCTGGAGTCGGGGAGGGTAGAGACGGCGCGAACAGGCCGCCGGTCAGCATGGCGATGGCGTGGGCCGCAATCGCCTCGTTATCGATCGACTGCGCCACCGGGTCGTCCTGCCAGATGCGGCGCCACAGGTTGGACGTGGCAAGCGGCAACAGGGTCAGGCCCAGGATGGAAAGGAACACGAGGCGCGGTTCCACGCCCGGCGTGATGGCGCCGCGGCGCTGGCATTCGGCGATGAGGCCCGCGAACGCCTGCAGCCGGTCCGACGGCAGATGGCGCAGCACGCGATCTCGCAACTGGCCGCCTTCGTTGACGACCTCGTGCATCCACAACGACGGCAGCCAGGGCTTTTCCGTGGCGCTTTGCACCACGCGGCCGACCACTTCGGTGATGAAACCGCGGGCGGCGGCGGCCGGGTCGGGCGGGGAGCCGGGCCCGGAGGCGGGAGCCCCGTCGATGACGGCCCCACCGCCCTCCAGCGGCACCGGCGCCCAGACAAATCCGATCACGGGCACGATCCGTTCCAGCACCACCGCGTCGATCAACTGATCCCGGCTCTTGAAGTAGTAATGCAGCATCGCCGGCGTCACGCCCGCACGCTGCGCAATGTTGGCGATGGTGGTGGCGGCGACGCCCTGGGCGGCGAACAATTGCGTGGCCAGATCCAGCAGATTGGCGCGGGCGGCGGCGTTGTCCGGACGGGGCGGGCGGCCGGGCCGGCGGGCGGGAAGGCGAGTGGGGGAAGACATGCGGCCGATTCTAATTAAAGACTTAATTAATTAAAAGAGGGTTCGATCAACAGGGTTTCAAGCCGGCCGCACGGCCATGGGTGGTGTAATGGGCCGGTTCCCCAACCTGCCGCCCGGGGGTGTCCGCAAGGCCCGGCCGGCGCTACGAAGGAGACCGAACCTCATGCCGCAATCCGCATCCACCAACCGCCGCATCGTGCTGGCCGCCCGGCCGCACGGCGAACCCACCGATGCCGATTTCCGCCTGGAAACCGGCGACATCCCTCAACCGGGACCGGGCCAGGTGCTGCTGCGCACCGTCTATCTGTCGCTCGACCCCTACATGCGCGGCCGCATGAGCGACGCGCCGTCCTATGCCGAGCCCGTGCAGATCGGCGAGCCGATGGTGGGCGGCACGGTCACCCGCGTCCACGCCTCCAACAATCCGCAGTTTCAGGTCGGCGAGTGGGTCCTGGCGCAGACCGGCTGGCAGGATTTCGCGGTGTCCGACGGCGCTGGACTCTTGCGCCTGGGCGCCAATCCCGAAAACCCGTCGTGGTCGCTGGGCGTGCTGGGCATGCCGGGCTTCACCGGCTACATGGGGCTGCTGGACATCGGCGAGCCCAAGGCCGGTGAAACGGTTGTGGTCGCCGCGGCCAGCGGCGCGGTCGGCGCAGTGGTCGGCCAGATCGCCAAGATCCACGGCTGCAGGGTCGTCGGCATTGCGGGCGGGCCGGACAAGTGCCGCTACGTGGTCGAGGAACTGGGCTTTGACGAATGCGTGGACCACCGTCAGCCGGACCTGCCCGGGCGCCTGGCAAAGGCGGCGCCACAAGGCATCGACGTGTACTTCGAAAACGTCGGCGGCGCGGTCTTCGATGCCGTGCTGCCCTTGCTGAACCCGCGTGCGCGTATCCCGGTGTGCGGCCTGATCTCGGCCTACAACGCCACCAGCCAGCCCGAGGGCCCGGACCGCCTGGCGCTGCTGATGCGCACCATCCTGACGAAGCGGCTGCGGATGCAGGGCTTCATCATCTTCAACGAATACGCGCATCGCTACGGCGAATTCCGCGAGGCCATGCAGGACCTCATCAAGCAAGGACGCATCAAGTACCGTGAAGACGTGGTCGACGGCCTGGAGAACGCCCCGCGCGGGCTGATCGGGCTGCTCAAGGGTGAAAACGCCGGCAAGCGCATTGTGCGCGTCGGCCCTGACGAATGGAGCGCTACATGAACATCCTGATCGTGCTGACTTCCCACGACACGCTGGGCAACACGGGCCGCAAGACGGGTTTCTGGCTGGAAGAGTTTGCGGCGCCGTACTACGCGTTCCTGGACGCGGGCGCGAAGATCACGCTGGCCTCGCCGCTGGGCGGCCAGCCGCCGCTGGATCCCAAGAGCGACGATCCTGACGCGCAGACCGACGACACGCGCCGCTTCCAGAAAGACGCGGACGCGCAGCGCGTTTTGGCGTCCACGCGCCGGCTGTCCGACGTGCAGGCGTCGGATTACGACGCGGTCTTCTACCCGGGCGGTCACGGCCCGCTGTGGGACCTGGCCGAGGACGCCAAATCGGTGGCGCTGATCGAGACCATGCTGGCCGCGGGCAAGCCGGTCTCGGCCGTGTGCCATGCGCCCGGCGTGCTGCGCCATGCCAAGACCGCCGACGGCAAGCCGCTGGTGCAGGGCAGGCAGGTCACGGGCTTTTCCAATGCGGAAGAAGCCGCCGTGCAGTTGACCGATGTGGTGCCGTTCCTGGTGGAAGACGAGCTGAAAAAGCTGGGCGGGCTGTACAGCAGCGGGCCGGACTGGCAGTCGCATGTGGTCAGCGACGGCCTGCTCATCACGGGGCAGAATCCCGGCTCGTCGGTGGGCGTGGCCAAGGCGCTGCTGGAACGCCTGAAGGACTGAACGCCGTCACGGCACAACGGCAGGAAGGCGAAGCCCGGCCCCGCGCTCGACGCGCGGCGGCCGGACATCGTTGCGGATTGTGTCAGAATTCCGGCTTTCCGATATGCGCGCGCCGCCATGCCATTGCGGCGCGCAGTTTTCCAATGCCCCCCGACGTACCCGACATATCCGCAGGATCCTATGAAGCGGCGCTCTTTGCCGCAATACAGGCGCGTGACCCGGCCACCGGCCGGCATTGCAATAGGGTGGCTGCGCTGAGCGTGGCGCTGGCCGAAGCCTGTGGACTGGCCGAGCACGAGGTGGACGTCATTGCCGTGGCCGCGCGGCTTCACGATGTGGGCAAGATCGCCACGCCCGATCGTGTGCTGCACAGCCCGCACCGGCTGGTATGGGAAGACTGGGAAATCATGAAGGCGCATGCCGCCGCGGGCGCTGCCCTCATCATGCAGACCGCGATGCCGCAGCGCGAAGCCATTGCGCTGGCGGTCCGGCACCATCACGAGCATGTCGATGGCTCCGGTTATCCGGACGGCCTTGCTGGCCACGCCATCCCGCTGCATGCGCGGATCATCTCGGTGGCCGATTCCTACGATGCGCTGGGCGATACGCGGCCCTACCATCCGGCGCGCTCGCACACGCAGATCATGGACATCCTGAACCAGGAGTCGGGATCGAAGTTCGATCCCGACCTGCTGCGCGTGTTCGAATCGTTGATCCGCGAAAGCCGCCTGCGCGTGCCGTAGCGGTTTACCGTAGCGAACTACTTCAGGCGATAGGTCGCCGCGACGATGGCCAGGTCCTGCAGCGTGCGCTGCTGCCAGGCCGCGTCGTGGCCCAGTTCCTCGGCCAGGATGCGGGCCACTTCCGGCGCGGCCAGCATCGCGGCCTCGGCATCCAGGAACAGCGCGCGGTTGCGGCGCGCCAACACGTCCTCGGCGCTGCGCGCCAGTTCAAAGCGCGCCGCAAAACGCACGTGCGCTTCGGTCAGGCCGCTGGCCTTGACCAGCATGCGCTGCGCGCCGGGCAACGCCTGCAACGTCGCCAGATCGCTGCCGTAGTAGCTGTCCGGCGTGCCGGCGTGTTCCTGCGACGGTGCAAGACCATTGGCGCCATGCAGCGGCAACGATTCGGTGCGGCACGAGGCCTGCGTCAGCAACTGATGCTGGATGGCGGTGTCGACCACGTCCTGCGCCATGCGGCGGTATGTCGTCCACTTGCCGCCGGTGACCGTCACGAGGCCGGCCTTGGACACCAGAATCGTGTGCTCGCGCGACAGCTTCTTGGTGGAGGCTTCGCCGGTCGCCTTGACCAGCGGACGCAGGCCGGCCCAGACGCTGGTCACGTCGTCGCGCGTCGGCTTGCGGCTGAGGTAGCGCGCGGCGGTGCTCAGGATGAAATCCACGTCCTGTGCGCCGGCGTCCGGATCCAGCGGCAGATCCTGGCGCGGCGTGTCGGTGGTGCCGACGATGGTGTGGCCGTTCCAGGGCACCACGAACAGCACGCGGCCGTCGTCGGTCTTGGGAATCAGCACGGCACGCTTGCCGGGCAAGAAATCCTGCGGCAGCGTCAGGTGCACGCCCTGGCTGGGCGCGACCATCGTCTGCGCGTTCTTGTCTTCCATGCGGCGCACGGCGTCCACCCACACGCCGGTGGCGTTGACCACGCAGCGCGCGCGCAGCGTGAACGACGCGCCGCCGATCACGTCCTGTGCGGTCACGCCGTCGACCTTGCCGTTGGTGGTGGTCAGGCCCGTGGCGCGCACGTAGTTGACTGCCGTGCCGCCCAGGTCGAACAGCGTGCGCATCAGGCTCATGGCCAGGCGCGCGTCGTCGAACTGGCCGTCGTAGTACAGCACGCCGCCCTTCAGGCTGCGCCCGCTGACGGTTTCCGCAAGGGTGGGGGCGTTGGCCAGCGTTTCGCGGCGCGACAGCCAGCGGCTGGGCGACAGGTTCAGCTTGCCGGCCAGCATGTCGTACATCTTCAGGCCGATGCCGTAGAACGGCTGGTCCAGCATCGTGTAGGCCGGCACCACAAAGCCCAGCGGCCACACCAGGTGCGGCGCGTTGCGGTTGAGCAGGCCGCGTTCATGCAGGGCCTCGCGCACCAGGCTGACGTTGCCTTGCGCCAGATAGCGCACGCCGCCGTGCACCAGCTTGGTGGCCTTGCTGGACGTGCCCTTGGCGAAGTCGGCGCCTTCGATCAGCAGCGTCCGGTAGCCGCGCGCGGCGGCGTCGACCGCCGTGCCCAGGCCGGTTGCGCCGCCGCCGATGACGATGACGTCCCAGGAATGCGTGTTGTCCAGCGTGTTCAGAAGACGGCTGCGGTCGGGCGGGGTGACGGGGGCGAGGGGTTGGTTCATGTTCTTTTAGGGCGGCAGGGCCGCGAGGTAAATGCGTCGATGTGCTTGCCGGCGGGGCTTGCGCGGACGATGCGTCCGCGGCGGCGCTCGGGTCAGGGGGTAGGTTTGGGGACGTGCGGCGCGGCGGCGACGTCGCAGCGCACGCCGGCGTCCAGCAACACTTGTGCCAGCGGTTCCTGCGGATGCGCGTCGGTGAAGAAGCGGTCGATCTGCGAGATATGCGCCAGTTCCACCATGGCCTGGCGCTTGAACTTGCTGCTGTCGGCGGCCAGCCAGACCTCGCGCGACTGCTCGATGATCGTGCGCGCCACGCGCACTTCGCGGAAGTCGTAGTCGCGCAGGGTGCCGTCGGCCTCGATGCCCGAAATGCCGATCAGGCCGATGTCGACCTTGAACTGGCGGATGAAATCCATCGTGGCTTCGCCGACGATGCCGCGGTCGCGCGAGCGGACCACGCCGCCGGCGACGATGACTTCGCAATCCGGGTTGTCGGACAGGATGTCGGCCACGTGCAGGTTGTTCGTGATGACGCGCAATCCGCGATGGCGCAGCAGCGCGCGCGCAATGGCTTCGGTGGTGGTGCCGATGTTCAGGATCAGCGAACAGCCGTCCGGCACGGCGCGGGCCACGGCTTCGGCGATGCGCTGCTTGCCCGCGGCGTGCAGCCCCTGGCGCTTGCGGTAGGCGATGTTCTCGATGGTGGAGGCTTCAATGCGCACCCCGCCATGAAAGCGCGACAACAGGCCGGCTTCCGAAAGGATGTTGACGTCCCGCCGCACGGTCTGCAGCGTGACGTCGAAACGTTTGGCAAGCTCTTCGATCGAGGCCGAGCCCTGGGCCCGCACCATTTCGATCAGCGCGCTCTGTCGTGGATTCAGTGTCATGTTCGAATGATAAAACAACAAAAGCGAAAAATAATGACGCACCGCAAGATTGTTTTTTGTTCGCTTCTTCAGTAAAACGCACAAAAAACGAAAGCCATCTGAAAGAGTATGCTCATCGTGTTGCGCCCAAGCGGGAACCTGGGGGCGCGCAAGCTGGGACGCTGTGCCGAATACCGAAGTCCGTAGAAAACAGGGACGTATAAGTAGGTTGAGGAGACTAGATGCAGCTGACCTTGGACGGGATAGCTTTGCGGGCCGGCTCGCAGACGCACCTGTATCCCATGAGCCTGGCCCCGGTTCCGGGAGCCATGACCGTCCTGCTGGGGGCCACCCTGGCCGGCAAGACCTCGCTGATGCGCATCATGGCCGGGCTGGACCGGCCTTCCGAGGGCCTCGTGCGGGTCAACGGCGCCGACGTCACCGGCGTGCCCGTCCGCCAGCGCAACGTGGCGATGGTCTACCAGCAGTTCATCAACTATCCGTCCATGTCGGTCTACGACAACATCGCCTCGCCGCTCAAGCTGCGCGGCGAGCGCGACACGCGTGAAAAAGTCCACGCCATGGCGGCGCGGCTGCACATCGACCATTTGCTGGACCGCTATCCGTCCGAACTGTCGGGCGGGCAGCAGCAGCGGGTGGCGCTGGCGCGGGCGCTGGCCAAGGATGCGCCGCTGATCCTGCTGGACGAACCCCTGGTCAATCTGGACTACAAACTGCGCGAGGAATTGCGCGACGAACTCTCGGAATTGTTCGCGCAGGGGCGGTCGACCGTGGTCTACGCCACCACCGAACCGGGCGAGGCGCTGTTGCTCGGCGGCCACACCGCAGTGCTCGACGCAGGCGAACTGCTGCAATACGGCCCCACGGCCGAGGTTTTTCACCGGCCCAATTCGATCCGCGTGGCCCGCGCCTTCAGCGACCCGCCCATGAACCTGTTCGCCGCCCGCCGCCATAACGGCGGGTTCGTGCTGCAGGGCGGCGTGGCGGTAGATCGCGCGCTGCCGGCGGGCGCGGACGCCGAAATCACGGCCGGTCTGCGCGCCGGCGCGCTGGATGTGGAATCGCGGCCCGGTCACGTCGAGCTGCCCGGCCGGGTCAAGCTGGCCGAGATCTCCGGGTCCGACACCTTTGTCCATGCCGAGACGGCTGCGGGCGACGTGGTCGCCCAACTGCCCGGCGTGCACCGGTACACGCTGGACGAGCATGTGCGGCTGTATTTCGACCCCGCGCAGACCTACGCATTTGGCCCGGATGGCGCGCTGCTCGCGGCGCCCCGGCAGCCGGCGGGGGCGGGGGAGGTGGCCTGATGGCGCAGATCGAGCTGGACCTGTCCCATTCGTACGTCGCCCATCCCAAGTCCGACGACGACTACGCCCTGCTGCCGCTGCAGTTCACCTTCCGCGACGGCGGGGCCTATGCTTTGCTCGGGCCCTCCGGCTGCGGCAAGACCACGCTGCTCAACTGCGTGTCGGGCCTGTTGCGGCCATCGCACGGGCGCATCCTGTTCGACGGGCAGGACGTCACCGACAAGACCCCGCAGGCGCGCAACATCGCGCAGGTGTTCCAGTTTCCGGTGGTGTACGACACCATGACGGTCGCGGAGAACCTGGCGTTTCCGCTGCGCAACCGGGGCGTTGCGCCCGATCGCATCCGCGAGCGCGTGGGCCGCATCGCCGAAATGCTGGAAATGTCCAACGTGCTGGACCGCCGGGCCAGCGGGCTGACGGCGGATGCCAAGCAGAAGATCTCGCTGGGCCGCGGCCTGGTGCGCAGCGACGTGTCCGCGATTCTCTTTGATGAACCGCTTACCGTGATCGACCCGCAGCTCAAGTGGGAATTGCGCCGCAAGCTCAAGGAGATCCATCACGAGTTCAAGCTGACGCTGATCTACGTGACCCACGACCAGACCGAGGCGCTGACCTTTGCCGATCAGGTCATGGTCATGGCGCGCGGCCGCGCCGTGCAGGTGGGCAGCGCGGATGATCTGTTCGAACGTCCCGCGCACACCTTCGTGGGCCATTTCATCGGGTCGCCGGGCATGAACTTCCTGCCGGCGCAGTGGCGCGACGGCGCGCTGAGGGTGGGCCAGCACCGGTTGCAAGGCGTGCCGGCCGAGCTGGCCGTCAAGCTGGAAGGCGCGGGCCCCGTCAAGCTGGGCGTGCGGCCGGAATACCTGCGCGTGACCGATCCCGGGACGGCTGGCGCGGTGCCCATGCGCGTGGAACGCGTGCAGGACGTGGGCACCTACACGCTGCTGGTGGCTGACTTTGAAGGCACGCCGGTGCGCGCCCGCCTGGGCAGCAACGTCGTGGCCGGCGGCAAGGACGCCACGGTGTGGCTGACCGTGCTCAACCCGCACACCTGCTTCTACCGCGACGAGGAACTGATCCGATGAAACCCACCGATCACCGGGCCTGGTTCCTGGTCATGCCGGTTGTGCTGTGCGTGGCGTTCTCGGCCATCCTGCCGCTGATGACCATCGTCAATTATTCGGTGCAGGACATCATTTCGCCCGAGCGCCGCGTGTTCGTCGGCACGGAGTGGTTCGCCGCGGTGCTGCAGGACGAGGAACTGCACGGCGCGCTGTTCCGGCAGATCGGGTTTTCCTTTGCGGTGCTGCTGATCCAGATTCCGCTGGGCATCCTGCTGGCGCTGTCGATGCCGGCCAGCGGGTGGCGCGCGTCGGCCGTGCTGGTGATCATCGCGCTGTCGCTGCTGATTCCGTGGAACGTGGTGGGCACCATCTGGCAGGTGTTCGGCCGCACCGACATCGGGCTGCTCGGCGCCACGTTGTCCTGGCTGGGCGTGGACTACAACTACACGGGCAACGACGTCGACGCCTGGGTCACGGTGCTGGTCATGGACGTGTGGCACTGGACGCCGCTGGTTGCGCTGCTGTGCTACGCGGGGCTGCGCGCCATTCCGGACGCCTACTACCAGGCCGCGCGGATCGACGGCGCCTCGCGCTTTGCCGTGTTCCGGTACATCCAGCTGCCCAAGATGCGCGGCGTGTTGATGATTGCGGTGCTGCTGCGGTTCATGGACAGCTTCATGATCTACACCGAGCCGTTCGTGCTGACCGGCGGCGGCCCGGGCAACGCCACGACCTTCCTGTCGCAGTACCTGACGCAGAAGGCGGTGGGGCAGTTCGACCTGGGCCCGGCCGCAGCGTTTTCGATCATCTACTTCCTGATCATCCTGCTGCTCTGCTTCATTCTCTACAACTGGATGCAGCGCGCGGGCACCACGGGCGGTTTCGACGAGGAGCGGGGCAATGCGTGAGAAATCCTCCTGGTGGCGCGGCGCCTTCCTGACGCTGTACCTGGTGTTCGCCATCCTGCCGCTGTACTGGATGCTGAACATGTCGTTCAAGTCGAACACCGAGATCGTCAGCACGCTGACGCTTTGGCCGCGCGACTTCACGTTCGAGCACTACCGCACCATCTTCACCGACCCGGCCTGGTATTCCGGCTACATCAATTCGCTGATCTACGTCGTCATCAACACGGTCGTCTCGCTGGCCGTGGCGCTGCCGGCTGCCTATGCGTTCTCGCGTTACCGCTTCATCGGCGACAAGCATGTGTTCTTCTGGCTGCTCACCAACCGCATGACGCCGCCGGCGGTGTTCCTGCTGCCGTTCTTCCAGCTGTATAGCTCGTTCGGCCTGATGGACACCCACCTGGCGGTGGCGCTGGCGCACCTGGTGTTCAACGTGCCGCTGGCGGTGTGGATCCTGGAAGGCTTCATGTCCGGCGTGCCGCGTGAGATCGATGAGACCGCCTATGTCGACGGGTACTCGTTTCCGCGCTTTTTCCTGACGATCTTCCTGCCGCTCATCAAATCGGGCGTGGGCGTGGCGGCGTTCTTCTGCTTCATGTTCAGCTGGGTGGAGCTGCTGCTGGCGCGCACGCTCACGTCTGTGAACGCCAAGCCCATCGTCGCGACCATGACGCGCACCGTATCGGCCTCCGGCATGGATTGGGGCGTGCTGGCTGCCGCGGGCGTGCTGACCATCGTGCCGGGCGGCATCGTCATCTGGTTCGTGCGGCACTACATCGCGAAGGGCTTCGCGATGGGCCGCGTGTAGGCATCGGGACTACAGGAGGGCGTGCCCATGTTCAGCTGGATGGTGTGGACCACCCCGGTTGCCGTGTTCTTCAGCTGCATCGTGCTGATGCTGGTGGGCATGACGATCTGGGAGCTGAAGTCGCCCACGCAGGAGCGCAAGGGGTTTCTGCCCCTGCGCACCACGCGCGGCGACCGGCTCTTCATCGGCCTGATGGCCGCAGCCTGGCTCAACCTGGCGTTTCTGGGGTTTGGCCAGAAGGCGGTCGAGTGGTTTTCGCTGGATCAGCCGCCATCGGTGTGGATCAGCTTCGTGCTATCCATGCTGCTGCTGGCCTTCATCATGAAAAAAGGGTGAGAGAAGGGCGCCAGACCCTTCGTTGGTTTCGGGCAGTCAGGAAAAGGACTATCGGCCAGCGTCTTCCCCGGCCAGCGGTCCGCAGCACGATAGGGGAAGACTTATCGAGGAGACAGGTCATGAAATTGCGCATGCACGCCATGGCGGCCGCTATCGCCCTGATCGGAACGTCAGGGGCTTGGGCCGGCGAGCCGGAGGCAAAGAAGTGGGTCGATTCGGAGTTCCAGCCTTCGTCGCTGTCCAAGGAACAGCAGATGGCCGAAATGAAATGGTTCATCGACGCCGCGGCCAAGCTCAAGGCCAAGGGCGTCAATGAAGTCAGCGTGGTGTCCGAAACCATCACCACGCACGAGTACGAGTCCAAGACGCTGGCCAAGGCCTTTGCCGAAATCACCGGCATCAAGGTCAATCACGACCTCATCCAGGAAGGCGACGTCGTCGAGAAGCTGCAGACGTCCATGCAGTCCGGCAAGTCCATCTACGACGGCTGGATCTCCGATTCCGACCTGATCGGCACCCACTACCGCTACGGCGCCATCCTGCCGCTGTCCGACTACATGGCCGGGGCCGGCAAGGAATGGACCAACCCCGATCTGGACCTGAAGGACTTCATCGGCACCAAGTTCACCACCGCGCCCGACGGCAAGCTGTATCAGTTGCCCGACCAGCAGTTCGCCAACGTGTACTGGTTCCGCGCCGACTGGTTCGCGCGGCCCGACCTGAAGGAAAAGTTCAAGGCCAAGTACGGTTATGAACTGGGCGTGCCCACCAACTGGTCGGCGTACGAAGACATCGCCACGTTCTTCTCGAACGACGTCAAGGAGATCGACGGCAAGCGCGTCTACGGCCACATGGACTACGGCAAGAAGGATCCGTCGCTGGGCTGGCGCTTCACCGATGCGTGGCTGTCGATGGCGGGCGCGGCCGACAAGGGCCTGCCCAACGGCATGCCCGTGGACGAATGGGGCATTCGCGTGGCTGACGACAAGTGCACGCCGGTCGGCGCGTCCGTGTCGCGCGGCGGGGCCACGAACAGCCCGGCCGCCGTGTACGCGCTGACCAAGTACATCGACTGGATGAAGAAGTTCGCGCCGCAGCAGGCCATGGGCATGACCTTCTCGGAAGCGGGACCCGTGCCCGCGCAGGGCCAGATCGCCCAGCAGATCTTCTGGTACACGGCCTTTACCGCCGACATGACCAAGAAGGGGCTGCCCGTCGTGAACGACGACGGCACCCCGAAGTGGCGCATGGCGCCGTCGCCGTACGGCCCGTACTGGAAGGACGGCATGCAGAACGGCTACCAGGACGTGGGCTCGTGGACCTTCTTCAAGTCCACCAACCCCGACAAGATGGCGGCCGCGTGGCTGTATGCGCAGTTCGTCACGTCCAAATCGGTGTCGCTCAAAAAGTCCATTACCGGCCTGACCTTCATCCGCGACAGCGATATCAACAGCGAGTTCTTCACCAAGAACGCGGCCAACTACGGTGGCCTGATCGAGTTCTACCGCAGTCCCGCGCGCGTGGCATGGACGCCCACCGGCACCAACGTGCCGGACTATCCGAAGCTCGCGCAGCTCTGGTGGAAGAACGTCGCCACCGCGGTCACAGGGGAAAAGACCCCGCAGGCCGCGATGGATAACCTGGCCAACGAAATGGATCAGGTGATGGCGCGGCTTGAACGGGCGGGCATGGCGCAGTGCGCGCCGAAGCTCAACCCCAAGAGCGATCCGAGCAAGTGGCTGTCGGACCAGCACGCGCCGTGGAAGAAGCTGGCCAATGAAAAGCCGAAGGGCGAGACGATTCCCTACGAGCAACTGCTGTCGGCGTGGAAGGCAGGGAAGGTGAGGTAAGCGGCAGGCTCAGGGCGCCGTCAACCGCGCCGCCAGCGCCAAGGATGCGGAGGCGCCGTCCAGGGGACGGCTCTCTGCGGGCAGGGCGCTGGCGGCGTCCGCCATCCACGGATGGGCGAATGCGACCACGTCCGCGCCGCCTTCCTGGGCGTCGCGGGCCGCTTGCGCGACGGCAGCAAGACATGCGGCCGTCTCGCCGCGCTTGAACAGATCCCACGCGAGGGGCACGAGACGCACGTCGACCGTGGCGTTGACCGGTCGCGCATGGCGTTCGAACAGCGCGCGATTGGCCGCGAGGGTGGATTCGACGGCGCACAGCACCACGATGCGGGCGCCTGCACGAGCCGCCGCGTGCGCCAGCGCCTCATCCGCGCGGATAACGGGGGCGCCTATCCCCGTGATGCCGTCAACGACGGGACCGAGCGTGGCGCATGTGACAATCACGGCGTCCGCGCCGGCCGCCAAGTCCTGCAACGCCGCCGTGATGTCGTCCTGCACGCTGCCGGGTATCGCGCTGGCCGTGGCCCGAGCCTGATCAACGGCAATCCTGAACGCCGGCCGCACGGCATGGCGCAGCGCGTCGGCGGCCAATCCCGCGTCGCGGGCTGCCTGCTCGAAAATCGCCGGATTGCTGTCGATGGTGTGCAACAAGGAAATCTGCATGATGGGGTAAAACCTTGGGCTTCGTGAATGTCGAAAGCGGCATTCTGGTGCCGGCTGAAAATGGCAACAAGACAAGCCCGAATACTGGTATTGCCGATACCCTGCGCGCGACAAATCGATTCAACGCTTTTCCTCAACTTGCCCGCATGACCTACGCCCTGAAATTCCTGCACGTTCTGATTCCTGCCGTCCTGGCGCTTTCTGGTGGTGCGGCGCAAGCCGCCGGCTTCCAGCGCCTGAACCTGCCGATGGACCAGAACGGCCCCGGCCTGCAAGGCGCGGTCTGGACACCGTGCGCCGAACCCGCGGGCGAAATCAAGATGGGCCGCGTCGCCATTGAAGGGGTGCAGGGCTGCAAGCTACCGGAAGGCCGCTATCCACTCATCGTCATGTCGCACGGCTCGGCGGGCTCGTATCTCAGCCACCACGACACCGCGGCCGCGCTGGCGGATGCCGGCTTCGTGGTGGCGGCGATCAACCACGTGGGCGACAACGCGCAGGACAAATCGCGGCAGGGATATTTGTCGATCTTTTCCACCCGCCCCCGCGAAATGCGCCGGCTGATCGACTACATGACCGGCGCGTGGCCGGACAAGGCAAGGATCGATCCCGACAGGATCGGCTTCTTCGGCTTTTCGCGCGGCGGGTATACGGGCCTGGTGTTGGCCGGCGCGGCGCCGGACCTGGCGGCGGGGCTGGCGATCTGCGCTGACCAGCCGTCGCTGCCGATGTGCCGCGACATCGCGGCCGGGAAGGTGCCGCAGCAACCCTATCCGGCGGAGCCACGCATCAAGGCGGCGGTCATTGCCGATCCGCTCAACGTGTTTCCGGGCGATGCGCTCAAGCGCGTGACGCTACCCATTCAGCTATGGGCGTCGGAGCGGGGCGGCGAAGGCGTCAGCCCGGCCAGCGTCGAGGCCGTGCGCCAGGGCCTGGGCGCCACGCCGGATTTTCGGGTGGCTGCGGGCGCGGGACATTACGCGTTTCTAGCGCCGTGCTCGGCTGAACAGGCCGAGGCGCTGCCCGGCATCTGCCGCGACGAGGCGGGTATTGATCGGCTGGCGTTTCATCGTGAACTGAACGCCCAGGTGACGGCGTTCTTCAAGGCGCGGCTGCAATAGCCGCGCGTCCGCGCTTCAAAGGAACAGCCGCGCGTCCGCGCTTTCCGGAGCGAGCGCGCCGGCGCTTCGACGAATGGTCGCGCGCCGCCGCTTCAACGGTAGATGCGCCGCGCGATCGATCAGTGAATGACCCGCGCCGCCCGGCGCGCGTGCTTGATTTCGTACATGCGGGTATCGGCCAGTCGGACAGCCGCCTCCGCGTCCAGGCCCGCGGGGTCCAGCGCCACGACGCCGGCGCTGGCGCCTTCGTAGGCAACGGTGGCGTCGCCCAGCCGATAACGGCCCATGGAGGCGGCCAGGACGCGTTCTTCCATCGCTCGGGCGGCCTCGTCGGGCTCGGCCTGTTGGCTCACGCCGCCTTCGTCGGCACGTTTGCCCGTCAGCGCGGGGCCGGGCCCGATGAGCACGAATTCGTCGCCACCCACGCGTCCCAGCATGTCCGACCCGCGCAGCGCCGCCGCCATGCGCCGCGAGACTTCCTGCAGAAAGAGGTCGCCCGCCTGGTGGCCGTACGTGTCGTTGATGCTCTTGAAACCATCCAGATCGATGACGCCGACCAGCACGCTGCCGTTTTCGCGCACGGCGCGCGCCAGCAGCCGGTCCAGCGCCTCATAGACGGCACGCCGATTGGGCAGGCCCGTCAGCGTGTCGGTCAGCGCATAGGACATGAGCTGCACGTTTGCCGAGTGCAACTGTTCAACGAGCATTTCGCGTTCGATGAAGCTGGCGATCACGCTGGAAAAAAGCTTCAGCACCGCTTCGGCCTGCGGGCTGATGTCGTGCCGCCGGGCGCTGGCGGCGCACAGCGTGCCGTACAGGGCGCCGTCATCGGCGCGCACCGGCGCGCTGACGTAGGTCTGGATGCCCAACTGCCGGGCCGCGTCTGAATCCGGCCAGCATTGCGACACGTCGCTGGTGCACATGCGGCCTTCGTCCAGGGCGCGCTTGCACAGCGTGTCGTCCCAGGGCACGGACAGTCCTTCCGGTATCTGCAGCTGCCCCACGTTGCGCGCGTAGCGCACATGCTGCAGGTCGGCCTTAAGGTCGATGGCGGTGAGGTAGGTGGATTCAAGTCCGGTGACGGCGCCCAGCATGTCCAGCAGCGGGCGGGTCAACTGCTCGACCGACTTGGCAGCGGGCAGGGTGGTGGAAAGTTCGGCGAGGATGGGATCCAGCACGGCTGCTCCTGGATTCGTTGTCGGATGAACTTGCGGCCCGTGCTCCATGCCGGAGGCCGGGCCGCCAATCCCGCCATTATGCACGGCCTGGGGTTCAGGCCAAAGACTGCTTACGCCATGACCAGCGACCGGTGCGCGCAGACGCCGGCCATGACGCCGGAGGCGCTGGCCAGCGTGGCGTTGGACATCGGTGTGGACGCGTCGCCGGCGGCGTACACGCCGGGCACCGTGGTCTGCTTCAGATCGTCCACGCGGATCACGGGTCCCAGCGGCCCTTCGTCGAACGCGCATCCCAGCTGATCCGCAAGCGGACTGGCCATGTGTGCGCGGCTGGCGACGAACAGCGCGCGCAGCGGCACCTCGCGTCCATCGGCCAGCACAACGCCGTCCAGGGCGGGCGCTGCGCCCAGCAGCGCGACGACCGGCGTGCGCTCGATGTGGACGCCACGCGCGGCGAGATGCTGCGCGTCTTCTGCAGAAGGTTCGAATTGATCCTGCGTGAAATACGTGGTCGGCCCCCAGTCGGGCAGCATCATCGCCTGATGGGCGGACATCGGATGCGCGGCCAGCACGCCCAGTGGATTGCCTGCGACTTCGTAGCCATGGCAGTACGGGCAGTGCAGCACCGTCTGCCCCCAGCGTTCCTCAAGTCCAGGCAGCGGCGGCAACTCGTCGCGCATGCCGGTGGCCAGGATCAGGCGCGCGCCGCGTACTTGCTTGCCGTCCGCCATGACGATGCCGAATCCGCCATCTTGCGGCTGGGCCTGGACCGCCTCACCGTCCAGGAAGGCAACGGTCGGATAGCGGGCAAGTTGCGCGCGGGCGGTCGCTACGATCTCGTGCGGCGGCACGCCGTCCTGCCCAAGAAAGCCGTGCGCGTGCGCGGCGTAGCGGTTGCGGGGTTTGGCCGCGTCGACCAGCAACACCCGCCGGCGGGCGCGCGCCAGTTGCATGGCAGCGGACAGGCCGGCAAAGCTGCCGCCGATGATGATGACGTCGTAGTGCATGGTGAGACCCTCACGCGGTAGTTACGATACTTTATAAGTTGCATGATAGAAGTGCACGCGATCTTATGCAACCTATGTTGTTGCGTATTGCGTGGTCGCGGGCAGGAATGCCGCTTGCAGCAGAGCGCCCCGCCGCATGGGGCGGTCCAGCGAAAACCCTGCGCGTAGCGGCATCCTCCCGCCGCCGGGTTGCGCCGGCCCCCCGGGCGGGACTACCCTGAAACCCTCTATACCGGCAGCCCGGCCACACGCCGGCCGCCAAGGAGACTGGCATGCAGCACACGACTGACCTGAACGGCCGCGTGGCCGTGGTGACAGGCGCGTCTTCAGGCATTGGGCGCGCCATCGCAATAGGCCTTGCCGAAGCGGGAGCGCGAGTGGTGGTGAACCACCGGGCGGGCGGAGACTCCCAAGCCCGGGGCGCGGCGGTGGTGGAATCGATCCAGCGTAGCGGCGGGACGGCGGTCGCAGCCGCGGCAGACATCAGCCGGGAAGCCGACGTCGACCATCTGTTCGAGCAAGCCGTGCAGCACTTCGGACGGGTGGACATCCTGGTCAACAACGCGGGTGTTGAGCACCCGTCGCCCATTGCCGACATGACGCTCGCGGACTGGCAGCGCGTGATCGACGTGAACCTGACTGGCCACTTTCTGTGCGCCCGCGCGGCGGCCCGAGCCTTCAAGACGCAGCCGCCCGATCCCTCCCGCCAGAACCGCTCGATGGGCAACATCCTCTTCATCAGCTCGGTGCACGAAGTGATTCCCTGGGCGTTCCAGGTGAACTACGCCGCGTCCAAGGGCGGCATTTCGCTGCTGATGAAATCCCTGGCGCAGGAGCTGGCGCCCGACCGCATCCGGGTCAACTCCATTGCGCCCGGCGCCATCCGCACCGCGATCAACCAGCCAGCGTGGGACACCCCGCAGGCGCTGGCCAAACTGCTGGAACTCATCCCCTACGGCCGGATCGGCGAGCCCGAGGATATCGCACAGGCGGCCGTGTGGCTGGCCAGCGATGCGTCCGACTACGTCACCGGCACCACGCTCTTCGTGGACGGCGGCATGACGCTATACCCCGAATTCCGCGGCGCGGGCTGAGGCGCGCATGTCCAAACCCCTGGAAGACTACGGACTCATCGGCAACATGCTGTCCGCCGCGCTGGTGGCGCGCGACGGCTCGATCGACTGGCTGTGCCTGCCGCATTTCGATTCGCCCGCGTGCTTTGCCGCCTTGCTGGGCGACCAGCGTCACGGGCGCTGGCTGATCGCGCCGCACGGCAAGATCAAGTCGACGTCCCGCCGCTACGTGCCCGACACGGCGGTGCTGGAGACCCGCTTCGAGACCCGTACGGGCTCGGTGCTGGTGTACGACTTCATGCCGCTCAGCGACGACGACGAGCGCGTGGACGTGGTGCGCATCGTGCGCGGCGAGTCCGGTCACGTGCAGATGGACATGGAACTGATCCTGCGCTTCAACTACGGCCAGAGCGTGCCGTGGGTGCGGCGGCGCGATTATGGCCTGAACGCCATCGCGGGCCCGGACGCGGTCGAGCTGCATACGCCCATCGAGCTCGAAGGCCACGACATGAAGACCACGGCGCGGTTCTCGCTGCATCCGGGCCGCGTCGTGCCGTTCACGCTGTCCTATCACCGCTCGCACCGCACGCCCCGGTTCGTGCCGGACCGGGTCGAAAGCATGGACCGCACCGTGTCATGGTGGCAGGAATGGGCCAAACGCTGTCATTGGGACGGGCCGGGCGACGGGCGTCGCGACGCCGTGGTGCGTTCGCTGATCACGCTGAAACTGCTGACGTTTCAGCCGACGGGCGGGATCATCGCGGCGCCCACCACGTCGCTGCCTGAAGCGCTGGGCGGCAGCCGCAATTGGGACTACCGCCATTGCTGGCTGCGCGACTCGGCGCTGACGCTGTACGCCTTGCTCAACGCCGGCTATCGCGAAGAGGCCGAGGCGTGGCGCCAATGGCTGCTGCGCGCGGTGGCCGGTCACCCCGACCAGCTGCAGATCATGTACGGCATCGCGGGCGATCGCTGGCTGCCCGAGCTGGAGATTCCGTGGCTGCCCGGCTACGAAGGCAGCCAGCCGGTGCGCCGGGGCAATGGCGCGGCGGGGCAGAGCCAGCTCGACATCTACGGCGAACTCATTGATACGCTCTACGCCGCCCGCGTCGCGGACCTGGCGCCGCTGGCCGAAGCCTGGCGCCTGCAGAACGTGCTGCTCAAGCCGCTGGAGCAGCGCTGGCGCGAACTGGACCACGGCATCTGGGAAGTCCGGGGCGAACGGCGCGCCTTCACGCATTCGCGCGTGATGTGCTGGGTGGCGTTCGACCGGGCGGTCAAGGCCTGCGAGCGCTGGGGGCTGAAGGGGCCGGTCGATGCCTGGCGCCGGCTGCGCGAACGCATTCACAAGGACATCTGCGAGCATGGCTACGACCGCACCCGAGGCTGCTTCGTGCAGAGTTACGGATCGCCGGCGCTGGACGCGAGCCTGCTGCTGATCCCGCAGGTGGGCTTTCTGCCGGCAAGCGATCCGCGCGTGGCGGGCACGGTGCACGCCATCGAACGCGAACTCATGCACGGCGGTCTGCTGCGCCGGTATTCGGTCGAGGATACCGACGACGGGCTGGAGGGCGAGGAGGGCGTCTTCCTGGCGTGCAGTTTCTGGCTGGCGGACGCCTACGTCATGCAGGGCCGGCTGGGCGATGCGGAGCGGCTTTTCGACCGTCTGCTGTCCCTGCGCAACGACCTGGGGCTGCTGTCGGAAGAGTACGACGTCGTGCGCCGCCGCCTGGTGGGCAACTTTCCGCAGGGTTTTTCGCATATCGGCCTGGTGAACACGGCCTACAACCTGAGCCGCGCCATGGGACCGGCGCAGCAGCGCGCGGAACAGGACGCGCCCCGGGCATAGGGACCGGCCGCGCGGGCTTAAAAGGCGCACCGCGGGCGTTGCACAACGCGCGCCGGCCGGGGCCCGCGCCGGTGTATTCTCGCAATCACACGGCGCCGCCCGCCCGGCGCCGGTCATGCACACCACAAAAAACGCGCGCCGCGGCTCGATCGACGGCCCGCCGCATCAGGAGAGACAAGCATGCTTTTGACCGACGAACAGCAAAGCGTCCAGGAGATGGCGCGCCGGTTTGCGCAGGAGCGCCTGGCGCCCAATGCCGAACGCTGGGATCGCGAACACCACTATCCCGCCGACGCCATCGCCGAAATGGCGCAACTGGGCTTTTTCGGCATGCTGGTGCCCGAAGCGTGGGATGGCAACGACAGCGGCTATATCTCGTACGCGGTGGCGCTGGAAGAAATCGCCGCGGGCAGCGGCGCCTGCTCCACCATCATGAGTGTGCACAACTCGGTCGGCTGCATGCCCATCCTGAAGTTCGGCAACGACGACCAGAAGGCGCAGTTCCTGCGGCCGCTGGCGCGTGGCGAACACATCGGCGCATTCGCGCTGACCGAACCGCAGGCCGGCTCCGACGCGAGCAGCCTGCATACCCGCGCGCGGCGCGACGGCGACCACTACATCCTCAATGGCGCCAAGCAGTTCATCACGTCCGGGCGCAACGGGCAGACGGTCATCGTGTTCGCGGTCACCGACCCCGACGCGGGCAAGCGCGGCATCTCGGCGTTCATCGTCCCCACCGATACGCCGGGCTACAAGGTGCTGCGCGTGGAAGACAAGCTCGGTCAGCACGCGTCCGACACCTGCCAGATTGCATTTGAAGACATGCGCATCCCGGCAGCATGGCGGCTGGGCGAAGAAGGCGAGGGCTACAAGATCGCCTTGTCCAACCTGGAAGGCGGGCGCATCGGCATTGCGTCGCAGTCGGTGGGCATGGCGCGGGCTGCCTTCGAATGCGCGCGCGACTACGCCCGCGATCGACTAGCCTTCGGCAAACCCATCATCGAACACCAGGCCGTGTCGTTCCGCCTGGCGGACATGGCGACGCAGATCCACGCGGCCCGCCAGATGGTGCTGCACGCCGCGGCCTTGCGCGACGCGGGCAGGCCGGCATTGACCGAGGCGTCCATGGCCAAGCTGTTTGCGTCCGAGATGGCTGAAAAGGTCTGCTCGGCGGCGATTCAGACGCTGGGCGGTTATGGCTACCTGAAGGATTTTCCGGTCGAGCGCATTTATCGCGATGTGCGCGTCTGCCAGATCTACGAGGGCACCAGCGACATCCAGCGCCTGGTGATAGCGCGCAGCCTGTAGCGGCGCGGGGCGGGGGTGAGGCGGTTCGCGTTGTTCAGGAGCGGCCCTGTATGGACTGCCGCTCTTGGGCAGTAGCCGCAGCCGCAGCCGCGCGGCGCGCATCGGCCCGGCGGCGCGCCCACACGGTATAGACGACGATGTTGCCCACGATCAGCACCGCCGCCAGCAGCATCTGCGTCGCCCGCGTGATGCCCTCGGGGTAGATGATGCCCAGCACGTAGTGCTCGATGAAGCCGCCCGCGTAGCCTTCCTGCCCCGCGCGTTCGCGCAGCGACACCTCCAGCGGCGTCAGCGGACAGATCCAGCCCATGCCGATCACCATTGCGCCCCACGCCAGCGCCGGCAGGTGCCAGAACGCCATGCGCGGTTTCCACAGCGCCAGCACGCCGCCGAACACCACGAACGCGACAAACAGGCCATGTATGACCAGCACGAGGTCGGCAAGGATGCGATAGGTCATCTTTTGAAATGGGTAAATGGCGGGGCGCCGCAAACCGGCGGGAGGTGCATTAAAGCGTATGCCCGCACGTGGCGTGCGGGGCATTGGCAACAAGGCGAGACGGCTGATGACCGAATAGAATGCGGGCGTGTTCAATCCAAGATACTCCCGGGACCCACGCCATGCACGCTTCGATCACCGCCGCCATCCAGGACGCCGAGGAACGGCTGCGCCAGGCCATGCTGTCCTCGGACATTGCCGCGCTGGAAGCGCTGCTGCATCCGGACCTGCTGTTCGTCAATCACATGGGCTGGACCGTCACGCGCGAGGATGACCTGGATGCGCACCGCGGCGGATTGCTGAAGATCCACGCGCTGGACCTGTCCGAACAGTGCATCCTGCCGCGCACGGATTGCGCGGTGGTGTCGGTGCTGGCCCGCATCGCGGGCAGCTACAACGGCGTGCCGGCCAACGGCACGTTCCGGTTCATGCGAACCTGGGCGCCGGATTCGGGGGCGGGCGCTGCGGCGGGCGAGGGGGCCGGCGCGACGCCTGGTGCCACGGCAGGTGCGTGGCGCGTCATCGCGGCCAGTTCGGTGATGGTGGTCTGAAACCGCAGGGGCTATCAGACCTTCAGGTCGCGCAGCAGCTTGGTCAGTTCCGGGGCGGTCATCAGGGAGACGCCCT
Organism: Achromobacter sp. ACM05; assembly: GCF_019218915.1. Lineage (NCBI taxonomy): Bacteria > Pseudomonadati > Pseudomonadota > Betaproteobacteria > Burkholderiales > Alcaligenaceae > Achromobacter > Achromobacter sp. ACM05. Next base: position 704,272 of record NZ_JAHUWQ010000002.1, read on the forward strand.
GCGCCTTGGCGTATTGCAAGGCGTTGTCCGACACGTCGCCCAGCGCGATGTAGATGGCTTCGCGGGCGCCGCGCTTTTCGCGCACGGCCTGCAGCTCGCGCAGCGGTTCCACGCCGTTTCTGGCGGCTTTCCAACGCTTGGCGCTGACGATGGCCACGTGGCCGTCCTTGCTCAGCGCGAAATCGGCGCCGGGCGCCTGCAGGCGCTCGACCTCACAGCCGTCGCGGCGGAAACCGGCTTCAACGGTCTTTGAAAAGTCTGCCCACGACATGACGGCAACGGTTTCGGTCACCGCCTGCACGCGGGCGCCGGACGGCGCGCGCAGCTGCTTGTAGGCGGCCATGATCGAAATCACGGCAAACGGCACCGCGGCAAAGACGCCCATCGCGGCATACTCCAGTGGCAGCGCGGCAAAGCCGCCCGCGCTCAGCAGCACGGCCACGCCGGCGCTCATCCACCACGGCGAGCGCAGCAGCACGGCAAAGATGGAGTTCTGGGACATCTTGAATTTCATGGCAGCTCGCGGCGTGATGGGATCAACAGGGAAGTCAGGCGCTGTCGCCGTTGTCGTCGTGGCCGCCGGCAAAGGCGCGGACCACGATGCGCACGCCGCCGCAGGTGACGATCTGACCATCGCGGATCTTGGCCGTCTTGCGCGTTTCGACTACGCCGCCGACGCTGACCTGGCCGTCGGCCACCAGCATCTTGCCGGCGCCGCCGCTGTCGACGACGCCGGTCGCCTTCAGCAGCTGATTGATTTCAATGTAGGGGCTGCCTTCGGCAAGCGTGAATTCGATGATGGACATGGAAGTGCTTCGGTAAATCGAGGTCAGGCGGGGCCGTTGCCGGGGGGGAGCGGATTGGCCGGGTTGGCCGGGTTGCCGGCAGCGGCGGGCTGGTCTGCGGACGGCGCGACGGCCGGGGAAACGGACGAGCCGGCGGTTTGGCCCGCGGGCTGGGCGACCGGCGGCGTGACCGGCTGAGCCACGGGCTTATCCGCGCCCGCGTCCGGGCTGGCCGTCGGCACGGGGCGGATGCCGCCGGTTTCTGCCCGCGCCATCCAGGCGATCAGCGACGAGCGCATGGCTTCCTCGACCGACATCTGGATGGGCTGCACCCACTCCTGCGGCACGAACACGGTATAGCCGCCAATCATGTAGCCCATCGGCAGGTAGACGGCGACACGATCGCCCTGGGTGAATCCCTCGGGCAGGCCATCGGTGCCGCGGCGCGTCACCAGACCCACCAGCTCAAGCTGCTGGCCCGGGATGCGCAGGACAACGACCTGCTGGGCCGTGTTCTTGGAACTGGGGGAGAAGTAATCCGCAAAGCTCTTGAGCGACGAATAGATGCTCTTGACCACCGGCAAATTGGTGAAGGGCATCTCGACCAGCGTCAGGAAACGCTGCACGCGCTGCTTGGACACCAGGTAGCCGATGGCCAGAATGCCCAGGATGCCCAGCGCCAGGCCCATGCCCGGCACGTAGAAGCCGCCGATGAAGGGGCGCAGGAACGTCAGCGCCACGCCTTCCGTCCAGGCCAGAAAGAGGTACAGCAGGTAGATCGTCAGCGCCAGCGGCAGGACGGTGATCAGGCCGCGGAAGAAATATTTATAAAGACGGGTCATGGGCAAGAGCAAAAATTAGGGTCGGACGAGCGCATCGGCTCGCCGGGGAGGGCCGCAGCATAGCAGCCGCCGCAGGAATTATCGGTAACAAGGCGGACGCCCCTAGCCGGGCGCCCCTAGCCAGGCGCCCCTGGCCGGGCGCGGCGCATCCCATCTTTTAGTGTGAACAGGCCCTAGCGGTCCACCGGCAGGAAGAGCGTCTCCTTGATCTCCTCCATCACGATGTAGCTGTGAGACTCGGCGGACGCGGGCAGCCGCTTCAGGATTTCGCCCAGAAGACGGCGGTATTCATTCATTTCAGACAGGCGCGCCTTGACCAGATAGTCGAATTCGCCCGACACCAGGTGGCATTCCATGACCTCGGGCACGTACAGCAGTTCCTGCTTGACCTTGTCGAAGACGTCGCCCGACTTGGCCGACAGCTTGATCTCCAGGAAGACAAGCAGATTCTTGCCGAGCGCCGCCGGATTGACGCGCGCATGGTAACCCGTGATGACGCCTTCGCGCTCCATGCGCTTGACGCGGTCGGAGCAGGGGGTGGCCGACAGGCTCACGCGCTCGGCCAGTTCCGTGACCGAAATCCGGCCTTCGCGCTGCAGGATGTCGAGGATTTTGAGGTCAATTCGGTCGAGGTCGCGCATTTCACTAACGCCGGTCGAAAAACAAGGTTGGCCCGAGAAAAACCACTGCCCTAGGAAAATCTTCAGTGTTTTTCACTGCTGAAGGGGTCATAGACTACCGAAATTCCCAGACAAATCCAAATACCGGAAAGAATCATGCATGTGATCGTCCTCGGCAGCGGCGTCATCGGCACCACCACCGCCTATTACCTGGCCCGGCAGGGCGCCAAAGTGACCGTGCTGGACCGCCAGCCCGCCGCGGCGCAGGAGACCAGCTACGCCAATGCCGGACAGGTGTCGCCGGGCTATTCCACGCCCTGGGCTGCGCCCGGCATTCCGCTCAAGGCGATCAAATGGCTCTTCAAGAAACATGCGCCGCTGGCGATCCGCCTGGACGGCAGCCTGTTCCAGCTCAAATGGATGGCCGCCATGCTGGCCAACTGCTCGGCCGACCGCTACGCCGTCAACAAGGAACGCATGCTGCGCCTGTCCGAGTACAGCCGCGACTGCCTGCGTGAACTGCGCGCCGCCACCGGCATCCACTACGAAGAGCGCGCCCGCGGCACGCTCCAGTTGTTCCGCACCGAAGCCCAGATGGAAGCCGCGCGCCGCGACATCGCCGTGCTCGAAGAGGTGGGCGTTCCCTACGAATTGCTGGACCGCCACCGTCTCGTCACGGCCGAGCCCGCGCTCGCCAACTCCGCGCACAAGCTCACCGGCGGCCTGCGCCTGCCCAATGATGAAACCGGCGACTGCCAGCTTTTCACCCGCCGCCTGGCGGACATGGCGGCCGCACTGGGCGTTGAATTCCGTTTTGGCCAAAGCGTCACGGGCCTAAACACCGCCGGCGGCCAGATCACCGGCGTGCGCGTCGGCAACGAAGTCCTCACGGCCGACCGCTATGTGGCCGCCTTCGGCAGCTACACCCGCGGTTTTCTCGAGCCCCTCGGCCTGGACCTGCCGGTGTATCCGGTCAAGGGCTACTCCCTGACCATTCCCATGAAGGACGAGGCCGCCGCGCCGGTGTCGACGGTGCTGGACGAAACCTACAAGGTCGCCGTCACGCGCTTTGACCAGCGGATCCGCGTGGGCGGCATGGCCGAATTGTCCGGCTTCGACCTGCGCCTGAAGGACGCCCGCCGCAAGACGCTGGAACTGGTGGTCAACGATCTGTTCCCCGGCAGCGGCCACGTGGCCCAGGCCGAGTTCTGGACCGGCCTGCGTCCCATGACGCCGGACAGCACGCCGGTCGTCGGCGCCACCCGCTACAACAACCTCTACCTGAACACCGGCCACGGCACGCTGGGCTGGACCATGGCTTGCGGTTCCGGCAAGCTGGTCGCGGATCTCGTCATGGGCCAGCGCCCCGCCATCAGCACCGACGGGCTCGGGTTGTCGCGCTACGATCGCAGCGCGGCGTCCCGCCAGCAACTGGTGCTGGACGGCAAGGGCGCTTGAGCAGGACTTAAGCTGCACCTCGAGGCGTGCTTGGGTTGCGTGATCCGCGCCTCGAATCGCGGCTGAACTGCGTCTCACCGGCCTGCGCCTGATCTCGCGCTTGCACGGCCAGTAGGACGCAGACCCGCCGGGCCGCTTCGATGCGGCCCGCGTGTTTTTGAGTGCGCTGAATTGCGTACGCTGTGCGCGAAACGGCTCGTTGCTTTATGCCAAAATCGCCGCATGACCCATTTCCTGCACACTGCCGACTGGCAGATCGGCCGCCAATACGGCCAGTTTGAAACCGACGATGCCGCCATGCTCGCGGAGGCCCGTTTCGAGGTCGTCGCGCGCATCGCCACGCTCGCCGCCGAGCGCCGCGTGGGTGCCGTGCTGGTCGCCGGAGACGTCTTCGACACGCAGGCCGTGTCCGATCGCAGCATCCGCCGCCTCTTTGCCGCCATGGCCGGCTACACGGGGCCCTGGGTAATGATCGCCGGCAACCACGACGCGGCCCTTGCCGACAGCGTCTGGAGCCGCGCCATGCAACTGGGCTGCATTCCGGCCAACGTGCATGTGCCGCTTGCCACCGGCGTGGTGGACCTGCCGGACGCCAACCTCGCTGTGCTTGCCGCGCCGCTTACGCAACGCCACACCTACGACGACGTCACCCAGGCTTTCGACACGCTCGAAACGCCACCCGGACGCATCCGCGTGGGCCTCGCCCATGGCAGCGTTGCCGGCCGCCTGCCCGACACGATCGACGCCACCAATCCCATTGCGCCCGACCGCGCGGACCGCGCCAGTCTTGACTATCTGGCGCTGGGCGATTGGCACGGCTGTCTGTCCATTGACACACGCACCTGGTATGCCGGCACGCCGGAACAGGACCGCTTTCGCGGCAACGAGCCCGGATATGTCCTGGACGTGCGCATCGACGCGCCGGGCGCCGCACCCGTGGTCGAACGCATTGCGACCGGCAAGTACCGCTGGTCCGCCTGGACCGAAACCCTTAGCCTGCCCACCGATGCTCAGGCGCTGGCTGAACGCATGGCGGCGTTGCGGTCAGACGACGTGCTGCGCCTGGACGTGCAGGGCCACGTCAACCTCGAAACCTGGGATGCGCTGCAAAAGGCCGTGGCCGAGGCCGCCGCGCAGGTCCGGGCCTTGCTGCCGGACTTGTCTGGCGTGCGCCTGGAACCCGACGAAGCTGACCTGGCCGAATTGCGCGCCAGCGGCTACGTGGGCGAGGTCGCCGCACAACTGCAGGCGTTGCAGGCGGACGAAGACCAGTCCGCCGTGGCCAGCGAGGCCTTGCGCCTGCTGCTGCGGTTCCAGCGCGAAACCGCCACGCCGGGAGCCGCCAAATGAAGATCTCCCGCATCGCCCTCGAAGAATTCCGCAAGTTCCGCCAGCCGCTATCGCTGGACGGACTGCAAGACGGCCTGAACCTCTTTGTCGGCCCCAACGAGGCCGGCAAAAGCACGGTCGCGGCCGCCATCCGAGCCGCCTTCCTTGAACGCTACAGCACCAGCAAGGTCGCCGACCTGGCGCCGCGCGGCGAATCCGGCGCGCGCCCCAGCGTTGAAGTGGCCTTCACGCACGCGGATCACGCCTACGTCCTGAAAAAGCAGTTCCTGTCCAAGGCCCGCTGCGAGCTCGTGGTGGACGACGGCGCGCAGCGGCTGGACGGCGAAGAAGCCGAAAACGCGCTGGCCGGTTTGCTGGGGTTTGAAATGCCCGGGCGCGGCCAAAGCAAACCTGACCTGGCTGGCGTACCGGGCCTGCTATGGATCCGCCAAGGCGACGGCCAGAACCTGCACGAAGCCGCCGGCTTTGCGGGCTCGCATCTGCGCGATGCGCTGACGCAGCTCTCCGGCGAGCTGGCCTCCGGAGACGGCGACCGGCTGTTCGAGCGCGTGTCGGCCGAGCGCGCCGCGCTGCTGGACGCCCGCAACGGCCGTCCCAAGGGCAGCTACAAAGACGCCGAAGACGCGCTCGCGCGCGCCTTGTCCGAACGCGACGAATGCGGGCAGGCCATGGCCCAGCTCAACGCCGACGTCGATCGCCTGGCCGAACTGCGGCGCGAACATGAACGCGCCCAGGCCGCGCAACCCTGGAAGGATTTCGAGGCCAAGGCTGTCCAGGCCCGCGCGCGCCTTGCCGCACTGGCCAAGGAGCGTGAAGCCTTCGACGGACTGCAACGCGAACAGGCGCAGGCCGCCCAGACCCTTGCACTGCTGCAGGATCAGGTCCGCCGCGATCAACAGGACGAAGCCGATTACCAGGCGCTGCTTCGGGATGCGCGCGCGGCGCACGCCCATGTGCAGGCGATGCAGGAACCGCTGGCGCGCGCGTTGCAGCAGCGGCAATCGCATGCCGCCGCAGTCGAGGCCGCGCGCCGGCGCGTGACGCGGCTTCAGGCGCTGGCGGACCGCCGCGACCTGGACCGGCAGCTTGCGCAGCTCACCCCCGAAATCGAACGCCTGGACGGCGCCCTGGTCGCAGCCACCCACCTGATCCAGCAAGGTTCGGCATTGCGCACAGAAGCCGTCCAACTCGAAATATCCGATGCTGAAATCGAGGCGCTGCGCAAGGCCGGCCGCGAACTTGGAAATCTGCAGTTGCAGCAACAGGCGGTCGCGACGCGCTTGCGGTACCGGCTCGATGCCGGCGCGCAGGCGCTGCTGGACGGCAAGGCCGTGAGCGGCGCGGGCGAAGTCCTGCTTTCGGCCGCGGCCGAACTCGATCTGCCCGGTGTGGGGCGCCTGCAAATCGAGCCGGGCGGACAAGACCTGCCGGCCTTGCAGCGCGAACTGGCGCGCGCGGAGTCGGCAAGCGCCGCGTTGCTCAAGCGGGCGGGCGTCGACACCCTGGCCGATGCCGAACAGCGTCACGCGCGCTACAACGCGCTGCAGCGCGAACTCGAAGGCATGCGCAAGACGCTGAGCATTCATGCGCCCCGCGGCGTGGATGCGCTACGCACCCAGCGTGACGAGGCACTGGCGCGGCTGGCGCAGTTGCAGGATCGGCTGTCCAAGCTGCCGCCTGTGCAGGAAACCGAAGACGGCATTCGGGTTGGTGACGCAGATGCCGGCATCGTTCCCGACACAAGCGATGACGATCTGCCCGACGCCGTGCAGGCCCTGCGCGAGGCCGAAGCCGTTGCGGCGCAGGCGGAAAAGGCAGTCGCCGATGCGCAGCGCGCGCTGGACGCCGATACGGCCCGTGCGCAGTTGCTGGAAGGGCAGGCTGCCGCCCGGGGCGCAGAACTGCAATCCGACGAACGCACGGCGCAACGCCACGCCCGCGCCGGCCGCCTCGCCGAAGTTCGCAGCGCCCACGACCAGCTCGAACTGCGCGTACGCGAGGCTCGGGCCTTGTTGGCTGAACACCGGCCCGAACTCGCGGAGCAGGATGTGCAGCGGTTTGAAAAATCCGCCGCCATCGAACGTGACGCCCAGCACAAGCGGCACGGCGACATCCTGCAATTGCAGGGCAAGCTGGACCAGGCCGGTGCGCAAGGCCTGGGCGAACGCCTGTCCGAAGCGCAGGCAGCCTGCGAGCGTCTGCAACGGCGCCGCGACGAATTCGCACGGCGCGCCGCCGCGCTGGACCTGCTGCAAAAGCTGTTGGCCGACAAACGCGCCGCCGCCACGCAACGCCTGCAAGCGCCGCTCGCCCGCCGGCTCAACCACTATCTGGCGCTGCTCTTTCCCGACGCCGCGCTGCGCCTGGACGATGCGCTGCTGCCCACGGCGCTGCGCCGGGGCGATGGCGAAGACGCGCTGGACGCCCTCAGCTTCGGTACGCGGGAACAGCTCGGCATCCTGGCGCGGTTCGCCTACGCCGATCTGCTGCGCGAGGCCGGCCGGCCCACCTTGCTGCTGCTTGACGACGCGCTGGTCCACACCGACGACGCCCGGCGCGACTTCATGAAGCGCGCGCTGTTCGACGCCGCGACCCGCCATCAGATCCTGATGTTTACGTGCCACGGCGAGGCATGGCGCGACATGGGGGTGGAGCAGCGCAGGATTGGTTAGCGCACCGGCCCGGTTCCGGCACCTCGGTGCCGGGAAGCAGCGCGGCCACAACCGCCGATGCTTGACGCTGCGGCCCGGCGCCGGTAGTCTGCGCGGATGCCTGCTTACACGCCTTTCGCCATGCTTGCCCGCGCCGTCCGCGCGTGTCTCGCGTGCGCGCGTGTATCGGCGTCCTTCTCCGCCGGCGCTCCGCCGGCTGTGTCTCCTGTCAAGAACGCGGCGCCGCCGCCCGCATCGCCGCCTCGCGGCGTCGTGTCGGGCGCGCATCCGCCTGTGTCAGCCGTCCTAGGCTGACCCGCCGCATCTCCGTCTCGCGCCTGAACTCCAGCGCCGCCCCGCGAGCATGACGCATTGACGTCGCCCGCCGTGCGCGCACATGGGCGCGCGTTATCGCGCCCCGGGCGGGAGTCTGCACCCCATTCAGACAGGTGATACCTCATGTCCATCATCCGACACGCGTGGACTGCCCACGCGTCCACCACCTTGTTCGTGCTGCTGTGGAGCGGCGGCGCGATCTTTGCCAAATGGGGGCTGTCGCATGCCTCCGCCTTCGGCTTTCTCTTGTTCCGCTTCCTGCTTGCGCTGGCGGTGCTGCTGCTGATCTGCGCGAGGCGGGGACGTTGGTTGCCGCAGACCGGCACTCGCATGCAGGTCGCGGCCACGGGTGCGCTGCTGATCGGCAGCTATTCCATCTGCTATCTGCTCGCGCTGGACCACGGCGTGACGCCTGGCGTGCTGGCGACGTTGCTCGGCGCGCAGCCCATCCTGACGCTGGCGCTGACGGAGCGCCGCTTTGCGCCGGCGCGTCTGGCGGGACTCTTCCTGGCGCTCGCCGGGCTGGTGCTGGTCGTCTATCAGAGCATCGCGTTGACGCGCTTGTCCGTCGCGGGCATCGCGTACGCCTGCGCGGCGCTGGCCAGCATGACGGGAGGCGCCTTGCTGCAAAAGCGCGTCCAGCAACCGCCGATGGACGTGATGCCGTTGCAGTACGCGATCAGTCTGGTGCTCTGCCTGCTGTTCGCACCATTCCAGCCGCTGCACGCCGACTGGAGCGTCGGCTTCATCGTGCCGTTGATCTGGATGGGCCTCGTGATTTCAGTCGGCGCCACGCTGCTGTTCTACCGCATGATCCAGGCGGGCAACCTCGTCAACGTGACCAGCCTGTTCTACCTGGTGCCGGTGGGCACGGCGGCGCTGGACTACCTGATTCTGGGCAATCGCTTGCCGGCGCTCAGCTTGGCTGGCATGGCCGCGATCCTGACAGGGTTGATGCTGGTGCTACGCCATCCCGCGACGCCCCGACATCCATCCACCCGTTCCACGGCTGGTCAGGGGGCGTGGAGCCGGCGCTCGTCGCGCCGTCCGGTCCCGCCCAATGCCCGCTGACCAACTGTGCCGGGCGGGATTGGGCGACCACCCGCGCACACAGATCCCATGCGTCCAGCCGCACGCTCAGTCCGGCGTAGACGCCGTGTCCCGCGCCCGCCTCGATGACGCCGGCCGCCTGCGCGCCTTCGCCCGCGCGGATCGCGCCCTCGGCGCGGATGTCCTCGCCGGCGATCAAGCCCCACCCGCAGGCGAGGTGTTCGCCCGACTGAATGGATCCGCCCGCCTGAATACCGCAACCGGCATTGATTTCCTGCTCCGCGGTCACGCCGCCGCCTGCCTTGATGCCTTGACCGCACTTGATGGCGCCTTGCGTGTTGATGTCCTGGCCGGCATGCAGGTGGCCGGTCACGGCCAGGTCCTGTCCGGCGCAGATGTCCCACTTGGCGCGCACATTGCCGCCGCAATCCAGGCGCGTCGCAATCTCGATCCCCCAGTCGGCCGCCACGTCGCCGCCGGCGCGCAGGTTGCCGCCGCTGGCAATGTTGCCGCCGGCCGTGATGTTTTCACCCGCCACGATCGACTCGCCAGCGCGAATGCCGCCGCCCGTGATAAGGCTGCGTCCCGCGCGCACCACCGTGTCCACATTGATCCCCAGGCGGACTTCAAGCGTCCCGGCAAACACGATGGCGGTGGCATCCAGCGTATCCAGCCGCAACACGGCGTCGGTCGGACCAAACTGGTCCAGCAGCCAGCAGGCGTCGCCGACGCGGCCGTCGGCGACCAGGGCATCGAGCACGGCCTGATAGTCCCCCTGTCCGTTGTGGTCGCGCAGGAACCATTTGTAGCCGCCGGCGCAGGGGTTCTTGGCTTTGACGAATTTCTTGGTGAGTTGCATGGCGCTGAATCGAAAAGGTGCGGTGCGTGGCCGCCGCGCGAGCCGGAAAGGGCGTGCGAGCGGCGAAATGGGAACGAGCGCCCGCCACGCGGCAGTGCGCCCGCCGGCCGGTTTCAGGCTGCAGGACGCGCGGTTGTGCGCAGGCAGCCGGCATCGGGCCGGAGCAAAAATCAGAATGGGGAGAGGCGGGCGATTAGCCGGGCTTGGACCGCGCGTAAGCGGAACGCGCGGCGACCTCCTGCGAACTCAACAGCGTTGAGCGCAGGGCGCAGAGAGCGCAGGTGACGCAGGGAAGGGAAGATATATCGGATTGCACGGGGCAGATGCTACCACCGGGGCAATTGCCGTCAAGCGGGGACGAATGCAAAGCGGGGCGCCAACCGCAAACCGCCGGCCCGCGCCCCTCTCGTCAGGTTGCGATCAGTTCGTCAGGACGATGTTGCGGTCCTTGGCGATGCGCTGGCGCAGTTCAAGTTCGCGCTTGATCAGTGCGGCGTACTCGGCCGGCGTGTTGCCGTCCACGATCGATCCGCCGTCGGCCAGGCGCTGGGCGATCTTCGGATCCTTCAAGGCCTTGACCGCCGCGGCGTGCACGCGGTCGACCACGGCTTGCGGCGTGCCGGCGGGCGCCACCAGGCCGTACCAGGCCATGTTGTCCATGTCGGGCAGGCCACCCTCGGCGAACGTCGGCACGTCCGGCAGGGCGGGCAGGCGCTTGGGCGCCGCCACGGCCAGCGCGCGCAGCTTGCCCGCCTGGATGTGCGGCATGGAGGAGGGCAGGTTGTCGAACTGGACGTTCACCTGGCCGGCGATCACGTCGTTCAGCGCCGGACCTGATCCGCGGTAAGGAACGTGAACCATGTCGGTCTTGGTCAGCGACTTGAACAGCTCGCCGTCCAGGTGGCTGATGCCGCCCGCGCCCGACGAGGCATAGCTGTACTTGCCGGGGTTGTTCTTGAGCAGGGTGATGAATTCGGCCAGGGTCTTGGCGGGCACGCTCGGGTTGACCGTCATGACGTTGGGCACGTTCACCATGTTGGTGATGGGCGTGAAGTCTTTGAGCGGGTTGTACGGGTTCTTGGGGTTCGTGGCCGGATTGGTGGCCATGGTGCTGACCGTGGCCACGCCCAGCGTGTAACCGTCGTTGGCAGAGCGCACCAGGGCGTCGGCGCCGATGGAGCCGCCGCCGCCGGCGCGGTTTTCCACGACCACGGGCTGGCCGAGTTCACGGCCCAGACCCTCGGCCACGACGCGCGCCACGATATCGGTGGTGCCACCGGCTGCAAACGGGACGATCAGGCGGATGGGTTTATTGGGGTAGGGATCTGCGGCCTGGGCAGCGGAGGTCAGGCAGGCGCCAGCGATGGCGGCGGCCAGGACGGCCTTGGCATGTGACAACACGTTCAAGAGTCTTCTCCATATTGTTGTTCCGAGCCGGCCATCTTGCCGGGCCAGCTTCGGTGAGGCGCGCATTGCCGGGGTGTCGCAAGCCAACGCCTCGTGGCCGCATTCCACACAGGTATGTCCCCATGGTCAACTCGGGATTGTCCCTGTCATGAGAAATCGCAAAATTTCTAACGTGTTCCTAAAAAGCGCGGAGATGACAGAAGTTACAGGAAAAAGTCAGTCTGACAGGCAGTTGAACACAAATTGAGAAGCTTTCGGTGCGCAATCGCTGCGCAGTCATCTTGCTGTCATTAGCTGGGTACGTACATAAATCCCTGCATAACTTACAAGAATCTGATATTTTTCGGCTGAGATTCTTGCCCGGTCTTGCAAGAAAGCTATTGCGTTTGTTTCTGTCTGCGCCGTTCAATTGGCGTTGGTTGATGACCCCTCGGGGCAACGTGTAGTGCAGCGACGCACCGGGCCAAGGGTTCCGTCCGTTTTTCAATCCCCGGTCTGTTTCGTCTCTCGCTGCCCTGCGCTGGCGGGAGGGGGCCCGGACATTTTCGGAACGCCATGTCGCTGATCCTGATCCTCGCTCTGCCGTTCGCCGGCAGCCTGTGCGCCGCGCTGCTGCCTTCCAACGCCCGCAACGCTGAGGCGTGGTTGGCTGGCCTCATCGCCCTCGCGTGCGTGGTTCTGATCGCGACGCTCTATCCGGACGTCGCCAACGGCGGCGTCATACGGGCCGACATGCCTTGGGCGCCCGCCCTGGGTCTGCAATTCACCCTGCGCATGGACGGCTATGCGTGGCTCTTTGCGCTGATCGTCTCCGGCATGGGCGCGCTGGTCGTGTTGTACGCGCGCTATTACATGTCGCCGGAAGACCCGGTCCCGCGCTTCTTTTCCTTCTTCCAGGCCTTCATGGGCGCCATGCTCGGCGTGGTGCTCTCGGGCAACCTGATCCAGCTGGTTCTATTCTGGGAAATGACCAGCCTGGCGTCGTTCATGCTGATCGCCTACTGGCACCACCGCCTGGACGCGCGCCGGGGCGCGCGCATGGCGCTGACGGTCACCGGGGCGGGCGGTCTCTGTCTGCTGGCCGGCGTGCTGATCCTGGGTCATATCGTCGGCAGCTACGACATGGACCGCGTCCTGGCATCGGGCGACCTGGTCCGCGCCGACCCCTGGTATCCGGCCGTCCTGGTGCTGGTGGCGCTGGGCGCGCTGACCAAGAGCGCGCAATTCCCGTTCCATTTCTGGCTGCCCAACGCCATGGCCGCGCCCACGCCGGTGTCCGCCTATCTGCACTCGGCCACGATGGTCAAAGCAGGGGTTTTCCTGCTGGCGCGCTTCTGGCCCGTGCTGTCTGGCACCGACGAATGGTTCTGGATCATCGGCGGGCTGGGTCTCATCACCCTGGTGCTGGGCGCCTACGCGGCCATCTTCCAGCAGGACATGAAGGGCGTGCTGGCGTACTCCACGATCAGCCACCTGGGCCTCATCACGCTGCTGCTGGGTCTGAACAGCACGCTGGCGCTGGTGGCCGCCATCTTCCACATGATCAACCACGCCACGTTCAAGGCGTCGCTCTTCATGGCGGCGGGCGTGGTCGACCACGAAACCGGCACGCGCGACCTGGGCCGGCTGTCCGGGTTGTATAAGGCAATGCCCATCACGGCCACGCTGGCGATGGTGGCCGCGGCTTCGATGGCGGGCGTGCCGCTGCTGAACGGTTTCCTGTCCAAGGAAATGTTCTTTGCGGAAACCACCTTCGTCAGTGCCGACCGCTACGTCCAGCTTGGCCTGCCGCTGCTCGCCACGATCGCCGGCGCATTCAGCGTCGCCTATTCGCTGCGTTTCATCCTGCAGGTGTTCTTCGGCCCCCCGGCCACCGACCTGCCGCGCGAGCCCCACGAGCCCCCGCGCTGGATGCTGTTGCCCAGCGCATTGCTGGTCATGATGTGCCTGTTGGTGGGCATCGTTCCCAGCCTGACCGTCGGCCCGTTCCTGGCCACTGCGGCGCAGAGCATCCTGGGCGAGAACATGCCCGACTACAGCCTGGCCGTCTGGCACGGTTTCAATCTTCCGCTGGCGATGAGCCTGGTCGCCACTACCGCAGGCGTGCTGCTGTACCTGGCCCTGCGCGCGCATCAGCGCGCCAATCCGGGCCGGGTGCCATTCATCTACCGCCTTGACGGCCGCCGTACCTTCGAGGCGCTGCTCGATGGCTCCAGCGTCGCCGCCGCGTGGCTGCTGCGCTGGGTGTCGTCCACGCGCCTGCAGGTCCAGATGGTGCTGATCCTGGTGGGCACGCTGTTCGTCGCGTGGCTGCCGCTGCGCGCCGGCGGCTGGCTGGACGGCGCCGTGCGCCTGACGCCGGTCGATCCGGTTTTCGCCTTGCTGTGGATCGTGGGCGGCACCTGCGCCCTGGCCGCCGCGTTCCAGGCCAAGTACCACCGCCTGGCCTCCCTGGCGCTGGCGGGCGGGGCAGGGCTGATTACCTGCCTGACCTTCGTCTGGTTCTCCGCGCCCGATCTGGCGCTGACGCAGCTGTCTGTCGAGGTCGTGACGCTGGTGCTGTTGTTGCTGGGCCTGCGCTGGCTGCCTCGCCGCATCGTGCAGGACGACGAGGAAAGCCTGAAAGCCACGCTGCAGGCACGCGGCCGCCGCCTGCGCGATCTGCTGCTGGCAGTCGCCGCCGGCACGGGCATGTCCGCGCTGGCCTATTCGGTGCTGGCGCGGCCGCAGACCAATCCCATTTCGTCCTATTTCGTGGATCGCGCGCTGCCTGACGGCGGCGGCACCAACGTCGTCAACGTGATCCTCGTGGACTTCCGCGGCTTCGATACGTTCGGCGAAATCACGGTGCTGGGCATCGTGGCGCTGACCGTCTACGCGCTGTTGCGCCGCTTCCGTCCAGCCGCCGAGAGCGCGGACATTCCGCGCCAGCAGATGGATCAGGACGGCGGCATCCCGGACGCGCCCGACATCAAGTCTCCGGTGCCCGCAGGCTCGATGATGGTGCCCGCGGTACTCGTGCGCCTGCTGCTGCCGATCGCCGCGCTGATCTCCGTGTATTTCCTCTTGCGCGGCCACAACCAGCCCGGCGGCGGTTTCGTGGGCGGCCTCATCTTCGCCACCTCCGTCATCCTGCAATACATGGTGGGCGGGGTGTATTGGGTTGAATCCCGCAGCCGCCTGAATCCCCAGAACTGGATCGGCATCGGGCTGCTGTCCGCCGGCATTGCCGCCGTGAGCGCATGGCTAGCCTACAAGCCGTTCCTTGCCGCGCTGGCCTGGGACGTCGCGCTGCCGCTGATTGGCCACGTCCACGTGTCCAGCGTGCTGCTTTTTGATCTGGGCGTCTACATGCTGGTCGTCGGATCCACCGTGCTGGTGCTGGTGGCGCTTGCCCACCAATCGCTGCGCGCGCAACGCAAGGCCGCCGCCGAGCTCCAGGCGGCCGCCGTTCAAACAGGAGAAGCCTGATGGAATTGATATACGCTGCCGCAATCGGCGTGCTGGCGGGCTCGGGCGTGTGGCTGCTGCTGCGGCCCCGGACGTTCCAGTTCATCATGGGCCTGTCGCTGGTCTCCTACGCGGTGAACCTCTTCATCTTCGGCATGGGCCGGCTCACGTCCGGCAGGCCGCCGGTGGTGGATCCGTCCATGGCGCATGATCCTTCGTGGTATGCGGATCCGCTGCCGCAGGCGCTGGTGCTGACCGCCATCGTCATCGGCTTTGCCACCACCGCGTTGTTCCTGGTTGTGCTGCTCGCCTCGCGGGGCCTCACGGGTACCGACCACGTTGATGGACGGGAGTCCCAATCTTGAGTTTCTGGCTTCAACACCTTCCTGTCCTGCCCATCATCATTCCGCTGGTCGCGGGCGCAGCGATGCTGCTGTTCGCCGACACCAGTCGCTACGCGCGCGGCGGGGTCGCGCTTCTGTCGACGCTTGCCCAGTTGGCGGCCGCGATCGCCTTGCTGGTCGTGGCCGGCGGGGGCGTGCCCGGCGTCTGGGAAAACGGGGTAGGGGCCTACCTGGTGGGCGACTGGCCCGCGCCGTTCGGCATCGTGCTGGTGGTCGACCGCCTGGCCGCCGTCATGCTGACGCTGACGGCCGTACTCGGTCTGGCCACGCTGGTCTACGCGCTGGCCCGCTGGGACCGCGCCGGCGTGCATTTCCATTCGCTGTTCCAGTTCCTGCTGATGGGCCTGAATGGGGCCTTCCTGACCGGCGACCTGTTCAACCTGTTCGTCTTCTTCGAAGTGCTGCTGGCGGCGTCCTACGGCCTGCTGCTGCACGGGTCCGGCGTGGCGCGCGTTAGCGCGGGCCTTCAGTACATCGCCGTGAACCTGGTGGCCTCATTCCTGCTGCTGATCAGCATCGCGCTGATCTACGGCGTGACGGGCACGCTCAACATGGCGGACCTGGCGCTGCGCGCAGGCAATCTGGCGGGCGCCGAGCGCATGCTGTTCGAGGCTGGCGCCGCCATCCTCGGCGTGGCCTTCCTGGTCAAGGCAGGGGCCTGGCCGCTCAACTTCTGGCTGGTCAAAGGGTATGGTTCGGCCGGTGCACCGATCGCGGCCATGTTCTCCATCATGACCAAGGTCGGCATCTACGCGCTGTTGCGCATCGGCTCGCTGCTGCTGCCGACCGGCGCGCCCGCCGCCTTCAGCCTGGACTGGATGTTTGCCGCCGGACTGGCCACGCTGCTGTTTGGCGCCCTGGGCCTGTTGGCGACCCAGCAACTGGAAAAAATGGTCGGCTACTGCGTCATCGTGTCGGCCGGCACGTTGCTGACCGCATTGGGCATGCCGGGCGTGACGCTCACGGGGCCCGCGCTCTTCTACCTGATCAGCTCGGTGCTGACCACGGGCGCGTTCTTCCTGCTGGCCGAACTGATCGAGCGCACCCGCAGCTTCGGCGCTAACGTGCTGGCGGTCACGCTCGATGCCTTCGACCTGGACGATCCAACCTCTGTGAACCGCTCCGACGACGTCGTGGGCGTGGCGATTCCCGCGGCAATGGCGTTCCTGGGCCTGGCCTTCATTTCCTGCGCGTTGCTGGTGACCGGCCTGCCGCCGCTGTCCGGCTTCGTCGCCAAGTTCTCGCTGTTGTCGGCAGCGGTATCGGCCGCCACCGAGTCGGCGCCGCCGATGGACGCCTGGCTGCTCGTGGCCGCCGTGCTGGTGTCGGGCCTGGCGGGCCTGATCGGCCTGGGCCGCACCGGCATCCGTATCTTCTGGGCCAGCGACGACCGCAGCACGCCGCGCCTGCGCGTGATCGAGGCAGGCCCGGTCGCCGTGCTGGTGCTGCTGTGCGTGGGCCTGGCCGCCGGCGCGGGTCCCGTGTCGGCCTACCTGGACGACGCCGCCCGTTCGCTCGACCAGCCCGCGTCGTATATCGACGCCGTCATGTCCGCGCAGACCGTGCGCGGCGTCAAGGGAGGAAGCTGATGCGCCGCCTTTACTTCCTGATCCTGCCCACGCTGCTGTTTGCACTGTGGCTGCTCCTCAATGAAAGCGTGTCGCCGGGGCAGATCGCCCTGGGTATCGCGCTGGCGCTGTGGTTCACGTGGGCCGCCTCGCGCCTGCGCCCGCTGCATGCACGGCCGCGCCACCTGTGGAAGGTGATCCCGCTTTTCCTGCACGTGACGTGGGACATCATCAAGTCCAACATCGCGGTCGCGCGGCTGATCCTCAATCCGCGCCGCAATGAGTTCTCGCCGGGGTTCATCCTGATCCCGCTCACCATGCGCGACCCGCATGGCCTGGCGATGCTGGCCTGCATCGTCACCTACACGCCCGGCACGGTCTGGGTGAGCCTGACTGAAGACCACGCGCTGAAACTGCATGTGCTCGATCTGCAAAACGAAGACGAGTGGATCGAACTGGTGCAGCAGCGCTACGAGCGCCCGTTGATGGAGATGTTCGAATGAATTCCGTACTGTATTGGGCGGCATCCTTTGCCTTGCTCTGCTTTGCGCTGGGCATGGTGTTCGCCACCATCCGCCTGTTGCGCGGTCCCACCGCCCAGGACCGCGTCCTGGCCCTGGATACGCTGTACATCAACGGCATGCTGACGATGCTGGTGTTCGGCATCCGGTCCGGCACCTCGGTGTACTTCGACATCGCGCTGCTGATCGCGCTGTTTGGCTTTGTGGGCTCTACCGCCATGGCGCGTTTCCTGTTGCGCGGCGAGGTCATCGAGCCATGATGGAAGTCGATATCCCCCTGTGGGCCGGTATCCCCGCCACCATTCTGCTGGTGCTGGGCGGACTGCTGGCCGTGACCGGCTCGGCCGGGCTGCTGCGTTTCCGCACCTTCCAGTCGCGCATCCATGCCCCCACGCTGGGCAACACGATGGGCTGCGCCTGCGTGCTGGCGTCTTCCATCCTGGTGTTCTCGGCGCTGTCCGCGCGCCCGGTGTTTCACGAGGTCATCATCACGCTGCTGCTGATTGTGTCGTCGCCTGTCACGGCCATGTTGCTGATGCGCGCAGCCACGTACCGCAACCGCCTCACCAAGGCGGAAGCGGACAAAGACGCGCGCTGATTTCGGGCCGTCCCTGTTTGCGGACGTTGAAACGTAACCTTACGAATTCACGTCGCTAGTTATGTCCCCCATCGCGCGGTCATGGGATAGTGAGGTCAGTTGGCGGCGCGGTTGATACCGCGCCGTCCGGGTTCAATCTCTTCATAAGGAGCTGACCATGAATACTGTTCCCATGCCTTCGAAGCGCCTTGCTGCCATTCTCTGCACCGCCGGCCTGATGTTCGCCGCTGGCGCGGTTCAAGCGCAATCTTCCGGCGCCTCGGCGCAGTCCAGCTATCAGCAGGACGTCGCCGCCTGCAAAAGCGGCAGGACCGGGCAAGCGCTGGATGCCTGCCTGCGCGAAGCTGGCGCGGCGCGCCAGGAGCGCAGCCGCCAGAATCTCCGCGAAGAAAGCCCCGAACAACTGCAGCAGAACATGGTGGCGCGCTGCAACCGTCTGCCCGAAACCCAGCGCCAGAATTGCGTCACGCAAATGACCGCGCCGGGTAACGTGCGCGGCAGCGTGCAGGGCGGCGGCGTGCTGCGCGAGACCGTGATCCAGGTGCCCGCCGGCACGGCCCCGGGCATGGCCCCCGCGCCGGGCATGGCTCCCGCCCCGGGCATGGCGCCCGCTCCCGGCACGGGAACGATGACCGCGCCGATCCGCCAGTAAGGCGTTGCTCCGAACCAGGGCGCATGATTTAAAGCGCATGAAGCGAAGGTGAAGCAGGGCGCTGCGTGATGCACCGCGCTGCTTCCAAGGCGCAGCCGCTGCCGCATTCAGGCAAAATGGCGGCTGTCGCCTTTTTTCACGCATATTCATGTCCGACGTCATCGCCCTGATTTTCGATTTCGACGACACGCTGGCCTCGGACAGCACGTCCGGTTTCCTGGACAGCATCGGCGTGGACACGGCCTCGTTCTGGAAGGAAGAGGTCGATCCCCTGCTGTTTCAGCAGGACTGGGATCCCGTGCCGGCCTATCTCTATAAGATGATCGAACTGTCCCGGCAGGGACGGCACGGCCTCATCACGCAGCAGCGCCTGAAAGATTGGGGCGCGCGCCTTGATCTGCACGATGGCGTGGCCACGCTGTTCCAGCGTCTGCGCGCCGCGGTCCGGGCCGAGCACCCGCAGGTGCAGCTCGAGTTCTATCTCATCTCCAGCGGCATCGGCGACGTGGTGCGCTCGACGCCCATCGCGCATGAATTCACCGAAATCTGGGCGTCCGAATTCGTCTATGGCGAGGACGGCGGCATCGCGTTTCCGCGGCGCGTCGTCAGCTTTACCGACAAGACTCGCTACCTGTTCCACATCCAGAAGGGCATCATCGGCCGCGAATTCCGCAACAAGCCGTTCGAGGTCAACCGCAAGGTTCCCGAGGACCGGCTGCGCATCCCGTTCGACCAGATGGTCTTCGTGGGCGACGGCTACACCGACATTCCGTGCTTTTCGCTGATCCGCCGCGCCGGCGGCTTTGCCTTTGGAGTCTGGGATCCCAAGCACCGCGACAAGCGCAGCCGCGCCTGGGGCTTCATCGAAGAAGGGCGCGTGTCCAACCTGAACCAGGCCCGCTACGACGAAGAGGCCGAGTTGTATCAATGGCTCGAAGAAGCGGTCACCAGCCTGGCGGGCCGCATCGCGCTGAAATCGCGGGTGTACCGTGGATGAGTTGGCCCCGATGGACGCGGTGCCGCGCTGGACCGAGCAGGACGCGCGTTTCATGACCCTGGCCCTGGAACAGGCCCAGGCCGCCTACGACATCGGCGAGGTGCCGGTGGGCGCGCTGGTCGTGTCCGCCCAGGGCGACATCCTGGGGCGGGGCTACAACCGCACCATCATCGACCACGATCCCACGGCGCACGCCGAAATCGTCGCCCTGCGCGGCGCCGCGCGCCAGCTTGAGAACTACCGGCTGCCCGGCATCACCGTCTACGTCACGCTGGAACCGTGCGTGATGTGCATCGGCGCCATGCTGCATGCGCGCCTTGCGCGCGTGGTGTTCGGCGCGTACGACCCCAAGACCGGGGCCTGCGGCAGCGTGCTGGACGTCGGGTCCGTGCCCAAGCTCAACCATCACACTTCAGTCACCGGCGGCGTGCTGGCCGAACCCTGCGGCGACCTGCTGCGCCGGTTCTTCCGCGAACGCCGCGCCAAGGAATCCATCGCATGAGTACCCCCAAAGCCGCCAAGTCCGCTGCCAAGCCCGCCGCCAAGGCGCGCCGCGCCAAGGCCGCAGCCACCCCGGCGCTCGATCACCCGCACGATCACGGCCCGGACTGCGGCGACGCATGCGGTCACGACCACGATCATGGCCACGACCACGCGCACCATCACGGTCCCCAGCCGGACGCCCGCGGCATCTACCTGATTTCCCCGTCGTCCGCCGTGCGCGACCCCGCCACCGTGACGCTGGCGCTTGAACGGCTGGCGCAACAGGGCTTCAAGACCGCGCTGGACCGCACGGCGCTGGCCGAGCATCAACGGTTTGCCGGCACGGACGCCCAGCGCCTCGCCAGCCTGACCCGCGCCACGAAGCAAAAGCTGCCGATCGTCATGGTGACGCGCGGCGGCTACGGGCTGGGCCGGTTGCTGCACGCCATCGACTGGAAGGCCATGGCCGACAGCGGCAAGCGCTTTGTCGGCATGAGCGATTTCACGGCGTTCAACCTGGCGCTGCTGGCGCAGACCGGCGCGGTCAGCTACACGGGCGCCACCGCGGTCCAGGATTTCGGCGGCAAAAAGGTCGATGACCTGACCGAAGCGCTGTTCGGCGAAGTGATGCGCGGCGAGCTGGAGATCCTCAGCTTCGAAACCCAGGACGCCGACCCGGTCGACGCGCGCGGCATCCTGTGGGGCGGCAACCTTGCGATGCTGACCTCGCTGCTGGGCACGCCGTACATGCCGAAGATTCGCGGCGGCATCCTGTTCCTGGAAGACGTGGCCGAGCATCCGTACCGCGTCGAGCGCATGCTGATCCAGCTTTGGCAGGCTGGCATCCTGGCGCGCCAGAAGGCCATCGTCCTGGGCCGTTTCACCGAATACAAGCTGGCGCCGCACGACAAGGGGTACGATCTGCACGAGGTCGTGGCCTGGCTGCGCAAGACGGTCAAGGTGCCGGTCATTACCGGTCTGCCGTACGGCCATGTCGCCACCAAAGCCACCTTGCCCATCGGCCAGAAGGTCGGCATCGCCACCGAAAAGGGCCTGGCGCATCTGGTGCTGGACGAGCATCAACACTGATCCCCGGTCTGGCGGTCAGGCGGTCCGGCGCTCCGGGGGCGGGCGGTCCGGCGCTCCAGCAGCGCCGCTCTCGCCAATATAAATAAGGGCCGCAGCCCGTTTGCTACACTAGCAGGTTTTCCCGCATGCGCTTTCGGGCGCCTTCAAACGTACATACACCGTGATATCCACCGCCAATCTCACCATCCAGTTCGGTCCCAAGCCCCTTTTCGAGAACGTCAGCGTCAAGTTCGGGGAAGGCAACCGGTACGGGCTGATCGGGGCCAATGGGTCCGGCAAGTCTACGTTCATGAAGATCATCGGCGGCGACCTGGAACCGTCCGGCGGCAACGTCGCGCTTGAACCCGGCGTGCGCCTGGGCAAGCTGCGCCAGGACCAGTTCGCGTTTGAAGACGTGCGCGTGCTGGACGTCGTGATGATGGGCCACACCGAAATGTGGGACGCCATGTCCGAGCGTGACGCGATCTACGCCAACCCGGAGGCGACCGAAGACGATTACATGCGCGCGGCCGATCTGGAAGCCAAGTTCGCGGAATACGACGGCTACACCGCCGAAGCCCGCGCGGGCGAGCTGCTGCTGGGCCTGGAAATCGCGGTCGACCAGCACAACCTGCCGATGCGCGAAGTCGCGCCGGGATGGAAGCTGCGCGTGCTGCTGGCGCAGGCGCTGTTCTCGAACCCCGACGTGCTGCTGCTGGACGAACCCACCAACAACCTGGACATCAACACGATCCGTTGGCTGGAAAACGTGCTCAACGGCTACCAGAGCACGATGATCATCATCAGCCACGATCGTCACTTCCTGAACCAGGTGTGCACGCACATGGCTGACGTGGATTACGGTGAAATCCGCATCTACGCAGGCAATTACGACGACTACATGCTGGCTTCCACCCAGGCCCGCGAGCGCCTGGTGGCCAACAACGCCAAGGCCAAGGAACGCGTCGCCGAACTGCAGGACTTTGTCCGCCGTTTCGCGGCCAACAAGTCCAAGTCGCGTCAGGCCACCTCGCGCCTGAAACAGATCGACCGCATCAAGGCCGACCAGGTCGTGGTCAAGCCCTCGTCGCGCCAGAACCCGTACATCCGGTTCGAGCAAAGCAAGGTCATGCACCGCCTGGCCGTCACTGTCGAAAACCTGACCAAGGCCTATGACGCGCCCGTCATCACCAAGTTCTCGGCCATGGTCGACGCCGGCGAAAAGATCGCCATCATCGGCGCCAACGGCGTCGGTAAGACCACGCTGCTGCGCCTCCTGGCGCAGGATCTGCAACCCGATTCGGGCACGGTGAAATGGTCGGACAACGCCGACCTCGGCTACATGGCGCAGGACGTTTCCGACCAGTTCCAGCAAACCGACATCAACCTGCTGGACTGGATGGGCGACCACCGCCAGCCGGGCGACGACGACCAGTCGATCCGTTCGGTGTTGGGCCGCCTGCTGTTCTCGGCTGACGACCTGCCCAAGGCCCCCAAGGTGCTGTCCGGCGGCGAAAAGAACCGCATGACCTTCGGCCGCCTGATGCTGGGCCGGCACAACGTGATGCTGCTCGACGAGCCCACCAACCACCTGGACATGGAATCGATCGAGTCGCTGCAATTCGCGCTGGAAAAGTACGAAGGCACGCTGGTGTTCGTGTCGCATGACCGTGAATTCGTGTCCGGCCTGGCCACGCGCGTGATCGAAATCCTGCCCACCGGCGAGATCGTCGACTACCGCGGCGGCTACGAAGACTACCTGTCCTCGCGCGGCATCGAAGCCTGATTCCGCACGGCGGGTCATGAAGCGGCGCACGAATCCGTGCGCCGCTTTCTCATTTGCGCCACGGCCGCGCGCCATGTAGTCCGCCGGGCCGCGATGGCCACCTGTTCAGCCGGGCGCAATCTGCGCTGCGCTATCATCGGGCCCGACCCTGGCGGCTGTCCGGCCAGGCTTCTTTTTGTCCCCACATGTCTCCCTCTTTGCATGACGCGCCTGATGGCGCGCAGATCGGCACGTTCACCCTGACGGCCCGCATCGTTGCCATCGCCTTCTTTACCTTCATCTGCTACCTGGCCATCGGCCTGCCGCTGGCCGTGCTGCCGGGTTACGTGCACGGAAACCTGGGTTACGGATCCGTGCTGGCGGGCCTGGCGATCAGCGTGCAGTACGTGGCGACCCTGCTCAGCCGCTCGCACGCCGGCCGCATGGCCGATACGGTCGGCCCGAAGCAGACCGTCGTCATCGGCATGGCGGCCTGCGCGATCAGCGGCATTTTTCTGCTGCTCGCCTACGCCTTCGAACGCACCGCGTGGCTCAGCCTGGCGGCAATCATCCTCAGTCGTCTGGCGTTGGGATTCGGCGAGAGCTGGGTCGGCACCGGCTCGGCCACCTGGGCCATCGCGCGGGTAGGGCCGTTGCACACCGCCCGCGTCATATCCTGGAACGGCATCGCCACCTATGGCGCGCTGGCGCTGGGCGCGCCGCTGGGCGTGCAGCTTGAAAAGCACTGGAGCATGGGCGCACTGGGGGGCGCGGTGCTGCTGCTGGGATTGGCCGGGCTGGGTCTTGCCATGATCCGGCCGGCCGTCGCCATCGTGGGCGGGCACCGCATGGCTTTCAAGAGTGTGGTGCTGCGCGTGTTCCCGCACGGCGTGGCGCTGGGTCTGGGGTCGGTCGGCTTCGGCACGCTGGCCGCCTTCGTCGCGCTGTATTACGCCAGCGTCTCGTGGGACGGCGCCGCAAGCGCGCTCAGTGCGTTCGGCGGCGCTTTCATTGGCGTGCGCCTGCTGTTCGCCGGCACCATCACCCGCTTTGGCGGATTCCGGGTCGCGCAGGTGTCGTTCGTGGTGGAAGCGGCCGGTCTGTTGCTGTTGTGGCTGGCGCCCAACCCGGGCATGGCGCTGCTGGGCGCCGCGCTGACCGGCTGCGGCTTCGCGCTGGTGTTCCCGGCCATCGGCGTCGAGGCCGTGGCGCGCGTGCCGGCCGGCAGCCGCGGCGCGGCGCTGGGCGCCTATTCGGCCTTCCTGGACCTGGCGCTGGGCGTGACCGGCCCGATCGCGGGCTACATCTCCAGCGGCTTCGGCTACCCCGCGATCTTCCTGGCCGCGTCCCTGTGCGTCACGCTGGGCTTCGTCATTGCGTTCGGATTGCAGCGGGCGGCCAGCAGGCAGACGGCGACGGTCTGATCGTTATTACGAAAAGAAGTAAAGACATTCGATATTGATCGTTTGGATTCATATAACGAATTGTTAGATTTGAGGCTCGTTTTCACGCGCGCTGACGATTCGTTCCATGAACCTGACTTTCGACCACGTCCACAAGCATTTCGGCGACCTGCCCGTCGTCGACGGCTTCACCAGTGAATTCAAGACCGGCGAGCTGGTCGCGCTGGTCGGCCCCTCGGGCTGCGGCAAGTCCACCTTGCTGCACCTGGCCGCCGGGCTTGAAATGCCCACGCAGGGCAGCGTGCTGGCCGACGGCGACAAGGTCACGGGACCGAATCCCAGCCGCACGCTGGTTTTCCAGGAACACGCCCTGTATCCCTGGCTGACGCTGGAAGACAATGTGGCGCTGGCGCTGGAATTCCAGAACACACCCAGGAAGCGCGCCCGCGAAGCCGCACGCGAATGGCTGGCGCGCGTCAGCCTTGAAGGCTTCGAACACTACTATCCCCATCAGGTCTCCGGCGGCATGCGCCAGCGCGCTGCGCTGGCCCGCGCGTTCATCGCCCAGCCCCAGACCATGTTGATGGACGAACCCTTCGGCGCACTGGACGCGCTGACCCGCCTGAGCCTGCAGGATGTGCTGCGCCAGCTCATCGCGCAGGAAAAGCCGACGGTGCTGCTGGTGACCCACGACGTCGACGAGGCCCTGTTCCTGGCCGATCGCATCGTCGTCTTCAGCCCGCGTCCGGCCCGGGTGCTGCGCGAATTCAACCTGGCCCACCGCGTCAAGACGCACGACCTGTCCGACCTTGCCACTGAGAAGCGCGAAATCCTGCGCCTGTTGGGCATCGGCGTCGGCGGTTCGGACGCGCACGCCGACATCGCGCTGGCCGCCTGACCTTCTTCCCCAAATACCCACGGCCGCCCGGGCGCGGCCGCTTATCGAATTTCCTGGAGCTCCTCTGATGAAACTGAAGCAATGGTTGTCCCTGCCGCTGGCCGCGGCGCTGCTGGCGGCTGCCCCCGCGATGGCTGCCGAGAAGTTCCGCGTAGGCTACCTGCGCGTGATGGACGACGCGCAGGCGATCGTCGCGCAAGAGGGCGGCTACTACAAGAAGGCCGGCCTGGATTCCGAACTGATCGAATTCAAATCGGGCACCGATCTCATCAAGGCAATCGTCGGCGGCCAGCTCGACATCGGCGTGCTCGGCTTCACCAACGCGGTCGCCTGGGCCTCCAAGGGTGCTGACCTGAAGGTGGTGGGCGGTGCGCAGCAGGGCTATCACTCGCTGATCGTGCGTGACGATTCCGGCATCAAGGACATTGCAGGCCTGAAGGGCAAGACGCTGGCCTCGCAGGCCGAAGGCAGCACCGCCGACGTGGTCCTGAAGGGCGTCGTGCTCAAGCAGGGCAACCTGACTGCCGACGACGTGAACGTCATGGGCGTGAGCCCGGCCGTGGCCGTGCAGTCGCTGGTGGGCAAGCGTGTTGACGCTGCCTTCCTGTTCGAACCCTACGACCGCATCGCGCAACTGGTCGCGCCGGTCAAGCAGATCTACGAAGTGGGGCAGGCCTGGCCGTTCCCGTGCATGGTCGTCATCACCTCGGGCGAAACGCTGGCCAAGCGCAAGGACGATGTCTGGAAGGCGCTGGACGCCCAGAACCAGGCCATCACGCTGCTGCAGAAGGAGCCGGCGCAGGCTTCCAAGCTGATCGCCTCGTACTTCATCGCCGAGCCCACGCTCAAGACGCTGACCCGCGGCGAGCTGCCGCGCGAAACCGTCATTTCCGAGGCCATCAGCACGCAGGTGTTCACGCCCAAGCTGACGGAAAAGGACACAGCGCGCATGCAGGAAATCGCTGACATCCTGCAGGCCCAGGGTTCGCTCAAGACGCGCGACGGCAAGCCGTACGACGTCTCCAGCATCGTCGACCTGTCCTGGCAAGAGGCTCGCAAGCTTTGAGCGCATCTACCCGTGTGACCGGCGCCCGCAAGCATCTTGCGGGCGTTTTGGGCGTCCTGTTCATCCTTGCGCTGTGGCAACTGGCCGCGTTCGCGCTGCCCGACTTCCTGATGCCGGGCGTGCCCGCGGTCGTCGAGCGGCTGTTCGAAGACCTGGGCAAGCAGTCGTTCCATCAGAGCCTCATGGGCACGCTGGGACGGTTGGGCGCGGGTTACGGGCTGGCGCTGGCCGCCGGCGTGGGCTTCGGCCTCGTGGCGGCCGTGCTGTTCTTCTTCCGCGAAGTCCTGCGCAGCGCCATCGTCATCCTGCAGTCGATCCCGTCCATCGCGTGGGTGCCGCTGTTTCTCATCGTGATGGGCTTTGGCAATACGCCCATCATCGTGGTCGTGGCGCTGTCGGCGTTCTTCCCGGCCGCGCTCAGCGTGATGAACGCCACCGAATCCGTGCAGCGCGTGCACGTGTCGGCGGCGCGCGTCATGGGCGCGACGCGCTGGGGGCTGATCAAGCGGGTGTACCTGCCGGCGGTCATGCCCGAGCTCATCACCGGCGCGCAGTTGGCGTTCGGCAACGCCTGGCGGGCGCTGATCTCGGCCGAAATGCTGATCGGGTTCGGCAAGGGGCTGGGCCGGTCGCTGGCGTACTCGGGCGAAATCGCGGACATGACCGGCGTCATGACCAACATCCTCGTGATCGCCGTGCTGGCTGCGTTGATCGACCAGTTCGTGCTTGAAAACCTCAAGCATCGTTTGCTGCGTTACCAATACGTCTGACGTTGTCATCATGATGTCCCGCATGCGTCCATTCGTCCTTGCCGCGGGCCTGCTGCTCGCGGGCTTCGCGCAGGCGCAGCCGGATACTTTTCCGGCGGCGCGGGCGCGCGGTGAGCTGGTCGTGGGGGTGCCGTATCTGGCGCCGCCGCCGGTCGCGGGGGCGAAGATCCGCACGCCCGAAGGCCTGGACGCCACTATCACCGACAAGCTGGGCGCCAGCCTGAAGCTGCCCGTGCGGCTGGTCCAGTTGCGGGCCGCTGACGCCGCCCGGGCGCTGAAGGCAGGCGAGGTGGATCTGGTGCTTGCGGACCGCGCCGACGGACAGCCGCAGACCGTCGCGGTACAAGCCACCGGCTATGCGGCACGGCCCAAGGCCGTGATCCGCACCGACACGCGGATGCGCAAGCCCGCCGACGTGCAGGGCCGCAGCGTCTGCATGGCCGAAGCCGCCACGCAGGCGCAAGCCCTGGCGCAAAGCTGGGGTGCAACCGTCAAGACCTATCGCGTGCCGTCGGACGCGCTCGTCGCCGTGCGCGAAGGCGAGTGCGACATCGGTCTGGTCGACGATGCCGTCTGGGAGCCGCTGATGCGCTTTCCGGAATGGAAGAAGTTCTCCTCGACGCTGACGCCGGATGGCGCACGCCAGGAGCGCGTGTGGCTGCTGCCTGCGCAGGACGAGGCCTCGCGCGCGTGGCTCGGGCAAGAGATGCGGGCCTGGGACCGCGCCGGCGCCTGGAAGGCCATGACCACGAAATGGGCGCGCGACGTCGCGTTCGACGTCTATCTGGATCAGGAAGTCCCGGACTGCCACGGCTGATGCGCGTCCGGTCGGCGCCGCGCAGGCCGGGCCGCGCAGGCCGCATCCGAGCAGGCCGGGCCGCGCAGGCCGCATCGCCTGCCGATCCGCGCACTTACAATGCCGGGCATGACGCACACGCTGACCGCTCCCTGCACCTACCAGGAAGACATCAAGAAAAGCCGCTTTGCCGCGTATGCCGCGCCGGTCGCCACGATCGACGACGCCATGCGCTTCTTTGCCGAGCACAGCGACCCCGAGGCCACGCACAACTGCTGGGCCTACCGCATCGGACAGGAATACCGCTTCAATGATGATGGCGAACCCGGCGGCACCGCGGGCAGGCCGATCCTGCAGGCCATCGAAGGCCAGGATATGGACCGCGTGGCGGTATTGGTCGTGCGCTGGTACGGGGGAATCAAGCTCGGCGCGGGCGGACTGGTGCGCGCTTACGGCGGATGCGCAGCCAATTGCCTGCGGTTGGGCGAGCGCACGGAAATCGTCGACCTGGCAACGGTACGCTGCGCATGCGGATTCGGCGAGATGGCGCTGTTGAAATCGCGGTTGGCCCAGGCAGGCGCCGCCATCTTGCAGGAAGACTACAACGCGGACGGCGTCACGCTCACGTTCACGGTGCCGCGTGTGGTGCTGACTGAATTGGAAGTCACTGCGGCGAACATCACGCGCGGCCGGTCCGCGTGGGAAGTCGTTTTGTAGCCAGCCAGCGTCCGCACCGGCCTGCCGCGCAGCGGCGTCCGGGAAGCAAATGTCCCGGTGCAAAAGGAAGGGGCCCGATCCGGGCCCCTTGCGGTTTTACGCGTCCTGGCTGTCTTGCGCCGCGGCGATTTCCTGGTGGACCTTTTCCATGTCCACTTCCTTGATCTTGGCGAGCAGTTCGTTCAACTGACCGCCGGACAAGGCGCCGGGTTGCGAGAACAGCAGGACCTTTTCGCGGAAGACCATCAGCGTCGGAATCGAGCGGATGCCCAGCGCGCCGGCCAGTTCCTGCTCGACGTCGGTATTCACCTTGGCGAACGTGACGTCCGGATGCTCGGTGGCGGCCTGTTCGAACACCGGCGCGAAACCACGGCACGGGCCGCACCAGGGCGCCCAGAAGTCGACGATGAGGGTGCCGTCGGGCGTGATGGCTTCCTGGAAGCTGTCTTTGGTGAGTTCAACAATACTCATAAGAAATCCTTGCCGCGTGGGCGGCGAAAAGCGGTGGCGGAGACACCGGGGGCCTGCCCCGGCGCTGATGCGGCGACGCGTATTGCCAGGCCTTGAAAGCCCATAGTAGAGCCGGTCCAGGCCGCGTCGCAATGGTTGGCGCCGTCAATGGCGCAGAATACGGCCCTCAGGCCGCCGATTTCGTGGAGACGCCCGCGCCGTTTTTCAGCGAGGCGACGATCTCGAAAGAACGCAGGCGGTCTGCGATGTCGTAGAAGTCGGACACGATCATGACCTCGTCGGCCTGCGTTTCCGCGACCAGGGCTTCGAGTTCCCGCTTGACGGTGTCCGGTCCGCCCACGATCGACGCGCCCAATCTCTGATTGACCGCCTCGCGCTCCCATTCGTTCCACACGCCGTCCATGCTTTCGACCGGCGGCTGCAATTGCAGGCGATGGCCGCGCACGAGCGACAGGAACTTCAGTTGCTGCGTGGTCGACTGGAACCGCGCGGCCTCGTCGGTTTCGGCGGCAATGACGGGCACGCCGATCATCGAATAGGGGCGCGCCAGCGTCTCGGAAGGCTTGAACAAGTGACGGTACAAGCGCATCGCGGCCATGCCTTCCGGCGAGAAATGCCCGGCAAACGAGAAGGGCAGGCCAAGTTCAGCCGCCATGCGCGCGCTGAAGTCACTGGAACCCAGCAGCCAGATCGGCACATCCAGGCCTTCACCGGGGATGGCGCGCACGGGCTGGCCGGGGCGCGAGGGGGCCAGAAAGCCGCGCAGTTCCTCCACCAGGGCCGGGAACTCAAGACCGCTGCGCGGGCTGCGGCGCAGCGCCTGTTGCGTGGCGCCGTCGCTGCCGGGTGCGCGGCCCAGGCCCAGGTCGATGCGGCCGGGGTACAGGGTCTCGAGCGTGCCGAACTGTTCGGCGATGATCAGCGGCGCGTGGTTGGGCAGCATGACGCCGCCCGAGCCGACGCGCAGCGTGCGCGTGTGGCCGGCCACATGGCCGATCAGCACAGCCGTGGCGCTGCTGGCGATGCCGTTGATGTTGTGGTGCTCGGCCAACCAGAAGCGGTTGTAGCCCAGTTGCTCGACATGCTGCGCCAGCGCGACCGTATTGCGGAACGCGTCTGCGGCATCGCGGCCCTGCACAATGGGGGCCAGGTCCAGCACGGAAAAGGGGATATTCGCCAGGGCACTCATGCGTGCGCCTCCGCTGCGTCATGACAGGCCGGCAGCGCGGAAATGAAAGGGGAAGGGCGCAAAATGTACTCCATATGCTGATCTACATGGGGAGTGTATCGGCGAATTCAACCGCGCCCGCCAGCAACCATGCCCTTGGCCGGGTTGATTGATTTTCTCGATCCCTACAATAGCAAGCACGAACGCGGCCTGGAATGGCCGGGCATTGGCCATTCAACATTTGCCATTTAACCAAAGGAGACGCGCATGGGCGCCAGCGGCCAGAACAACCGCATCGACAACATCGAATTCAACGTCGCGGACATCGCGCGCAGCAAGCGCTTCTATGGCGACGTCTTCGGATGGACGTTCACGGATTACGGTCCCACGTATTCGGAATTCACCGATGGCCGGCTGACGGGCGGCTTCACGACGGGTGAAGCGGTGCGGCCGGGCGGTCCGCTTGTGATCCTGTACGGCGACGACCTGGCCGCAACCCGGCAACGCATCACGGCCGCGGGCGGTCGCATCAGCCGCGACGAGTTCACGTTTCCGGGCGGCAGCCGCTTCCATTTCACGGACCTCGACGGCTACGAACTGGCGGTGTGGACGGCCGCCAAATGAAAAAACCGCCGCAAGGCATGGCCTGCGGCGGTTTTGCGTGAACAGCGTGTCAGCCTGACTATTCAGGGAAGAACGCGTAGCGGATCACGAAAAGCACGGCTACGAGCCACGTGGCCGGGTGCACGTCGCGCATCTTGCCCGTGGCGGTCTTGAGCACCACGTAGCTGATGAAGCCGAAGGCAATGCCGTTGGCGATCGAGTACGTGAACGGCATGACCAGCGCGGTCAGCGCGGCCGGCGTGGCTTCGCAGACGTCGTTCCAGTCGATGTCGATGAGCTCGCGCATCATCAGACCGGCGACGTAGAGCAGGGCGGGTGCGGTGGCGTAGGCCGGCACGGCGCCCGCCAGCGGCGAGATGAACAGCGCGGCCAGGAACAGCAGGCCCACGATCAGTGCAGTCATGCCGGTGCGTCCGCCAGCCTGCACGCCGGAGGCGCTTTCGACGTAGGCGGTGGTGCTGCTGGTGCCCAGCATCGAACCGGCCACGATGGCGGTGCTGTCCGCGAACAGCGCGCGGCCCAGGCGATTGGGCCGGTCTTCAGGCACCAGGCCCGCGCGCTTGGCTACGCCCACCAGCGTGCCGGTGGCGTCAAACACTTCGACCAGCACGAACACCAGAATCACGTGCACGAAGCCGGAATGCAGCGCGCCCATGATGTCCAGCTTGAAGAGGGTAGGCGACAAGCTGGGCGGCGCCGAAAAGATGCCCTTGAACTCGTTGTAGCCCATCACCATCGACAGCACCGTGACCACGATGATGCCGATCAGGATGGCGCCACGCACGCGCAGCGCATCCAGCGACGCGATCACAAAAAAACCCAGGATGGCGAAGAGCGGACCGTGCGTGGTGAGGTTGCCCAGGGTGACCTTGGTGGCCGGATGGGCGACCACGATGCCCGCGCTGGATAGCGCGATAATGGCCAGAAACAGCCCGATGCCGGCTGCGATGGCACTGCGCAGTGAATGCGGGATGCCTTTGACCAGCCAGACCCGGATGCCGGATATCGTCAGGAACAGAAAGATGATGCCCGAGATGAACACCGCACCCAGCGCCTGCTCCCAGGTGTAACCCATGGTCTTGACCACGGTGAAGGCAAAGAAGGCGTTCAGCCCCATGCCGGGCGCCATGCCGATCGGCCAGTTGGCGATGAACGCCATCACCAGCGAGCCCAGCGCGGCGGCCAGGCAGGTGGCAACAAAGACCGCGTCGCGGTCCATGCCCGTCGAGGACAGGATGTCAGGATTGACGAAGATGATGTACGACATCGTCAGGAATGTCGTCAGGCCGGCCACGACTTCCGTTCTTGCGGTCGTGCCGTGCTCACGCAGCTTGAATAGCTTCTCCAGCATTCGAGTCCCCAGGGTTTTTGCAGGATTTTCAGGTTGTGGCGGGCGGGGCGGAAAGCCCCGTCCCAGTCAAGAACCCGCGTATTTTCGCATCAGTTGTAAACTCTGCCGCCATGATCATTCTCGGCTTTGAAAGCTCCTGCGACGAAACCGGCGTCGCAGCCGTCTGTACGGAACGCGGCCTGCTTGCGCACGCGCTGCATACCCAGATCGCCATGCACCAGGAATACGGGGGCGTGGTGCCGGAACTTGCCTCGCGCGACCACATCCGCCGCGTGGTGCCGCTGACCCGCCAGGTGCTGCAGGACGCGGGTCTGCAGATGTCCGACATCGGCGCCGTGGCCTATACGGCCGGGCCCGGTCTCGCCGGCGCCTTGCTGGTCGGCGCCAGTGTCGCGCAGTCGTTCGCCTGGTCGCGCGGCCTGCCTGCCATCGGCATCCATCACCTCGAAGGCCATCTGCTGTCGCCGATGCTGGCCGATCCCCGGCCCGAGTTTCCCTTCATTGCCTTGCTGGTCTCAGGCGGCCATACCCAGCTCATGCGCGTGGACGGCGTGGGTCGCTACGAGCTGCTGGGCGAAACCCTGGACGACGCCGCGGGCGAGGCCTTCGACAAATCCGCCAAGCTCATGGGCCTGGGCTACCCGGGTGGACCCGCGCTGTCCCGGCTGGCCGGCAGCGGCGACGCCTCGCGCTTCGACCTGCCGCGCCCCATGTTGCACAGCGGTGACCTGGACTTCAGTTTCAGCGGCTTGAAAACCGCCGTGCTGACCCGAGTCAAGGCGGCCGAACAGAATGGCGGCCTGGACGAACAGACCCGCGCTGACCTTGCCGCCGCCACGCAGGCGGCCATCGTCGAGGTGCTGGCGGCCAAGTCCATCCGCGCGCTTAAACAGACCGGGCTGCGCCGCCTGGTCGTGGCCGGCGGCGTGGGGGCCAACCAGCTTCTGCGCGCCAAGCTCGATGCCGCGCTCAAGCCGCTCAAGGCCCGCGCATACTTCCCGCCGCTGGAACTGTGCACCGACAACGGCGCCATGATCGCGTTCGCGGCCGCCGAACGGGTGAAGGCCGGATTGGCCACGCTGGACGCCAGCGCCCATAGCTTCACGGTCAAGCCGCGCTGGGATCTGGCCGATATCGCCTGAAATGAAAAACGGGCGGCCAGGCCGCCCGTTTTTTTCCACCCCTCTGATCCGCCCATCGCGGGGGGATTACTTTTTCTTGCTGCCGATCCGGCTTTCGGTGCCCTGGATCAGCCGGGCGATATTGGCGCGGTGACGGTAGAACAGCAGGATGCCGATGATCGCCAGCGCCACGCCCAGCGCCGGCTGCGCCTGCCAGGCCAGCCCGGACCCGAACACGTAGTACACGGGGGCGAAGAACGCGGCCACCAGCGAAGCCAGCGACGAATAGCGGAAGAAAATGGCGATGATCAGCCAGGTTGCTGCGGTGGCGACGGCCAGCCAGGGCTGGATGGCCACCAGCACGCCCAGCGCGGTCGCCACGCCCTTGCCGCCCTTGAAACCCAGGAACACGGGGTAGAGGTGGCCGATGAAGGCGGCCAGCGCCACGCAGGCCAGGGCGACGGGGCCGATGCCGGGCGCCAGCTTCTCGGCCAGCCAGATCGCGAACCATCCCTTGGCGGCGTCCCCCAATAGCGTCAGCGCGGCGGCGGTCTTGTTGCCGGTGCGCAGCACGTTGGTCGCGCCGGGGTTCTTGGACCCATAGCTGCGGGGGTCTTGCAGACCCATCAGCTTGCTGACCACCACGGCGAAGGGCACGGAGCCGATCAGGT
The DNA here is from genome assembly GCF_019218915.1 of Achromobacter sp. ACM05. NCBI lineage: Bacteria > Pseudomonadati > Pseudomonadota > Betaproteobacteria > Burkholderiales > Alcaligenaceae > Achromobacter > Achromobacter sp. ACM05. The sequence goes on from NZ_JAHUWQ010000002.1 coordinate 738,192, forward strand.
AGGCCAGCACGACGAGCGCGACGGTAAATGCCAGGGAGGGTTCGGTTATCGCCATGGAAGGGGAGTCCGTTGTTGTAGTAGTGGCTGCGGATTCTACCGCGGGTACAATCCGCCACGTCACCCGCGTTTTATTTTCTTTCGGATGCACAATGCGAATTCTGGTTTCGAACGATGATGGCTATTCGGCCCCTGGCCTGGAAGCGCTGGTCGCCGCGCTGGAAGGGCTGGGCGATCTGACCGTCGTCGCGCCCGAGACCAACCACAGCGGCGCCTCCAACTCGCTCACGCTGAACCGGCCGCTGTCGGTGCGCACCGCTTCAAACGGCTTCATCGCGGTCAACGGCACGCCGTCCGATTGCGTGCACGTCGCGCTGACCGGCCTGATGGATACGCGCCCCGACCTGGTCGTGTCGGGCATCAACAACGGCGCCAACATGGGCGATGACACCCTCTATTCGGGCACCGTCGCCGCCGCCAGCGAAGGCTATCTGTTCGGCATCCCCGCCATCGCGTTCTCGCTGGCGGAAAAGGGCTGGGAGCACATCGACTCGGCCGCACGCGCCGCCCGCCTGGTCGTCGAGCGCCATCTGGCCCAGCCGCTCGCGGCGCCGGTGCTGCTCAACGTCAATATCCCGAGCCGCCGTTTTGAAGACATGCACGGGTTTGAGGTCACGCGGCTGGGCAAGCGGCATCCGTCGCAGCCCGTCGTGCGCACCACCACGCCCTATGGCGACACGGTCTACTGGATCGGACCGGTCGGACTGGCCGCCGACGCCACGCCCGGCACGGACTTTCACGCCGTCGAGCAGGGCATCGTGTCCGTCACCCCGTTGCGTCTGGACCTGACCCAGCACAGCCAGCTCGACGAGATCCGCACCTGGGCAGAGCCGCTATGCGCAAACGCATAAGCCAGCCGGACATCACCCCCGGCGCCGGCCGCGGCAGCCCGGCCCGCCACGACGCCGGCCGACTCGGCCCGGGGTATACGCCGGCGAACAGCAACACGCGCATCTCGGCCGCCACCTTGCAGCGGCAGGCGCAGACGCCCGTGCCGCAAGCGGGCAGCAACCTTGGCCTGAACTCCGAGCGCTTGCGCCAGGCCATGGTGCAGCGTCTGCGCTCTCAGGGCATCACCGACGAACGCGTGCTGAACGCCATGGCCGCAGTACCGCGCCATCTGTTTGTAGACGAGGCCCTTGCCAGCCGCGCGTATGAAGACGCCGCGTTGCCCATCGGTCACTCGCAAACCATTTCCCAGCCGTGGGTTGTGGCGCGTATGATCGCGGCTGCTTGCGAAGACCGCGCGCCTACCCGTGTGCTCGAGGTCGGCGCCGGTTGCGGATACCAGGCCGCGGTGCTCGCGCAGTTCGTGCGCGACGTCCACACCATCGAACGCATACGCGGGCTGTACGAGCTGGCGCGCGAGCATCTGCGCGCCTTGCGGCTCACTACAAGGATCCGGCTCATCTATGGAGACGGCACTTTGGGGCTGCCCGGCGTGGCGCCGTTCGATGCTATCGTTGTGGCTGCCGCAGGTCTGGCCATCCCGCAAGCGCTGCTGACGCAGCTTGCTCCGGGCGGCCGTCTCATCGCTCCCGAAGGGGGCTCGAACCAGCGCCTGGTTCTGATCGAACGCACGGGCGCGGCAAGCTGGAAAAGAACCGAACTAGAGGCCGTGCGCTTTGTGCCGCTACGGTCCGGAATACAATCTTGAGCGACAGGAGAAACGTATGCTCAACGGGCAGTTGCAACTGACCGATATGAATTTGGGCGCGTCCATGACGCGTCTTCGCCGCCCGCTCTTCGCAGTGGGGGTTCTCAGCCTCGCCATCCTGGCCGGCTGCGCATCCAAAGGTACTCGTGCCCCGGTGGTCGACATGACCGGCGGGCAACCCGCGCCGACGGCCACGTCCGGCAGCTATGTGGTCAAGCCGGGCGACACGCTCTACAAGATCGCCCGCGCCAACAACGTCGACATCGAAAACATCAAGCGCTGGAACAACATCAGCGACCCCAACCAGATCTCGGTGGGGCAGGTGCTGCGCATGTCCGGCGGCGCCACCGGCGGCGGCGCGCAGACCGCGCCGATTGCCAGCAACCGGCCGCAACCGCGTCCGCTTGACCAACCCGAGACTCCCGCGGCCACCACGCCCGCACCTGATGCCACGCCCACGCCGCCTCCGGCGCCGGTGGACACCAAGCCAGCCACGCGTGCGGCCGATGCGGGCGTCATCAACTGGGCCTGGCCGGCCAACGGCCAGATCGTGCAAGCGTTCAATGCCAGCAGCAAGGGCATCGACATCGCCGGCGCGCTGGGCGACCCGATCACCGCCGCGGCGGATGGCCTGGTCAAGTACAGCGGCAATGGCGTGCGCGGCCTGGGCAACCTCATCATCGTCGAGCACCAGAACGGCTTCATCACGGCCTACGCGCACAACCGTGCGCTGCTCGTGAAGACCGGCCAGACGGTCAAGCGCGGGGCCAAGATCGCTGAACTCGGTCAGAGCGACACGACGTCGCCGCGTCTGCACTTTGAAATCCGCCGCCAGGGTACGCCGGTGGATCCGATGCAATACCTGCCGCCCAAATGACGCCCACCCTGGTATTCGACCTCGAGACCATCCCTGACGCCGACGGGCTGCGCAAGCTCAACGGCTGGGGCGCCGACGTGCCGGACCACGAAGTGGTCGAGCGCGCGCTGACCGCGCGGCGTGAGGCCGTGGGCCACGACTTCCTGCCGCTGCATCTGCACAAGGTCGCGGTGGTAGGGTGCGTATTCCGTGACGACCAGGGCTTTCGCGTCAAGACGCTGGGCCAGCCGGACGATCCCGAAGCGGCCTTGCTCGCGGGCTTCTTCAAGACCATCGAACGCTATACGCCCAAGCTCGTCAGCTGGAACGGCTCGGGCTTTGACCTGCCCGTCCTGCATTACCGCAGCCTGATCCAGGGTGTGCCCGCGCCGCGCTACTGGGACATGGGCGAAGAAGACCGCGATTTCAAGTTCAACAACTACATTTCGCGCTATCACAACCGTCACATCGATCTGATGGACGTGCTGGCCAAGTACAACGGCCGCGCCAACGCGCCGCTCGACGAACTTGCCAAGCTGTGCGGCTTTCCCGGCAAGCTCGGCATGGACGGCAGCAAGGTCTGGGAGGCCTGGAGCACGGGCCGCGCCGACGAAGTGCGCGCGTACTGTGAAACCGACGTGGTCAATACGTGGCTGGTGTATTGCCGCTTCCGCTTCCTGCGCGGTGAACTCGACCGCACCGCCTACGAGACCGAAATCGCGCTGGTGCGCGACACGCTCTCGGCCAGCGATGCGCCGCACTGGAAGGAATACATGGCGGCCTGGGACGCGGGCTGATCCGCGCGGGCGGCCAGCCAGTCTGAATCCTTGCCAATGCGCACGGGTCAGGGGATACCGACGGGGCCTGCATGGCCCCGTTCTCGCGTCTGGCGGGCAAGCAATCGACTGAAACAAGACGGCCGTAAACGAAACCTGGATGAAACCAGGCGGATCGCACAATGGCCTCGCTTTCTTCACTTTCAGGAGACATCCATGTCCCGATTCGCTATCCGCTCCAATCTGGCCGTCCTTGCTATCGTCGCCGCGTCGAGCGGTTTCGCGGCTGGCTCCGCAATGGCTGCGCCGCCTCCTCCCGCCGAGGGCGGTCCGGCCGCCATGCACGAAGGCCATCGCGGCGGTGGTTTCCACAAGGGCATGCGCGACGGCCTGCTGATCCCCGGTCTGGGCCCCGTCTCCAAGGCCCAGGTCGCCGAGCTGAAGCTCGACGCCAAACAGGAGGCCCTGTTCAAGACCGCCCAGGAAGGGCAGCGCAGCCTGCACGAAGCGATGCGCGCCGACCGCGGTACGCGCCATGACCTGCTCAAGTCGCAGCTGGACAGCGGCAAGCTGGATCCCCGCGCGCTCATCGAGCAGTCGGAAAAGCGCCGCGACGCGTTCGGCCCGCAAGCCAAGCAGGTGCGCGACCAATGGCTGGCCGTCTGGGATAGCCTGAACGACACGCAACGCGGCCAGGTGACCAAGATCGTCAAGGAGCGCGAAGCCCGCATGGCCGAGCGCCACGCCAAGATGGAAGCCCGCGCGGACGGCAAGGGTCGCCCCGGCATGCGCGGCGCCGACGGTCGTCCCGGCATGCCGCCGCCTCCGCCGGCTGCCGGCGACGTCCCGCCGCCCCCGCCGCCTGCCGCGCCCCAGGCCAACTGAGCCGGCAAGTCCTAGGCCATCACACTGGCCGCAAAGCGGAGCAACGCTCCGCTTGAACAGCACCCCGACACGCTTCCCGCGTGCCGGGGTGTTTGTTTTCCAGGCGGGGCCAGGCCGGATTTCCCCGTTTTGACGCATGGGCCTTGGCCGCGCCCCATAAGAGGGCACCAGGATGGTGCATTGCCAGCGCCCGAAGGACACTGCGGCAGGCCGTACGCTGGCGCTGAAACCTGGCACGGACATTGCTTGAAGGGATTTGAGCCGGCTTTACCTGCACAAGCCGGCCAGCCGGATGCGCCGCGCGCCGTCCGCTCTTTCGACTATCCGATCAGGACCTTCGCACCATGAATAAGACGTTGCTAGCCTTGCCCCTCGCGCTTGCCGCTTGTTTTGCAGGTGTGGCGCAAGCCGAACCCACCGATCTGGGTGGCGGCTTTTCGCTCAGCGGTAACGCGACCATAGTCAGCGATTACCGCTTCCGCGGCTATTCGCAGACCGACTTCCGTCCCGCCGTTCAGTTGGGCTTTGACCTGAACCACAGTTCGGGCTTCTACCTGGGCAACTGGAACTCCAACGTCTCCAGCTTCGTGTTCACCGACGGCAACCTGGAAATGGATTTCTACGGCGGCTGGAAGGGTGACGTGGGCGGCGGCTTCACGCTGGATGCGGGCGTGCTGCATTACTACTATCCCGGCTCCAGTTCCCCCAAGGGCGGGAACTACAACAACACGGACCTCTACCTGGGCGCGTCCTACGGCAACTACAGCCTCAAGTATTCGTACACGCCCAGCGACTTTTTCAGCACGCCGGACAGCAAGGGCACCTGGTACCTGGACGGCACGGCCACATTCGACCTGGGCGACGGCTGGGGACTGCTGGGCCATCTGGGCTACCAGAAGCTCAAGAACCAGACCAACATGGACGGCGACTCGATCGGCCATTACGTCGACTACAAGGTGGGCGTGACCAAGGACCTGAAGGGCTGGATCCTCGGTCTGGCGGCCGTCGGCGCCACCAAGGACAACTGGCTGCCCACCAAGTACGGTCACCCGTCGGGCCGTATCGGCGCCGTCTTCTCGGTGGCGCGCTCGTTCTGATATCCGTGGCGGCGCCTGAACGGCGCCGGCCTTTTGGGGCTGTTCCGGCACGCCGCCTTGCCCGGCGGCGGGCCGGAACAGCCCCTTTTTTACCCGCGCGGGGCGCAGCACCACGCGGCGTGGTGCGGGCCGCTCCGGCCCCATCAAACCCGATTTCCGGTAAATCGCGAAGTCCTTCTACAATCACGGGTTGCGTGCAATTCTGGACTGCGTGAGATGTCTGACGTTTTGAGTATCGAATCCCTGGACCTGGAAGCCAGGGGGATCGCCCGCCGCGACGGGAAAGTCATTTTCGTGGAAGGCGCCTTGCCGGGCGAACGGGTCACCGCGGTCACGTTGCGCCGCAAGCCTTCCTATGAAACCGCCCGTGTCGACGAGGTGCTGCGTCCCTCCTCGCAACGCGTGGAACCCCGCTGCCCGCATTTCGGCGTCTGTGGCGGCTGTGCCATGCAGCATCTGGAGCCCACCACGCAGGTGGCGATCAAGCAGCGCGCGCTCGAAGACACGTTCTGGCATGTCGGCAAGCTGCGCCCGGCGCTGATCCTGCCGCCGCTGCAGGGGCCGACCTGGGGCTACCGTTATCGCGCGCGCCTGTCGGTGCGCGTGGTGCCCAAGAAGGGCGGGGTGCTCGTGGGCTTTCACGAACGCAAGAGCAGCTTTGTGGCCGACATGCGCGAATGCCATGTGTTGCCGCGCCACGTCAGCGATCTGTTGATCCCGCTGCGCGAAATGATCGCGTCCATGTCCGCCCCTGACCGCATGCCCCAGATCGAGGTGGCGCTCGGCGAAGGCGTGACGGCGCTGGTGCTGCGCCATCTGCTGCCGCTGACCGACGGCGACATCGCCATCCTGCGCGCCTTCGCGGCCAAGCACAACGTGCAATGGTGGCTGCAGTCCAAGGGTCCGGAAACGGTGCACGCGCTGGAGCGCGAGCATAACGATGCGCTGTCCTACACCATGCCGGAGTTTGGCCTGCGCATGCCGTACCGGCCCACCGACTTCACGCAGGTCAACCACGCCATCAACCGCGCAATGGTGTCCCGCGCGCTCAAACTGCTGGACGTGCAGCCCACCGACCGCGTGGCCGATCTGTTCTGTGGCTTGGGCAACTTCACGTTGCCGCTGGCCACGCAGGGCCGCGAGGCCGTGGGCGTGGAAGGCAGCAAGGCGCTGACCGACCGCGCCTTCGATGCGGCGTCGCGCCACGGCCTGGGCGACCGCACCAGCTTTGCCACGCTGAACCTCTTTGAAGTCGACGCGACCTGGCTGCGCAGCCTGGGCTACTTCGACCGCATGCTGATCGATCCGCCGCGCGAAGGCGCCCACGCCGTGTCGCAGGCGCTGTCCGATCTCACGTACGAAGAGCGGCCGCGCCGCATCGTCTATGTGTCCTGTAATCCCGGCACCTTGGCGCGCGACGCATCCATCCTGGTCCACGAAGGCGGCTACGTGCTCAAGAGCGCCGGCGTGATCAACATGTTCCCGCACACGGGCCATGTGGAATCCATCGCCGTATTCGAAACGCTGGATGCCGAGGGGGTGCTGGAGGCAAAGGAACGCGCTCGTCAGCGCGCGATCCAGGCAGCGGCCGATGCGGCGGCCGCCGAGGAAGCCAAGCTGGCCGCAGCGGCTGAAAAGGCGGCAGCCAAGCAGGCTGCCACCGAAGCTTACGAGGCCCGTGTCGCCGCCGAGGCGCAGGCGGACCAGTAAAAAGCAGCGGCGGGCGAACCCGCGGTGGGCGAACCCGCGGCGGGCGTACCCCACGGTGGGCGTACCCCACGGTGGGCGTACCCCGCGGCGGGCGTACCCCGCGGCGGGCGTACCCCGCGGCGGGCGTCTCCCGCGCCGGGCATTATCCCGCGGCTGGAAAACTTCCGCCGCGTGTCGTCAGTGCGAGCAGCCCAGATTTTCCAGAATGGGGCAGTCGGGCCGCTCGTCGCCATGGCAATGCTGCGCCAGATGCTTGAGCGTGGCGGCCATCTCGCGCAGCGCCTCCGCCTTGCGCTCCAGCTCCTCAACATGCTCAAGCGCAATGCGCTTGACGTCTGCGCTGGCTCGGCTGCGGTCCTGCCAGAGCGCCAGCAGCTCGTTCATCTGCTCCACCGAAAACCCCAGATCGCGCGCTCGGCGCACGAAGCGCAGCGTGTGCACGTCATGATCGCTGTACACGCGGTAGCCGGAATCGGTGCGCACGGCGGGGCTGATCAGGCCGATGCTTTCGTAATAGCGGATCATCTTGGCCGAGATGCCGGATTGCTTGGCGGCTTGTCCGATGTTCATGCTTGCCTCCCGTGGGGGCGAAATGCCTTCAGGCGCAGCGCATTGCCCAGCACGAAGACGCTGGACAGCGCCATCGCGCCCGCCGCAAAGATCGGCGACAGCGACAGACCGAAGGCCGGATACAGCGCGCCCGCCGCCAGGGGAATCAGCGCCGCGTTGTAGGCGAACGCCCAGAACAGGTTTTGGCGGATGTTGGCCAGCGTGGCGCGGCTGAGCGCGATGGCGTTGGGCACGCCGTGCAGGTCGTCGGCCATCAGCACGACGGACGCTGCCTCGATCGCCACGTCCGTGCCGGTGCCGATTGCGATGCCGGTGTCGGCTGCGGCCAATGCGGGCGCATCGTTGATGCCGTCGCCCACGAACGCCACCTTGCGGCCGCCTTCGCGCAGCGTCGCGATAGCCTCGACCTTGCCGTCCGGCAGCACCTCGGCGCGCACTTCATCGATGCCCAACTGGCGCGCGACCGCCTGCGCGGTGTGGCGGTTGTCGCCCGTGATCATGGCGGTCTTCAGGCCTTGCGCGTGCAGCGCGGCGATGGCGGAGACGGCCGACGGCTTGACCGGGTCCGTCACGGCGATCATGGCGGCCGCCTGGCCGTCGATGGCGACGTAGATTGGCGTCTTGCCTTCGTTGCCCCAGTCGGCGGCGCGTGCGCCGAATGCGCTGACGTCGACGCCACGTTCGGCCATCAGACGCGCTGCGCCCGCCAGCACTTTGCGGCCCGCCACCGTGGCCTCGACGCCGGCGCCGGTAATGGCGGCAAAGTTTTCGGCGGGAAGCAGTTCAATCTTGCGTTCGGCAGCCGCGGCCACGATGGCCAGCGCGATGGGATGCTCGGAGCGCGCCTGCACTGACGCCACCCACTGCAGGACCTGCTGCGGATCCTGGCCCGGCGAGGGCTCCAGTTCGGTGAGTGTGGGCTTGCCCAACGTCAGGGTGCCCGTCTTGTCGAAGGCCACGACGTTGACGTCGCGCAGCGTCTGCAACGCATCGCCCTGCCGGAACAGCACGCCCATTTCGGCGGCGCGCCCGGTGCCCACCATGATGGACGTGGGCGTGGCCAGCCCCATGGCGCACGGGCAGGCGATGATCAGCACGGCCACCGCGTTGACCAGCGCATGGGATAGCGCCGGTTCGGGGCCCATGAAGAACCACGTCAGGAAAGTGAGCAGGGCGGCCGCCATGACCGCCGGCACAAACCATGCGGTCACCTGGTCCACCATCGCCTGGATCGGCAGCCGCGCGCCCTGGGCCGCTTCGACCATGCGGATGATCCGGGCCAGCATGGTGTCCGCGCCCGTGTGCGTGACGCGCAACGTGAAGCTGCCGGACGTGTTCAGCGTTCCGCCGGTGGCCTGCATGCCCGGCTGCTTTTCCACGGGCACGGGCTCGCCCGTCAGCATGGATTCGTCGACGTACGAGCTGCCTTCGATGATGTCGCCGTCTAGCGGAATCTTCTCGCCCGGCCGCACCATCACGATGTCACCCGTGCGCACGCGTTCGATCTCGATGTCCTGCGCCTGGCCGTCGCGCAGTACGCGCGCGGTGCGCGGCTGTAGCCCGATCAGCCGCTTGATGGCCGCGCCCGTCTTGCCCTTGGCCCGGGCTTCCAGCATGCGGCCCAGCAGGATCAGCGTGACGATGACGGCGGCAGCTTCAAAATAGACGTTGCGCGCCGCGTCCGGCAGCAAGCCCGGCGCAAACGTGGCGACAACCGAATAGCCCCAGGCCGCGCCCGCGCCCAGCGCCACCAGCGAATTCATTTCGGGCGCGCGGCGCCACAGCGCCACAAGCCCCTTGGTGAAGAACTGCCGGCCCGGCCAGACCAGCACGGCGGTGGTCAGTACAAACTGCAGCAGCCAGCTGTTTTGCCGGCCAATCGTTTCCATCACCCAATGGTGCATGGCGGGAATCAGGTGCGATCCCATCTCCAGCGCAAACACCGGCAGCGTCAGGACCAGCGCGGCGATGAATGCACGTTGCAGGCGGTGCGCCTCGGCGTCGCGGGCTTCGGACTGCCGCTCGGCATGGTCATCCTGGGCGACGATCGGGCGCGCCTCATAGCCCATCTTGCCGACGGCGGCGACGAGCGCCTGCGGCTCGGCAGCAGTGGGGTCGAATGAGACCCGCGCGCGCTCGGTTGCAAGGTTCACTTGCGCCTGCGCAACGCCGGGAACATTCGCCAGCGCTTTTTCCACGCGCTTGACGCATGATGCGCAGGTCATGCCTTCGATGGCGAGTTCCAATTCGGAAAATGAGGACGAGCGTGCTGCGTGCATGACTATCTCGATCTGGATGGGAGCGCCCAGTTTCATCCTTCCCATCGTGGGAAGGTCAAGCGCCATTCTACGCTTGACCTTGACATGATGGGAATGTTTAACCTGCCCGACATGGTGGCTCAAGCGCCGCCGTCAACTTTTGGAGAAAACCATGAGCATCGCTTTCCAAGTGCCCGACATGACCTGCGGCCATTGCGTCAAGACCATCACCGGCGCCGTCAACGAGGCTGTCCCGGGCGCCGTGGTCGCCGTGGATCTGCCCACGCATCGCGTCACCATCACCGGCACCGACCAGGCCGACAAGGTAGAAGCCGCCATCCGCGACGCGGGTTACGAGCCGGCCCGCGTCTGAGGACGCGAACGCGGCTTTGTGATAGCTTCGGTCTTTCGCAAAATATTTTGTAATCGCCAAAAGCTATCGATCAATTAAGTTAATTAAATTGGATTAATTGATAGTCGAGATTTATGATTCTTTTCATGGCGGGCCAGAAACTCGCCACTTAAGTTATCAAACCAAGGAGAGAATCGAATGCTGCAAAACCGCGAAGGCCAACGTGTTCCGAATGTGACGTTCCCCGTTCGTGAGGACAACACGTGGAAGAAGGTCACGACCGACGACCTGTTCAAGAACAAGACGGTCGTGGTCTTCTCGCTTCCCGGCGCTTTCACGCCGACCTGCTCGTCCACCCACCTGCCGCGCTACAACGAACTGGCTCCCGCGTTCTTCGCCGCCGGCGTCGATAGCATCGTCTGCGTGTCGGTCAACGACACCTTCGTCATGAACGAATGGGCCAAGGACCAGGAATCGGCCAACATCACGCTGCTGCCCGACGGCAACGGCGCCTTCACCGAAGGCATGGGCATGCTCGTCGACAAGAGCGACCTGGGCTTCGGCAAGCGCAGCTGGCGCTATTCCATGCTGGTCAAGGACGGTGTCGTCGAAAAGATGTTCATCGAGCCGGAAAAGGAAGGCGATCCGTTTGAAGTGTCGGACGCCGACACCATGCTGGCTCACTTCGCGCCGTCCGCCAAGAAGCCTGACCAGGTCGTGGTGTTCTCGAAGCCGGGCTGCCCGTTCTGCGTCGAAGCCAAGGCGCTGCTGGACAGCAAGGGCTACGCCCCGATCGAGATCCCGCTGGAAAACAAGGTCCGCGGCCGCGTGATCGGCGCAGTGTCCGGCAAGGGCACGGCCCCGCAGGTGTTCATCAACGGCGCCCTGATCGGCGGCCTGGAAGACCTGAAGGCGCACTTCGCCTGATAGACCGGCGAGACGGCCGGGCAGGGGCATGGCCCCCGCCCGGTCGCCCGGACGCGCGGCGGTTGATTCCGCACTGGCCGCCGCGCGCTCCGGCGCAAGGGGCCGGCAACGTAGCCGCCGCGCTACTCCCGCAAGTTTCCCTTCTTTTGCGCCCTTGTGCGGGCGCCGTGCGTCCGCAATCAGGACGCAGGACGGCGTTTGCCTCGAGGGCACGCAACAAGGTGGAATTTGCCTTCACATTCTGATCATTACGCGACTACGGGGGACTCCCAATCATGAAGACGCTGCATACCGACATTGCTGTCATCGGCGCCGGCACCGCAGGCCTGGCTGCTTACCGAGCCGCCAAGGCGGCGGGCAAGCGCGCGCTGCTTATCGAAGGCGGTCCTTACGGCACGACCTGCGCCCGCGTCGGCTGCATGCCGTCCAAGCTGCTGATCGCGGCCGCCGAGGCGGCGCACGCGGCGGCGCACACCGATGCGTTCGGCGTGCATGTCGGCGGAGAGATCACGGTCGACGGCGCCGAGGTCATGGACCGCGTCAAGCGCGAGCGCGACCGCTTTGTGGGCTTCGTTGTCGACGGCGTGGAAAACATTCCGGCCGAAGACAAGGTGCGCGGCTACGCGAAATTCGTGTCCGACACCGTGCTGCGTGTGGATGACCACACCGAAATCCAGGCCTCGCGTGTCGTGATCGCCACCGGCTCGCGGCCGTCCGTGCCGCCGCCTTTCCGCGCGCTGGGCGATCGCCTCGTTGTGAACGATGACGTGTTTGCGTGGGACGACCTGCCTAACCGTGTGGCGGTTTTCGGGCCCGGCGTGATCGGGCTGGAGCTTGGCCAGGCGCTCGCCCGGCTGGGCGTGGAAGTGCGCGTGTTCGGCATGAGTGGCAGCCTGGGCGGCATCAGCGATCCGCAGGTGCGGCAAACCGCCCGCAAGATCTTTCAGCGCGAGTTCTATCTGGACACCGATGCCCGCGTCCTGGAAACCAGCCGCGTCGGCGACGAGGTGGAAGTGCGTTACGTGGCGCTGGACAACAGCGAGCGCACCGAGCGCTTCGACTACGCGTTGGTCGCCACGGGCCGCCGTCCCAACGTCGATGGTCTTGGTCTGGAAAACACGTCGTTGGCGCTCAACGCGCAAGGCGTGCCGCAGTTTGACCGGCTGACGATGCAGGCGGGCAGCTCGCCGATCTTCATTGCCGGCGACGCCAACGCCGACGCGCCGCTGTTGCACGAGGCCGCCGACGAAGGCCGCATTGCGGGCGAGAACGCGGCGCGCTTCCCGGAAGTGCGCGAGGGATTGCGCCGTGCGCCGCTGGGCGTGGTCTTTTCGGATCCGCAGATTGCGCTGGTCGGCGCAGGACACGCCAAGCTGGTGCCGGGCACGTTCGTTACCGGTGCAGTGGATTTCAGCGACCAGGGCCGTTCGCGCGTCATGCTGAAGAACCGCGGCATGCTGCATGTTTACGCCGATATTAAAACGGGCCGCTTCCTGGGCGCCGAGATGATCGGACCCAGCGCGGAGCACATCGGCCATCTGCTGGCGTGGGCCGTGCAGCAGGAGCTCACGGTGGCGCGCATGCTGGAAATGCCGTTCTACCACCCGGTGATCGAGGAAGGCTTGCGCACCGCGCTGCGCGATGCCGCGTCGAAGCTGGCGCTGGCGCAGGAAGCGATGCGACAGGCCGACGTGGAAACGGTCTGAGCGCCGCAGACGTGAGCGAGTCGCAGACGTGAGCGGGTCGCAGACGTAAGCGGGTCGCAGACGTAAGCGGGCCGCGGTCGCAAAGGGTCGCTGACGTAAAAGGGTCGCGGACCTCATAGGATCGCGATCGCAAAAAAAGGGCCGCGCCATGAAGGCGCGGCCCTTTGTCGTCGGCGCGGCCGCATTGCCCCGGCGCGGGGCAGGGCGTCAGTCGTCCGATTGCTTCTTCGGCACTGGGAACGGGTTCTCGCGGTATTGCAGCGTGAAGCCTGCGCGTTCGTCCTGCGCCAGTTCGCGCGCCAGATACGGCATGGCCTGTTTCAGCGCGTCGTGCAGCGTCCAGGGCGGGTTGATGAGGAACATCCCGCTGCCGTGCAGGCCGTAACCATCGATGGTCGCCTTCTTGACGGTCAGGGTGGCGTGCAGCCAGCTCTTGACCTTCAGGTTTTCGAAATGGCGCGCCATCTCGCTGGCCTCGCGGCGTTGCACCAGCGGATACCAGATGGCATACGTGCCGGTGGCAAAGCGCTTGATGCACTCCTTCACGGTGAGGAGCGTGCGCCGATAGTCGTGCTTGTCCTCATACGACGGGTCGATCAGCACCATGCCGCGTCGCGTGGGCGGCGGCAGCAGCGCCTTGATGCCCTCGAAACCGTCGTCGCCGTAGATCGTGGTCTGGCGCTGCGCTGCGCGGCCCTGGTGCTCCAGGTTGCCGACCAGCGTGTCGATTTCGGTGGGATGCATCTCGAACAGGCGCAGGCGGTCGGACGGGCGCAGCGCGTCCAGCGTCAGCCACGGCGAGCCCGGATAGCGGCGCAGCCGGCCGTTGGTGTTGTAGTCGCGGATGCGCGCAACGTAATCGGCCAGCAGCGGCGGCAGATCCTGCGCTTCCCACAGGCGGCCGATGCCGTCCGCGAACTCGGACGTCTTGGCTGCCCAGTCGCTGTCCAGGCTGTAGAGGCCGGCGCCCGCATGGGTGTCGATGACCCAGTACGGGGCGTCTTTCTTGTTGAAGTAGTCCAGGGTATGGACCAGGATGGCGTGTTTGAGCACGTCGGCATGGTTGCCGGCGTGAAAGGCGTGGCGGTAGCTGAACACGGGGCTTTCTGCCTCAGGCGGCGGGCCGGATGGCGGCCAGCTCGTCGGTGAAAATGCCGTCGATGCCCCAGTCGAGCAGCAGGCGCGCGCGCTCGGGGTCGTTGACGGTCCAGGCCGCGATGCGGTAGCCGGCGGCGTGCACGGCGTCGATCAGTTCGCGGGTGGCGTCCTTCTGGTTGATGTTCAGCGCCACGCATTCATATTTGGCAAGGCGTTCGCGCCAGTCGGCGGGGACCTTTTCCACGAGCAGGGCGCGCGGCAATTCGGGAGCGGCCTGGCGGGCGGCTTCCAAGGCTTCTTCGGCAAACGAGGACAACAGCGGCGCGGTGCCGGCGCCTTGCCACAGTTCGCGGGCCGCCAGGGCGACGGCGCGGCCGGTTTCGGCTTCGCGGCCGGGGCAGGGCTTGATCTCGACGTTGCTGGCGATGCCGTTGGCCAGCGTGTAGCGGGCGACGGCGGCAAAGGTGGGGAGCGGTTCGCCGGCGTAGGCCGCCGAATGCCAACTACCGAAATCAAGCTGCGCCAGTTCGGCGTAGGTCTTGGCGGCGGCAGGGCCTTTGCCGTTCGAGGTGCGGTCGACGTCGTCGTCGTGCATCAGCACCAGCACGTTGTCGCTGCTGAGCTTCACGTCGTATTCAAACATGGTGAAGCCGTGTTCGGCGCCGACGCGCATGGCGGCCAGCGTGTTCTCCGGCGCCAGACGGCCGCCACCGCGGTGCGCGATGTGGCGGGAGTAAGGCCAGGAGGGAAGGTTTGCGGTCATTTGGTGCTGCTTTGGGGTTCTTTTGGGACAGGTTGCAAGGATACCTTGTTCTGCGACACGTCCATGATCATGCGCGTGGCCAGATACAGGCGCGGCACGATGCTGTTGACCAGGACGTACTCGGCGTCATTCGAATGCGCGCCGAATCCGCTCAGTCCCATGCCCTCGATGACCGGTCCGCGGGCCTTCAGCGCCGCAAAGGCGGCATCCGTGCCGCCACCGCTGGCCCGGTCCACCACCTTCAGCGGCAGGTCGAGCTCCTGGTAGACCTTCACGCCGTGCTGGGCCAGGGCGCGCGACGCCGCAGTCGCCTCCAGCGGCGGGCGGCGGACCTCGAACTTCACGCTGACATTGGACTCGGGCAGCAGTTTCTTCTGGATGCGTTCCTCCAGCGTGCGCGCCTGGGCATCGAAGTCGGACACGCGCAGTGCCCGCGCGTCGCCCTGGGCGGTGGCCAATCCCGGAATGACGTTGCGGTTGGTGCCTGCCTGGGCGACGGTCCAGTTCAGCTTCAGCCCCTCGTCGGGCTTGGAAAGATCGTCCAGCTGCAGGAGCTGGTGCGACAACTCGTAGAGCGCATTGACGCCGCCCTCCGGCCGGGCGCCTGCGTGCGAGGTCTTGCCCTGCACGGTCAGGTACGCCGCCCCGATGCCGCTGGTGGCCAGCGTCAGGCGCGGTTCCATGCCGCCGCCCTCGAACGAAAAGACCGCATCCTGGTCGGCGCCCAGGCGGGTGATGGTGCTGCGCGCGCCGGGCGAGCTGATCTCTTCGTCCCCGTTGATCAGCACCGTCAGCGTGCCGTAGTCGGCAAACTTCAGTGTTTTCAGGAGCGCGATCGTGTGCAGGATGGCCGCCACGCCGTGCTTGTCGTCGGCAATTCCCAGGCCATAGGCCTTGTCGCCGTCGATCCTGAACGGCTGGTCCTTCAACATGCCGTTGCGGTACACCGTGTCCATATGGGCGATCAGCATGATCTTCTTGCTGCCGCCGCCCTTGAATTCGGCGTGGACCATCGGCCCGACCTTCTCGGGGGTGTCGTCCAGCCGGAATACGTCGGTAGGCGCAATGATTTCGACGGCGCCGCCCAGTTCCTTGAGCCGGTCGCGGATCAGTTCGGCGATGCGTTCAACGCCTTCGACATCCTTGCTGCCCGACTCGATATTCACCAGATCACGCATGGTATCGAGCATGGCCTGCTGCTGGCCCTTGGCCGCCTCCAGCACATTGGCAACCGGGGCCGCCTGCGCGGCGTGGGCGCAGCTCAGAAACATCAAAGCGACACAGGACTTCAGCAACGGGAGGCGGGAAGGCATGAACGGCATCGTGGGTGACCTTTTTGCGCGCGGGAAGGGAAACCGGCCTTGTGCCGGCCTGGCAGGGCGGCCCTCGATCTGCGGGCTAACCCCAGGTCCACGATACGAGCGCGGGGCGGGGGCGGTAATGGGGGATTCCCGGGTTGACGGACCTCGTCCTCCGTGGGGACGGATGGTCCACGACGCCGCGCATTGCCCGTTGGCTTGGACAATGGCCGCGCAATGAATGAGAAATGGTAAAATCCGCCCGCTGAACCCGGTTTGAACCGGTATGGGAATAGAGGCGAATCGACTTCGCCTTTTTTTATGCGTTTTCGTGCGGCCCCGGGCGTCTACCCCCGGAGCGCGGCAACAGGGATTCCATGTTCGAATTTATTCGCAGCCATCGGCGCTGGATGCAGTTCATCCTGCTGATCTTGATCGTGCCTTCCTTCTTCCTGGTCGGGATTCAAGGCTATGACAGCTTCATGAGTCGGGAGCCCGAGCTGGCGACGGTGGCTGGCCAGCCGATTTCCCGCGCCGAGTTTGATCAGGCGCACCGCAACCAGCTTGACCAGTTCCGCCAGCGCCTGGGCGCCCAGTTCGATCCGGCCGTGATCGATACGCCCGCCCTGCGTGAAGGCCTGCTGAACCAGCTCATCAACCAGCGCCTGCTCGCCAACGTGGCCGCCGACAACCGTTTCTCGGTGTCCGACGAGACGCTGCGCAACACGATCGCCGCCATCCCGGAAGTCCAGGATAACGGCCGCTTCTCGCCCGAACGCTATCGCCAGGTGCTGGCCGCGCAGGGCATGTCGCCGACGTCGTTTGAAGCCGGCCTGCGCCGCGACCTGGCCATCGCCCGTGTGCTCGAGCCCGTCGGCGAATCGGCCCGCGCGCCGGCCGAAGTGGTCGCCGCCGTGGAATCGGCGCTGACCCAGGCCCGCACCGTGCAACTGCGCAACTTCTCCGCCGCGGACTTCCGCTCGCAAGTCACCGTGAACCCGGCTGACATCCAGGCCTGGTACGACGCCAACAAGCAGCAATTGCAGGTGCCGGAACAGGTGCAGGTGCAGTACCTGGTGCTGGACGAAGCCGCCGCCACGCAAGGCGTGCAGGTCAAGGACGAGGACCTGGCTTCGTATTACGAACAGAACAAGAACCGCTTTGGCCAGCCCGAGCGCCGCCGCGCCAGCCACATCTTCATCGAGCTGCCGTCGGGCGAAGACGCCCGCAAGGCCGCGCGCGCCAAGGCCGAAGACATCGCCAAGCAGGCCGCCGCCGATCCCGCCAAGTTCGCCGAACTGGCTGCCAAGAATTCGCAGGACGCCGGCTCGGCCGCCAAGGGCGGTGACCTGGGCTGGATTGCCCCGGGTGCGCAGCCCGGCCCGTTGGACAAGGCCATCTTCGGCCTGGCCCAGAACCAGGTGTCCGGCGTGGTCGAAAGCCCGTTCGGCCTGCACATCGTCAAGGTCACGGAAATCAGCCCGGGCGCCGTCAAGCCGCTGGCCGAGGTCAAGGACCAGATCACCGCAGAAGTCCGCAAGCAGATCGCCGCGCAGCGTTTTTCCGAGATGGCCAGCCAGCTGAACAAGCAGGTCTACGACCAGCGCGACAGCCTGCAACCGGCTGCCGACGCCGTCGGCCTGAAGCTGCGCACCGCTTCCGGCGTCACCCGCGAAGGCCTGCTGCCCGCCGAGAAGGCCGGTCCGGGCTCCGCCGCCGACAGCCCCGACGCCGCGCTGCTGGACAACCCGCGCGTGCGCCAAGTGCTGTTCTCGCCCGACGTGCTGCGCGAAAAGCAGAATTCCGGTGTGATCGAACTCGCGCCCGACACGATGCTGGCCGTGCGCGTTGCCTCCGTTGAACCGGCCCACGTCCCGCCGCTGGACAAGGTCAGCGAAGTCATTCGCGCCAAGCTGCTCGACGAGCGCTCCGCCGAAGCCGCCAAGAAGGCCGGCGAGGCGGCCCTGGCGGCCGCCAAGGCCGATCCCGCCGCGACGCCCGAAGGCTTCGGCCCGGCCATCAGTGTGACGCGCCAGAATCCCCAGGATCTGTCGCGCCCGGTGCTGGACGCCGTGATGCGCCTGCCGTCGGCCACGCTGCCGGCCTTCACGGGCGTGCAGTCCGGCGTGGACTACACGCTGGTGCGTCTGGAAAAGGTGGAAGCCGGCAAGTCCGATGCGGCCGACATGGAGCGCCTGGCGCAGCAACTGTCGGGTGCATGGGGCCAAGCCGAAAACGAGGCTTTGATCCGCATGCTGCGCCAGCAGTACGAGGTGAACGTCACGCCCGCCGCCGCGGATGTCATCCGCGGCGATCAGGCCCAGGCCGCGGGCTGATCGCCCTGGCAGATAGTCAGTTCAACATGGGCCGCAGCGCCGGCCACACGTTGTCCAGCAATTGAGGCTGGGCATCCTCGTTAGGGTGGATGCCGTCAGCCTGAAACATCGCCCGGTTCGTCGCGATACCTTCCATCAGGAAGGGCACGAGCCGGGCGTTTTCGTTTTTGGCCACATTGGAAAACACCGCGGCAAAGCGTTGGGCGTAGTCCCGCCCGTAATTGGGCGGAATCTGCATCCCGACAATCAGCACCTCGGCATCGGCCTTGCGCGCCGCCTGGGTCATGGTCCGCAGGTTTTGCTCGGTCATGTTCAGGGGCAGGCCGCGCAAGGCATCATTGGCGCCCAGCTCCAGCACGACGACCGCCGGTGCATGCTGGCGCAGCAAAGCGGGCAGGCGGGCAACGCCGCCGCTGGTCGTGTCGCCGCTGATGCTGGCATTGACGACCTGGAACTTCGGGTATTGTTCTGAGATCCTCGCGGACAGCAGGGGCACCCAGCCCGTGCCGCGTTTGATGCCGTACTCGGCGGACAGGCTATCGCCCACCACCAGCACAGTGCGCGGCGTGGAACCCTGGGGCGCCGCGGCGGTCTGAGCGTGGGCGGGCGCCGCCGCGGCGGTCGCGAAGGCAGTCACAAGAAGCAGACGGGAAAATAGGCGCATGGATAGCAATAACTCAATCGTGGTGAAAGGGCTGGGCAAGCGGGTGGCCGATGCCGGTGGATCGCTTTCTATCCTGGAAGGAATTGATTTTACGGTCGCGGCGGGCAGCGCCGTGGCCATCACGGGCAGCTCGGGCTCGGGTAAGTCGACTCTGCTGGGACTGCTGGCCGGTCTGGATGTTCCCAGCGTGGGCAGCGTACACCTTGCCGGGCAGGACCTGTTCGCCCTGGACGAAGACGGCCGCGCGCGCCTGCGGGCCAATCACGTCGGCTTCGTGTTCCAGTCCTTCCAGTTGCTGCCCAACCTGACCGCGCTGGAAAACGTGATGCTGCCGCTGGAGCTGGCCGGCCAATCCGCGCGCGAGGCCGCGCAGGCCATGCTGGAACGGGTGGGGCTGGGCGCGCGCCTGCACCACTATCCGCGCACGCTGTCGGGCGGCGAACAGCAGCGCGTGTCGCTGGCCCGTGCGTTTGTCGTGCAGCCGGACCTGCTGTTTGCCGACGAGCCCACCGGCAGCCTGGATGCCGCAACCGGCGTGACGGTCATCGATCTGATGTTCGACCTGCACCGCGAGCACGGGACGACGCTTGTGCTGGTCACGCACGATCCGCAACTGGCGGCGCGCTGCGGACGGCAATTGGTGCTGGCGGCCGGCCGCATGGTCACGGACGATTGAGACGAATACCCATTGCTGTCGCAAATGTACGGGAGTAGGCTAACTCAAGGAGTTGCCATGTCTGCCCGTACATCCATCCATGCGTTCTTGGTTGTTGCGTTGCTGGCGCCCGCCGTTGCCGGCGCGAGCGGTGGTGTCATCCGCTTTGTCGGGGGCATCGTGGAACCGGCGGTCTGCCGGCCGCGCGTGACGCCGGCAAGCGCCGGTGGACTCCCCCGCGTGGTCTGCGTGCCTGAATCCCGGACCCGCGCAGTGGATCCGGCGCCGCGGGTCAAAACCTCCGTGCGGGAAGTGCCTGCGGACACTTCCGAAGACCGGGCCGCGGGTAAGCGCTATTTGGTGACGCTGGAATACCTGTAGGAATGGCGCCGTCCCGGTGCGCCGGGACAGCACGAGCAACGCGCGGTCAGCGCTACCGGCCTGCGTTCACCCCAGATTGCGGATCTCTACGACCGGATCGACGTCGGCCGCATAATCGACGCCGTCGATTTCAAACCCGAACAGCCGCAGGAAATCGCGCTTGTAGCCAGCAAAATCGGTCAGCGCATAGAGGCTGTCCGTATCGACCTGATCCCACAGCGCCTGCACCCGCGCCTGCACCTTCGGGTCCAGTTCCTTGTAGTCGGCGCGCAGCCGGCCTTCGTCGTCCAGGATCGGCGACGGGCCGCACAGGCTGTCGCGATAAAGCCCATACACCTGCTCGATGCAGCCTTCGTGCGTGCCGTCTTCCTTCATGACCTTAAAGAGCAGGGACAGGTACAGCGGCATCATCGGGATGGCCGAGCTTGCCTGCGTGACCACTGCCTTGAGCACCGACACGCGCGCGTCGCCCCCGTGTTCCGAAAGCTTGGCCCGGATGTCCAGCACGCGCTGGTCCAGGTCTTTTTTGGCCGCGCCGATGGACCCGTTCCAGTAGACGTCGTGCGTGATCTTTTCGCCCAGATAGGTAAAGGCCGTGGTGGTGGCGCCCTCCGCCAGCACGCCGGCCTCCAGCAGCGCGTCGATCCACATCTGCCAGTCTTCGCCGCCCATCACGGCGACGGTGGCGTCGATTTCATCTTGCGAGGCGGGTTCCAGCACGCCGTCCTTGATGAGCTCCTTGTCGGTGTCCAGGCCGCGCAAGGTCACGGATTTGCCGATGGGCTTGAGCGTGGAGGTGTAGACCTGGCCCGTCTTCGGGTGCGTGCGTCGCGGGGCCGCGAGGCTGTAGATGACCTGATCGACCTGACCCAGGTCCGCCTTGATGGCGGCGATGGTCTTTTGCTTGATCTCATCGGAAAAGGCGTCGCCGTTGATGCTCTTGGCGTACAGGCCTTCGGCCTCGGCAAACTTGTGGAACGCGGCGCTGTTGTACCAGCCCGGAGTGCCCGGCTTGGCGGCGTCGCCCGGCCGTTCGAAGAAGACGCCCAGCGTCTGCGCGCCACAGGCAAAGGCCGCGCTGATGCGTGCGGCCAGCCCATACCCCGTCGACGCGCCCAGGATCAACACGCGCTTGGGCCCCCCGGGCACCGGTCCTTGCGCCTTCACGTAGTCGATCTGTTGCTTCACGTTGGCTTCGCAGCCGGCAGGATGGGTGGTGACGCAGATGAAACCGCGCACGCGGGGCTTGATGATCATGGGAGCCTCTTGTTGGGAATACGCCAGGGACGGATGCGGGAATGGGCATCAGGCGAAGCGCATTGTACGGGAGGCGGCCGGCCCGCGATTTCGAATCTGTCGCCGTTCAACGCCGGGCTTACGTGCCGCGGGCAGCCCGCGCCGCCGCGGCGCTTTGCGCGCGGCCCCGGCGCCATTCGATCATGCCGATCCCCACGCCGCTGGCGCAGATGATGGCGATGCCCAGCCAGGTCAGCGGGTCGGGAAAATGGCCCCATACCAGCCAGCCCACGGACGTGGCGCTGATGATCTGCAGGTAGATGAACGGGGCCAGCGTGGACGCCGGCGCGCGGCGGTAGGCGGCGATCTGGAACAGGTGGCCCACGCAGCCCGTGATGCCGGTGGAGATCAGCACGGCCCAGTCGAACGCAGACAAGGCCTGCAGGAAAGGCAGCGCGGGCGGCAGGATGAAGGGCAGGGCAAGGGTCAGGCAGATCGTGCCCACCGCACCGCTCCAGATCAGCGAGGTGAAGGGGTCGTCGCCGGCGACGCGGCGTGTGGCGATGAACTGGGCCGTGAAGCAACAGGCCGTCAGCAGGCCGAAGATCGTGCCCACCGGATGCAAGCCGCCGCCGGGGCGGATGACGATCAGCACGCCGACAAAGGCGATGCCCGCCGCGACAAAGCGTGACATGCGCGCGGGTTCCTTCAGGATCCAGGGCGCCAGCGACAGCACGAGCAACGGCGCCAGGAAATTGATGGACGTGGCCTCGGCCTGGGGGATGTAGCTCAGCGTCGTGAAGAACATGAGTGTGGCCAGGAACATCGAGCCGCCGCGGATGAGCTGCTCGCGCGGCTTGGTGCTGCGCAACACGCCCATGCCGCGCGCGGGCAGCACAAGCGCCAGCACGAGCACCAGGTGGATGGCGTAACGGAACCACGACAGCACGAGCAAAGGTACGCCCGCGTCCATGACCCACTTGCCGCTCGCGTCCAGGCACGACAGGGTCCACATCGACAGCACCAGCAGCAGCACACCGATCATCGGGCCGCGCGCGGCGGACGCGCCGGAGCGCGGGCGACCGTTATCGGCCGGGGACATGGAGGGTACTCCTTTCAGCGTGCACGAGGCATGGCGCCTTTGGGGCGATGGGCGGCTGACATGATACGCTCATCGCGCCGGGGGAAAAGGCCAATGATAGAACTACGCAACGTCGAAACGTTTTTCTGGGTCGCCACGCTGGGCAGCTTTCGCGCCGCGTCCGACAAACTCAACACCACGCAACCCGCCGTCTCGCAGCGCATCGCTTCGCTTGAAGCCGACCTGGGCGTCAAGCTGTTCGAGCGTGATGCGCGCGGCGTCAAGCTGACCGCCAAGGGACACGAACTGCTGTCGCATGCCGAGCGCATGCTGCAGGTGCGGCGCGACATGTTCGAAGCCGCGCGCGAGCAGAACGTCATGTCGGGAACCGTGCGCATCGGCGTGGCCGAGACCATCGTGCAGACCTGGCTGCCCGCGCTCATTGAACTGATCCACGCGACGTATCCCGCGCTGGTGCTGGAAATCGAAGTCGATACCACGCATGTGCTGCGCTCGCACCTGATGTCGCGCCAGATCGATCTGGCGTTTCTGATGGGGCCGGTGCTTGAGGCACGGGTCGAGAATCTGCCGCTGTGCACCTATCCGCTGGCGTGGGTCGCCAGTCCGCTGCTCGATCTGGGGCCCGAGCCCCTGACGCTTGCAACGATCGGCAAGCTGCCGATCATCACGTATCCCTCCAATAGTTCGCCGTACCGCGTGGTGCGCGACATGCTGACCCGTGCGGGTGTCACGTCGCCGCGCATGTATGGCAGCGCCTCGATGTCCATGGTGGTGCGGATGACGCAGGACGCCATCGGCACCAGCGTGATCGCCCCCGTGTTTCTGGGCAAGGAGCTGGCGCGTGGCGAGTTGCGCATTCTGCAGGTGCAGGCTGACCCGCTGCCCGAGTTGAGCTTCACCGCCACGTGGGTGCAAGGGCCGGACAGCCATGCCGTGCGCGTCATCGCGCAGATGGCGCAGAAGGTTGCCGCGCAGACCTGAACGGCGATTTGGCCGTAGGTGTTTTCCCGAGCGGGCGGCGTCGCGGATTGCCTTGTTGCATAAGCGGGAAGGGTGCCACCGCGATTGCCCGTCGGCCGCAAAGCCGCGCCGATGCGTCGTTTGCGCGGATTGGCGCCGCCGCTCGCCGCGAGACCCAAAAAATATTTATACCCCCACATCGGAACTTACGATTGGACGCTCGCCGCCCCTGACGCTGCAATGGCGCTCATAACGGAGTAGCGGCTGGATACACATCCGAGACCACCGATTCCTACCGGCGCGCAACCAGGACAACGGGATCCCGCGCGCGGCACACGATCCCGCAGCCAGGAGTTTTTCCATGAAGAAGTCCCTTGCTTTTGCCGCCATCGCCGCCAGCCTTCTGGCCGGCGCCGTCCACGCCCAGGACCTTCCCAAGACCCACTTGAAGATCGTGGGCGGCCTGTCCAACCTGACCGCCTACAACGACTACGAAAAGCCGTTCTGGACCAAGACCATTCCCGAGCAGTCCAAGGGACAGGTCACGGCGGAGATCAAGGGCTTCAATGAAATGGGCTTGAAGGGGCCCGAGCTGCTGCGCCTGATGTCGCAGGGCGTCATCGAATTCGGCACCGCCACGCTGTCCTACTTCGCCAGCGACAACCCGATCAACGAAGCCATCGACCTGGCCGGCCTCGCGCCCGACGTCAAGACCGCGCGCGCCGTGACCGAAGCCTTCGAGCCCGTCTACGCCAAGCTGTACGGCGAAGGCAACAACGTCAAGTTGCTGGGCATCTCCACCTATCCGGCGCAGGTGCTGTTCTGCAATGCCGAGATCAAGGGCCTGGCCGACATCAAGGGCAAGAAGGTCCGCACCAGCAGCCGCACCACGGCCGAATTCGTCGAAGCACTGGGCGGTTCGAGCGTGACGATGGCTTTCGGCGAAGTCGTTCCCGCGCTGCAGAACAAGGTGGTCGATTGCGCCATCACGGGCTCGCTGTCGGGCTACTCCGCCAAGTGGTACGAGGTGTCGACGCACCTGGTGGCGCTGCCGATCAATTGGAACCAGCAGATCCATGCCGTCAACCAGAAGGCCTGGGACAAGCTGGATCCGAAGGTGCGCACGTTCCTGCAGGACAACGTCAAGACGCTGGTCGACAACATCTGGGATGCCGCCGCGCGCCAGACGCAGGAAGGCTATGACTGCAACACCGGCGCGGCTGCGTGCCCGTTCCCGGTCAAGGGCAAGATGGTCCTGGTGCAACCCTCCGACGCCGACAAGGCGCTGCTCAAGAAGGTGGCGCAAGAGGCCGTCCTGCCCAAGTGGGCCGCCCGCTGCTCGGCGCAGTGCGTGAAGGACTGGAATGCCACGGTCGGCAAGACGCTGAACCTGACCGCCAGCAAGTAAGCGCCAGGACGCGCCGGCCCGCGGGCCGGCGCGAATTCCGGCCGGTGATGGCGCGCGGTGGTCCCTGACCTTGGCATGAGGTCCGCGGCGCCCGCACGCGATGGCAGGCCGTGCCACCTGAGGTTCCATTCATGACTCAAACCGAACACTTCCGTCTGCTCGGCGGCCTGTTGCGGCGCGCGGAAAGCTTTTCCCGCGCTGCCGTATGGGCCGGCGGCGGCCTGACCGTGGCCAGCGTGCTGCTGATCTCTTTCGACGTGCTGGCCCGCAAATTCCTGGGTTTCACGACCGGGGGCGCGGACGAACTGTCCAGCTACGCGTTTGCCATCAGCACCTCCTGGGCGCTGGCGTTTGCCACCCTGCAGCGCGCGAACGTGCGCGTCGACGTGCTCTATCAATATTTGCCCGTGCGCCTGTCGGCCGTGCTGGACTGGATCTCCATGGTGGCGCTGGCCGTCTTCATGGTGTTTCTGACGTATTACGCGTACGACGTGGTGGTGACGTCCTGGACGCAGAAGTCCGCGGCCAACACGCCGCTCGCCACGCCACTGTGGATTCCACAGGGATTGTGGGTGCTGGGTCTGGCATGGATGTGCATCACGGTCGCGCTGATGCTGGCGCGGGCATCCGCCGCGCTCGTCACGGGCGATATCGAACTGGTCAAGCAGATCTGCGGCGTGCGTTCGGCGCAGGAAGAGGCTGACGAGGAAGCCGCCGCCGGCGAGCGCATGGTGAAGGGAGAAGCCGCATGATTGCCACCGCTTTGACACTGCTGCTGGTCCTGATCGGTCTGTCGATCCCCGTGGGCGCTGCGCTTGGCGTCCTGGGCCTGATCCTTGACCCGATGTTCTCGATGTTGCCGCTGACGCGCGCCATCGGCGAGATCTCCTGGAGTTCGAACAACGAGTTCCTGCTGGTCGCGATTCCGCTGTTCATCATGCTGGGCGAGGTCCTGTTGCGCGCCGGCTTTGCCGAACGCATGTACAGCGCGATGAGCCTGTGGCTGTCGTGGCTGCCGGGCGGATTGATGCACGCCAACATCGGCGCCTCGACGCTGTTCTCGGCAACCTCCGGCTCCAGCGTGGCAACGGCTGCCACCGTCGGCACCGTCGCCATTCCGCAGATCCGCAAGTATGGCTACAACGAGCCCCTGTTTCTCGGCAGCCTTGCCGCGGGCGGCACGCTGGGCATCCTGATCCCGCCATCGATCAACCTGGTCATCTATGGCGTGCTGACGAACTCGTCGGTGCCCAAGCTGTACCTGGCCGGCATCATCCCGGGGTTCGCGATGGCGGCGCTGTTCATGCTGACCGTCGTGATCGCCTGCGTGGCCAAACCGTCGTGGGGCGGGAAGAAGATCCACGCAACGTGGGGCGAACGGATCGCCAGCCTTGTGCATCTGGCGCCGCCGCTGGGCATCTTCTTCCTGGTGGTCGGATCGATCTATGCGGGCCTGGCAACGCCGACCGAGGCCGCTGCGCTGGGCGTGCTGGGCGCGTTCATCCTGGCCGCGTGGTTCCGCCGCCTGACGTGGTCGATGCTGCGCGAGGTGATGGAGGGCACGATGCGGTCCACGGCCATGATCATGCTGATCGTCATTGCCGCCAGCTTCCTGAACTTCGTCATGTCGGCGACGGGCCTGACCGATGCGCTGACCAAGTCGATCACCGGCCTCGGCCTGTCCCCCGGCTGGATGCTGCTGATCGTGGTGATCTTCTATCTGGTGCTGGGCTGCTTCATGGAAACGCTGTCGATGATGATCACGACGATCCCCATCGTGGCGCCCATCATGATCGGCCTGGGCTACGACCCGATCTGGCTGGGCATCGTCATCATCGTGCTGGTGGAAGCGGCCCTCATCACGCCGCCCGTGGGCCTGAACCTGTTCGTCGTGCAAAGCCTGCGCAAGAGCGGCTCGATGAGCGCCGTGATCGTCGGCAGCCTGCCGTTCGTGGCGGCCATGTTCGTGATGCTGGCGCTGCTGGCGTTCTGGCCCGACATCGCGCTGTGGTTGCCGCGCGTCTTCGGTTGATGACTCTTTGATTCCGGCGCGGCCCATCGGCTGCGCCGCTTCCCACTCCTTCTTCGCAGGACTGATATGAAAGCCGTATTCAAGATCGACGACGCCAATCCCCGCCAGGTGGAAGTG
Source organism: Achromobacter sp. ACM05 (assembly GCF_019218915.1). Classification (NCBI taxonomy): domain Bacteria; kingdom Pseudomonadati; phylum Pseudomonadota; class Betaproteobacteria; order Burkholderiales; family Alcaligenaceae; genus Achromobacter; species Achromobacter sp. ACM05. Next base: position 765,093 of record NZ_JAHUWQ010000002.1, read on the forward strand.
GCCTTCAACAGCGTGATCGTGGCGGGCTGGGCCGGGCGTGACATGGCTGCCATCGAACACCACATCGAGGAACTGGCCGCCATTGGCGTGCCGCGTCCGAGCAGCGTGCCGCTGTACTACCGCATCGCCGAGAACCAGCTTACGCAGTCGGCCAACGTGCAGGCGCTGGGCGAGGAATCGTCGGGCGAGGTCGAGACGTTTGTTTTTGCCGTTGACGGCGAGATGTACGTCAGCATCGCGTCCGACCATACCGACCGCAAGCTGGAGACCGTCAGCGTGGCGATGTCCAAGCAGGTCTGCGTGAAGCCCGTGGGCGCCGAAGCCTGGCGGCTTGCGGACGTGGCGGGGCACTGGGACGAACTGATCATCCGCGCCTACATCGTTGAGAACGGCGAGAAGGTGCTGTACCAGGAAGGGCCGCTGTCCACGTTGCGCACGCCGCAGGACCTGATCGCGGGCTACACGGGCGGCGGCGCCGTGCTGCCGGAAGGCGCGGGCATGACCTGCGGCACGGTGGCCGCCATCGGCGGCATCCGCCCGGCCGCGGATTTCACGATGGAACTGCACGATCCGCGCCTGAACCGCACGCTGCGCCACCGCTATCATGTCGAGTCGCTGCCCGTGGTCGCCTGATGGCCGCCACGCTCGGCGCTGAATCCGGGCGCGTTCCCCGCGAAGGCGCCCGTCCGAACACTTACGCCGCCAGGCGGCATTAGGACAATGATGGTTTCGACCCTGAATGATCTGACCTCGGCCCTGCGTGAGGGCCGCAGCACTTCCGTCGCATTGACCGAAGCCGCGCTGGCGCGGGCTCAGGATCCGGCGGGCGAGGGCGCTCGCGCCTTCACCAAGCTCTACGCCGATTCGGCGCTGGCGCAGGCGCGCGCGTCGGACACGCTGCGCGCGGCCGGCATCGTGCGGTCCGCGATCGAAGGGTTGCCCATCAGCATCAAGGACCTGTTCGACATCGCGGGCGAGACCACGATGGCCGGTTCCGTGGCGCGCGAAGGCGAGCCGGCGGCCGAAGCGAATGCCGAGGTCGTGCAGCGCCTGATCGCCGCGGGCGCCGTCATCATCGGCCGCACCAATATGACCGAATTCGCGTATTCGGGCCTGGGCATCAATCCCCACTACGGCACGCCGCTGAATCCGTATGACCGCGCCACCGGCCGCATTCCCGGCGGCTCGTCGTCCGGTGCGGCGGTGTCGGTTGCGGACGGCATGGCCGCCGCGGGCATCGGGTCGGATACGGGCGGCTCCGTGCGCATTCCTGCCGCCCTGTGCGGTCTGACCGGGTTCAAGCCCAGCGCCTGGCGGGTGTCCATGCAGGGCGTGCTGCCGCTGTCGGCCAATCTGGATTCCATCGGCCCCATCGCCGCCAGCGTGCGGTGCTGCGCCGAACTCGACGCCATCCTGTCGGGCGATGCGGGTCCCTTGCCGCAGGCGCTGCCCGTGCGTGGCCTGCGTCTGGCCATTCCGACGACGCTGGCGCTGGACGCCATGGACAAGCATGTCTCCGACACCTTCGCGGCGGCGGTGCAACGTCTGGAGGACGCCGGTGCGCTGATCGACCGGATCGAGATTCCGGAATTCGCCGAACTGGCCGCCATCAACAGCAAGGGCGGTTTCACCGCCGCCGAGGCCTGGGCCTGGCACCGCGACCTGATCGCGCGCGCGGGCAAGCGTTACGACCCGCGCGTCGTGTCGCGCATCATGCGCGGCCAGGATATGACGGCGGCCGATTACATCGAACTGCTCGATGCGCGCGAGGCGTGGGTAGCCGCCGTGGACCACCGCATTGCCGGTTACGACGCGCTGATCATGCCCACGACGCCCATCGTGGCGCCGCCGGTCGCGGACCTGCAGGGTTCCGACGAAGCCTACTACGCCGCCAACGGACTCATCCTGCGCAATCCCACCCTCATCAATTTCCTGGACGGCTGCGCGCTGTCCTTGCCCTGCCACGCGGCCGGCACGGCGCCCGTGGGCCTGATGATCGCGGCCAGCAATGGCGCGGACCGCCGCGTCCTGGGCATCGGCCTGTCGGTCGAAGACCTGTTCGCCGCGCGCTGAGCGGCGCTTACCTGCAACGAGAGAACCCATGCCAGACGCCGATAACGTTAGAACCAGCCTCGCGCTCGCCCGCCAGGCGCGGCTGGATGCCCGCAGCGGGCGCCTGACGGGTCCCACGGCGAATCTGGCGCCTGGGCACGTTCAGGCCAACCTGGCGATTTTGCCGCGCGCGCTGGCGGCGGATTTCCTGCACTTCTGCCAGCGCAATCCCAAACCGTGCCCGTTGCTGGCCATGTCCGAGCCGGGTGACCCGGCGTTGCCGGAGCTGGGCGCGGATATCGACATCCGCACCGACATCCCGCGATACCGCGTCTGGAAGGACGGCGAGCTCGTGGCGGAGCCGACAGACGTGCGCGACCTGTGGCGCGACGATCTGGTGTCCTTCCTGATCGGCTGCTCGTTCTCTTTCGAGGAGGCGATGCTGGATAACGGCCTGCCCGTGCGTCACATTGAGCAGGGCAGCAATGTGCCCATGTACCGCACCAACATCGCAACGCAGCCGGCTGGCGTGTTCGGCGGTCCGCTGGTGGTGTCGATGCGGCCCCTGAAGGCCGCCGACGCGATCCGGGCGATCCAGGTGACGTCGCGATTCCCGTCGGTGCATGGCGCGCCCGTTCACATTGGCGATCCGTCGCTCATCGGCATCGCGGATATCGATGCCCCCGATTACGGCGATCCCGTGGAGATCCGCCCTGGCGAAATGCCGGTGTTCTGGGCGTGCGGCGTGACGCCGCAATCGGTGGTGGCGGCGGTGCGGCCGGAATTCTGCATTACGCATGCGCCCGGCCACATGCTGGTCACCGACCTCATCAACAGCCGCATGGCGGTGTTCTGATCCGGGCGCGGCCCCAGGTTGGTTTGTCGGCTGGGCATCAGCGCTGTTGCATCAGCGCCTTCACGCGCTGGTCGTAGTCGGGCGGGAAGGTCCAGAAGCGCATGCCTTGCTGCGTAAAGCCTTCCTGCAGTCCGCGCTCGGCCGGCGCCTTGTGCCACAGGAACTGCATCAGCACGTCGCTGCTGACCCACGCGTTGCCGAACCAGAAGCTGTGGGCGCGGCGATTCAGATCGGGGATGGCGCGCGGATCGACCCAGATCATGTCGAAGTTCAGCCGCTGCGAGGCGGCGTTGACGAAATCCACCTGCTCCTCGGTCAGATCGTCCGCGTCGGGACGCCCGGCCCGTGACGCCCGCTGGTGGCGCGCCGCGAAACGCAAGGCGCGATCGCCCAGATTGGCGCCCAGGCTCACGCGTTCGGTCAGGTCGATGTACTGCCGCAGGTCCGTTACGAACCGGTAGGTGTCCTCGTCGGGCGCCGCGAAATAGATCTGACCCAGGCGCAGCCGCGCGCGCAACGCCTCGCGGCTTTCGCCTTCGCGGGGCTGCGCCAGGGTGGCAAGCCCTTCACTGGCGATGCGCGCGCCCGCGCTGAACGCCAGCACGTTGATGTGCTGGGCATTCGTGTTGCGCGCGAGCAGTTCCAGCAGGCGCGCAAAGGCGGGCACCGATGCCCGCGCAGTGCGGACATCCGTGGCGTAGGACAGCAGACTGCCGGCGGACGGCCACAGAAAGGCCAGGACGACCGCCTGCCGGCCCGTAAAGTGATGAAACTGCGCGGCCTGGGCGGTGCCGCGCCATACGGCATTGTTGAAGCCGTGCACATAGACGATCAGGTCGCGGTGCCGGCTGACCGCCAGGGCGTCGTTGATTAGCGCGAAGTAGGCCTGGGCCTCAGGAGACGTCTCCGCATCGCTTTGCGGGGTGAGGGCGACAAGTTCCTCCATGCGCTCCAGGCTTAGTACCGGCCGGCCTCGCTGGCTGCCCGAGGCCGAAAGCTGGCGCAATTGATCCCAGTCCAGCGTCCCGTCGCCAATCTGCACTTCGGCAACGCCCATGCGCAGCGTGTCACTGGGAAAAATGGAATAGAACGGCTGGCGCGATTCCAGGAAGACGGCGCGGTTGGTGGCGTAGAGCAGGGGAATCGACGTGCCGTCGAGCGCGGTTTTGTGCGCAAACGGCTCCACCTGGCCGGTCGTGAACTTGACCGGGGTGGGCATCAACTGCACGGGCGAGGAGCAGGCGGCCAACAGCGCCGTCAAGCACGCCGCCAGGACGGCGCGGGCGGCCCACCACCGGCATAGCGGCGACGCAAGTGAGCGGGCTTCGAGAAAGCGCATGCGATGGGCCCGGTGCGTGTTGGGGGTTGGCGCGAATCGGCGAAGGGACGCGAGGATTGTCGCCGTGGTTCCGGCGGCGATCAAGGGGGAGGGAAAACGTGTGGCGCGGCTGTGAACGCCGCCGTGGGGGGAGAGACTGCCGGGGGATGCGGGGAGGGGCGCCGCCCCGGTTGGGGACGCGGGGCGGCGGGGTCAAGCGCCGGCCCGTGAGGGGGCCCGCGTTTGGGGGGAACAGGGTTAGAAAATGTGGCGGTAGCCCACGGCCGCGCCGAACTGGTTGCTCTTGCCCGCGATTTCGCCGCTGGCGGCATCGCTGACCTTGTTCCAGTCGACGGTGCCGTACAGTTGCGAGCGCTTGGACAGCGAGTATTCGGCCACGGCGACCAGCGCATAGCGCTTGCCCTTGTCGCCTTCGACGACCACGTTCTCGCTGCGGTCGTAGTACGCGGCGCCCGTGATGGCCCAGCGCGGGGTGGCCTGCCAGGTCACGCCGGCGAAGTAGCCGTTGTCCTTGCGGTCCAGGCTGGCGGTAGTGGTGCCGCCCATGACGCCGTTGACCCAGCCCGTTTCATCGCGGCCGTTGAAGTAACCCGCGAAGACCTTGGCCGACTCGAACTGATAGGACGCGTTCAGGTTCCAGGCGCGCTGGCGCTCGTCGGAATCGGTGGCGGCATAGGTTTGCTGCCACGCGGCGCCCAGGCCAAGCTGGCCGATCGTGTAGCGCAGGCTGGCGCCGTACTGCTGGCCCGCCTTGCGGTCTTCCCAGTCGTCGCCGTTTGCCCAGGATGCCACCACGGCCAGATTGCCGAACGTGTTGGCGTATTTGGTCATGTTGTTGGTGCGCACGCGCGACATGGCGGCGGGCAGCCAGGCGTTCTGTTCGTAGTTGCCGACGGTCAGCGGGTCGAAGTAGTCGGCCAGCAGGTCGAACATGGGGGTGTTCTGCAGACCCAGGGTCAGGGTGCCGATGCTGCCGCCGTCCAGGCCGACATAAGCCAGGCGGCTGAAGGCCTTGGACGTGTCCGATCCCCGGCCGTTCTGCAGATTGATGCCGTTTTCCAAGCGGAAGAAGGCGCGGTTGCCGTTGCCCAGGTCTTCGGAGCCGCGCAGGCCCCAGCGGCTGTTGGAGATGGCGCCGTTTTCCATGGAGATGCGGCTGCCGTCTTCGCCCACGGCGCCCGAGCTGGTGCTCAGGTAGCGGATGCTGACGTCGGCGATGCCGTACAGGGTGACGCTGGTTTCGGCGCTTGCCGCCCCTGCGGCCAGGCCAAGGCCGGCCGCAGCCAGCGATAAGGTGATGCGCTTCATGTTGGACTCCTCCAGGTGTAGCTGATTTGTGGTTGCGCCGCGCTTGTGGCTTGGCTTGCTGCGCCCGGCGGTTAGCCGGATGCCTGGCCGCTGCACCGACGCCAGGGTTGGCGCGGGTCCGGAGCAGAGGCCAGCTTGCAGAAATGCGCCGTGCCGTTGCCGGACACGAGCGACTGGGGATTCTAAGTAAGTTGGGGGATGGCGAATATCGAAAATATTCGGCGTTTTCCCGGGTTTACAGGCCGATAAACCCGCGCCGCCCCGTTGACGGGCGAACTGAAAAGAAAAAACCCCGTTCGCGGGAACGGGGTTTTGTGGCGTCAGCGCGACGTTACAGCGTCATGTGCAGCGGCAGCCAGGTGGCGATGCCAGGCACCGCATAGAGCAGCAGCACGGCCGCGATCATCAGGAAGAACATCGGCAGCGATGCGCGCGCGATGTAGGGCAGTTCACGTCCGCTCATGCCGGACAGCACAAACAGGTTGAACCCCACCGGCGGCGTGATCTGTGCCATTTCCACCACGAACACGATGAAGATGCCGAACCAGATCAGGTCGATGCCCGCGGCCTGCACCGTCGGCAACAGCACGCCCATGGTCAGCACCACGATCGAGATGCCGTCCAGGAAGCAGCCCAGGATGATGAAGAACACCATCAGCGCCATGATCAGGCCGAACTGCGACAGGCCCAATCCGCCGATCCATTCAGCCAGCGCGCGCGGCAGGCCGATATAGCCCATCGCCAGCGTGAGGAACTGCGCACCCGCCAGGATCAGGGCAATCATGCAGTACAGCCGGGTGGCGCCCAGCAGCGACTGCATGAACGTCGAGCCGTTCAGCGATCCCTGCAGCGCCGACAGGATCAGCGCGCCCACCACGCCCACTGCCGCCGCTTCCGTGGCGGTGGCGATGCCGGTGTAGATGGAGCCCAGCACCGCGCCGATCAGTAGCAGCACCGGGATCAGGTGGCGTGAGCGGGACAGCTTCTGCATGAAGGTCAGGCCGGGATCCGCCGCCGGCACCTGTCCGGGATTGCGGATGGCCCACCAGGCGATGTAGCCGCTAAACAGCAAGGCGAGCAGGATGCCCGGAATGATGCCGGCGATGAACAGCTTGGCGATCGACACATCGGCCGCCACCCCGTACACGATCATGATGATCGAGGGCGGAATGAGCAGGCCCAGCGTGCCCGCGCCGGACAGCGTGCCGAGAATCTTTTCCTCGGGGTAGCCGCGGCGCGTCAGCTCGGGGATGGTCATCTTGCCGACCGTGGCGCAGGTGGCCGCGGACGAGCCCGACACGGCGGCAAAGATCGCGCAACCGATCACGTTCGTGTGCAAGAGGCGGCCCGGCAGCCGGTTCAGCCAGGGCGCGAGCCCCTTGAACAGGTCTTCGGACAGCCGCGTGCGGAACAGGATCTCGCCCATCCACAGAAAGAGCGGCAGGGCGGTCAGCGTCCAGCTGGACGAGGCGCCCCAGATCGTGACGGCCATGGCGTCGCCGGCGGGACGGCTGGAGAAGATCTCCATACCGATCCACGCGGTGCCCGCCAGGGTCAGGCCGACCCAGACCCCGCAGCCAAGCAGGACGAAGATCGAAACGACCAATAAGGTAATGACGAGAAGTTCATTCATGGGTTTGCTGCGAAGTGGCGGCGGCGACGCCGCGCGAACGGCGGACCAGTTCATCGACCAGGGCGACGAAGAACAGGACGGTGCCGACGGCCATGGTCGTTTGCGGGATCCAGAGCGGCGTGGCGTCGTTCGACGTGGACACGTCGTTGAACAGCCAGGAGTCGTAGGTCAGTTTGATGCTGAAGAAGGCGAAGGCGGCAGCCAGCAGGCAGCCGACGGCCAACGCGAAAATGTCCAGACGGCGGCTGCCAGCGGGATTCAGCGAATTGAGCAGCAGCGTCACACGGATGTGTTCACCGTGCTTGAAGGTGCTGGCCAGCGCAAGGAAGCCCGCAGCGGCCATGAAATACCCGGCATAGGCGTCCGTGCCGGGTATGTTGAAGCTAAGCTGGCGGGCGATGATCGCCGCCAGCACCGAGACGAGCACACCTATCGTGCACAGGCCGGCCAGCAGGCCGGCCGCGCCGTACAGGCTATCTAGAAAACGGCGCATGGCGATATCACTGCTTCTTGTAGGCGTCGATCATGGCCTGGCCGTCCGCACCGGCCTTCTTGAGCCAGTCTTCAAGCATGCGCTTGCCGATCACGCTCAGGCCTTCCTTGAGCTCGACCGTGGGCTGGACGGTTTCCATGCCGTTCTTGGCAAGCTCGGCCTGGTACCACTTGTTCTTTTCCTGCGACAGCTTCCAGCCGCGTTCCTCGGCCTGCGCGCCGGCTTTCTTCAGCGCTTCCTGCGTGGCGGGATCCAGCGCGTCGAATGCCTTCTTGTTCACGATGATGGCGTTCTTGGGCAGCCAGGCCTGGGTGTCGTAGAACTTCTTGATGTACTCGTACGTCTTGGTGTCGTAGCCGGTGGACGCCGACGACATGTACGAGTCGATCACGCCGGTGGCGAGCGCCTGGGCCAGTTCGGCCTGCTGCACGGTCACGGGCTGCGCGCCGACCAGTTCGGCGATCTTGGCCGTGACGGGGCTGTAAGCGCGCCACTTCAGGCCCTTCATGTCGTTGATCTGCTTGATGTCCTTGTTGGCGAAGATGCCTTGGGGCGGCCATGCCACCGCATACAGCAGCGTCATGCCTTGCGAGGCCAGCTTCTTTTCCAGGAACGGCTTCTGGGCCTGATACAGCTTGAACGACGCGTCGTAGCCGGTGGCCAGGAAGGGCAGGCCGTCCAGTTCGTAGATCGGGTCTTCGTTGGCAAAGTTGGTCAGCAGGATTTCGCCGATCTGCGCCTGGTTGCCTTGCACCGCGCGCTTGATTTCAGGCGCCTTGTACAGCGAGGCATTGTTGTGCAGCGTGATCTTGAGCTTGCCTTGCGACAGCGAATCGACGTCCTTGATGAAGGTCGTCAGGTTCTCGACGTGGAAGTTGCTGGCCGGGTAGGCGCTGGGCAGATCCCACTTGGTCTGGGCCTGTGCGCCCGCGCTGAATGCCAGGACGATGCTGCCGGTCAACAGCGAGATTTTCTTGTACATGGTGGTCCTTCTTTGCGAATGATGAAGACGGGGCTGACCCGATAGGCATTGCGAAAAAAAGAAAGCGCGGCGCCGCGTCGCGCCGCCTGAATGCCGTGCCATTCTATGTTGCTGTGCGGTAACAAAGCGCGGGAAATCGCCGTATTACGGGTAATTCCTAGGGGGAGTTGTTGTTCATTGGTTGAAGGTTCAATGACCCCGCGAAGTTTGCGTTGCGCGCTGATGGCAAGCCATCCGGCGCGCATTTTTTTCTTCTAAGATTGCGGAATCGCAGATGTGGTGAAGAGGGTCGCGTGAATTTCGTTTTTCGCCGTGATGAGTTGCTGGTCGAAGCATCGTCCAGCGTGTTGCCGGATGCGGCGTTGTGTGAACGCATTGGCTTGGCGGCTGCGGCTCTGCAGCCGGTCTGGATGGAAACCGGGTCGCCGTATCGCACGGTCTGCGTCGACCCCGGTCTCGAAGCGCCCGAAGGCTACGCCTTCAAGAAGCTGCGTTCGCTCTTCGGCGTATTCGACGACGAAGGCATGGCGCTGGCCGGCCGCGCCTATCAGATCGCCGAATGGGCGCGCACCCACCGGTTCTGCGGCGCCTGCGGCACGCCCGCCGAACGTGTGGCGCACGAATTCTGCCTGCGCTGCCCGGCCTGCGGCCTGTCCGCGTATCCGCGCATCTCGCCGGCCATGATGGTCCTTATCCGCAAGGGCGACAGCATCCTGCTGGCGCGACATGCCAATGGGCCAGCGGCGCGCTACACAGCGCTGGCCGGCTTTGTGGAACCCGGCGAAAGCATCGAGCAGACGGTCCATCGGGAGGTCTTCGAAGAAGTCGGCCTCAAGGTCGGCAATCTGCAGTACTTCGGCAGTCAGCCGTGGCCGTTCCCGCATTCGCTCATGGTCGCGTTCACCGCGGACTACGTGTCAGGCGACATCCGCATCCAGGAAGACGAGATCGCCGACGCCCGTTGGTTCGGCCCGGGCGACGAGATGCCCGACATCGCGGCCCGCATTTCCATCGCGGGCTGGCTGATCCGGGCCAATCTGCCCATGGGGTGGACCGCACCGTAAGTGCCCGCGGCGCCGCCCGTGCGGTAGGGGTATTCCCTCGAAACGAGGGATTTTTTGCCCCGTTCTAGTATTTTTTATTGATGAAATATAGATAAATTATTAGTATTTCGCTCAGTTAAACCCCGCCGTCCGCTCCTATGACCCCCACTTTGATTGCCTCGTCGGCGCATCTTGCCGGCGGCAGCGCGCCCGATCTTTCCGAGGTGGAGTTCGGCCTCATGATCGCCAGCCACGCATTCGACCGCTGGACGGTGCGGTGCATGGCGGCCGCAGGCCTGCCCGATCTGACGCCCACTGATGTGATGGTGTTTCACCACGTCTACCACCGCGAGCGGCCCAAAAAGCTGGCCGACATCTGCTTCACGCTCAACGTCGAAGACACCCACATCGTCAGCTATGCGCTAAAGAAATTGGATCGGCTGGGCGTGGTGCGCGGCGAACGCAGCAGCAAGGAAGTCTTCTACAGCGTCACGCCCGAGGGCGCGGCGATTCTCAAGCGCTACGGCGAAATCCGCGAGCAATGCCTGACCGCGGGCCTGGATGGCCCGGGCGGCGGCGGTCTGGAATTCAGCCGGCAACTGGCGCACACGCTGCGCGCGCTGTCCGGCCTGTACGACCAGGCGGCCCGCGCCGCGACATCTCTCTGAACCCAACATGCGGGGCAACGCCCCGATCTGTCAGCAACCCGACCGTGGCCGAACGCGCTCCGGCGGTCTCTTGTTTTCAAGGACACCTATGAAGTGGCAATTCTGGATTGACCGTGGGGGCACCTTCACCGACATCGTGGCGCGCCGTCCCGATGGCACGACCACCACCGCAAAGATGCTGTCGGAAAACCCCGAGCAGTACCGCGACGCCGCAGTGGCCGGCATCCGCAAGCTGCTGGGCATCGCACCCGGCCAGCCGGTGCCCGCCGACCAGGTCGAGTGCGTGAAGATGGGCACCACGGTGGCCACCAACGCGCTGCTCGAGCGCAAGGGCGAACGCACCTTGCTCGTCACGACGCGCGGTTTCCGCGATGCGCTGCGCATCGCCTACCAGAACCGCCCGCGGCTTTTTGACCGCAACGTGCTGCTGCCCGAGATGCTGTACGAATCCGTGGTCGAGGCGGACGAGCGCGTCGCAGCGGACGGCGAGGTCATCCAGCCGCTGGACGAAGCCGCGCTGCGCCGCGACATGCAGGCAGCGTACGACGACGGCATCCGCGCGGTCGCCATCGTCTTCATGCACGCCTGGCACGCCACCGGCCACGAACAGCAGGCCGCGCGCATCGCCAACGAGATCGGCTTTACCCAGGTGTCTGTCTCGCACGAGGTCAGCCCGCTGATCAAGTTCGTCTCGCGCGGCGACACGACCGTGGTGGACGCCTACCTGTCGCCCATCCTGAAGCGCTACGTCGATCAGGTGGCCAGCGAACTGCCGGGTATCCGGCTCATGTTCATGCAGTCCAGCGGCGGCCTGACCGACGCGCACCGCTTCCGCGGCAAGGACGCAATTCTCTCGGGCCCGGCCGGCGGCATCGTCGGCATGGTGCGCACCAGTGAGATCGCCGGTTTCCCGAAGGTGATCGGCTTTGACATGGGCGGCACGTCCACCGACGTGTCGCATTACGCGGGCGAGTTCGAACGAGAATTCGAAACCCAGGTGGCCGGCGTGCGCATGCGCGCGCCGATGATGAGCATCCATACGGTCGCAGCCGGTGGCGGCTCGATCCTGCATTTCGACGGCGCGCGGCTGCGCGTCGGTCCCGATTCCGCGGGCGCCAATCCGGGACCGGCGTGCTATCGCCGCGGCGGTCCGCTGGCAGTGACGGACTGCAACGTCCTCCTGGGCAAGATCCAGCCCGATTTCTTCCCCAAGGTGTTCGGTCCCGATGCCAACGAGGCCCTGGACCGCGACGCCGTGGTCGAACGCTTTTCCGCGATGGCTGATGAAGTGCGCGCCGCCACGGGCCGCGAGATGTCGCCCGAGCAGCTTGCCGAAGGCTTTCTCGAGATCGCCGTGGGCAACATGGCAGAAGCCATCAAGCGCATCTCGGTGCAGCGCGGCCATGATGTCACCGAGTACGCGCTGACCGTATTCGGCGGCGCGGGCGGACAGCACGCCTGCCTGGTGGCCGACGCGCTGGGCATGACGACAGTGTTCGCGCACCCGCTGGGCGGCGTGCTGTCGGCCTATGGCATGGGGCTGGCGGATCAGACCGACATGCGCCAGAAGACGGTCGAGAAGGTGCTGGACGCGAGCCTGATGGGCGAGTTGAAGGACGAACTGGATGTTCTGGCGGGCCAGGCGGTCGGCGAACTGCGCCGCCAGCACGTCGCCGAAGCCGACATCACGGTGCAGCGCCGCCTGCACCTGAAGTACCGCGGCACCGACACCGCGCTGGAAGTGGCGTACTCGGACGTGGATCAGGCGCGCCGCGACTTCGAAGCCGCCTACCGCCAGCGCTATTCGTTCCTGATGCCCAACCGCGAACTCGTGGTCGAGACCATCTCGGTCGAGGCAACCGGCGGCGGCGAGCGCGTGGGCGAAGCGTCGACGTCGCGCACCCGCGAAGGCGCGCTGACAGCCCGCCGCGTGGTCAGCATGTACAGCGCCGGCGCCTGGCGCGACACGCCGCTTTACGTGCGTGAAGACATGGCTGGCGGCAATGTGGTTGCAGGCCCCGCGATCATTTCCGAGCCCAACCAGACCACGGTCGTCGAGCCGGGCTGGCAGGCCGAACTGACGGCGCAGGATCACTTCGTGATCCGCCGCGTGGAAGCGCGCCGCGAGCAGCGCAAGGTCGGCACGCAGGCGGATCCCGTCATGCTCGAGGTCTTCAACAACCTCTTCATGTCGATCGCCGAGCAGATGGGCTACCGCCTGCAGAACACGGCGTACTCGGTCAACATCAAGGAACGCCTGGACTTCTCTTGCGCCATCTTCGACGCGCAGGCCCGCCTGATCGCCAACGCGCCGCACATGCCGGTGCACCTGGGTTCCATGGGCGAGTCCGTGCGCACGGTCATGAACGCCAATGCCGGCAAGATGAGGCCCGGCGACGCGTACGTCGTGAACGATCCGTACCACGGCGGCACGCACTTGCCTGACGTCACGGTCATCACGCCGGTGTTCGACAAGGCGGGGCGCGAGATCCTGTTCTACGTGGGATCGCGCGGCCACCACGCCGACATCGGCGGCACCACGCCCGGCTCGATGCCGCCGGATTCCAAGACGGTTGAAGACGAAGGCGTGCTATTCACGAACTTCCAGCTCGTCAAGGACGGCGAGTTCCGCGAAGCGGCCGCGCGCGGGATCCTGGGATCAGGCCGCTGGCCGGCGCGCAACCCCGATCAGAACATCGCCGACATGCACGCGCAGATCGCCGCCAACGAAAAGGGCGTGCAGGAACTCTTGCGCATGTGCGATCACTTCGGCCTGGATGTCGTGCGCGCCTACATGGGCCACGTGCAGGACAACGCCGAAGAGGCCGTGCGCCGCGTGATCTCGGTGCTGAAGGACGGCAGCTACGAATACCCGCTGGACAACGGCGCGGTGATTCGCGTGGCCGTACGGGTGGACACCGAAGCGCGCAGCGCGGTGGTCGACTTTACGGGCACCTCGGCGCAGCTGGACAACAACTTCAACGCGCCGGGCGCGATCGCCGTGGCCGCCGTGCTGTATGTGTTCCGCACGATGGTCAACGACGACATCCCGCTGAACGACGGCTGCCTGGTGCCGCTGTCCATCATCGTGCCGGAAGGCTCGATGCTGCGTCCGAACCCGCCGGCTTCGGTGGTCGCGGGCAACGTGGAAACGTCCATGTGCATCGTCAACGCGCTGTATGGCGCGCTGGGCGTGCTGGCCGCCAGCCAGGGCACCATGAACAACTTCACGTTCGGCAACGCGCGCCATCAGTACTACGAGACCATCTCGGGCGGCACGGGTGCGGGTCCGGTGCGCATCGACGCGGCGGGTCCCCACGACGAAGGGTTTGCGGGTACGTCGGTCGTTCAGGCGCACATGACCAACTCGCGCCTGACCGATCCGGAAGTGCTGGAGTTCCGCTTCCCGGTCCGTCTGGAGTCCTACGAGATTCGCAAGGGCTCGGGCGGCAAGGGCCGGTATCCCGGCGGCGACGGCGGCATACGCCGCATCCGCTTCCTGGAAGACATGACCGCGGCCATCCTGTCGAACAACCGGCGTTACGCGCCGTTTGGTCTGGCGGGCGGCGAGCCGGGCGCCATGGGCCGCAACACGGTTGAACGCGTGGATGGCACCATCGAGGAACTCGGTCCGCAGGACAGCGCGCAACTGCGTCCGGGCGATGTCTTCGTGGTGGAAACGCCCGGAGGCGGCGGTTACGGCGCGCAGTGATGCACGCCAGGGTGTCCGGTCCCGATCACTCGGGATCGGACATCACGTCCAGCGCGATATCGGCGCGTGCCTTACGGTCGTAGACGCGCAGGACGACCGCCTCATCGGTTATTTCGAACATCGCCGTCGCCAAGGTGTTCTCGTCGTCGGGATCGTCCTTGGCGGTCCGCAGGATCGGCAGCTTGCCCTCGGTATCCAGCAGGGCAGCCAGCATGTCGGCGCTGCCTGATTCCGGCAGCCATCCATCCACCAGGCCTTCGATCCGGTTCTGCCGCGCCCGCGACGAATCGGTGACGATCTGCGCCTGGCCGCGGGTGGCCGCGTGCACCATGTGGTTGGCGTGGCCGTAGCGCCGGCCGATCTCCTGAATGGACACCGAACCCGGCGTGACCTCGGCGCTGAGCAGGCGTGGGTCCGACGCCGCGCCCAGCGTGTGATGAAAACCGCCGGCGTGGGGCAGGTCGTGCAGCAGCGCCACCGCCTCGTCCAGCGTCGTGCAGTCCAGGACCGCGCGCGCCGCGAACATGCGGGGCACGCCCGCATGGCGCTGCCGGGTACGCAGGTTGTTGATGGTCTGCACCAGGCCCACGCGATTGGCGGCGAAGGTGTGGCCGGGCAGGGAGCCTGGGTAATAGAAGCTGAGATAACCCGGCGCGTCGTCCAGCGCCACGTCCACCAGATGGCAGCGGCCATACAGATAGGGGTCGCCGTCCTCGTTGTGGCCGATCCAGCGCGTGCCGTCTGCGGTGCGCAGGGCGGCCGATGTGCAGCCATCCGTGGTGCTGTGCAGCAGATCGCCGCGGCAATGCCATAGCAGCACGTCCTTGAGCGGCATGCGCAGACCTTCGGCCAAACCTTCGAATTCATCCCAGATCTGCGGCAGGGCGGCCTGCGTCTGCTGCGCCAGCTCGTCGACGAAAGGATGACCGCGCCACGGCCGCAGGGCTTCCCAGGTGCCGCTCTGTTCCAGATAGGACCCCATGATGGGACGGGCCAGCTTGCCCAGCGCCACGCCGACCTGGCGGCGGTTTCCAGCGATGCGTACGTATTTGCAGGCCATCGAAAACCTCCGGATGTCTCGCGGATTGTACGGGGTCTGCCGTTCCGCCGGGCTCCATCCGATGCGTTAAGATCGTCGATAAGTTGCGCCGGCGAACCCGGCGCGGCCCAGGAATCATGCCCTTACAACAAGCCCGGGGTGCCTGGCGCTCCCCAAGAGGAGAGTTTCATGATCAAACGTAAAGTCGCCGCCGCTATGGTGGGCCTGTCCCTGACCCTGTTCGGCGCCGCGTCGGCCGCTCAGGCCCAGGGCAGGGAATTGGTGGTGGCCACCGATACCGCTTTCGTGCCGTTCGAATTCAAGCAGGGCAACACGTACGTCGGCTTCGACGTCGATCTGTGGGCGGCCATCGCTAAGGAACTCAACCTCAAGTACAAGCTGCAACCGATGGACTTCGCCGGCATCATTCCCGGCCTGCAGACCAAGAACATCGACGCCGCGCTTGCGGGCATCACGATCCGCGACGACCGCAAGAAGGTCATCGACTTCTCGGATCCCTACTACGAAAGCGGCCTGGCCATCCTGGTGGGCGAAAAGAACACCGACATCAAGGACGCCAAGTCCCTGGCCGGCAAGACCGTCGCCGTCAAGACGGGCACCGCGACCGTGGACTTCCTGAAGGCCCAGGTGCCGGACGCCAAGCTCAAGCTGTTCCCCAACATCGACAACGCGTATCTTGAACTGGCCACCGGCCGGGTCGATGCCGCCGTCCACGACACGCCGAACGTCCAGTATTACGCCAATACGGCCGGCAAGGGCCGCGTGAAGGTGGTCGGCTCGGTCAAGAGCGGCGACTTCTACGGCATTGCCTTCCCGAAGGGCAGCGAACTGGTCCCCGAGGTCAACAAGGCGCTCGCCAACCTGAAGGCCAGCGGCGAGTACGACGCGATCTACACCAAGTGGTTCGGCAAGAAGCCCTGACCGGCTCGGCAAGCGGCACTTTTCACGGACGCGCCGTGTAAGCCGCGGTGAAGGACCGGGTCCGGCGCGTTGCCGGATTCGGTGGTGGCAAGCGTCACCGCTCCCGACCGCGAGGCGCGTCCGCCATGATGCGGGCGCGCCGCTGCGCGCCATAGGGGGAAGATCGTGGAGTTTGACTGGGCTGTCATCGAGGAAGCGTTACCCAATCTGCTGACGGGTACGCTCATGACCATCAAGATCACGTTCTGGGGCCTGGCGGGCGGCTTTCTGCTCGGGGCGCTGTCGGGCGTGACGCGGGCCTACGGGAACGCGATCTTGTCGGGCATCGCGCAGGTCTATGTCGCGGTCATCCGCGGCACGCCGATCGTGGTGCAGGTCATGTTCATCTACTTTGCGCTGCCGCTGCTGGCAGACATCCGGGTCGACGCCGAATTCGCGGCGATCGCCACCCTCATCATCAACTCGGGGGCGTACATCTCGGAAATCGTGCGGGGGGCGCTGCTGTCGGTCCATAAGGGCCTGAAGGAAGCAGGGCAGGCGATGGGCCTGCCGTTTCACAAGATCCTGCTGCACATCATTGGTCCCGTTGCGTTCCGGCGCATGATTCCGCCGCTGGGCAACCAGTGCATCATCAGCCTTAAGGATTCGTCGCTGTTCATCGTGATCGGCGTGGCGGAACTGACCCGTCAAGGGCAGGAAATCATGGCCAGCAATTTCCGGGCGGTCGAAATCTGGTCCGCCGTGGCGATCATCTATCTGATCCTCACGGGGCTGATGGCATTGACCCTGCATCTGGTCGAAAAGAGGATGCGCATCATATGAGCATGGTTGAATTTCATAACGTCACCAAACGCTTTGGCGACTCGACGGTGCTGAACGGCATCTCGCTCAACATCGATGCTGGCGAGGTCGTAGTGGTGGTCGGGCCTTCAGGCTCGGGCAAGTCCACTTTCCTGCGTTGCATCAACGTGCTGGAGACGATCAACGACGGCGACCTGCTGGTCGATGGCCTCAGTGTGAAAGGCGACCCGGCCACCGTACGCGAGATCCGGCGCGAGGCGGGCATGGTGTTCCAGCAGTTCAATCTGTTCCCGCAGATGACGGCACTGGAAAACGTCATGTTCGGACCCGTCCACACCCGGGGTCAGAGCCGCGACGAGGCCCGTCAGCTTGCTCAGGGGTTGCTGGCAAAGGTGGGGCTGGCCGAACGCATGAATCACTACCCTTCGGAACTGTCCGGGGGGCAGCAGCAGCGTGTGGCAATTGCCCGCGCGCTGGCGATCATGCCCAAGCTGATGCTGTTCGACGAGCCCACGTCCGCGCTGGATCCCGAACTGCGTCACGAAGTGCTGAAGGTCATGCGCGACCTGGCCGAGGAGGGGATGACGATGGTAGTCGTGACGCACGAGATGGAATTCGCGCGCAAGGTCGGCAGCCGGCTGATCTTCATCGATGCCGGCAAGATCGCTCATGATGGTCCGCCGGAGGAGCTGCTCAGCAATCCGCCCAGCCAGCGCTTGAAGGACTTCCTGCAGCACGTGACCTGACATGAAAAAGGCGTCCGGCTTGTGGCCGGACGCCTTTTTTTGGTGTGCGCGGTAAGTAGGGCCTCAGCCCTTCACGCGGACGATCTTCTGCACCTGCGGCACGTGCCGGATGGCGCGGATGACCTGGGCCAGATGCTTGCGGCTGTCGACCTGGATGGTCAGGTGCAGCGACACGGTGGACACGGCGTCGTCGTGCATCGTGACATGCATGATATTGGCGTCGGCGGCGGTGACTTCCGCTGCCAGCCGTCCCAACACGCCGCGTTCATTGCGCGTGACGATGTCCAGACGCGTCGCCAGATGCTTGGCGGTCTGCGCGTCCCAGCCCACGTTGATCCACCGCTCGGGCTCGCGCAGGCGCTGGCGCAACGCGACGGGGCAATCGGCCGTGTGCACCACCAGGCCGTGACCCATGCGCATTCCGGCCACGATGGGATCGCCGGGCAGCGGACCGCAGCAAGGCGCCAGCTGCACCGCCTGGCCTTCGTTGCCCTGGATCAGGATGGGGGCGCTGCGCGCCGAGGTCAGTTCGTCGACCGCGGCGGCCGTGGTGGCGACCAGTTGGTGCTCCGGCGCAAATCGGCGGGCAACCACCGCGGCAAGCCGCTTGCCCAGTCCGATGTCGGCCAGGATTTCCTCGCGCGAACTGGCGCCGGTGCTGCGCGCCAGCTTTTGCCAGCCCGGGTCGTCGGTGGCGGGCAAAGGCATGTGCAATTCCTGCATTGCCTGGGCCAGCAAGCGTTCGCCGAAAGCCACCGACTCTTCGTACTTGACGGTACGCAGGTAGTGGCGGATTTCAGAACGCGCCCGGCCGGTGCGCACATAGTTCAGCCATTGCGCATTGGGGCGCGAGGCCGGCGACGTGACGATTTCCACGGTGTCGCCGCTGCTCAGTTCGGTGCGCAGCGGCACGAACTCGCCATTGACCTTGGCCGCGACGGCCTGATTGCCGATGTCGGTGTGAATCGCGTAGGCGAAGTCGACGGGCGTGGCGCCGCGGGGCAGCGAAATGATCTTGCCGCGCGGCGTAAAAACGTACACGGCGTCCGGGAACAGGTCGACCTTGACGTGCTCGAGGAATTCGCCTGAATCGCCGGTCTGGCTCTGGATGTCCAGCAGCGATTGCAGCCACTGGTGCGTGCGCTTTTGCAGATCGTTGAGCGTCAGATCCGCGCCCTTGTATAGCCAGTGCGAGGCGACGCCTTCCTCGGCGACGTGGTGCATGTCGCGCGTACGGAACTGGAACTCGACCGGCGTGCCGTAGGGGCCGACCAGCGTCGTGTGCAGGGACTGATAGCCGTTCACCTTGGGGATGGCGATGTAGTCCTTGAACTTGCCGGGCACCGGGCGGAACAGCTGATGCAGCGTCCCCAGCGCCAGATAGCACTCGGGTAGCGTGTGGACCACGATGCGGAAACCGTAGATGTCCAGCACGTCCGAGAAGGACTTTTTCTGGTCGACCATCTTGCGGTAGATACCGAACAGCGTCTTTTCGCGGCCGCTGACTTCGGCCTCGATGCCGGCCGCGGGCAGGGCGGCCCGTACGGAGTCGGCGATCTTGGTGATGACCTCGCGGCGGTTGCCGCGCGCAGCCAGGACGGCCTTGTACAGCACCTGGTAGCGGTTCGGGTGCATCGCGGCAAAGCACAGATCCTGCAGTTCGCGGAACAGCAGGTTCAGGCCGAGCCGATGCGCAATGGGCGCATAGATGTCCAAGGTTTCGCGGGCGATGCGGCGGCGCTTTTCGGGATTGACCGCGTCCAGCGTGCGCATATTGTGCAGCCGGTCGGCCAGCTTGATGAGGATGACGCGCACGTCGCGCGCCATCGCCAGCAGCATCTTGCGGAAGCTCTCTGCCTGTTGTTCGGCCTTGGTGGCGAAGTCCAGGCGGTCCAGCTTGGACAGGCCATCGACCAGCTCGGCGACTTCCGGACCGAATTTCTCGGCCAGCTCGTGCTTGGCGATGCCCTGGTCTTCCATCACGTCGTGCAGCAGGGCGGCAGACAGCGCGTTGACGTCGAGCTTCCAGCCCGCGCAGATTTCGGTGACGGCGATGGGGTGAGAGATGTAGGGCGAGCCGCTGGCGCGGAACTGGCCCAGGTGCGCCTGGTCCGCAAAGCGATAGGCTTCGCGCACGCGCTCTACATCATTCTTGTCGAGATAGCTGCCGATGATTTCGGTCAGCGGCGCCAGCGAGGCGACCGGGGATCCGGTCGCGTCCGCCGCTTCTTGTGCGGCGACGGACGGTGGCGTGGGGGAATTCTTGTCTTTCTTGCCCGTGCGGCGCCCGAGACGGGAGCCGGCACGTAGTGCGGCAAGCAGACCAGATGAAGCGTACTTCAGCCCGGGAAAAGCCATGCTTGCAGCCCCCCGGAGCGTATCAGGTGGGAACTTTACGCAGCATTTCCACGCCGGTGAGTCCGCCAGCGATTTCGCGCAGGGCCGTGACCGTGGGCTTGTCCTTGCTGTCCAGGCGCGGGGCGTGGCCTTGCGCCAATTCACGGGCGCGGTACGTCGCGGCCAGCGTGAGCTTGAAACGATTGGGGATTTGATTCAGACAGTCTTCGACAGTGATGCGAGCCATTAGGACACCTGGTGCTGATGGATGATGGGGAGAATGCGTTCGGCTCAGTGTTCGGCCGGGATGCCAAGTTGCGCAAACAACTCGGCGTGACGGGCGGCCTGAGACGAAAAACGCAGCCGTGCGGCGCTGACGATTTGGGTCAGCTCCGACAGGGCTACGCTAAATTCTTGATTAATAATAACATATTCGCATTCAGGCGCATGGGCGATTTCGCCGCCTGCGGCCATCAGCCGGCGGGCGATGACTTGGGGCTCGTCCTGGCCGCGCGCCTTGAGGCGGCTTTCGAGCTCGTCGATGGACGGGGGCAGCACGAAAATGCCGATCGCGCGCGGAAAACGCTGCTTCACCTGGCGCGCGCCTTGCCAGTCGATTTCCAGCAGCACGTCACGTCCCTGGCTGGTCGCCTCGTCGATGCGGTCGCGCGGCGTGCCGTAGAAATTGCCGTGGACTTCGGCCCATTCCAGCAGGTTCTGCGCTTCGCGCATGCGCTTGAAATCGTCGATCGAAACAAACCGGTATTCGCGGCCGTCTTCTTCGCCGGGGCGGGGCGCGCGCGTCGTGCAGGAAATGGAAAGTAGGATGGAGGAGTCCTGGGCAAGCAGGGCCTTCACGAGGCTGGACTTGCCGGCGCCGCTGGGCGCGACGACCATGAAGACGTTTCCGGGAGTGGCGTGCATGAATGAATGTGACCGGCTGTGATGCTGAGACTCGAAGAATAGCAAATCGCGCGGTTGGCCGCGCGCTCCGGCAACGCGTGAAGCCATGCCAGGCGGACGTTGGATCCAGCCGGGCGGACGTTGGATCCAGACTACCGACGCGCAGTGTGGGCGGCGCAACGGGCGCGTGTCATCCCTTTGGCGGGAATGTAGAAAGTGTGTCGCGCCTGGAACCTTCGCTTGCAGCATCCGTAAGACGATTCGGGTAGGATTTCGCGCATTCATAAGACGGAGAATCCGATGAACACGAACGAGATCGATCCGCCCCGCGTCGCCCTGGTCACGGGCGCCGGCACCGGCATTGGCCGCGCAGTCGCGCTGGAATTCCTGGCGCAGGGTTACCGGGTCGTGCTGGCGGGCCGCCGGCGTGAGCCCCTGGAAGCCACCCGGACGGCCGCCGGGGAAGACGGTCTGCGGGCACTCGTCGTGCCCACGGACGTATCCGACGAGCAGGCAGTCCGCGATCTCTTCGATACCGCCCAGCGCGAATACGGCCGCCTGGACGTGCTGTTCAACAACGCCGGGCGCGGCGCGCCGGCCGTGCCGATCGAGGAATTGCCGGTTGCCGTGTGGCGCGAAGTCGTCGACACCAACCTGACGGGCATGTTCCTGTGCGCGCAGGCTGCGATCCGCATCATGAAAGCGCAGAACCCGCGAGGCGGCCGCATCATCAACAACGGCTCGATTTCCTCGCACGCGCCGCGGCCGTTTTCCATTGCCTATACCGCCACCAAGCACGCGGTGACCGGGCTGACCAAGTCGATCTCCCTGGATTGCCGGGCCTACAACATTGCATGCGGCCAGATCGATATCGGCAACGCCGCCACGGAAATGACCGAGCGCATGGCTGCCGGCATCCTGCAGGCCGATGGCAGCACCAAGGTCGAACCGCGCATGGACGTTGCGCACGTGGCGCAGGCCGTGGCCGCAATGGCCCGTCTGCCGCTGGACGCCAACGTGCAGTTCATGACGCTCATGGCCACCAACATGCCGTTCGTGGGCCGGGGCTGAGCGTCATTTAAGGAACGAAACCGCCGGCACGAGCGTGCCGGCGTTTTTGCGTTCATCCCCAGGCGCCCAGTGGGCGCCGTCCGCCGGCCTTGCGCTTAGCGTGAGGCCTGAGCAAGCAGTTGCTTGGGCGGGGTATCCAGATAGGCGCGGGCGCCCAGGTAACGTTTGGACCAGTAGGCCGTCTTCATGTCGTCGACGCGTACCTTGGTGCCGCGGCGGGGGGCATGAACGAACTTGTTCTGGCCAATATAGATGCCGACGTGCGAGGTGACGCCGCGTCCACGGGTGGCGAAGAACACCAGATCACCGGGGCGCAGTTCCTTCTTGGCGGACACGGTCTTGCCTTCGCTGCGCTGGGCGCGCGCGGTGCGCGGCAGCTCCAGGCCCGCGATTTCGCGGTAGACATACAGGACGAGCCCGCTGCAATCGAAGCCGTCGGCGTCATCGCCGCCCCAGCTGTAGGGCGTGCCGATGGCCTCCAGGCCGGCCTGCACGACGCGCTCGCGCAGCGTCAGGACGGTGGGCTCTTGCGCGAGGCTTAAGCCGCTGAGGGTGGGGCGGGCTTGTTCGGCGGCCAGCGAGGCTTGGGCGGCGCCAGGAATCCAGGAGAGCGTCAGGGCCAGCAGGGGCGCTGACAGAAATGCGGGCGTGCGGAATTGGGTAAAGCGAAACTTTCGCGTGGGCGGCGTCATTACGTCACTTCAGAAATCGGAGTGGGCGGCATGGCTTTGCCTATGAGGCAAGCCGGCGGAAAGGGGAGCGGTTTCCAGGCAGAAAGCAAGAAACGCCTCAAGATTATAGTGTAATAATGTTTCATTACATTTGTAGTGCAATGCAGCATAATCACCGGCCTGTTGTTACTGTGCGCCCACCGCGCCACGTAACAGGCTCATCGGAAATCGCGTATGAGCGGGCCGTTGCGTGCGATAGCCACGACGGCGGCCCTGATGACATTTCATTGCCCAACGCCTCGGGCATAATCGACCGCATCGGCCCTCGGTATTGCCGTTGCGCAAAGCCGATGCCAAAAAAGACAGATAAGAAGGCGGAGTAAAGCTCAATGATGAACGCAGTACACCCTTTGTCGTCCATGAACCGGCCTGAGGCCCTGCCGTTTGAACCCTTCCAGGACGCGTTGTCCGCCGTAGACCGGCTGGCGGAAATCTATGCGCGCAATACGGCGTTCCTGCGTACCGCGTTTCGCGAGGTCTTGAAGGGCACGGGCAATGGCAGCGCGCGATTCCGCGCCTACTACCCGGCCATCCGCATCGTCGTCGAAACCTACGATCCCATCGACACCCGGCTTTCCTATGGCCACGTGGCCGAACCGGGTTACTACCAGACCACCATCACACAGCCGGTCCTGTTTCGCGATTACCTGATCGAGCAGATCGGCCAGTTGTTGCAGAACCATCGGGTGGCGGTCGAAGTGGGCGAGTCGGATTCCCCGATTCCGCTGCATTTCGCGTTTCCCGAGGGCGCCTACGTGGAAGGCGAGCACCTCGAGGCGCTCAAGCGCCCGCTGCGCGACCTGTTCGACGTGCCGGATCTGGCGGTCACCGACGACGCCATCGTGAACGGATCGTGGCGCGGCAAGGAAGGCGAACCCAAGCCGCTGGCGCCGTTTACCGCGCAGCGCGTGGATTATTCGCTGCACCGGCTGCAGCACTACACCTCGACGGCGCCCACGCACTTCCAGAATTTCGTGCTGTTCACCAACTACCAGTTCTATGTCGACGAGTTCTGCGCCCGGGCCCGCGCCCTGATGTCCAGCGGCAACGAAGACTATGAAATGCTGGTCGAGCCCGGCAACCGCATCACGCGCCGTGGCGAAAGCGGTCCGGGCGACGAGGCCCAGGCCGTGCGCTTGCCGCAGATGCCGGCTTACCACCTGGTGCGCGGCGATCACTCCGGCATCACGTTGGTCAACATCGGCGTCGGGCCGTCGAACGCCAAGACGATCACCGACCACATCGCCGTGCTGCGTCCGCACGCGTGGCTGATGCTTGGCCATTGCGCCGGCCTGCGAGATTCCCAGCGCCTGGGCGACTACGTCCTGGCGCACGGCTATGTCCGTGAAGACCACGTGCTGGATGACGATCTGCCCACTTGGGTGCCCGTGCCGGCGTTGGCGGAAGTGCAGGTGGCGCTGGAGCAGGCGGTCGAAGAAGTGGCCGGGCTGTCCGGTTGGGACCTGAAGCGCATCATGCGCACGGGCACCGTGGCGACAATCGACAACCGCAACTGGGAGTTGCGCGACCACGTCGATCTGGTGGAACGCTTTGCCCAGTCGCGCGCGATTGCGCTGGACATGGAATCGGCCACGATCGCGGCCAACGGATTCCGCTTCCGGGTGCCTTACGGCACCTTGCTGTGCGTGTCGGACAAGCCGCTGCACGGCGAACTGAAACTGCCCGGCATGGCCAGCGCCTTTTACCGGCGTCAGGTCAACCAGCATCTGGAAATCGGCATCCGGGCGCTGGAGCGGCTGCGCGACATGCCGCCGGAGCGGCTGCATTCGCGCAAGCTGCGCACGTTCATGGAAACGGCGTTTCAATAAGACGGCCGCTGCCGGGAGGGCTCCGGGGCGAATCCGTCCCCAGCTCCCGGCCATTTTTCATGTCGGGGCCGATTGCGCTATTCTCGCGCGTTGCTCGGTAATCCCAGGGCGTTCGCAGCGTATTGCGCGAGCGCCATCCAGACGTGAAGGAACGCATTTTGGCACCATCGGAAAACGATGACCGTCGCTCAGGCGGCACGCGCAACGCGCAGGCGGACAGGCCGTCCGAATTGCGGCGCACGCTGTCGGCGCGCCACCTGACCATGATCGCGGTCGGCGGGTCCATCGGCACCGGACTCTTCGTGGCGTCGGGCGCGACCATCGCCAAGGCCGGCCCCGGCGGCGCGCTGCTGGGCTATGTGCTGATCGGCATCATGGTCTATTTCCTGATGACCAGCCTGGGCGAACTGGCGGCCGCCATGCCGGTGTCCGGCTCGTTCTCGACCTATGGCGCGCGCTATGTCGAAGACGGCTTCGGCTTCGCGCTCGGGTGGAACTATTGGTACAACTGGGCGGTGACGGTGGCGGTCGACCTGGTCGCGGCGCAGCTCGTCATGGCGTACTGGTTTCCCGACGTGCCCGGCTTCTATTGGAGCGCGCTGTTCCTGGCCATCACTTTCGGACTGAACGCCATGTCCGCCCGTGGGTTCGGCGAGGCCGAATTCTGGTTTGCGCTGATCAAGGTGATTGCGGTGCTGGCCTTCGTCACCATGGGCGTGATGATGCTGCTGGGCATCATCCGCGGTGGCGAGACGGGCGGGCTGGCCAATTGGACGGTGGGCGACGCGCCCTTCGCGGGCGGCTTTGCCGCGCTGATCGGCGTGGCGATGGTGGTGGGATTTTCGTTCCAGGGCACCGAACTGATCGGCATTGCCGCAGGAGAATCCAAGGATCCGGCCCGCAATCTGCCGCGCGCGGTGCGCCAGGTGTTCTGGCGCATTCTGCTGTTCTACGTGGCGGCGATCCTGGTCATCGGCCTCTTGATTCCCTATACCGATCCGCATTTGCTGCGCAACGATGTCGAGGACATCAGCGTCAGCCCGTTCGCGCTCATCTTCGAACGCGCAGGACTGTTGGGTGCGGCCTCCGTGATGAACGCCGTGGTGCTGACGTCGGTGCTGTCCGCCGGCAATTCGGGCATGTATGCGGCCACGCGCATGCTCTACAGCCTGGCGCGCGAAGGCAAGGCGCCGCGGATCTTCGGCCGGATTTCGCGTAGCGGCGTGCCCCTGTGGGCGCTGCTGGCCACCACCGTCGTCGCGGCGCTGTGCTTTTTCACCTTTCTCTTCAGTCCCAACGACGTCTATATCTGGCTGCTCAATACGTCGGGGATGACCGGGTTCATTGCGTGGCTGGGCATTGCCATCAGCCATTACCGATTCCGGCGGGGTTACGTGAAGCAGGGCAACAGCCTGGCGGATCTGCCGTATGTGTCCCCGTTCTTCCCCTTCGGTCCGATCTTCGCGTTCGTGCTGTGCCTGATCATCACCTTGGGTCAGAACTACCAGGCGTTCCTGGAGGACAAGATCCAGTGGGGCGGCGTGGTCGCCACCTACATCGGCATTCCGCTCTTTTTGCTGATCTGGGCCGGCTACCGCCTGACGCGCGGTTCGCGCTTTGTCAGCTACCGCGACATGCGTTTTCCGGACGCGCGCGCCCGTAGCGAATACCTGGATTCGGCCCTGCGGGGCGAGCCGGCGACGGGCGAGAGCCGCTAACAGGGTGGCCGGCAGGCGGGGGTAGCAACCCCCGCGGGCGCCGCGCCCCTTACTCGATGTTCTGCGCCTGCTCGCGCATCTGCTCGATCAGCAGCTTCAGGTCCATGGCGGCGCGGGTGACTTCCATGCTGCCGGCCTTGGAACCCAGCGTGTTGGCTTCACGGTTCATTTCCTGGAACAGGAAATCCAGGCGCTTGCCCGCGCTGCCGGCGTTCTTCTTGCCGGCCGCGGGCTTGCCGCCGCCGTCGGACAGCAGGTGACGCAGTTCTTCCAGGTGCGAGCGCAAGCGGGACAGTTCTTCGGCCACGTCGATGCGCAGGGCAAAGAGGTTGGCTTCCTGCGACAGGCGTTCGGACAGTTCCGCGCCGGAAATGTGGGTGAATCCGCCGGGGAATGCGGATTCGACGCTTTCGCGCAGCTTGGCGGCCTGGCGCTCGCGGTGGTCAGCCAGCAATTGCGGCAGATGCGCCTGCACGATGTCCACGACGCGCGCGACGCCATCGGCGCATTCGCGCATCATGCCGGCCAGGCGTTCGCCTTCGCGCTCGCGGCCTTCCTGAAGCTGGGTCAGGGCCTGCTGCGCGGCCTGCAGGCACGCGGCGCCCCAGATCTGCGGGTCCAGGGCGTCGTTGCCGCGCTGGCCGGGCCAGTTGAACAGTTCGGCCAGACGCGGGGATGCGATGTCCGGAATGATGCGGCGCGCGGCCTGCAGCTGTTCGGCCAGGCTGTCGAGCCAGGCGGGATCCAGCTTGGACAGGTCGGCGTTGGCCGCACGGGTGAAGGACACGCGGATTTCGACCTTGCCGCGGCCCAGGTTGGTGGTCAGCAGCTCGCGCAGGGGCGTTTCCACGTGGCGCAGTTCGTCGGGAAGACGGAAATACAGGTCGAGAAAGCGGCTGTTGACGCTGCGCAGTTCTATGGCGAGAGTGCCTTGTTCTAAGTCTGCTCGGGCGTTGCCGAAGGCGGTCATGCTGCGGATCATGGTGTGCGTGTCCTGGTGATTCTTGGAATAGGAGCCGGTTGCGCCGGGGCCCGCGGCGCCCAGGTCCTGGGCAGCGGGTCTGTGTTTTCAACCGGATACATCGCGGCAGGATACTCCAAGCGAGATTGTCTTGTGACGCCTGCCCGTACAATGCCGCGAATCTAAGCCAAGTCTGGAGCCAGTTGTGACCACCATCCCCACGAATGTCCGGCCGTCGGGCCGCGCCGCCGACCAATTGCGTCCGTTCAGCCTGGAGCGTGGCTTTACGCGATACGCCGAAGGCTCCGTGCTGGTGAAGGCGGGCGACACCCATGTGCTTTGCACGGCAAGCGTCCTGGACAAGGTACCGCCTTTTCTGAAGGGCAAGGGCGAAGGCTGGGTAACGGCTGAATACGGCATGTTGCCGCGGGCCACGCACACGCGCGGCGACCGCGAGGCCGCGCGCGGCAAGCAGAGCGGCCGCACGCAGGAGATCCAGCGCCTGATCGGCCGCAGCCTGCGGGCGGTGTTCGACATGAAGGCGCTGGGCGAACGCACGCTGCACCTTGATTGCGACGTGCTGCAGGCCGACGGCGGCACGCGCTGCGCCAGCATCACGGGCGCCTGGGTCGCGGCGGCCGACGCGGTGGGTCTGCTGATGAAACGTGGCGATCTGGCCACCAATCCGATCCGCGACGCCGTCGCTGCGGTGTCGGTGGGCCTGGTCAACGGCCAGGCGGTGCTGGATCTGGACTACCCGGAAGATTCGGCCTGCGACGCCGACGTGAACGTCATCATGACGGGCAGCGGCGCATTCGTGGAAGTGCAGGGCACGGGCGAGGGCGCGACGTTCACGCGGGCTGAGCTGGACACGATGCTGGTGCTGGCGGAAAACGGGATTGCCAACCTGGTGAAGGCCCAGCGCGCCGCGCTGGCGTGAGCTGTGTGGCGCCTGGTCCGTCGTGCGAATCCGGTGTCTGACTTCTGCCGCAGACACTTGCAGCGTAGCCACAACGCAAAAAAAGCCGCAGATGCGGCTTTGTTTGTGCCTGAGTTTCAGGCATTCGCGAATTACTTCGGCAACAGCGCCTCCACCTTGCCTACTTTTTCAAGCCCCCAGATCGTCGCAATCAATCCGCGCAGCTCCTGTTCCGTCGCCGCATCGGCGTACCTGCCCAGGCTGAGCGTCTTGTCCTCGATTTCGGGGCGGCTGAGCGTGTTGCCCGGGTCGCCCTTGGGTTCGTCGACGCGGCCATGCAGCACGCGGCCGTCGCGGGTGTACACCGTGACCTTGCCGATCCAGCGTTGCGGGTAGGCGCCATCGACTTCCGCATCAAGCGCCATTTCGACCTTGCCGCGGAAGGCGGCGACGCCCGGGTCGTCCAGGCCAGCGTCGAATTCCGCCAGACCGGCCCGGCCCTGGCGCGCGATCAGAGCCAGCACCGTACCCATCGAGAACTTTGATTGGTGCACCGTCTGCGGATTGACGACTGGACCAAGAACGTCGATGGCGCCTTGGTGGACGTGCGCCACGACGCGTTCGACGTCGTCCTCGGTCAGGTGGTTGTCGCGCAGCGCCTGCTGCAGCGCGTCGGCGGCCGGATGCGTGTGGCGGCACGAGGCATGGAACTTGAACGAGGTTTCGGCCAGCGCCCAGCGCTGTCCCAGGCGGTCGCACAGGCGGCTGGGGTCGGCGTCGGTGGACATGCCGGCCGCCATGCCCTGCGGGCCTTCCAGGATGTGGCGTGCGCCGGTGAACCCTTCGCGCGCCAGGTAGGCCGCGGTGATGCCGTCCGCGGCCGCCTTGGCAGTGTGCAATTGCTTGGAATCAGCGGCGTCGCGCAGGAATTCCCACAGCCCCGCGGCCTGCGTGCCGGCCGAGCCCAGCGCGTGCAGCATCTGCTCAGGGGACAGGCCCAGCAGCCGGCCGGTGGTAACCGCGGCGGCCAGCGTGCCAGCCGTGCCGGTCGTGTGGAAGATCTTGTAGTGCGAGCGGCCCAGAAACTCGCCGACCCGAATGCCGACCTCGTAGCCGGCCACGGCGGCGGTGAGCAGATCGCGGCCCGAGGAGCCCAGCGCCTGCGCCACGGCCAGGGCAGGAGGAAACACCACGGCCGCCGGGTGAAAGACCGAGCCGTTGTGCACGTCGTCCTGTTCCACCACGTGCGCGGCCGCCGCGTTGACCATGGCGGCAAAGAGCGGCGTGGTGCGGCGGCGGGTGATCAGGACTTCACTGGGACCATCCGCCGGCCCCATCGCGGCGGCATAGCGGTCGATCGCCTGGACTGCGCGGGCCGACGCGCCGGCCAGGATGGAAGCTAGGCAATCGAGCAGCAGGTCTTCGGCGCGGCGCAGCACCGGGGCGGGAATGTCTTCGTAGCGCAGGTTGGCGGCAAAGGCCGCGAGTTCGGCGCTCAGGTGCGGGGTGTCTTTGTCTGCGGTCATGTCGGAAGATGGCGTGTCAGAAGGAGCGGGGCAGGCCCAGGATGTGTTCGGCGACGTACGACAGGATCAGGTTGGTCGAGATGGGCGCCACCTGGTAAAGGCGCGTCTCGCGGAACTTGCGTTCGACGTCGTATTCATTGGCAAAGCCGAAGCCGCCATGGAACTGCAAGCAGGCGTTGGCGGCTTCCCAGGATGCGTCCGCCGCCAGCAGCTTGGCCATGTTGGCCTGGGCGCCGCAGGGCTCGTGGGCATCGAACAGCCGGCAGGCCTCGTAGCGCATCAGGCTGGCCGCTTCAACGTTGATGTGCGCGCGCGCAATGGGGAACTGCACGCCCTGGTTCTGGCCGATGGGGCGGCCGAACACCACGCGTTCCTTGGCGTAGGCGGTGACCTTGTCGACAAACCAGTAGCCGTCGCCAATGCACTCGGCGGCGATCAGCGTGCGCTCGGCGTTCAGGCCATCCAGGATGTACTTGAAACCCTTGCCTTCTTCGCCGATCAGGTTTTCTTCGGGGATTTCCAGGTTGTCGAAGAAGAGCTCATTGGTCTCGTGGTTGACCATGTTGGGGATCGGGCGGATCGACATGCCGTGCTTGACCGCGTGGTGCAGGTCGACCAGGAAGATCGACATGCCTTCGGACTTGCGCGTGACCTGATCCAGCGGCGTGGTGCGCGCCAGCAGAATCATCAGGTCCGAATGCTGCACCCGAGAGATCCAGACCTTCTGCCCATTTATGACATAGCGGTCGCCGCGCTTGACGGCGGTGGTCTTGATCTTGGTGGTGTCGGTGCCGGTGGTGGGTTCGGTGACGCCCATCGACTGCAGGCGCAGTTCGCCGGCGGCGATGCGGGGCAGGTATTCTCGCTTCTGGGCTTCGGAGCCGTGGCGCAGCAGCGTGCCCATGTTGTACATCTGGCCGTGGCAGGCGCCGGAATTGCCGCCGCTGCGGTTGATTTCTTCCATGATGACCGAGGCTTCGGTCAGCCCCAGGCCCGAGCCGCCGTATTCCTGCGGGATCAGCGCCGCCAGCCAGCCGGCTTCGGTGAGGGCGCGGACGAAGTCCTCGGGATAGCCGCGCTCTTCGTCGACCTTGCGGAAATATTCGGAGGGGAATTGTGCGCAGAGGTCGCGCACGGCTTCGCGGATGTCCTGGTAGGCGTGGGAGGCTTGGTGCATGTGGCTGACTGTTCTATGTGAAGGAATGGTTCGGTACAGGATCGAATGTGCCGCAAGGGCGGCCAGGTGCCAATTCACGAATCATTAATACGGGGTTCCTGAACGCAAAAGCGCACCTTCATGACCGCTGTGCGTCATGTTTCCGCCAAGGTTGTGTCAAGAAATTGCCAAACTGCATCTCCATAATCCGTGGCACTGCCGCGAAGGCGGCCAAGGCTATACACGGATGGATATGCGGAAAAATCTGAGAGTCACGACGGCGCTATCGGCCATTCTTGCGTTGTTCGTCGTGCTGTTCGCTGTCGCTGCGGCGGCGGGTATCACGGTCTTGCGCGACAACCGCGCCGATATCGAGGCCCTGGGCCGGGGCAGCATCGAAAGGGCGAGTGATCTCGCGGATATGACCAGCCGGCTGTTTCAGGCGCGCGCGGCGCTGACCGACGCCAAGACGGCGATGGAAGGCGGGCTGGAAGACGCGCGCAACGCGTCGCTGGCCCAGGCCGATGGGCTGCTCAAGCAGGCCGCCGCCAGTCTGGCGCGCCTGCGCGCCAATCCCGACGACAGTGCCCAGGGCGCGCCGCTGTTCGGCCAGGTGCTGACGGCCTATGCCGCCTTTGCGGACCAGACGCTTGCGCCGATGAGCAAGGCGATCCAGGGCTGGAACGGCATCGAGGTCAACCGGCTGACGGACAAGGCGCTGCCCGCCAGTGGCGCGGGCTATGTGAAGCAGGTCGAGGCCTACCAAGCCTACGCCCGCGAACACGGGCAGGAGGCGGTGGCCGGCGCAAGCCGCACCCTGGAGCGTGTGATCGTGGTGGCGGCCGCCGTGCTGGGTTTCGTCCTGGTGCTGGCGATCCTGATCCGGCTGGGATTCCGCCGCAGCATCGTGCGGCCGCTGAACGAGGCGGGGGCGCACTTTGACCGCATCGCGGACGGCGATCTGACCGGCGCGATCACGCAGCGCGGCGACAACGAGATCGGCGTGCTGTATTCGGCCATGCGCCGCATGCAAACAGGGCTGTCGACCGCGGTCGCGTCGGTGCGTCTGGGCGTCGAAGAGATCCATACCGGCGCCGGCGAAATCGCAGCCGGCGGCGCGGACATGTCGGACCGCGCGGCCCGGCAGGCGGGCTCGCTGCAGGAAGCGTCGGCCAACATGACGCAGCTGGCGCACACCGTGCAAATGACCGCCGGCAACGCGGACCTGGCCAGCCGGCAAGCGGTCAGCGCCACGCAGTTGGCGCAGCGCGGCGGCCAGGCCGTCGACGAAGTGGTGCACAGCATGCAGGGCATCGCCGACAGCGCGCGGCGCATCGGCGAGATCGTGGGCGTGGTGGACAGCATTGCGTTTCAGACCAACATCCTGGCGCTCAACGCGGCCGTGGAAGCGGCGCGCGCGGGCGAGCAGGGCAAGGGTTTTGCCGTCGTGGCGGGGGAAGTGCGGTCGCTCGCGCAGCGCAGCGCCCAGGCGGCGCGCGAGATCAAGGGCCTGATCGAAGACTCGGCCGCGCGCGTGGATGCGGGCGTGCGTCACGTGAACCTGGCGGGCGACACCATGCGCGATATGGTGGCTTCCGTGGACCGTGTGACGCAGATCGTGAACGAGATTTCCAGCGCCACCGCCGAACAGGCGTCCGGTATTGCGTCGGTGAACGATGCGGTGGCCGATATCGAGCGGTCCACGCAGGAAACGGCCGCCATGGTCGAACAGACGGCGGCCGCTGCGGCGGCGCTGGAAGCCCAGGCGCAGGGACTGCGCCGGGCCGTGGCCAAATTCCAGATTGCGCAGGGCGCGCAGGCGGCGGCGCGCGAAGCCTCAGCCGGTGAGCTGCGGCAGGATGGCGCCCGTGTAGCGCTCGGCCACGAGCGACAGGTTCCCGTGCTTGACCTTGTGCTTGACATGGGCAGCCGCCGAGGCGATGTCCTCAGGGCGGATGCGCTCGCATAACGAGGGCGTGACGGTCAGGGCGCCCACGCCCAGCGTCACGAACGGAAAGAAGCGCGGCACGCCGTAACGGTCTTCGGCCTCGATGCCCCCGTTGCGGCGGCCCTGTTCGTCGTACAGGGCCATGGCGCCCTCGTTGAATTCGGCAATGATGCGCTCGATGCGCGTCATCCAGTCCGGACTGCGCAGCAGCACCACGAAGTCGTCACCGCCCACATGCCCCACGAAATCGCGCTGCGGGTCGCAATGGCGTTTGATGACGTCGGCGGTCAGCATGATCATGTCGTCGCCGCGCCAGTAGCCGTAGACGTCGTTGAAGGGCTTGAAGTTGTTCAGGTCCCCGTAGCAGATCGTGAAGTCCGCGGCGTCTTCCAGCAGCGTGGCAATGTGCCGGCTGATGGGGATATTACCGGGCAAGGACGTCAGCGGGTTGGCGTAGCGCGCTGCCTCGATACGCATCTCGGTCACCGAGCGCACCAGGGTTTCGCCCGTGGCCAGCCCGTCATAGCGGCCGTCGCGCGTGATGATCAGCCCGTCCATCAGGTAGCGCTGGTCCTCGGAAATCAGCACGTGACTCAGCTGGTCGATCGATACGTTCACGTCCACCAGCACCGGCTCGGCGTTCATGAAGGTGGAGCAGGCGTCGCGGCCGAAGAGCTCGCGCGTGTAGCGCTGCGCGTAGTGTTCGGAGAAGTCCCGCCGGTTGATGATGCCGACCGGCCGGTTGTCGGCGTCGACCACCGCCACGGCGTGCAGGTTTTTGTGCTCGATGAAGAGGCGATGCACGTCGTCGTTGGTGTGCTTGGTCAGGAGCGCGGCGGGGGCCTCGACCCGCAGACTGATGGCCGTGCCGCCGGCGGCGCGCTGCGACACCGGCGCCGACGTGCGCGAGCGCAGCGAGTCGCGCAGGGGCGGGGTCAGTTCGGTCAGCAGGGTTTCGTCGGGCATCCCCAGGAACCAGCCCTGCGCGTAGCGGATGTCCAGCTCGCGCACGACGGCCAGGTCCTCGGCGGTTTCGATGCCTTCGGCGATGACTGACGTGCCCAGGTGCTGCGCCACCTTCAGGATGGCGCGCACCATGTTCTGTTTGCGCTCGTCGTGGCCGATGCCGTCAAAGAAATAGCGGTCGATCTTGACCAGCTCGGGCTGGGTTTCGGCCCAGAGCTGCAGGTTGGAATTACCGACGCCGTAGTCGTCGAGCGCGATGCGCATGCCGGCCTCGCGCAGGCAGGCAAAGGCGTTGTGCAGTTCGCCCATGCGGTCCGACAGCGGATCCTGCTCGGTCAGTTCGACGACGATGCTGGCCGGTTCCAGCGCGCAGTCCTTGAGCAGCCTGCCGGGCATGTCGTGGCCCCAGAGGGTCCAATAATGGAGCAGGGCGGAGCCGGACAGGTTCAGGAACAGCTTGCCCGCAGCGTCGTTCTGTTCGAATCCGCGTGCGCCCGCGCGGAAGCTGGCCAGTTCAAGCTGCGGGTGCAGCCCCTGGCGTCGCGCTTCGGCGAACAGGGCGTCGGGAAAGTGCAGGGGGGTGTCGGCGGGACCGCGGATGAGGCTTTCGTGGCCGTAGATGCGGCTGTGCGACAGGTCGACCACAGGCTGGAAGCGCGGCCGCAATAATCTTTCGCGCAGAATGCCAGCCAGGCTGGCGTGCGCGGGCGCGCCGCCGGGAGGATTGAGCGGAGCGCGGGCCGCGGCGGGCCGTGGCAAAGCGTGAATGGAGTTCATCGCCGGGGCATTGAGATACGATCAGTGACAAGATCGGTCATATTGACAACAAAATATGTCTGCGTTGTTGCGCCATGTCGTGACGTGCAATCTTCAGTCGCTGTTACATCCGTGTCAACAACGAATTCTCACGTACGTGGTAC
Source organism: Achromobacter sp. ACM05 (assembly GCF_019218915.1). Lineage (NCBI taxonomy): Bacteria > Pseudomonadati > Pseudomonadota > Betaproteobacteria > Burkholderiales > Alcaligenaceae > Achromobacter > Achromobacter sp. ACM05. Next base: position 799,692 of record NZ_JAHUWQ010000002.1, read on the forward strand.
CCACGCCAGTATCGTGGGATGCCCGCCCGCCGCCGGCCTCGCCCTATACAATCCGGCCTATGACTTCCCCCAAGATTCCCGACTCCCTGCGCCGTGTTGTCCTGGCGTCCAATAACGCCGGCAAGCTGCGCGAGTTTTCCGCCTTGTTCGCGCCGCTGGGCATCGAGCTGGTGCCGCAGGGCGACCTCGGCGTGCCGGAAGCCGAAGAGCCGCACGTCACGTTCGTGGAGAACGCGCTGGCCAAAGCCCGCCATGCCAGTCGCCTGACCGGATTGCCCGCGTTGGCGGACGACTCGGGCCTGTGCGTGGCCGCGCTGGACGGCGCGCCGGGCGTGTATTCGGCGCGCTATGCCAAGATGAACGGCGGCGAAAAGTCCGATGCAGCCAACAACGCACTGCTGGTGCGCAACCTGGCGTCCGTCGCCGACCGCAGCGCTTGGTATGTGGCGGTCCTGGCGCTGGTGCGTTCCGAGAACGACCCCCGTCCGCTGATCGGCGAAGGCCTGTGGCACGGCGAGATCATCGACGTGCCCGAAGGTGCCAACGGCTTTGGCTACGATCCGCACTTCTACCTGCCCGACATGGCGCTGACCGCCGCGTCGCTGGATCCCGATGAAAAGAACCGGGTCAGCCATCGCGCCCGGGCGCTGCGCGAGCTGCTCAGCAAGCTGAGCCACGCTTGACCACGGCGCCGCCAAGGCGCCAGGAATTTTTTCGCATGTCCATCACCATTCCCATCCGCAACGATATGGGCGCGACCAAGTCGCGCCTCGTTGTTCCCGCTGGCGCCACGCTGACCAGCCTGCCGCCGCTGTCGGTCTACGTCCACGTGCCGTGGTGCGTGCGCAAGTGCCCGTACTGCGATTTCAACTCGCACGCCGCGCCGGGCGAGATTCCCGAACGCGCCTATCTGGATGCGCTGCGCAGCGACCTCGAACAGTCGCTGCCTTCCATCTGGGGCAGGCAGGTCATATCCGTATTCATCGGCGGCGGCACGCCCAGCCTGTTGTCGGCGGCCGGCCTGGACGAGCTGCTGGCAATGCTGCGGGCGTACCTGAACCTGTGGCCTGATGCCGAAATCACGATGGAAGCCAACCCCGGCACGGCCGAGGCGGGGCGCTTTCGTGACTATGCGGCCAGCGGCGTCACGCGGTTCTCGCTGGGCATCCAGAGCTTTGACGATGTGCAGTTGAAGAAGCTGGGCCGCATTCACGATGCCAACCAGGCGCGCGCGGCCATCGAGATGGCGCAGCAGGCGGCGGCCCGCGTCAATCTGGACATGATGTTCGCCTTGCCCGGCCAGACGCTGGAGGCCTGTACGGCCGATCTGCGGCAGGCGATTTCGTTCGGCACCGAGCACCTGTCGCTGTATCACCTGACGATGGAGCCGAACACGGTCTTCGCGAAGTTTCCGCCTGAAGACTTGCCGGACGACGACACGAGCGCCGCCATGCAGGACGCGGTGGAAGCCGAGCTGGCGGCGGCGGGACTTGCGCGCTACGAGGTATCGGCCTACGCCAAACCGGGCGCCCGCTGCCGCCACAACATGAATTACTGGGAGTTCGGAGACTACCTGGGCATCGGCCCCGGCGCGCACGGCAAGCTCTCGTTTCATGACCGCATCGTGCGCGAAGCGCGGCTGCGCAGTCCGGATTCGTGGATGCAGGCCGCCATGGCGCGCGACGGCAGCCATCTGGCCGAGAGCCGGCAGGTCGGGCCGGACGAGCTGCCGTTCGAGTTCATGCTCAACGCCCTGCGCCTGAAGGACGGCGTGGCCGCCACGGCGTTCAACGAACGCACCGGTTTGTCGCTTGCCGTCATTGCGCACCAATTGGAGGCAGCCTCGAAACGGGGCCTGCTCGACGCCGATCCCACGCGCCTGCGCGCGACGCCCCTGGGCTGGCGCTTCCTCAATGACCTTCAGGAAATGTTCCTGTAAGGTGCAAGCACCAAAATGGGGCGATCATGCCCCATCTTTTGCACCACGATGGTGCTACATTGCCCCAAGACTGCCGTGCCTCCCCCCGGGAATACCGGGACTAAACCTGGCACGCTTATTGCTTCCCTCTTTTATGCCAGTCGACGGGCAAAGCCCTCGACCCTTTTATCTAATGGAGATGACATGGCAAGCCCGAAAGACGTCCTGAAACAGATCGCCGATAACGAAGTGAAATTCGTGGATTTCCGCTTTACCGATACGGTTGGCCGTGAGCACCACGTTTCCGTGCCCACCACCGCTATCGATGAAGACAAGCTGGAAAGCGGGCAGGCTTTCGACGGTTCGTCGATCCCGGGCTGGAAGGGCATCGAAGCCTCCGACATGCTCCTCATCCCCGACTGCGCCACCGCCAACCTGGATCCGTTCCGCGAAGAGCCGACCCTGATCCTGTCGTGCGACGTGGTCGAACCGTCGGACCTGAAGGGCTATGACCGCGACCCGCGCTCGCTGGCCAAGCGCGCTGAAGCCTACCTGAAGTCCTCCGGCCTGGGCGACACCGCCTACTTCGGTCCGGAACCCGAATTCTTCGTGTTCGACGGCGTGACCTGGAACACCGACATGTCGGGCACGTTCGTCAAGATCAAGTCCGAAGAAGCCCCGTGGTCGACCGGCCTGGAATTCGAAGGCGGCAACACGGGCCACCGTCCGGGCGTGAAGGGCGGCTACTTCCCCGTTCCGCCGGTCGATTCGTTCCAGGACATGCGTTCGGAAATGTGCCTGCTGATGGAACAGATGGGCGTGCCGGTTGAAGTGCACCACCACGAAGTGGCTGCTCCCGGCCAGCTCGAAATCGGCACCAAGTTCAGCACGCTGGTGCAGCGCGCCGACTGGACCCAGATCGTCAAGTACGTCGTGCACAACGTGGCCCATGCCTACGGCAAGACCGCCACGTTCATGCCCAAGCCCATCGTTGGCGACAACGGCTCCGGCATGCACGTCCACCAGTCCATCTGGAAGGACGGCCAGAACCTGTTTGCGGGCAACGGCTACGCCGGCCTGTCCGAATTCGCCCTGTACTACATCGGCGGCATCATCAAGCACGCCAAGGCCCTAAACGCCATCACCAACCCGGGCACGAACTCGTACAAGCGTCTGGTCCCGCACTTCGAAGCGCCCGTGAAGCTGGCCTACTCGGCCCGCAACCGTTCGGCTTCGATCCGTATTCCGTACGTCGGCAACCCGAAGGGCCGCCGCGTCGAAGCGCGCTTCCCGGACCCCCTGGCCAACCCGTACCTGGCTTTCTCGGCGCTGATGATGGCTGGCCTGGACGGCGTCCAGAACAAGATCCACCCGGGCGATCCGGCCGACAAGAACCTGTACGACCTGCCGCCGGAAGAAGACGCGAAGATCCCGACCGTCTGCGCCTCGCTGGAAGAAGCGCTGGAATCGCTGGACAAGGATCGCGAGTTCCTGACCCGTGGCGGCGTGTTCAGCAACGACATGATCAACGCCTACATCGACCTGAAGATGGCCGATGTGACGCGTCTGCGCATGACGACGCACCCGGTCGAATTCGACATGTACTACAGCCTCTGATGGTTTGAGGCCGTGGCTGGGGGGAGCGCGATGAGGTAGGCAGAAGCACGGCTTACACCACGCGCACCACCAGGTAGCCGCCCGACGAATTGCCCGCCCGGCCCCGCGCCGGCGGGCAGGGCGCCGGGTTGGCGCGCCCGTCGCGGACGCGTTCCGCTTTCCCCTGTCCATTCGGGTACGTTGAAAATGAATGTTGAAGCTCTCGATCTGCTAGCCACGTCAGTCTTCCTGGTCAACGAGCGCGGCCACATCGAATACGCCAACGCCGCCGCCGAGGACCTGTTCGGCCGCTCGCGCAAGCAACTGGGCGGGCATTCCGCCGCCACCCTGTTCGACAATCCCGAGAATATCCAGTCATCCATCGACCGCGCCGCGGGCGGCAGGTACGCCGACGTGAGGCAACTGGCCTCGTTGCGCCGCGCCGCCGAATCCGTGGAAGTCGCCGTGACCACCGTGGGACTGACCGGCCAGCGTTGGCCGGTGCTGATCGAGACCCGCGAAATCGAGCAACGCGTGCTGGCCGACCGCAACCACCGGCTGGTGGACGAGATCGAAGCCCACCGCGAACTGCTGCGCAACCTGGCGCATGAAGTCAAGAATCCCCTGGGCGGGCTGCGCGGCGCCGCGCAACTGCTGGAAGCCGAGCTGCCCAGCGCAGCCCTGGCCGAATACACCCAGGTCATCATTTCCGAAGCCGACCGCCTGCAGGCGCTGGTAGACCGCCTGAGCGGCCCGCAACGTGTGCCGCTCAATGCGCGGCCGGTGAACATCCATGAAATCTGCGAGCGCGTCTGCGCGCTGATCCAGGCCGAGTTCCGCAACGACGTCACGATCCAGCGCGACTACGACGCCTCGGTGCCGGACCTGAAGGGCGACGCCGCCCGCCTGATGCAGGCCGTGCTCAACGTGGCGCGCAACGCCGCGCAGGAACTGGTGGCGCGCCCGCAGGGTCCGCAGACCGAACCCGGCGTGGTGACGCTGCGCACCCGCGTGGCGCGGCAGGTCATGCTGGCGCACCGGCAGCACCGCCTGGCGCTCGTGCTGTCCATCATCGACAACGGTCCGGGCGTGCCGGACCACATCCGTGACCGCATCTTCCACCCGCTGGTCACGGCCAGGGCTGGCGGTACCGGCCTGGGCTTGAGCCTGGCGCAGGACTTCGTGCAACAGCACGGCGGCATCATCGAATTTGAATCCCGACCGGGGCGCACCGAGTTTCGCCTGGTCCTCCCGATGGAGCCCGCAAACTGATGAAACCCGTATGGATCGTCGACGACGACCAGGCCATCCGCTGGGTCCTCGAAAAGGCCCTGGCCCGCGCTGGCGTCCCCACCCGCAGCTTTTCCCAATCGGTCGACGTGCTCGAGGCGCTTTCGCGTGAAACGCCCGTGGCGCTGGTGTCGGATATCCGCATGCCCGGCGGCAACGGCCTGGAGCTGTTGCGCCAACTGAAAGAGCGGCATCCCGGTCTGCCGGTCATCGTGATGACCGCGTTTGCGGATCTGGACAGCACCGTTTCCGCCTTCCAGGGCGGCGCGTTCGATTACCTGGCCAAGCCGTTCGACGTGAACGAGGCCGTCGCGCTGATCCAGCGCGCCATGCAGGAATCGGCCCAACCCGAAAGCCCGGACGGGCAGGGCGAAGCGGCGCAGAACAACGAGCGCTGGATGATGACGCAATCGTCGTCCACCGCCATGCAGGAAGTCTTTCGCGCGATCGGCCGGCTGGCGCAGTCCAAGGTCACCGTCCTGATCACCGGCGAGTCCGGCACCGGCAAGGAACTCGTGGCCCGCGCGCTGCACGGCCACGGCGTGCGCGCCAGCGGACCGTTCGTGGCGCTGAACGCCGCAGCCATTCCGCGCGACCTGCTGGAGGCCGAACTGTTCGGCCACGAGCGCGGCGCGTTCACCGGCGCCAATAACCTGCGCCGCGGCCGCTTCGAAGAGGCGCATGGCGGCACGCTGTTCCTGGACGAAATCGGCGACATGCCGATCGAGTTGCAGACGCGACTGCTACGCGTGCTGGCCGAGGGCAGCTTTTACCGGGTCGGCGGCGCGCAGCCCGTGCGCGTGGACGTGCGCATCGTGGCCGCCACGCACCAGCCGCTGGAGCAGCGGGTCGAGCAGGGCCTCTTCCGCGAAGACCTGTTTCACCGCCTGAACGTGATCCGCCTGCGGCTGCCGCCGCTGCGCGAGCGGGTCGAGGATATTCCCGCGCTGGCCCAGCACTTCCTGACCGCCAGTGCGCGCACGCTGGGCGTGCCCGTCAAGCGGCTGACGCCCGAGGCGCTGGCCGTGCTGACCAAGTTCGACTTCCCGGGCAACGTGCGCCAGCTGGAAAACTTCTGCCACTGGCTGACGGTGATGGCGCCGGGCCAGACAGTGGATCGTATCGACCTGCCGCCTGAAATCCGGGCCATGGAACATCAGCCGCAGCCCGGGTCCGCACCCATGCGGCCCGCGACGCCGACGGCTGGCGTGGGTACGGTGGTTCAGTCGGGCGCCTACGCCGCGGAACCGGCTGAGGACGGCGCGCCGCGCAATTGGCAGGATTCGCTGCTGCGCGATGCGCAGTACCGGCTGGAGCGCGGCGAGCCCGCAGTCATGGCGACACTGACGCGCCAGTTCGAGAAGATCCTGCTGCAAAGCGCGCTGGATGCCAGCCGGGGCCGTCGCGTGGAAGCCGCCTCGCGCCTGGGGATCGGCCGCAACACCATCACGCGCAAGCTGCGCGAGCTGGGTATCGAAGACGAGTAACCGATCCGGCGCCGGCCCGGCAGTGGGCCGGTTCCGGACGCCGGACCCGAGCGCATGTGGGCTCGGGCCGGCCTACAAGCCGAGCAGGCTTTCGCACAGGCGCGGCGACTTCAGTTTCTGCAGCCACCACTTCATGGCCTCGCCGGGCGGCTCCGCCCGCCACGCGTACGCCACGTGTTCCGTCAGGGACATGCCTTCATCCGTTTCGCACACCACCAGCAACCCTTGCGCAAGGTAGGGTGCGGCCAGCGTCAGCGGCAGATAGCCGCAGCCCAGGCCGCGCACCTGCGCGTCGATCTTGGCCTGCATCGACGGCATCACCAGCGTCGGCTGCTCCGACAGGATGCCGCGCGACTGCACGGGCAGGTTGCGCGAGGTATCGGCAATCACCACGGCGCAGTAACGCGTGATGTCCGCGCGGCTGAGCGGCTGCGGCAATGAGGCCAGCGGGTGATTCGCCGCCACGCAGAATCCGAACTGCATCACGCCGATCGCTTGTGAACGATACGGGCCCGTGGGTTCGCCCGCCGCGCCCGCGCCGATCACCAGGTCGGCGCGGCCCGACGTCAGGGCGTCCCAGTTGCCGCTCAGCACCTCGGTGGAAAAGCGCAGCGTCGTGGCGCTGCCCACCGCATGGAATTCGTCGATCAGGTCGTAGATGGGCCGCCACGGAATCACGGCACTGACGGCGATGCGCAGTTGCACTTCCCATCCCGTGGCAATGCGCTTGACCCGGCTGGCCAGCTCGTCCAGCGACTGCAGCAGATGCCGCCCATCCTTGAGCAGCGCTTCGCCCGCCGGGGTCAGCAGCGCGCGGTGCCCCGAGCGGTCGAACAGCAGCACGTCCAAGCCGTCTTCGAGCTTGCGGATGGAGTAGGTGACGGCGGAGGGCACCTTGCCCAGTTCGCGCGCCGCCTTGGCAAAGCTGCCGTGGCGTGCGATCGCGTCGACAAGGACAAGAAGTTCCGGGGTGATGGGCTGCATGTCAGAGAGCGAAGAACGGGTATTCAAATAATTTGAACGAAGTCATCAAAATATAGCGCCAAAACCGAGGGGCAAGGCGCGCAGAATACCACTCATGCCGGGGATGCAGACAAACGGCAAGGCAGAAAGCCAGCCAGGATGCACCCCCTAATCATTCATATTATTGAAACAGGAGTTCAAGATGCTTACGATTCGCCGCGCTGCAGAACGGGGTCATGCCAACCACGGATGGCTTGATTCGTTCCACACCTTCTCCTTTGCCAACTACTACGACCCGGCTCACATGGGCTTCGGCGCGCTGCGTGTCATCAACGACGACCGCATTGCGGCCGGCCGCGGCTTCGGCACGCACGGCCACCGGGACATGGAGATCATCACCTACGTGCTGGACGGCGCCATCGCCCACAAGGACAGCATGGGCAGCGGCTCGGAAATCCAGCCGGGCAACGTCCAGCGCATGAGCGCCGGCCGCGGCGTGATGCACTCCGAGTTCAACCCCCGTCCCGATGCCGAAACGCACATGCTGCAGATCTGGATCGAGCCGAACGTGACCGGCATCGCGCCGGAATACGAAGAGCGCGCCTTCAGCGATGAGCAAAAGCGCGGCCGTCTGCAAGCCCTGGTGACGGGCGACGGCGCTGACGGATCGATGACGATCCATCAGGACGCCCGTCTGTACGCCGGTCTGTTCGACGGCGACGAGTCGGCCTCGCTGCCGCTGGCTGCCGGCCGCCGCGCCTGGGTCCACGTGGCCCGCGGCAGCGTGACGGTCAACGGCGCCGCGCTGAATGCCGGCGACGCCGTGGCGATCACGGACGCCGCCAGCGTCGAGGTGTCGGGCGGCAAGGACGCCGAAGTGCTGGTCTTCGACCTGGCCTGACGCCAACTGCCGGGCGGATCCTGGAATCCGCCCGCTTTCACACAATACCAGCCGCGAGGCCATTAAGATGGCCCCAGGCCTACCCATTGCGGAGCATTGCACCATGTCGACCCTGTCCCAAGCCGGCGAAAGCCAGATCGAAACCGTTGTGGTGCCGCGCACCAGCGACTTGGGCGGTTTTTCCGTCCGCCGCGCCATTCCTTCCATGCAGCGCCGCAGCGTCGGTCCGTTCGTCTTCCTGGACCAGATGGGACCGGCGGACTTCGACGTGGGCGCCGGCATCGACGTGCGTCCCCATCCGCACATCGGCCTGTCCACCGTGACGTACCTGTACGAAGGTTCCATGGTCCACCGCGACGGCGCGGGTCACACGCAGACCATTCTGCCGGGCGAAGTGAACTGGATGACGGCCGGTCGCGGCATCGTCCATTCCGAACGTTCCTCGCCGGAAAGCCGGCTTGCGCCGCAGCGCCTCTGTGGCCTGCAGATCTGGGTCGGGCTGCCCAAGGCGCACGAAGAGACCGATCCTGGGTTCACGCACTACGGGCTGGACGCGCAGCCGGTGATCGAAGGCGAGGGCGTGCGCGCCCAGGTCGTGGCCGGTTCGCTGTTCGGCAAGACCTCGTCGGTCAAGACGCTGTCGCCCCTGTTCTATGGCGACCTGCAACTGCAGGCAGGCGCGACCACGGTGCTGCCGGCCGAACACGAAGAGCGCGCCGCCTATCTGGCGCAGGGCGAGGTCGAAATCGACGGCCAGACGTACGAAAGCGGGCGCCTGGTCGTGTTCGCCCCGGGCAAACCGGTGCAAATCCGTGCCAGGACGGCCGCGCGGTTCGCGGTGCTGGGCGGCGAGCCGCTCGATGGCCCGCGCTTCGTGTGGTGGAACTTCGTGTCCAGCAGCAAAGACCGCATCGAACAGGCCAAGCAGGATTGGCAACGCACGCGGTTCGATCAGATCGTGCCGGGCGATGAGACCGAGTACATCCCGCTGCCGGAAGCCCGCGCCTGAGCGGGACGGGATGACAATGCGTGATGGGGGGCGTAATGCCCCTCATGATCGTGTAACTTTTATTGTTTATTTTTGAGGGTTACACTGGCGCTGGAGATCACCATGAACACCAGCCACGCACCCGAATTCCGCCAACTGGGCGACCACGTCGCCCTGGATCTGATCAACACCGTCGAGCAGAGTAGCGCCGGCCCGGTCGACCGATGGCAATCGGATGCGGACGTGGCGGGCTGGCTGGCGCTGGCGGGATTCGCCGCCGCGCAGGGCCCCGCGCCGGCCGGTCTGCTGGAAAGCGCGCGCGGCCTGCGCGAAACCGTTCGGGAGTTGGTCGCCCAGCGCAAGGCGCACGCGCCGCTGGCGCTTTCCGCGCTGAATCGCGCCCTGGCGGCGGGGGGCAGTCACCTCGAGCTTGCGCCGGCAGGCGATGGCAGTCTGGTGGTGTCGCGCCGTTATCCCTCGCAAACCGCAGCACAGTGGTTGCTGCCGGTGGCCGAGGCGGCGGCCGACCTGCTCGCGCATGGCGATTTTGGATTGGTGCGCAAGTGCGAAAGCGATGCGTGCTCGCTGTGGTTCTACGACAGGACGCGGTCGCACAAGCGGCGGTGGTGCAGCATGGCGCTGTGCGGCAACCGGCACAAGGTGGCGGCGTTCCGGCAGCGCGAGGCCGCGGACGCCAGTGCCAGGGCGAAATGACAACGATCGATGGTTCTCAGCCCGGCTCATGCCGGGCTTTTTCATTGGTGGCGTCGGGTTGATCTGGGAGCCGGGCGGCCCGCACCGCCACATTCCAGCACCGCATCACACGCCGATTCGATGTTGAGTAACCGGTAAATAGCCTATTGACAGGTTACGTAAAATGCGTAGACTGTGCCGTGAAGCTTCGAAATCCCATCGTCATTCCTTGCCCGAATACCGGAGATCCTCATGACCGCCCAGCCCGACAACACCGTCCATTACCGCCATGCGCAAGCCGACGGCCTGCGCTTCTTCTATCGCGAAGCCGGCGACCCGCAGGCGCCCGTGCTTTTGCTGCTGCACGGCTTTCCCACGTCTTCGCATCAGTTCCGCAACGTCATCCCGCAACTTGCCCAACACTTTCGCGTCATCGCGCCCGATCTGCCCGGATTCGGCTTTACCGAGGTTCCGGCCGAGCGCGGCTACCGCTACACCTTCGACAACCTGGCCAAGTCGCTGGAAGCGTTTGTCGACGAACTGGGGCTGACCCGCTACGCGATGTATTTCTTCGACTATGGCGCGCCGACCGGCTTGCGGCTGGCGGTGGCGCACCCCGAGCGGGTGACCGGTCTGGTTTCGCAGAACGGCAACGCGTATCTCGATGGCCTGGGCGACGCGTGGGCCCCCATCCGCGCCTATTGGAACGACCCGTCGCCCGCGAACCGCCAGACCATTCACGATGCCATCCTGAACTTCGAAGGCACCAAGTGGCAGTATGTGCACGGCGTGGCTGACCCGGACAGCGTCGCGCCCGAAGGCTATACGCTGGACGCGGCCCTGCTTGAACGGCCGGGCAACAAGGATATTCAGCTCGACCTGTTCCTGGACTACGCGAACAACCTGACGCAATACCCCGCCTTCCAGGCGTTCTTCCGTCAGGCCCAGGTACCCACGCTGGCGATCTGGGGCCGCAACGATCCGTTCTTCATTCCGCCGGGCGCCGAGGCCTATCGCCGCGACAACCCGGATGCCGTGGTTGAACTGCTGGACACCGGCCACTTCGCGCTGGAAACTCACGGCCAGTACATCGCCCAGCGCATCATCGATGTGTTGGGGCGCTGACCGACGGGGGCGTCCTGATGGTTGCCCCGGCCGGATTTCACGGCAGGAGCCTGCATGACGCGCCACTTTGACGACCTGCAGCTGGGCAGCATCGAGATGTTCTGCCTGGCTGCGGAACTCAGCAGTTTCACGGCCGCCGCCAATGCTGCGGGCGTCACGCCGGCAGCCGTCAGCCGCAGCGTCTCGCGGCTGGAGGCGCGGCTGGGCATTCGGCTGTTCGTGCGCAGCACGCGGCATATCCGGCTTAGCGACGAAGGGCGTGCCTATTTCGAGCAGGTGCGCCCCGCCATTGCGCAATTGGTCGACGCCGAACGCCAGGTGGGCGGGCAGGGCGCGGCCGGGCGGCTGCGCATCAGCCTGCCGACGCCCTATGCGCATTACCGCGTTCTGCCGCTGCTGCCCGCATTTCGCGACAAGTATCCCAACGTGGACGTGCACGTGCACATCAGCAACCGCAATGTCGATTTCGCCGATGACGGTTATGACCTGTCGGTGCGCGGGCGCGCGCCCGACGACTCGGCGCTGATCGCGCGCAAGCTGGAGGACGCGGAACTGGTGGTGGTCGGCGCGCCGGAATACCTGCGCCGGCGCGGCACGCCGCAAACGCTGGAGGATCTGGCTGCGCACGACTGCATCCAGTTCGACCGGCCTAGCAGCGGGCGGCGCATTCCGTGGACATTTCAGGTGGAGGGCGAAGCGGTCGACATCGTGACCGACGGCGCCTATGGCACGGCCGAGGATGTACTGGGCGGCGTGACGCTGGCCCGTGCGGGCGCCGGCCTCTTTCAGACGTATCGCTTCGTGGTCGAAGACGATCTGCGCGCGGGCAGGCTGACCGAGGTGCTGCAGCAACATGGCGGCAGCACCCGGCCGTTCGTGTTGTTGTACCCGCATGCCCGGCACATATCGCGCCGCGTGCGGGCGTTCGTCGATTTCCTGGTCGACAAGCTAGCGGACTGAGCGGCGTCAGACGCCTTTCAACTGCGCGATCACCACCAGGATCACTGCCGCGTTGCCTGGCTGCTGCGCAACCGAATTGGCGGTGCGCGCGTGGCCGGCCTTCTCGCCCAGCACCCGTGCAAACAGGCCGGACGCGCCATCCAGCACGGCGGGCTGATCCAGAAAGCCCGGCGCGCTGGCGACATAACCCTCGACGCGGACAAGGTGGTCCAGCCGGTCGAAGCTGCCGGTGTGCTGGCGGATCTGCGCCAGCACGTTCAGCGCGGCCAGTTCCGCGGCCTGCCGGCCCTGGTCAACGGTCAGCTCCACGCCGACGCGGCCCTGCCACACCACGCGCCCGTCGCGCAACGGCAATTGGCCCGAGATGAACAGCAGGTCGCCCGCCTGGCTGACGGCGGTGTACTGGCCCAGCGGCTGGGGGGCGGGCGGAAGGATCAGGCCAAGTTCGGCCAGTCTGGCTTCAATGGACATGGTGGGTCTCTCAAGGTGAGGACGCCCGCCGCGCGGCGGGCGGTCGTGGTGATGCTACCAATGACCCGCAGCGGCGCCGCCATCGACCGGAAGGATCGCGCCGGTGGTGTAGGCCGAATCGGTCAGATAGGTAACCGCACCGACAATGTCGTCCACCTTGCCCATGCGGCCGGCAGGCTGCAACGAATTCAGGAAGCCGAACGTGGCCGGATCGTGCATCGGCGTCTCGATGATGCCGGGCGCCACCGCGTTGACGCGGATGTTCCGGTCAGACAGTTCGATCGCCAACGCCCGCGTGGCGTGATTCAGGCCGCCCTTGATCAGCACGGGCAGTAGCGCCGGGACGCGGCTGCTGGGCTGCATGGCGATGCTGGCCGTGATGTTGACGATGTGGCCGTCGCGGTATTCCGACATGTGCGCGGCGGCCTGCTGGGTGATGTGGAAGAAGCCCTTCAGGTTGGTATCGATGATGCGGTCCAGGTCATCGTCGGTGTAGTCGCCCAGGGGCTTGGGAATGAAGATCCCCGCGTTGTTGACCAGCACGTCGATGCGGCCGAACCGCTCCGTGGCCTGGCGCACGATATCGCGGGCAGTGCTGGCCAGGGCGATGTCGCCGGCCACGGCCAGGAAGCGGTCGGGCAAGCCCAGGCCTTCCTTAGCCAGCCGCTCGGCGGCCGCGTTCAGGCCTTCCTGGCTGCGGGCGTTGCCCACCACGTTGTCGCCGCGGCGCAGGTATTCCTGCGCCAGGGCAAATCCGATTCCGCTGGACGCGCCTGTAATCACTACAGTCTTGTTCGACATTTCAATACTCCGGTTTGGCATTTGAGGGTGCCTGCGCGCTCAGACAGTGAGACGAACTATAGGAGCGGGCGCGCAGGCGATAAACGCCCGCGGCGGAACATGAATTGATACCTGGCGGAATAAGCGAGGCGGATCGCGCTGTGCGACGCCGCTGTCCGGCGATAAGATGCGCTACCCGTGCATAACGACAAACGGGAGGGAGACATCATGCATCGCTACACCCACAATGCGCTGCGCGGCCTGGCCGCGCTGGCGTTGATCCAGGGCGCCGTGCCCGCGCACGCCGCCGGCTATCCGGCCAAGCCCATCACCTTCATCGTGCCGTACACCGCGGGCGGCACGACCGATCTGGTCGCGCGCACGGCGGGCCAGAAAGTGGCCGAAAAGCTCGGGCAGCCGGTCATCGTCGAGAACCGTCCCGGCGCGGGCGGCAACATCGGCATGGACGCCGTCGCCAAGGCCGCGCCGGACGGCTACGTCATCGGCTTCGGCGCGATATCCACGAACGCGCTCAATCCGTTCGTGTACCCGAAAATGCCGTTCGATCCGACCAAGGATTTCACGGGCATCAGCATGCTGGGGGCGTCTTCCGTGGTGCTGGAGGTGGGCCCGTCGGTGAAGGTGGACAGTGTCAAGGACCTGGTCGCGTACGCCAAGGCGAATCCCAATACGTCGTACGGCACGCCCGGCACGGGCACCTCCATGCACCTGGCGGGGGTGATGTTCGACCAGTTGACCGGGGCCGGGATGCAGCACGTGCCCTACAAGGGCAGCGCCCAGGCGTTGAACGATCTGCTGGGCGGACACTTGCCGGTCATGTTCGACAACCTGCCCGCGTCGCTGCCGCACATCAATGCGGGCAAGGTCCGCGCGCTGGCGGTCACCGGCAGCAAGCGCGCGCCGGCGTTGCCCGACGTGCCGACGCTGGCCGAACTGGGGTATTCGGGCGCGGTCGTGGATCCGTGGTTCGCGGTCTATGGGCCGGCCGGCATGTCGCCCGACGTGACGCGCGTGCTGAGCGACGCCTTCCAGGCGGCGCTTGCGATGCCGGACGTCAAGGACAAGCTGGAGAAGGCCGGCTTCATGCCTTATGGCTCGTCGCCGCAGGAAGTCGAGCGGCTGACCCAAAGCCAGCACGAGGCCTTCAAGGCCTTGTCGCAGAAGGTGAAGCTGTCGGCGGATTGATCTGCAGTGCGGGGCTTGCGGGACGCGGGGGCGCCGAGGCCCGCGCGGGCCTCGCAGGTCCCGCTACCGGCCGCGAGCCAGCGCCTGTTCGCGCTGTTCTTCAAGCGCTTCACGGCGGATGAAGTCGCGCACGAAGGTGTCGGCCGGGTTGTGGTGCAGGTTGTAGGGCGTATCCCATTGCGCGATGCGGCCCTTGGCCATCACCCCGATGCGGTCGGCGATCGCGAACGCTTCGGCCTGGTTGTGCGTGACCAGGATCGCGGTGTGGCCTGTGGTCTTCAGGATCTCGCGCACCTCGAAGGCCAACCGCTCGCGGGTGTCCACATCCAGGTTTGAGAACGGTTCGTCCAGCAGCAACAGGTCGGGCGAGGGCGCAAGCGCGCGGGCCAGGGCCACACGTTGCTGCTGGCCGCCGGAAATCTCATGCGGATAGCTGTTGGCGGCGTGTGCCAGGCCGACAAGTTCCAACATTTCTTCGACACGGCGGGCGCGGTCCGGACGCGGCAGCTTGCGCAGGCCGAACGCCACGTTCAGCGCCACGGTCAGGTGCGGAAATAGCGCGTAGTCCTGGAACATCATGCCCACGCGGCGCAGCTCGGGCGCGACCTGTTCGGTGGGCGACGAGATCACCGTGCCGTCCAGCAGGATGCGGCCGGCGCGCACCGGCTCGAACCCGGCAATGGCGCGCAACACGGTGGTCTTGCCGCAGCCGGACTCGCCCAGCAGGCAGCCGATGTGGCCGGCGGGCAAGCCCAGCGACAGGTCCTGCACGATGGGTTTCAAGCCAGCGGGTGTGTCGTAGGCCAGGGAGATGTGGTCGATTTCTAGCAGATCGGGCACGATGATCAATGTCCCATTTTCAGATTGGTGCGCGCCAGCAGAATGACCGGCAGCAGGCCGGCCAGCACGATGGCCAGCGCGGCCACGGCGCCTTCTTCATACGTGCCGCGCGCGGCTTCCGCGTAAAGCCACGTGGCCAGGGTGTCGAAATTCATGGGGCGCAGCAGCAGGGTGGCGGGCAGTTCCTTCATGGCGTCCACGAACACCAGCAGCGCGCTCGCGGCCAACGCGGGCCGCAGCAACGGCAGGTGGACGCGGCGCAACGTGCCGCCGGAGGTTTCGCCAAGCAGGCGCGACGCTTGTTCCAAGGACGGCGGGATGCGCGCCAGGCCGGCTTCCAGCGCCCCGGTGGAAATCGCCAGGAAGCGGATCGCATAGGCGCACACCAGCGCGCCCATCGAGCCCATCAGGAACAGGCCCGTGCCGCCGAACACGCGCGCGACCGCGGTGTCGATCCACACGAAGGGGGTCAACAGGCCGATGGCCAGCACCGTGCCAGGCACCGCATAGCCCAGGCTGGCGATGCGCGCGCAGGCGCGGCCCGGATTGAAGCCGGCGCTTTCGCGCAGTGTGCGGCCCGCCCACGCAACGATCAGCCCGCAGAGCAGGGTGACCACGGTGGCGCTGGACGCGACGATCAGGGTGTTGCTCAGGCCGCCGATCAACTGGTCCGACACACCGCCCACCAGGTGAAGCCGCTTGTAGGTTTCAACGACCAGATACAGCGCCGGCGCGACAAACCCGATCAGGACGGGAATCCAGCCCAGCACGGCCGCGACGGCAGCCGCCGCGCCACGCAGCCGACGCGGCTGCATCGGGCGCATGCGCTGCGTGTTGGCGTAGCGCTGCCGCTTGCGGCCGTGGCGTTCCAGCAGAATCAGCCCGATGACGATCGCGAGCATGGTCAGCGCAATCTGCGCGGCGCCAGCCAGGTCTGAACGGGTGACCCAGGTGGTGTAGACGGAGACGGTCAGCGTTTGCACGCCGAGGAATTCGGAGGCCCCGATATCGTTCAGGGTCTCGAGCAGTGCCAGGCTCACGCCCACCACGATCGCGGGACGGGCCAGGGGCAGGGCGACACGGCAGAACACCGCCACGCGGCCCGCGCCCAACGTGCGGGCAGCTTCGAGCAGGCTGGCGGCCTGCGTCATGAACATGACGCGGGTGCTCAGGTAGACATAGGGGTACAGCACGAAGCCCAGGACAAAGATCGCGCCGTAGATGGAGCGCAGGTCGGGCAGGCGGAATTGGCGCGGGCTGTCGAAGCCGAGCATGGCGCGGATCGCCGACTGGATGGGCCCGATGGGGTGCAGCAGGTCCAGGTAGGCAAACGCAATGATGTAGGTGGGCACCGCCAGCGGCAGCAGGAGCGCCCAGGTCAGGACCCGGCGCGTGGGAAACTCATACGCGGTCACGAGCCATGCGGCGCCGGTGCCAAGCAAGGTCACGACGATGCCCACTCCGGCCAGCAGCATGACGGTATTCGCGAACGCCTGCGGCAGTACATAGCTGGCCAGATGCTGCCAGTGTTCCAGGCTGCCGCCCATCGCCCACCAGCCGAGCGTCAGTACCGGCGCCAGCACCGCCAGCGCGATCAGGGCCGCGCCAACCAGCCAGCCGGTTCCGCGTTCAGACCAGCGCAGCCGCAGCGGCGTGGGCAAGGATTGTGTGTGCATGCTTCAAAGTCGGTTGCATCAATGGCAAGGCCTGTTCCCCCGGAAAAGCGGGAACAGGCCCTACGCGATGCGCGTTGAAAGGCGCTCGCGTGTCACTGCATCAAGGTCACGCCATGCCCGAAGGCACGGCGGTCCGGCAGCTTATCAGTTGTCGAAGCCGACCTTGTCGACCAGTTCGCTGGCTTGCTTGCGATGCTTGGCGATCTCGGTCAAGGGCAGGGGATCGACCTTCAGTTCGCCGAAGCTTGCGATAACCGGGTCCAGCTTCACGCCCTTGCGGACGGGGTATTCGTAGTTGGCCTGCGCGTACAGGGCTTGGGCCGGTTCCGACACCAGGAAGTCCAGCAGCTTGACCGCGTTGGCCTTGTTGGGAGCGTGCGCCGCGACGGCCGCGCCGCTGACGTTCACGTGCGTGCCGCCGCTCTTGGCATTGGCGAAGGTCGGGCGGATGACCTTGATGGCATCGCCCCACTTGCGCGCGTCGGTGCCGGGCTCGGCGTTCTTCATGTGGCCGACATAGTAGGCGTTGGCCAGGCCGATGTCGCAGATGCCGCCCAGAATGTCGCGCGCCACGTCGCGGTCGCCGCCGGCGGCCTTGCGGGCCAGATTGGCCTTGACGCCGCGCAGCCATTTTTCGGTGGCCTCGGCGCCGTCATGCGCGATCATGGAAGCGACCAGCGCGGTGTTGTAGGGGTGCTGGCCGGAACGGATGCAGACCTTGCCCTTCCACTTGGGATCGGCCAGATCTTCGTAGCGGAAGGATTCCAGCTTCAGGTCCTTTTCGACATACAACACGCGGTCGCGCAGCGACAGGGCGTACCATTTGCCATCGGCGCCGCGCAGGTTGGCGGGAATGACCGAATTCAGCGTGTCGGACTTGACCGACTGCGTCACGCCGCCGTCCACCAGATCCAGCAGATTGCCGATATCCACCGTCATCAGCACATCGGCGGGCGACTTGGCGCCTTCGGCCTTGACGCGTTCCAGCAGACCGTCCTTGACGAAGACGGTGTTGACCTTGATGCCGCTTTCCTTGGTGAAAGCATCCAGCAGCGGCTGGATCAGCTTGGGTTCCCGGGTGGTGTACAGGCTGACTTCCTCGGCGGCGTTGGCCGACACGGTGAAGGCAGCGGCGCCGGCGAGCGCCAGCGCGCGCAGCAGGGAATTCAATTGGGGACGCTTGATCATGAAGGAACTCCAGCTAGGGCCGAAACAAGTGTTGCCGCACGGCTCCGCCTTAATTCGAGGCGCGCCATTGCGAAAAACGGTCTGCTAACGAAAATGATTATCAAGTGAGAACGCGACAATAACAGGAAGCATTGCGCCGTTCAACTAGCAGTAAGTGTTGGGTTCAAGACGTTGATCCCCGTCAAACTGGAATAAGGGTATTACGGAATAATGAGAGCAGTTATCATCAAGACCCTGTAGAATAGGGACAACCCTAATGCCGACCGCGGCCTTTTTTTTGCGGTTCGGAATGACCTCGCGGCACAGCCGGGCTTCGCCCGACCACGATCCGCCCTTACTGAATACGACATGGCTGCTTTCAACACTGAGCGCGTACTTAGCGTGCACCACTGGAACGACACCCTGTTTTCCTTCACCACGACGCGTGATTCGGCCTTGCGGTTCCACAACGGCCACTTCGTGATGATCGGCCTCGAAGTTGAAGGCAAGCCGCTGCTGCGGGCCTACAGCATCGCCAGCGCCAACTACGAAGAAAACCTCGAATTCCTCAGCATCAAGGTGCAGAACGGCCCGCTCACGTCGCGCCTGCAGCACTTGAAAGAAGGCGACACCATCCTCGTCAGCCGCAAGCCGGTCGGCACCCTCGTCGTCGACGACCTCAAGCCCGGCAAGCATCTGTTTCTGTTCGGCACCGGCACCGGCCTCGCGCCCTTCATGAGCATCATCAAGGACCCGGACGTCTACGAACGCTTCGACAAGGTCATCCTGGTGCACGGCGTGCGCTGGGTCAGCGAACTGGCTTACGCCAACTACATCGAAAACGAACTGCCGAACAACGAATTCTTCGGCGACATCGTGCGCGACAAGCTGGTCTACTACCCCACCGTGACGCGCGAACCTTTCCGCAATCAAGGCCGCATCACCGAACTGCTCGAAAACGGCAAGCTGTGCGCCGACATCGGCATTCCGCAAATCAACCCCGAAACCGACCGCGCCATGATCTGCGGCAGCCCGCACATGCTGGCTGACATCAGCGCCATGCTCGATAGCCGTGGCTTCGCGGTGTCGCCGGGCGTGGGCCAGCCGGGCGACTACGTCGTCGAGCGCGCCTTCGTGGACAAATAAGCCAAGCGGTTCCGGCTTTCTGGTTCAAAAAAAACCCATCGCAAGCGATGGGTTTTTTGCTTTGGTGCGCCTGGTGTGAATCACTCCGGCTGAATGCCCGCCTTCTTGATGATGTCGCCCCACTTCTTCGATTCCGCTTGCTGGAACTTTGCCAGCTCGTCGGGTGTCGACGACGCCGCGTCCGTGCCGGTCTGCGCGTAGAACTGCTGAGCGGGCTTGGCCTTGGTGGCATTGACCAGCAATTCGTTCAGGCGCTTGACCACGTCGGGCGGTGTGCCGGCCGGCGCATAGGCGGCAAACCAGTAGCCCATCTCGTAGCCGGGCACGCCGGCCTCCGAAATGGTCGGCACGTCGGGCGCCAGCGGCGAGCGTGCCTGGCCCGTGACGCCCAGCGCACGCAGCTTGCCGGACTTGACCTGCGGCAAGCCCGTGGCGGTGTCGGTGATCATCATGTCGATCTGGCCGCCCAGCAGGTCGGTGACGGCGAGCGGATTGCTCTTGTAGGGAACGTGCAGCAGTTGCACGTCGGCCATCTGCTGCAGCAGTTCACCGGCGATGCGGCTGCTGGAGCTGCCGCTGCCAAAGCTCAGCTTGCCCGGCGACTGCTTGGCCTGTGCCAGGAAGTCGCCTACCGTCTTGGCGGGCGAACTGGGATTGACGACCATGATCTGTCCGCCCTTGCCCAGCAGCGTGAGGGGCGCGAAATCCTTGACGGGATCGTAGGTCAGCGACTTGTACAGGTGCTCGTTGGCAGCATGCGTGGTGTTGGTGGTGATCAGGACCGTGTAGCCGTCGGGCGTTGCGCGCGCGCCGGCTGCCGCGCCGATCATCGCACTGGCGCCGGGCTTGTTCTCGATGACGACGGCTTGGCCGGTCTGTTCGGTGACACCCTGGCCGATGGCGCGGCCGATCTGATCGGTGGCGCTGCCGGCAGCGAACGGGACGATGAAGGTGATGGGCTTGGTCGGGAATTGCGCCATGGCCGAAAGGGGCAGGGCGGCGGCCAACAGCAGGGCCAGCCGGCCCTTGGTAGCGATGCGCATGTGTGTCTCCTGTGGTGTTTTTTTATCGGAACTGCAAATCAGGCGGCCGCGGGACGGTCGCCGGGTATGTCTGGCAGACGGCTCGCCAGCGCTGCGCTGACCTCCACCGTCATGTCCAGCAATCTGAAAGACAGGCTCTTGCCGTGCGTGTCGAGGTTCAGCGCGTCGTTGACGCCGCCGTCCAGCACGCCCTCCAGCACGAAATTCATTGCGTTGAGCATTGGCAGCGCATAGCGTGTCACACGTTTCGGATGGCGGTACGCGAACCACTGTGCGACGCGCGCTTCGGTCACTTGCGCGGCCAGCACGTCATAGCATTCGGGATCCCAGGCGATGAGGCTCAGGTTGGAGATATCTCCCTTGTCCCCGGATCGGCTGTGGGCCAGGCGGTACAGCGGCACGGCGAGCAAAGTCTGGTTCATGGCGCGATCTCCTCCAGAAAGTTCCAGCCGCTCTTTACGGCTTCGCGGGGAATGGTGCAGGACATCATGTTCAAGCGCGGGCGCAGTGCAGTGCGCACGCCGCCGCCGCCGGCCGGGCCGCAGGTATAGAGCGCGGTCACTTCGCGCAACACGCGTTCGGCCTGTGCGCGATCGGCGTTTTCGGTGGCCAGACGCAGCCGCACGTCGCGGGCATGGCTGTCGGGCAGCGCGCGGCGCATCTCGCCCGCGTCGTCGCCCAGGATGCTGATCGCGCCGATCAGGTCTGCGCGCAGCTTGTAGCCGGCGCCCAGGCGCTTCTGGACGATATCTGCCGCGAGCCGTGCTCGGGCTTCGGCCTGCACGCCCGCATATGAAATCTCCGCTTCAGCCAGCCAGCCGCCGCGATAGCAGACGTTCACCTTCAGTTCGTCGGGCCGGGCGTGACCCGTAATGCCATGGACCGCAACCCGGTTGCCGCCCAGTTCGACGACACGCGCCTGGCTCAGGTCCGCCACCACGTCGGGGGTCAGATACCGCGCCGGATCGTGGACTTCGTACAGCAATTGTTCTTTCACCGTGCGCGCGTCTACGGCGCCGCCGGTGCCATCGGCCTTGCCGATCACGAATTCGCCGTCGGCCTGGATCTCGGCGATGGGGAAACCGGCCGCATGGACGTCCGGCACTTCCTTCAGCCCCGGCACGCAGAAATAGCCGCCGGTCACCTGCAGCCCGCATTCGAGCATGTGGCCGGCCATGGTGGCACGTCCCAGACGCGGCCAGTCGGCGGGATCCCAGCCGAAGTGCGCCAGTGCCGGTCCCAGGGTCAGCGACGGGTCGGCCACGCGGCCGGCCACGACGATCTGCGCGCCGGCGGCCAGCGCCTCGGCGATTTCGGTGGCGCCCAGATAGGCAGTGGCGCTCACGATGTCCAGGCCGTCCAGTGCGGCGCCCAGTCGATGCGCCAGCAGGTCGCGATGCTCGGCGCCGTTCAGCGCGTCGCCATACACGACAGCGATGCGCGGAACCGGCAAGCCTTGTTCACGCGCCAGGTCGGCAATACGGCGCGCGGCGGCGGGCGGATTGGCCGCGCCGAAATTGCTGACGATGTTGATGCCGTGGCGCAGGCAGTCGCCCAGGACCGGACCCACCAGTTCGTCCAGCAGGGGTTCATAGCCGCGGTTCGGATCGTCGTTGCGCGCAAGCTGCGCCAGCGCCAGCGTGCGCTCAGCCAGCGTCTCGAAGATCAGCGTGCCGCCGCCTTGGGCGGCCAAGGTGCGGACCACGGCCGCAGCGCCATCGGTGCGATCGCCGGAAAATCCGGAGGCGCAGCCGATAAGCAAGGGAGATTGAGGCATGAGCAGTCCTGGCGCGTTCAAGGGGTTGGGACGACTATAGGCAAGGCGCGATCATCCGTAAAATAGAAAAATCGGATTGATTAATACAAGAAAGCCATGAATCTATCGTCCCGCCAATTGCGTGCCTTCGTGGCGCTTGCCGATGAACGGCACTTCACGCGTGCCGCGCAGCGCTGCCACCTGACGCAGCCGGCCTTCAGCGCGTTGATCCGTTCGCTGGAAGACAGTGCCGGCGTCCGGCTCTTTGATCGCAGCACGCGGCACGTCGAGCTGACTGCCGAAGGCCGCGTGCTGGACGCGACCGCGCGGCGCCTGCTGGCGGACATGGACCTTGCAATGGGCGATTTGCGGGATATGGCGGACCGCCGGCGGGGCAGGGTGACGCTGGCCGCGCTGCCGTCGCTTGCGGCGGGGTGGCTGCCGGATCTGCTGGCGCGCTTCCGGCAAGATCATCCTGGCATCGCGCTGGACCTGCGGGACGCCTTGCTCGATCCTTGCCTGGACATGGTGCAGAGCGGGGTGGCCGATTTTGCCGTGGCCTCGAGGCGGCCTGACATGACCGATCTGGATAGCGAATTCCTGCATGCCGATCGCTACTTTCTGGTGTGCCGCGTGGACCATCCTTTGGCGGACCAGCCTCGCGTGCGGCTACGCGACGTGCTGCGGCACCCGATCATCCAGCTTGCGCGCGGCAGCAGTGTGCGCAAACATCTGGACGAAGCGCTGGGCGCCGAGGCGCCGCTGCCGGTTTTCGAGGTCGAGCATCTGGCGACCGTCACGGGTCTTGTGCGTGCAGGGCTGGGTGTGTCGGTCGTACCCGCGATGACGCTTTTTCACTTCCGCAGCGCCGACCTGCGTGTCGTACCTTTGGCGGGCCGCGCCTTGACGCGGCCCCTGTATCTGGTGCGCCGTAAAGGACGCAGCCTGTCCGTGGCCGCGCAGGCGCTGGCCGAACTGCTGATTGCGCATCGTGGCGATATCGGCGGGGCAGGGCATCCGCCGGCTGCGCAGGATCAGTCCTAAACCCTCTTTACGGCGAACCGCTACTTTCGCAAAAGTCTATTGCTGGATAAACTCCGATAGTTGTAGCTTCTATCCGTCACCAGAAGGATTCCGCCCATGAGCAAGCAAATCATTCATACCGACACCGCGCCCGCCGCCGTCGGCCCTTACTCGCAAGCGGTTGCCGTCAGCGGCACCAAGACTGTCTATCTCTCGGGCCAGATCGGCCTGGAGCCTGGCACCGGCGACCTGGTCTCTGAAAACTTCGACGCGCAGGTGCGTCAGGCGTTTGCCAACATGCAGGAAGTCATCAAGGCTGCAGGCGGCACGCTGGAAAACGTGGTCAAGCTTACGCTGTTCCTGACCGACCTGGGCAAGTTCACGGCGGCCAACGCCATCATGGCCGAGATCATCCCCCAGCCGTTCCCGGCGCGCTCCACGATCGGCGTGGCCAGCCTGCCCAAGGGAGCACAGTTCGAAGTCGAAGCCATCATGGTCCTGTAAGGCGCGCCCGGACGTTTCATTTCAGGGGTTCGTTCCTACATGCCGGCCGCAGCCGTGGCCTCCAAGCGTACCGGCGCCGACAAGAACGGCGCCGGCAAACCGATGACGGATACGGAGCGCAAGCTTCGTAACCTGGGTTTGGTGCTGCCCGAGGACTTCGTGCTGCACCTGCCGCTGCGCTACGAAGACGAAACACGCATCATCCCGATCAGCTCGCTGCGCCCCGGCTTTGCCGGCCAGGTCGAAGGCGAGATCACCAAATCCGAAGTTCTGTACCGGCCGCGCCGCCAACTGACCGCCACACTGGCGGACGACAGCGGCGAACTGCAATTGCGCTGGCTAAACTTCTACCCCAGCCAGCAGAAACAAGTGACCGTGGGCAAGCGCCTGCGCGCCCGCGGCGAAGTGCGTGGCGGGCTGTTCGGCCGCGAGATGGTGCATCCGCGGCTGACCAATGCGGATTCGCCGCTGCCGACTGCTCTCACCCCCGTTTATCCCACTACCGAAGGGCTGCCTCAGCCGGCCTTGCGGCGCGCCATTGCACAGGCGCTGAATACTGCTGACCTATCCGACACGCTGCCCGAGGAGGCTCGCGCGCGCTACGACCTGCCGCCGTTCGAGCCCGCCATCCGCGCGCTGCACACGCCCGCGCAGGGCGAATCCGAACAGGCCTTGATGGATCGCGTGCACCCGGCATGGCGCCGCATCAAGTTCGACGAGCTGCTTGCGCAGCAGCTCTCGCTCGCCGCCGCGCGTGCGGCACGCCGCATCAAGGAAGCCGAATCGCTGCCGGTGCAGAACGGCGCAGGCGGGCTGGTCGCAAGGTTGTATGAAACGCTGCCGTTCAAGCTGACTGGCGCGCAGCAGCGCGTCGTGGAGGAAATCTCGGCGGATCTGGCCAAGCCGTATCCCATGCACCGGCTGTTGCAGGGCGACGTGGGCAGCGGCAAGACCGTCGTGGCGGCCATCGCGGCGGCGCAGGCCATTGCGGGCGGGGCGCAGGTGGCGCTGATGGCGCCCACGGAAATCCTGGCCGAGCAGCACTTTCGCAAGCTGGTGTCCTGGCTTTCCCCCCTGGGCGTGAACGTCGCGTGGTTGAGCGGCAGCCTGACCGCGAAAGCCCGGCGCGAAGCCGCGGCCGCCGCTGCCGACGGCAGCGTGCAGCTTGTGGTCGGCACGCAGGCGCTGATCCAGGATCACGTCGAGTTCCACCGGCTGGGCCTGTCCATCGTCGACGAGCAGCATCGCTTTGGCGTCGGCCAGCGTCTTGCGCTGACACGCAAAGGTGAAACTGTCCGCGGCCGCATCGTGCCGCATCAGCTCAACATGAGCGCCACGCCCATTCCGCGCACCCTCGCCATGACTTTTTTCGCCGATCTGGACGTGTCCGTGATCGACGAGTTGCCACCCGGCCGCAGCCCCGTCGTGACCAAACTGGTCTCGGACGCGCGGCGCGAAGAGGTTATCGCCCATATCGCGCAGGCCGCGCGCGGCGGCCAGCAGGCTTATTGGGTCTGTCCGCTGGTCGAGGAAAGCGAAGCCCTCGAATTGCAAACCGCCGTCGACACCTATGAAGGCATGCGGACCGATCTGCCGGACCTGCGGATCGGATTGGTGCACGGCCGCCTGCCGCAGGCCGAGAAGGCCGCCGTGATGCAGGCATTCCGCGACGGCGACATCGACCTGCTCGTCGCCACGACCGTCATTGAAGTCGGCGTGGACGTGCCGAACGCGTCGCTGATGGTGATTGAACACGCCGAGCGCTTCGGCCTTGCCCAACTTCACCAGTTGCGCGGGCGCGTGGGGCGGGGCACGGCCGAGTCCGTGTGCGTGCTGCTCTACCAGACGCCGCTTTCGCAGGTTGCGCGCGAACGGCTGCGCGCCATGTTCGAAACGTCCGACGGCTTCGAGATCGCCCGGCGCGACCTGGAACAGCGCGGCCCGGGTGAATTCCTGGGCACACGTCAGTCGGGCATGGCGCTCCTGCGCTTTGCCGACCTGGAGACCGACGCCGCGATCGCCGAAGACGCGCGCGACGCTGCCGTGTGGTTGCGCGCCGAACATCCCGCCGTCGTCGAGGCCCATCTGGCCCGCTGGATGCGTGGCCGCGAAGACTTCCTGCGCACCTGACATGCGGCCCATCCACTCTCTTGAATCCTCAAGCGCCGGCCACCGGGCCGGCGCGTAACCCCGGGGGCGTAGTCCACCATGACTCTCACCGAACTCAAGTACATCGTCGCCGTCGCCCGCGAGCGGCACTTTGGCCGCGCGGCCGAGGCCTGTTTCGTCAGCCAGCCGACGCTGTCCGTGGCCATCCGCAAACTCGAGGACGAACTGGGCGTGACCCTGTTCGAACGCGGCGGCTCCGAAGTCGGCGTGACGCCCATCGGCCAGCGCATCGTCGCGCAGGCGCAGAAGGTGCTCGAGGAAAGCGCCAGCATCAAGGAGATCGCCCGGCAGGGCCACGATCCGCTGGCCGGCCCGCTACGCGTTGGCGTGATCCACACCATCGGACCCTACCTGCTGCCCAAGCTGGTGCCCGTGCAGATCGGCCGCACGCCGCAGATGCCGCTCCTGCTGCAGGAAAACTTCACCGTCCGTCTCGTCGAACTGCTGCGCCAGGGCGAGATCGACTGCGCCATCATGGCCTTGCCGCTGCCCGAAGCCGGCCTGGTCATGCAGCCGCTCTACGACGAGCCCTTCGTGGTGGCCGTGCCCAACGACCATGAACTGGCCCAGCGCAAGTCCATCGACGCCCAGGATCTGAAACAGCAGACCATGCTGCTGCTGGGCAGTGGCCATTGCTTCCGCGATCAGGTGCTTGAAGTCTGTCCGGAACTGTCGCGCTTTTCGGCCGCTAGCGATGGCATCCAGCGCACCTTCGAAGGCTCCTCGCTCGAAACCATCCGCCACATGGTCGCGGCCGGCATCGGCGTCACCGTGCTTCCGGTCACCGCCGTCCCCGAAAACCCGCCCTCCAACAGCCTGTTGCGCTATCTGCCGTTCGAAGGCCATGTGCCCGAGCGCCGCGTCGTCCTTGCATGGCGGCGCAGCTTCCCGCGCCTGGCGGCAATCGAAGCGCTGGCGCAGGCCGTCTATGAATGCGAGCTGCCGGGCGTGAAGATGCTGGCCGGCGAAGCGGCGGCCGTGCAAGATTGAACGCTAAACGACGGCCAATGGCCGGCGCGGTTTTGCGTGGGCGTCATTGCGAAAGACGCGCCCCATGCACCGCGTCAATTGGTCGCAGCCCATCGTGAGAACGGCGCCTCCACAACGCCTGTTCTGTCGTGTTTGCAGTGGTATTCTTATTTCCGCCTTTTTCCATAGGAGCTAGCAATGGCCAAGTCCACCAAGAAGACCTCGAGCGTTCCGCGCATCAACATCGGTATTTCGGACAAGGACCGCGCCGCGGTTACCGGCGAACTGTCCAAGTTGCTGGCCGATTCATACACGCTGTACCTGATGACGCACAACTTCCACTGGAACGTCACGGGGCCCATGTTCAACACGCTGCATCAGATGTTCATGACGCAGTACACCGAAGAATGGAACGCGCTGGACAGCATCGCCGAGCGTATCCGCGCGCTGGGCCACTACGCGCCGGGCACGTATCGCGAATACGCCAAGCTGTCATCGATCTCTGAACCGGAAACCGTGCCGGACGCGCTGGAAATGGTGCGCCTGCTGGTGGACGGCAACGAATCGGTCGCCAAGACCGCCCGCGCAGCCTTCGAAAAGGCCGACGCCGCCAACGACCAGCCCACGGCCGACCTGCTGACGCAACGTCTGGACGTGCATGAAAAGAACGCGTGGATGCTGCGCAGCCTGCTGCAGTAATCGGTACGGCCGGCTTTCTTCAAGGAAGGGCGGCCGATTCCTCAGGCTCAAGTTAAATGGCCGTCCGGATGGGCGGCCATTTTTTTAACAACGGGACTCCAGCTACAAGTCGTACACCGGAATCGGCGGAATGCGTTTGGCCGGCGGCGGAATTCGCCACGACGCTCTGCGGCGCAGCGCGCCCAGCAGTTTCAGCCCCTGTGGCCAGTCGTCCAGGCCGCTTTCCGCATTGATATGACCGGCGCCGGGCAGGACGACGACACGGCTTCCCCAGTCCGCCGCGAAGACGCGCGCGCGTTCCAGCGTGCAATAGGGATCGTTGTCGCTGGCAACCACCACGCTCTGAAAAGGCAGCGGCTGGCGCGAAATGGGCGCGAAGGCGCGCAGGCATTCGGGCATGTCGGCGCGTTCGACGTCGGCGGGCGCGACCAGCAGCGCGCCTGCGACCTTGGCGCGCAAGGGCACGGGCAGGGCGGCGCTGATCAGGCAGCCGAGGCTGTGCGCGACGAGCAGGACCGGGCTGCGGGCTTCGTCGACCTCGGCGGTCAGACGGGATATCCAATCGGCCGCGCGGGGATTTTCCCAGTCGTGCTGCTCGATGCGCCGGGCGTTGGGCAACAGGGCCTGCCACCGGGACTGCCAGTGGTCGGGGCCGGAGTTTTTCCAGCCCGGGACGATTATCGGTTGGAGTCTCATGCGGCACATGATGCCGCCGCCGTTTAGTAACTCAAACGAATTAATGGTCTTTTGCATATACGGCGTTCGGAATAAGGCCGGCGGTGCGAGTCATGCCGCGGTGCAATAAAAAAACCCCGGAAAACCCTGCGCCAACCGGCCCAAAAGCCGCGAAATTTCAGTGTATGCTTGCCGGGCAAATGCACCGCCAACGGGCATGACATCTACGTTTCCGGCCGTCAGCCCGTTGATGGATCAACGATTAAAAGTCATTCGAGGAGTCCACTCATGAAGCCAGTTTTCCGTCTGACCCCGGTCATCGCAGCGCTGGGCGTCGCCGCTGGTTTGACGTTTGGCGCGGCCGCGCACGCGCAGACCATCAAGATCGGCGTCGTCGGCCCCACCACCGGCGCGGTCACGCAGTATGGCGATATGGTCCGTGAAGGGGTCGATACCGCGGTCGAGCGCATCAACGCCGCTGGCGGCATCAATGGCAAGAAGCTGGAAACCGTGGTCATCGACGACGGCTGCGAACCCAAGCAGGGTCCCAACGCCGCCAACCGCGTCGTCAACAGCAAGATCGGTTTCGTCGTGGGCCACGTGTGCTCGGGCGCCACCATTGCCGCCGCCGACATCTACAACAACGAAGGCGTGGTCATGGTGACCCCGTCGGCCACGTCGCCGGCACTGACCGACGGCAAGAACTACGAGTTCATCTTCCGCACCATTGGCCGTGACGACCAGCAAGGTCCCGCCGCCGCCAAGTTCATCCTCGACAAGATCAAGCCCAAGAAGGTCGCCGTGCTGCACGACAAGCAGTCGTATGGCCAGGGCATCGCCACCGCGGTCAAGAACGACCTGGAAAAGGGCGGCGTGGCCGTTGCCGTGTTCGAAGGCATCAACGCGGGTGACAGCGACTACTCGGCGGTCATCACCAAGCTCAAGAGCCAGGGCGTGGATTTCGTCTACTACGGCGGCTACCACCCCGAAATGGGCCTGTTGCTGCGCCAGGCGGCCGAACAGGGCGTGAAGGCCAAGTGGATGGGTCCGGAAGGCACGGGCAACCCGGACATCAACGCCATCGCGGGCGACGCCGTCGAAGGCATGCTGCTGACGCTGCCGGCCGACTTCACGCAGAACGCGGCCAACGCCGACATCGTCAAGGCTTTCGAAGCCAAGAAGCGCAATCCCAGCGGCGCGTTCCAGATGACCGCCTACGCGGCCACGCAAGTCATCGCGGACGGCATCAAGGGCGCGGGCTCGGACGATCCCACCAAGGTGGCCAAGTACCTGCACGCCAATTCCTTCGACACGCCGATCGGCAAGGTGTCGTGGAACAAGCAGGGTGACCTGACGAACTTCCAATTCGACGTGTTCACCTGGCACAAGGACGGCTCCAAGACCGTCTACAAGTAAATCACTGCGCGGCGGGCCGTTCCAGGCCCGCTTCACGCGAACGAACGGCGGCGCGTGTTGGATGCAGCGCATCTGGCCACACGCATCAGGCGCTGCAAAAGAGAACCGGGCCGCAAGCGATCAGCTTGCGGCCCGGTTTGTTTTTGCGGGGCGTGGGGCAGAAGGCTGACGCCCCGCCGACTTACAGGCCCTGGACGCGGCGGCCGGTGTCGGCCTCGAACCAGTGCAGGGGATGGCGGCCGTCCGGGCCCACGTTGACCTGCATGCCGACCTTGGCGGACGACTCGGAAAGCTGGCGCGTCGTGCAGCGCACGACCAGCGTGCTCTTGCCGCAGCGGGCGTGCACGAGTTGCTCGGAACCCAACGTCTCGACCATTTCGACTTCGGCGGGAATGCCCTGGGTGTTCAGCAGCATGTGCTCGGGGCGCATGCCCATGATGATCTTGCGGCCGCGGACCTGCGAGGGAACCTGCAGCGGCGAGATCTCGAGCTGGTTGCCGTCGGCGGTCTGCACCGTGCCGTCGCCGGCGACCTGGACTTCCATCAGGTTCATCGGGGGCGAGCCGATGAAGCCGGCGACGAATGTCGAGGCGGGCTTTTCAAACACTTCCATCGGGGTGCCGATCTGCTCGGGAACGCCCTGATACATGACGATCATGCGGTGCGCCAGCGTCATGGCCTCGACCTGATCGTGCGTCACGTACAGGCTGGTCGTGCCCAGGCGGCGATGCAGCTTCATGATTTCCAGACGCATCGCCACGCGCAGCTTGGCGTCCAGGTTGGACAGCGGCTCGTCGAACAGGAACACCTTGGGTTCACGCACGATGGCGCGGCCCATCGCGACGCGCTGGCGCTGGCCGCCCGAAAGCGCGCGCGGACGGCGGTCCAGCAGGTGACCCAGTTCCAGGATCTGCGCGGCGATGTCGACGCGCTTCTTGATCTCGTCCTTGGAGAATTTGCGGATCTTCAAGCCATAGGCCATGTTCTCGAACACGGTCATGTGCGGGTAGAGCGCGTAGTTCTGGAACACCATGGCGATGTCTCGCTCGGCGGGTTCCAGGTTGTTGACGACCTTGTCGTCGATGACGATGTCGCCGCTGGTCACGGTTTCCAGGCCGGCGACCATGCGCATCAGCGTGGATTTGCCGCAGCCCGACGGGCCGACGATGACGATGAATTCACCGTCCTTGACGTCCATGTCGATGCCATGGATGACCGGCACGTTGCCGGCATAGGTTTTCTTGACGTTGCGGAAGCTGAGAGTAGCCATGAGTTATTCGTGTTCGAAGTCGTTTTCGGTAGGCGAGGGATGGGCGCGATCACTTCTCAGTGTCGACCAGACCCTTGACGAACCATTTCTGCATCAGGATGACGACCAGCGCCGGCGGGATCATCGCGAGCATGGCGGTGGCCATGGTGATGTTCCATTCGGTCACGCTGTCGCCGCCGCTGATCATCCGCTTGATGCCGATGACGACGGGGTACATGTCTTCCTGCGTGGTGACCAACAGGGGCCACAGATATTGGTTCCAGCCGTAGATGAACTGAATCACGAACAGCGCGGCGATGCTGGTCTTGGACAAGGGCAGCAGCACGTCAAAGAAGAAGCGCACGGGACCGGCGCCGTCGATACGCGCAGCCTCGATCAGCTCGTCCGGCACCGTCAGGAAGAACTGGCGGAACAGGAACGTGGCCGTGGCGGACGCGATCAGCGGCAGGGTCAGGCCCGCATAGCTGTTGAGCAGGCCCAGATCGGCCACGACCTTGTAGGTGGGCGCGATGCGGACTTCGACCGGCAGCATGAGCGTGACGAAGATCATCCAGAAAAAGAACATGCGGCCCGGAAAGCGGAAGTACACGACCGCAAAAGCCGACAGCAGCGAGATCGCGATCTTGCCGATCGAGATCGCCAGCGCCATGATCAGGCTCACGTACATCATGCGGCCGACGGGCGCGCCCGACGAGCCGCCTGACGAACCGCCAAAAAGCGCCTGCATGTAGTTGTCCACGAAATGCGGACCGGGAATCAGGGACATCGGCGCCTGAGCAACTTCCTGCGCGGTCTGGGTGGACGCGACGAAAGTGACGTAGAGCGGAAATGCCACCATCGCCACGCCGCAAAGCAGAATGACGTGGGCCAGAATATCCAGCCAGGGACGGCGTTCAACCATTGTTATCAGCCTCGGACAAGATCAATACTGCACTTTGCGGTCGACGTACCGGAACTGTACGACCGTCAAGGCAACCACAATGAACATCAGGACGACGGACTGGGCGGCGGACGAACCGAGGTCCAGACCGCGGAAGCCGTCGCTGTACACCTTGTAGACCAGGATCGAGGTCGCCGTGCCCGGGCCGCCTTGCGTCGTCGTGTCGATCACGGCAAACGTGTCGAAGAAGGCGTAGATGATGTTGACCACCAGCAGGAAGAACGTGGTGGGCGACAGCAGCGGGAAGACGATGGTCCAGAAGCGGCGCGCGGGGCTGGCGCCGTCGATCGCGGCGGCTTCGATGAGCGAGCGCGGGATCGATTGCAGGCCGGCCAGGAAGAACAGGAAGTTGTACGACACCTGCTTCCAGACGGCCGCGATGATCACCAGGGTCATCGCCTGGTTGCCGTCCAGGCGGGGATTCCAGTCCACGCCCGATTTGCGCAGGGCCACGGCCAGGATGCCGACCGACGGCGAGAACAGGAACAGCCACAGCACGCCGACGACGGCGGGCGCCACGGCATACGGCCAGATGAGCAGGGTCTTGTAGAGCCCGGCGCCGCGGATCACGCGGTCGGCCATCACGGCCAGCACCAGTGACACGCCAAGGCCAACGCCGGCCACCAGCACCGAGAATACGGCGGTGACGCGGAAGGAATCCAGGTAGCTCTGTTGCGAGAACAGTTCCATGAAGTTGTCCAGGCCGACGAACTGCGAGGACAGACCGAAGGGATCTTCAAGGCGCATGGACTGCCACATGGCTTGTCCGGCGGGCAGGAAGAAGAACACCACGGTAATGATCAGCTGCGGCAGGAGCAGCAGATAGGGCAAGGTCTTGTGCCCGAATACAACGCGTTTTTCCATAGGGGGAACCCAAGGTACAGAAAAGCGGCGGTTGAAATAACCGCCGCCTGAAACCGCCAGCGCGCGTGTCGCGCGTGGCGCCCGGAGCCCGAAAGCACCGGCACTCATAAAAAGCACGATAGGCTTAAAGCCCCTGAAAAACCAGGGCTTTAAGCCTCGTATGTCCTTGTCGCAACATGGAAAATGCCGATTGACAAGGCGGCGGTCAAGTCGCGCGAAAGGGCGTTACTTTACACTCTTCTCGAACTTTTCCAGCAGCTCGTTGCCGCGCTTGACGATGTTCTCGGCGCCGTCCTTGGGAGCAACCTTGCCCGAGACGATGCGTTCGATTTCAGCATCCTCGATTTCGCGGATCTGGGGCAGGAAGCCAAGACGCAGGCCGCGCGATTGGGCGGTGGTTTCGACGTTCAATTGCTTGACGCCGACTTCGGTGCCCGGGTTCTTGTCGTAGAAGCCTTCCTTCTTGGTCAGCTCGTAGGCGGCCTTGGTGACGGGCACGTAGCCGGTCTGCTGGTGCCAGCGGGCGGCGATTTCGGGGCTGGCCAGGAACTTGAAGAACGCGGTCACGCCCTTGTAGGTTTCGGGCTTCTTGTTGGCAAAGACCCACAGCGAGGCGCCGCCGATGATGGTGTTCTGCGGCGCGCCTTGCACGTCGGCGTAGTAGGGCAGCGTCGAGGTGCCGAATTCGAACTTGGCGTTCTTGGCGATGTTGGCGCGCAGGCCGGACGAACCGGTGATCATGGCGCACTTGCCGCTGATGAACAGCGAGTTCGGCTCGTCGCCGCGCCCGCCGTACATGAAGATGCCTTCCTTGCCGAGCTTGGCCAGGTTTTCCAGGTGACGCACGTGCAGCGGGGTGTTGATGGCGATGCGCGCATCCAGGCCGCCGAAACCGTTGTCTTTGGTGGCGTACGGCACGTTGTGCCAGGCCGAGAAGGTCTCGAGCTGGGTCCACGACGGCCACGACGTGGTGTAGCCGCATTCCTGGCCAGCGGCCTTCAGCTTCTGGCCGGCGGCGGCCAGTTCTTCCCAGGTCTTGGGGGGATTGTCGGCGTCCAGGCCAGCCTTCTTGAAGGCGTCCTTGTTGTAGTAGAAGACGACGGTCGAGCTGTTGAACGGCATCGACACCAGTTTGCCGTCGGCCGACGAGTAGTAGCCGGCCACGGCGCCGATGAATTCCTTGGGATCGATCGGGTTGCCGGCTTCTTCGGACATCTGTTGCACCGGCTTGATGGCGCCCTTGGCGTACATCATGGTGGCGGTGCCGACTTCGAATACCTGCAGGATGTCCGGCGCGTTGCCGGCGCGGAACGCGGCGATGCCGGCGTTCATGGATTCACCGTAGTTGCCCTTGTAGATGGCCTTGACCTGGTAGTCGGGGTTCTGCTTGTTGAATTCCTCGACCAGGCCGTTGACGCGGTCGCCCAGGGCGCCTTCCATCGAATGCCAGAACTGGATCTCGGTGGCTGCTTGCGCGGAAGCGCCGGCGAAAGCCGTCATGATGGCGGCAAAGGTCAGTGCAATACGATGGGATCGCATAAAGGGTTCTCCAGTTGGGCGTGTTGCGAACGGGTTGTCCGGCCGCATGAAACACGACACCTTATGAATTGTTTGTGACAAAACCGTGACTTTCACATCACTCCCTGCGCCTGTCAAATTGCGCGTTTCAGGCGCGAACGAACATTTCGCCGCGCTATCCGCAGGGAGCCGACCGTTTACAATCGCCGCCTATGGAAAACGAACTTTCGATTGCGTTCACCGGCGCGGGCAGACGGCCGCCTGCGACGGCCTCGCGCGCGGCTGCCAAAGTATGCGCCGTGCGGGGCGTTCATGTCATTGACATAAACGAGCAAGCGCGCGGTGCCGGGCAGGGTCGTGACACGGCCGGTGTGCGGGTTTGTGGCGCCCCGCGCGCGTATGCTGGCGGGCTGTTCGCCGGCGCGACACGGAACATGCAAGGTGTTGCGGCTTGGAGACGTCATTCGTCGCGCATTGACGGGCCGATGACGCGCATGGCGAGCGCCGGACGGGCGCGCGGCGCGGCCGAGGCGGGTCGCAAATGAAACCTTCCGCCGTGCGCTTTCCCGCCATGACGCGCCTGCAGTTCGGCATTTCGGTGCTGTGCATGCTGGCCGTCGTGGTGGGTTCCAATATCCTGGTCCAGGTGCCGCTCAATGACTGGCTGACATGGGGCGGGCTGTCGTATCCGGTGGCTTTCCTGGTCACCGATGTTCTCAACCGGCGATTCGGCCCGGCCGCCGCCCGGCGCGTGGTGTGGTTTGGCTTTGCCGCCGCACTGGCGGTGTCGGTCTGGGTGGCGTCGCCGCGCATTGCGTTGGCGTCGGGGCTGGCTTATATATGTGCGCAGCTCGTCGACATCCAGGTGTTCGACCGCCTGCGCGACCAGCGCTGGTGGCGCGCGCCGCTGGCGTCGGGCGTGCTGGGCGCCATATTGGATACGGCGGTGTTCTTCAGCGTGGCATTCGCCGCTACCGGGGCGCCGTGGGTCACATGGATGCTGGGCGATCTGGCGATCAAGCTGGTCGTCAATATCAGCATGCTGGCGCCATTCCGTGCCTTGATGTGGAATCTGGCAAAGCCTGCAAACGCCTAGCCAAACTTCAACCCGCCTTCGCGGCGTAATGAATGCGCGCGTCCGATGCTGATCTCAGCAGGGCGCGCGTTTTTCATTAATGCGCCGGACATTATGTCTGAGGCCTTTCCGCGGCATGTAGTAAGTCCCGCGTAAGCACTGTATTTAAATGCGAGTTTAAACACCGTATTAATCCACTCGGTATTAATCGCCCAACCATAAATCCCGGAAAAGCGCCAGCAGACAACGTAGCCGGAATTGCGATTTCTCCAACGAATTCACGGCACTACGCGGCCTATCCGTCACGAATAAAAGCCCCGCGTGAAATATTGGGGATTACACGCAGTGACAGTATGACGGCTTGCTTTCAGAATACCGCCCACACCGTGTTTTTGCCCAAGAAGCCGGCGACGGGCAATG
The DNA here is from genome assembly GCF_019218915.1 of Achromobacter sp. ACM05. Taxonomy (NCBI): domain Bacteria; kingdom Pseudomonadati; phylum Pseudomonadota; class Betaproteobacteria; order Burkholderiales; family Alcaligenaceae; genus Achromobacter; species Achromobacter sp. ACM05. The sequence continues at coordinate 835,240 of NZ_JAHUWQ010000002.1, forward strand.
CGGACGTAGGGGTACTCTCCCGATAAACCGTGTTGGACAGAGCCGCTCAAAACCTCGCTGGAGAACTCCGCATGAAGTTTCTGAATCGCCTTACCCCGGTAGCCATGGCGCTTGGGGCACTTGCCTTGGCTGGCGCCGCGCACGCCGCCGACACGATCAAGATCGGCATTCCCCAGCCCATGACCGGTCCCAACACCCAATACGGCGACCAGATCCAGGCCGGCGCGCTGACCGCCATCGAGACCATCAACGCCAAGGGCGGCGTCAAGGGCAAGAAGCTCGAGCCGATCCTGATCGACGACGGCTGCGAACCCAAGCAGGCCGTGCCCGCCGCCAACCGCGTGGTCAACTCCGGCGCCAAGTTCGCCGTGGCCCATGCGTGCTCGGGCGTCACGGTCGCCGCCGTGAAGGTCTACGAGGAAGAGGGCATCGTCGGCATCACCCCGGGCGCCACGTCGCCGCTGGTCACCGACACGATCAAGCCGCACTTCTTCTTCCGCACGATCGGCCGCGACGACCAGCAGGGTCCGTACGCCGCCGGCTACATCGCCAAGACCTTGAAGCCGCAGAAGGTTGCCGTGCTGCATGACAAGCAGACCTACGGCTCGGGCGTGGCCACGCAGGTCAAGGACGCGCTGGCCAAGGAAAAGGTCAACGTCGCGCTGTTCGAAGGCATCAACGTCGGCGACAGCGACTACTCGGCCATCATCACCAAGCTGAAGTCCTCTGGCGTGGACCTGGTCTACTTCGGCGGCTACCACCCCGAGCTGGGCCTGCTGCTGCGCCAGGCGCGTGAACAGGGCTTGAAGGTCCAGTTCATGGGTCCGGAAGGCACGGCCAACCAGGATCTGGTGGCCATTGCCGGTCCGGCCATCGACGGCCTGCTGGTCACGCTGCCGGCCGACTTCACCAAGCTGCCGGGCAACGAAAGCATCGTCAAGGCCTTCAAGGACGCCAAGCGCGATCCGGACGGCGCCTTCCAGATGCCGGCCTACGCCGCGGTCCAGATCCTGGCGGACAGCATCAACGCTGTCGGCGAAGATCCGGCCAAGGTTGCCGACTACATGCACAAGACCACGTTCAATACGGGCATCGGCAAGGTCGAATACGATGCCAAGGGCGATCTGAAGGACTTTGAGTTCGCCGTCTATAAGTGGGACAAGGACGGAAAGAAGACCCAGCTGTAAACTCGCGATCCCGCCGGCGTGTTGCCGGCGTGTAGGGCCTGCTGTCTCCGTCTTGCCGAAATCCGCGTAGCGATGCGCCAAAAGCGCTGTGCGGCCGGCAAGGCGGCGCCGGCAGGCCCTTATAAAATACGCCCAGGTTTCCGGCTCCGGGTCTCACTACCGGAGCCGGAACTATTTGGAGCATTGGAATCATGTCCGACCTCATACCCCAACTTACCCAGCAATTCTTCAACGGATTGTCCCTGGGAGCGATCTACGCGCTGATTGCCATCGGCTACACAATGGTCTACGGCATCATCGGGATGATCAACTTCGCCCACGGCGAAATCTATATGATCGGCGCCTATGTGGGCCTGGTCACCTTGACGGCGATCGGCACCAACAGCGGATTGCCGACCCCGTTCATCATCGCGGCCATGCTGCTCGTGGCCATCACGGTTACCGGCATCTACGGCTTCTCGGTCGAACGCGTGGCGTATCGGCCGGTGCGCGGCAGCCCCCGTCTGGTGGCGCTGATCTCCGCCATCGGTATGTCGATCTTCCTGCAGAACTGGGTGGCCCTCGGCCAGGGCGCGCGCGACATGGCCGTGCCCTCGCTGGTGTCCGGCGCCATGCAGTTCCACATGGGCTCGGACTTCGATGTGACGGTGCCGTACTCGCGCCTGATGATCATCGTGGTGACGGTGGTGCTGATGATCGCGCTGACGCTGTTCATCAAGTATTCCCGTATGGGCCGCGCATCGCGCGCCTGCTCGCAGGACATGCACATGGCCAACCTGCTGGGCATCGACACCAACCGCGTGATCTCGTTCACGTTCGTGATGGGTGCGATCCTGGCGGCGGTCGGCGGTGTGCTGATCGCCATCACCATCGGCAAACTCAATCCCTTCATCGGCTTCCTGGCCGGCATCAAGGCCTTCACGGCGGCGGTGCTCGGCGGCATCGGCAGCATCCCCGGCGCCATGCTGGGCGGCGTGCTGCTGGGCCTGGCGGAAACCTTTGCGGCGGCCTACATATCGTCGCAGTACAAGGACATCGTGGCGTTCTCGCTGCTGGTCCTGATTCTGCTGTTCCGTCCCACCGGGCTGCTGGGCAAACCTGAGGTGGAAAAAGTCTGATGTCGACCAACAATCTCAAAAACGCCACGATGGCGGCCGTGCTGACGGCGGTCATCGTCACCCCGGTCTTCGGTCTGCAGCTCATCCGCCAGGGTGCGCGCACGTCGATGGAGTCGAACTGGTCGCTGGTGGCGCTGGCCGCGGCGGTGGTGTTCGTGTTCCAGCTGCTGCGTCCGTGGCTTGCCATTCCGTTCAAGAAGCTCAAGACCGGCCTGCCCACGCTGTCGTCGGCGCCGGCCCGCAACCACAAGCCGCTGATGGTGCTGCTGCTTGCCATTGCGGTGATCTGGCCGTTCTTCGCGGGCCGCAGTTCGGTGGACATCGCCACGCTGGTGCTGATCTACGTGATGCTGGGCCTGGGCCTGAACATCGTGGTGGGCTTTGCCGGGCTGCTGGATCTGGGCTTCGTCGGCTTTTACGCCGTCGGCGCCTATACCTACGCGTTGCTCTATCACTGGGGCGGCTGGAGCTTCTGGGAAGCGCTGCCGTTTGCCGGTGCGATGTCGGCGCTGTTCGGATTCGTGCTGGGCTTTCCGGTGCTGCGGCTGCGCGGCGATTACCTGGCCATCGTGACGCTGGGCTTCGGTGAAATCATCCGCCTGCTGCTGATCAACCTGAACCAGGTCACCGGCGGTCCGGACGGCATTTCCGGGATTCCGAAGCCCACGTTCTTCGGCCTGGAAATGACGCGCCGGCCCAGCACCGAGGGTGGCACCACGTTCCATGAGTTCTTCGGGCTGACGTTCCAGAACCAGGACATGGTGATCTACCTGTACATGATGGCGCTGCTGCTTGCGCTGGTGACGCTGTTCGTGTCCACGCGCCTGATCCGCATGCCGGTCGGCCGCGCCTGGGAGGCGCTGCGCGAAGACGAGATCGCCTGCCGTTCGCTGGGCCTGAATCCCACCCGCATCAAGCTGTCCGCGTTCACGCTGGGCGCCATGTTCGCCGGCTTTGGCGGCGCGTTCTTCGCAGCGCGCCAGGGCATGGTGAATCCGGAGTCCTTCACGTTCATCGAGTCCGCGCTGATCCTGGCCATCGTGGTGCTGGGCGGCATGGGTTCGCAAGTCGGTGTGATCCTCGCTGCCATCCTGCTGACCGTGCTGCCCGAACTGGCGCGCGAGTTCGCCGAGTACCGGATGCTGATGTTCGGTCTGGTGATGGTATTGATGATGATGTGGCGTCCGCAGGGGTTGTTGCCCATGAAGCGTCCCCACGTGGAGCTGGCTAAATGAGCGAGGCATTGCTGAAAGTTTCCGGCCTGACCATGCGGTTCGGCGGCCTCCTGGCCGTCGACAGCGTGGGTTTCGAGGTCATGTCCGACGAGGTCTTTGCCATCATCGGCCCGAACGGGGCGGGCAAGACCACCGTGTTCAACTGCGTGGGCGGTTTCTACGCGCCGACCGCCGGTGAAATCATCATGGACGGCAAGCCCATCACGGGTCTTGCCAGCCACAAGGTGGCGCGCCATGGGCTGGTGCGCACGTTCCAGAACGTGCGCCTGTTCAAGCAGCTGACGGTGCTGGAAAACCTGCTGGTCGCGCAGCATACGCAGGTGGAATCGCGCCTGCTGCCCGGCCTGCTCAAGACCCGCGGCTACCGCCAATCTGAATCCGAGGCGCTGTCGCGTGCGGCGCAGTGGCTGGATTTCATGGGCCTGCGCGAGTTCGCCAACCGTGAAGCCGGCAATCTGGCTTACGGCCACCAGCGGCGCCTGGAGATCGCGCGCTGCATGATTACCAAGCCGCGTCTGCTGATGCTGGACGAGCCGGCGGCCGGCCTGAATCCTCAGGAAAAGCGCGATCTGCAATCGCTCATCGACCAGCTTCGCCGCGAATTCGGCGTGGCCGTGCTGCTGATCGAGCACGACATGAGCCTGATCATGGGCATTTCGGACCGCATTCTGGTCATGGAACATGGCAAGCCCATCACGACCGGCACCCCCGAGCAGGTGCGCAACGACGAGCGCGTCATCAAGGCGTACCTGGGGGAGGAATGATGCTGAAGCTGGAAAACATACACACGTACTATGGCGCGATCCAGGCGTTGAACGGCGTGTCGGTGGACGTCAACCAGGGCGAGATCGTCACGCTGATCGGCGCCAACGGCGCGGGCAAGACGACGCTGCTGATGACCGTGTGCGGCAATCCGCGGGCGCGCGAAGGCAAGATCACGTTCGAAGGCGAGGACATCACGAACAAGGACACGCACCACATCATGCGCAGTGGCATCGCCATTTCGCCTGAAGGGCGGCGCGTGTTCAAGGACCTGACGGTCGCCGAGAACCTGATGATGGGCGGCTTCTTTTCCAAGCGCGACGAGATCGAGGCGGGGATTGACCACGTCTACGGTCTGTTCCCGCGTCTGAAGGAACGCGCCAGCCAGCGTGCGGGCCTGATGTCGGGCGGCGAACAGCAGATGCTGGCCATCGGCCGCGCGCTGATGACCCGGCCGCGCCTCTTGCTGCTGGACGAACCGACGCTGGGCCTGGCCCCGCTGGTGATCGCCCAGATCTTCGACATCATCCGCGAGATCCGGGAGCAGGGCGTGACCGTGTTCCTGGTCGAGCAGAATGCCAACAAGGCGCTGGGCGTGGCGGACCGCGGTTACGTGCTGGAAAACGGCCGCGTGGTCCTGCAGGACACCGGCGCCAACCTGCTGGTCAACGACAAGGTCCGCAAGGCGTACCTGGGCGGTTGACCTCTTCCCCGCGAAGGAAGTGGGCGCATCGAAAGATGCGCCCTTTTTTTTTACGCGGCGATGCGTTCGGCCGGCTGGTCGGCCTGGTAGTGCGCGATGGCGGCGCGGGCGAGGGCGTCGATGGAGTCGGTGAGGGTCACGCCGAGGCTGGGGCGCAGGGCGTGCGGGACCGCCAGGGGCAGTTCCGTGCAGCCGAGCACGACGGCGTCGGCGCCGCGGGCCTTAAGGCGGGCGATGCATTCGGCGGCGGGCGCAAAGGCGTCTTCGAGCTGGTTGCCCTTGACCGCGCGGATCGAGCCCATGCAGAAGCGTTCGACTTCGTCGTCGTCAGGCACGATGCACTCGTAGCCTTGGGCTTCAAGGTGACGCTGGTAGAGGCCGAGCTTGAGCGTGGCGGCGGTGCCCATCAGGCCGATGCGGCCGCTGGGCAGGCCAAGGCGGCGCAGGTCTTCGATGACCGCTTCGATGATGTGCAGCACCGGCAGACGCGTGGACGCGGCGATGTCGTCGAACCACAGGTGGGCGGTGTTGCACGGGATGGCGATGAGCTGGGCGCCGGCCTGTTCCAGGAAGCGCACGCCATCGACCATGTGGGGCAGGGGATTCTCGCCGCCGGCCATGTAGGCGCTGGAGCGGTCGGGAATACGGGGATCGTTGCGCAGCAGGGTAGGGATGTGTTGCTGGTCAACCGTGGCGGGCGTCAGCGCCGCCAGGCGAAGGGCAAAGGCCGCGCCGGCCATGGGGCCCATTCCGCCCAATACACCCAGGTAGCAGCCCTGGGAAAACGTCTTCACTTTAAGTACTCCGTGCTCATGCATCACCGGGCGTCAGGACCTGGCCCGGGCGTTCGGTGCCCGTCCGTTCCCCGTCCCAGACCTGCCTGCCGTTGACCCACACGGCGTGGATGCCCCGGCTTGCCTGAATGGGCGCTGAAAAAGTGGCCACGTCGGTGACGGTGGCGGGATCGAACAGCACCAGGTCAGCATGATACCCCTCCCGGAGCAGGCCGCGCCCGGCGACGCCGTACTGGGCGGCGGCCAACCCGGTCATCTTGTGGATGGCGGATTCGAGCGACAGCAGGTTCTGCTCGCGCACCATGGTGCGCAGCACGTTGGTGAACGTGCCCCATTGACGGGGGTGCGGATGCGGGTCGAAGGGCAGGCCGTCCGAGCCGACCATGGTCAGCGGATGGGCAAAGATGCGTTTGACGTCCGCCGGGTCCATCAGGAAATAGATGGCGCCGGCCGGGGCCAGCCGGGCGACCGCGGCTTCGTCGTCCAGGCCCAGTTCGGCCATGACGTCACTGAAGTCACGGCCCGTGGCCTCCGGGTAGCCCGTGGACCACGTGATCATCGTGCGGCTGGCCAGCCGCGCGCGGTCCAGCCGCAGCATGGTCGAGGTGGCCGGATAGGGATGGCAGTCCAGGCAGACCGGCTGCGCCGCCGCGGCGCGGCTGATGAGGTCCAGCGTTTCGCGGGTGCGGCCGTGATTACGTTCGCCCGCCAGCTTGTGATGCGAGAACACGACGCGGGAATCGGTTTCGCGTCCGATGAGCAGGGCCTCTTCCATGGCGGGCACGATGTGGTCGGCCTCGTCGCGCAGGTGCGTGGCATAGATGCCGGCGCGGCCGCGCAGCGGCTGGCACACGTCGATGATCTCGTCCGTGGGCGCGGCGCTGGCCGGCGGATAGAAGGTGCCGGTCGACACGCCGAACGCGCCGGCATCCAGCGCTTCCTGCATCAGGTCGCGCATGGCGGCCCGTTCCGCGTCGTTGGCCGCGCGCGAAGTGTCGTCCATGACGGCGACGCGCAAGGTGGTGTGGCCCACCAGCGGAATCACGTTGACCGCGGCCGGCGTGTCGCGCAGAGCGTCCATCCAGGCGCGGAAGGTGCCAAAGCGGAACAGCGCCGGCGGACCCAGCAGGTCGAGCGGCTGCGGGATCTGCGTGCGCGCCAGGGGCGCCAGGCTGATCCCGCAGTTGCCGGTGACGACCGTGGTGATGCCTTGCGACACCTTGGGCAGCATGTCGGGATGCGCCAGCAGGTAGCCGTCGTCGTGGGTGTGCGAGTCGATGAAGCCCGGCGCCAGGACCTGGCCCCGGCCGTCGATGACCGGCACGCCGGCGGGATGGGCAAAGCTGCCCACCGCCGCGATGCGTCCGCCGCGCACGGCCAGGTCGCCCTGGGTGGCGGGCCCGCCCGAGCCGTCGATGAGCGTGGCGCCCGCGACAATGAAGTCAGCCTGCAAGGTGTCTGCCGTCATGAAGCGTGCTCAGTCGAGTTTTTCGATGCCGGCGTTGTCGATGATCTGCTGCCACTTGGCGGTTTCGCGATCGATCAGCTGCTTGAAGTCGGCGGGAGAGCCGGTGGCCGGTTCGGCGCCCAGCGTTGCCAGACCCTGGCGCACTTCCGGCGCTTGCAGCGCCTTCTGGATGGCGGCGTTCAGCGTGGCCACCACGTCGTCGGGCGTGCCCTTGGGCGCCACCACGCCGCCCCAGGCGACTGTCTCGTAACCCTTCAGGCCGGACTCGTCCAGCGTGGGCACGTCGGGCATCAGCGCCAGGCGCTTCAGGCTGCTGACGCCGATGGCGCGGACCTTGCCGCTCTTGACCAGCGGCGCGGCCTCGGAGGTGTTGACGAACAGGTAGTCCAGGCGGCCGCCCAGCAGATCCTGGATGGCGGCGGGGCCGCCGTTGTAGGGGATGAACATCACGTCCAGCTTGGCCATGCTCTTGAAGAGTTCGCCGCCCATGTGGCCGGTGGTGCCGACGCCCGACGCGCCATACGACAAGCGGCCCGGCTCCTTGCGGGCTCGGTCGATCAGGTCCTGCACGCTGGTGACGGGCGAGTCGGCCGGGACGATCAGGGCGTTGTACAGGTCGAACATGTGCGCGACGGGCGTCAGGTCCTTGTCCACGTCGTACGGCAGGCGTTTGAACAGCGAGCGGTTCACCGCCAGCGTGTTGATGTTGCCGTAGCCGACCGTGTAGCCATCCGGCGCTGCGCGCTTGATGAGCGCGATGCCGATGTTGCCGGCGGCGCCCGGGCGGTTTTCGATGACCATCGTTGCGCCGGTGTCGCGGGCAATCTGCGTGGTGATCAGGCGCGACAGCACGTCAGGCGAGCCGCCGGCGGCAGACGGGACCACGAAAGTGATGGGCTTGTCGGGATAGCCGGCGGCCGAGGCGGCGCCGGCGAAGACGACGCTGAGCGCCGCCATGGAAAGACTGCGAAGGAGCGTGCTGCGCATGGTGGATTTCCCCTGGTTTTGTTTTGTGGAGCGGGCAGATTACACCCGGCCATGCGGCACTGCGTCATCGAAAAATGTCTCAAACCTATAATCCCTCGTTATTGGAAAAGGGGAAGAAATGGAAGCCGATGCGTATGCCGACGAGGCCGGGCCGAGCGCCGGGCGGCCGCTGAACCTGCGCCAGATCGAGGTGTTCCGCGCCATCATGATGGCCGGCTCGATCAGCGGAGCGGGGCGCATGCTGCACGTGTCGCAGCCGGCTGTGAGCCGGGTGCTTGCCCTCACGGAAAGCCGTCTGGGCTATCGGCTGTTCGAGCGCGTCAAGAGCCGGCTGTCCCCTACGGCCGAGGCGCGGCGTCTGTATGCCGAGGTCGAGCAGGTGTACGGCGGCATCCAGCGCGTGAACGACCTGGCCGCCAGCCTGGGGCAGTCTGGTGCGGGCATGCTGAAGATCGTGGCAAGCGCCAGTTTCGGGCAGCGCCTGATCCCCATGGCGCTGGAGCGGTTTCGCGGTCGCAATGCGGGCGCGCGCGTCGATTACCGCAGCGTGACGTTCGATGAATTGGCGGCGTACTTTCTGTCGGGACAGGCGGACATCGGCATTTCCATGCAGCCGCCGGATCATCCGAACCTGACGTCGGTCCGGCTGGCGCGGGTGCCGGTAGTGTGCGTGCTGCCGCCCGGGCATCCGCTTGCCAGCCACGACGCGGTGCGGCCGGAGGACTTTTCGTCGGCGGCGTGGATCGGCTATCCCCGCGATACGCCGCTGGGACGCGCGCTGCAGCCGTTCTTTGGCGAAGGCCCGCACTGCGCGGCGGCGATCGAGGTGCATTCGCCCGTGACCGCCTGTTCCTTCGTGCAGCAGGGCTTGGGCCCGGCACTGGTGGATGCCTGGTGCGTCACGCCGGACCAGGCCGCGCACATGGCGCTGCGTCCGATTACGCCCGAGGCCAGCGTTGAGATCTGGGCGACGCATTCCAACCTGAGTGCGCCACCCCTGCTGGCGCGGCGCTTTCTGGCCGCCGTCAAGAAGATCCTCGAGAGCGAGGCGCTGCCCGGCGTGACGCCGGAATAGGGCTTCCGGGCGTCAGCGGGGCAGCGCAGACCCTTACAGCCCTTCGGCCTGCAGCGCGGCCTTGACGCCGGCGTTGGCCTGCATGCGCTCGAAGAACGCGGACAGGTTGGAAAGGCCGGTCAGGTCCACTTCCTTGGCGTGCGCCCAGCGCAGCACGACGTACAGGTAGGCATCGGCAACCGAAGGCGCGGCGCCCGCCAGGTATTGCTTGCCGGCCAGTTGCGTGTCCAGTTGCGCGAACAGCTTGGTCAGCAGCGCCGAGGCCGAAGCGGCCAGTTCCTTCTGCGCGCCTTCGTCCTTCAAATAACGCTGCGCGCCGAACAGCAGCGAGAACGTCTTGTGGACGTCGGAATTGATGAAGCCGACCCAGCGGCGCACTTCGGCGCGCGAACGTGCGGAGCCGTCGCCCAGCAGCGTGCTTTCGGGCGCCTGTTCGGCCAGGTACTCCAGAATGGATACGTTCTGCGTCAGGGTCCAGTCGCCATCGGTCAGCGCCGGCACGGCGCCCATCGGATTGATCCGCAGAAACTCGGGCTCCTTGAGCGCCTCGCGGGTGAGCTTGTGCGTTTCATACGGCTTGCCGATCCATTCGAGCACGATATGGGAAGCGAGCGAGCACGCGCCGGGCATGTAGTACAGTTTCATCTGTCGGAGACTCCTGGAAGGAAGAACGGGAGAGCTCCCGTCCGTGGGCGCTATGGTACGCCAACCGGGTATGCCATTCGCGAGTGGTCCCGCGTCTCTCTGTCATGCCTTCCGCGCCCGCTTTTCAATCTGTCGCCGCCGGAGATGTCCATGCAGTCACGCACCGCCGCGAGCACGCGCGCGATCCCCTTTCTCTTGTCCTTGACCCTCGCCTGCGCCGCTGCGCCCGCCATCGCGCAAGCCTCGCAGGAACCGCCCTCGGCGCCTGCGCGCGTGATGCCGGTTGTCGGCGGCCTGGATCATCCGTGGTCCATGGCGTTCCTGCCCGACGGCGGCATCCTGATCACCGAGCGTCCCGGGAATCTGCGGCTGTTGCGTACGCCCGGCGGGTTGTCCAAGCCGCTGACCGGCGTGCCCAAGGTGGCCGCGCGCGGCCAGGGCGGTCTGCTGGACGTGGCGCTGTCGCCAAACTTTGCGACCGACCGCTACGTGTATCTGTCGTATGCGGAGTCGGACGGCGACAAGAGCGGCACGGCCGTCGGACGCGGCCGGCTGGCCGACGATGCCAGCGGACTTGAAGACTTCAAGGTCATCTTCCGCCAGGAGCCCAAGCTGTCGTCCGGGCTGCATTTCGGCTCGCGCCTGGTGTTTGACGGCAAGGGTTACCTCTACATTGCGCTGGGCGAGAACAACCAGCGGCCAACCGCGCAGGACCTGGACAAGCTGCAGGGCAAGGTCGTGCGGCTCAAGGCCGACGGCGCGCTGCCTGACGACAACCCCTTCGTGGGCAAGCAGGGCGCGCGGCCCGAGATCTGGTCGTACGGCCATCGCAATCCACAAGGCATGGCGCTCAATCCCTGGACCGGCGAGCTCTGGGAAAACGAACACGGGCCGCGCGGCGGCGACGAGATCAACGTGGTGCAGCCGGGCAAGAACTATGGCTGGCCGCTGGCGACCTACGGCATCAACTATTCGGGTTTGAAGATTCCGGAAGCCAAGGGCGAGACGCTGCCGGGCATGGAGCCGCCGGTCTACTGGTGGCCGAAATCGCCCGCCATCAGTGGCATGGCGTTCTACGACGCCGATCGCTTTCCGGCCTGGCGCAATTCGCTCTTCATCGGCGCGCTGGGCAACCAGAACCTGATCCGCCTGACCGTCGACGGCAAAAACGTGGTCGAGAAGGAAAGGCTGCTGGTCGACCGCAAGCGTCGGATCCGCGACGTGCGGCAGGGGCCGGACGGTTATGTGTATGTGCTGACGGACGCTTCCCCGGGCGAACTGCTGCGGGTGGCGCCGGCCGAAACAGGAGGGTGACCGTCATGAAGACCTATGAGCTCATCGGGTCCGCGGGGTGCGGCTCCGCCATTGTCGAGATGGCGCTGGTGCTGGCCAATGTGCCGCACGTCCTGACGGACGTGCCGTACCTGAAGCCCGGTCCCGAGCGGGACCGGCTGCTGCATCTGAATCCGCTGGGGCAGGTGCCCACGCTGATCCTGCCCGACGGCGAGGTCATGACCGAGAGCGCGGCGATGATCCTGCATCTGAACGATCTGGCGCCGCAGGCCGGTCTTGCCCCCGCACCGGACAAGCCGGAACGGGCGCGCTTTCTGAACCTGCTGGTGCGGATCGTGGCGGCGGTCTACCCGACGTTCACGTACGGCGACGATCCCGCGCAGTGGACGACGCCGGGCGATGCGGTGGACCTGCTGCGCGAAAGGGTCCACACGCGCCGCGCCGAGCTGTGGCAGGAGCTGGAACGCCAGGCCGGCGCGCCGCACATGCTGGGGCGGCGTTTTTCAGCGCTGGACCTGTATGTGACGGTCATGACGCATTGGCGTCCCGGCCCGTCGTGGTTCAGCGCGATGTGTCCGGCATTGACCGCTGTCGCCCGCGAAGCAGCGTTGGAACCGAACGTGGCCCGGGTGTTGCGGCGGCACTTTCCGCCGCCCACCGAATAACGCGGGCAGCTTCAGGTGGCGGCACGCCGGCGCGATTTTCCGCGCGCTTCGCGCACGGCGATGTACACGCCGCTGCCGGCAATGAAAACGGCGCCCAGGTACGCATACGCGTCGGGCGCCTCGCGCCAGAAGATCCATCCCAGGATCGTGGCCCAGACCAGACCGGTGTAGTCGAAAGGCGCCACGACAGACGCGGGCCCGATGCGGAATCCCTGCGTGATGAGCGCCAGGCCCAACGTGCTGAACAGCGCCACGCCGCCAAAATAGGGCAGGTCCTCCATGGCCGGCGCGCGCCACACCCACGGCAATCCGATCGCGCTGCACACCAGTTGTCCCAACACGATGTAGAAAGTGGTGGTCAGCATGCCTTCTGCGCGGTTGATGCCGCGCGCGGTGATCATCATGACCGCGTAGAGCAGGGCGGTGGTCAGCGGCAGCAGGGTGGCGGCCTGGAAGGCCTGCGTGCCAGGGCGAACCACGATCAGCACGCCGGCAAAGCCTGCCAGCACCGCCAGCCAGCGCTTGCCGTCCACGCGTTCCTTCAGGATCAGCACCGACAGCGCCGTGACGAACAGCGGCGCGGCGAACGCGATGGCGGTGACCTCGGCCAGCGGCAGCGCCTGCAATCCCAGATAGAAGCAACAGGCCGAGACCACGTTGATGGCGCCGCGCGTCAGGTGCAGGCCGGGATGCGTCGTACGCAGCACGCGGCGTCCGCCCAGCCACAAGGCCAGCGCGGTCACGAAGGGCAGCGCGATCAGCGCGCGCAGAAAGAGGATCTGCAGCGGGTTGTAGCTGGCGCCCAGCCATTTGGCGTTGGCGTCACTGAGCGTCAGAAAGAAGATGCCGCCCGCCACGCAGGCGATGCCTGCGGCGGCGGAATGTTCACGGACGGCGGGTAATGCGGTGCTTGGGGACATCTGAAACCTGCAAGGGCGGCGGTTCCTGCCGCCGGAGGGTGAAGAACGGATAGGTGAAGAACGCGAAGGCCTTTCAGCTCTGCGCGCGGTAGGCGGCAATGGCGACCATTGCCCAGGCGGCCAGAAAGGCCGTTCCGCCAAACGGTGTCACCGCGCCGAGCCAGCGGGTGCCGGTCAGCGTCAGAAGGTACAGGCTGCCCGAAAACAGCACGATGCCGACGAACATGACAACGCCGGCGGCCGACAGCAACGGCGACCCGAAGCGGGCGCCCAGCAACGCGATGATGAACATGCCCAGGGCGTGGACCAGGTGGTACATGACGCCGGTCTGCCAGACGGCCAGCAGTTCTGGCGTCAGGATGCGCTTGAGGCCATGCGCGCCGAATGCCCCGGCGCCCACCGCCACCATGAGGTTGATCGCCGCGAGTATGGTGAGCTGCCGGTCCGTCATTGCGTGTCCTTGAGAGAAATGCGAGGGGCGAATTTGCCGCCGCCTATGATAGGCCCAAATATGGTGCATGACGGGGCCGCGGACGAGGGCAAAGCGCGGCCCGCGGCCGGCTCGGCATCCGCCGTCTTGCAAGCCGATTTCCAAATGGGATATTATAAATTCAATTTGGTAATTCAGCCGCTGAGCAAGTCTGGCCGGTTTCTCCGGCTTTCGCTTCGTCCACGCGGCGCCCGGAGCAGATCATGACCATCGCGCTGACTGACAAATCGCCCGCCAAGCGCGGCGCCTCCACCAAGCGCCCGCCGCGCCCCAGGCAGCTTTTTCGCGGCCTGATCGACAGTCCGCTGACCGATATTGCGCGGGATGTGCACCGCGGACTGCCCGCGCAGATGGTCGACGATGCTGCCGATTACCTGCAGGTGCCCAAGTCGGAAATCATGGCGATCACGGAGGTCAAGGCGGCGTCGCTGTCGCGCTGGACGCGCGAAGGGCAGGCGCTGCCGCTCGGTGAATCCGACCGGCTTGCCCGCGTCGCTCGCGTGGTGCGTGTCGCCCGTCAGGTGTTGGGCAGCGACGAGGAGGCGGTGCTGTGGCTGAACACGCCCGTGCCGGCGCTGGGCAACGTCAAGCCGCTGTCGCTCCTGACGTCGGATGCCAGCAGCCGCATCGTCGAAGACACGCTGGCCCGCGCCGCCGCGGGCGTCTACGCATGACCGATTACGTTTCGCTCTGGCGCATTGGCACCACGGCGGGCAAGTACCGGGCGGACGACCTCTCCGGCGCCGGCGCGGCCGCGGTGGGCGGACGCTACAACAGCCCGGGCACGCCGGTGGTGTATGCCTCGGCCAGTGTGGCGCTGGCCGTGCTGGAAACGGTGGTGCATTTTGCCGCGCGCGCGTCCGAGCACGCCAACCGCTACCTGATTGAACTGGCCGTGCCCACTAGCATCTTCGAAGCGCGCCAGTCGCTGTCGCTGGCGCAACTGCAGGACGATTATCCGTTCTGGGACGCGGTGCCCTTTGCCGAAGCGTCGCAGGCCGTGGGCGACAACTGGGTGGCGTCGGGGGTGTCGGCGCTGCTGGAACTGCCCAGCGCGATCGTGCCGTATCGCGGCGTGCCGGACTGCAATTTCCTGATCAATCCGGCGCATCCGGACGCCGAGGATATCGTGGTGGTGCGGCGCGAACGCTTCGTCTACGATCCGCGGTTGCGGCCGGCGTAGGCGTCCAAAGGCAGGCGTGAAAAATCAGGCGTCAAAAAGAACGCGCCCGCTGCCGGGCGCGTTCAGTCGCAATCGCCGCAAAAGCTTCAATCAACCGTCAACACCGCCCGGCCCACGACCTTGCCTTCGCGCAGAGAGGCCAGCACGCTGTCCGCCTCGGCCAATGCGTGGCGGTGGACGGGCATCGGCGGCACCTTGCCCGCCCGCACCAGTTCCATCAGTTCCTTCAGTTCGGCCAGGTTGCCCACGTAGCTGCCGATGATGGACAGCGCCTTCATCGGAATCAAGGCGATGGGCCAGGTGGAGCCGCCGCCGAACAGGCCAACGATGATGAGCTTGCCGCCCTTGGTCAGGAAGTCGAACGCCAGCGAGGTGGTGGCCGGTGCGCCGACCAGATCGATCGCGGCCCGCACCGGCTTGCCCCCCGCCGCCTGCATGATCTGCTGCGCGGCGTCCGGGGCGGCGCCGTCGATGGCCGCCAGCGCGCCCGCATCCAGCGCCGCCTGGCGCTTGGCGGGGTCGATGTCGACCACGATGGCGCCCGCGCCACCCAGCGCCTTGATCAGCGTCAGACTCATCAGGCCCAGGCCTCCCGCGCCGAAGATCACGACGGGATGCTCGCGGTAGATGTCTGCGCCGATCTTCTGCAACGCGGAGTACGTGGTGAGCCCTGAGCACGCGTAAGGCGCGATCTGCGTGGGGTCCAGGTCGCCGATGTCGATGAGGTAGCGCGGATGCGGCACGACGATGTGGTCCGCGTAGCCGCCAGCGCGGTGGACGCCCAGGCAGGCCGGCACGGTGCAGTGGTTTTCCATGCCGGCCATGCACGACGGGCACTTGCCGCAGCCGATCCACGGATAGACGAGGTAATTGCGGTCGGTGGCCAGGCCCTGCGCGTCGGGGCCGGCCGCCACGACGGCGCCCACCGTTTCATGGCCCATGGTCAGCGGCAGCGACACGCCCCGGTCCTTGAGCGACAGGGTCCGGCCCTGGCCCAGGTCGTAGCCGCCTTCCCACAAGTGAATATCGCTGTGGCACACGCCGGCCGCGCGAACCTTGAGCAGGACCTGCGACCCTTGCGGCGTGGGGGTGGGCTGGTCCATTTCCTGCAGCGGTTCGCGGAAATTGACGACGCAATAGCACTTCATGGTTGTCTCCTTTATGTAATTGCCTGCACCCTGCGGCCGGACCGGAATCCGGCGCGTCCGGCGTGACCTATTTCTTGACCAGGGGGCATTCGCTGTCGGCGAGCGACACGAAGACCTTTTCGCCGGGCACCGTGGACAGGATGCGGTAGTAATCGTTCGGATGCTTGGACTCGGCGGGCTTTTTCACCTCGACCAGGTACAGGTCCATGATGACGCGGCCATCTTCGGGGCGCACCCGGGCATTCTTGATCAGTTTGGTGGTGATGGGCAATTCGCGCATCTTCTGGTTGACCACCGCGGCGTCGAAGGTGCCGGCGGCCTGCGCGGCCTGCAGGTAATGCGTGGTGGCCACGTAGCTCAGGGCCTGGACGATGGAGGGGGCGCGCGTGACGCCCATCTTCTTTTGCCAGCGCTGGGTCCAGGCGCGGGTGTCCTCGTCGGCATCCCAATAGAAGCCGGTGGGGAAGGTCAGCCCCTGCGCAACGGGCAGCCCCATTGCATGGACGTCGTTGATGAAGGTCAGGAACGTCAGCATCCGCTGCTTGCCGCCCGCCAGGCCGAACTCCTGCGCCTGCTTGATGAGGTTGACCAGGTCGCCCCCGGCGCTGGCCAGGCCCACGACGTCGGACTTGGATGACTGCGCCTGGATGAGGAACGACGCAAAGTCCATCGCGCCCAGCGGATGGCGCGTGCTGCCCACGACCTTGCCGCCCGCGGCCTCGACGAAGCGTGACGCGTTGCTTTCCAGCGATTTGCCGAAGACGTAATCGGTGGTGATGAAGTACCAGCTCTTGCCGCCGCTCTCGACGACGCTCTTGACCACGGCGTTGGCCAGCGCGTAGGTATCCGGCGCCCATTGCGTGCTGAGGTTGCTGCATTGCTTGCCGCTGAAGTCCCCGGCAAAACCGCCGCTGATCAGCGCGGTGCCGCCTTTTTCGCGCGCCACGCCCTGGGCGGCCAGGCCGGCCGAGCTGGCGCCGCCGTCCACCACCGCGACCAGATTCTGCGTGTCGAACCAGCGGCGCACCAGCGCGGACGCCACGTCGGCCTTGTTCTGGTTGTCCGCGCCGACCACCTCGACGGTCTTGCCGGCCACCTTGCCGCCGAAATCCTCCACGGCCATGCGCACGGCGGTCTCGGACCCGAGGCCGCCAAGGTCGGAATAAATGCCGGAACGGTCGTTGGACACGCCCAGCCGCACGACGTCGGACTGGGCTTGGGCCGCGCAGGCGGCCAGGGTGGCGGCCAGAGCCGCCAACACGGGTTTGATACGCATCTTTCTGTCTCCCAGCCCTGAAGCGGACCGTTTTATTGAACGTTATGGATGACGCGGCAACTCGGGTAGGCGGGCGCCGGTGCTCCAGCCGGCTGAAATGTATTTCACATTGGTGAATGCAAATTCCTGTGCAAGAATTTAGGTACCTGTACATGAAAAGTCAACACGGTGGAACACCCTAGTCCGGGTGCCAAAATCGCATTGCCACGAAGGAGGGCCGACGCCGTGGAAGTCAAGCTTGTCGCTCGCACGCTGGAGTTACTGGAGCTGTTTGCGCAGACGAAGCGGCCCATGCCGCTGACCGAGCTGGCCCAGGGGCTGGACGCGCCGATGTCGAGCTGTCTGGCACTGGTGCGCACCTTGGTGGCTCGGGGGTATCTGTACGAGGTCAGGCGCCGCGCCGGGTATTACCCCACCGGCAAGCTGCACGGGTTGGCTGCGCAGATTCTGGCGGGCGACCCGTGGCTGGATCTGGTGCGGCCGCGGTTATTGGTGCTACGCGATGCCGTCAACGAGACCGTGATGCTGGGCAAGATCCAGGATGGCGCCGTCGTGTTTCTGGACGTGGCCGAGTCGACCCAGCCCGTCCACTATGCGGCGCGCGCCGGCGAACGACGTCCGCTGCACACGAGTTCGGTTGCCAAAGCCATCCTGGCGCGCCTGCCGGCCGCTGACCGCGATCAGGTCCTGGCGGCGGCGCAATACACGCGCTACACGGATAGCACGCTGACAACCCGCGAAGCCCTGCTGGCCGACGTGGGCAAGG
Organism: Achromobacter sp. ACM05; assembly: GCF_019218915.1. Taxonomy (NCBI): domain Bacteria; kingdom Pseudomonadati; phylum Pseudomonadota; class Betaproteobacteria; order Burkholderiales; family Alcaligenaceae; genus Achromobacter; species Achromobacter sp. ACM05. The sequence continues at coordinate 852,955 of NZ_JAHUWQ010000002.1, forward strand.
TTGCCGAGCGGGGCTGGGCCTCGAACGTGGGGGAAAGCGTCGCGGACCTCACGGGGCTGGCCGTCGCACTGGATCTGGGCGGCGAATGGTACGCGCTATGCGTGGCAGGTCCCACGCCGCGCGTGTGGGCGCAGCGCGAGGAAAATCTGATTCATTTGCGCGACGCGGCCGAGGCGATCCGGCGTGATCGCGAGGGATAAGGGGATATTTCCATCGGTCTACGCCGCCGGAAGCGATGCGGTCGATGCGCCGCGCGTCATCGACCGCCCGCGTCAAGGCCCCCGCCGCACCAGCGTGGACTTTCCGAACAGGCTTTCAATCAAATCCACCGCCAGCTCCGCCGTGCGGTTGCGCACGTCGAGCGCCGGGTTCAGTTCCACTACGTCCAGCGACCGCATGAGGCCGGTGTCGGCAATCATCTCCATGCAGAGCTGCGCCTCGCGATAGGTGGGGCCGCCCATCACCGTGGTGCCCACGCCCGGCGCGATCTCGGGATCGAGAAAGTCCACGTCGAAACTCACGTGCAGATGCGTGTCGGCGTCCAGCCCGGCCAAGGCGGCCTGCATTGTGGCGCGCATGCCCATCTCATCCAGATACCGCATGTCGAAGACCTCGAGGCCGGCGTCGTGCAGCAGGCGTTTTTCGCCAGGATCCACGCTGCGGATGCCGATCTGCCGCACGCAGGACGGCTCGATGTCCGGAAACTCGCCCGACATGCCGGTCAGCGGCGCGGGACCATTGCCGCACAGGCAGGCCACCGGCATGCCGTGCAGGTTGCCGGTGGGCGTGAGCAGATGGGTGTTGAAGTCGGCGTGCGCGTCCAGCCATAGCACGCGCAGTTTCTTGCCGGTGGCGCGGCAGTGGCGCGCCACCGCGCTGACCGAGCCGATGCCCAGACTGTGGTCGCCGCCCAGCAGGACGGGCAGGCGGCCTTCGGCCAGTTCTTCGTACACGGCATCGTGCACCGCCTGATTCCACGCGGTCACTTCCTCAAGGTGGCGGTAGCCGTCCACGGGGGGCAGCCAGGGATTGGCGGGGCCGTACAGGTTGCCGCGGTCGCGGACCTGAAAGCCCTGCGCTTCGATGACCGGCCCCAGGTCCGCGACGCGCAGCGCTTCAGGGCCCATTGACGCGCCGCGCGCGCCGGCGCCGATGTCGGTCGGTGCGCCGATCAGGGTGACTTGGGTGGGCAGGGTGGGGGGTTTCGTCAATGCGTTCGTCAATTCGCATGCTCCGTATTGCAGTGTTCACGTTGCGGCGCGTGGGGTCACGCGGCGGATAGCGCCGCTGCCAGTTGGTCGCACGCCCAGTCCACCTCGTCCCGCGTGACGATCAGGGGAGGCGACAGGCGCAGGGTATGACCGTGGGTGTCCTTGACCAGCAAGCCTCGCGCCTGGAGGCGTTCGCACCAGAGGCGGGCGCCGCCGGCGTCCGGCTCCAGTTCCACGGCCAGCATGAGGCCGCGCCCGCGGACCTCGCGCACCGGGCCGGGCAGGCTGCGCAGGCGCTCCAGGAAATGCGCTCCCACGGCGGCCGCATTTTCGATCATGCCTTCCTCGGTCAACACCCTCAGCGCGGCGCGCGCGATGGCGCACGCCAGCGGATTGCCGCCAAAGGTGCTGCCGTGTTGACCGGGCTGGAACACGCCCAGCACGTCGGCGTTGGACAGCACGGCGGACACGGGATAGAAACCGCCGGACAGCGCCTTGCCGATAAGCGTGACGTCGGCTTCGATGCCTTCGTGCTCCTCGGCCAGCAGCTTGCCCGTGCGTCCCAGGCCGGTCTGGATCTCGTCCAGGATCAGCGTGATGCCGCGTTCCGTGCACCGTTGGCGCACGCGGCTGAAGTACCCGGGCGGCGGCATCACCACGCCGGCTTCGCCCTGGATCGGTTCGACCAGGAACGCGACCGTGCGGTCGCTGATGGCGGCGTCGAAGGCCTCGAAGTCGCCAAAAGGCACGACCTTGAAGCCGGGTGCGAACGGGCCGTAATGGCCATAGGCGTCGGGGTCGGTCGAAAACCCCACGATGCCCAGCGTACGGCCATGGAAATTGTTGGCGCAGACGATGATCTCGGCCTTGCCCTCGGGCACGCCGCGCACCTCGTAGCCCCACTTACGCACGGCCTTGATGGCCGTTTCGACGGCTTCGGCGCCGCTGTTCATGGGCAGGATCTTGTGAGCGCCCGTCAGGCGCGCCAGGTCTTCATAGAAGCCCGCCATCTGGTCATGGCGAAACGCACGCGAGGTCAGGGTAAGCTTTTGCGCCTGCTCGGTCATGGCCGCCAGGATGCGCGGGTGGCAATGGCCCTGGTTGACCGCGGAATAGGCGGCCAGGCAGTCCAGGTACTTGCGACCGTCCACGTCGTAGACCCAGACGCCGCTGCCGCGCGCCAGCACGACGTCCAGCGGGTGGTAGTTGTGCGCGCCCAACTGGTCTTCGATGTGGTCGCGGCGGCTGGCGGCGGACTGCGGGTTGGGTTGGGGGGGCATCACGGCACTCATGAACGTCTCCCAAAGGCATACTGCGGCCATCTTAGCGCCGTGGGCGCGGCTTGGCATTGCCATTGCATGACAAAGGCCTTTCCGTGACCGGCGCGCCGGGTGCTGCACAATAGCGCCTGTGCCGGACCGTCGTCCGGCGTTCCGATTCTGTGGATGGCTGACATGCTTGTGCACCAATTGCTTGAGAGACTGATGCGCGGCGCCGCGGTGGCGGCGCTGGGATTGGCGGTGATTGCCCCGGCGGCGGCGCAGGAACAGCCCCTGCGGATCGGCGTGATTGCCAGCGTGGCCAACGAGGCCACCGAACTGGCCATCGCGCAGGCCAAGCAGCAAGGGTTGGACGTCAAGCTGGTGGAATTCAATGACTGGGTGCTGCCCAACATTGCGGTAGCCGACGGGTCGGTGGACGCCAATTTCTTCCAGCACGCGCCGTTTCTTGAACTCTTCAACCAGCGCCGCGGCGCCAACCTGCAGCCCATCGCATACGGCTATTCGACCACCATCGGCCTGTTTTCCAAAAAGCTGAAGAAGGGGGATCCGGTGCCCGAGGGCGCGACCATCGCGGTGCCGAACGACCCGGTCAATACCGGCCGCGCCTTGCTGCTGCTGCAGTCGATGGGACTCATCACGCTCAAGCCGGGCGTCGCACACCAGGCCAGCCTGCAGGACGTGGTGGCCAATCCCAAGAAGCTCAAGTTCGTCCAGATCGAAGGATCGCAGTCGGCCCGCACGTTCGACGACGTGACGGCGTCGGTCACCTATACGACGTTCGCAAAACAGGCGGGCCTGAACGAAAAGGATGGGCTGGCCTTCGACAATACCGATCCGGACAGCATCCGGCGCTACGCCATCCGCTGGGTGGCCAAGCCGGAAAAGGCGCAGGACCCGCGCCTGTTGAAGTTCATTGCCATTTATCAGAACTCGCCCGAAGTGAAGGCGACGCTCAAGCGGCTGTACGGCGACCTGATTTCGTTCCCCTGGTAAGGCGGTTTCAGGACGGCAATCGGAATAAAATCAGGGTTTGCCCCGACAAACCCTTTTCATCAAAGGCCGGCCGCGCTGCGCGCCGAACCTGATTCCAATGTCTGACCTCGATGACCGCGACCGGAAACTCTTGACGCTGTTGGCCGACGACGCCACGCCCAGCTATGCGGAGCTGGGCAAACAGCTCAACCTGTCGGCGCCCGCGGTGCACGAGCGGGTCAAGCGGCTCAAGCGCGACGGGCTGATCAAGGGCATCGCCGCCAAGCTCGACGGCGCAAAGATGGGCCGGCCGTTGCTGGCCTTCGTGCATGTCGACACGATCAACTGGACCATCACGCAGCAGGTGCTGGGCTTGGCCGAGCTGAATGAGGTCGAGGAGATCCACACCATCACCGGCAAGAGCGCGATGCTGCTGAAGGTGCGTGTGCGCGATACCCAGGCGCTGGAATTGCTGCTGGCGCGTATCCACCAGATTGAAGGCATCTCCAACACGACCAGCGATATCGCCCTGACCAGTTATCTGGAGCGCGGGCCGCTGCCTGAGGCGGCATGATTGCTGGCCGCTTGAACAACATCCCCAGGCGGCCTGATTGCTGGCCGTCTCGAGAGCATCCCGCCCTTCAGCGGGCGGGGGCGGCGCGCAGGCGTAGGCGCGTGATCTCCGACGGCGCCCACAACCGCTTGGGCGGTCCCCAATAGCCGGTGCCGCGGCTGGTGTAGACCCACATCTGTCCCAACCGGTGCAGCCCCGCCGTAAACGGTTGCTGGAACCGCACGAAGAAACCCCACGGAAAGAATTGCCCGCCATGCGTATGGCCGGAGAGCTGCAGCGTGTAGCCCGCCGGTTCCGCCGCGGCAGCGCTGCGCGGCTGGTGGGCCAGCAGGATGCGCGGAAAGGCGTCGGCCGGCGCGTTGGCCAGCGCCGCACGCGGATTGCTGCGCTGCTGCGGATCGAAGGCCCCGGCGCTGAAGTCCGTGACGCCGGCCACCACCACAGGCAGGCCCGACGGATGGATTACGGCATGTTCGTTCAGGAGGACGCGCAGGCCCAGGCGGCGGAATTCAGCGATCCAGGGGCCCGCGCCCGAATAGTATTCGTGGTTGCCGGTGACCAGATACACGCCGAACGGTGCGCGCAGATCGCCCAGCGGACGGGCTTGCGCCGCAAGCTGCTCGACGCTGCCGTCCACCACGTCGCCGGTGATGGCGATCATGTCGGGCAACTGTTCGTTGACCGCGTCGACAATGGCCTGCACATAGCGGCGCTTGATGGTCGGGCCGACGTGGATGTCGCTGATCTGCACGATGGTGAAGCCGTCCAGGTCTTGCGGCAGGCCGGCGATCGGCACGTCCACGTCGACCACGCGGGCGCGGCGCCGGGCGTTGTAAAAGCCCGCCAGCGTGCCGGCCAGCGATAGCCCGATGACCGTCCACGCGGTGGCGCGCCGCAGGTCGAGCCACGGCAGATCGGCGCCAGCCGCCAGATTGCCCAGCCACAGAAGCAGCATCAGCGCGTCGCGCAGCACGGTCAGCACGAAGAGTGACGAGAACAGTCCCATGGCCAGCAGGCCGACCCAGGCGATGCGGTCGCCCCAAGGCGGATTGACGGAAGAGCGCGCCAGCATGCCCATCGGGATCAGCACGCACGACAGCATCAGGAAGAGGATGGCGGCGGCAGTGCCTTCGCCACCAAGCAGCAGGTCGGGGATCAGACGGGCGCCGACGTACACATGGGCGAGGGCGCCCAGGGTCAGGAACCGCAGGAAGAATGAGGATTGGCGCAGGGACACGGCGGCGGGCGGGCGCGCCGCAACGGACGCGCAGGGAATCAGGGAATCGCCATTCTATGCTCCGGCGGCGCCGCGATTGATAAACGCGGCGCTGCGCGTCCGCTGCGCCCGGCTCCTGGGCGCCTGGCGCGGCGGCCTCAGGCAGGCTGCTCGCCTTCCCGGCAGATCAGGCTGGCGTCCATCTCGTCAAGGCGATTGATGCCCAGCATGGCCATGTTGCGGTCGACCTCGGCGCGCAGCAGTCCGATGGCATGCGCCACGCCTTGCTGGCCACCTACGGCTGCGGCGTAGTTGAAGGGGCGGCCCACGAACACGCAGCGCGCGCCCAGGGCCAGCGCCTTGAGCACATCGCCGCCGCGCCGCACGCCGCTGTCCATCATCACGGTCATCGCGCCGGCCTGGGCGACCACGCCGGGCAAGGCGCGCAGCGGCGAAATGGCGCCATCAAGCTGGCGCGCGCCGTGATTGGACACGATGATGCCGTCGGCACCATGCTGCCTTGCCAGCGCCGCGTCGCGCGGGTGCAGGATGCCCTTGATGACGAGTGTGCCCGGCCATTGCCGGCGGATGCGCGCCACGTGTTCCCAACTGAGATGGTCGCGTGCCGTGAAGTCGCGCAGCACCGAGGCGGAGACGATGGGCGCGCCGCGCGTGGCGAAGGAATTCTCGAAGTGCGGCATGCCATGCGCCAGCAGCGTGCGCACGAACGTGCCGGCCAGCCAGCGCGGGCGCGCCAGCCCGTCCAGGGCCAGGCGCAAGCTGGGCTTGAGCGGCGTCGAGAAACCCGTGCGCACGTTGTTCTCGCGGTTGGCGGACACGGGAATGTCCACGGTCAGCACCAGAGTTTCGAAGGCGGCGCGCCGCGCGCGTTCGATCAGCGCGTCGATCTTGGCGGGGTCGCCGGGCAGGTAGGCCTGGAACCAGGTGCCGGGCGCTTCGGCGATGACGGCTTCAAGTGGAATCAGCGAGGTGCCGCTCAGGATCGCGGGCACGTTCTGCTCGCGCGCCGCGCGCGCCAGCACGACATCGCCCCGGTAAGCCGACAGCGCGCTGATGCCCATGGGCGCGATGCCGAAGGGCGACGCGTAGGTGCGGCCAAACAGATCGGTCTGTTGCGTGCGGCGGGAGACATCAACCAGGACGCGCGGCGTGAACGCGTACTGCGCGAAGGCTTCGCGGTTGCCTTTGAGCGATTGGTTGTCTTCGGCTGCGCCGGCGATGTAGCCGAAGATCGGGCGCGGCAGCCGGCGGCGAGCCGCGGCTTCGAAATCGTCCAGGGACAGCATGCGCCCGAGCGCGCGGGGCAGCTTGCGGGCGAGGGCGCCAGAGGCGGCGTCAGGGGGCGCGGCGGGCAGGGCGGTGGTAGTCATGGCGGGCCGGTAAAAGCCCGTAATCTAGCAACGGCCGTCGAACGCAGAAAGCGAATAAAACTGAAGTGACCTGTTTGCTTCTGGCGAACAGGTTTTGTGCTTTATGCCTGCGTGGGCAGCGCCAGCAGCTCGCCCATGCGCACCGGGCCCGTCACCGAGGGCGTGTCGGCCCAGCGGATCTTGTCGGGTCCGAACAGGACGATGGCCGTGGAACCCAGCTTGAAGCGGCCCATCTCGGCGCCCTTTTCAAGAAAGATGGGCGCGCGGGCAGCCGCGTCGTAGCGCACGGACTTGACCCGGCGCTTGAACGGCGTGACCAGGCCTGCCCACACGGTTTCGATGGACGCCACGATCATCGCGCCCACCAGCACCACGGCCATGGGGCCGTGCTCGGTGTCGAAGATGCAGACAACGCGCTCATTGCGCGCGAACAGGCGCGGCACGTTGCGGGCGGTCAGCGGGTTGACGGAGAAGAGGCGCCCGGGCACGTGGATCATTTCGCGCAGCGTGCCGGCGACGGGCATGTGGACGCGATGGTAGTCCTTGGGCGACAGGTAGATGGTGGCGAACTGGCCGCCCTGGAACGGCGCGGCGCGCTCGGTGTCGCCACCCAGGAGGTCCGCGAGTCCGTAGCTGTGGCCCTTGGCCTGAAAGATGCGGCCTTGTTCGATCGCGCCCATCTGGCTGATGGCGCCGTCGGCCGGACACACCACCGAGCCAGGTTCTTCGTCCAGCGGGCGCGCGCCGTCTTTCAGCGCACGCGTGAAGAAGTCATTGAAGCAGTCGTAGGCCAACGGGTCTTCTTGCAGCGCCTCGCTCATGTTCACGCCGTACTTGCGGACGAAACGCGAGATCATCCAGTTCTTCACCGCGGGTTCGCGGCAGTCCGATGCGTATCCGAAGAAGCGCGACACCAGGTGGTGCGGCGCGAGATACTGGCTGGCAAGAAAAAGTTGGTCTTTGATAGGCATCTATGGCGCTAAAAAAACGCGTCCCGCATACAGCGGGACGTGGTTGATGGTTGCCGTGCGGGCCAGGTTGACGCTGGAGTCCGGCAATTCGGCGCGATTGTAACGCGGTTGCGCGCGCACGGCGCGCAAAAACGCGCTCAGGCCGCCTTGGCCGCCAGCTTGGTCTTGTAGAGCCAGTCCTTGTAGTCGTCCAGGTCGCCGTCGAACGGGTTGACCTTGCCGTCCGCAACGATGATGAACTGGTCGGTCGTGGCGCGCAGCAGATGGCGATCGTGCGACACCAGCACCAGCGTGCCTTCGAACTGCGCCAGCGCATCCGTCAGCGCCTCGCGCGTTTCCAGGTCAAGGTGGTTGGTGGGTTCGTCCAGCAGCAGCAGGTTGGGGCGTTGCCACACGATTAGCGCCAGCGCCAGCCGTGCCTTTTCGCCGCCAGAGAAAGGCGCGATCGAGCTGGTGGCCATCGCGCCATTGAAATTGAAGCTGCCCAGGAAGTTGCGCAGTTCCTGTTCGCGTACGGTCGGCGCAATCTTGGTCATGTGCCACAACGGAGATTCGTCGTGCCGCAGCATCTCGACCTGATGCTGCGCGAAGTAGCCGATGGACAATCCCTTGTTGAACTGCGTGTCGCCGGCCAGCGATTCGATCTCGCCCGCGATGGTCTTGATGAAGGTCGACTTGCCTGCGCCGTTGATGCCCAACAGGCCGATGCGCTGGCCCGCCTGCAGCGAGAAGTTGATGCCCGACACGATGATCTTGTCGGACACGGCGTCGGTGGCCTCGTCCTCGATGCGATAGCCCGCGCTGACCTTGTCCATCGTCAGCAGCGGATTGGGCGCGCGCAGCGGCTCGCGGAATTCGAACGAGAACTCGGCTGCGGCGCGCAGGGGCGCCACTTCTTCCATGCGGGCCAGGGCCTTGATGCGGCTCTGCGCCTGGCGTGCCTTGCTGGCTTGCGCCTTGAAGCGGTCAATGAACGATTGCAGGTGCGCGCGCTGGCGCATCTGCTTTTCCATCATGCCCTGCGCCAGTTCAAGCTGCGCGGCGCGCTGGCGTTCAAACGACGAATAGTGGCCCGAGTAGCGCTTGAGCTTGCGTTCGTCGATGTGGACGATCACGTTCACCACGCCGTCCAGGAAGTCCCGATCGTGCGAGATGACGATGAGCGTGCCCGGATAGCGCTTGAGCCAGTCTTCCAGCCAGATGATCGCGTCCAGATCCAGGTGGTTGGTGGGCTCGTCCAGCAGCAGCAGGTCGGACGGGCACATCAGCGCCTGCGCCAGGTTCAGTCGCATGCGCCAGCCGCCCGAGAAGCTGGTGAGCGGCAGGTGCATCTGCGCCTGCGTGAAGCCCAGGCCGGTCAGCAACTGCTCGGCGCGCGAGTGGACGGTGTAGGCATCGGCGTCGGCCAGCGCGGCGTAGATCTCGCCCATGCGCAGGCCGTTTTCGGCGCTTTCAGGCTCGGCTTCCAGCGCGGCCAGTTCCGCTTCCAGCTTGCGCAGCGTGGTGTCGCCGTCGATCGCGTACTCGATGGCGGGGCGGTCCAGCGCAGGGGTTTCCTGCGCGACGTGGGCCACGCGCCAGGACGCCGGGTAGTCCAGGTCTCCCTGATCGGCGTGCAGCGTGCCGCGCAAGAGGCCGAACAGACTCGACTTGCCCGCGCCATTGGCGCCGATGAGGCCGATCTTGTCGCCGGGGTTCAGAAGCAGGTCGACCTTGTCGAGCAACGGCTTGACGCCGCGCATGAGTGAAACTTGTTGGAAGCGGATCATGAATGTAGGACTGGATGGCGCGATGCGCGCGCGGCAAGACGCCCTCTGGGGGCTGTATGCAGGAAAGCAGGAACCGCGGCGGGATGGCACGCGCATCATGCGCGCCGGCGCGAACGTGGTCGGATGAAGCGGACTCAATCCGAACGAAGGGGGGATTGTACCCGGCCGGGCAGGTCTGGCCGGGAAGCTCCGGCCGGGCAGGTCCGGCCGGGAAGGTCCGGCCGGGCAGCCTCGGTTGCGGCGATCCGGCCGGACAGTTCCGGCCGCATCCCCCTACGGCGTCTGAATTGCCGCCGCCAGCGCCAGCACGCGCTCGGCCTCGCTGGCATGCAGGTTCTCGACCAAGGCCCCGTCAACCACCGCCACGCCTTTACCTTCGGCCTGCGCGGCCCGCCACGCGTCCAGCCGTTTGCGCGCCGTATCGAGCTCTTCTGCCGTCGGCGCAAAGGCGGCATTCGCAGCGGCGATCTGGCGCGGATGGATCAGCGTCTTGCCATCGAAGCCCTGGTCGCGTCCTTGCCGGCAGGCGTCCTGCAAGCCAGCATCGTCGTTCAGATCCAGATGGACGCCATCCAGAACCGCAAGGCCGTGCGCCCGTGCTGCCATCACGGCAAGCGAGCGCGCCAGCAGCGTCTCGTCGCGCGACGGCGTGTGGCGCGCATGCAGATCCTTCACCAGATCAGACGTACCGACGACGATGGCGGCCAGCCGTTCATGGCCGCCAGCGATGGCATCGAGCCGCAGAAAGCCCAGCGGTGTTTCGGCCATGGCCCACAACGGCAGATCCATGGGCGCGCCCGCCGCGTCCAGGGCCTGCGCCAGCGCGGCCAACTGGGCGGGGGATTCGACCTTGGGCAGCAGCACGGCATCGGCGCCGGCTTGCGCAACGGCGCGCACGTCGTCCATCCCCCACGGCGTATCCAGCGCGTTGACGCGCACGATGCACTCGCGCCGTCCATAGCCGCCTTCGCGCAGCGCCGCGGCGACCTGGGCACGGGCCTGCGCCTTGGCGTCGGGCGCCACCGCGTCTTCCAGGTCGAGGATCAGCGCGTCCGCGTCGAGCGTGCGTGCCTTGTCCAATGCGCGCGCGTTGGCGCCGGGCATGTAGAGAACGGAGCGGCGGGGGCGGATAGGGGCGTTCATGCGGGCGGTCTCAGAGTTTGGGCAGGCTGCCGACGATGGTGACGGGCGTGGTGCAGACGTAGCCCACGCCATAGACGGTGCGGATGCCCAGGTCGCCACCGGCCAGCTCGCGCAGCTTGCGCCGCAGCCGATGCATGTGGGCGTCCAGCCGATGCGTGTCGTAGGCCTCGGCGCTTGCGCCCAGGGCTTCAACGAGGCGGGCGCGCGTCAGCGGCAGTGGCGCCGCCTGGATCAGCGCGCCGATCAGGCGGCTTTCGGTATCGGTGATGTCGACGCTGATCTGACTGGGCGAGGTCAGCGTGCGGCGCGCGGGGTCGAAGCGCCAGGCGTCCGATTGCGCGTCCTCTGTGTCGGCGGCCGGCACGACGCGCAGGCGCCGCGACAGCGACACCAGCGTGGCGCCGAGTTCGGCCAGGTTGACGGGCTTGGTCAGGTAGTGGTCGGCGCCCAGGCTCAGGCCCGATACCTTGTCTTCGCTCAGAAGCCGTCCGGTGAGCATGATGATGCCCATTGACGGATAGGAGGTGCGCAGATGCGACACGCGCGCCAGCCCATCGCCGTCCGGCAGCATGGCGTCCAGCACGAGGATCGCGGGCGTTACGGTGAGCAACAGCTCGTCAAGCTCGGCCAGCGAGCCTGCGGTGAGGATGGTCTTGTCCAGACCCAGGTCCTGGATGTACTCGGCGATGGAGTCGCGCCAATCCCCGTGGTCGTCGACGACGATGATCGTCACGGTGTGGCGCGCTTGGGCGCTCCGGGGGCGAACAGGTGTGTTCTGGTCATGCTGTGAATTCTTGAATGGCCGCGATCGCGCGGAAAAATCAGAGGACGACGGTATACGTCTTTGGCGTGCGTGCGCGCAGAATATCATTCCCGCCGATGCGGCGGCGCGGCATGGATCAAGGATGCGATCCAGGCGGCAGGGAAAAATCAGTTGGTCAAAAATTGCGCAGCCCGGTGCGCATCCCCCGAAAGGCCATCAGCCGGGCGTTTGGGTTTTTCTTATCCACAAATTCTGTGGATAAGAAGAACCGGGGTGGATACCGTCCCGCCTACGAAGGGAGTAATTCCACCGGCACACCCTCGGGCACTTTGCGCATCCGATCGCGTTCAATCCGGGCCGGCGCAAAGCGCGTTTTGCGCGCAGCAGCATTTTGCAGCAGCACCGACAGCACCGAGCCCTTATCCTGGATCCAGCGCGTTTTGCCGCGCAAGAGCTTGACGGCATTGTCCGCGGTGCCCAGCCGGTACGACATGGCATTGATCTCGATCGAGGACTTGCCGTTGAACCGCGATTCGTCGATCTCGGTGATGGCGGCCGCGTCCAGATTGTTGCTCTCGTGGTCGATGCGGTAGACGTACTTGAGCCCGTGAAACGGGTCTTCCACGACGATGAGTTTTTCCGACCCGGACACGTCGGACATCATGCCGATCACGCGGGACTCGACCATCTGGTTGCCGCGTTGTTCTTCGGTGTAAATGAAAATGCTGTGCCGCATGGGGGCGGACTGGGCCGGTGCGGCCCCTACAAGGCGAGAACGATCCATACCTGAACGAAAAGAAAAGCGGGAGGGGGCGCAAGGCCCCTGAAGACGCGCATGATACCAATTGTTTCAGGTGCGTGCTGTAACAGGCGGCGCGGGGGCTATCCCGCGCGACGCCCGCGAGCGATCAACCGCGCGCGGCGAGCTTTTCGCGGCGCTGGCGCACGGCCAGGGCCAGGGCGGCCAGCACGGGCTCGGTCTGCGTCCAGCCCAGGCAGGCGTCGGTGATGGAGACGCCATGACGCAGCGGCTCACCGGGCTTGAGGTCCTGGCGGCCTTCTTCAAGATGGCTTTCGATCATGACGCCCGTGATGCGGGAGTCGCCTTGGGCAAGTTGGGCGGCAATGTCGTTGGCCACGTCGATCTGGCGCACGTGCGACTTGTTGGAGTTGGCGTGCGAGCAGTCGATCATGACCTGTTCGCGCTGGCCGGCCTTGCGCAGGGCGTCGCAACAGGCTTGCACGCTGGCGGCGTCGTAGTTCGGGCCTTGCTTGCCGCCGCGCAGGATCACGTGGGTGTCCTGGTTGCCGCGGGTTTCGAAGATGGCGGCCATGCCCATCTTGGTCATGCCCATGAACGCGTGCTTGGCGCTCGCGGCGACCATCGCGTCGGCCGCGATCTGCACGCCGCCGTCGGTGCCGTTCTTGAAGCCCAGCGGGCAGCTCAGGCCGGAGCTGAGCTGACGGTGGCTGGGGCTTTCCGTGGTGCGTGCGCCGATGGCGCCCCACGCGATCAGGTCGGCGATGTACTGCGGGCTGAGCAGGTCCAGGAATTCCGTGGCGATGGGCAGACCCAGGCCGCTGATGTCCAGCAGCAGTTCGCGGGCGCGGCGCAGGCCTTCGTTGATGCGGAAGCTGCCGTCCAGGCGCGGGTCGTTGATGTAGCCCTTCCAGCCGACGGTGGTGCGGGGCTTCTCGAAGTAGACGCGCATGACGATCAGCAGGTCTTTCTTGTGCTCGTCGGCGGCGGCGCGCAGCTTGCGCGCGTATTCCATGGCTTGCGCGTGGTCGTGGATGGAGCAGGGGCCCACCACCAGGACCAGCCGGTCGTCGCGGCCGTGGAGCACGTCGGCGATCTGCGCGCGGCTTTGCTCGACGAGCGTCTGGATGTCGGCTGACACCGGCAGTTCATCCTGCAGCAGCGCGGGTGAGATCAGCGGGCGCACGGCGCTGATGCGGGTGTCGTCGGTGCGCGTGTTGTCCTGGGTGGCGTCGGCGGCGCCGACCTCGCGGTCGTGCAGGGGGTCGTCAATGCGGGTCAAGAGAAGCTCCGTGCCGGTAGATGCGGGAAAGTCCGCCATTATCGCACCCGCGGACGGTGGAGGCGGATGGGTGGCTGAGGCAAGTCTGTGCGGCGGGGACAGGCCCCAATGAACGGAGCCGGACGGCGGAGGCGCCGCTGGCTACGCCTATCGGTGACGAACTGAATTAACCCGTTATCGATAAAGACATGTTTCGCGTGGATGCCTTAGCATTGATTCACGCTCTCAGTTGGCCGGGTGCAACCGGCTTGCGGCAGGCGCAGGCGGGGGCCGCGTGCGGCTTCTTACCGTGTATACAGGTCCAGGACGGTCAGCAATGCCAAAACCCGATGCCGGAGCGTCCCGACGGATTCTTCTCGTGGAGGATCACCCAGTCGAACGCGCCTACCTGCAGAACATGCTGCTGGCATTGGGCTATCGCCGCGTGGCGGGCTTGGCAAGCAGCATCGAGGCGGTTGGCGCGATCACGCGTCAATATCATGACGTGCTGATCAGCGATATCGTGATGGGCGAAGGCGATGGCACGCGGCTGCCCAACGACCTGCGCAGGCTGGTGGACGCGGGGCGCCTGAAAAGCATGCCGCCGATCATCTGGATCAGCAGCCTGAGCGACGAACTGCTGCAGTCGCATGTCCGCCTGGCCCTGCAAGCCGGTTGCCCGTCGGCGCAGGCGCTTTCCAAGCCCGTGTCGCGCGTGGCGATGCAACAGGCCATCAAGAATGCGCTGCACAGCATCGACGACGAATCGGCGTCGCCGGACAAACCCAAGTCGGTGCGGCGCGAAGTCATGGAAGCCGCGCTGAGCCAGGCGCTGCTTTCCGGCACCGGGATGAGCGTGGTGCTGCAACCCCAGATCAGCCTGTCGACGGGGCGCGTGGTCGCGGCCGAGGCGCTGTCGCGCTGGATCGATCCGAAGCTGGGCGCCGTTTCCGCTGCGGACTTCGTGCCGGCGGCGCACCGGCTGGGCATGGACCGCATGCTGTTCAGCCGCGTCACCGACCGCGTGCTGAACGTGTTGCGTCAGATGCAGGACGAGGACATCGCCGTGCCGATTGCGATCAACGCCTCGGCGTCCACGCTGTGCTCGCGCGACTTGCCCGGCCTGCTGGAGCAGAAGGTAGGGCAGGCGGGACTGCCCGCACGGCTGATCAAGGTGGAGCTTACCGAGGATGAGCCGGTCAACGACTGGCTCGCGCTGTCGTCGACGCTGAACCTTCTACGTGTGCGCGGCTTTGAGCTGGCGATGGACGATTTCGGCGCCGGCATCGCGTCCATGCGGCTCTTTTCCGCCATGCCGTTCAATGAATTGAAGATCGATCGCGACTTCATCGTGCATATGCACCGCGAGCCCGCCTCGCGCGCCGTCGTGGCGGCCGCGATTGAAATGGGGCGGGTGCTGGGCCGGCGCGTGGTCGCCGAAGGCGTCGAGCAGGAGCGCGATGTGCAGCTCCTGCGCGAACTGGGTTGCGATGTGGCGCAGGGCTACGGGATTTCCGTGCCCCTGGACCCCGATGCGTTCATCGAGTTCTGCCGCACGCATTGAGGGTCACAGGTTGCACGTCACAGACCGAACACGGCAACGTCACCCGGATAGTCGACCGAAAACTTCAGCACCGTCTCGCGCGACTTGCCCGGCTCAAGTTCCCAGTCCCACACCAGCTTGCCGTCTTCCTCGCGCTTGATGTCGCGCTCGGACGGCGACAGCAGCTTGACCACGATCTTCTCGTTGCGCGAGATGGGCAGGCGGTCCGCGAAGGACACCTGTTCCTTGGTGGCCTTGTTGTTCTTGACGGTGATCTTGTACTCGTAGGTGACGCGCTTGCCGCTGCCCGAGAAACCGGTGCTTTCGGTATAGCGGTTCACCAGTTGGCGCTTGATGGAAATGCCATCGTCGGCGCCGAGGGCCAGCTCCAGTTTTTCGCCCGGCATCACGGCCTTCATGGTGCCTGACGCCACGAACGCGTCGTCCAGGAAGGTATTGAGCGGACCGGCCAGGAAGGGGAAGTCGGTGTTGTTGCTGGCCTGCGCAGTCAGGTAGACGGTCTCGCGCAGCCCCGGCGTGGATTGGTATTGCAAGGTCGCAGGCAGCTGGGTCGTTGCGATGGCGACGCGTTGCGTGGTGTTGTCCGACAGCAGCGTGGCCGGATTCTTGATCTGGAACGACGCGCTGGTCGCGGCGTTCTGGACCTGGGCCGTCGAGACATCGATGGCTTCGGCTTCGGGCTCGGGCAGCACGGCGCTGTCTTCCACCGCACTGGCGCGCGGCGCGCGCTTGGCGTGCATCTCGGCCTGCACGGCGGCGGGGGCGGGCGCGGCAACGGGCCGGGGCGGCGGGGGCGGCGCGGCCACGTCGATGATCCACGGACGCAGCGTCGGCGCGCCGCCGCCCAGGGACGGCCGGGCAGTGGACAGCGTGAGCTTCACGTTCTGCCAGTCTTCGCCGGTGTTCTGGCGGATGACGCCGAAGTAGCCCAGATCCACATTGCGGTCGGCAGGGCGCAGGCGCGCGTCGTAGGCCGGCGTCCAGCGTGCGCCCGCCACCGCATACGACAGCGCCAGGTCCAGCTTGCCCGCGCGCGCCATGTTGACCCGCAATGTGACGGTCTTCGTGCGACGGCCCGATTCGCCGCGCACCAGGCCAAGCTGGGTTTGCAGCGCCGTCATCTCGCGCTCCAGCTCGGTCTTTTGTTCTGCCACGCGCCGCAGGCCCGCCAGCGTCGTGGCCAGCGACTCGGCGCTGAGGGTCTGGATCGCCTTCAGTTCGTCCAGCGTGAGCCGCGCGCCGTCCTTGGCCGGTTCCGTGGCGCCGCGCTGCATCATCAGGATGAGTTCGCGCTGGTTATCCAGCACCGCAGCTTCGTCGTCCAGCGCGGCCTGACGGCTGACCAGCTTGTCGATCTGCGCCTCGATCTGCCGCACGCGTTCGTTGGCGGTGGCGGCTTGGTAGACGTCGCTGACCTTGACGTCAAGCAGTGTGGCCTGGCCGGTGCTCTTGGCAGACACCTGCAGCGAGTTTTCCTGGAGCGACGCGGGCAGGTTTTCCAGCACCAGCTCGTGTTCGCCCGCGGCTAGCTCGCTGCTGGCGGCGCGGGTGACGACGGCGCGATCCTGGTAGACAGTGACGGCGCCGATGGAGGAGGGCAGCGCGGCGGCGGCAGCCAGTCCGGGGATCGACGCAAAAGCCAGGGCCAGAAGGGTACGTCTCACGGGAGCACCTTTATAAAGTTGAACGCGGCTGACAGCGGGTCTCCCACGGGGACGCATCGCCGGCAAGCGCGAGAGTCTATCGCCGGCTTCGCCCGGACGGTTTACAGGAAATGACAAACGCGACAGGGGGATACGGCTGGTTCGTGAAAACTCAATCGCGCTCCGGATGCGCCAGCCGCCGCAACATGCCGACCGCGTTTTCCGCAGCCACCGATCGGTCGTGCCGCCGGTACGCCATGTCCAGCAGGGCGTGCGGGGCATCGCCCTTGATGGGCCGATACTCGATGCCTTGCGCGCCCATGTGCCGCATGGCGGCGGGCACGATCGAAATGCCGACGCCCGCCGCCACCAAACTCACGATCGACGCCATCTGCGGGGCCTCCTGGATGACGCGCGGGGCAAAGCCGGCACGCTGGCAGGCGGACTGGATGGCGTCGTACAGGCCCGCGCCGATGGGCCGCGGATACAGCACAAAATCTTCGTCAGCCAGTTCGGCGATGGGAACGGCACGTTTGCGGCTGAGCGGATGGCCGGGCGGCAGGGCGATCAACATCGGCTCGTCCAGCACGCGCTCGGATTCGAATTCGGCGTCCAGCACGTAAGGGGGGCGCACAAAGGCGACATCCACCTCGCCAGCGCGCAGCCCGCGCAGCAGCGAGATGGTATTGCTTTCGGTCAGGGTGATGCGCACGTCGGGATAGCGGTCGCGGTAGGCACGGATGGCACGGGGCAGGTAGGGGTGGAATACTGCCGATGCAGTGAAGCCCACCGTGATGGCGCCGCGTTCGCCGCGGCCCAGCCGTCTGGCCATGTCGATGGCGCGGTCGGCGCTGGCCAGGATGGCGCGCGCATCGTCCAGGAACTGGGCGCCGGCTTCGGTCAGCGCGATGCCCCGGGGCAAGCGCAGGAACAGCGGTGTGCCGATCTCGCGTTCCAGTTGCTGGATCTGCTGGCTGAGCGGAGGCTGGCCGATGCCCAGGCGGGCCGCCGCGCGCGTGAAGTGCAGTTCCTCGGCAACTGCGGTGAAGTAACGCAGGTGGCGCAATTCCATCTTTTTAAAATATGAACGGATCAGGTTTCATATATTGGACATATGCAGGGGAAAAGTCTACTTTGTCTGCACGGGCTCAAGCCCGGTGTTTTTCGAGAATCCTGATGTCTACCCCTTCTGCAAGTCCCGCAACCGAACGTGGCGCCACGGCGCCCGAGTATCTGGCGCGCGGTACGCCGGGACTGCGCCGTGCCCAGTGGGCACTCTTTGCCGCCGGTTTTTCCACCTTTTCCCTCCTGTATTGCGTGCAGCCGCTGATGCCGCTGTTCACTCATGCGTTCAACGTATCGCCGGCGCAGAGCAGCCTTGTGTTGTCGCTGTGCACGGCGTTGCTGGCCATCGCGATCTTCTTTGTGGGCCTGTTTTCCGCCGCCTTGCCGCGCAAGCGGGTCATGGCGTGGTCGCTGTTTGCCTCCGCCGTGCTCGGAACCGTCGCGGCCGTCGCGCCGGACTGGCAGAGTCTCCTGGCGCTGCGCGCGCTGCAAGGCGTGGCGATGGGCGGGGTGCCCGCCGTGGCCATGGCCTACCTGGCCGAAGAGGTGGAGCCCGGCACACTGGGCTTCGCGATGGGGCTTTACATCAGCGGCAGCGCATTCGGCGGGCTGTCGGGACGGGTCATCACCGGCCTGGTGTCCGACCATTTCGGCTGGCGCGCGGCGATGGGCACGCTGGGATTGCTGGGCCTCATCGCGGCCTTGCTGTTCGTGTGGCTGCTGCCGGCCTCGCGCCGGTTCACGCCACGCCGGGGCCAGGGATGGGCGGGCGTGTGGGCGGATGTGCGGGAAGGCGCCGGCGCGCACCTGAAGAATGGTCCGCTGTGCGCGCTGTTCGCCATGGGCGGGCTGCTGATGGGCGCGTTCGTCGCGGTCTACAACTATGTCGGCTTTCGCCTGCTGCTGCCGCCGTTCTCGCTCAGCCAGACCTTCATCGGGTTCATCTTTGTCGTCTACCTGGTGGGCATCTTCGCCTCGACCTGGTTCGGCCGCCTGGCTGACCGGCACGGGCGCGGCGCGATGCTGGCCGCCGCGTCCGGCCTTGCCCTGGCGGGCCTGCTGTTGACCCTTTCCAACGCGTTGCCCGTGCTGATCGCAGGCATCGTCGTCTTCACCTTCGGCTTTTTTGCGGCCCACGCCGTCGCGAGCGGCTGGGTCGGGCAGATGGCGCGTGGCTACAAGGCGCTGGCCGCCTCGTTCTACCTGCTGGTCTATTACGTGGGATCGAGCGTGCTTGGGGCACTTGGCGGCCAATTCTGGACCGCCGGCGGCTGGCATGGCGTGGCCGCCATGGCGGGCGGCTTGCTGGCCGCCGCGCTCGTGATCAGCGCGGGTCTCGCCTGGCGCACCGGACGGCGGCATCCCGCGGCTGGCGCCGCTGGCCCCGCCTGACCGCACCCTTTTTTCAGGGAAGGGTAGCGTCGCGTTACGCAGGGTTGCGCCACGCGCGCTTCTATCGCGATACATTCTGTATTGCGATAGGGGGAACCATGCTGACCAAGCAAGACCGCGTGTCCCTGCCATGGACCGACACGCTAGCTCGTCTGGAAGACGAACGCATCATGCTGGAGCGCATAGCTGCCGGCGTACCGATCCGGCAGGTACTGGAACATGTGCTGAACGCCGTCGAGGCGCAGTCGAGTGTGACGCTGCGCGCGTCCATCGCGGTGGTGGACGACGCGGGAACCGAATTGCGGCATTGCGCCGCACCCGGCCTGCCGGACGCGTTCAATGCCGCCGTGGACCGGGTAGCCATCGGGCCGATGACCGCCTCGTGGGGCGCGGCAGCGCATTCGGGCAAGCCGGTCTACACGGACGATATTGCCAACGATCCGCGTTGGGCGCCGTGGCGCGACCTTGCCTTGGAGAATGGCTTGCGCGCGTGTTGGTCTACGCCGATCAAGGCGCCAGACGGACGGCTGTTGGGCGTCTTCTCCAATTACTACGAAGAATGCCGGCTGCCGACCGCGCAGGATATCGACGCGATCGCGCTGGTAACGCGTAGCGCGGCGTTAGCGATCGAAAGGCATCTGCTGGACGTGGCCTTGCGACGCAGCGGCGAGCGCTGGCGGGCGATGTTCGACGGCATGCAGGAAGCGTTTTTTCTTGCCGAAGCGCTGCGCAGCGAGGACGGCCGCATCGCCGACTTCCGCTTTCTGGAGGTGAACCCCGCCTTTGAACGCCAGAGCGGCATGCGCGAGGGCGACACGCTGGGCCACACGCTGCGCGAGATGATTCCCGGCGTTCCCAGCCAGATCCTGGATACGTTCGCGCAGGTCGTGGAGTCGGGCGAGCCCGCCCAATTTGAATTTGCCGTGCCCGCGCCCAAGGATGCGTGGTACGAGGCGCGGGCGCGCAAGGAAGGCCCCGATCGCATCATGGCGCTGTTTCTTGACGTCACCGCGCGCAAAGCCGCCGAGACCGAGCTGTGGGAAGGCCAGCATCGCAAGAATTTCCTGCTGGCGCTGGGCGACCGCATGCGAGAACTCCATCTGCAGCCGGCCATCGAGGAAACCGCCTGCGCGGGATTGGGTCAGCACCTGTCGCTGGGACTGGTGGCGGTTCTGGACTGGGCCGGCGACGGCGCGGCGCCGGTGGTGTCGACCTGCTGGCGTTCCGAGCATGATGTGGCGAGCCACGGCGCGCTGGCGACAGAACAACTGGACGAAGATTTTTTCGACGCCGTCCGCAAGGGGCGCACGACCTATCTGCAGCCGCTGGTGGCGCAAGAGGGCGGCGACATCCGCCCGTCGGCCATCGTCGTGCCGATGCGCCGCTGGGCGCGGCAAGGCGGTGCGCTGCTGGTCCGCCCCTTGTCGAGCAGCCGGCTCAAGCCGGCGGATCTGGCGTTCATCGAGGAAGTCGCCGAACGGATGTGCGACGCGGTCGAGCGTTCGCAATACGCACGCATGCTGGAGCAGCGGGTGGAGCACGCCATTGCCGAGCGGGATCGCATCTGGCGAATGTCTCCCGAGCTGCTGGCCGTCATCGACAGCAGGGGCCGGTTTGCCAGCGTGAATCCGGCCGTGCAACCCATTCTGGGCTGGAGTCCCGACCAGTTTCTGTCGATGGGGCTGGCCGAGCTGATCCACCCGGACGACCTGGACGCGACGCGCACCGCCTGGTCGCCGCACGCGCAGGCGGACGGCACTCAACCCGCCCGGCACCTGGAAAACCGGGTCCTGCGGCGCGAGGGCGGCTACAGCTGGATCACGTGGAGCATGTCGTGGTCGCAAGAGAGCCTGTACGTCGCGGGACGTGATGATTCCGATCTGAAAGCGCAGGCCGAGGCGCTGGCCGACACCGAGAATGCATTGCGCCAGGCCCAGAAGATGGAGGCGGTGGGACGCCTGACCGGCGGCATCGCGCACGATTTCAACAACATGCTCCAGGGCATCACCGGTGCGCTGTATCTCATTCAGCGCAAGCTGTCTGCCGGCGTGCCCGAACAGGCGCAGCGGTTCATCACGGTGGCCATGGATTCCGCGAACCGTGCCGCACACCTGACGCAGCGCCTGCTCACCTTCTCGCGGCGCCAGCCGATCGACCCCAAGCCGTTCAGCGTGGAGGGCACGCTGCATTCCATGATGGACCTGTTCCATCGGTATACCGGCGAGCGCGTGAATCTGGTCTTCGATCTGGACCCGGACCTGTGGCCGATCAATTGCGACAAGAACCAGTTTGAGAACGCGATGCTCAACCTGGTGATCAACGCCTGCGATTCCATGCCCAATGGCGGCGTGTTGACCATTGCGGCGGCAAACACGCAGCTGGACGAAGCGTCGCTGCGCCAGAGCCCAGGCGTCAAGCCGGGCCCGTTTGTCGAGGTCACGGTGTCAGACGTGGGCTGCGGGATGTCGCCCGATGTGCTGGCGCACGCCTTCGACCCGTTCTTCACCACCAAGCCGCTGGGCGAAGGCACGGGGCTCGGGCTGTCCATGACTTACGGTTTTGCCAAGCAGGCCGGCGGCAGTGCCGTGCTGGAAAGCGCCGTAGGCGTCGGGACGTCGGTGCGGCTGTACCTGCCTCGCCATCAAGGCGTGCCGGAACAGGCCGCGGATGCGCCGCGGGCGACCGGCACGCAAGCGGCGTCGGCCGGCCAGGCCTTCGTCATCGTCGTCGAAGACGACACGAACGTGCGCGAAATGGTGCGCGAGTCGCTGGTGGATATGGGCCTGCATGTGTTGACGGCCGGCGACGGGGAGGCAGGTCTGGAGCTGGTGACGTCCACGCGTAACCTGAGCCTGCTGGTGACGGACGTTGGCCTGCCCAACCTGAACGGCCGGCAGTTGGCGGACGCCGCGCGCGTCGCTCACCCCGGCCTGCGCGTGCTGCTCATGACGGGCTACGCCGAAAGCGCGGCCAGCGCGGGTGGTTTCCTGGAGGACGGCATGGAACTCATCGTCAAGCCGTTCTCGCTGGATGCGCTGGGCGAACGGGTGCAGCGGATGCTGGAGGAGAGCGCGGGGCCGCAGCGGGCGGGGTAGAGGTCAAATAGGCGGTCAAGTGTTTCAACGGCAGGTAAAAAATGCCCCGCATGGCGGACTACCGCAGGGGGAGTAGATAAAGCGGGGGTCAGGCACGGGGCTTGCGACTAGGTTGAAGCATTTCAACCAAGGAAGGAGCTACGCTATGAAATACCGTGCCATGACTTGCGCGTTTGCCATGATTGCCGGCCTTGCCGCCGGCGGTGCCTATGCCCAATCCACGGGCCGCAGCTCGCCCCCGACCTCGCCGTCCACGACGCCGAATGACGGGGCTGCCGTGCCGCCCAACACCCAGGTGCCTCCGGGCCAGATTCCGCCCGCCCCGAACGCGGCGCCCCAGACCGGCACCACGCCGCCGAACCTGGACAAGAGCGGTCACATGAAGTCCGACAAGCATGGGTCGGAAATGCCCAATCGCAAGCGCGAAGCCAATGACAATGTGCCGGCTACTCCGGCCGGAGGCGCCGCGCCTCCTCCGGGATATCCGAACACGGGCGGCAGCAAGTAAGCAGCCCCACACAAAAAGGCTTCCGAAAGGAAGCCTTTTTTTTGTGCCGCGGAAATCAAGTCGGGGTCAAAGGCCGTCCCCGCGCAAGTAATCGCGGCACCGGTTCATGCCGGTGCCGCGATTCAATGCTGGCGGCGCAATTCAGCCGGAGGCACGCGCAACTGGCCGCGGTATTTGGATACGGTGCGGCGGGCGAGAAGAATGCCGTTGGACGCCAGTTGCTGCGTCAATGCCACGTCGGAAAGCGGCATGGACGGATCTTCGGCGTCCACCATTTCCTTGATCAGCGCGCGGACGGCTGCGGCGGAACACGAGCCGCCCGATTCTGTTGCGAGTTCGCGCGAGAAGAAGTGGCGGAATTCAAAGACGCCGCGCGGGGTGGTCATGTACTTGCTGACCGTGGCGCGCGACACCGTGGACTCGTGCATGTTCAGATCGTCGGCGACTTCGCGCAGCATCAGCGGACGCAGGGCGACTTCGCCGTACTCAAAGAACATCTGCTGGCGCTTCACGATCGCTTCGGCCACGCGCTGAATGGTGGTGTAGCGCTGCTCGACATTGCGCACCAGCCAGCGCGCCTCCTGCAGCTCTTGCGCCATGGGGCTGCGGTCGTCCAGCCGGGCGCGGCGGAAGAGGTCCGCATAGGCGCTGTGCAGACGTGCGCGCGGCATGGCGCTGCGATTGGGCAGCACGCGCCAGCGTCCCTGCCATTTGTCGACAAACACATCGGGCACGACGTACACCGGCGCGTCGCCGCTGTAGCGGCCGCCGGGCTTGGGATCCAGGCGCCGGATCAGCGCGCAGGCGTCGCGCAGGGCATCGTCCGAACATGCCAAAGCACGGCGCAGGCCGGCGTAATCGTTCTTGCCCAGACGTTCCAGATGGTCCTGCACAATGCGCTGGGCCAGCGCCCGCGTGGCGTCGTCTTCGTCGGGCAGCGCCGCCAGTTGCAGCGTCAGACATTCGCGCAGATCGCGCGCAGCGATCCCCGGCGCATCCAGTTGCTGCACAAGGCGCAGGGCCGCCATCCATTCGCTTTCGTCGGGAATCGGATTGATGTCTTCGTCGGCGGCCGTACAAAGATTTTCCAGCGGGGTGCGCAGGTAGCCGTCGTCGTCCAGCGCGTCGATGATGAATTCAGCCAGCAGGCGGTCGCGCGGCTGCAGGTGGTAGTTGCCTAATTCGAAGGACAGGCGATCACGCATCGACACGTTGGCGCAGGCCCATTGGCCCAGATCGCTGTCGCCGCCGGACGGAGCGTGCGTGGGATAGTCGCCGGAATAGGCCGGCGCGTCGGGCAGGGGTTCATCCATGTCCGGGCTTTCGGATGCCGCGACCGGTTCTGGCGCGGACTGTCCGTCGGCCTGCTCCGTCATCTCACCGCGGACGCCGGGCGCAGCCGGGGCCGCCTCGGGCTCCGATTCGTCCGGATCTTCGAGAAAAGGGTTCGTCGCAAGCGCATGTTGCACGGCCGTGGTGAACTCCAACGCCGACATCTGAAGCAGCTTGACGGATTGTTGCAGACGCGGCGCCAGCGTCATTTGCTGGCGCAGGCGAAGTTCTTGCATCGGGTGGCCCAATCGAGTCTCCTGAAGGGGCAGCCGCCGGAAGGCGGCTCGTTCCTTTCATAGACGCAAAAATCGTGCCAGCCCCATTTGAAGGGGGGAGCCGCGGCGGGAACGCGGCATGCTGGGACAGTATTACAAAGGGGGTGGTAATAACTGCTCAGGCGGCCGCTTCGGGCTCGTCCTTTTCATAGACATCCAGACGGTTGTACAGCGTCTTCAGACTGACGCCGAGCGTCTCGGCGGCCAGGCGCTTGTCGCCGGCATGATGCGCCAGCGTGGCCAGGATGAACTCGCGCTGGGCCCGGCCAAGCGGCATACCTACGGGAAAGTTCAGCGAGCCTTCGCGCATCTGAGCCTGGTTCGGGCCGCGCTTGCGCGTGAGCAGCTCGGCGTCCAGCTCCGTGTCGGCCATGATGTAGGCGCGCTGGATCACGTTGCGCAGTTCACGCACGTTGCCCGGCCAGTCGTGCGCCTTGATCGCTTCCAGCATGTGCGGCGAAAACGTCTTCTGCGTGCCGTGCTGCGCATTCAACGTGTCCAGGAATTGCTTGGCCAGAAGCAGGGCGTCGTCGCCGCGCTCGCGCAGCGGCGGCACGCGCAAAGGAATCACGAGCAGACGGTGCAGGAAGTCCTGACGCAACCGGCCGTCCGCGACGGAGGCAGCGGGGTCGCGGTTGCTGGCGCAGATGACGCGCACATTGGCGCGCAACACATCGGTGCCGCCCACGCGTTGATACGTGCCGACTTCGAGCACGCGCAGGAAGTGCACTTGCATGTCCGGCGGCATTTCGGTGACTTCGTCCAGAAACAATGTGCCGCCGCTTGCAAACTCGAAATAGCCCGCATTCTGGGACACGGCGCCGGTGAAGCTGCCTTTTTCGTGACCAAAAAGTTCGGCATGCGCCAACGATCCGCTGATCGCGCCGCAGTTGACCGCCACGAACGGCTGGTCGCGGCGATCGCTCGCATCGTGGATGGCGCGCGCTACGATTTCCTTTCCAGCGCCACTTTCACCGATAATGAACACGCTTGCATCGGTGGCCGCCGCAAGGGCGATCTGGTTTCCCAGTTTTCGCATCTGCGGCGACATGCCGCTGGTGTCGGCGAACACGGAAGTGGGCGAAGGCGCGGTGGTGCGCGTAGCGGTATTTCGACTAGCCATGCTTGATCCTCAGTCCCGGAAGCGGGCCTGCAATAAGTGCATCGTAGAGTGCAGCCTACTCTCTGATTGCGACGAGTTGCAAGCATTGGAAAACGTTGGTGGAATCCGAAAAATATTTGCACTGGCCGCCCCCATAGTGACTATTCTGAGCGTTATAGAAGGGATACGGAGATAGCATGCCTCACCTGCTAATCGTCGATGACGACGATGCGATACGAGAAACACTGGCCGAAATCGGCCGCGATAGCGGGTTTTCGGTGGCCCTGGCAGCCAGCGTCAAGGACGCCCTGATCCAGCTCGAACGGCAAGCGCCCGACCTGGTGCTGACTGACGTCCGATTGCCGGGCGGCAGCGGCATGGACATTTTCAAGAACGTTAATGCGAGTAGCGCGGAAGTGGTGGTGATGACCGGCCACGGTACTGTCGACAACGCCGTCCAGGCTTTGCGCCTGGGTGCGACCGACTATCTGGTCAAGCCGATCTGCATGGAGCGCCTGGAAGAAATCCTCAAGCGCATCATGGTGAATTCGGGCGGCGAGCTGCCCGGCACGCCTTTCGAGGAGCCGGGCCGTTTCGGCAAGCTGTACGGCAAGTCCGAACGGATGCAGACGCTGTACCGCCAGATCGGGCGCGTGGCGCCCACCACCGTCACCACCTTGCTGATCGGCGAAAGCGGCACCGGCAAGGAACTGGCTGCCCATGCCATCCACGAACTCAGCCCGCGCCGCCAGCGGCCGTTCATCGCGGTCAACTGCGGCGCGATTTCGCCCAACCTGATCGAAAGCGAAATGTTCGGGCACGAGCGCGGCAGCTTTACCGGCGCCGACCGCCAGCACAAGGGGTACTTCGAACGCGCGGACGGCGGCACGCTGTTCCTGGATGAAGTCACCGAAATGCCGCTGGACCTGCAGGTCAAGCTGTTGCGCGTGCTGGAGACGGGGCAGTTCATGCGCGTGGGGACCAATCGCGAGATCGCCTGCGACATCCGCGTGGTGGCCGCCACGAACCGCAATCCGGAACAGGCGGTGCAGGAAGGCAAGCTGCGCGAAGACTTGTACTACCGGCTGAGCGTGTTTCCCATCGAACTGCCGGCGCTGCGCGACCGCGGCAGCGACATCCAGTTTCTGGCCCAGCGCTTCCTGCAGACGCTCAACGAAGAATCCGGGAAGAACAAGGCGTTTTCGCCCGAAGCGGCCGCGGCACTGGAGCAATACGAGTGGCCGGGCAACGTGCGCGAACTGAAGAATTTTGTTCGCCGCGCGTTCATCATGGCTGACGGCGATGTGCTGGATCTGGAAATGCTGGTGCCGCAGGTCTCGCCGGCTGGCGAGTCGTCTGGCGGTCAGGTCAGCGTGCCTGTCGGAGAGACGCTGGCAGAGGCCGATCGGCGTCTTATCCTGGCGACGCTCGAACGCTGCAACGGCGTGAAAAAGCAGGCGGCTGCCGTGCTGGGCATCAGTCCCAAGACGCTCTACAACCGTCTTGAGGAATACGCGGCAGCGGGCTATCCGCTGCCTGGCGAGAATTCCCGGGCGGGTGGACCGTCCCGGGAATCCGCCTAGACCCGCTTATTTGTTGTAGCGGGTCTTCAGGTCTGCCATGCAGGCGTCCTTGGCATTACCGGACATGGCGTCGCACTTTTCCTTGCCGACTTTATAGTCGGCATCATTGCGCGTTTTCGCGGCGTCATGCGAGGCTTCGGCCTTTTCCTTGGCGGCCTTGGCGTCTGCCTTGGCCTTGTCGCGCGTGGCTTCGGCCTGTTGCTGGCAGACATCCTTCTGGTTGCCCTTCATGCCGTCGCATTGCTTTTTGTCCATCTTGTATTGGTTGTCGATCTGATCGTTCGTGCGAACGCCGGCAGCACCGGTCTGCGCGGAGGCCTGGAACGCGAGGACCGAAAAGCACAGGGCGAAAGCGGGGCAAATCGTTTTGGACAGCTTCATGACTGACTCCTTGGGAAATTGGTCCGGTAGTTGGCGGACCCAACCAGGGTCAGAGCAAGTGCCGTGCCCAGGTTTTTCAGGCACGGCGCTTGCGCAATGAGCCGCTGCCTGTCCGCCATCTTCGGACGGGCGCGTTTCAAGGAGAGCATTCATGACGACCCAACACGAACAACAGCCGGGAAAGTCCAAGGCCAACACCCCGAAGGACGAAACGGAAGCGTCGAACCAGAGCGGCCAATTTGGCGCGGATAAGGCGACCGACAAGGAAGATCCCTACAAGCGGGAATCGGACAAGAAGCCTAACCGCGGAGGGCCCGAGTACGAGGAAGGCGGTCAGTATCCCGGGAAGCGGCCCGAAGGGAAGTGACCGTTGCGCTTCGTGCCGCGCGGCTGGCGCGGCGCGAAGCAGACGCCGGGCTTAGCCGCCATTGCGGACCGGGTCGGGCGCATCGCGCGAGATGCCGGCCTCGTCTGCGTCCGTGACGCGATCAGTGGCGACGTCTGCACCGTCGTCGTCCATGAGGTCCGGTTCCACGCTCTCGCGTTCGCCGGTGGCCTGGGAGTCGCTGTCGGTGTGCCGGCGGTCCAGCGGCAGGTCGCTGGCCGAATCGGAAGAGTCGCTAGGGCCCAGGTCGGGCCGGCCGCTGTCGTCAAGGTTCAGGTCGGTGTCGGGGATACGGGGCATGGGGATCTCCAAGTTGGGAAAAGCGCGTCCAGGACACATCCGTGGACGTCGCCATTTGCCATCGAATCGCAGCAAGCGCCATGCCGCGATTGCCAGTCAAGGACCGAGTGGCGCCGCGCGGGTATGGAAGTTGCTCCTGCTGGGTGAATTTTCTACCGGGAGATTGTCATGTCCTTGATTGTCGCTGCACGGTTCCAGACCTTCGACGAAGCCACGCTGGCCGCCCAGAAGCTGTTTGCCGAGGGCTATGCCGAGGACGACATCCACACGTTCTACGTCAGCATTGCGGGCGAGCACGGGCGCTTTCCGTTGGGCGGTGACCGCGTCGCCGATCCGGACGCCAAAGGCGGGCACTTCGGCGCCGTGGCCGGCGCGTCGCTGCTGGGCCTGGTGTTCGCCTTGGTGGCGGGGGTGATTGCCGCGCAATTGGCCGCGTCCATCTTCATCACCATCGCGGCAGCGGGCGTGGGCGCTTATATCGGCGCGCTGGCGGGCGCCATGTGGGTGATCGGCCGCAAGAAACGCGTGCGCACGGCGCCGGGCGAACCGGAGAAGTCGCATCCGCCGGTGCGGCAGGCGGGCGTGATGCTGGCGCTGCATGTGGATATTGGGCGCGAACAGCAGGCGCGTCAGATTCTGCGCGCGGCAGGCGGCACGGACATCGAGCGCGCGAATGGCCGCTGGCAGGACGGCAAATGGCAGGATTTCGATCCGCTGGACCCGCCGCGCCGCGTCGAAGCGCCGACCACCGCGAACTGAAGGCCGCGTGGCCGCTCACGGAGACAGAACAATGAAGCCATTTACCATCCCCTCGCTGGCGGCTGTGGCCGTTGCGGTCGTCCTGGCGGGCGTTGGCCATGTAAGCCACGCCGCCGAACTGGACGCGTCCGACGCCCGCTTTCTGCAGGCGGCGTCGGGCTCGGGCATGTTTGAAGTACAGGCCGCCGAGCTCGCCGGCAAGCGCGCGCAGGATGCGCAGGTGCGCGCTTTTGCGGCGAAGATGCTCGAACAGCACACCGCGGTGAACAAAGAACTGAAGGCGCTGGCCGCGGCGAAAAATGTGGCGCTGCCGGATCAGCCGGCCGAGCCTGAACGCGCGACGCTCCACGAGCTGGGCGGCATGACCGGCGCGTCGTTCGACCAGCTTTACATCCAGAAGGCCGCCGTGGACGCGCACGCAACCGCCAACCGCCTGTTTGAGACTGCTGCGAAAGCGTCAGAAGACGCGCAGGTGCGTGACTTTGCGGTCCGCACCTTGCCGATGCTGAAAGATCACTATGCGATGAGCCGCGCGCTGCAGCGTGAGCCTGCCGTCAATGGTGAGAAGATCCACCCCGCGCCGAAGGGGGAAGCACCGCCGGTGTCCCCGGCGTCCCGCGCCGCGCCGGCTTCTGTGGTGCCGGAAAAGTGAAGGCCGGCGCACGGCGCGGCAGGTGTCCGGGGGATTGGCCGTTAAAAGTACGGCCCTTCGGTCATGTCCAGCCGCTCAGTCGCCCGCGCTGCCGGTGATGGGCAGCACGATGCCCGTGATGTAGCTCGAGCATTCGGGCGATGCCAGAAAGACGTAGGCCGGCGAGATTTCCTCGGGCTGGGCGGGGCGTTTCAAGTCCGTCTTTTCGCCAAACGACTTGATCTCTTCGGCGCTTCGGTCGGCCGGATTCAGGGGCGTCCACACGGGGCCCGGCGCCACCGCATTCACGCGGATGCCTTGCTCGGCCAGATTGGATGCGAGTGATCGCGTAAACGCATGGATCGCGCCCTTGGTCGCCGAGTAATCCAGCAGCTTGCCGCTGCCGTTCAGGCCCGTGACGGATCCTGTGTTGATGATGGCGTCGCCCGTCTTCAGGTGTTCAAGCGCCGCGCGCGCCATATAGAAATAACCGGTGATGTTGGTGCGCAGCGTCTTGTCCCATTTCTCGTCGCTGATTTCCGGCAGCGTGTCGGTATGCAGCTGGAAGGCGGCGTTATTGACCAGGATGTCGAGCTTGCCGAAATGCTTGACGACCTGCGCCACCGCTTCGTTGCAGAAGGCTGAATCCTGCACGTCGCCGGGGATCAGCAGGCACTGGCGGCCTTCGGCCTCGACCGCGCGGCTGGTCTCCTTGGCGTCTTCGTGTTCGTTCAGGTACAGCACCGCGACGTCAGCGCCTTCGCGCGCAAACAGGACGGCCACCGCGCGGCCAATGCCGGAGTCGCCGCCGGTGATGATGGCGACCTTGTCCTGAAGCTTGCCGCTGCCTTTGTATCCGGGCGCCCGGTACTGCGGTTTGAGCACCATGTCGGCTTCAACGCCTGGCTGTTCGTCCAGGTGCTGGCCTGGCATGGGCGGCGTGGGATGCGGGCGGTCGCCGGTCTGGGCGTTCTTGGGTGTGCTCATGTTTTCTCCCATTGGGCGGCGCGGGATGCGCCTTGCGCCCGGGAGTCAAGCAAACGCCGTTCCCGGCGACCGAGCCGACCGGCTACTGACGGCCGACGATGATGCCGAGCAGAAACGCCGCACCCGCCGCCAGCCCGACTGCCTGCCAGGGGCGCGCGTGAATGTATTCCTCGGTGCAATCCAGGGTTTCGCGCATCAGGTCATGCGCGTTGTCGGACGCGTCGCGCAAGCTTTGACGCGTGGCTTGAAGCTGATCGCCCAAGCGCGCCTTCAAGGCCTCAAGGTCGGTTGCCGAGCTGTCGCTGAGCGTGGCTTCCAACTCGTCAATCCAGCTTTCCGGATGCCGCGAGCGCCTGTAGGCGCCACGATTGTCGGGGCCGTTCTCGGGGAAGTCGGAAGGCATAGGGGTATTCGTCGTGGCCATCGAAAGCTCCTTGACTGTCGGGCGGAAAATGCGCCGGCGCGGCCGGCCCGGGCGGCCGCGGGGCGGGGCAAGGCTTACGCCTCGACCATGTCTCGGCATGCCAGCGTGCAGGCGATGCAGGCCCCCGCGCAGATCTGGCACTTTTCGGATTCATGCGTGGAACACTCGCGTGCGCAGGCATCGCAGACCAGCGCGCACACCGTGCACAGCGCTTGCGCAAATTCGCCATCGCGCGCCAGCAGGGCCGCGCATAGCCGGCAGACTGCCGCGCAGTCGACGCACAAGGCGATGCAGGCCCTGAGCTGCGCCGGATTCTGCCGCAGGCAGCTGGCGGCGCACTGGTCGCACGCCACCGCGCATTCATAGCAGGCTTGCACACATTGCTCGAAGTTTGGGTCTCGCATTGCATCTCCTTGTGAACGGCCGACGCCGTGCAGCCACACAAGGGCAGGGCGCTCGGCGGCACATCCGCTTGCAATTTGAAGGTCTTGACAGTTTGTCCAGCGGGCGAGGGGCCGTAGGATGAAGGTTCGCACTGGCTGGAGACCACCATGAAACCTTCGTCCGCACCCAAATCCACCCCGTCGGCGCGCGCCGACAAATCCGCGCAGGATAACGCTAAGATACTGCCGCCGAGCGGTCCCGTCGACGTGCCGAATCTACCGGACAAACCCGATGCCGATACGCCCGACGAGGCCGCCCGCGACAAGCGTGAAGTGGTCGACAACAAGACCGAGTCGAACTGGGCCGACGGTTCCGCGCCGCAGCCCCGCGCCAAAAACGCGCGCTCGTCGATCTTCTGATTACGCATCGGCCGCCTGCTGTTCATGAAGGAAAGCGAGCAGGCGCCGCTCGTCGGCGCTGAGCCCGCGAGGACCCGCCGGCGCGGCCTTGCGGGCCGGCAGCGTGCCGGTCAGGTAGGCCTCCATGATCGCCGGATGCACATAACACGCGCGGCAGACGGCCGGCGTATTGGCTAGACGCTTGGACACCTGTTTGATGACGTCCACGGCCTCCTGTTTGGCTTGGCGCTCGTCCTCGAAGGGACGCGCCTGCAGCGCGGCATAGGCCATCACCGACCCCGCCCAGGTGCGATAGTGTTTCGCGGTGTATTCCCCGCCGCCCGCGTGGCGCAGGTAGGCATTGACCGCGCCCGAATCCACCGGACGCTTGTCGCCGTCCGCATCCAGATATTGAAATAGCTGCTGGCCGGGGATGTCGAGGCATTGCTTGATGATGCGGGCGACCCGCCGGTCCGTGACCGTGACATCGTGCGCCACGCCGCTCTTGCCCTGGAACCGGAACCGGAAGCGGCTGCCGGCCACGGTGGTGTGGCGGCGCGTCAGCGTCGTGAGGCCGTAGGATTTGTTTGCCCGCGCGTATTCGCGTCCGCCAATGCGGATCAGCGTGATCTCCAGCAGGCGCACCAGTACGGCAATTACCTTGTCCTGCGTCAGGCCCGGTGTCTTCATGTCGCGCTCGACCTGGCGCCGGATGCGCGGCAGGGCATGGCCGAAGGACAGGAGATTCTTGTACTTCGTGGCATCGCGCACCGCCGTCCAATCCGGGTGGTAGCGGTACTGCTTGCGGCCACGCGCGTCGCGCGCCGTGGCCTGCAGGTGCCCATCCTTCAACGGACAGATCCACACGTTTTCGTAGGCCGGCGGAATTGCCAGCGCGTTGATGCGCTGGATTTCCGATTCGTTGGTGATACGGGCGCCTTTCTCGTCCAGGTAGTGGAACGTATGGCCATTCACCCGCACGCGGGTGTAGCCGGGTTCCGTGTCGTCCACATAGGTCAGCGCCGCCTCTTCGACGGGCAGGGGATCCGGGTCCTTTTGCGTGCGGGTGCTCATTCAATCTCCGGGTGCGCGCGGTAGCGCCCCGACCCAGCATGCCGCGTTCCCGAACGCCCCGCGCCGGGCGGCGCGCGGGTTTGGGCACGGCGCTTGCTGAAGGCGTTGTCGGCAATCGTGCTACCGGAACCGCCCGCCGGACCGGCAGCGCCGCCCGCGAGAGAATCTTCAGAGGAGAGTGCAATGCAAACCGTCCTGCAACTACATGTGCCGCCGAAGCCGGACCCGATTCCGCCCGGCTCGCCGCCGGGCGACCTGCCCGTGGACCCGGATACCGATGAGCCGGACGTGGATCTGCCGCCGCTGTCCCCGCCGGTCAAGGAAATCGTGCCGCCGAAAGACGCTTGAGGCGTCGCTCTTACACAACTCGAATCAATAAGACCAAGGAGTCATTATGTCGACCATCCTGCTGATCATCCTGATCCTGCTGCTTATCGGCGCCGTGCCTGCGTGGCCCCATAGCCGTAGCTGGGGCTATTACCCCAGCGGCCTGCTTGGCATCGTCGTGATCGTGCTCATTGTGTTGCTGCTGATGGGACGCATATAGCGCCTTGATGCGCTGACGGCCGCCGGGCGCGTGCGCGCGTCTGGCAGGCCGCATCAGGATGGACCGCGGCGGCACACGCCGAATCGGCGGGCCATCCCGGCGCCGGTCCTGGCGCGCTCGCCGCGGCGGGCGTAAGATCTGCGGGTTTCAGCAGCAACCCACATAGACCCGCAGCCCGACATGAGCATCCCCTTATTGATCCTGATCGACAGCGTTCAGGACTATCTTCCCGTCATCGAATCCCAGGGCTTTCGCCCGATCCTCGCCACCACCGACCAGACCCGCGCCCAGGCCATCCAGGACCACGGCGCCGGGATTCGTGCCGTCCTGACGCGCGGCGCCACCGGCCTGCGCGCCGATGAAATTGCGGCGCTGCCCCAATTGAGCATCGTGTGCTCGCTGGGTGTCGGCTATGAAAATATCGACTTTGCTGCGGCGCACGCGCGTGGCATCGAGGTCACGAATGGTCCCGGCGCCAACGCTGTATCCGTGGCCGACCACGCGATGGCGTTGCTGCTGGGCGCCGCGCGCCGGCTGCCACAGGCTGACGCCTGGGTCCGGCAGGGGCACTGGAGCGGGTTCATGGGCCCGCAGGTCAGCGGCAAGCGGCTGGGCATTCTGGGCCTGGGCACGATCGGCCTGGAAATCGCCCGGCGCGGCGCGAACGGCTTTGGCATGAGCGTGGGGTATTACAACCGCCGCGCCCGTCCTGAGTCCGGCTACACGTATTTCGACAATCCGCGCGCGCTGGCGGCCGAGTCCGATTTTCTGGTGGTGGCCACGCCCGGCGGCGCCGGCACGCATCATCTGGTGGACGCCGGCGTGCTGGAGGCGTTGGGTCCGGACGGTTATCTGATCAACATCGCGCGCGGCAGCGTGGTCGACACGGACGCGTTGATTGCCGCGCTGGCCGAGAAGCGCATTGCCGGCGCCGGACTGGACGTGGTGGACGGCGAGCCGACCATTCCCGATGCGCTCAAGCAGCTGGACAACGTGGTGTTGACGCCGCACAGCGCAGGGCGTTCGCCGGAAGCGGTGGCGGCGACCGTGGCGCTGTTCCTGGAAAACGCCACGGCGCATTTTGCCGGCAAGCCCGTGCTGACGCCGGTGCGGGACGCGAACCTCGTGGCTGCGTAATGCCGCGCGGCCGATTGCCGGCGCGAGTATGGCGCCGGCGGATGCGCCGATATTGAATACGCCGACGCCGCGCCCTTTGTGGACGCGGCGTCGGCGTTTATGCGGGCTACGCCATCAGTGCGAAAACATGATCGGCACCGTCATGCTCTTCAGGATGGAGGCGGTGGCGCCGCCCATCGCCCATTCCCGGAATTTGCTGTGGCCGTACGCGCCCATGACAATCAGGTCGGCGCTGTAATCGGCGGCGGCGTTCAGGATGGTGCTGCCGACGCCAACGCCCTTGATGTCGCGGCGCACGTGGTCCGGCGCGGAAATGCCGTGCGCCACGAAGTAGGTGACCAGATCTTCGAAGGGGATGGATTCGACGTTGCGGGTGGCCGCGCCTTCGTCCATGGTCAGCACGACCACATGCGAGGCGCCTTGCAGCAGCGGGGTGGCATCGGCCAGTGCGCGGGCGGCTTCGCGGCTGCCGTCCCAGCAGAGCAGGACGCGGTCGCCGACGACCGGGAATTCGCCGCTGGACGGCACCACCAGGACGGGACGCCCGGCGGTCAGCAGGGTTTGTTCGACGAATTCGTTTTCGTGGGCGGCCTCGACATCGTCGCGGTTTTGCTGGCTGACGATGATGAGGTCGCTGGCCCGGCCGTGCAGGGCAACGGTGGCGCTGGGCGAGGATTCACCGGCGCGGACGACGGCCGGTACGTCTGCGATGGCCGCGGATTCCAGAAAGGCGTTCTGCACCTCGCCCCGGTTCTGGGCCTGCAGGTTCTTCATGATGTTGAGCGTGCGCGACATCATGACGGATTCACCGTAGTAGTACTGCGGCGGCGCGGAGCTGGCGTAGACCCCCACCAGTTCGGCCTTGTGGCGCTTGGCCAGTTCCAGCGCCAGCGCGGTGCGGCGCTTGCAGTCAAACCCGTGGTCCAGGTGGACGGAAATGCGGCGGTACATGGTGGGCCTCCTTGGTTGAACAAGCCATGTCCGTATGGTTGCCGTTTAACCAGGGCGCTCTATTGATGCGCATCAAGCCGGTTGGAGTTTCGCCCCGCCGGCTCAATGCAAGCCGCCATTGCAAGCCGCTGTTGCAAGCCGTCATGGCATGCGGCTATTGCGGCGCCGGATCGCGCTGCACGCGGTCGCGCAGTTGGCGGATCTGACGCGCCTGCTGTGCGATGCGGTCGAGCGGCGCGGCCAGCGCCGGTTCGGCGTCGGCAATGGCAGCGGGCACCGCCATCCCGCGGGCCTCGGGGACGGGGCCGGAGCCTTCCGGATGCAGCACGTGCGCCAGCACCGCGCCGTAGTCCCGCAGTGCGGCCGCCGCCGGCGATTCTGGCGGCAGCGCTGGCTGGATTTCCAGCACGGTGCCCGCCGCCGTGATGCGGCGCATGGCGTTGAGCAGGTTCACGGCGGTGTCCACGTTACGGTCGCGATGCACCGGATTCTGCTGCAGCCGCTGGAGCGACGCCTCGGCGTTGTCGGCAGACAGGCAGGCGAGCCGACGCAGGCCGACGATGTCGCGGGAAGCGGCGTCGCCGCTTTTTTCCTGGGCCAGCGCCAGGGCGTAATCGGCATGCCGCTGCAACGCGCGCGCCAGGGCGCCGGCCAACTGCCGCGGCTCTTTCTCGGGCCAGACCAGAAAGCCGACCAAGAGCGCCAGGATGCCGCCCAGCACGCTATTGAAAGCGCGCAGCGCGGCCAGCGTCGGCTCATAGATCTCGGGCTGCTGGATGTGGCTGACCAGCACGAACTGCGACGTCAGGAAGAAGGTGTACAGCGCGTAGTGGACGGTGCGCGCGGCAAACGTGCCCAGCGCGATAGGCAGGACCGCCAGCGCCACGGACAGCGGCGTCGTGAGCAACAGCCCCAGCAATGAGGCGCTGATGGCGCCGGCCACGCTGCCTATCACCCGTTCGACGGTGCGCTGCCAGGTGGTCGCAAAGTAGGGCTGCAGGATGAAGATCAGCGTCAGCGACATCCAGTACCCGTGATTGACCGCGAAGGTCTTGGACAGCGCCACGGCAATGGTGGCGCCCACGCCGACCCGCAGCGCATGGCGGAAGGCATCGGATTCAAACCGCAGGTTCTGGCGCAGCGTGCGCCAGGCCTGCCGGGCACCGGTGCCATCGCTGGCGCGGTGCGCGGGCGCGGCGGGGGTCGCGCCCAGATCGAACAGCGACTGCGTCACCGCCTGGGCGTTGTGCAGCAGGCGGTCCAGCACTGGCACCACCGAGGCCAGGTCCGGCGCATAAGCCATGGCCCCGCCGCGCAGGTCGCGCAGTCCGGCGTTGTAGTGGGCCAGGCGCTCGCGCAGGCACTCGGCCTGCTTGGCGTCGCTGACGTCGGACGTGCTGGCGATCGCGTTGCAGACGCTGGCGTAACGATGCAGCGCGTGCGACAGGTGCGCCCCGGCGCTGCGGCCCAGCCAGCGCGAGGCATTGGACTCCAGCAGGTCGGCGGCGGCGACCAGCGCAATGAAGCTGTCCTCGGCGCTGTCCAGCAGGTAAAGCAATTGATGCGCGCGGGCCCGGCGCGACGGGCGGGCGTCCAGCACTTCGCGGATCCGGACGCGGGCGGCTTCCAGCGCGGCCCGTTGGGCGCTGCGCTGCGGGCGGACGACGGCGCTCCAGGCCTGCGGCCCCGCGGCCGGCGCAAGGCCGGAATACATGCGGGCCAGCGCATCGGAAAAGTCCGCGAGACCCCGGTAGCAATGGGCGACCGCATGGGTGGCGTCCTTCCAGGGCCGGCGGCGCCAGACGAGCGCCGTCATCAAAATTGCCCACACCGCGCCTGCCAGGAAGAACAACGTGTACCAGAGGCTTTCGGTGAGCGTCGGGGCCGGCAGCTCGGCGGCCACGACGAAGCCGGCCGACAGCAGCGTGCCCACGATGGCGGCGGCGGGGCCCAGCACGCGCAGCAGTCCGCCGAAGGTGCAGCACACAAAGGTCAGCGGCAACAGCACCCAGACATGTGAGGCGCTGGCGCTGGCCAGCAGGCAGTACAGGGCGCCGATCAGACCCAGCGCCAGCATTGACCCGGCGCGCTTGCGCAGCGGACCGCCGGGGTCGCCGAAGCAGGCCCAGAACGCGGCGATGGCGGTCCAGCCCAGGCGCGGTTCGTGCACCAGCACGGCAAGGATAACGGGGGCCGCGCTGATGGCGGCGGCTTGCAGGGCATCGAGCCACAGCACATTGCGCAGGGAGGCGCGCCAACGGGTAAGCAGACTAGTCACGCGGATGAAATGCAGCGGAAAAATTGGCTGGGCGGCCGGAAAGATGGCAACCCTACCATGTCGACAAGGCAAGGGCGGGAGATTGCACCACGCGGCGGAGACCCGCGGCACAAAGGCCGGACGAAGCGGCACCCGAGCCGCCCGGAAACCCGCGCCAAACATGAATTTGCGCACCTTAACACCGTTGGTTACATGTGTGTGACTTTATGGCGTGGAGAGCGCAGAATGCGTCAATATCGTGTCCCGATCTGCGCCCGGACAGCGCAGGCAACCTGTCGGGACGCATCTGGAGCAAGCCGATGATCAATACCGAGTCTTGCCAACAACCCGTGGTCAGCGATGCGGAAATTACCGCCATGGTCACCGGACGTGACGGGCTGCGCGTACTCTTGCAGCCCCAAGTCGACCTGCTCACAGGTCGCATCGTTTCTGCCGAAGCGCTGGTGCGCTGGCAGCATCCACAACTGGGCATCGTCATGCCTGCCGACTTCATCCCCGCGGTGAACCGGCTGGGGCTGGACGGCACGCTGTTTGAACGCGTGTGCGTGCGGGTCATCGACGCGCTGCAGACGCTGCGCCGCGTCGGCGTGGCCGTGCCGCTGGCGATCAATGCGCCCGCCACGACACTGTCCGAACTGCGCTGCGTGGATTTCCTGCTTGACCGCGTACGCGCCGCGGAACTGCCCCCGTCGCTGGTGCGCGTCGAACTGACCGAAGACCAGCCCATCCACGACCTGGATGTGCTGCGCGCGTCGCTGCTACGGCTGGAAGAGGCGGGCTGCGAGGTCAGTCTGGACGACTTCGGCACCGGCCATGCGTCACTGAAGCTGCTATCCGCGCTTCCTCTGTCCGAAGTGAAGATCGACCAGTATTTCGTCACGCGCATGCGGCGCAGCGCCGTTGCCTTCGAGGTTCTGCGCACGGCTGCGGAGCTGGCGACCCGCCTGGGCTGGCGCGTGGTCGCGGAAGGCGTGGAGAACGTGGCCGACATACCCGCTCTGCGTGCGGCCGGATGCCGCTATGGGCAGGGGTTCTCATTGGGCCGACCCATGCCGCTGGACGAATTAATTCTGCGCTTGCGCACGCAGCGGGACGGCGGCGAGCCGCTGGCGGCGCCCGCCGCCTATGCGTCGTCTTGGCTGGATGCGTTCGACGGTCCCAGCCAGGAAGCGGAACCGGGCCGCCCGGTTGTGCACTCCACCTTGCTGTAGCACCTGTGCAAGGGTAGTTTTTACCGATCGGCGCGGGAATTCCGCCCGCGGCCTCCGTCCCCGGAAACACCCATCCCCGCTTCCCCCCAGCGCACCGGGTTGGGCACGGCGGTTGCTCAAGGATAAGTGCGGAATATCTCCGCTTCTATTCAGGAGACGTGTAATGGCCAACCAGAACCAACCCGACCAGCAGAAGCAACCGCAAAAGCAACAATCCCAGGAAAATCCCCGGGATCGCAACCAGCCGGGTCAGCAGCCCGGTCAAGCTGGCCAGCAAATGGAAAAAGACCGTAATCAGCAAGGTCAGACTTCCGGTCAGCAAAACAAGAATCAGCGCTAAAGGCGTTGGCTACGCCAGCCGTGTGACCAGCGCGCGGCTGTTTGCGTAGTACTTGACGGCCCCGGCCGCGTCCCCCTCCGTGACGCGGCCGGGGCCGAATTGCATTTGGAAGCTGTTGACCGCCGCCCTAGGCAGACAGGCAGAGTACGGCTGGCCCGTCGCGAAGCAGCTCCATCATCGGCAGCAGCCCGTCGGCGCCAGCGCGCACGCGGCGTCCTGTCAGGGCGTCGTGCAGTGACAGGCCGGGGATGCCGTCGGGCAGGCGCAGCGCCGTGTCGCCCCAGAATCCTCGCGCCCCGGCGGCATCGCCCCGCGCGTATCCGGCCAACTGCAGCGCGCACGTCCGCGCGCCGACGATGAGGGCGGTCTGGCCGCCGTGCTGCCGCACATAAGCCAGCACGTGACCGGCTTGCGGGCCCTGCGCCGAAACAGCCTGGAAGCTGCCGCCCGCGAAAGGCTCGGGTGCCCGCTGGCGGGCCATCAGCAGCCGGTGGATCAACGCCTGCTTGACCGCACCCGTGCGCCAGGCCGATTCGGACAGGTC
Source organism: Achromobacter sp. ACM05 (assembly GCF_019218915.1). Taxonomy (NCBI): domain Bacteria; kingdom Pseudomonadati; phylum Pseudomonadota; class Betaproteobacteria; order Burkholderiales; family Alcaligenaceae; genus Achromobacter; species Achromobacter sp. ACM05. The sequence continues at coordinate 892,559 of NZ_JAHUWQ010000002.1, forward strand.
CATCGCTACGTCGTGCGAACCATCCGCGAGCAGCTGGGCGCGCAGGGCGTAATCGACCGGCCGGCGATTGTCGGGGTCGACCAGACTGAAATCCCACAGATCCGTGCCCTGATAAAGATCCGGCACGCCCGGCAACGTATTGCGCAGCAGCGTCTGCGTGAAACTGTTGACCATCCCGGCTGGCGCAATGTCGAGCGCAAAGGCGGCAATGCTGGCCAGCACGCGGCGGCCTTCGGGATCACCGCCCAGCCATGCCAGGCATTCTTTCGCGGCGGCTTCGTAGGTGGGATCCTGATCGGTCCAGCTCGTGTGCAGCTTGGCCTCGCGCAGGGCCTTTTCCTGCCATTGGCCGATCCGGTCCAGCCATTGCTGCAGGGCGTCGGGCGCCCAGTCGGCCGGGTCCGCACGCCATTCGCAGGGCCAGGCGCCGATCAGCGTCTGGATGAGCATGTAGCGGTCTGCGCGGCTGATGCCGCCGGGCAATGCGTCTATCCAGCCTCGCGCCGCTTCCTGCCAGCGGTCGGGCATCTCGGTCAGGACGGCGAGCCGCATGCGCGTATCTTCGCCGCGCTTGTGATCGTGCGTGGCGGTGGCCAGCATGGCGCGGGGATGCGTCCGCGCGCGGGCGGCGCTGGCGGCGAAGAAGTTCTCGGCGGACAGGCTGAAGCAGGCCGGCGACGCGCCAACCTCGTTGCGCGACAGCAGCGGGCCGTATCGGTAGAAGAGCGTGTCTTCCAGCGCCTTGGCGGCCAGCGGCGGCGTCAATTGCTGGAAGCGGCGCAGGGCGGTGGGGTGATCCGTTTCGCCGTTCAACCACTGCGCAAGCTGCGCCAGCAGCGTCGTGTCGGCGGAGCCTTCGCGGGCCGCCATCGCCGTCGCCGCGCCCTCGACCGCGATCTCGCGCTGCTGCGCGTCTGCCGGATTGCGGCCCTCGTCCTCCGCATAGGTGCGGTAGACGGGGAAGGCGGCCAACAGGGCGCTCAGCGCGCGGTCGATCGCCGTGGCGGTCCAGTCGCGCGTGCGCAGGTCGCGGGCGGCGATCTGTTCCAGGCAGCGCACCAGCGCCTGCCGTTCCGCCGGGAAATGGCGGGCAAGCATGCGCACCCGCGCCGCGCGCAACTGCTCGGCGGGGTCGCGCTCATCGCCGGTCAGTGTTTGCCAGAACTCCCGCAGCGGCGCTTCGGCCTGCGGGTCGTGCAGCACCGCGCTCACCTGATCCATGAAGTCGTAGCCGGTGGTGCCGTCCGTCAGCCAGCGCGGGTCCAGCGCCTCGTCATGCGCCAGGATCTTTTCGATCACAAGGTAGGGCTGCTCCTGGCGCAGCGCCGCGGGGCGGTTGGCGTTGGCCTGCTCAAGCCGCGCCGACAGTCGGCGCAGATACCCGCCCGGCGACGCCAGCCCATCGATATGGTCGATGCGCAGGCCGTCGAGGACGCCTTGCGCGTACAGCCGCAGGACCAGCGCGTGCACGGCATCGAACACCGCTTCTTCCTCGACGCGCACGCCGACCAGTTCGCTGATCTCAAAGAAGCGCCGCCAGTTGATCTGGTCCGGCGCCGTGCGCCACCACGCAAGACGGTAGTGCTGGCGTTCCAGCAGTTCATGCAGGCGCTGACGCCCGCCGGGCTGAGCCGGGTCGTGCTCGCGCAGCCAGGCCTGGCGCTCGGCGCCGCGCGGCACGGACGACGGCGTCAGCGGGAAGCGCTGTCCATGCACGTCCAGCTCGGGGGTGGACGCGTCGGTGTCCCATTGCGGCGTGATGGCCCCGTGCTCCAGGGCCGCGCCGTACGGGTCGCCCAGCACCGGCAGCAGCACCTTGTTGCGCAGTGCCGGCGCGGGCGGGTTCCATTCGATATCGAAGTAACCCGAGAATGCGCTTGCCGGGCCGTTGGCCAGCACGTCGCGCCACCACGCGTTCGCGGGATTTGCCGCCATGTGGTTGGGCACGATGTCCGCGATCAGGCCCAGGCCGCGTGCGCGGGCGGCGCTGGCCAGGCGGAGCAGGGCGGGCTCGCCGCCCAGTTCCGGACTGACGACGGCATGGTCGATGACGTCGTAGCCGTGGGTGGAACCCTCGCGCGCGCGCGTGATGGGCGACAGATACAGATGGCTGACGCCCAGGTCTGCGTAATAGTCCACCTGCGCGCACGCATCATCGAGCGTGAATCCTGCATGCAGTTGCAGGCGGGCGGTGGCTAGCGGTGTGCTCAAGATTGTCTCCTTCCGGCGCGCGCGGCATCCAGGCGGGTTTGCGCGGCGGGGTCTGCAAAGGTCGCGCGGATGCTCAAGGGCAAACGCTGGCGCCAGTTGGGATGGGTGTCGATGGTGCCCGGCAGGTTCGGCTGATCCACCACGCCGGCGATGTCTTCCATCGGCACCAGCAGCAGCGGGCAGGGACTGGACGACACAAAGCGCAACAGCTCGGGGACCGGCGCCTCGTCGGGCGGTGCTTCGACATCGAGGTCCAGGGCGCGGCAGAGCATCTCGCGGTCCTGCGCGCGGGCGGCCCGCAGGCTTGCCTCGTCGTCGTCGGCGCCCAGCAGGTTCAGTTTGACGCGCCAGTCGATGTCGCGCGCTTTCCACCAGCCGAGCAGGGTCGGCAGGTCGTGGGTGGTGGTCATGGCGGCGGCGTTCTCGGGCCATTCGGCGGGCGGCGTGAATCCGGCAGGCGATTCGGCGTCCACTTCGTCCGGGCCCACGTCTTCTGCACCCGCAGCATGAGAGCGTGGCGCCTTCGCACCTTCGGCCCCCGCTTCCGGCTGCGCTTGCGGCGCCTGGCGCATGAACCACAGCACGTTCATACCAAGCACGCCGTTGTCCTTCAACCGGTCGTCGAACCCTTCGGGCACCGTGCCCAGGTTTTCGCCGATGGCGCAGGCGCGGTGGCGCCACGCCTCCAGCGCAATCAGCGCCAGTATCTCGTCCAGCGGGTAGCGCAGATAGGCGCCGTCGGCGGGCGACGCGCCTTCCGGCACCAGCCACAGCCGCGCCATGCCCAGGATGTGATCGATGCGCACACCGCCCGTGTGGGCCAGCACCGCGCGCAGCATCTCGATGAACGCGGCGTAGCCGTTCGCGTGCAGCGCGCGCGGCGAAAACGCGGTCAGGCCCCAGCCCTGTCCAAGCGGGTTGTAGATGTCAGGCGGCGCGCCGACCGACATGCCGCGCATCAGGTCGGCCTGCCGGCTCCATGCGTGGCTGCCGTCCGGACTGGCGCCCACTGCCAGGTCGGCAAGCAGGCCGAGACGCATGCCGGCCTCGCGGCCCGCCGCGTGTGCCGCGGCCAGGTTTTCCGCTGCGAGCCACTGCGCGAACTGATGAAAGTCCACTTCAAGCGGATGGTCGTGCGCAAAACGCCTGACCTGTGAAGAGGCCGGATCGCGCAGGGCGGCCGGCCATTTCTGCCACGGCGGGATGGTGCCGTCCGGCGCGCGCTGCGCGGCATGCAGTGCCTCGAAGATCGCGTGATCGCGCAGCGCCTGCCCGCGGTCTTCGCAGAACTGCGCGTAGCGCGCCCGCTGGCTGACGGCGCCGCTGCGCCCAAACTCCGCATGCAGCGCGCGCAGCACCCGCAACCGGATCGCTGCGGCGGCCGGCCAATCGATGAGATCCAGCCCGTCCAACGCGGTGAGTTCGGCCGGCTCCACGCCGGACAGCGCGCGCATCATCGCGTCTTGCCCCAGCACCGAGCCGGGCGCCGCGTACAGCACGTTCAGGAAGAGGCGGTTGGACGGCGAATACGGGCTGGAGCGCTCGGGTTGTGCCGTGTACATCGCGTGGACGGGGCTGATGGCCAGCATGTCGGCGCCTTGCTCCGCGGCGGCCACCGCCAGTTCGCGCAGCGCGCCGAAATCGCCGAAGCCGTGCGTGCGCGGCACGGCGGCATGCGCATCCTGGCGCAGGCTGTAGACCTGCGCGGCCAGACCCCAGCAGCGCGGGCTGGCCGCGCCGGTCAGGTCGGCCAGGCTGGGCGCCTTTTGCGGGGCAACCGCCAGCGTCGCCTCGGCCGATGTCAGCAGCAGGCGGTGGTAGCCGGGCTCGTCAGGCGCAACCAGGCAGGGCACGCCGTCCGCGCCCGCCTGTATGTGGCCGTCCAGGATGCGGCCGGACTCGCACAGGATGCGATACGGCCCGCGCGCCGTCTTGGGCAATGCGGTGCGGGCGTTGCAGCGCGTCACCACCATGGGCGGCAGGGCGTCCGCGGCCTGCTCCGCCAGCCGGCGGCGGCTGTCCTCGATATCGCGGGCCGTGGCGGCCGGCAGGTCCATGGCGGCCAGCAGCGCACGCAACGTATCGGGCGACACCTGTTGCGGCCGCTGCCGAGCATCCGACCAGTGCTCCGCGATGCCGGCGTCTTGGGCCAATGCGGATAAGCCGTCCGGCTCGGCCTTGCCGCGCTTCATGCCGGTTCCTCCAGCAGCCACACGGTGCAATCCGGGCACAGCTCGCCTTGTGCGAGGCGGTCTCGTCCGCCGGCGGGTGATTCGAACAGCAGCGTCGCGAACACGTCCGGGCCGGGCATGAGCGATTCCGGGACGGTCTGCGGCATGGGTCCCAGGTTGGAGTAGACCGTCAGGCGGGCGCCGTCGGCCAGTTCCCAACGGGCGAACACGCTGCGATCGCCGACCGCCGCGGCACCCAAGCTGACCGCACCCGCCAGGCGTGGCGCAATCGACCGCGCCCGCAGTTGCAGTAGCGCGGAATAGTCGCGCATCCACTCGGCCGCATCCGGCTCGTCCTGCCAGGGCGAACTGGCGTGGTAGGTAGATTCGTCGTTCGGGTCGGGCAGCTGCGCGGTGGGCGAGTCGCCCGCAAACTCCGGAAAGGCCGAGAACTCGCGTTGTCGGCCGTCTCGCACGGCCTGCGCCAGTTCCGGGTCGGTATGGCTCGTGAAGTACAGGAACGGCGCGCGCGATCCTCGTTCCTCGCCCATGAAGATCAAGGGGATTTGCGGCGCCAGCAGTTGCAGCGCCACGGCCGCCCGCAGCCGCTGGGTGTTGTCGACCAGGGCGGTCAGCCGTTCGCCGCGTGCGCGGTTGCCGGTCTGGTCATGGTTTTGCAGAAACAGCACGAAAGCGGTGGGCGGCAGGTCCGCGCTGCGCTCGCCCCGCGGCTGGCCACCGCGATAGGGCGACGGCTGGCCTTGGTACACCCAGCCCTCGGCCAGGCAGCGGGCCAGCGCCTGCGCGGGCGCCTCGGCGTAGTCGGCGTAATAGCCGCGCGATTCGCCGGTCAGCAGATGGTGCAGCACATGGTGCGCATCGTCGTTCCATTGCGCCTCGAAGTCGCCGCGCAGCAGGCTGGCGCGGTTGTCGTCGTTTTCAACGACCAGATGCACGTTGCGCTCGGCCGAGACGCCATCGCGCACGAAGCGGGCCAGCTCGTGCAGCCACTCGTGTCCGGCGATGGCGTGGACGGCGTCCAGACGCAGGCCGTCGAAGCGGTATTCGGTCAGCCAGTACAGCGCGTTTTCCTTGAAGTACGTGCTGACGGCTTCCTGGCGGAAGTCGATGGCGGCGCCCCACGGCGTATCGATGTCGGTGCGGAAGAAGGGCGCGGCGTAGCCGGACAGATAATTGCCGTCCGGCCCGAAGTGGTTGTAGACCACGTCCAGCATCACGCCCATGCCGTGGCCATGCGCTGCGTCGATGAGCTGTTTCAGGTCGTCCGGCGAGCCGTATGCCGTGTCGGGCGCATACGGCAGCACGCCGTCGTAGCCCCAGTTCCGTTCGCCGGGAAAATCGGCGATGGGCATGAGTTCCAGCATGGTGATGCCCATGGCCGCCAGTTCCGGCAACCGCGCGATCAGGCCTGCGTAGCCGCCGGCCAGACCCGCGTGGACCTCGTAGATGACTGTTTCTTCCCACGGCCTGCCGGTCCACTCCGGATGGCGCCAGCGGTAGGCGCCAGGCTCCACGACGATGCTGTCGCCATGCACGTCGCCGTCCTGAAGGCGGGAGGCGGGATCGGGCATGACGGTGTTCTCGTCCAGCCGATAGTGGTAGCGCGTGCCCGGCGCGCAGTCCACGTCGGCCTGCGCGTAGCCGTCCGGGCCGGGGCGCATCGGAATGGGCGGATGGCCCTCGACCTCCAACGCGAGGCCGGGCGGGGCGCTGGGCGCCCACAGCCGGAAGCGCGTGACGCCGCTTTCCAGCGAAATCGCGCCATAGGAATACGAATGCGTCATGGCGCTTCTCCGGGTTCCGCACGCTGGGCCAGCAGGACCAGGCTATGCGGGGCCACCGTCACGGTCGGCTCGTCCCACGGCGCGGGCGCGGCGGGCTTGTCCGAATCCAGCTCCAGCGACCAGGCGATCGCGGGCTCCGGCAGCGTGAAGGTGACCGCTTCGTGGGTAGGGTTCATCAGCAACAGCGTCACGTCGGCGCCGCCTTCGGGGCGCTGCGCGGCGCGCCGCAAGCCCATCACGCGTTCCTGCTCCGCTTCCCAGGCCGGACCGTCCAGCTGCGCGCCGGAAGCGTCGAACCAGGAAATCGCGGGGATGCCCGGCAGAATCTCTTGGCCGGCATCGCCGTAGCGGGCGCTGCGCACGCTGGGATGCGCGCGGCGCAACGCGGTCAGGCGGCCGACATAGCGGCTGAGCGCGCGGCCAGCGTCGCTCTGCGCCTGCGTCCAGTCCAGCCACGAAATGGGGTTGTCCTGGCAGTAGGCGTTGTTGTTGCCTTCCTGGCTGTTGCCGAATTCGTCGCCGGCCAGCAGCATCGGCGTGCCGTCGGACAGCATGGCCGATCCCAGCAGCGCGCGCTGCACGCGGCCGCGCGTCTCCAGGATCTGCGGATCGTCGGTGGGCCCTTCGGCGCCCCAGTTGTGGCTGAAGTTCTCGGAATGGCCGTCGTTGCCGTCCTCGCCGTTGGCCTCGTTGTGGCGGCCGTCGTAGCTGACGATATCTGCCAGCGTGAAGCCGTCGTGCGAGGCCACGTAGTTGACGGTCGACCAGGGGCGGCGATGGCGGCGATCGAAGATGTCGCGCGACCCGCACAGCCGGGCCGCCATGTCGCCGCGCATGCCCTCGTCACCGCGCCAGAAGCGGCGGGTGGTGTCGCGGAACTTGTCGTTCCACTCCGCGAACCCGGGTGGATGGTTGCCCAGCTGGTAGCCATCCGGACCGATGTCCCACGGCTCGGAGATGAGCTTGAGCTTGGACAGGACCGGGTCCTGCAGGATGACGTCAAAGAACCCCGAGCCGGGGTCGTAGCCGTTGCCCTCGCGACCCAGCGTCACGCCCAGGTCGAAGCGGAAGCCGTCCACGCCGTAGGACGTGGCCCAATAGCGCAGCGAGTCGGTCACCATCTGCAGCACGCGCGGATGCGACATGTTGACCGTGTTGCCGCAGCCGGTGTCGTTGATGTAGTAGCGCTCTTCGCCCGGCATCAGGCGGTAATAGCTGGCGTTGTCCAGGCCGCGCCAGGACAAGGTCGGCCCCATCTCGTTGCCTTCGCAGGTGTGGTTGTAGACCACGTCCAGGATGACCTCGATGCCTGCCGCGTGCAGGCGGCGGATGGCGAGCCGCAGCTCGTTGGGGTGCTGCATCAGGTAGCCGGGCTCGGGCGCAAAGTACGACAGGGTGCTGTAGCCCCAGTAATTGCGCAGGCCGCGCTCGGTCAGGAAGTGGTCCTGCAGGAAGGCATAGACGGGCAGCAGCTCTACCGCCGTCACACCGAGCCGTTGCAGATGTTCAATGAAATGCGGATCGGCCAGGGCGGCGCAGGTGCCGCGCAGCGGCTGGCGCAGGTCTTCGCGCTGCATCGAGGCGCCGCGCACGTGGACCTCGTAGATGGTGGTGTCGTTCCACGAGGTGCACGGCGCCTTGCTGTTGCCCCAGTTGAACGGGACTTCATCGGCCACGATGGCCTTGGGCATGGCGGGTGCACTGTCGCGACGGTCAAAGCTCATGTCCGCGCGCGAGTGATTCATGCGGTAGCCAAACAGGGCGGGGCTCCAGTGCAGCGGCCCGCTCAACTGGCGGGCGTACGGGTCCAGCAGCAGCTTGTGGGGATTGAAGCGGTGCCCGTTCTGCGGATCGTACGGGCCGTGGGCCCGGTAGCCATACAGCAGGCCGGGCTGCGCATCCGGCAGGTAGCCATGCCAGATTTCGTCCGTGCATTCGGGCAGGTCGAAGCGCCGCAATTCCTTACGGCCCTTGGGGTCGAAGATGCACAGTTCGATGCGGGTGGCGTGCGCGGAGAACACGGCGAAGTTCACGCCGAGGCCGTCGCTGGTGGCGCCCAGCGGTGTCGGCTGGCCGCCGGTGATACGGGTCAGTTGGGACGGATCCATGGATTCAGCCTTCGTGCATCAGGAAGAGGGTCGAGAGAGGCGGCAGGGTGAGCGACAGGGCCTGCGGCTGCCCATGGGCAGCCATGTCGCCGGTGTGAGCCCCGCCCTGGTTGCCCTGGCCGGACCCGCCGTAGTGGGACGCATCGGTGTTCAGCCGTTCGGCCCAGCGGCCGGCGCGCGGAACGCCAATGCGGTAATCGTGCCGGGTGACCGGCGTGAAGTTCGACACCACCAGCATCTGCTGCTGGCCATCGGTGCGCAGGAACGCGACGACGCTGTTGTCCTGATCGTCCAGGATCGTCCACGCGAAACCCGACGGGTCTGCATCCCGCGCGTGCAGCGCCGGCACGTCGCGATACAGCCGGTTCAGGTCGGCCACCAGGCGCTGGATGCCCAGGTGGCCGGCGTGGTCCAGCAGGTTCCAGTTAAGCGTGGCGTCGTGGTTCCATTCGGCGGGCTGGGCCAGTTCGCCGCCCATGAACAGCAGCTTCTTGCCGGGGTGCGCCCACATGAAGCCGTAGTACGCGCGCAGATTGGCCAGCCGGGTCTGCGTGTCGCCGGGCATCTTGCCCAGCAGCGAACCCTTGCCGTGCACCACTTCGTCATGCGACAGCGGCAGGATGAAGCGCTCGCTGAAGGCATACACCATGCCGAACGTGATGTCGTGGTGGTGGTAGCGGCGATGGATGGGATCCTGCGACAGATAGCGCAGCGTGTCGTGCATCCAGCCCATGTTCCATTTGTAGTGAAACCCCAGGCCGCCTTCCGACACGGGCGCGGTGACGCCCGGCCACGCGGTCGATTCCTCGGCCACCATGATCGCGTCCGGGACCTCGGCGCGCACCGTGTCGTTCAACTCCTGCAGGAACTGGACGGCTTCCAGGTTTTCGCGGCCGCCATAGCGGTTGGGGATCCATTCACCAGGCTGACGGCTGTAGTCGCGGTAGAGCATCGACGCCACGGCGTCCACCCGCAGCCCGTCGATATGAAAACGCCGCAGCCAATGCATCGCGCTGGCGATCATGAAAGCCTTCACCTCGTTGCGGCCCAGGTTGTAGACCATGGTGTGCCAGTCGGGGTGATAGCCTTCGCGCGGGTCCTCGTATTCATAGAGCGAGGTGCCGTCGAAGGCGGCCAGCCCGTGCGCATCGTCGGGGAAGTGAGCGGGCACCCAATCCAGAATCACGCCGATGCCTGCCGCGTGGCAGCGGTCGATGAAACGCGCGAAGGCCTCGGGCGGGCCGTAGCGCGCGGTCGGCGCAAACATGCCCAGGGGCTGATAGCCCCACGAGCCGCCGAACGGATGCTCCATGATCGGCATCAGCTCAAGATGCGTGAACCCCATGGCGCGGGCGTAGCCGGGCAGCTTGTCGGCCATCTGGTCCCAGCCGCAGACGCCCGACTCGCAGCCTGCCCAGGACCCGGCATGGACTTCGTAAATGGAGATGGGGGCATCGGGCGACTGACGCGCGCCGCGTCCCTGCATCCAGTCTTCATCGGACCAGGTGTAGGGCGCGGGATCGTCCACGATCGAAGCTGTGGCGGGCGCCATCTCGCTGCGCCGTGCCATCGGATCGGCCTTCATGAACTGGTTGCCGTTGCGGTCGGTGATGGCGAACTTGTAGCGTTCGCCAGGCCGCACGCCCGGAATGAAGATCTCCCAGACGCCTGCCGCATGGCGCAGCCGCATGCCATGGCGGCGGGCGTCCCAGCCGTTGAAGTCGCCCGCCACGGCGACGCGTCGGGCGTTGGGCGCCCAGACCGCGCAGCGCAGGCCGCTGACGCCGTCGACCTCGACGAGATGCGCGCCGAGCGCCTCGCCGGCCTCGCGCCAGGCGCCTTGCGCCAGCCGTTGCAGCGTGGTGTCGTCGAGCAGCGCGCCGAAGGCGTACGGGTCCGCGGTGATCTGCTCGGCCGCCGGCCATTGGATAGCCAGGCGGTACGACGACCCATCACCCGCCTGCGCGTACGGCGCGCGGCCGATGAAGAGGCCTTGCGCCTGTTCCGTCAATGCCGTGCGTTCGCCGTCCGGATCCAGGACCGCCACCTTTGAGGCGCCGGGCACGAAGACGCGCAGCCAGCCGTTATGCGGGCCCAGCACGCCGAACGGATTGTCATGCAGCCCGTGGGCCAGCGCGGTGAGTTCCTGCGGGTTGATATAACCCTCCGCCACATCGGCGGAGGGCGAAGAGGTTTGAGCTCCGCTCATGGCGTTTTTCCTTCGGCGTCGATGGCGGCGGAAAGCAGGACACTGCGCGCCAGTTCTGTCAGGGCGCACAGCGGAATCGAGATCCAGTCCGGACGGTGGGCGGCTTCGTAGCTGACTTCGTAGGCGGCCTTTTCAAGCTGCGCCAGCGTCAGCAGCGTGTTCTCGCGGTCCGCGCCGTCGGCGAGGTCGCCGCCGCGCGCGCCGCGGTAACCCTGCAGGAAGGCGTCGCACGCCTGCTGCCGGAACCGCGACAGGAGTGCGTCGCGCTGTTCGGCCGGCGCAACGGTCGGCGCCGGCACCTCGTCCGCGCCCGCGTTGGCGTCCAGATGCGCGCCGCCGATGAGGTCGGAGCGGGCAATGGATGCCGCCGCGTAGTCGAACGAGCGCAGCATGCCGGCCACGTCCTTGTACGGCGAGGCCAGCGCGCGCCGCGCCTCCAGGCTGCTGATCGGTTCGCCCTCGAAGTCGATGAGGTACGCGTCCGTCTGCGCGACCAGCACCTGGCCCAGGTGGAAGTCGCCATGGATGCGCAGCCAGGGCGACCCGGCCTCGGCCTGCGCCATGGCGGACACCCGCTCGGCCAGGCGCGCGTGATGCTCGAAGAACCATTCGGCGCAGGCGCGCGACGGCTCTTCCAGCTTGTCGAGCGCGGTCCGCAGGTTCTTTTCGGCGCGGTCCAGCAGCGCGCGCACTTGTTCGGCCCGGGCCTCGGCGTCGGCCTCGCTGGCCGGACGCGACTGGAAGCCGGCGTCATCGGTGGGCGCCGCCAGCACCGTGTGCATCTGGCCCAGGCGCTCGCCGATGGTTGCGGCCATCACCGCGTAGCCCTGCAGCGTTTCCTCATACTCCTCGGGCGAGGTCCCCACCAGCAGCGCGTTGGCCAGCGTGCGCTTCAGAAAGTCCAGCGTCCAGCTCCAGGCATCGCCTTCGTTGGGCACGTAGCCGTGCGCCACCGCCAAGGTATGCACGATCCCGTCAGCGTCCACGCGCTGCACTTCGCCCAGCAGCGGCGGAATGTTGCCGTAGCCCGCGCGGGTCAGGTAGCGCGTCATTTCCGATTCCGGAGACAGGCCAGGCTGCACGCTGCGGATGATCTTAAGGATGACCTGGTTTCCGACGATGACCGAGCTGTTGGACTGTTCGCCCGACAACCAATGCATGTCCACGTCGCCATCGAAGTCCATGTCTTTCAGGCCGGCCTCGGGCAGGAAGCGGATCACGCCCGGCTTGTCGCCCGGCTTGCCGCCGCTGCGTCCGTCCAGCTCCGCACCGGCCTGCATGGCCTTGAGCGTGCTGCGCACGAACCCCGGCTGCAGGAAGGCGTCGGCCAGCACGCCGACCTCGGCGCCGCGGCGCACGCGGGCAATCGCGTACTGGATGACGGCGGTTTCGTCCCAGACCAGCACGAAGGGCGCTTGCGCACGGATGCCCTCGGCGCCGTCCTCGGGCTCGATCTCGGCCCAGTAGTACTCGCCGTCCGCCGACTCGAACGGGGTGGCGTAGGCCAGCCGCGCACGAGAGGGCGGTTCGGAGCCGGGAAACCAGCGCTGGCGCGCCAGATACTGCGGCAGGATTTCACGTTCCAGCGTGGCGCGCGACGCATCGGTCAGCGCCGCGCCACCGCGGGTCTTGAGCACCAGCGTGATCAGTTCGGGCATCTGTTCCGGTGCTGTCGCATGCCATCCGGGCGGCGCGGCGTCCTGGCTGAGGTCCATCCAGTAAAAGCCGTAGGGCGGCAACGTCAGCAGGTAAGGCAGTTCACCGATGGCGGGGAAGGGCGTGCCCCCCAGCATCTCCACCGGCACCCGGCCATTGAACTCCTGCATGTGCAGCTCGACCGGCTGCGCCGCGTTCGACAGGTTGGCGACGCACAGGATCGTGGTGTCTTCCCATTGCCGCAGGTAGGCCAGGATCTTGCGGTTGCCGGCAAAGATGAAACGCAGCGTGCCGCGCCCGAAGGCATGGCTTTGGCCGCGTTGCGCCAGCAGGCGGCGCGTCCAGTTCAGCAACGAATGCGGGTCGCGCTGCTGCGCCTCGACGTTGACGGCCTCGTAACCGTACAAGGGTCCCATCAACACCGGCAGCGGCAGGCGCTCCGGATCGGCGCGAGAGAAACCGCCATTGCGGTCCGGCGACCATTGCATCGGCGTGCGTACACCGTCGCGGTCGCCCAGATGCACGTTGTCGCCCATGCCCAGTTCGTCGCCGTAATACAGCACCGGCGTGCCGGGCATCGACAGCAGCAGGCTGTTCATCAGCTCGACGCGGCGGCGGTCACGCTCGAGCAGCGGCGCCAGGCGGCGGCGGATGCCCAGGTTGATCCGGGCGCGCGGCTCGGCTGCATAGACATTCCACAGGTAATCGCGTTCGCGGCTGGTCACCATTTCCAGCGTCAACTCGTCGTGGTTGCGCAGGAAGATGGCCCATTGGCAGGTGGGCGGAATGTCGGGCGTCTGGCGGATGATGTCGGTGATCGGAAAGCGGTCTTCCTGCGCGATCGCCATGTACATCCGCGGCATCAGCGGAAAGTGGAAGGACATGTGGCATTCGTCGCCCGCGCCGAAATACTCCTGCGCGTCTTCGGGCCACTGGTTGGCTTCGGCCAGCAGCAGGCGGCCCGGATACTCGGCCTCGATCACCGCGCGGATCTGCTTGAGCACGTCGTGCGTCTCGGGCAGGTTCTCGTTGTTGGTGCCCTCGCGCTCGACCAGGTAGGGCACCGCGTCCAGGCGCAAACCATCCACACCCATGTCCAGCCAATAGCGCATGACGGACAGCACTTCCTTGAGCACCTGCGGATTGTCGTAGTTCAGGTCGGGCTGATGCGAATAGAAGCGGTGCCAGAAATAGGCGTTGGCCACCGGGTCCCAGGTCCAGTTCGACTTTTCGGTGTCGCAGAAGATGATGCGCGTGCCGGCATAAGCCTTGTCGTTGTCGGACCATACATAGAAATTGCGCGCCGCCGAACCGGGCTTGGCCGCGCGCGCCCGTTGAAACCACGGGTGCTGATCCGACGTATGGTTGACGACGAGCTCGGTGATGATGCGCAGGCCGCGCGCGTGCGCGGCCCGGATCAGCTTGCGCACGTCGGCAATGGTGCCGTAGTCCGGATGCACGCCGCGGTAGTCGGCGATGTCGTACCCGTCGTCGCGGCGCGGCGAGGGGTAGAAGGGCAACAGCCAGATGGTATTGACCCCCAGGCTGGCGATGTAGTCCAGCTTGGAGATCAGGCCTGGCAGGTCGCCGACGCCGTCGCCGTTCGAGTCAAAAAAGGATTTGACGTGCAACTGGTAGATGACGGCGTCCTTGTACCAGAGGGGATCGTCCTGAATGGGTTGGGCTTTACTCATCATGGCGTTGGGCGCGGGCTTCATCCGTGCAGCGAAAGCCGCCACACGCGATAAGGTTGGTCGGGGGTCAGCGTCAGCGTGCGGTGCTTCTCGTGCCAGGTCTCGCGGGTTTCAGTCAGCAGATCTTCGGCGGACAGCTGGCCGGCGTCGGCCTCGCCGAACAGCCAGAACGGCGCCTCGACCCGCGTCTGCTGCGCCTGGAACGGATCCAGGCTGATGACGGTCAGGACCACGTTGCCGTGGCCCGGCGTGGACTTGTAGAACGCGAGCACCCGGTTGTTGGTGCTGGTGGTCAGCGTCAGGCCGCGATGCGTCTGCAACGCCGGATTGGCGCGGCGGATCTGGTTCAGGCGTGTGATTTCGGCCCGGATATTGCCCGGCGCGTGCCAGTCGCGTTGCCGCAGTTCGTATTTTTCGGAGTCCAGATACTCTTCCTTGCCCGGCAGCGCCGCGCCTTCGCAAAGCTCGAAGCCGCTGTAGACGCCCCACAGGCCCGACCCCAGCGCGGCCAGCGCCGAGCGGATCAAAAAGCCTGGGCGTCCCGAGGTCTGCAGGAAGAACGGGTTGATGTCCGGCGTGTTCACAAAGAAATGCGGCCGGAAGAAGTCGGCCGCGGGTGGCGACGAGATCTCCTGCAGGTAGGCCTCCAGTTCGGCCCGCTCGTTGCGCCACGTGAAGTAGGTGTACGACTGCGTGAAGCCGATTTTCGCCAGGCGGTACATCATCTTCGGGCGCGTGAAGGCCTCGGACAGAAAGATGACGTCCGGATGCTTGGCGTGGACCTCGCAGATCAGCCACTGCCAGAACGGAAGCGGCTTGGTGTGGGGATTGTCGACGCGGAAGATGCGAACGCCATGGTTCACCCAGAACAGCACCACGTCGCGCAGTGCCCGCCACAGGCCCAGCTTGCGTCCGCGGCGATTCTGCCCGCCATAGAAGGACACATTGACGATGTCCTCGTACTTTTTGGGCGGATTCTCGGCGTAGCGCAGCGAGCCGTCGGGCCGCCACGAGAACCAGTCCGGATGCTGGGCCAGCCACGGGTGGTCGGGCGAGCACTGGATGGCAAAGTCCAGCGCGATCTCCATGCCGTGCTGCGCGGCGGCATCCACCAGGTTCAGGAAATCCGTCAGCGTGCCCAGCGCGGGCTCGATCGCGTCGTGCCCGCCACTTTGCGCGCCGATGGCGTAAGGACTGCCCACGTCGCCGGGCTCGGCGCGCAGGCTGTTGTTGCGCCCCTTGCGGTTGCGCTGGCCGATCGGATGGATGGGCGGCATGTACAGCACGTCGAAGCCCATCTCGCGCACGTCGGGCAGCCGCGCGATCACGTCGTCGAAGGTGCCGTGGCGCCCGGGTTCGGCGGCTTGCGATCGCGGAAACAGCTCGTACCAGCTTGAATGGCATGCCTGGACGCGGTCCACCCAGACCGGGTAGGCAATGGCGGTGACGGCTTCAAAGGGATGGTCGTCCAGTTCGTGCATCGCCCGCGCCAGCGCGGGATCGAGCAGCACGGCGACTTGCTCGGCAGTCGGCGGAACGGGGTTGGCCAGGTCGGCGTCCGCAAAGGCGGCCAGCGCCTCGCGCACCGGCTCTGCGTCAGCGCCGGCGGGTGAGCCCGCCTGCGCCCGCGCCAGGGCATCCCGCAGCAGCGCCAGGCCCTCGTGCACTTCCAGGCTCAGGTCGCGGCCGGCCTGGTGCTTGACCTCGATGTCATGCGTAAATGTGTGCCACGCGTCAAACCAGGCGGCGACGACGAATTCATGCGCGCCGATGCGGCGCGGCCGGAAGGCGGCCTCCCAGCGGTCGTTTAGGCCGCGCGTCATGGGCACGATGTGCCAACGGGCCTCGTCCTTGGCGCGCCAGCGCACTTCAGCGGCCAGCTGATCGTGGCCGTCCATGAAGATGTCGGCTTGCACGACGATACGCGCGTGCGGAATGGTCTTGACGGGATAGGCCCCGCCATCGACGGCCGGACTGATGTTCTCCAGCGCGACGCGCTGGTTGGCCAGATCATCGGCCCGGGTGCGGTGATGGCGCACGGCGTCGCGCACCGGCTGCGTCGGCTGGAACATCAGCATCGCGCACTCGCCGCCCGCCAGATCGTTGGCCTGATTCTGCAGACCGGTGGGTGGCGTGAACGGCACAAGATCTGCCGGCGGCAGCATAGGCGCCAGCGCGTCCCAGTCCATCGCCGCATCCTGGGTGGCCGAGGGGTTGATCGCCAGCGCCAGCGTGGCGCCGTCGCCCGCGTCGCGCAGCAGCGCCGTGCAACTGCCATCGCGGCCGCCCAGCATGCGCAGTGGCCCCTTCAGCCGCGGTCCGGCAAACCAGGCGTTCACCGTTTCCACATCCGGCAGCCGCCGTTCGTCCTCGTCCGTCAGCATCAAGCCATCGCCGGTGACGGCCGCGCTCCAGATGGCGCGTCTGCCGTCCTCCGTTGGGCGCAGCGCACCGGACTGCGGCGGCGCCGCGATGACCTCGCCGATGGCGCGCAGCCGCGCGTCTTCTTCGGCCAGCCATGAAGACTTGAAGTCCCACCACGGCAGCGACGAGAACGCCGCGTCGAACGCCGCGTCGCGCAAGGCCGCCAGATCCGCGGGCGACAGACCGGGTGTCCACGCCAGCAGCCGCACGTCGGGATTCTGTGCGCGCAGCGCGCCGCCCAACTCACGCCAAGCCTCTGCCGGCAAGCGGTGGGGCGCCTGGAAAACCAGCCCCTTCACACCGCTACGGGCCCAGCCCAGCAGACGTTCCGTCCACGCGGTCAGAAATCCGGGGGGCAGGGCGCCTTCGGGCAAATGCAGCACCCCCCGCTCTTCCTGCGTCAGCCGCGGATCGCGCGCGGGTTCTTCGTGCAGCGAGCGGT
Source organism: Achromobacter sp. ACM05 (assembly GCF_019218915.1). NCBI lineage: Bacteria > Pseudomonadati > Pseudomonadota > Betaproteobacteria > Burkholderiales > Alcaligenaceae > Achromobacter > Achromobacter sp. ACM05. The sequence continues at coordinate 909,279 of NZ_JAHUWQ010000002.1, forward strand.
ACCAGCCCGGCGCGGCGGTGGCCGCCACGGGGTTGCGCGCGCTGCGGTCCAGAATCACATCCACGAACAGCGCCAATCCGTGCGCCGACAATTGCGCCGAGGCCTGCGTGTACCACTCGATGATCGGCGTTGCCTGCCCATCCCGCATCGCCGTGTCGGCGTCCTGCGCGGCCAGCGATCCCGGCTGCGGCCCAGTCAGCCAGGGGGCCGGCACGAGCACGGCGTTGAAGCCGCGTTGGGCAAGCCGTTTGCTCAGCGCCTGGACGGCGGCTTCGCCGTCCGGCAGGCCGTTGCGGGCGTGATAAAGACGTATCGGGGCGCGGGACGGCGCGGGGACGGCGGGATGGGACACCGGTGTCGCTCCTTAGATGGCGGCTGGCATGGCGCCACCTGTGCGCGGCTGGCGGCGGTTGACGGCGGAAACGCTGGCCGGCTGCAAGGCAGGGGCGGGCGCCGCATCGCGGTAGTTCGGCTCCACCAGCGACCGGTACAGGCTGGCGTACAGACTGACGGCGGCGCGCCAGCCAAAGTCGGTGTTCATCGCGTTGCGCTGCATCAGCCGCCACAGAATGCCGTGGGCGCGCAGATCGATTGCGCGCTCGATGGCGGCGCTCATGGCCTGCGGCGTGTCGCCTTCGAAGAGCAGGCCGGTGGCCGATGACATGGCCGACAGCGGCGCTCGCGGGCCCGGGTCCTGGATGGTGTCGGCCATGCCGCCGACGCGCGACCCGATGGGCAGCGTGCCATAGCGCATGGCGTAGAGCGGCGTCAGGCCGAAGGGCTCGAAGCGGCTGGCGTGCAGCAAGATGTCGGACCCCGCGTGCAGGCGATGGGCGATGCCCTCGTCGTAGCCGATGTGGGTGCTGCAGCGCCCCGGGTAGCGCCGGGCGATGTCCTGCAACGCTTCTTCAAGCCGGTGGTCACCCTGGCCCAGGATTGCAATCTGCAGGTTGGGGTGGCGGTCCAGCGCTTCCGGTAGCGCATGCACCGCGACATCCGCCATTTTCTGTTCGGTCAGGCGGTTGCCCATACCCATCAGCGTCGCGCCCGGATCCGGGCGCAGGCCGAATTCGCGCTGCAGCGCGGCCTTGCAGTGGATCTTGTTGGTCAGGTCGCGGACGGAATAGCGATGGCTGCGCAGGTACGGATCACGCGCAGGATTCCACAGCACGTCGTCGATGCCGTTCGGAATCGGCAACAGGTCGTCCGCACGGCTGCGCAACAGCTCGTCCAGGCCGCACCCGAATGCGGGGGTCATGATCTCGCGGGCGTACGTGTGGCTGACCGTCGTCACGCGGTCGGCGTAGCGGATGCCAGCCTTCAGGAAATTGAGCTGGCCCCAGGCCTGCGCGCCGTCATCGTTGCGAGCCCATTCCGGCACCCCGAATTCGTCCGCGTGGGCCATCGGGAACAAGCCCTGGAACGCGAGGTTGTGAATGGTCATCACGCTTTTGACGTCCGGCAGGTCTGCGGCGCGCAGCAGCAGCGGCACCAGGCCGGCGTGCCAATCGTGCGCGTGCACCAGTGTGGGGCGCATGACGCCCGGCAGGCCGGCCGCCACGCGCACGGCAGCGTGCGCCAGCGCCGCGTAGCGCAGTCCATTGTCCGGATGTTCCTTGCCATGCTCGTCGACATACAGGCCGCCGCGGTCATACAGGGCATCGTTTTCCAGAATCAGGTAGTCGATGCCGGACTGCGGGCACTTGCCTTCCAGCAGCGCGGCCGGGCCGCCCGGCAGGTCCTGCAGCGTGGCAACCTGGCGGACGCGGTTCAGCTTGGCTTTTACGCCCCGATACCCGGGCAAGATCACGCTCAGGGGCATTCGCGCCTCGATCAACGCGCGCGCCATCCCCGTTATCGCATCCCCCAGGCCGCCTGTTTTGGCCAGAGGGAAAGCTTCTCCCGCCACGATCAGGATTCTCGTCTTTGCCATGCTTGCTCCAGTTGATAGGCCGGTCGAGACAGTTGCGACTCGATCGCGATTACGCCGAGGCCTCTCCTTACGCAAGCGCTGTGCCCAAACCGTGGCCCGTACTAAAAATTGCGCAATGCAGCAGAAATACCTGTCATCCAAATGATGGACAGGCGACGCGCGCAACGCTTATCGCCCGAGCGCTTTGTAATTTTTATCTGCGCACGACCTCCCAAATTCCCATCGGGGCCAGGAACGGCGGTTGCTGAATGCAGTCGCTTTCAACGACGACCGCCGGGAGAAATGTATGGAAACAGTGTCGGACTTCGTGTTGAAGCGGCTGTCGCAGTGGGGCGTGCGCAAGGTGTACGGTTACCCCGGCGATGGCATCAACGGGCTCATCGGCGCCTTCGGCCGCACCGAGGAGCCGCTGGAATTCATCCAGGCCCGTCACGAGGAAAGCGCGGCATTCATGGCCTGCGCGCACGCAAAGTTCACCGGTCAGGTGGGGGTGTGCCTGGCGACGTCGGGTCCGGGCGCCATCCACCTGCTCAATGGTCTATACGACGCCAAGCTGGATCACCAGCCGGTAGTCGCGCTGGTCGGGCAGCAGGCGCGCAGCGCACTGGGCGGCGACTACCAGCAGGAGGTCGACCTGATCAGCCTGTTCAAGGATGTCGCGCACGACTACGTGCAGATGGCGACGACCGCCGAGCAGGCGCGTCACATGGTGGATCGCGCCATGCGCATCGCCCTGGAGCGCCGCAGCGTCACCTGCGTCATCTTTCCGAACGACGTGCAGGATCTGCCGGCCGTGCCGGTGCCGCCGCGCGAGCACGGCACGGTGCACACCGGCATCGGCATCACATCCCACGCCGCCGTGCCGGGGCCGGCCGCGCTGCGCAACGCGGCCGACATCCTGAATCGCGGCGAAAAGGTGGCGATCCTGGTCGGGGCCGGCGCGCTGCAGGCGGGCGAACAGGTCAGCCAGGTCGCCGAACTGCTGGGCGCGGGCGTGGCCAAGGCGCTGCTCGGCAAGGCCGTGCTGCCGGACAGCCTGCCTTACGTGACGGGCGCCATCGGCCTGCTGGGCACGCAGCCCAGCTGGGACATGATGAACGGGTGCGACACGCTACTGATGGTGGGGACGTCGTTTCCGTATGCGGAATTCCTGCCCCAGGAAGGTCAGGCGCGCGCGGTGCAGATCGACCTCGACGGGCGCAAGCTCAGTCTGCGCTATCCCGTCGAAATCGGCCTGGTGGGTGATAGCCGGCTGACGCTGGAGGCGTTGATTCCGCTGTTGGAACCCAAGAAAGCGCGCCGCTGGCGTGACCGCATCGAAAAGCAGGTGTCCGCCTGGCGCGAGACGGTGCATGCCCGCGCCATGGTCGACGCCGAGCCGATCAATCCCCAGCGGCCGTTCCTGGAGCTGTCCAAGCGGCTGCCGCCGCAGACCATCCTGACGTGCGATTCGGGCTCGGCCGCCAACTGGTACGCCCGCAATATCGACATTCAGGCGGGCATGATGGGATCGGTGTCGGGCGGGCTGGCCACGATGGGGTGCGGCGTGCCGTACGCCATCGCGGCGAAGGTGGCCTATCCCGACAGGCCGGTCATCGCGCTGGTGGGCGACGGCGCCATGCAGATGCTGGGCATCAACGAACTGATCACTATCGCCCATCGCTGGAAGGACTGGAGCAACCCCACGCTGGTCGTCATGGTGCTGAATAACGGTGACCTGAACCTGGTGACGTGGGAGCAGCGGGTGATGGGCGGCGATCCGCGTTTTCCGGATTCGCAGTGGCTGCCCAAGTTTTCGTACGCGGAGTATGGCCGGATGCTGGGCCTGGAAGGCATCCGGGTCGACAGCCCCGACGACGTGGGCCCGGCGTGGGACCGCGCCCTGGCGGCAGGACGTCCGGTGGTGCTGGAGATGGTGACCGACCCCGAGATGCCGCCGTTGCCCCCGCACATTCCGGCCAAACAGATCGGCGCGTACTTCAAGGCGTTGCGCAGGGAAGATGCCGCCTCGGGCGGCGCCGCGCTTCGCGCCACGATCAAGCAATGGTGGGCGGGCTGACACGCCGGCCCGACGATCTTTTCATTTCAGGAGGCACATCATGGCAAATACCGGAGGGACGAGTTCCCAACAGCCCGGGCAGGGCGGTCAGCAAACGCCCGACCATTCGCCCGCCGAACAACCCAAGCCGGATGTCCCGGAAACGGGCAAGGACGAGAAAGGCAACTGGCCTCCCGACAGCATTCCGAATCCCATGCCGGGTCTGGACCCGCAGCAGACGCCGGGCATCGACCATCTGTGACGGTCCTGCAAGGCATGCGGCCTGCGGGCCGCGCTCCGCGTGCGCCGTGCCGCGGGGGGAGCGACCCGCAGTTTTTCAAGGAGAACTCATGAACAAGCGAGATAGGCTGCGCGATATGTTTCACTCGTCGGACACGTCTTCGCAAACGATGCGTGACCTGATTTCGGGCACCGAGGATCTGCTGCGCAGCACTGCCAGCTACAGCGGATCCGAAATCGAATCGGCGCGCGACAAGCTCAAGCAGCGGCTGGACGCCGCGCGCGATCAGGCACGCGGCTGGGAACGCGCCGCGTGGTCGCGGGCACGCGAGGTATCGCACGCGACGGACGACTACGTGCATGAAAACGCCTGGAAGAGCATCGCAGGCGCGGTGCTGCTGGGCGTGCTGGCCGGCATCTGCATGATGTCGGATCACGGCAAGCGCCGCTAACGCCCGCCGGGCGTAATGCCACCGCCGGGGCCGGCTCTGCGCACTGCAGGGCCGGCTCCGGCATTTTTGTGGGGACGAATGTAAAAAATGCCGCTACTCCAGGCGCCGGCCCCGCGCAGACAAGACTCCGCGGCTTTGGCACACGGCTTGCTTGATGGCGGGGCGGCGTGGCGAGCCGTTCGCCACGCGGACCATTCATCGAAGGAGACTCACCATGAACCAACCATTGACGGGCGCCGGCCAGGCGCAAGGTGAAACCAGGATCGTGGGCGGCCCGAAGAGCGATCCAAGCGGACCCGGACCGGAAGTTATGGCGGCCAGCACGCTGGAAGGCAACGACGTATACAACCCCGCCGGCGAAACGCTGGGCAGCATCCAGGAAATCATGGTGGACGTGCCACGCGGCCGCATTGCGTATGCCGTGCTGTCACGCGGTGGCATCCTGGGCATCGGCGACAAGCTGTACGCCATTCCGTGGAGCGCGCTGACGTTGGATACCGACCGCAAGTGCTTCGTGCTGAATGTGGACAAGGACGTGCTCAAGAACGCGGAAGGGTTCGACAAGGACAATTGGCCCAGCATGGCGGACGAGACCTGGGCGCGCGGCATCCATCAGTACTACAACCAACCCCCGTACTGGTAAGCCGGACAGCGAGGACGGGATGCTTCGCGAAGGCAGACTGGTCGCGGTTTCTTCCTGCTTCAACGACGCTGTCGTCAGTTGTGCGGGGCTGCTCGCCGCGCGTACGGACAGCACCGTTCTGACGGTGTACTCCGGCTTGCCGTTGGTGGCCGAAGCGAACACCGCGGCGGACCGCGACTGCGGTGTCAAGAACGGCCGGCAGGCCGTTCTTGACCGCCGCGCCCGCAACGATCGCGCCTTGTCGCTGCTTGGCGTGCGGGGCGTGCAGATGGATTTGCTGCACGACGAGTATCTGGAAAGCGGCGAGGAGGGGCGCCTGACGGGCGCATTGGCCGCGGCAGTGTCCGCCCTGCGGCCGCGTGTCGTTCTGATGCCGCTGGGGCTGTGCAGTGCCGCGCACGTGCGCGTGTCCGAGGCTTGCCTGACCCTGCGCGCGCTGTTCCACCGCGTGGAGTGGGTGACCTACGAAGAGGTCGCGGAGGCCGAGCCGGGGGCCGTCCAGCAACGCCTGGCCGATTTGCTGGGCCGCAGGATCCTGGCCTCGCCGCTGGATGTCGGGCCGGAGGTTGACGTCGGCCGCGCCCGACAACGCGCATTGGCCGCACGCAGCAGCCTGGCGCTTGATCCGCTCGACGCGCAGCCTGACATGTCGCTGGCAGGCGCGTCGGCCTTCCGTCCCGAACGCTATTGGCGCCTGTCGTGGCGGCGGGACAAGGTTTGAAGCGTAGAACGGATTGAGGCATCCTTGCGCCGCAAACCGTCTCATCCTTATCGAGCATTGATGAACGATTGCGCATCCCGGACGATGGTCAGGTTGCGCCGGCCGCCGCGCCTCGCTATGGTGCGAGGCATGCGGCGGCTTTCGCGCCGACGTCCCCTACAACTTCGGAAACCATAATGAGTTCGAACGCAGCCGACGCGCGAGGCCGGTCACGCTGGGGCACCGCCCTGGCGATTTTGCTGTTGATTGGCGCGGTGATCGCGGTACTGGCGCTGGCCGCCACCCGCGTGGTCGAGCAGCGCATCGCCAGCATTCTGGGGCCGCGCAGCCAGGTCGGCAACGTGCAGGTTGGCCTGCATCAGGTGGTGCTGACAGACGTCGCCGTGCCGGGCGCGTCCGGTCAGCCCGGCGCGCGTGCCCGGCGCGTTGAACTTGAACCGGAATGGACCGCTTTCCTGCGCCGCGAGGCCGTGTTCAAGCGGATCATCGTCGAAGGCTTCGACTTCGCCGTGGTGCGCAATCCCGATGGCGACATGCAGATTTCTCCCACCTTGCAGGCGGCGCTGCGCGCCGGCGACGGCGATGGCAAGACCCGGCGCAACGGTCCCATCCGCGTGGCCGAGCTCATCCTGCGCGATGGCCGCCTGGATTATCTTGACGGCGCGGTGTCCAAGCCGCCGCATCGCATTCCGTTCAAGGACGTGCAGGCTCACCTTCAGCCCGTCGTGATCCCTGGCGACGGCACCGCCAGCGACCTGGAATTCACCGGCAAGGTCGAAGACAACCGCAACGGCGAGGCCACCGTGCGGGCAAAGGGCAAGCTGGTGGTGGGCGGTGCGGACGCCGACATCACGGTGGCGGTGCGCAACATGGATATCCGCCATGCGGCGCCCTATCTGGCCGATAACGGCGCGGGCTCGCTGTCCGGCGGCTCCATGGACCTGGACATGAAGACGGCCATCGCGCGCCGCGAACTCAAGGCGTCGGGCACCGTGGCGTTGCACAACCTGAAGTTCAGCGGCGACGGCAGCCTGTTTTCTTTGCCGCGCAAGGCGGTGCTGGCGGCCATGAAGGACAAGAGCGGAGTCATCCGGTTTGAATTCGCACTGGCTGGCAGCCTGGACAACCCCAAGTTCTCGGTCACGCGCGGCTTTTCCGCGCAGGTGGCGCGCGGGTTCGGGCACGCCATCGGGGTAGGGGCAGAAGGCGCGGCGGAAGGCGTGGCGGGCGCCGTCAAGGAACTGGGCGACGCGCTGTCGGACATGTTGAGCCCGAAGCCCTGATCTGCCGTCGCCCGGCTTGCCGTTGCCGCGGCCGCGGCTACGGCACAGGCCGCGCCCGGCCGACCCGCGCGCCCATCACCATCTCCGTCACCCAGTTCACCAGGATCGAGGTGTAGGCCTGCTGCGAGGCCTTGTCGGTCAGCGCATGGTCCGCGCCGTCCAGGATGCGGTGAGTCAGCGAATGCGACCTGCGAAACGCCGACCGGTAGTTCATGATCGTGGAGTGCGGGATATAGACATCGTGCTCAGCCTCCACGATCAGCACATCGCCTGTGAAGTTGGCGCAACACGACAGCGCGCGGTTGCTTTCAGGTTCGATGTGGGAATTGCGGTAGGCGCGCAGGGTCTCGCGGTTGAGCTGGTTCTTGGGCAGCATCCATTCGTCGTCGCGGTACAGCGCGGGCACGTGCAGGCCCAGCCAGCGCACGCGGCGCAGCCCGGTCAGGATGGCGGCCAGGTAGCCGCCGTAGCTGCTGCCCACCACCGCCACCGAGCCGCTGTCCAGCGACGGATGCGCGGCCAGCCGGTCGTAGGCGGCCATCACGTCGCGCAGGTTGTCGTCGCGCGAGACCTGCATCTGCTGCGCCTGCGTGGCGGCATGGCCGCGCAGGTCGAACGTGAGGCAGACGCAGCCCAGCGCGGCGATGCCCTTGGCGCGGGCCAGGTCGAACTTCTGGTCGCCGCCCCAGCCGTGAATGAACAGCACGCCCGGCACCTTGCTTTCGGGCGTGAGAAAGGTGCCGGCCAGCCGCTGGTCCGCCACCTCGATATCGATTGGGTCGCTAAAGGCGGCCATTGTCGTCCTCCAGAATGCCCCCCGATTTGGTGATCATACCCACGGCGGAATCCTCGCCGCGATACACGTATTGCTCCGACGTGGGCGCCGGCTCGTCCGCGCCGTAGCGTTCGCGCGTAAAGGCGGACACCGACTTGAGCGACGGGGACAGCATGAACGCCTGCAATGCGGAAAGCTCCGCGATGCTGGCGCCGCCGGCTCGCCACGATTGCTCGAGCACGCCCGCGCGGGGCTCACCGCGGGCATTCTGGCCGATCGCCACGTCGTAGTTGCGGCGCGACGCGAAAAAATCGGGATACGCGGTGGATACCGCCGTGTCGTAACGGCAGCTCAGGTCCACTGCCTGCCGTTCTTCGTCAGACAGGTTCAACGCCCGCAGTTCGTCGAACCCGCCGCGCGCGAATGTCAGCGCCGAGCCGCCGTACACCGGCTCGCCGTTGTTGTCCCGGGTGAGGCTCTGCGTGCCCACGTACGACGCTTCCAGCTTGCCCACGCGGATCCAGCCCACACTGTAGGTCGCGATCTGCGCCAGGTCTTCTTCCAGCACCAGCCCCAGCCGGCGCATGGTGGCGGCGTCCTGGCCGTTCAGCGCGGCGCGAAGCTCCTGCGCATTGCGCACGACGACCTGGCCGCGCCCGGCGTTGGCGTCGGCCGGCTTGAGCCGCAGCGGGCCCGCCTGCAGCAGACGTTCGCCCGCGCGGTGCGCATCGTCCAGCGTGAACGCGGTGTACCCGCGCAACACGACCTCTTCCAGCTCGCCGGCCAGCGGGCGCACCCAGCCCTGCGGCGATTTCGCCTGCGCGTCGACGACGCCATGGGTGATGGATTTGGTCGCCACGAAGGCGTGCGGCGTCACCCCGCCAAACAAGTCGGCCGCGCGCGTGATGCCCAGTTTGTTCGCGCGGGCCAGGCTGGTGATGCTGCGATCGGGCACGTAGTAGGGCGGCGGCTCGCCGCGATTGCGGGTCGGCCGGAAGTCCGGCACGAAGCGCCGGCCCAGCAATGCCGCGATCCGCAACGCCAGCGCCTCCTGCGACGCAATTTCATGTTCGGACGCGCCGGTGCGCCGGGGGTAGGCGGCGACGGTGCCTGCTGAGTCGGGTTGGGGTCGATTCATGGCGGGCCTCATGGCAGATGGCGAGCCTGACCGGGGGGAGCGGCTTCTCCCTTGCGTTTGCGCATGCCCAGTTTCAGCTCGATCAGGGGATAGGCCACCAGCGCCAGGCACAACGGCGCCAGCGCATACACCGCGCGGTACGCCAGCGCCGCGCCGAGCACTTCGGTGGGCGGAATCTGCGAACCCAGCGCGGCCACGAAGATGGCCTCGGTGGTGCCCAGGCCGCCGGGCACGCGGGTGATGACTGACGCGAAGCTGGTGCACAACAAGATGCCGAGCACCGCGGGGTAGCTCGCCTTGCCCTGCAACAGCACAAAGCAGATGGCGCCCATCAGGGACCAGGACAGCGCGGCCACGGCGCATTGCGCCACCGCCATGCGGGCGCGTGGCAAGGTGATGTGGTGGCCCATCCAGGTGACGCTGCGGCGCTTGGCCCTCGCACATGTCACCACGTAGGCGATCCCCAGCGCCAGCAGGGCCAGGCCCAGCAGACGCAACATCCCGGAGCCGATTTCCCAGCCTGCCGGCACCGGCACCACGCCCAAGGCGAACACGATGCCCGCCAGCCAGGCATAGCCGATCCAGTTCGATGCCGCCGCAAACAGCGCGACGCGCGTCGCCACAGACTTGCGGCAGCCCAGCCGGGTGTACAGCCGCAGACGGGCGCCCAGGCCGCCCACCAGCACGCCCAGGTTCAGGTTCAGCGCGTAGCTCAACATGGCCACGCCCAGCGCCTTGGGCGCGGGCAGGTGATGCCGCGTGTACTTTTTGCCGAGCAGGTCCAGGCTGCCATAGGCAAGGTAACCCGCCACCACCAGGCCGGCCGCAATGGCAATGGTCTGGCCGGGAATCTTGCGCATCGCCACCCACACCTGCGGCCAGTCCACGGACCGCCCGAAGTAATAAAGCAGGCCGGCCACCACGATCAGGACCAGCACGGGCAGAATGCGCTTGATCCGCGGCCAGCGGCGCCGCAGGGCCCGCATGGGCGACGAGTGCAGGATCTTCATGCCGTCTCCCTGCCGGTGTCCGCCGTGACGGTCTGCAGGCGCGGCTTGTGCGCCGGGAGGCTGCCGGCCCATGCGGGAAAGCGCCGCAGAAAGTGGAACACCACCACCCCCAGCCACAGGCGGCGCAACCGGCGCCGCGAGTTCTTGGGCATTTCGACGGGGCGGCAGTCCTCTGCAATCAGCCGGTCCAGGCTCTTGCGCAGGGCCGCATTCAGCGACGCGTCGCGCACCACGACGTTGGCTTCCAGATTGAGCGCAAGACTCAGGGGGTCCAGATTGCTGGAGCCGATCGTCGACCAATCCTCGTCCACGCACGCCACCTTGCCGTGCAGCGGCTGCTTGCAGTACTCGTGGATCTCCACGCCGTTGTCCATCAGGTAGTCATAGAGCATCGAGGCGGCCAGCCGGGCGACCAGCACGTCGGGTTCACCCTGCAACAGCAGGCGCACGCGCACCCCGCGGCGGGCGGCCTTCACCAGATCCCGCAACAGGTGGTAGCCGGGAAAAAAGTACGCATTGGCGATCAGCACGTCCGAGCGTGCCGAGCGCACGCCCGCGCGGTAGTAGCGTTCGATGTCGCTGCGATGGCTGACGTTGTCGCGCACCACGAGCCGGCCCCCGCCGTCGCCGGCGGGCAGCGGATCCATGCGCGCGGGACGGCGCCGCAGTCCGCGCTTGCCCTTGCCGAGCGCCGCGCGCGCGTAGTCGGCAATGTCGGCCGCCAGCGGGCCTTCCACCAGAACGGCGTAGTCCTGTTTCGCTTCCGGTCCGTAATCGGGCAGGTGGTCCGCGGAAAAGTTGATGCCGCCGATGAAGGAGCGTTGGCGGTCGACGGCCACGATCTTGCGGTGCATGCGCCGGAACACGTTCGTGCGCACGCCCAGAAAGCGCGGACGCGGATCAAAGACGTGAAAGCGGACGCCGGCCTCGGTCATGGCGCCGATGAAGGCCTCGCTCAGTTCGTCGGAGCCGTAGCCGTCGACCAGCAGGTCGACGCTGACGCCCCGGCGCGCCGCGCGGATGAGGGCCTGCTGAATCTCTTTGCCGACGACGTCGTCGAACAGGATGAAGGTTTCCACCAGCACTTCGCTGGCCGCCGAATCAATGGCCTCGACGACCGCGGGAAAGTACTCCGTGCCGTTTTCCAGCAGGGTATATCGGTTGTTTTCGCGCCAGCCCAGGTTCATAGCGCAATCTCCGCGCAAATTGGCACATGATCGGAAAGGCGAGACCATACGCGGGACGCCAGCGGCACCGGCTGCCAGTCACGCACGCTGCGCACATAGATGCGGTCCAGCCGCAACAGCGGCCAGCGCGCGGGAAACGTCCGCGCGGGCCGGCCCAACCGCGAGGTGAATACCTCCGAGGTCCCGCACTCGCGCATCAAGGCATCAGCGCGCAGCCGCCAGTCGTTGAAGTCGCCGGCAATCAGCAGCGGGTCGTCGGCCGGCACGTCGTTCGACACCAGCTTGCACAAGCGGCGCAGTTGCTCGCCGCGATGGCGCTCGAGCAGGCCCAGATGCACGCATATCGCATGCACGGGCGAGGCGAGGGCAGGGGGCCGCAGCACGCAGTGCAGCAGACCGCGCCCCTCGTGGCCGTCCACGCTCACGTCGTGGTTGTGGTGACTTTCGATCGGGTAGCGCGACAGGATGGCATTGCCATGATGACCTTCCGGATAAACGGCGTTCTGGCCGTAGGCAAAGTCCGTCCACAGCGTGTCGGCCAGGAACTCGTACTGGGACTGCGCCGGCCATGACTCGTGGCGGCCGGCATGCGTCTGATGTTCACCCAGGACCTCCTGCAGGAACACCACGTCCGGCTTTGCGGTGCGCAATGCCTCCCGCAGGTCGTGCAGCATGAAGCGGCGGTTGAAACTGGTAAAGCCCTTGTGGGTATTGACCGTCAGCACCGTCAGCGTCGTGGTGTCGAGGGAATGCGAAGCGGGCATGAAAACTCCGGCAGATGCGATCCGTCGGTTTGAGCAAGTGGCGTGCCCGGCGAGTAACGAAACGTGAAGCGACACGACTTGTTCTGTCGGCGGCGATACGGGGGGACGCATGAGCAAATGAGAAATCAGCATTTCTCAAGCCCGGCGCCGCAGGCCTAAGATCCGCAGCTTCCAACCAGGCAGAACCAGAGTCCGACATGCGCACCACCCGCCGCGAGTTCCTGTTGTCTTCCGGGGCGCTTGCCGCCGCGATGGCATTTCCCACGTCGATCTTCGCGCAATCCGCCGCGCCGCGTCATGGCGGCGTGCTGAACGTGCACCTGGGGTCCGAGCAGCGGATCCTGAATCCGGCGCTGCGCGCCTCGACCGGCGTGTACATCGTTACCAGCAAGATCATCGAATCGCTCGTGGACCTGGATGCGGCCGGCAAACCCGTGGGGCAGCTTGCCACCGCCTGGACTGCCGGCCCCGACGGCAAGACCATCACGTTCAAGCTTCGCGAAGGCGTGACCTGGCACGACGGCAAGCCGTTCACGTCGGCTGATGTCCAGTACAACGCGCTGGAATTGTGGAAGAAGCACCTGAATTTCGGCACCGCGCTGCAGCTCTATCTGGAGGCAGTCGATACGCCCGACGCGCATACGGCGGTGTTCCGCTACAGCCGGCCGATGCCGTTGGACCTGTTGCTGCGCGCGCTGGCCGATCTGGGCTACGTCGTCCCGCGCCATCTGTACGAAGGCACCAACGTGCTGGAGAACCCGGCGAACACCGCGCCGGTCGGCACGGGCCCGTTCAAGTTCGTGCAGTACCAGCGTGGCCAGTTCATCATTGCCGAGCGCAACCCCAATTACTGGCGCAAGGGCGAGCCTTATCTGGACCGCGTGGTCTGGCGCATCATCACGGACAAGTCGGCCGCCACGGCCGCGCTGGAAACCGGCCAGCTTCAGCTCAGCGCCTATTCGCAGTTGACGCTCGCCGACCTGGACCGCCTGAAGCAGAACCCGCAGTTCGAGGTGCGCAGTAAGGGGTTGGAGGCCAACGTGTTCAACAACACGCTGGAATTCAACTTCCGCCGCAAGGAACTGGCCGACGTGCGCGTGCGCCGTGCCATTGTCCATGCAATCGACATCGAATTCTTTATCGAGAACTTCCTGTATGGGCTGGGCAAGCCGGCCACCGGCCCCATTCCGTCGTCGTCCGAGGCCTTCTTCCCGGCGGGCAGCAAGCCGCCGTATCCGTTTGACGTCAAGCGCGCCGAGGCGCTGCTGGACGAGGCCGGGTACAAGCGCGGCGCCGGCGGCGTGCGCTTCGCGCTGAAGCTGGTGCCCATCCAGAACGGCGAAGACGTGCCGCTGCTGGCGACCTTCATCCAGCAGTCGCTGGAAGCCGTGGGCATCAAGGTCGAGATCGTGCAGTACGACATCGCGGGCGCGCTGTCTTCTGTCTATAAGGAACACAACTTCGACATCGCCACGGGCTGGCACCAGTACCGCGGCGACCCGGCGGTGTCCACGACGGTCTGGTACCGATCGGGCAGCCCGGCGGGCGCGCCGTGGACAAACCAGTACGGCTGGCAGTCGGACAAGGTCGACAAGCTGATCGACGACGCCGCGTCCGAAATCGACGCGGCCCGCCGCCGCGCGCTGTACGCCGAATGGGTGCAGGCCGTCAACGACGAGCTGCCCATCTGGATGGCGACCGAACGCCAGTTTTATTCAGTGGCAAGCCGGAAGCTGCAGAACGGCCATAACAATGCGCGCTGGCCGTCCAGCGATTGGCATGACGCCTGGCTGTCGGCCTAGGACCGCGGCATGGGGTTCCTGACTCTTGCGGCGCGGCGGCTTCTGGCGGCGGCGCCCGCGCTTCTGATCATTTTGGCGGGCCTGTTCCTGCTGCTGCAGCTGGCGCCCGGCGATACCGTCGACGCACTGGTGGCGCAGATTGGTGGCGCCGACCTCGCCACCATTGCGGCCATGCGCTCGCACTACCAGCTGGACGAGTCGGCCAGCGCGCGCCTGGGCAACTATCTGTGGCGGCTGGCGCATCTGGACCTGGGCTATTCCGCCATCTATGGCAAGCCGGTGGCCGCCGTGATCGCCGAGCGCCTGCCGGCGACCCTGCTGCTGATGGGATCGGCGCTGTCGTTCGCCTTTGCGGGCGGCATGGCGCTGGGCGTCGTCGCGGCGCGGCGCGTCAACGGCTGGGCCGACGGGCTGATCTCGACGCTGGGGCTGGTGTTCTGCGCCACGCCATCGTTCTGGTTCGGCCTGATGGGCATCTTCGTGTTCGCGGTGTGGCTGGACTGGGTGCCGGCCGGCGGGTTCGAGACCATTGCGTCCGGCTACACGGGCCTGACCCGTATCCTGGACATCGCGTGGCATCTGATCCTGCCCACCGCGACGCTGGCGCTGATCTTTCTGGCCATCTACCTGCGCATCATGCGCGCATCGATGCTGGAAGTGGCCTCGCACGATTTCATCCGCACCGCCCGCGCCAAGGGGCTGCGCGAAACGGCAGTCGTGGCGCGGCACATGCTGCGCAATGCGCTGCTGCCGATGGTGACGCTGCTGGGCCTGCAGGCCGGGACCATGCTGGGCGGGTCGGTCGTGGTCGAAAGCGTCTTCGCCTTGCCCGGCCTGGGCCGCCTGGCGTACGAATCTGTCGTGCAGCGCGACCTGAACACCTTGCTGGGCATCGTGTTCGTGTCCGCGCTGCTGGTGATCGCCATCAACTTCATCGTCGACCTGCTGTATGCGCGGCTTGACCCGCGCATTGTCCGGAGCTGAACCATGGAAACGCTACGCCGTTACTTCCACAGCCCCGTCGCCGTGCTGGGCCTCGTGCTGCTGGCGGCCGTCTGCGCGGCCGCGCTGGGCGCCGACTTCTGGTATCCGCGCAATCCGCTCAGTCTGGCCGGCCGTCCGCTTCAGTGGCCCGGCGACAACGCGCGCTTTCTGCTGGGCACCGATCAAGTGGGGCGCGACATCGCCGCGCAGATCCTGCACGGTGCGCGCGTCACGCTGGCCATCGGCCTTGCCGCGACGGTCGTGTCGGTGCTGATCGGCGTGGTGCTGGGCGCCGTGGCGGGCTATTACGGCGGCCTGGCCGACGACCTGCTGATGCGCGTGACCGAGGCCTTCCAGATCCTGCCCAACTTCCTGTTGCTGCTGGTGCTGGTGGCCGTGTTCGGCTCGGACCTGCGCACGGTGGTGCTGGCGATCGGGCTGGTGTCGTGGCCGCCGGTGGCGCGGCTGACCCGCTCTGAATTCCTGACGCTCAAGACCCGCGAGTTCGTGCAGGCGGGGCGGGCGCTGGGCATGGGTGACCTGCGCCTCATCTTCCGCGAGATCCTGCCCAACGCCTTGCCGCCTGTGATCGTCTACGCCAGCGTCATCATGGCCACGGCGATCCTCCTGGAAAGCGCGCTGGCCTTTCTGAACCTGTCGGACCCCAACGTGCCGTCCTGGGGCAACCTCATCGGCGGCGGCCGCGGGGTGATCCGGGTCCAGTGGTATGTGTCCGCCATTCCCGGCATTGCCATCCTGCTGACCGTCCTGGCGATATCGCTGGTCGGGCAGGGGGTGAACGACGCTCTCAATCCCAGGCTGAAACGATCATGACCGAACTGCTTCGCATCGAAAACCTTACCGTGGACCTGCCGCCCGGCGCCGACCGGCCGCATGCGCTCAAGGGCCTGACGCTGGCGGTCAACCCGGGCGAGATCGTCTGCGTCGTCGGGGAAAGCGGATCGGGCAAATCGCTGACGGCCGGCACGATTCTCGGCCTGCTGCCGCAAGGGGTGCATGCCAGCGCCGGCCGCGTGCTCTGGGAAGGGCAGGACTTGCTGAAGCTTGCGCCCGATGCGCTGCGCCGGCTGCGCGGCCAGCGCATCGGCATGATCTTCCAGGAACCGATGACCGCGCTCAATCCGCTGCGCACCATCGGCGACCAGATCGCCGAGGTGTTCCGCACGCACACGCGGCTGTCGCGCGCCGTGATCCGTCAGCGCACGCTGGACCTGCTGGAATCCGTCCGGCTGCCCGACCCCGCGCAGGCGCTGGGCGCCTATCCGCACGAGCTGTCGGGCGGACAGCGGCAGCGCGCAATGATCGCCATGGCGCTGGCGCTGGAACCGGCGCTGCTGATTGCCGACGAACCGACAACCGCGCTGGACGTCACGACGCAGGCGCAGATCCTGCACCTAATCCACGACCTGCAGCGCCGCAAGGGTACGGCGGTCCTTTTCATTACGCACGATTTTGGCGTGGTGGCCGAGATTGCCGACCGCGTCGCCGTCATGCAGCGCGGCGAACTGGTGGAAAGCGGCACGGCCGATCAGGTGCTGGAACATCCGCGCCATCCGTACACCCGCGCGCTCATCGCTGCGGTGCCGCCGCTGGCGCCCGCGCCGGCCCGCGTCGACCTTGGCGGGAACGCGCCTGCAATCCTGACCACGCAGGGGTTGTCCAAGACCTACCGCAAGCGCGGCTGGTTCGGCCGGCCCGGCCGTGTGACGCACGCGGTGGACGACGTGACGCTGACGCTGCGGCGCGGCGGCACACTGGGCATCGTGGGCGAAAGCGGGTCGGGCAAGTCCACGCTGGCGCGCACGCTGCTGGGACTGCTGCCGCCCGATGGCGGCGACATTACGCTGGCCGGCGAGCCGCTCTCGTTCAAGGGCGCGCGCGCCCGCCGCGCCCATGCGCAGCGCGTGCAGATGGTGTTCCAGGATCCGTACGGCTCGCTGAACCCGCGCCAGCGCGTCGGCGAGATCGTGGCGCAGGGCCCCATCGTGCATGGCACGCCGCGCCGCGAGGCGCTGGCCCGCGCGCAGGAACTCTTTGAACTGGTGGGCTTGTCGCCTGATGCCGTGCGGCGCTTTCCGCACGAGTTTTCGGGCGGCCAGCGCCAGCGCGTCGGCCTGGCGCGCGCGCTGGCGATGCGGCCGCAAGTGCTGATCGCCGATGAACCGGTGTCGGCATTGGACGTATCCGTGCAGGCGCAGGTGCTGGCGCTGCTGGCCCGGCTGCGCGAGCAACTGGGCCTGTCCATCGTCTTCATCACGCACGACCTGCGCGTGGCCGCACAGGTCTGCGACCACATCGCCGTCATGAAGTCGGGCCGCGTCGTGGAAGAGGGCGTGTGCGCCGACGTGTTCACCAATCCCTCCCATCCCTACACGCAGGCGCTGCTGGCAGCGGTGCCGGGCCGCCGCTGGGATCCGGCCGCGGTCGTCACGCGGCTCGCCGCCTGAACCTGGCCATCGTCGAAACCTAGGCCAGATGACAGGCGCGGCCCGGGTCAGTGTCCCGCGGACGCGCCCGGCTGCGCGTAGCGGCCGACCAGCGTCGCGCTGGCCTCGTTCAGCCCCACGACGTCGACCTGGCGGCCGGCCCGGCGCAGCTTGAGCGTCACCTTGTCCAGTTCGCCGACGGCCGAGATGTCCCAGAAGTGCGCGGCCGACAAGTCGATCACCACGCGCTCAACGTCCTCATGGAAGTCGATCGCCGCCGAGAACCGGGACGCCGAGGCGAAGAAGATCTGGCCGGCATAGCGGTAGGTGCGCGTGCGGCCGTCCTCGGACAGCGACGCGTCCACGTCGAGCAGCCCCTTCACCTTGCCGGCAAAGAACAGGCCGCTCAGCACCACGCCGACCAGCACGCCGCGCGCCAGGTCATGCGTCCAGACCACCACGGCCACGGTGGCCAGCATGACCACCGATGACTGCCACGGATGCGAGCCGAGGTTGCGCAGCGAGCGCCAGTTGAAGGTGCCGATGGACACCATGATCATCACGGCCACCAGCGCCGGCATCGGAATCTGCGCCACCAGCGGGCCCAGCGCCACGATCAGGAACAGCAGGAAGACGCCCGCCACGCAGGTCGACAGCCGCGTGCGGCCGCCGGCGCGCACGTTGATGACCGATTGGCCGATCATGGCGCAGCCGCCCATGCCACCCAGAAAGCCGGTGACGAGGTTGGCGATGCCCTGGCCCTTGCATTCGCGCCGCTTGTCGCTGGGCGTGTCGGTCATGTCGTCCACGATCTGCGCCGTCATCATCGATTCCAGCAGGCCCACCGCGGCCATCGTCAGCGAGTACGGCAGGATGATGCGCAGCGTCTCCAGCGTGAAGGGCACGTCGGGAATCGCGAACGACGGCAGAGCCGACGGCAGCGTGCCCATGTCGCCCACGGTGTTGACGTCCAGGTCGGCAAAGATGGACACGGCCGTCATCACGATGATGGCGATCAGCGGCGACGGGACGGCGGTGGTCAGGCGCGGCAGCAGGTAGATGACGGCCAGCGCGGCGGCCACCATCGCATAGGTCACCCACGTGACGCCGATCAGCTGCGGCAACTGTGCCATGAAGATCAGGATGGCGAGGGCGTTGACGAAGCCGGTCACGACCGACCGGGACACGTATTGCATCAGGAGGTCCAGCCGCAAAAAGCCGGCTGCGATCTGCACGACCCCCATCAGCACCGTCGCGGCAAACAGGTAGCCGACGCCGTGATCGCGCACCAGTGGCGCAACCAGCACCGCGACGGCGGCCGTGGCGGCCGAGATCATGCCGGGTCGTCCGCCCATGAAAGAAATGATGAACGCGATGGAAAACGAGGCGTACAGGCCGACGCGAGGGTCGACACCGGCGATGATGGAAAAGCCGATGGCTTCGGGGATCAGGGCAAGGGCGACGAGCACGCCCGAGAGAATGTCCGCGCGCGGATTGGCCATCCAGTCGCGACGAAGCTTGGAAAGAACTGACATTGATTGGCTAAGCTGAATTGAACAAGCGCCAGGCGTGGGTCGCGTTGCCGGTGTGCGCGGCAGCGGAGTGCGGCAGCCGACTATGGCAAATGAGGGCGAACGCCCGTGGTGCTTGAGAGTTGTCCGAGGGATAGGCGCCCGGCCGAGCCACCCGGCAGGCCGGGTCCATCTGGGATCGCGACAGCGTCGCAGCCGCGCACCCATTGCGGGTGCGGCGGACGCGATTGTACTCCCTTGGAGCGTTACGCCGTCATGACGCCATCGACACTAGCGCGGCGCAGGCGCAGGCCCCGCGTAGTACGCCGCCAGCGCCTGGATCTCGGCATCGGTCAGGCGTTGCGAAAATGCCCGCATCACGCCCACGTCGTCGTTCTGGCGGGAGCCATTGCGAAACGCGTTCATCTGGTCGGTGAAATACTCGCGCGATTGACCGGCCAGACGCGGCAGCAGCGGTCCTTCGCCCATGCCGCGCAGTCCGTGGCAGTTGGCGCAGGCGGGCAGCGCGCGAGCGCCGTCGCCGTCAACGTCCAGCCGGCGGGCGGCCTCGCCGCCAAACTCGCCCACGTGCAGCGGCGGTCCGGCAAGCGTGCCGTAGTAGGCTGCCACCTGGCCGATTTCCTGTTCGGTCAGGGCGCGGGCAATCGTATTCATCAGCGGCTGCACGCGGGTGCCCGAGCGGAAGTCGGCAAGTTGCTTGGCCAGGTATTCGCTGCGCAGGCCTGCCAGGTTGGGGAAGATGCCGCCGGTTGGCGTGATGCCGGCGGGTCCGTGGCAGGCCACACAGGCCTGCACCGCGGCGCCGGGTTTGCCGTTTGCGGCAAGCTGCTTGCCCGCTTCGGGATCGGCCTCGTTCAGCCATTTTTCCCAGTCGGGGCGCGACGCGGTGAAATCGGTTGCGCTGCGTCCGGGCACGGGTTTCATCGGGGCGGGAGCGGCGCCCGGAGCGGCAGGGGCGGCAGGCGTTGTGCCTGTTGCCGAAGGTGCTGCTGCCGGTGCGGCAGGCGCGGCGGCTTGGCCAGCCGCCACCTGTGGCGCCGGGCTGGCTGCGGGTGGCGGCGGCTGCGGCACGGCGGAAGCCCGGATCGCCTCGTCGCCGCCGGCGCCCATCATCTGGACGCCGGTGGCGACCAGCGTGATGACCGGCACCGCGATCATCAGCCCGACGGTGAAAAAGATGCCTTTGCGATGTTCGCTCATGATGACACCAGCGGGCCCGGCGAACGCAGATAGTCCGCCTTGATTTTCTCTACGATCCAGTAGGCGGTGGCGCCCACGGTGCCGGTCGGGTTGTAGCCCGAGTTTTGCGGAAACAAAGCCGCGCCCGTGACGAACACGTTGGGCACGTCCCACGACTGTCCGTAGCGGTTGACGACGCTGGTGTTGGGATCATCGCCCATGGCCGCGCCGCCCGTCAGGTGGGTGGACTGGTAGGCCGTGGCCGAAAACGGCCGCTTGCGCGGGCCGGGCTCGGTGCGGGCGATGCCCTTCATGGCGCGCGCGATCTCATCGCCTTTCTCGGTCAGGAACGCCGACATGCGGATGTCGTTGTCGGGAAAGTCGTAGGTCACGCGCAACAGCGGCAGGCCCCAGGCGTCCTTGTACGTGGGATCCAGGCTCAAATACCCGCCGCGCCACGGCTGCGCCGAGCCCGTGATGGTGATGTTCGCCGCATGGTTGTAGTGGCGCGCGACGGCCTTCTTCCATTCCGATCCCCACGACGGCGTGCCTTTAGGCGTCGGATGAAAGCCGATGGGCGCGCCACTGACCACCTGGATCTGCAGATAGCCGCCGCCCACAAAGCCCACCGGCCCGTGGTCGAAGTTGTCGGCGCTGAAGTCGTCCATCGTCACCGCCACCGCGCCGGCCCCCATGAACGGGTTGATGTTGACCGACTCATCGAAAAACAGATTCACGCCCGAGGTGGTCTGGTGCGTGTAGTTGCGGCCCACGACGCCGGTGTTGGTGACCGGATCGAACGGCTTGCCGATGCCCGACAGCAGCAGCAGGCGCACGTTGTTGATGCCGAATGCACAGAGGAACACGATGTCCGCGGGCTGAAAGACTTCTTCGCCGGCCGCATCCACGTACGTCACGCCGCGGGCGCGCTTCTTGTCCGGTGTCAACTCCACGCGCAGCACGTGCGCGCCGGTGCGGATCTCGAAGTTTTCCATCTTCATCGCCACGGGCAGAATGCAGACCTGCGGCGAGGCCTTGGCAAAGTGCTCGCAGCCAAAGTTCGAACAGAACCCGCAGTACACGCACGCGCTCATGTGCAGGCCTTCGGAGTTCACGTACGGCCGCGTGCAGAGCGCGGACGGCTGCACGTAAGGGTGATAGCCCAGCTTGCGCGCGGCCTCGCCGAACAGCGCGGGCGCGTAGGGCACCTTCATGGGCGGGTTGGGGTAGGGGCGCGAGCGCCAAGGCTCGAACGGATTGCCGCCTTCCTGCTTTTCGCCCTTGATGTTGCCGGCCTGGCCCGACGCGCCGATCAGGTAGTCGAAGCGGTCGAAGTAGGGCTCGAGTTCGTCGTACGTCACGCCCCAGTCCTGACAGGTCAGCTCCTTGTCGAAGATGTCCTTGCCATAGCGTTCGTTGTAATGGCTGCGCATGACGAAGTCGGTTGGATCGAAGCGGTAGTAGGCGCCCGACCAGTGATTGCCCGCGCCGCCCAGATGCGTGCCGGGGTAGGCGAACTGCCAGCGCCGCATCGGCAGCGCCTTCTGGTCCGTGTTGTTGCGGAACGTGTAGGTTTCCGTCGCGGCGTCCTGGTGCAGTTCATGGCGCCGCGTGTACTTGAGTTCGTCGTGGACATTGGGGCCCTGGAAATCGGGCGAGGGCCAACGCGCCTCGCCCCGTTCCAGCACCACGACCCGCTGCTTGGCGGCCGCGAGTTCCTTGCCGATGATGGCGCCGGTCCACCCGCCGCCGATAATTGCCACGTCTACCGCAGGCAGCGTCTTAGCCATGCTTGCCTCCCGGCGTCATCTTGTGGCCCACGGCGTTGGCAATGGAGACCGGCTGGCCGGCCCAGATCACGCCGTGGCGTTCGATATCGTTGGAAAACGAGGCAAACGCGCCGGGAAATCCCACCAGTTTCCAGCCCACCATGTCGGCGTTGCCGCCGTACAGCGGGTCGGAAAAGAAGCCTTCGATCGTGCCTTCGAGCAGCGCCTGAAAGAACACGCCTGACGGCAGCGGCGAAAAATCCGGCTTGCCTTCCTGCATGTCGCGCAGCCAGGCGTCCTGCCGCGCGGCGTCCAGCTCGGCGAAAGGCTTGCCGTCCTGCTTACGCGCGGCGGCGTCCAGCGCGGCAAGGCCGCGGCGGAACATCTCGGCCGGCGTGAACGACAACTGGTAGCCCTGTTCCGGCGTGCCTTGTTCAAACGGGCCTTGCCGGTAGAGCTGGCTGCCCGCACCCCAGGCGCCGGCCAACTGGCCGTCCAGAAAGAACGTCACGCCAGCTTCCTTGGCGCCCGGCCCCAGGTCGTCGGCCGGAATCAGGCGCGCGGCGATGGCATCCATCGTCAAGGCTTCCTGCGCGTTGAAAAATTTGAGCGTTCGGTTGGCGGCGCCGCCCGTGGCGGCACCTTCTTGATGGGGAGTGGGGGAGGCAGGGTCCGGGGCGCTGATCGCGCGGGGCGCCCACGCTGCGCCGGGGACACCGACGGCCAGGGCTTTGAGCAGCCCCCGCCGGCCGGGTACAGGTTTATCACTCATGGTTTGCTCCATGGCGAGGCAGGCACGCAACTTGCCCCTGGATGAAAAGAGATCCCGCGTCAGCTCGTTGGCCTGGGGCTCAGTGTGTCACCGTTGTCGACGAAGGAGCAACCATGAAACAACCGATTCTGTATCTGTGCGCTACGGCGATGAGCGGCTTGCTTGCCACCAGCGTTTCCGCGCAGCGCATTGAAAAAACGCTAGTTGCCCAGGCGCAGACGACCACGCCTGACACCCGCACCGGCAGCCAGTCCCAGCCGGATCGCAAGGCGGGCACGCCGAAGACGCCGGCTCAGGAGAAGTCCATGCCCCACCAATCCAAACAAGGAGACAAGGGCGATCACGGCAAGCGCGATGCGTCGCGTGCCGGGTCGAGTCCTCGGCAGGACGACGCCGGCACCGACACGCGCGGGGCGAAGGGGACGCCGGGCAGCAATACGGGGTCCACGGGACACGGCGGTATGCCGGGGTCGGGCGCGTCATCGGGTTCTGGCGGCACGGCGGATCCGCGCGGCCAGTGAAGGTGGTGACATCCCCTAGTCGCGCGGATTTCCGATTCAGGTAATATTCAGGGTCCTGTAAGAAAGAGAGCGCGGCGGATATTCCGACTTTTTGCTGCCCCGGCAGCCTGGAGCCGTCCGCCATCTATGAACGAAGACCCTCCTCCTAGCAGGGCGCCGCGGATCTGCCGGCGCCCGTTATCTCCTCTCCACACTGCCGCGGCAAGGGCTGTTTCCCTGCGCGCCGCATTCCCCAGCGCCTCCGCGGCCACGCCGCGACTCGGCGGCCGCGCGCCGCCTCGCCAGGCCGTGCCCGTCGGCGCGCCTGTGCAGCCTCTGCGGCGCGCTCCTGACACTACGCCTTCCCGCCGACGCGCTTCGCTAGCGCGTCCGCTTACGTTTTCCGTGGAAACCTGATGATTTTCGACTGGATGTCCGACCCTACCGCCTGGCTTGGCCTGGCGACGCTGGTCGTGCTTGAAATTGTGCTGGGTATCGACAACCTGGTGTTCATTGCGATCCTGGCGGACAAGCTGCCGCCCGAGCAACGCAACCGCGCACGCCTGATCGGCCTGACGCTCGCGCTGGTGATGCGCCTGGGCCTGCTGGCCAGTATTGCGTGGGTGGTCACGTTGACCGCGCCGTTGTTCACGGTGATGGGCGCCGAGATTTCCGGACGCGACCTGATATTGATCCTGGGCGGCCTGTTCCTGCTCTTCAAGGGGACGATGGAGCTGCACGAACGTGTCGAAGGCAGCGCCAGCCATGACCAGGCGCAGAAGCCGCAGCATGCGGTGTTCTGGCAGGTCATTTTGCAGATCGTGGTGCTGGATGCCGTGTTCTCGCTGGACTCGGTCATTACCGCCGTGGGCATGGTGCAGGACCTGAGCATCATGATGATCGCCGTGGTGGTCGCGATGGCCGTCATGATGCTGGCCAGCCGCCCGTTGATGGCCTTCGTGGGCCGCCACCCGACGGTCGTGATCCTGTGTCTGGGCCTGTTGCTGATGATCGGCTTCAGCCTGGTCGCCGAAGGCCTGGGCTTCCATGTTCCCAAGGGCTACCTGTACGCGGCCATCGGCTTCTCGATCCTGATCGAGCTGTGCAACCAGTTGGCGCGCCGCAATCGCGCCCGCGGCACGCATGCGCTGGGCCGCCGTCAACGGACGGCGCAGGCCGTGCTGCGCCTCTTGCGCGGCGGCCGTGCCGGCCAACCCGTGTCGCAAGCGGACGAAGTGGTGGCGCTGGTCGACGGCGCGGGCGACGAGCCGGCTTTTGCGCCCGAGGAAAGCTCGATGATCGAACGCGTGCTGTCCATCGGCGCGCGCGACATCCGCTCCATCATGGTCCCGCGCGGCGACATGATCTGGCTGGACGTTGCCGACACGCCGGACGTCATCGTGCGCAAGTTCGCGACCGGCCACTCGCGCCTGCCGCTGTGCGCGGGCGACCCGGCCAACGTGCTGGGCGTGCTGCACTTCAAGGAAGTGCTGCCGCTGCTGCAGAACCCCGGCCCGATCGACCTGGTGGAACTGGCGCGCGAACCGCGCTACGTAATGGAAACCACGCCGGTGCTGAAGGTGCTGGATGAGCTGCGCGCCTCGCGCGATCACATGCTGATCGTCGTGGACGAACACGGCGTGTGCGAAGGCCTGGTCACGCCGATGGACGTGCTGGAAGCGGTGGCGGGCGACATGCCGGAGCACCAGGAAGACCAGCCCGAAGCCTTGCAGCTTTCCGACGGTTCGTGGTTGCTGGGCGGACGGCTGTCCGTGGACGAAGCGGCGCGCCTGCTGGAAGCGCCGGCGCTTGCCGACGATTACCCCGATGCGACGCTGGCCGGGTGCCTGCTGCGCGCGGGCGGCCGGATCCCGGAAACAGGCGACACCGTGATGCTGCGTGACTGGGGCTTTGAGGTGACGCGTCGTGACGGGCTGCGCATCGACCAGGTGCATGCGCGGCCGCATCAGCCGCAGGCCAGCGCGGCCGATTGATCAAAGGGCGGGGCGGGCGACCGCCTCAACTGCAGATGCGGCGCCACGGCGACCGGTTCACCGGGCAATAGCCCGGGCACCGCGTCGCTACCGCCAAGCCGCTGACGCACTGCTCGTTCGGCTCGGTAAAGCCGTATTCCATGCTGCCGTAGCATCCGCAAAGCTCCAGCACGGTGCCCGGCGGGTGCTTCTGCGGCTCGGTCGGCGCCTTGCCCGACGGTTTGGCGGCGCTGGCCGACGGCGCGGTGGCCGCCGTTGCCGCGGATCTCGTCGCGGCAGTTGCCGCGGATTTTGCTGCGGGCTTTTCGGCGGCGTTTTCGGCGGACTGCGCTGCAGAAGTCGCGGCGGATCCTGCCGCCGCCGCGCGCGTTTCAGCGCCAGGCGTCGCGCGCGGCGCCACTGTTTCGGCGGGCGCGCGGTTGGCTTTCGCGTCGACCGCTCCCAGCCTTTCCTTCACCGCCGCCGCGCTCATGCCACAGCGTTTGGCAATCGTGGCCACGCTGCGGCCCGCGTCGGCCATCCCGCGCAAGGTCTTGTCGCTGCATGCGGCCAGCGCGCCGGCCGGCGCCAGTAAAGCCAGCATCAGCAACGCGCACGCGAGTGCGCCAGGTCTGCTCAGCGTCATGACGCGCCTCCCGCACCTTGGTGCGCCAGGGCAGAACCACGCCCGGTTGGACCACGAGTGCGGGGTAGCGTAAAGCGCCTAAATCAAGGGTGTCAATGCGGCCCGAACGGATCGCCCGAAGGCATTGCGCCCTCGGCCGCCAGCGGGTCGGACAGGCGCCATCCGGATACCAGCCGGATGGCGCCGCGTGCGTCAGAAGTTCCAGCGCACGTTCAGGAAGCCCGCATTCTCGCGGCTGCCGCTGCCGAACTGGCCCTGGTAGCTCAGGCCGATCGCGGCGTTCTTGGACACGGCGACTTCCGCACCCACTTCAGCCACTGCGGCGTTGCGGGCGATGGGCGTGCCCGCAACCGTGAACGCCGGGCCGGAACCGAAGGCCATCGTGCGGTCGGGATCGACGTCGCCCATCGCATGGCGCCAGCCGAGCGTGGCGCGCAGGCGGGCGGGCGCGCCCGCGATCTGCGTGTCCAGGTTGCCGCGCAAGCCGACAGTGGTGGTCGTGATGTCGTTGCTCTGGCTGTCTGCCGACAGGGCCGCGGAGCCGCCGTCTTCCGAGAAGCCGCCCATGCGCTGCTTGATCCACGCGGCGCCGACAAAGGGTTCGACGGTCGCATCCGGTGAGACCGGCATGGCATAGCCCAGCTCGCCGAAGATCTGCGTGGTGTTGCCGCGGTAATCCGTCTTCAGCTCCTGGCTTGCGCCGCCGATGGCCAGGTTGCGTTTCGTCTCGATGTCCTGCCAGCTGTACGCCGCGCCGGCCATGACGTTCCACGCGTTGCCGCTGGGCTGGACGAACGACTTGCCGCCGAACACCGTGACGCTATAGCTGTCCACGTCCGCCTTGGCATTACGGCTGTCCTGCCAGATCGTGCTGTCCTGGTAGCCCAGCGCAACGCCCACGCGCCAGCCGTCACCGACCCGGATGTCGCCGCCGGCCAGCACGCCGCCGGTGCGCTGGCGATAGCTGGGCGCGTTGCCGTCGCCGTCCTGGCTCTGCCAGTTGCCCAGCACCTCGGTCCACACATTGCGCTGGCACGAGAAGCGCTCGGCGTAGCCGCCCGCGCTGCGGCCTTGTTCGCCGCACGCGCCGTCCTGGCCGCGGCCTTCGCTACGCAGGCTGTCGCGCAGGTGATTCAGCGGCAGCGTCCGCACCGATTCCGAACTGCGCACGATTGCCGACGACAACGAGGCATGACTGTCGCCCGACAACTGCTTGAAAGCCTCCGGCGCCTCGTCCCGGCTCAATCCCACGATCGACGAATACAGCGGGGAGTCCGGATCGATCTGTCCCAATGCCTGCGCCACCGCGTTCTGGTTCGCCGTGTCCGTAACCGTCTCGAACCCGGTGTCGTTGCGCTGGAAGGTCACCGTGACGTTGTTGGGGTCGTAGACCACCGCGCCGTCCAGGAAGGCAAGCTGGGGCAGGGCCGTCGAGGCGAAGGTGCCTTGCACGCCCTGGTCCGCCGTCACCACCGTGTAGGCGCTGTTTGCGGTCAGTGGCGCGGTGTTGGTCACCTGCAATGCGCCGTCAAGCGTTGCGGTGCCGGCCACGTGCAGGTTGGTGGCCGCGCTGGGCCCCACATTTACGGCCAGCGTGGCGCCGGCGGCATTGCTGAAGTTGTTGCTGACCTTCAGGCCGCCGCCCGCCGCGGGCGCGCTTTGGACCGTGCCGGCGTTGACCAGCCCCGCGATGGTGCCAGTGCCGGCCAGCGTGGCGCCGGGGCTGACCTGGACGGACGCGGGCAGCGTGGCGGGCGACTGCGCGCTGCCCAGCACGACCGTGCCTCCCTCGATCGTGGCATTGCCGGTGTACGCGTGGCTGCCGTTGATGGCGAGTGTGCCGCTGCCTTGCTTGACCAGGCTGCCGCTGCCGGACAACGTCCCGCTGAACGCGCCGTCCGCGCCCTGGTTGAAGACCAGCGCCGCGTTGTTGGCGATGGCGCCTTGCAGGCTGGACGTGTCTCCGATCAGCGTGCCGGCATTGACCTGGGTGCTGCCGCTGTAGCTCGACACGCCGGCCAGCGTCAATGCGCCGGCGCCTTCCTTCACCAATTGGCCCTGTCCGCTGACCGGGCCGGACAAGACGCCGTCCGCGGACTGGTTCACACGCAGCGTCGTGCCGGCCGCCGTGCTGACCGCACCGGCGATGCTGGTGCTGCTGCCTTCCAGCGTGCCGCCGGCAATGACCGTGCCGCCGGTGTAGCCGTTGGCGCCGTTCAGCACCAGCGTGCCGTCTCCTTGCTTGGTGAGCGCCCCGGTCCCGTTGAGCGCCTGGTTCAGCGTGAAGGTCTGACCCGCCGCGACGACATCGATGCCGCCGCCCACGCCATCCAGCGAGATGTTGCGCGCCGTCGTGGCAAAGGCCGAGTCCGCGATGCGCAGCGTCCCGCCGTCCAGCGACACGGCGCCGCCGTTTCCAAGCTGCTCGTCGGCGCTGACTTCCAGCACGCCGCTGCGGATGGCGGTGTTGCCGGTGTAGGTGTTGATGCCGTCCAGGACCAGCGTGCCGCCGTTCAGCTTCTCGATGCCGCCGGCGCCGGTGATGGGCGCGGAGATCGTGGCGGTGGCGCCGCTTTCAACCCGGACCGGCGTCTGTGCCTGCGCGATCGCGATGGCGCCGGCGGCGCCCGGTTCCAGCGTGTAGCCGTCGGTCAGGAACTGCAGGCCGGTCACGTTCTGCGTGCCTTCGACAGTGACCGTGCCCGCCGCGCCCGAGAAAGCCGCGTACTTGCCGTTCCAGCGGTCGGCGGTGGTCCCCGCCGTGTCGGTCCAATTGGTGCCCGCGGCGTTCCACGTGCCGGTGCCACCCGCGATGATGCCGTCGGGCGTGGTCTTGGCGCCGTTCCAGAACTGGATCTCGCCGGGTTGCGTCTGCAGCACCAGGTTGATTTGGTTGGGCTGGTTCTGCAGTTGCAGGTCAGCCGTGGCCAGGCTGGACGGCAGCGTGCCAAACTGCACGCCGTTGTCCGTCAGCGTGCCGCCGTAGGCAAACAGGCGGTAGACGCCCGTGCCTAGGTTGCCGCCGTCCGTGATGTTCAGCACGCCATCCAGCCGCAGGTTCTGGGCCACGGTCACGGCCGTCGTGGCCGAATTCGGCGTGCCGAGCGTGAAGTCGAGCTGCGTCCCGTTGGACAGCGCCAGGCTGCGCGCAAACGAGATCGGATTGCCGGGGGTGCCTGCCACCAGTCGCGCGTTGTCCTCCAATTCCACGTCTGCCGCGACGGAGCCCGAGCCGCCCAGATTGCCGCCGGGGTTGATCGTGACGGGGCCACCGTTCAGCGTGCCGTCGACCAGCAGCGTGCCGCTGTTGACCGTGGTGCCGCCGCCAACGTTATTGGAGCCGGTCAAGGTCAGCGACGCGTCGCCGTCCTTGGTCAGCGTGCCGGTGTTGTTGCCGACCGTATTGATGTTGCCGGCATAGGTGCCGTCGGCGCCGTTCTGGTTGAACACGATGGCGCTGCCGTCCACCACGGTGATGTTGCCTTGCAGGCTGGTGGCGTTGCCGGCCAGCGTGCCGGCGTTGACTACCGTGCCGCCCGTATAGGCATTGGGACCCGTCAGCGTGACCGTGCCCGCGCCGTCCTTGACCAGTCCACCGCCGCCGGTGATGGCGCCGGCGTACGTGCCGCTGCCCGGCGCCTGGTTGAAGACGACGGACGTGCCCGTCGAGGTGGCGATGTTGCCCGTAAGGCTGATGGTGTCGCCGATCAGCGTGCCGCCCGCCAGCGTCGTGCCGCCCGTGTACTGGTTTTGGCCCGTCAGCGTCAGGGTCGAGGCATCGGTCTTGATGAGGCTGCCGGGGCCGGTAATGTTGCCGGCCAGCGTCAGGTCGTTGACGCCCGACACCGTCAGTGGCGCGCCAAGTCCAATATCATTGCCGAGCGCAATGCCGGGCGCGCCGGCCTGCAGCGTGCCCGCACCCGCGACGGTCAGGCCGCCGGTGCCCAGTGCGGCGTTGTTGCCCGCGATGATCGTTCCGCCGGCCAGCACGGTGCCCCCGTCGTAGGTGTTGGCGTTGCCCAGCGTCAGCGTCGACGTTCCATCCTTGGTCAGCGGACCGGAGCCCGACACGACGCCATTGAGCGCCAGGTTGCCCGCGCCGCCCACGGTGACCGGACCTTGAAGCTGCACGTCGTTGGTCAGCGCCGCGCCCAGGCCCAGCAGGGTGGTGCCGCCCGCCGCTGTCAGCGCGCCCGTGCCCAAGGCGGTGTCGTTGCCGATGGCAAGCGTGCCGCCGGAAAGCTGCGTGCCGCCTTGGTAGCTGTTGTCGCCGGACAGCGTCAGCACGCCGGCGCCGGTCTTCACCAGTCCGCCCGCGCCGTCGATGTCGCCAGACAGGCCGAAATCGGCGCCGGTGATCGTCGTCGTGCCGGCCAGCGTGATAGCGTTGCTGGCGTTGACCGGGACGCTGGCCGAGAGCGTGGTGCCGTCAGCCGCGGTCAGCAGCCCGACGCCCAGGGCCGTATCGCTGCCCAGCGCGAGCGTGCCGCTGTTGAGCGCCACGCCACCCTGAAAGCTGTTTGCGCCGTTCAGCGCCAGCGTGTCCGTCCCATTCTTGATGAGGCCGCCAGTCCCGCTGATGTCGCCATTCAGCGTCAGCGTGGCGCTGCCCGGCAAGGTCAGCGTGCCGTCGAGCTGCACGTCGTTGGCCAGGGCTACGGGCGCCGACGCGTCCAGCGCCGTGCCGTTGGCCGCCGTCAGCGTGCCGGTTCCCAGCGCGCCCGGCGCACCCACGGTGATCTGGCCGGCATTCAGGCGCGTGCCGCCTTCGTAGGCGTTCGCACCTGACAACGTCAAGGTGCCGGGGCCGGTCTTGATGATGCCGCCCGCGCCCGATACATCGCCGGACAGCGTCATGGCCGCGCCATTCGCGACCGTCACGCCGCCTTGCAGGGCGACATCGTTCGCCAGCGCGACGGCGATGTCGTTCGACAGGGTGGTGCCGTCGGCCGCCGTGAAGAGG
Source organism: Achromobacter sp. ACM05 (assembly GCF_019218915.1). Classification (NCBI taxonomy): domain Bacteria; kingdom Pseudomonadati; phylum Pseudomonadota; class Betaproteobacteria; order Burkholderiales; family Alcaligenaceae; genus Achromobacter; species Achromobacter sp. ACM05. Next base: position 940,030 of record NZ_JAHUWQ010000002.1, read on the forward strand.
CCGGTGCCCAGTGCCGTATTCGAGGCGACCTTGATCTCGCCGTATTGCAGCACCGTCCCGCCCGCGTAGGTGTTGGCGCCTGCCAGCACCAGCGTGCCCGCGCCGGTCTTGGTGAGCGTGGCCGCGGGATCGGCGCCCGATATCGTGCCGGCCGCGGTGAGCGCGCCGCCGGTAACGTCGATGGCGCCTGTGCCTTCCAGCGCAATCTCCCGTGCAGTCGTGCCAGGCGCGGTATTGGCATAGCGCAGCGTGCCGCCATCGAAGACGACGCGATTGGCGGCGTTGCCAAGCTGGTCGTCCGCGCTGATCTCCAACACGCCGCCTTCCAGCCGCGTGTCGCCGACGTAGCTGTTGGCCTGCGTAAAGACCAGGGTGCCGCCGTCGCGCTTGGCGATGGTCGTGTTCCCCTGGAGGGGCGTGTCCAGCGTTGCCGTCATCGACGGTTCGACGCGCAAGGTGGCAACGCCATCGCTGCCGGGCAGCGCGTTCAGCGCGCCGCCGGTCAGGGTGTAGCCATCGGTTGAGAACTGCAGGCCCTGGAAACCTTGCGTGCCGGCCAGCGTGACCGTGCCCGCGGTGCCTTCAAAGACGCCGAAGCGGCTGCCCCACGTACCAGCCGTGCCGGTGGCGTCGGCCCAATTCTGGGTCGTTGCGTCCCAGGTGCCCGTGCCGCCTTGCCAGAACTGGATTTCGCCAGCCTGGGACTCGTTCAGGACGTTCACCTGGCCGGCCACGCTGGTCTGCAGCGTGATGACGCCCGGCGGCAGGGTGCCCAGCGCCAGGTTCATCGACGTCGCCGTGCCCGAGTAGGCAATGATGCGGTACACGCCCACGCCAAAGTCAGGTGTGCCATCGATGTTCAGCGTGCCGTTCAGATCGACGTTGCCGTGCACGTTGATGAGGCTGCCCGCGTTGGGCGCGCCCAGCTGCGCGTCGATGAAGGACGCGTTGTCCAGCGTCAGCGACCCGAGCGTCAGCGCGCCCGGCGCGGCCGAACTCACCGCAATCCGGCCGCCGTTGTTCACGTTCACGTTGCCGTTGGCGGTGCCGGTGCCGGTCAGGGTGGCGCCCGGGCCGTTGACGTTGACCGTGTTGCTGGCCAGCGTGCCGCCCAGGTTCACCGTGCCGCCGTTGATGTCGAACACGCCCGAGTGGCTGCTGGCGCCGTTCAGCGCCAGCGAGCCGGTGCCGGTCTTGGCGATACTGCCCGCGCCGGCCAGATCGCCACCGAAGACGCTATCCGCCGCGCCGCCCAGCCCCAGGCTGCCGTCCACCTGCAGCTTGCCCGCGCCGGAAATCGCTGCGATGGATTCGGAGCCGCTCAGTTGCAGGGTGGCTCCGTCGTCAATGCGCACGCCGGATGCCGAAGCGAAGAGGTTGTTGCCCTGCGTGACCAGCGTGCCTTGCGCGACGCCGACGCCACCGGTCAGCGCGTTGCTGCCGCCGAGCGTCAGCGTGCCCAAGCCCGCCTTTTCCAGATTGCCCGCGCCGGACAGCGCGCCAGCGTAGGCGCCCGCGGCGGCTTGATCGAAGGTGAGGGTGGTGCCCGCGCTGGCCACGACGGGTCCGTTGATGCTGTCGGTGTCGCCGGTGATGGCGCCGGCCTGGAGCTGCGTGCCGCCGGCGTAGCTGTTGCTGCCGGCCAGCGTCAGTGTGCCAGCGCCGGTCTTGACCAGTGCGCCGTTGCCGGTAATGTCGCCAGCTAGCGTCCAGTTGCCCGCGCCATCCGCCGTCAGCGAGTCCGTCAGCCCCACGGCGTTGGCCAGCGTCACGCCGTCGGCCGCCGATAGCGTTGCGCTACCCGTGACATCCAGCGCGCCCGTCCCAAGCGCGGTGCTGCTGCCCGCGACCAGCGTGCCGGCCGACAGCGTCGTGCCGCCGGCGTAGCCGTTATCGCCCGACAGCGTCAGTGTCGCGCCGCCGCTCTTGATCAATGCGTTGCCGCCGTTGATGTCGCCCGTCAGCGTCAGATCCTGGCTGCCGTTCACGGTCAGGTCGCCGCCGGCCAGTGCTATCTGATTTGCCAGCGTCGTGGCCGCTGCCGTGTCAAGCGCCGCATCGCCCGAGACGGTGAGTGCACCCGTGCCCAACGCCCGGTCCGATCCAACCACGATCAGGCCTTGTCCCAGCGTCGTCCCGCCTTGATAGGTGTTCTCGCCCGTCAGCGTCAGCGTGTTGGCGCCCAGTTTGGCAAGACCGCCCGCGCCGGACACGTCGCCCGCCAGCGTCACGTTCTGCGCGCCCGACACTTCCAGCGGGCCGCCGTTCAACGCCACGGCGTTGGCCAGCGTCACCGGCGTGCTCAGCCCCTGCAGAACCGCCGCGCCACCAATCGTCAGGGCGCCGGTGCCCAGAGACGAATCGCCGCCGACCTGCAGCGTGCCGCCATCGATCTGCGTTCCGCCCGCGTAAGTATTGGCGCCGGCCAGTGTCAGCGAGCCCGCGCCGGCGGCGGCAAGACCGCCGGTTCCGGAAACCTCGCCGTCAAAGCGCAGTCCGTTGGTCGTATCCAGGTTCAGCGCCTGACCCAGAATGACGTTGTTGGCCAGCGTCACGGCCTGTGTCGACCCCAGCGTGGCCGCGCCGTTCACCGTGAGATCGCCGGTCCCCAGCGCCGCATCGTCTCCAACGCGCAAGGAGCCTGCGGCCAGCGTGGTGCCGCCGGTATAGGTGTTTGCACCGGCAAGGGTCAGTGTCGATGGGCCGCTCTTGGTCAGCGAACCTGCGCCATCGACCACGCCGCTCAGCGTGATGTCGCGGTCTCCGGTTACGTTCAGGGCCGCGTTCAGCGTCGCGTCGTTGATCAGGTTCAACGCCGGGCCGCCCGTCGTACCCGACAGGCCGGCCTCGGCGTTGACGAGGAGGGCGCCGGTGCCGAGCGACCCGTTCTGGCCCAGCTGCAGGTTGCCGCCGTTCAGTTGCGTACCGCCCGTGTACGTGTTGGCGCCGGAAAGCGTCAACGTGGTGCCTGCGCCGCCAGCAATGAGGCCGCCGTCGCCGCTGATGGTCCCGAGCAGCGTGGCGTCCTGCGATTGCGCCAGCGTCAGATCGGCCCCGGATGCCACGTTGATGGCGTTGCCCAGCGTCAGGCCGGTGGCGCTGTCCACCGCGGCATCGGCCGTGACGGTCAACGCGCCCGCGCCCAGCGCGTCATTGTTGCCCAGCACCAGACGGCCGCCGTCCAAACGTGTGGCTGCGTACGCATTCACGCCGTTGAGCGTGAGCGTGCCCGCGCCCGACTTGATGAGGGCGCCGTTGCCCGAGATTGTGTTGTTCAGCGTCAGATTGCCGGCCCCGCCGGTCGTCAGCGCTGCGTCCAGCACGATGCCGTTGTTCAGCGCATGCGTGCCGTCGGTCAAGAGACTGGACGCGCCGGCTACGTTCAGCGCGCCCGTACCCAGCGCAGTGTCGCTACCGACCCGGATGGCGCCGCCGATCAACGCCGTGCCGCCGCCATAGGTGTTGTTGCCGGCGAGCGTCAGCGTGCCGCTACCCGCCTTCGCCAGCGAGCCGGTCGCGCCCGACACCACGCCATTCAGCGTCAGGTCGTTCGTGCCTGCATTGGTCAACGTCGCGCCCGCGCCGATGGCGACGTCGTTCGCCAGCGTCACGGCGGTTGTCGCATTCAGTCCGCCGCCGCCCGTGACGTTCAGCACGCCCGAGCCCAATGCCGTGTTGCTGCCCGCGGCAATCGTGCCGTCCGCCAGCGTCACGCCGCCGATGCCGGCGTTGTTGCCGCCCAGTGCCAGCGTGCCCGCGCCCGACTTGGTGATGCGGCCCGCGCCGGACAGGGATTGGTTCAAGGTAAAGACATTGCCGGCATCGGCGATGTCGAAGCCCGCGCCGGCGCCGATGTCGATGGCGCGCGCGGTGCCGGTGTAGCCGGTGCCGGTCACGCGCAGCGTGCCGCCGGCAAAGGTCAGACCCGTGCCCGCCGCGCCCAGGTTGTTGTCGGCACTGACTTGCAGCACGCCTTCGCTGATCTGCGTGCCGCCCGTGTATTCGTTCGCGCCGCCCAGCACCAGCGTGCCTTGGTCACGCTTGTTCAGCGCGCCAGCACCACGGATGACGCTGTTCACCGTGCCGGTCAGCGCCGGATCCACGCGGAAATTGTTGGGGCCCTCAGCCAGGCGGATTGCGCCGTCTTGCAGCGCGTAGCCGTCGGTGAAGAACTGCATGCCGGTCACGGCTTGTTCGCCGGCTACGGTGACCGCGCCACCCGACGCGCCGCCAAACACCGCGAAGTTGCCCGCCCAGCTTTGGGTCAGCGCGCCCGCCTGATTGGTCCAGTTGGTCGAACCCGCCTGCCAGGTGCCTGCACCGCCGGCCAGCGTGCCATCCGCAAGCTGCTTGGCGCCGTTCCAGAACTGCACGCTGCTGCCCGTGGTCTGCACCACCAGGTTCACCTGCTGGTTCACGGCGGTCTGGATCTGCAGATTCGACGGCACGGTGCCCGGGGGCAGTGATCCCAGCGCCAGCCCGTTGTCCGTGAGCTGGCCGGTGTAGGTGATCAGCCTGTATACGCCTTCACCAAAGCCGCCCTTGTCGGTGACGTTCAGGTCACCGTCCAGCGTCAGGTTGCCGTTGACCTGCACCAGCGTCTGCGGCGAGGCCTGCGGCGCGCCCAGCGCCACGTTGATCTGCGAGCCCTGATTCAGCGTCAGTCCGCCTAGCGTCAGGGTCTGGCCTGATGTGGCCGACAGCGCGCCACCCGAGGCAATCGTCGTCGCGCCGCTCAGGACGCCCGAGCCCGCCAGCGTCGCGCCGGCGCCCACATTCACTTGCGTACTGGCCAGGCTGCCGTTCACGTCCAGCCCGCCGGACACCAGGTCGAACGAGCCGCTTTGCGTGCTGTTGCCCGTAAGCGTCAGCGTGCCGGTGCCGTTCTTGACCACATTGCCCGCGCCCGTCAGCGCGCCGCCGAAAATCGAACTGGCGTTGTCCTGCCCCATCTGCACCGTCGCCCCAGCGCCCAGGTCCAGCCGGCCGGCGCCGGCAAGCGAGCCGAATGTCTCGCTGTCCGCCAGCCGCAACACCGTGCCGGCGCCCAGGTTCACGGCCACGCTGTCAGCCAGCGCTTGTCCGCCGCGCGTCTCCACCGTGCCGGACAGCAGGTTCAAACCGCCGGTGAATGTGTTGTTGCCGCTCAGCACCAGCGTCTGCGCGTTGGCCGCCACATCCACGCTGCCTGATCCGCTGATCGCGCCCGCGTAGGTCGCATCCACGTTCTGGCCGATCACAAGTTTCGAGTTGTTCAGCACGCTTGCGCCCAGGCTGCCCGCGCCAGCCAGCACGGTGCCGCTGCTGATGGTTGTGCCGCCATGTGTGTTGGCGCCCGACAGTGTCAGCGTGCCCGGGCCGTTCATCACCACGCGCCCGGGTCCGGCAATCGCGCCGGCCAATCCGACATCGTTCGCACCGGCCACCGTCAGGTTGCCGGTCAGTGCAACGTTGTTGACGAAGTTTCGCGCCGCCGTGCTCTGCAGCGTGGCGTCTGCGCCGACGGCCAGTGTGCCGCTGCCCAGCGCGGTGTCGCTCGCGGCGATCAACGTCCCCGCGTTCAGCGCGACACCGCCGCCATGCGTGTTGTTGCCCGAGAGCGTCAACGTGCCGGCGTCGTTCAAGGCGATGGCGCCGCCGCCGGACAGGTTGCCCGACAGGTTCAACGCCTGTCCGCCGGTGGCGATGCCCAGCGTGTTGCCGAGGCGGACGTTGTTGTCCACGGTCAGATTGCCCACGGCCAGCGTCGCCGGTCCTTGGACGTCAAGCAGTCCGGAGCCCAGGCCTTGCGCGTTCGCCAGCGTCAACTGGCCCGCGTTGAGCAGTACGCCGCCGGAGTGCGTGTTGACGGCAGACAAGGTCAGGTTCGCATTGCCGTTCTTGACCAGCGTGCCGCCGCCCGATAGCGCGCCGGCCAGGGTCAGCGCCTGGCTGCCGCCCACGGTGAGCCGGTCGCCCAGCACGAACTGGTTGCCCAGGCTGACGGGCGCAGTGCTGTCCACGGTAGCCGCGCCGGTCACGTTGACCACGCCGGTGCCCAGCGCGTTGTTCGCGCCTGCGATGATCGTTCCCGCCGCAAGCGTGCCGCCGCCGAAACTGTTGGTGCCGTTAAGCGTCAAGGACCCGGTGCCAGTCTTCACCAATGTGCCGCCGGCGCCCGACATCGTGCCGTTGAGCGTCAGGTTGTTGGCGCCAGCCACGGTCAGCGCGTTGCCGAGCGTAAAGTTGTTGCCCAACGCCACGCCCGAACCGGCCAGGGTGGTCGCGCCACTGACGGTGACCACGCCGGTGCCTAGGGCGCCGGACGCGCCCACGTTGACCGTGCCGCCAGCCAGCGTGGTGCCGCCCGCATAGGTGTTGGCGCCGTTCAGGTTCAACACCCCCGACCCGGTCTTCACCAGCGATCCCGCGGCACTGATCGGCCCGTTCAGCGTCAGCGTTTCGGCGCCGTTCAGCGTCAGTGCATTGTTCAACACCATCGCGTTCTGCAGCGCGACGCTGGTGGATGAGGCCAGTGTCGCCGCACCGTTGACGGTGAGCGGCCCCGCGCCCAGCGCCGTGTTGTTGCCCACGACCAATCCACCGGCGCTGATGCGCGTCTCGGCATGCGAGTTCGCACCCGTGAGGGTCAGGATGCCGGCGCCGCTCTTGACCAGCGCCGAGCCGCCCGACAGCGCGCCGGAAAGGGTGAGGGCGGAGGGGTTGGTCAGGGCAAGGTCGGCGCCGAGCACGATGTTGTTGGACAGGCTGGTGGCGCTGCCGGGCTGCAGCGACGACGCGCCGTACACAACGAGGTCGCCCAATCCCAGCGCGCTGTTGCCGCCCAGCGCCAATCCGCCGCCGCCGAGCCGCACGCCGCCAATGTGCGTGTTCGTGCCATTGAGCGTCAGGACGCCCGCGCCGGACTTGTCCAGCGCGCCGGCGCCGGAAATGTTGCCGGCCAGCGTCATGTTGTTCGTGCCCTGGACGCCCAGGCCGCCCGCATTGAGCTGGATGGCGTTCGCCAACGACAGCCCCGACGTGGCCGGCGCAATGGCGCCGCCGTTGCCGACAAGCGTGCCAGCGCCGAATGCGGTGTTGCTGTCGAAGTTGACCAGGCCGCCGTTCAGCGTGGTCTGGCCGCTGACCAGTGGCCCGTTGATCGTCCAGGTGCCGCCATTGACGCGCAGGTTGTTGAAGTTGCGGTACACCGTCGAGCTTGCCGTGCCGGTGCCAGTGGTGCCGGTTGCGCCGGGGTTTTGCAACACCAGCGTGTTGTTGCCGTTCGCGCCGCCGTCCACCGTGCCGCCCTGGGCAAAGCCCAGCGCGATGCTGACGTCCAGGCCGGCCACGGCCAGGTCGACGCCCACGTCCGGGCCGCCCGCCGAGATGGTTGACCCGGTCACGGCGGTGAACGTGTTGGTGCTGTTTTGCCCCATGCTCACGCTGCCATTGATCGTGCCCGCGTTGACGAAGCTGTTGCCGGTGGCCGATCGGCCCAGGCCCACACGGCCGTTGATGACACCGCCGGCCGCATTGTTCACGGTGACCGGCGCGCCGCCATAGGCGGCAATGACGGGGCTGAGATTGAGCAACGACAGGGAAAGCAGGCCCGGTTTCAGGCCGATCGTGCCCGAGTTGTCGATGTTGATGCTGCCCGTGGCATTGCTGCGCAGGGAGAGGGCGGCGCCGTCCAGCGTGGTGAGCACCTGCAGACCCAGCACCGACAGGCCGGCGCCGTACAACGTGCCGCTGTTGTTGACGCGCACTGCGCCGGCGTTTGACGCGTTGCCCATGATCGCGCCAGACGTGCCGACCGCCGCCAGGGACAGCGTGGGGTCGATCAGTCCCTGGTTGGTGAGCGTGGTGTTGCGGCCGGTCAGCTTGACGGCGGCCGAGCCCGGCAGTGCAACCAAAGGTCCTGAGGACTGGCCTGCCGGCGTCACCAGTACCGAAACATCGTTGGCGCTGCTGGTGACCGTGTTCGGATTCAACAGCGTCCACGCGTCATTGCAGAGGATGCTGGCGCCGGTCGTCGTGCATGCCAGCGCGGCTGGCATGGGCAGCATTAGCAGCGCGAGGACGCGCCAGACATAGTTCAGATGAAGGGGAACGGGGAAATAGCCATGCCGGTGGCCAGATGTCATTGTCAGCTCCAGGGGACGGAAGGAGCCTTACCCGTTTTTCGCACACATCAACCAGCCGCAAACGGACAAGGCGGTGCTGCAACTTCAGGTACCCGGCGGCGGTTGATGTTGTTGTCCCGTCCGCTGAATAGGGGTCAGTGTTGGGGGCAAATGAGGGTCGCGGCTGTAAACAATTCGCGTCAAACGTAACGACATAGTTCGACATAATTGCGGATTATCTCTGTATGCAACCTACGTTTAGTTTCTGATGTTTCAGTGTGAATTATTGGCGATTGATAATGTTGCGGCGCAATGACATTTAATCGTTCGCAGATTTATGAGGAAAATAAATACTTGAATACGATTGCAGGATTGAATTCAACTTAGTGGCTCAAGCCATTGAAAAGACGCATGTATTTCTACAATATGGCCGCAGCGGGCTGCTATGAAATTTCTTCGGCACGTTATTTCATCTGGCGATCCGGGAATGCGAATTGCTGGGCTCGGATAAATCCATTGCGAAGCGCCTGATAATCCGCGCCTCGTTTTGCGCAAAATCCGTTAATAAAAAGTCCCGAAATCCGGCGGGATTTCGGGACTGCGAGGTGCGTCGTTCGCATCAAAACGCAAGCAAGCGTAAACGGCCTCAGGCGGGCGCTTCCTCCGACGTTCTTTCGAACGAAATTGTGCCCAGCGCAGCCTGGGCACGCGCCCGGCCAACCTCCAGCCATTCCGGGCCCCGGGCCGTTCCCTCGACCGCGACAAAGGTCACCTGCGTCAATCCGATCGTCGCCAGCACGTGACGCAGGTACGGCGTCAGGAAGTCCGGCTGACGGGCCTCTTCACCGCTGAACGCGCCACCCGACGAAATCGCGACATACACCGGCCTGTCAGCGAGCACGCCAACCTTGCCTTGGGGCGTGATGTGAAACGTGTGGCGGACCCGGACCACGTGGTCCAGCCACGCTTTCAGCGAGGAGGGCACGGTGAAGTTGTGCATCGGCGTCGCCAGCACGACGTGGCTGGCCTCGTCCAGCATCCGGATCAGATCGCCGGACGCGAGCAGCGAGCCATTTTCCAGTCCGTCGGCTTCGGGTTCGTCTCGCGCCGCCAGCACAGCCGCATAGTCGCCATCCGCATGGGTGAGGGTGGTGGCGTCGAACTCCACGACGTCCAGGCCGCCGGCCGGACCCGTCCGCGTCAGCCGGTCGATGATCTGCTGCGACAGGCGATAGCTTTCGGACTCGAGCCCCCGCGGGCTGCAGCGAATTCGAAGAATGCTCATTCGGAACTTCCTTTCAAGGGTTTGCTGAACCGGATGGCGCTGGTCAACAGGCCCTGCCGGAAATAGAAGCGTTGCGCCAGCGCGTTGCCCAGCCCGGTATCGAGCACAAACTTGTCGCAGTCCGCATCGCGAGCGAGTTGGTCCAGTTCGGCGATCAGCCGGGCGCCCCAGCGGCTGCCGCGCGCCGAGGGATCCACGACCAGGTCGTCCACGTACATGAAGCGCCCATAGATCAGGTTTTCCTGATAGCGGTATCCCGCCAGCGCCACCGCCTGGCCGTCACGCATGACGGCCAGCAGCCGGTAGTTTTCCTGGTGCATCCGGGCCAGGCGTTGGACGAAGTCGTCCGCCTGGGCCAGATGCGGACGCAGTTCGCGCATCAGCGGCAGGCAAGCCCGCCATTCTTCCGGCGTCTCCAGATGGCGCAGTGCCGGCTCAGTGGAGGATGTATGCATGGATCAGTCCCTCAGGGGTTGGGGCGCTGAACGTACGCCCACCGTGAGTACGAATCTTAAAAAGCGCATGCCATAATTTGAAGGGCCATAAATGCGCTTACGGACTATGCCATGATTCCTGCAACACCCGACGCTCTGCAAACCGTCGCCGACGCCGCCGGCCTCCCGCTGTACCGGCAGGTCTACGAGCGTTTCCGTAGCGCCATCGCCGAAGGCGCCCTCAAACCCGGCGACCGCATCCCGTCGGCACGCGCGCTCGCCAAGGAAATCGGCGTGGCGCGCGGCACCATTGAAGTCGCTTACTCGCTGCTGGCGTCGGAAGGGTACATCCAGGCGCGCGGCCAAGCGGGCACCGTGGTCGCACCCAACCTGCAACCCGCCGCGCGTATGGCCTCGGCGGCCCCGGCGGCCCCGGCGGCCCGGGCCCGGCCCGCCGAGGCGGTCGAAGATCGCTGGCCGCGGCCGGCCGCGCCGCTGCCATTCCAGATGGGGCTGCCCGCGCTGGACGCCTTTCCGCGCAAGATCTGGGCGCGGCTGGGCGCGCGGCATCTGCGCGGCATGCAGCCGCCCGACCTCGGCTACCCGGATCCTGCCGGATTGCTTGGGCTGCGGACCGCCACGGCGGCTTACCTGCAGGTCGCGCGCGGCATCCAGTGCACGCCGCGCCAGGTGTTCATCACGTCGGGCTACAACAACACCATGCAGCTCATCATGCAGGCGCTCTTCAAGCCCGGCGATTCGGTCTGGGTGGAAGACCCCGGCTATCCGCCCACCCGGGTGCTGCTGGCGCAGGCCGGGATGCAGGCCGTGCCCGTGCGTGTGGACGCGGAAGGTTTGGTGGTGGAGGCGGGCATCGCGCAGGAGCCGCGGGCCCGGGGGGCCGTCGTGACGCCCGCGCATCAAAGTCCGCTGAGCCTGTCGCTGTCGCTGCCCCGGCGCCAGGCCTTGCTGGACTGGGCTGAACGCAACAGCGCGTGGATCGTGGAAGACGACTACGACGGCGAGTACCGCTACGTCGGCCGTCCGCTGCCCGCGCTGAAAAGTCTGGACCGGCAGGGCCGGGTGCTGTATTCGGGCACCTTCAGCAAGGTGCTGTTCCCGGGTATGCGGCTTGCCTATCTGGTCGTGCCCGAAGAGCAGGTGCCGCGTTTCGAGCGCCTGTGTATGCTGCTGGCGGGCGGCGCACCGGCGTTGACGCAGGCCGTGCTGACGTCGTTCATCAACGAAGGCCATTTCGCGCGTCACATCCAGCGCATGCGCCGCCTGTACTGCGAACGGCGCCACGCCACGGCGGCAGCATTGACCGATGTCATGGGGTCCCGCTTGCGCATCGATTTGCAGCCGGGCGGCATGCACCTGGTGGCGCGCCTGGAAGGCCATCAGACCGATCGCGAACTGGCGTCGCGCATGCTGCAGCACGGCCTGTATGCGCAAGCCTTGTCGCACTGGTCGGCGGCGCCCGATGCGCGCTCCGGCCTGCTCATGAGCTTCACCAACATCGTGTCGGCCGAGCAGGCGGAGCAACTGGCCCGCCGGATCCAGCAACTGATGTGAAACGCGGAAGGCAAGCGCTGGTCAGTTCAGGCCCGCCTTGTCCAGGCCAAAGGCCTGGTCGGCCGAACCTGGAACAGTGCGGAAGGCGACGTTCAGGCGATTCCAGCCATTGATCGCGACCACCCGGAACGTCAGGTCCGAGAGCTCGCTTTCCGTGAACTGGGCGCGCACGGCGTCGTAGATTGCGTCCGGCACGCCATGAGGGGGCAGGGTGGTCAGCGCCTCGGTCCATTCCAATGCAGCGCGTTCACGTGGCGAGAAAAGCGGCGATTCGCGCCAGATGGCGACGTGATGCAGGCGCAACGCGCGCTCGCCTTTGATCGTCGCCTCCTTTACGTGCATGTCCAGGCAGAATCCGCAGCCGTTGATCTGCGAGGCGCGGATATCGACCAGGTCTCCCAATTCCTGGACCACGGCGGTTTTCTTGAGCGCCATGCTCAAATCGACATACTTCTTCGACAGGACTTCGGACACCTGGAAATAATTCAAACGCTGGCTCATGTGCATACCTTTCTGATGCGATGGAAGTTGAACTGACCGGACCATGATGCGGCCGATTGGCCTAACGCTGAAGTGCCATGAATCCGCTTTTGGTATGGGCCATGATCCGCCGCGAGCAAGGCGCGGCAAGCGCCAATTCCTGACATTTATCCGATTGAATCCCGGCCGTGGCCCGGCTATAAGCTTGGAACTGGGGCCCGAAAGACATCGCCGCCCCGACTCCCAAGAAGCCCGAGCCGATGCCGCACCCATCCCCCCATGACGAACATGTCGACAGCAAGCCGACCACCGGCGCACGCGCCCAGACAGGCCGCGGATCCTGCCTTGAAGTGTTTCTGGTCTTCCTGCGCCTGGGCTTGACGTCCTTTGGCGGACCGGTGGCGCACCTGGGTTACTTCCGCACTGAATTCGTCGACCGGCGACGCTGGCTCGATGACTACGCGTTTTCCGATCTGGTCGCGTTGTGCCAGTTTCTGCCAGGCCCCGCCAGCAGCCAGGTCGGCATGGCGATCGGCCTGCGCCGGGCCGGCTGGGCCGGCATGCTGGCCGCGTGGATCGCATTCACGCTGCCATCGGCGCTCGCCCTGATCGGCTTTGCCATGGGACTTGCCCACTATGGCTGGCTGTCCGAATCGGCCGCCATCCATGGCCTGAAGGTCGCGGCGGTCGCCATCGTGGCGCAGGCGGTCTGGGGCATGGGCAGATCGCTCTGTCCGGACAGGCCGCGCGCCGCGCTGGCTATCGCCGCCGCATTGCTCACCGTGGTGCTGCCCACGGCGCTGGCGCAGATCGGGGCCGTCGTGCTGGGTGCGGTGATCGGCGCGGCCTTCCTGCAATTGCCGCCCCGGCCCGTCCTGTCCAATGCCTCGTCGGGCGTGCCGCGCGCGGCGGGTCTGGTGTCGCTGGGCCTGTTTGCCGCGTTGATGGCAGGGTTGCCATTGTGGGCGCTGCTGTCGGACGGGGCGCTGGCCAGCCAGATCGCCGGCTTCTACCGCGCCGGCGCCCTGGTCTTCGGCGGCGGGCACGTGGTGCTGCCGCTGCTCGAAACCGCGTCCGTCTCTTCCGGGATGGTGTCCAACGCGGAATTTCTGGCCGGATACGGCGCGGCGCAGGCCATGCCCGGCCCGTTGTTCACCTTCGCGGCGTTCCTGGGCGCCATGTCGTCCGGCCCCTTGTCCGGCTGGGCGGGCGGCCTGACGCTGCTGTGCGTCATCTTCGTGCCGGGCGCCTTGCTGCTCGCCGCGGCGCTGCCATTCTGGGATACGTTGCGCCGCCGGCCCGGCGTGCGCAACATGGTGGCCGGCGTGAATGCCAGCGTCGTCGGCATCCTGCTCGGCGCGCTGTACGACCCCGTCTGGACCAGCGCGATTCTCGGCAAGGCCGACTTCGGCCTGGCGTTGCTGCTGTTTGCGCTGCTGGTCTATGGCCGGTGGTCGCCGGTGTGGGTGGTGCTGCTGGCCGCCGTCAGCGGCTGGTCGCTGGGCTGGCTGGTCTAGCCATTGCGTGCATCGATCCGCCGGCCCAGTGCCGGCGACAGCAGCAGCAACGGCGCCACAATCACCGCCCCGATCAACGCCATGGCGGCCTGCGGCGCCATCCCGCTATCGAGCAAGACGGTCGCGATCACGGCCGACCCGCTCATCTGGAACAGCCCGTAGACCGCTGCAGCGGTGCCCGCGCGGTCCGCGAACGGTTCCAGCGCCAGACTCAACCCCGATCCCAACGCCAGCGAGAACCCCACGGTCAGCACCGCCACCGGCAGCATGAAGATCCAGGCGGAAAGCGGCGCCCACAGCCATGCCCCCAGATGCAACGCCGACGCCAGCAGCAACGCCGTCATGCCGACGCGCACCATGGTGTAGCGGCCATACCGAGCGATGAATGCCGGCGCCAGGAAGAAGGCGGCGATGTTGATGGCCGCATTGCCACCGAACCACGCCGAAAATCCCAGCTCTGAATAGCCGAGTTGCTGCACCAGCACGACCGGCGCGGCCGACACGAACACCAGGATCATGGCCATGCCCGCCATGCCGAAGCACGCGAAGTACAGGAACCTGCCGCTGGCAACGATGGGCGCATAGCGGGGCAGGCTGTACAGCGCGCCCGGGCGGTGGGCCTGCTTGGCCCGCGTCTCCTCGAAGCGCAGCGCAAGCAGCGCCGCCAACGCCAGCGCGAACACCGCCATGAACACGAACGTGCTGCGCCAGCCCGCGTGGAGCGCCAGCATGCCGCCCACCATCGGCGCCAGCGCGGGCACCGTACACAGCGCGCCGTTCAGATAGCTATAGACGCGCGCGCCGACGGCCGGGCTGAAGCAATCGCGGACGGCGGCAAACGCCACCAGCGACGCGGAACACGCGCCAAGTCCCTGCACAATGCGCGCGGCATAGAACACGTCGAGCGATGTCGCCGCCGCGCCCAGCGCGGAGCCCGCCAGATACGCCAGCGCCCCGCACAGCGCCACGGGCCGCCGGCCATAGCGGTCGGCAAGCGGTCCGATCAAGACCTGACCCAGACCGACCGCGAAGATGAAAAGCGTGATGCTGGCCTGCAGCGCGCCGATGGGCTCGTCAAACGCGTGCGCCATGGCGGGCAGGGAGGGCAGGTAGATGTCGATGGCCATCGGCGTAAGCGTGACCAGTCCCATCAAAAGACCGATCAGCCAGCGCTGGCCTCGGGGCGTCAAGGCAGACTTCATTGCAGGCTCTAGGGCCCATTGCAGACCCGGGAAAACCCGACATTATCCAGGATCGCGGGCGGTCGCGCCGGAGTAGAATCACTCACCCATGAACCCGCCCGCCTTGCGCCCTCGCATCGTCATCCTTTACTGCACGCAGTGCCAGTGGCTGCTGCGCGCCGGCTGGATGGCGCAGGAACTGCTATCCACGTTTTCGACCGATCTGGGCGAAGTGGCGCTGCAACCGGGTACAGGTGGCATTTTCCAGATCACCTACAACGGCGACCTGATCTGGGACCGCAAGCGCGACGGCGGTTTTCCCGACGCCAAGGTGCTGAAGCAGCGCGTGCGCGACCGCCTGGATCCGGGCCGCCCGCTTGGGCACATCGACGGTCATGGCGGCAGCGACGCGTCCGCACCCGAACGCTGAAAGGCCGCCTTCGGGAAAAGGTAGGCAATGCCGCTGGCCAGGAAGGGGCCCAGTCATCTTGGATCAGTCAATACGCCAATTCTTGGCCCTGTTGCACCGGCATGCGGCAGGGTAATGTTGCGGTCATCAACCACAGCAAAAGGAATTGGAATGACCCGCCTGAACTGGCAAGAAACCGCACCCGACGGCGCGAAGGCGCTCTTTGGTATCCATCACTACGTCACGCAGCGCACGGCGCTACCCGCGGAACTCGTGCATCTCGTTTTTCTGCGCGTCTCGCAGATCAATGGCTGCGCGCACTGCATCGACCTGCACACCCGTGACCTGCGCAAAACCATGTCGGTCGACAAGATCACGCTGGTGCCCGTGTGGGACGAAGTTCACCACCTGTTCTCAGACCAGGAACGCGCAGCATTGGCGTGGGCAGAGGAAGTGACCCGCGTCAGCGAAACGCACGCCTCGGACGAAGCCTACGCCGCCGCCTCGGCCGCGTTCGCACCGAAGGACCTGGTCGACCTTACGATCGCGATCGCTGCCATGAACGCGTTCAATCGATTGGGCGTTCCCTTCCGGGTTCCCGTCGCCGCCAAGGCATAAAAGCCCCACAACGCCAGCCAGACGTGCGCGGCGTTTGCGGTCAGCCAGCGATACGCAAAAAAAAGGCCGGTCCTTGCGAGACCGGCCAAAGCAGCACTACCCCGAAACTTGCCTTGCGGTTACGCAGCAGACTCCGCGTGCTTGAGCGCTTCGCGCGCCTTGCGTGCGCGCAGGGCCGACACCGCGAGCAACGCGATCAGTCCCACGCACGCCAGGATGAAGCCCAGGCTGATGGGCCGCGTCACGAAGATCGACAGCTCACCACGGGACAGCAGCAGGGCGCGGCGGAAGTTTTCTTCCACCATCGGCCCGAGCACAAAGCCCAGCAGCAGCGGCGCCGGTTCAAACCGCAGCCGGATCAGCGCGTAACCCGCCGCGCCAAACAAGGTCACCATCCCCACGTCGAACAGGTTGTTGTTCGTGCTGTAGACCCCCACGCAGACAAAGAACAGCGCAGCAGGGAACAGATAGCGGAAGGGAACGGTCAACAGGCGCACCCACATGCCGATCAGCGGCAGGTTCAAGAGCAGCAGCAGCACGTTGCCGACCCAGAAGCTGGCGATCAGCCCCCAGAACATGTCGGCGTGCTCGATCATCATCTGCGGACCCGGCTGGATGCCGTGGATGATGAGCGCGCCCAGCATCAGCGCCATGACCGGGTCGCCAGGGATACCCAGGCTCATGGTCGGGATGAAGCTGGTCTGCGTCGAGGCGCTGGTGGCCGCTTCCGGACCGGCGATGCCTTCGATGGCGCCGCGGCCGAAACGGCGCGGTTCCTTTGCAACCTTCTTTTCCGTTGCGTACGAGATGAACGACGCAATGGTCGGACCCGTGCCCGGCAGGATGCCGAACGCCGCGCCGATGGCCGTGCCGCGCACCAGCGCGCCGCGCGATTGCTTGATGTCGCCGGCTTCCGGACGCATGGACTTCAGGCTCACCTTCGCGGACGTGACCTTGCTGTCGCCGCCGATGCGATTGATGTTCTTCAGGAAGTCCGCCACGCCGAAGAGGCCCATGGCCAGCGCCACGATCTGCAGGCCATCGGACAGTTCCAGGATGCCGAAGTGAAAGCGCATCGTGCCCGTGTTGACGTCCGTGCCCACCACGCCCAGCAGCAGGCCGACCACGACCATCGCCACGCCCTTGATCGCCGATCCCTTGGCCAGCGTGGCGCCGGCCAGCAGGCCCAGCATCATCATCGAGAAGTACTCGGCCGGACCGAACTTGAACGCAACGTCAACCAGCAGCGGCGAGAACAGGATCATCGCCAGGATGCCGACGGACGCGCCGCAGAACGACGAGAACATCAGCATGAAAAGCGCCGAGCCGGCCTTGCCGTTGCGCGCCAGCGGATTGCCGTCCAGACACGCTACCGCATGCGACGCGGTGCCCGGCAGGTTTAGCATGATCGACGTGATCCCGCCGCCGTATTGCGAGCCGTAGTAGATGCCGGACAGCATCACCAACGCCGCGGTGGGCGTCATCGTGTAGGTCAGCGGCAGCAGGATCGAAATGGCGGCCAGCACGCCCATGCCCGGCAGCACGCCGATCAGGTTGCCCATGAACACGCCGAAGATGGCCCACATCAGGTTGTCCAGCGCGAACGCGACAGAGAACCCGTGCATCAGGTTATTGAAGATTTCCATGGATCAACCCCAGCGGAACAACGGAAACTGGAGCTGCAGGGCCCAGGAGAAAACCGCCACGCCAAGCACCGTCACACCGGCGGCAAGAATGGCTGCGCTGCGCCAGGTGTGCTGGCGATCGCCCATGGCAGAGATGAAGACCAGCACGAAGGTCGCCGGCACCAGGCCGCCGAACTTGCCGATCAGAATGAAGGACAGCAACCCGCCGATGATGCAGCCCCAGCCGCGCCACTCGGGCGGCGCCACTTCTTCGGCATCTTCCTCGGCAACCACGGGCGACGTCGCTGTCTTGGCAATGGCCAGCCCCAGAAGGACGAGCAGCACGCCCAGAATCGCGGGGAACATGCCAGGACCCATGCGATCAAGGCTTCCCAATGTGTAGGTTGACGCCTGCGCGATGGCGCCCAGGCCCAGCACGATCATCGTGCCCGCGGCCCACGCCTCGCGCCGTACGGCGCTGCTTTTTGATTGCATGGTCTTTTCCTCCCGTTGTTGTGCTTATGTCTGACTGCGGTCTGAACAAAAGCTGACACTGCAATGAATGCGGGAGTCTAAAAATCCAAACTTCCGTTCACCTTTCAAGGTTCGCGAAAGTTGCGCGCGGGTGTGCGTATCGCCACGAAACCGGGGGAAATCCCTAGGCCTTTTTCAACCGAAAAGCGGGCGTTGCGCGCATGCGGATCACATGCGCGCATGCGTATTGATGGGTACTACAGGCCCAGTTCCGACAGCCCCGGATGATCGTCGGGACGGCGTCCCAGCGGCCAATGGAACTTGCGGTCCGCTTCCTTGATCGGCATGTCGTTGATGCACGCATAGCGGTTGAACATCAGGCCGTCTTCGTTGAACTCCCAGTTCTCGTTGCCATACGAACGGAACCAGTTGCCCGAATCGTCATGCCACTCGTAGGCATAGCGCACCGCGATGCGGTTGCCGTTGTAGGCCCACAGCTCCTTGATCAGGCGGTAGTCCAGCTCGCGCGCCCATTTGCGCGCCAGAAACGCACGCGCTTCCTCGCGGTTCGTTGCGAACTCGGCGCGGTTGCGCCAGTGCGTGTCCAGGCTGTAGGCCAGCGAAACCTTGTCGGGATCGCGGCTGTTCCAGCCGTCTTCGGCCAGGCGGACCTTCTGGATGGCACTTTCGTGCGTGAAGGGGGGAAGGGGCGGGCGGACTTCGGAGGGGGTCGTCATGGCAAAGGCCTCATGGACAGGGGGGTGAAAAAAGCAAGTGGAGGACGCGGACTCAGTGGTCCGCGTCAAGCAGCGCCTGGGCGGCGCGTTCGGCGCTGTCGGTGATGGATGCATCGCCCGTGACCATGGCCACGGCAATCGCACCGTCGATCAGCACGAGCAATTGGCGCGCGCGCTCATCGGCGTGCGGCAGGCCCGCGGCCTGCACCAGCGACAGCACGTGGGCAAGCAGACGTTCCTTGTGGCGCCGGGCTACCGCGCGGATCGGGCTGTCCGCGTCGCCGATTTCGCCGGCGGCGTTGATGAACGCGCAGCCGCGAAAGCCGTCCGACGCGAACCATTCGCGCAGCGCATCAAAGATGGACAGAAGGCGAGCACGCGGCGAGGGCGCGCGGGTCGTGGCGTCGATGAACCACTGCATCCAACGCTCGTCGCGGGCCGTCAGTGCAGCGGCAACCAGGACTTCCTTCGTGCCGTAGTGGTTGTAGATGGTCTTGCGGGATACGCCAGAGGTCTTGACGATGAGGTCCATGCCGGTGGCATTGATGCCGCCGCCATAGATCAGATGTTCGGTGGCGCGCAGCAGCTTTTCACGCACGTCGGAGGCGGGGGTGAGGGCGGTGTCGGACATATGGAGAATGATCGTTCTATCTGCAATGGGCAGATGGTAGAACGATCATTCTCCAAAGTCAATCACTCGCAGTTTTGAGTCGTTGCCAGCACCGCTTGGCATCGAATGGATGCCGCGAGCAAACGGCATCCGGTACTCCTGCTTGCTATTTCTGTCAACTTTGAGCTAAAATCTTTCATCTATCGGCAAAAAAACAATAAAACTGCCGATACCTCTTCCCGGCGCCGCCTGCTTTCTGAATGCTCCCCCGCACCCGCGGCATTCATGGCCCGCCAGAATCTGTGCATGGTGCTCGGCGGGGGAAGCCATGTGCCTGTCCAGGAGCATGCTTATGACTCATCAATTGACTGCCAAGAAGGGAAGCTTCGAGATCCCCCCGCTGAATTGGAAAGCGCCCGAATCCAACAAGCAGTCCGACCGTCACGACGCGCCTTCCCGTAGCGCCGAGACCTCCAAGCAGGCCGACGTTTCACGCGTCAAGTCGTAATCCGGCAAGCGGGCAATCCGCTCTGCAGGTAGCAGTAGTCAGGTAATCCGCTGAGCGCATCGCCCATCGGCCCAGAAGCTAGACGGCCCAGCCGCCGTCAAGCTTCTGGGCCGTCTAGCTTCTGGGCCGTCTAGCTTCTGGGCCACCAAACTTCCGGGCCGCCAGAAACGATGTCATCCCAGGGTGCGTTGCTGGACCTGATTGCGCCCGTTCAATTTCGCCAGATACAAGAGTTCGTCAGCGGCACGGAAAAGGCCGCTGACGGATTCCGCATGGCTCCAGGAAATGCATGCCACGCCGAAGCTGGCCGTCAGGCCAAACGTGGCGCCGCTTTCCGACGTGACGGTGCTTGCGCCGATGCTTGCACGCATGCGTTCCGCCATCTCTACCGCCTGCTGCGCGCCGCGCGTGCGGCACAGCACGGCAAATTCCTCTCCGCCCACGCGCGCGACCACATCTGACTGACGCCAGACTGTGCGGCATAAATCGGCCACGGCCTTGAGCGCCAGGTCGCCGCTCGCATGGCCGTACGTGTCATTGATGGTCTTGAAGTGGTCGATATCGAACAGGATGAAGGCCAGCATCGGCTGGCTTTCGTCCCAATGGGCGCACGCCGCCTCAAACCGCTTCTCGAAGGCGCGCCGGTTCAACAATCCCGTCAGGTAGTCCGTTTCGGCGGTATGCGCCAAGTCCGCAATCAGCCGGTCGCGCTCCGTCTCAAGGCGCTTGCGCGCCGCGGCGTTTTCCTTCAACACGCGCAGCGCATTGAAGACCTCCTCGACTTCGCCATGGTATTTGCCCGGTGGAATCTTGGCCGGCGTCGACCCGCTGGCGATTGATCCGATGATGCGCGTGGCCAGTGCAAAAGGCTGGATCACGCGCTTGCGGAATTGCACCAGCGCCACGGCCAGCGCCGCCACGAGCAGGGCGGTCGCCGCCAGGGTCACGGCAAGCAATCGGGCTGCTGACATGCGGTGCGCGTCGATGTGACGTTCCATCTCGTCCAGCAGCACGTCGCGGAACTCGGTGATGGCGCCCATCATCGGCACATACGCCGCGGCCAGATCGCCAGTCGAGACAGAGGCTTCGTCCCACTGCCGCGATGCCTGCTCGCGCACATCGTCAAGGTAGGCCAGGCCTTCGCCAAAATAGCGCGCTTCCATCCGCGCATACACCTCGGTCGCCCGCACATCCGGATGTGTCGCCATCCGAGCCCTGATCAGCGCGTGCAACTCGTCGATCCTGCCGAGCACGCGTTCGATACGGTACTGTTCCTCGTCGGTCAACTGCCGGCGCTGGCTTAAAGCGGGCGTATAGGTGGAACCGAGCAGGCCGGCCTGTTCGCGCAGTTCGCTGGCCAGCAGTGCCAGCGTCAACAGGCTGGGCGCATTGGCTTCGCTGCGCATGACCAGCCCCGCGTTGACGGCCAGGCTCGCCTGCCATTGCGGAATGATGCGCACCATGGCGCTGACCGCGTCCCACAGCATCTGGCCGGATCGCTGACCGCGCGGGGCGGCGATCAGTCGGTCGACGTCCTGGCGCGCTTCGGCTAGCGCCTGGCGTATGCGTTGGATCTCGCCGCGCTTGGCTTTGCCGTCGGCGCCGGCGTGCAGCGCCAGCAGCGCCTCGATCAACCTGTCCGTGCGTGTCCGAGCCGCGGCCAGCGATGCCATGACCTCCGGCGGCACGGGCAGGGCAGATCCCAGCGCCGCGTTCATGGGGCCGCGCTCGGCGGAGGCTCGCTCCATGACGCGGATCGTCGCGCGCACCGAGGCAAATGCCTGCCGCGCCTCCGACGCCGCGCCGTACGACTGCCAGTTCTGGTACAGCAGGATGCCGGCAAGCACCGACACCAGCAACAGCACGCCTACAGCCAGCGCGATGAAATGACGTTCCAGGGATTTTGGCGCGACGGCGGGGCGCAACATCTCGGCGTGCAGGTCCAGGCAAAGTCGAAGCTGCGCAGAATACTGTAATTGCCCTTGCTGATATTGGGGCTTTGGCAGATTCCGCCGGATTTCAATTTATGTAGGCAAGAATATTTCGCTGGAATGCGGTTAATTGCGGTTTTCTGCGAAATCTTGCGGCGACCAGTCTTCGTGTCATATCTGCCTAGGCCTCTTGCTGGAACGCGCACTGGATCCTGGTGCCGAGCCGCTGCGGCTTGGCGCCGCCACGGCGAATTCACCCGACGGGCTTCACACCTCGTGCATGACGACGCGATTGCGCCCCTGCTGCTTGGCCACATACAACGCCGCGTCGGCCGCCCGGAACGTCTCATCCACGTCCGGTCCTGTCGACGGCCACTGGGCCACGCCCGCCGATACCGTCACGCGGTTGGCGCCGTGCAATGGCCGTTCTGCAATATGCGCGCGCAGCCGCTCGGCCACATTCACCGCCTCCCGCGCCGCCACGCCGGGCAACAGGATCAGGAACTCCTCTCCGCCGTTGCGGCACAGCACGTCCGACGGCCGCGAACATTCACGCATGATCTGCGCCATATCGCGAATCACCTCGTCGCCGACGTTGTGGCCGTAGGTATCGTTGATGCGCTTGAAGTGATCGATATCCAGCGCCACCACCGAAAACGGCGTGCTGCCGGCCTGCATCTGGTCCACCGCGTCCTGCGTGCCGCGTCGGTTGCGCAGCCCGGTCAGCGGGTCCGTGATGCTCGCCAGGTTCAGTTTGCCGATCTTGTCCTGCAGGCTCGTGAAGCTGGCCATCACGGCGCGCTTGAGCCGTTCGGCCTCGAAGTACCAGGCCTTCACGGACTGCACGCGCTGCATCGCCACGGATACGTCCTGATGCTCCACGTTCGTGGCCAGTTGCGACAGCGGCAGCGAAATCATGCGGGCGCACCACCAGATGGCCAGCAGGAAAGCCACCGCCAGCGGTGCGGCATAGCCCAGCAACGCCCAGATCAGGTCGTGGATCGGTTCCAACGTGACCTGGGCGGGGCGCTGCGCCACCACGCCCCAACCGCTGATGGGCACCGGTGCGTACCCGGCCAGCATGTCCACCCCCTTGGTATTGATGACGCGCATCGCGCCGGTATTGCCCTTGATCACCGAGGCGACCACCGGATTCGTCAGGACTATTTCGCCGACGCGCGCGGGATCGGTGTGATAGAGAAGCTGTCCATCGCCATCCACCACATACAGATACGACCCGTCGTGGTAATGATGCTTGCCCAACAGCTCGTTCAACGCGCTTTCATTACGCAGGTAGATCGTGCCCCCGACGTACCCCATGTAGACGCCGTCGTTCGAAAAGATCGGGTGCGTGACATTGATCAGCAGATTGCCCGCGATGGACACGTACGGCTTGCTGATCATGGGCTGGCGTTTGCTCAAGGCGGCGCGGCTGCCGGGGCTGTCGACCTGCACGCCCAGAAAGTTGCGGAAAGACGCCGTGGTGGCCAGGATGGTGCCGTCCGCGCCCACCACGCCCACCGAGTTGAAGCTGTCCGTCTGTTGCTGCACGCGCATCACTTCGGCAGCCAGGCGATCCGGGGACGCCATCAGATCGGGCATGTGCCGGGCGCTGTATCCCAACTGCTGCTGCGCCGATCGCAGAAAACTGGCCGCGCCTTCGGCCAGCTTCGTCGCGTAGACGCGGTTCGATTCGAGCGTGTTCTCGATCAATTGCTCCCGCTGCACGCGATAGCTTGCATACAGGGCATTGGCCGTGGCGGCGATGGCGCTGAAGACGGTAAGCGCAAGCACAAGCCCGCGGAGATTGATTTGCATGGGATCGGAACGGGCAGCGGACGAGCCAGGCGTCCGGGCGCTTACCGTTGATTCGAAGGATATCGGTCGGGACGAGGGCCGGAGCGCAGTGATTGTAAAGTCACTGCCTGCATTACGGCAGGTTGCGCGGATCCTGTAGGTCTGGGGCAGGCGGGTCGTCCAGCAGGCGCGCCGCGGGCGATTGCGCCGCCGCCCCGGCCCGGAAGTACCCCATCACCGTCGCCACGCTGGCGTGGCCGGTCATCGCCATGGTGTCGCCCAGCGGCACGTTGCGCCGGCCGGCTTCCGTCACAAAGCCCGAGCGCAGGCTGTGCGCCGAATACGCGCCGTCCAGCCCCGCCAGCCGGCTGCGTTCCAGGACGATGTCGCGCACGGCCGCGGCCGCCAGCGGCTCGGCCACGACATCGCCACGCCGCACCCGCCTGAAGATCGGCCCTTGCTGGACGCCGCTGGCTGCCAGCCAGTCGGCCAGCGCTTCAGCAGCCTTGCCCAGGATCGGCTTCTGGTCCTGCGCCCGGACGGCGCCCGTCTGGTTTGTTTTGGAATGCGCCATCGTAAAAAGATAGCCATCGCCCGTGCGGCGGGTGTTTTCCATCGTGGCGCGCACCACCTCCGAGCGGCGGCGGCCGCCGCTGGCCCAAGCGAACAGCAGCAGCGCACGGTCCCGCTTGCCGCGCAACGAGTCGTCGCAGGTCTCCAGCATGGCTTCAAGCGGTTCGCGCGTCAGCGCCTCTTTGCGCGCGGGCGCCACGCCGCGGCGGGCATAGGCCCGGCGGGTCTTGGACACCAGCTCTCGCACAGCGGCGCCGCGACAGGGGTTCGGGTGCCCCAGCAACTCATGCGCCTTGGACAGCACGGACAAGCGCTGCAGCAGCGTGTTCAGGCTCGGCGCGCCAAGCTTGCCTTTCGCCTTCAGCCGCACCAGTTCCCGGTCCAGAGCCAGCGGCAGCTCCCACTCCAGGCCGGTATCGGAAGACCGTTGCGCGTGGTCCACCACGAATTGAATGACTGCGGCCTCGGACACGGGCAAGGCGAAGGCCTTGCCATACCGCAACCCGAACCACGCCGACCAGTATCGGATCGCCGCGCGGTAGCTTGATGCCGTGTTGGCCGAACTGCCTTCGCGCATCAGGTCGCGCACGGCGGCGTCGGCGTGGCTGTCGAGCGTGTCGGGATCCAGCGGCGCCAAGGCGGCTGTCAGCGCCGGGGCCATGCCAGGCAAATCATTCATGTTTCCGCGCCCACGGCAGTTGGCCGTCCCTTTGGTTTTGGTAATAAAACAGTCGAATAATCCCGTCATGTTAGCCGGTGAGCGTGCGGCTACCGGCGTCCGGCCGTTGCGCAGGGCGCCGGGCGCGGTGCTACGATTTCCCGCACGCAAGTCAACTTCCGACGCTAGGGCAAACCGTAGCGGTAAGTGTCCCGGCGGCGTTCCCTCAAGGAGCAATCCATGGCCGCAACCGTCGCAGACTATCTTGTCAAAGTGCTTGCTGAAGTTGGCGTCCGCCGCATCTGGGGCGTGACAGGCGACAGTCTCAATGGACTGAACGACAGCCTTCGCAGGATGGGCCGGATCGAGTGGATGCACACCCGCCACGAGGAGACCGCGGCTTTCGCCGCCGGCGCAGAAGCTGCCATCACCGGCACGCTGGCGGTATGCGCCGGCAGTTGCGGACCCGGCAATCTGCATCTGATCAATGGCCTGTTCGACTGCCAGCGCAGCCGCGTCCCCGTGCTGGCCATCGCCGCCCACATTCCGTCGTCCGAGATCGGGTTGGGATATTTCCAGGAAACCCATCCCCAGGACCTGTTCAAGGAATGCTCCGACTTCGTCGAGCTTGTCTCCAACCCGGCGCAACTTCCGGGAATACTGGCCCGCGCCATCAATACGGCGGTCGGCAGGCAAGGCGTGTCCGTCCTGGTGATACCGGGCGACGTGGCGCTCGCCGCAGCCCCTTCGGACGTGCCGGCCTCGTGGCCGCAGCCTCCGGCGCCTCCTCACATCCGCCCGGACGCGACGGCGGTGAAGAAGCTGGCCCAACTGCTGAACGGGGCGGGGAAGGTGTCGATCCTGGCCGGTAGCGGCTGCGCCGGCAGCCACGATGCCGTGGTCGCGCTGGCCCAGCGGCTCAAGGCTCCTGTCATCCATGCGTTGCGCGGCAAAGAGCACGTCGAATGGGACAACCCTTGCGACGTCGGCATGACCGGCTTCATCGGCTTTTCTTCCGGCTATCACGCAATGGAAAACGCCGACCTGCTGCTGATGCTGGGCACGGATTTTCCGTACCGCCCGTTCTATCCCAAACACGCAAAGATCGTGCAGGTCGATCGCGATCCCAGCGCCCTGGGCCGACGCGTGCCGCTGACGATGGGTCTTGTTGGCGACGTGGGCGAGACCATCGCCGCGCTGCTCGAGCAACTGGAGGACCGCCAGGACAGCGCCTTCCTTGACGCCGCGCTTCGGCATTACCGGGATTCCCGCAAAGAGCTCAACAACCTGGCCGCTCCCGCGCCCGCCGGCCGGCCGCTGCATCCCCAGTATCTGGCCCGGCGCATCAACGAATTGGCCGATGACGACGCCATCTTTGCAGCGGAAGTCGGTTCGCCCACCGTATGGGCGGCAAGATATCTCACCATGAACGGCAAGCGCCGCTTGCTGGGTTCCTTCAACCACGGCTCCATGGCCAACGCCATGCTCCAGGCGATCGGCGCGCAGGCGGCGGCGCCGGGCCGGCAGGTGATTTCCATGTCCGGCGATGGCGGGTTCACGATGATGATGGGAGATTTTCTGTCGTTGTCGCAGTTGCAGCTTCCCGTGAAGATCGTCGTCTTCAACAACGGCTCGTTGGGCTTCGTCTCCATGGAAATGAAAGCGGCCGGGTTCCTGGATACCGGCACCGACCTGCAGAACCCCAATTTCGCCGCCATGGCCGAAGCCGTCGGCGTACGCGGCATCCGAGTGGAATCGTCCGAATTCCTGGATGCGGCGTTGCAGGAAGCGCTTGCCCATCCCGGCCCGGTGCTGGTCGATGTGTTGACCTCGTCGCAAGAGTTGATCGTCCCGCCCAAGATAAAGCTCGAACAGGCCAAAGGGTTTGGGCTGTACATGCTGAAGGCCATCATGAACGGCAGGGGTGACGAGGTAATCGAATTGGCGAGGACAAATCTGGGGCGGTGAGTTGAAACGAACGGGCGACATTCTGGCGACGGGCGCGGCGCGTTAGCCGACTGGGTCTTTTGCGAAGTCGTGAGGGAAGGGTGCAGCAGCCTCCTGCCCGTGCCTGTCTTGTGATTTGCTCAGCGATTAACCGAGTTCCACCGAATATTTGCGGCAGAAGCGTCTCGAAGAGCGCGGACGTCCTGCTGACTTGCGCGCTAGCGGCATGTGCGCGTATCTTTCGACTTAAATGTACGAAATCATACGTACGATGTACGATATAAAACATATATCGCAAATAACTCACGATAAGGTTCCATTATCGTGACTAATTCGACCGTCTAACTCGACAGAACATCAACATGGCCAATGGAATCACCGAATCAGATGTCTGGACCGCGGCAGACGCACTGTTGCTCGAAGGCGCCCGGCCCACGATCGAGCGGGTACGGCAGAAGATCGGCCGGGGCTCTCCCAACACAGTTAGCCCGCATCTGGAAACCTGGTTTCGCGCCCTTGGCGCGCGCATCCAGGATCCGGGCGCTTTCGCTGCACCGCCTGCCGTGCCGGATCCGATCGCACAAGCGGCGACGCATTTTTGGGAAGCGGCGCTGGCTGCGGCCAGGGCAGAACAGGCCCAGGCTTATCAGGAGCGCTGGGAAGAACTGGCACGGGAAGGGGAACGGTTTGCGGCGCAGGCCGAGCAGCTGGAACAGCGCGAAGCGCAACTGCTTGAGCGCGAGCACGACCTGCAGGAAGCGTTGAAAGTCGCCACGGCCCAACTGGCAACCACCGAAGCCCGCCTGCAAGCGGCCGAAGCGCAATTGCGCCAGCGAGACAAGGCGCTAGCCGCCTCGCAGGACAGCCTGGAGGACGCCCGCGGCGCCAACAAGGCCCTGCTGGCTGACGCCGAACAGGATCGCGACCGCCACGCACAGGCCATTGCAGCGTTGGAAGCGCGTCACGCTGCCCACGAGCGGCGATGGCTCAACGAACTGGATGCGGAGCGAGGAAGCGTAAAGCGCCTGCAAACCCGCCTGGATGCATCGCTGTCCGCCGCCCAGCAACAGGCAGATCAACTGCGGGAAGCGCTCGCTGCGTCCCAAGCGCAACTTCGCGCGTCGGAACAACAGGCGGCCGCCTTGCAGGCGCAGGGGTTGGCCGACCAGCGCCTGCAACAAACCGAAGCCGTCGCCGCGGCCAATGCGCTACAGGCTAGTCAGGCGCGCGAATCCGAACTGGCGCAGCGCCTGGCTACGGCATCCGCGCAGGTGAATGATCTGTTGGCGCAATTGAAGTCGCGAGACGCCCAGTTCGGTGATTTGGCGAGCCGCTTGCTGGCAATCCAGGAAACGCCAAAACCGGCGCAGTCTTCGCAGTAAGCGGATCCGGTAGTGGCGGCGCGGGCTGAAGGACCGTGATTCACGCGTGGTGGATGGCGCGCCCGATTTCGTATATTTCGATGCGAGCAGCGTGCCGGGAAAGAACCGAAAAAGATGCCCCGAAAGCCGAATCTTCCGGGGCGCTGCCTTCTCAATCTTCAAGAAAAACCTTGCTCATCCGCGTACCGGAGCAGTTCGGCGTTGGTCTCGATGTTCAACTTGCGCATCGCCGACTGTTTTTGCGTGCCGATGGTTGCCACTGAACGATGAAGGCGCCGCGCGATCTCGGTAACGGATAGGCCCTGCGCAAACATCCGCACCACCTCCAGCTCTTTCGGCGACAACCCCTTTCCCTTGCCGGCACGTCCCATGGTCACGTCGTTCTGGCTGAGCCGCTGGCTGATGCTGTGCGACAGGATCGGCCCGCTCTCGCTCAGCGCGCGCACACAGATGGACACCAGCTCATCGATCGGCTCCTCCTTGCTGACGATTCCCGCCACGCCCACTTGGCGAAGCTGGTTCAGTATGCCGCTGTTGGACAACATCGTGAAGACCACGATGGGAATTTCCGGGAACAGGCGCTGCAACCGCTCAATCAGCCGCAAGCCGTCTTCGTCCGCGGACCGGGCGGCCATTGAAAAGTCGGTGACGATGAGATGGCAGGGATGGTCCTGCACGGCAGTGACGAGTTCGAGGCCCGAGCGAGCCGTGGCCACCACCGTAAACCCGGGCACATCGTTCAGGGAATCCGCGAGCGCGAGGGAGATGATGGGATGGTCGTCGGCGACGATGATCCGAACATCTTGATCGGACGAAAGCTTCATCATGGTCCCGCCATCGCGTTGATGTTCGACTGCGCCTGGTAAGCCCGGGTGTCCGGATTGCGACACGGTACGGGGAAGCCGGTCCGTGGCTGGCCCCGCCAGGCTGAGAGCGCCAGGAATTTCGGTACGTCCGTCGGTGACCATTTTATGTTCAAACTCCACTGAAAAGGCGAGGAGAAACGGTTGGGCTGCAGGCAGAAAACGCGCGAAGCAGGAGGCCAGGGCTACAGAGAAAGCCGCTGAATCTACCGCCCGATACCCTTTCAATACATAGACAAGCTTCGAAAGCCAGTCGGCTTCGGCGCAATATCGGATTGTTCGGCGTCGAATTTGAAGGCTAGACCTGGGCCAGCGTATCGCGCAGCAGCTCGACCACCGCATGGCTTTCCGCCAGGGCAGCCGCATTCAGCCCGGCGCTGCGCAACTGCTCCTCCAATGCTTCCAGGCGCTCCGTGATTGCGGTCATTTGCATGACGCTCAATGCGCCACGCATCCGGTGCAGCGTGCGGCTCAAAAGGCGTTGGTCGTTCGTTTCGAGGGCCCGGACCATCTGTGCGATATCGGCTTCCATCGTATCGACGAACAATGCGCGGTACTTTTCCGGCACGGCCGGCGCGGGCTCGGGTTGGCGCGTTGCGCGCGGCGGGGCCGTGGCGTCGGCAATGTCAGCCGATGGCGCGCGGCTTCCCTGAAGATGCCGTCGCAGTGTGGAAAGGCTGATGGGCTTGACCAGCCAGGAGGTCATGCCCGCCGCCAGACAGCGCTCTTCTTCTTCGCGCATGGCGTTGGCGGTGACGCCAATGACGGGAACGATGGCGCCCTGGGCCCGCAATGCCTTCACGAGTTCATAGCCATTCATGCGGGGCATGTTCACGTCGGTCAGGACCACGTCGTAACGCGTAAGCCCCCACAACATCAGCGCTTCCGCGCCGTCGGACGCCAGGGTGACCTCGCAGCCGAGTTGTTCGAGTTGATGCTGCAGCGTCGCCTGATTGATCGGATTGTCCTCGGCGACGAGGATCGACAGGCCAAGCGGGGCTAAAGCGCTGATGTCGGATTCGGGGTCCACGGTGTGTTCTCCGCGAACCGCGGCCAGGATGCCGGCGGCAATGTGTTCGATGCTGGCAATGACCCGGACGGTGCGCGCGGTAGGTGGCTTGGCGCTTGCGCTGGCCAGCACATGGTGGCCGGCCCAGTCGTGCAGGTTGCCGCTGCCCGGATTCAGGACATCCACAAGGATGTCGTCTGGCGTGCCCGCGGGCAGGGGAGCGGGCGCGGGAACTGCCTTGGCGCCCCAGCGTTTCAGCCACTGGCTGATGTTTTCGGACAGTTCGTGATGCGGGCTTCGGACGTATACGGTCAGGCAGCTCAAGTCTGGGGGGCTGAATGGCTGGCCGGCTGCCACTTGTAGCGGCAAATCCAATGAGAAGCTGCTGCCCAGCCCGAGTTCGCTGGTAACACTGATGCTGGTGCCCATCAGGCCGGCCAGGCGCGCGCAGATGGATAATCCGATGCCAGCGCCGCGCACGGTATGCGAGCCGCTGTCGATCTGATAGAACGGCACAAAAAGCTGCGCCTGTCCTTCCTTGGGGATGCCGATCCCCGTGTCGACCACCTGCAGCCTAAGATGCGTCCGGTCGGCCAGCACTTGCGCCACTGTCAGCCGGACGATCACATGCCCGGAGTCGCTGAACTTGATGGCGTTGCTGAGCAGGTTGCTGAGGATCTGGTGGATACGCACGGGGTCGCCCGTCATCCATTCGGGCACGGCGACATCCACGCAGCAAAAGAGCAGCAGCCCCTTCTGTTCGGCCATCGCCGCGTAGGCGTTGGTGCATTCTTCGACCAGTTCGCGGGGGTTGAACTCCGAAAACTCCAGCGCGAGTTGCCCGGCTTCGATCTTGGTGATGTCGAGAACGTCGCTGATGAGCTGCAGCAGGATCGCCGACGAGCTTTGCATGCGCTCCAGGTGCTGGCGCTGTTCGGCGTCGAGGGTGGTGAGGCTCATGAGTTGCAGCGTGCCCAGCACCCCGTAGAGAGGAGTTCGGATCTCGTGGCTCATCGTGGCCAGGAAGGTCGATTTTGCTTCGTTGGCCCTGTCTGCCTCGCGCTTGGCCTCCGTCAGGGCCTGCTCGACGACCGCGCGGGCGCTGATGTCCGAGAAGGCGCACAACACCACGTCCTGGTGGTTGTAGCGGGTAGGAGCATAGGCCACGTACAACGGACGTCCATCCGTGGCCTGAAAACTGGCGATCGTACCCGGACCGGCTGCGCCGAGCACCTGCCTCAGGAACAGGTTGGTTTGCGGCGAGTTGTCCAGTTCCCGGCCAGCCTCCGCGCCCAGCCATTGAAGCGCCAGGCTGTTGCCGAATACGACTTCGCCACCGGGTCGCGCCAATACGCACAGCGCCACGGGTGCGGTCTCGATCAATGTCCGGCTGAATTCTTCCTTTTCGACGATGTCGCGTTGCGCATTCGAGGCCGGGGCGATGACGTGGCGGCTGTACCATCGCGAAGACATGATGCCGGTCCCAAGGCTGAGCAGAATCAGCAGACCCGCGATGGCGGGCAGCCAAAGGTTGTCCTGGAAGAAGGCGCCATAACTGACGCGATAAGTGCCAGTCCAAACTCCCGACGGGTCCGTGATGCGCAGCACGATCCCTTCTGCCGTGTATTCCAGGCCGTCCTTGGTTCCGGTCGGTCCGGGCGGTTCTCCGAGCAGCAGCCCCTCGCTGCGGTGCGTCAGCCAGAACCCGCCGTGCAGCGGCTTGCGCAGGGTCTTTTCGAAGATGTTGATCCGCTGATGATTGAATTGCGTGGCCGCGTAGACGGCAGACGTTCCATCCCGTGCCGTGGACCAGACAGATTGCGGCATGTCGGCGTACAGCAGGCCCAGCATGCTGCCGGAAAGCGCTTCCAACCTGAACCAATGGACGCGTCCGGATCTGGGAGGGTCGCGATGCCCGGGAAGGTCTTGATCAATAAGGCGTTGGCGGACCGTCTGCAGGCGGCGCAACTCCGTTCTGATGGCGTCGGTGACTGTCAGGAAAGCGGCGGGACTCAGGCGCTCATACCCCGACACGGCGCCGACGGCGGGCACGCTCATGCTGATGCTGTCCGACTGGTTGACCAGGAAGATCGTGGAGGCGGGATAGTAGGACGCCGCCCAGTAACTTGAATAGAAGTCCGCCACGAACTCGCCCAGGTTCGCAAGGCGGCGGCCTGCGGTGGGGCAGTCAGAGGCCTGCTCGCACGCCAGCGAGAAAGCCATTTCCGCGTGGGAATGTTGACCTTCAAAGAGCTGCATGCCGAAACGCTCTGGCACGTCGGTCGCCTGTAGGGTGATTTCTGTCGAGAGGTTTTCGGTGGGCAGCGAGGGGCTGTGGGCGCGGAGCTTTCCCAGGAATTGCTCCTGGGCCTGGATGTAGCCGACCAGAATGGAGAAGTCGAGCTTCAGACGATCGCTCTCTTGCTCGACGATGCGGTTCAGTCCCCAATAAAGCGCACCGACCAGGACCAGGGCAAAGGGCAAGATGCCGAAGAGGGCGAAATTCAGCCAGCGAGAGGTACGGGTGATCCGGGCAAACGGGGTATCGGGCTTTCGCATGGCCGGTTCTCACCGATACTCAGGATTTGCCGCCTGCCGCTCGCTGGCGAGCATCTGGCTGAAGCGGTCGGAGGTGACGGCGGGGGATATGAAATACCCCTGGACGCAGTCGCAGCCGATGCGGCGGAGGAACGCGAGATCGTGGGCGGTTTCCACGCCTTCGGCGGTGACCTGCAAGCCCAATTGCCGCCCGAGCCGTACCGAAGACACCAGCGCCGCCGACCGGCTTTCGTCGTGTGCCGCGCCACTGACAAAGGCGCGGTCGATTTTCAGTTCGGTGAACGGCGTCGAAATCAGGCTGTACATGGAGCTGTATCCTCGGCCAAAGTCGTCCTGTGCCAACCCGAAACCCTTCAACCGCAATCGGCTGGCCCCCATATAGTATTGGCCTTGTATGGTCGGTGTCTCGTCCTCGAGTAGTTCGAAGGTGATTTCGGACGCCGCCACGCGCTTGGCCGCCACGATTTCCTCGAGGTCGTCGGGCAGATCCGGGTCGTCCAGGCACTGGGTGGGCAAATTGACGGAGACGGGCACCCGAAAGCCCATCTGGCGCCAGTGCATGTGCGCGTTCAGCGCGGCTTCCAGGATATGTCGCAGCAGAGCCTTGTCCAGCCCGTGCGCCCGCACCGCGGTGAGAAATGCGTCTGGCGGCAGGCAGCCGAATGCCGGGTGCAGCCACCGCGCCAGCGCCTCAGCGCCGACGATCCGCCCGGTGGCAAGCGATTGTTTGGGCTGGAACCATGCTTGCAGGTGCCCGCGATGCAGCGCGTTATCGATCGCGGCACGGTCCAATACGGGGCCCGTCGTGCGGCGCACGAGTTGCGGTTCCGTGGGTTCCGTTGATTCAGGCGGATTGCGGCTGAGCAGGCCGGCCAATTGGGCGGCGTGGTGCGGGGTAAACGGCTTGGAGAACGAGCCCAGCACGGCAAGTCCCTTTTCCTTGGCCATCATGGCGACGCTGTTGATGATGCCTTTGAGGCAGGCCGACACAATAGCCAGTGAGGGAGGTTGTTCCTGCCGGGACAGCCGGTCGATGAATTGCACGCCATCCATGCCGGCCATGTTCAGGTCGATCAGCACGAGGTGATACGGCTGCCGCGCGGTCTTGGCCAGGGCGGTCTCGGCGCAAGACGCCACATCCGCCCGGCCAAATCCGGCCGAAGCGAGCTGGTCGGCCAGGTGAACGCATTGAAATGGATGATCGTCCACGATCAGCACCCTGTACTCCGACAGCTTTCTCGTCATGCGGCTTCCTTGAACGGCATCAACGCCTGGCACAACGCGGCAATCGGCAGCGGTTTGAGCAGCACGGTGTTCATGCCGGCTTCCGAGCTGCGCCGCAGGTCTTCGGTGAAGGCGCTGGCGGTGATTCCCACGATCGGGCGGGTGTAGCCCTGGCTTCTGAGCGCGCGGGTGAGGGCGTAGCCGTCCAGCTCTGGCATGTGCAGGTCGGTCAGGATGGCGTGGAACTCGGGGAGTTCGGGCAGTGCCAACGCGACGTTGCCGTCTGCCGCCACGACCACCGTGCATCCCAGGTGTTCAAGCTGTTCGCGCAGGATTTGACGACTGACCGGATTGTCCTCGACCACCAGCAGGTGCATGTCGAGCGCCTCTCGCGACGGCTCCAGCGCGGGAAGCGTCTTGGTGGCGACGCTGTCCTGCGCCAGCCGGACCGCCGCGACGATACTGGCGAGGCTATGGCTGTCGGCCGTCCAGGTGTTGCGAGCCGGCCGCGGCTGCACGCCCGGGGGTTGCGCAAAAACCCGAGCGCCACTCCAGACGGCTGGCGTCAAATCGCGTGACCACGTTTCCACAAGGACGCTGCCCTCGCGCCGGCCATGGAGAGTGGCCTTATATGGCATTGCCACGGCGCCGCAGTGACGCAACCACTGGCACAGATTCGCGACCACCTCGTTGTTGGCGCCTCGCACGAAGACCGGCCTGGAATCCAGCCGCACACCCAGGTCCGTGCGCACGCCGCCGACGCGCGGCAGGGTCAGGATGAGCGACATGCTGGTGCCCAGGCCGGGTTCGCTGACGGCGCTGAGCGTTCCGTTCATCATCTCGGACAGGCGCCGGCATATGGCAAGCCCGAGGCCGGTGCCAGGGACATTCTGGTTATCACCGGATTCAGCACGGAAGTAGGGTTCGAAAAGCCGCGCGTGGTGCTTTGCCGAGATGCCCATGCCGGTGTCCGCCACCTGGAATTTCAGTGTGGCGAATTGCGCGTCCTGGCTGAGCACCTGCAGGCGCAGCACCACCTGGCCGGAACTGGTGTATTTGATGGCGTTGTTGACGAGGTTGTTGAGGATTTGGCGGACGCGGGTCGAGTCGCCCAGAACTTGCGCCGGCGCGGCCACGTCGGCCAGTGCGTACAGGTGCAGTCCCTTGGCGTCGGCGCGCGCCGCATAGGTGCCAATGACGCTGTCCAGCAACTGGACCGGCGAGAACTCCGAGGTTTCGAGCTTCAGGTAGCCGGCCTCGATGCGCGACAGGTCCAGCGTGTCGTTGATGGAGCTGAGCAGGGTTGCCGAGGACTGCTGCATCGTATGAAGGTAGTGCTGCTGCTGGGCGTCCATGGTGGTCAGGCCAAGCAATTCAAGCGTGCCAAGGATGCCGAACAGCGGTGTCCGGATCTCGTGGCTCATGGTGGTCAGGAACACCGTCTTGGCGTGGTTCGCGGCGTCGGCGTGCAACTTGGCCTGGGTGATGGAGTGCTCGACCCGTTTGAATGCAGTGATGTCGTTGATGCCGCAGAGGATGACTTCCTCGGCGCGATAGGTGATGGGCGCGAAGGTCAGGTACAGGCACCGGCCGTCTTCCAGCGGGTATTCGTGTTGGGCGCCATGACCGTCGTCGGCCAGCAGCCGGGCCAATAGTGCGGGGTCTTCCAGCAACCAATCCCTGGCGAGCTCGTTCGACAGCAGCGGCATGCCATCGGCCCGGCGCAAGAGACACAGGCCCACGGGCGCGACTTCGACCAGTCTTCGATTCAGGGACACGCTTTCTGCCAGGGCCTCGTACTGGCGCAGGGCGGGGGCGACGAGTTTCCGGCGGATGTGCCGAATGCCGACGATGACCGCAGCGCACAGCAGAAGCGCGCCGCCCAGCGTGGCCTGGATGGCGTAGGCGGCGTCATCCAGGATCCGGCTGATCGGCATGTAATAGACCAACCGCCAGCCGTCTTCGCCGACGGACTTGCTGAGCACGACGTAGCGGGGTAGCAGGCCGGGTCCCCACAAGCCGAATGAGTCCTCGCGTCCGGCGTAGCGGCTTAGCCCC
Organism: Achromobacter sp. ACM05; assembly: GCF_019218915.1. NCBI lineage: Bacteria > Pseudomonadati > Pseudomonadota > Betaproteobacteria > Burkholderiales > Alcaligenaceae > Achromobacter > Achromobacter sp. ACM05. The sequence continues at coordinate 975,589 of NZ_JAHUWQ010000002.1, forward strand.
GCTAGGGTTTGCGCATTGTCCGAGCTATGCAGGACGGGCGCGCCATCCTGATCATGCAGGAGGTAGCTGCCGCCCTGCAGCGAAGACGGGTCGATGGCCGCGTTGATGTCGCCGAGTTCCAGGCCGATCCATCCGGCGCTCGGCGCGGAAGCGTCGACAGGCGTGTACAGATACAGGGGTTTGGCGTCATTCAGTGGTGGCTTGAGCCAGCTGATGGCGTTTTGCCCGCCGTGCGCAGCGTTGGGATTGGCGACGGCGAGCTTGCGCGCGAGCCAGGATTGCGCGGCGTGATCCGGACCGGCGGGTTGGCCGGGGCGGGGCGTGAGATAGGTGGTCTGCCCATTTCGAACGGAACTGAAGAGCAGTTGCGTCTGCGCGAACGCAATGTCGTTGAGATCGCGCGGGGTGAGAATCAACGCCCAGTCGTAGGCGTTGGGACCTTCGTGCAGGGGGAAGACGTTGATCTGCCCTGTGTTGCCAAACTGACGCGGCGTTTCGGAGGCCGGCGCGGAATCGGTGTTGCGGACCAGGCTGGACGCCAGCGAGCGAAGCAGCGACTCCCGCTGATCGAAGAAGATCTGCGCGTTGTACGCGGCCGCGTTCATCTGGCGCCGGTAGGTGGAAACCGTGCTGGTGAAGGACCAGTAGAGCAGAAATGCAGCGGCCGCCGCGATGCAGGCGAGCAATGCGGCGGCGAAGAGATGCAAGAGCAGCGTGGGGGCTCGGGGGACTGGCTGGACGTCTGGCGAGAGGGTATTGGATTCCTTGACAGGCATGCGCCCATCGTAGGTATGGCCCCAAACGGCGGATATAAGAAAATTTTGAAAATGCGCCGATGACGCGGGCAAATGGCAACGCAAATCGTACTTTTACGATTGGTTTGTGAAATTGCGATCCATAAACTCGTCGCCTTATGAACGCTATCAACCAGGCCGAATCCGCCTCACTCGTCAGCGAGCCGTTACGAATCCAACCCGTGCTGGACGCCAAAGGGGTTGTCCGCGAAATGGCGCTGGTCGGCGGTCACAGCCGCCTTACTTCCGCGTTGCTCACCAATGCCGCTTCGGCAGATGCCTTGCGCCGCGCCGGGCGAATCTTCCGCGCGGCGGGCTGCATGGCAACGCTGTCGATGGACCATCCGCTCAACGTCCACTCCGATATTTTGCTTCCGCAGCAGCTGTGCCAGGATCTGCGCATTGGCGCGGTGGCCGGCGACCAACTGCGTGACACGCTGCAAGAAGCGCAGCTCAGCCAGCCCATCTATCCCTGCGCCAAGGTCACGTACAACGTCCCCCTCAGCGACCGCCTGGCGCAGGGCGCCACGCTTTTCCACAGCTACCAGGAACTGCAGCCTGCGTTACGCGTGCGGCTGCTGCCCTCGGCGCAAGTTCCATTCGGCACACTTCGCGCCACGGGCCTGCGGGTGGGCATCCCGGAAGGCATCTGTACCCGCCGCCCGTTGCAAGAGCGCTTCTTCAGCCTGCTGGGGCAAGCGTCACGCCAAGGCCTGAAGGTCTTGGCGCAAGACATCCGCAGGATCGACGACTTCAACTGGCTCCGCGCGCAGCCCGACGTCCTGTTTCAGGGCGAGGCCCTGTCAATCGCCTTGAGCCTTCAGTATGTCCAGGAGTGGCTGGCCAGCGCAGGCCCCAGCTGGCGCGCTTTTCAAATGGGGGCATAGGCCAGGGCCACACCGCGGATCCGATTAAAATCCGCGCATGCTTCCTACTCAAGTCATTTTGGCGCTGCTGGTGCTACAGCTTGCGCTGCTTATTCCCCTGGTCGCCGTGGGCATCCAGCTCATACGCTGGTTACATTGGTGCTTTCTTGCTTCCCCCCAGACTCGGGGCGAGCGCCCTCGGTTCACTGGTCCGGTGCTGGCCCTGATTTTCAGCACGCTGGCGGCCACCGACTTCATCGGCTTTGAACCCTTCCCAACCCTGTCGCAAATGAATCCCGTGCCGGAGGGCGCACGCGCCTACTTCACAGTGGCGATGCTGGCCCTCGCGGTCTGGTGCTGGGCGTATTCCGGCGCGATCCGCAGCCGGATTCGCACGATGCTGGGCATTTTGTAGCCCTTGCGCCCGACGGTAGCAACGTTCGGCCCATCGGCGGGTCAGCGTCCCGGGTAAGTTCCCTGGAATGGTTCGTTGTTGGGCTCGCCAAAATCGGACCGATGATAATTGGCGGGGTCGGAATGGGTTGCGCGCGCGGCGTGCGACCCGTCGGAGCGGTGAGAATCCATGTAACTGCAGCCGCTCAACACGATTGCCAGCAATATGCCGGCGAAAGCCATGTTTTTCATGGCACACCTCCACACTGTTTGCCTGCGCCCCGGACCGGCGAACCCGGCTGGCCGCAGCGGCAAGCCGAGCAAGTAATGTTCCCATTCAGCTTCGCGCGGATTTCGGATACATTCGATTGATCGCGATGGCTGGCAGGGCGGGCGCCGCCAGTCCGCATCCACCGCAACCTGGGGCGAAAGCCCCACCAGGAGCCGCGGGTGATACCACGCCAGTCCGTCGACATAGCCCGGGCTCTGCTTGTGATCGTCATGCTCTTGGCCTTGATGATCGGCAGCCTGTATGTCCTGCGTCCCTTTCTGCCCGGGCTGATCTGGGCCACGACCATCGTGGTCGCCACCTGGCCGGTGTTGCTCTCGATTCAGCGGCACTGCGGCGGGCGGCGCTGGCTGGCCACCGTGGCAATGCTGCTCATACTGCTGTTCGTGATCGTGCTGCCGTTGTATCAGGCGATCTCCACGCTGGCGCTGCACGGCGGCGCCATCATGGCGGCGGTCAAGAGCCTGCCCGACTATGCGCTGCTGGCGCCGCCGGCGTGGATCGGCAGCATTCCGCTGGCCGGACCCCGCATCGCCCAGGAGTGGCAGACGTTGTCGGACGCGGGCGCTGGCGGGCTGCTGGCGCGGATTGAACCGTACCTGACCACCGCCGCGCACTGGCTGCTCGGTCACGCCGCCATCGTCGGCGTGTTCGTGATGCACATGCTGATCACCGTGATCATCGCTGGCATCCTCTACAGCAAAGGCGACATTGCGGCCGATTTTGCGCGGCGCTTTGCCAACCGGCTTGCGGGCCAGCGCGGCGTCGCCGCGATCAGGCTGGCCGCGTCTGCGATCCGCGCGGTGGCGCTAGGCATCGTTGTGACCGCCGTGGTGCAATCGGCGCTGGGCGGCATCGGGCTTTGGATTGCGGGCGTGCCGGCGGCGGGGATTCTGACCGCGCTCATGGTGATGCTGTGCCTGGCGCAGCTCGGCCCGTTTCTGCCCATGCTGGGCGGGGTCGCCTGGCTGTTCCAGAACGATATGAAGCTGGCGGCGGCCGTGCTGCTGGTCTGGGCCATTGTGGTGGGAACGCTGGACAACCTGCTGCGGCCACTGCTGATCAAGCGCGGGGTGAACCTGTCGATGCTGCTGATACTTTCCGGCGTGTTGGGCGGCATGTTCGCCTTCGGCATCGTCGGATTGTTCATTGGTCCGGTGATTCTGGCGGTGACGTCGACGCTGCTCAAGGCGTGGATCGATGAAGTGCCGCCGCCCGCAGACGTCTACCCGGACGAAGCCGCCTTGAACGTGGACCCGCCCGACGGACCGCGGCAGAAAAGGGCGTAACATCCGTCTCAAGGTGCGGGCCATGTGGCCCGCTTTTCGCAATACCCGGCAACACCGATGACAATGCTTTTTCTCCTGGCGCCTGCAGGCGTGCCTGACCTTTTCCTTCACCGTTTCAATCCGTTGCATCAGGAGGGGGGACGATGAGCAACACGATGCGGCCCACCAAGCCCGGCACGCTCACGCTGACCTCCCGTCCCGCCAAGCGCAGCGCGGCAAACCGCAGTGCTCGTCCGGCGAGATCGGACGAGTCTGCTGCGACGAGCAAACCGTTCCAGCGTGCCCCGGCTGGTCAAAGCCGGGGCATCTCCAACGCCGGAAAGACTGAGGCGTTTGAGCGCAGGGCCATCGAATCCAAGGGAACAGCACGTCGAGCCACTGAGGCGAAAAGCGGCGGGCCGAAAGCCACCGAACGCCAAAGCAGCGGACGCGCTGCAAGCGACCGCAAGCCCAGCGACCGCAAGCCCGGTGAACGCAAGCCCGGTGAACGCAAGCCCGGTGAACGCAAGCCCGAAGACCGCAAGCGTGGTGACCGCTATGGCGCTACATCGCAAGCGGGCGGCCCCAAAGCCAGCGCGAAGGGCGCCGCCGCCCGGCCCGTGCGCAATACCCCCGAACGCCGCGATCGCTCCAACCCCTCCGCACAAGCTGCCGCAAGCAACACCGATCGCCTGGCCAAGCGCCTGGCGGCCGAGCTGCCGTGTTCGCGCGGCGATGCCGAGCGCTACATCGAAGGCGGTTGGGTAACCGTCGACGGCAAAGTGCAGGAAGAGGCGGGTTTGCGAGTCGCGCCCTCCCAGGTTGTGAGTCTGATGCCTGGCGCACGGCTCGAAGAAGGCCGTCCGGTCACCGTGCTGGTCCACAAGCCGGCCGGCATGTATGCCGACGACCAGCCCGGCTCGGCGCGCGACCTCATCCTGCCCGAGAACCTGATGCCCGGAGACCGGTCGGGCCAGCGCTACCTGAAACGCATGTTCAATGGGCTCAAGCTGGTGACGCCGCTGGAGCGCGCTGCGAGCGGCCTGGTCGTCTATTCCCAGGAGTACGCCGTGGCCCGCAAGCTGGTGGAGGAGGGCCGGCACGTGGAGCAGGAATATATCGCGCATGTCGAAGGCAAGCTCAGCGAAGCGGACCTGGCCCGCATGCAGCGCGGCATGGCCTATGAAGGCCGCGCCGCCACGCCGATGAAGGTCAGCTGGCAGAACGAGAACCACCTTCGCTTTGCGCTGAAGTCGCCCCCGCCGGGGTTCATTGAAACCTTGTGCGATGCGGCGGGCTTGCGCTTGCTGGCATTGCGGCGTCTGCGGATCGGGCGTTTGCCGATGGCAGGCCTTGCCGCGGGACAATGGCGCTATCGGCTGGACTACGAGCGATTCTGATGGGCGGACCAACCAGCTCCCAGATTGCCGATTCTCTGTTCGCGGCGCATCCGCAGACCACGCCGCGCGTTGATGGCGGCTCCCCGGACGCCGGACGTCGACGGATGTTGTTCAATGCCGGCGCGCTTTGCCTGGCCGGCTTTGGCCTGGCAGGTTGCGCAGGCGGGCGGCAGGGTTCACCAATTGCCACATCCCAGTCTGCCCAGAATGCGGTCGCACGGCGCGATACCGCGCCGCCGCCTTCTCACGCGAAACCGGCGGCCGCACCCGTGCCTGCCCTGCGGCCCGGCGCGAAGGTCGCGATCGTGGCGCCTGCGTCCGCGGCGCCAAACGCCAGCGATCTTGCCGCGGAATGGCTGGAAGACCGGGGCTTCGTGCCGGTGGTCATGCCGGCATCGCGCACGCGGCTCGACGCCCCCTATGAATACCTGGCCGGTACCGACGCCCAGCGTCTGGACGACTTGCACGCCGCGTTTGAGGCGCCGGATATCGGCGCGGTGTGGTGCCTGCAGGGCGGTTTCGGCTCATGGCGGCTATTGGACAAGCTGGATTTCGCGTTGCTTCGCCAACATCCCAAGCCCTTCATCGGCTACAGCGACATCACGGCCCTGCATCTGGCCATGCAGCGCCACGCCGGTTTTGTGACGTTTCACGGGCCGATGCTGGCGCAGGATCTGGTCGCGGGCAAGCGCGAGCCCACTGAATCCCAACTGCTGGCCATGCTGGGCGGGCAGATCGGGCAGGGCGCCTGGATTCAGCCTCCCCCGGATACACGGGCGGTGGAACTGGTTGCGGGCACGGCAAGCGGACGGCTGGTCGGCGGAAACCTGGCGCTCATCGCCGCATTGATCGGCTCCCGGCACGAGATCGATACCCGCGACGCCATTCTGTTTTTTGAAGACGTCAACGAGGCGCTGCCTCGCGTGGACCGGCTATTAAGTCAATTGGCCGCCGCAGGCAAGTTTGACGGCCTGAAGGGCGTGATCGTGGGCAATTTCACCCGCATCATCGGCACGAATCTGGAGGATGCGCAGGCGCAAAGCCTGCTGTATCCGCTGGTGATCGAACAGTTTGCCGCGCGCGGCATCCCGGTCCTGGCCGGCTGGCCCAGCGGACACGGCGAACCCAATCTGACCCTGCCGCTGGGCGCGCGCGTCACGTTGGACACCGGGCGGGCGGCGTTGCGGCTGGATCAGGCCGTGACGCGGTGAGGAATGCGCTGCGGGGCAGGGATTTGCCTCATTAATGGCGTATTAGGTGCGTTTGTGCACTATAAAAGCGACTTTCCTCCGTGGGGAGTTTGACTTATTAATAGTGCATTAATGCGTTTAAAGCACTATTATTGCGTCATGAAAAAGAAGATCGAACCCAGTTTCGAGGCGGCCGAAGCTTTGGCTCGTCTAGGTGCGCGCATCCGCACCGCGCGCTTGCGCCGCAACGAAACAGAAGCGATGCTGGCCAGCCGCATGGGGGTTTCGCGAGCGACCATCAACCGGCTGGAGCGCGGCGATGGGGGCGTCTCCCTGGCGCTGGCATTTGAAGCGTTGCTGCAGTACGGCTTTGGCGACCAGTTGTTCGCGCTGGGTGATCCTGACCTCGATGGCGTCGGCAAGCGGCTGGATGCCATGCGCCGGCCCGCCCGGGGCAGCGGCAAGGCGCAGCATTCGCATCGCGCCGATCCTTCCAGCCTGTAACGCGGCGGTCGCCATCGTGCCAGCCAAAAAGCATAAAACCGTCGAAAGCGAGCTTTTCGTCTACGTGGATATCCGGGGCGAGGCCGTGTTGGCCGGAATCCTGACCCTGGACGACACCGACGAGAACCATTTTTTTGCCGAGTTCACGTATGTGCAGTCCTACGTGAACGATCCGCGCGCGTTTTCGTTGGACCCGCTCAATCTGCCCCTTACCGATTCGACGACCACATTCCGCACCGAAAGCCGCTATCAAACACTGGGCGCCATTTTCGATGCCGCGCCTGATGCCTGGGGCCGCAATGTGATGCGCGTGGACAATGCGGGCGCCCGGGTGACCGAAAACGAAGTCCTGCTCAAGGGCCGCGGCATGGGCGTGGGAGCGCTGTTTTTCAGCGCCCGCCAGTTGACGCCCAACATGCGCAAGACCTATCGGCTGCCCGAAGTCAGCCAGCTCGAATCCCTGGCGGACCTGCTGACCGACATCGACCAGGGCATCAAGCCCAAGGGGCTGTATCGCGACATCCTGGGCAGTTCGTGGGATATCGGCGGCGCGCGTCCCAAAACGATCGTCCGGGATGCAGAAGGCGAGATGTGGATCGCGAAGTTTCCCCGCAAGGGCGAGTCCTACGACCGCCAGCGCGTGGAGTACGCCAACCTGCAGATGGCCCGCGCCATCGGGCTGAACGTGCCCGAGATCCGCCTGGCGCAGACCCATCTTGGCGCGGTGCTGCTGACGCACCGATTCGACCGCGAGCTATTGCCGGTCCAGCAAGGGGCGGATCCAGTCATTGCGCGGCGGCATTTCCTGAGTGGCGCTTCCCTGATCAGCCCGTCCGTACACATTGGCAAGCGCGAGCTGGACGGGCCGCGCGGTAAAGCCACGTATTCCTACGCGCGGCTGGCCGACGTGGCGCGCCGCATCTCGTCGAATCCCGTGCAGGATCTGCTGGAGCTGTATGCGCGGATGGTGCTGAACGTGGCCGTTCACAACACGGACGATCACCTGAAGAACGTCGGCTTCCTGAAGGACGAAGGCGCGCACACCTACCGGATGTCGCCGCTGTTTGATGTGGTGACCCAGGAAGGGTCGGCGCGGCATTACCTGCACATCGGCGCCGAGGGCCGTGACAGCACCTTTGCAAATTGCCTGACCGAGTACCGGCGTTTCGGACTCCGGTCGGAAGCTGCCGCCAGATCGATCATCGACCGCGTCCTGGATGTGGTGCGCGAGCGCCAGCGATTTTACGAAGAAGCCGGGATGTCGCAGGCCGAAATTGCTCACGTCGAAGCGTCGTTGATGGCGTGGCGTCAGCCGTGGAAGTAGGGGGCGATCACCCCTCGTGGATGGCCTGCGGATCAAACGCTTGCCCGCGTTCCACCATGCGCGCGTGAAAATCGCGGCTCAGGGCGGCCAGCGTGACTTTGCCGAGCCGATTCAGAAGCAGCCGCTGGGCCTCTTCAAACGCGTCGTCCAGCGACGCATTCACCGCCTCTTCCACCAGGCATCCCGGCGACTCGCTGCGATTGCCCATCGCAAAGATCTCCGGTGCGCCCAGGGCGTCGTAGATATCAAGCAACGTCACTGCGTTGAAGTCACAGGAAATCGTCCATCCGCCGCCGTGGCCTTTTTCGGAGCGGACCAGACCCTGCTCTCGCAGGCCGGCCATGATGCGGCGGATCACCACGGGGTTGGTCTGCATGACGCGGCCCAGGTCGTCGGAGGTCATGGGACCGGGGTGCTCGGCCATATGCAGCAGAACGTGCAGGACGCCGGAAAGCTTGCTGTCTCTTCTCATGCAACAGATGCTATTGCATGACGCCGGGGACGGTCAACGCGACGCGGCCACACAAGGCCGCGCCGCGCGCCATGTCCAACGCACGAAGATCAGCTCCGCTTGGCCTGCCAGTTGCCCTTGCCGGCGGCGGTGCCGCTCATGGTGCGGCCGTTCACCACGCCCGCATAACGCACGCCGTCGGCGGTGAAGGTGATCGACGTGCCGTCCAGGCGGGCGTCCGAGATCGGCACGGATCCCAGCTTGCCGGACAGCACCTGATAGTGCTGATCCAGCTGCAGCGTCTGGCCGCCCAGATCCCATTTGCCTTGAACCTTGGCCGGCACGATCCACAATAGCGCTGTGCAATAGGTCTGGCAGTTCTCGGTGACGGTCTCGGAAGCGTCCGGCTCCCAGTCGCCCATGCGGAACGTATTGGACACGACGCGGGTGCCGGCCGGCAGTTCCAGCAGCTTTGGCCGCAGCTTCTCGTTGATGGTCGACAGCAGGAACATCGTGATCACATCCGCCTGCGACAGGTCTGTGGTGAAGAGATCCTGCGCCACAAAGGTGGCCCGGTCGGCCACGCCGGCGCGCTTGGCGTTCTGGCGCGACAGCTCGACCAGGTCGGGGTTGTACTCGATGCCTTGCGCGGTCAGGCCGCGCTGCGCGGCCGTGATGACCGTGCGGCCATCGCCCGATCCCAGGTCCATCAGCCGGTCCTTGGGCGTGACCTTGGCCATGTCCAGCATCTTGTCCACGAGACTTTGCGGGGTTGGGACCCAGATGACGTCCTTGCCTTCCTGGCCGACGTCGGGCACATAGGCCTTTGGTTCCCCGGCCTTGGCGGGCGCCGCGGCGGTCTGCGCCATGGCGGCGCTAGCGCCCAACAGCGCGAACGCCATTGCCGAGGCCAGCATTGCGAGACGCAGGCGCGGGGTGAACGCCTGAACCGCGGACTTGGAAGATGCGTTGAAGCGTACGTTGGAGCGTTGCATGGTGAGGGTTCCTTGGACGAAGAGGACAGGGAAGAACCAGTTAGCCGATGGCCTGGGCGGGCTTGAGCAGTCGCATGAGCGGCACGCCGGCTGCCAGCACGGCCAGCCCGATCAGGGCGCCGGCGCCGGCATACATGGCGCTGGAAACCACCAGCCCGGCGCAGGTCAGCGCCAGCAGCAGGGGGGGCAGCGGAAAGAGCGGCACGCGGAAGGGCCGGGGGCGATCGGGATCCAGGCGGCGCAGGCGCCAGACGGACGCGGCAACCAGCATCATGAACAGCCAGAACACGGGCGCGGTGTACGCCACCATCGTTTGCACGCTGTTCTGGCTGAAGGCGCCCAGCGCCACCAGCGCCAGCGTGATCAGTCCCTGGGCCACCAACGCGCTGACCGGCGTTTCGTTGCGGTCGCTCCAGCCGGCCAGCGCCTGCAGCCGCGGCACGTCCCGGCCCAGCGCGTAATAAACCCGCGCGCCGGTGATGATGGTGCCGTTGATGGTGCTGAGCGCCGTGGCGCAGATGGTCAGGCTGAGCAGTGCCGCGGCATAGGGGCCGGCCGCAAGCTGCATGACCTCGGCGCCCAGCGCGGGCGTGTCGCGGAGCCCCTGCAAGCCAAAGATTTCCAGCAAGGCGATGTTGGTCAGCACATAGGCGCCGGTGACGACCGCCGTGCCGATCAGCAGCACCCGGCTCATGTTGCGCCCGGGGTCGCGCAGTTCGCCACTGAGGTACGCGGCTTCGTTCCAGCCGCCATAGGTCAGCAGCACGAAAACCATGCCCATGCCCAGCAGGCCCGCGGTGTTGCCCGACAGCGGCGCGGGGTCCGGGGTCTTGAGCGCCTCGCCACCCGAAGCCGTCAGGCAGGCGATCAGCACCGCGGCCAGGGCGATCACCGTCAGCAGGGTAAAGACCCATTGCAGCCGCTTGGAATAACGCGTGCCGATCATGTTCAGGCCCGTCAGCACGACCACCGAGATGGCCGCGTGCACAGCCGGCCCTTGTGATCCCAGCGGCAACAGCCGGTTGGCATAGTCGCCGTAGATGAACGCCACGACGGCAATCGCGCCCGTCTGGATGACGGAGCAGCGCGCCCAGGCAAACATCAGCCCAACGCGCGCACCCCAAGCCCGGGTCAGGTACAGGTACTCGCCCCCGGCGCCGGGATACGCCGAGCCAAGTTCGGCATAGCAAAGGGCGCCCACCAGCATGACGAGCCCCCCCGCGCACCACAGGCCGATATACATGGCGTCTGAATGGGCATGTTGCGCGACAAGAGGTGGGAAACCGAAGATGCCGATGCCGATGACGACGCCGACCAGCACCATGGTTGCGTCCATGACCGACAGGCCGGTGGGCGCACGGTTGTTCACGGCGTCAGGAACGGCGCTCATGGTTGCACGCGCCGTGGACATGGTTCTGCACGCAGGGAAAGGCCGAGGGGAGAAGGGAGATCAGGGGGGCGCGCGGTGGAAGTGGAGGGCAGATTCGCGAGGAAACGCGAGCGGAGCAATGACATGCAATTCTCCCGGGGGTGGACGCGCGGAAACGGCTTCTGGGCAAATGTCGGCATATGCTGACAATTGCCTGAACATAAAGCGACCGTTACCGAACAGGGAAAGTTCCGCAGGGTTTTCCTGGGTGAACGCGGCAGACGCGAGCGACGCGGGGCGCCATTTCAACTTCACGTGTTATCTCATTAATCGGCGTTAAGCTATTGATTAATAACAAGATAATTAAAAAGGAACAGCCGCAAGCTAAAGTAAATTCTTAGAAGTAAATTCTCAGGATTCGCGCGCTGATTTATCGCCTCCCGACCGCCAAATAAATTCACACCCGTCTCAAGAGTCGGCTGCTATCCTGCTTTTTCGCGCTCACGCCTGCGCCTTCGCGCGGACGAACGGCAGCCACCGCACTTCAGGAGAATCGACATGAAGCTTTCCCATCGCGCGTTGATCGCCACACTAGCGCTGTCTGCCATCGGCGGCGTCGTCCCCTCGGCCATGGCGCACCACGGCTGGTCGTGGGCAGAATCCGAACAAATGACATTGCAGGGCACGGTCGAACAGGTGCAGATCGCCCCGCCGCACCCCACGCTCAAGGTCCGGGCCAAGGACGGCGTGTGGACGGTGGAACTCGGCAACCCCAGCCAGACAAAGGAAGCCGGATTCGTGGAAGGTTCCGCCAAGCCCGGCGATGCGATCACCGCCGTCGGCAACCGTGACCAGGACGCGGCCGCCAAACGCATGAAGGCCGTGCAGGTGACCGTGGGCGGAAAGACCTACGACATTTACCCAAGCCGCATCAAGAAACCCTGAGCACCCGCGCCGGATGCCTGAACTGCTGCGGCTTGCGCTCGAACACCTTGAATCCGTTCCGCCGGCGCTGTGGTTGCGCCGGTCCGGCGTTCTCTATCTGCTGATGAACGCCGCGCATATTGGCGCCATCGGCCTGTTGATCGGGTCTATCGTGCCGCTGGATCTGCGCCTGCTCGGCATCCTGAAGCCGAACGCGCTGGCCGTCCTGGCGCCGGTGCTGGCGCGCACAGCCGCAACGGGCCTTGCATTGGCGGTGCTGACGGGCGCGTTGCTGTTTTCGGTGCGTCCGCTTGAGTATCTGGAAAATCCCGCATTCGTGGTGAAGATGGCGCTGCTGGCCGCCGGTGCGGTCAACGCCTGGCTCGTGCACCGGGGCCGCGCGTGGGCCGGCGTCGAAAACGGCGGCCGGCCAACCGGGATGCTTCGCGCGCAGGCAGGTGCGTCGCTTGCGCTTTGGCTGGGATGCCTGATCGCGGGGCGCTGGATCGGGTTTCTGTAGCGGCCCGGTCAGCAGTAGGGGACGCCCTGCGCATTCACATACAGCGCAAACAGGCATTGTCCGGTCACCATGAACAGCCGGTTGCGCCGCGTGCCGCCAAAGCACAGGTTGGCGCAGCGGTCGGGCAGGGCGATGCGGCCGATGGCCGTGGCGTCGGGTGCAAAGACCATCACGCCGCTCAGGTCCGGACCCGGTCCCCAGCCGGCCCAAAGATTGCCCTCGGTATCGCAGCGGATGCCGTCCGGGATCGCCTCAAGGCTTGCCTCCACAAACGTGCGCCCTTCATCCAATGTGCCGTCCTCTCCAACCCCGTAGACCAGGATGCGGTTAGGAGAAGAGCCGTTGTCCACGACATACAGCAGCCGTTCGTCCGGCGAAAAACACAGACCGTTGGGATTGTGGACGCCCCGGACAACGACCTGTAGCTGTCCGGTGCCGGGGTCCAGCCGATAGACGTGCGTCGGGAGTTCCGGGTCGGCCTTGAAGCCTTCGTAGTTGCTCAGAATGCCGAATACCGGATCGGAAAACCAGATCGATCCATCCCGACGGACCACCACATCATTCGGCGCATTCAGGCGTTTGCCCTCGAACCGGTCGGCCAGCACCGTCACTGAGCCGTCGTACTCGGTCCGCACCACGCGCCGCTCGCCATGTTCGCAACTGACGAGCCGGCCCTGGCGGTCGCGCGTGTTGCCGTTCGTGAACCCGGAAGGCTGACGGTGCACCGATACCGCACCCGTTTCCTCGTCCCATCTCAAGAGGCGGTTGTTGGGGATGTCGCTCCAGATCAGGCACCTGCCGTCTCCGAACCAGACCGGGCCCTCGCCATAGCGGACACCGGTCGCCAGGCGTTCGATGCCCGCGTTATTGAGCCGGATGTTGCGGAATCGGGGATCCAGGACCTCAATGGCCGGATCGGGATAGCGTTCACTGGGTTCCCACATGAGACCTCCTGTAGCCAGGTCGCAAGCTGGCAGGCGGCTAGCTTGCCGGGATGGACTTGCCGCGTCCATCCGCCTGTAGCAGCAAGCCGCCTGCCCGGACAGGTCCCGCGGCCGTGCGGTTCACCCGAATCAGGTGAACCGCGGCGTGCCGGCGTCAGTTTCCAGTGGGCAGGGAAAGCTTGAAGCCGTCCTTCGCCAGACTGTCGCGGATGTACTGGAACCGCTCGTAGCCGGACAAAGTCAGCGGTCCGTCATAGCCTTCGCTTTGCATCTTGCGGGGCGGGTAGTCGATGTACGTCTTCATCAGCGGCGCGACGGCGTCGTTGATCATGACCATCGTCCAGGTTCGCTCCGTGACGTTGCTCATGAAGATGTCGTAACGCTCCTGCGGGTCGGCCCACAGGTCGAACACCTGGGGCACCGTCGCAACATAGGACTCCGCGCCTTTCCAGCCCAGGTTCGTGTCCACCGCAAGCCCGCCCGTCACCGCGCCGTCGTCGCCGCGCAGGTTGAACACCGCCTTGTAGTTGGCGACGCGCACGGCGCCCGGCGACAGCTCGTTCTCGGTGAAGTAGAACCACGACTTGCGGTCGCACTTGCCGGTGCCAAAAAGGACGGGCGACATGTCATAGCTGTCGAAGATGATCGGCTTGTCTTCGCGGTCGTTCGTGGGCAGCTTCACGCCGGCAACCGCGGCAAACGTCGCCATCAAATCCAGGCCACCGACCAAGCTGTGATCTTTGGCGCCCGCGGCGATCTTGCCGGGCATCCACGCGATCGCGGGGACCCGGTTGCCGCCTTCGCGCACCGTTCCCTTTGTGCCGCGCAACGGGGTGTAGCCCGCATCGGGGTAGACGTCCTGCCAGGCGCCATTGTCCGTCGTGTAGAACACCAGCGTGTTCTTGTCCAGGCCAAGCTCGCGGATCTTGTCCATGATGCGGCCGATCCGTGCGTCCAGTTCCACGACCGAATCCGCGTACTTGCTCTTGGACATGGACTTATGGATGTAGTCGGGGTCCGGCATGTTGGGCTGGTGCACCTTCATGAAGTTGATGCTCATGAAGAACGGCTGCTCGGACTTGGCGTTGCGGTCCAGATAGTCCAGCGAGGCCTTTTCGACATACCGGTCAAAGAACGGAATGCCGACGACGCCTTCGCGGCCGTTGACCATGGGCGTGTCGACGTATTGACCGTTGATCTTGAACTCCTCGCGCGGCTTTTCGCCGGCGTTGCCGGACAATGCGCCCTTGGTGACGCGCTGGAACATCTCGCGCACGTCCGCGGGCATGTCCGGGAACCACGTGGGATCCGCGTAGGTGTAGGCGTTCAGGTGATAGAGACCTGCATACTTCATCTCGTCGTAGCCCTGGGCGTTGGGCAAGGCGTAGTCCGCTTCGCCCAGATGCCATTTGCCCGTGAAGAACGTCTTGTAGCCGGCGGTTTTCAGCACCGAACCGAGTGTCCATTCGGCCGCCGGCAGGCCGCCGCCCTGGCCTTGAAAGGCCACGGTGGTCATGCCGCTGCGATTGGGGATGCGGCCGGTCTGCATGGCTGCGCGGCCGGGGGTGCAGCTGGGTTGCGCGTAGAACGAGAAGAAGGTCATGCCTTCGGAAGAGAGCCGGTCGATGTTGGGCGTCGGCATACCGCGGCCGATGCCGCCGCCATACGGACCGAGATCGCCGAGACCGGTGTCGTCGGAGACTAGCAGGATGATGTTGGGTTTGCGCTGATCCTGCGCGGAGGCGGGGGCACAGATTGCCGCTCCCGCCATGAGAAGTGCTGCGGCACCGCAAGTGAGCGTTCGTTTGGTCGCCATTTTCAACTCCGTCGTGTGAGAGTGAAATCAACCGCACGAAGCTGCAAACCGTGCGGTTCACATTGGCCTACGTACTTGGGGGTGTTCAATTCGGGACGCGCAGTCCGCGACGCGTAGTCCGGAACGCAGACTCCGGGACTTGCAATCCGACATGCATCGTCCGCAGGATTTGAACTGCAATAATTTTCATCTTCCTTTCCCGCCTGTCAACGAGATTCCGCAATGCGCTTGCATGCGTGCGCCGCATTGGTCAACACGGACCGGCACGGCTGTATCACGCGTTGGCTGCGCTTGCGCGATTGCCAGCCCGCGCGCGTTGCTCTTATCGTTGATGCGTTCCGGACGCGCCAGCCTACCGCTCGCACGTTCCTCCGGTAATCGCACACGCGAGGTTCCCATGGACTACTCGTTTCTCCTGGCAGGCTTGGCGGCGGCGTTCTTTGTGGCGCTGCTTGGCGCTATCGCATTGGGCAAGCGATTGGGCAGAAAACTTGAGGAGAACGGCGGGGCAGGGGTGGCGGCGATCGAGGCATCGGTGTTTGCGCTGCTGGGGCTGCTGGTCGCTTTTACGTTCTCGGGCGCGGCGCAGCGTATGTCGGACCGGCGCGATCTCTTGATCCAGGAAGTCAACGCCATCGGCACGGCATGGCTGCGGGTTGATCTGCTGCCTCCCGCTGCGCAGCCGGCGCTGCGGGCGCAATTTCGCCACTACGTCGATCAACGGATTCTCTATGAACGCCATGTCGCCGATCTGGATGCGCGGACGGGGATTGCGGCCAAGGCCAGCGCGCTGCAAATGGACATCTGGCGGGCCTCCGTCGGGGCGGCGCGGGACGATGTTGCGCCGCCGCTGGCGGCCTCATACGTGCAGGCAGTGAATGACATGTTCGATGCGGCGACCGCGCTTGTCGCCGCCCAGAAGGTGCATCCGCCCATGGCGGCCTACGTTTTCCTGGGTTTTCTTGCGCTGATCTGCGCCGGGCTGGTGGGCGTGAAGCTGGCCGCAACGCAACGGGGGACGCTACTGCACGAGCTGATCTACGCGCTGGTCATGACCGCGGCGCTGTACATCATCATCGACTTTGAGTTTCCACGAATCGGCACGATACGCATCGACCAGAGCGACGCGTTGCTGGTGTCGCAACGCCAGGCGATGGTTGACCCGCCGTCTTCCCGCCCGTGACGCCGCGGCTGCCGTAAGCGCAGGCGTATGCCCATACCCGCGAATCCGGTGCAGTCGCACTAGCGCAGTTGCGTTTTGCCGGCGCACGGCATCCGTGCTTATATTTCCGAAGCCCGTCGCGGGCCGGCCCTTTGGGAGATCACCATGGCGCTGAGCGATGTGCGGGGCAATCCCGTTTCCAGCGATGAACCGGCGTCGATGGCCGCTTACGAACAGGCGCAAAGCTTGTTCCACGGCTATTACGGCGATCCCTTGGGCATCATCGACGGGGCGCTTTCCGAAGACCCCGTCTTTGTCATGGGCCACCTGCTGCGCGCAGGCATGATGATTACCGCCAGCGACAAGTGCGTCGAACCGCTGCTACGCGAAAGCGTTGAAGCTGCCGAAGCACTCGTCGATATCGCCAATGATCGCGAGCGCCGTCATACGGCGGCGGCGCGCGCCTGGCTCGACGGCAATTTCTCTGCCGCGTTGCGGCGCTACGCTGACATCCTTGCGGATTACCCGCACGACACCCTGGCGCTGCAGGTGGGCCACATAGGCGACTTCCTGCTTGGCCGCTCGGCCATGTTGCGCGACCGCGTGGCCGGCATTCTGCCCGCGTGGAACTGCAAGATGCCCGACTACGGCTACGTGCTGGGCATGCACGCCTTCGGGCTGGAAGAGACCAATCTCTATGCCGCAGCGGAAGTCCAGGGCCGCCGCGCGCTGGACCTGAACCCCCGCGATCCGTGGGCCGTGCACGCGGTGGCTCATGTGCTGGAAATGCAGGGCAGGGTGGACGAGGGCATTGCCTGGCTGAACGGCCGGCGCGACGACTGGTCCAGCGACAACATGCTGTCCATCCACAACTGGTGGCACCTGGCCCTGTTTCACCTGGACCGCGAGGACATCGCCGAAGTGCTTGCCATGTACGACGACCGGCTGCGCGAAACATCCACCGGGCAGGTGCTTGACCTGATCGACGCGTCGGCCATGCTGTGGCGCCTGTTGCTGCGTGGGATCGATGTCGATTGGCGGTGGCGGCAGCTTGCCGAAGTCTGGCAGGCGCGCGGCGGCACGGGCTACTACGCCTTCAACGATGTGCATGCGTTGATGGCCTACCTGGGCGCCGGCGACGGGGCAGCGGCGCAGTCGTTGATCGAATCCATGGAAGCCGCCGCTCAGGGCGCCGGGACCAACGCAATGATGACGCGCGACGTGGGGCTGCCGGTGGCGCACGCGCTGGTGGCCTTCACGCGCGAAGACTACGCATTGGCCGCGGATCTGTTGCGCGACGTGCGGCTGATTGCGCACCGGTTCGGCGGCAGCCACGCCCAACGCGACGTGTTGGCGCTGACGCTGGTCGAGGCGGCGCTGCGGGGCGGCGCGCGGTCGCTCGCGAAGGTGCTGACCGCCGAACGCATGAGTCTCAAGCCCAACAGCGAGGGCAACCGCAAGCTGGCCTCGCGGGCTGCGGCGCTGTAACGGCATCAAAGGATACGCCTGCATTGCGAAAGGATTCTCTTCAAGGAGAACGCGCATGAAAAAGCACGCGAAGATCGGGTTGGCGTTGGTGGCAATACTGGGCGCGACAGGCGCGATCGGCGCGTATGTCGTGGTCTCCGCGCCACCGGCGGGGCCGCACGTCATCACGTTGGGAGACGGCAAGCAGGGACCGGCGGCGATGGCCTGGATACCCGGCAACGAATTCCTGATGGGCAACGACCACCAGATGTCCCAGCCGAACGAGCGCCCGGCGCACAAGGTGCGCGTCAGCGGGTTCTGGATGGACGTGCACGACGTCACCAACGCGCAGTTCCGCCGTTTCGTCGAGGCGACCGGCTATGTGACGACCGCCGAGCAGAAGCCGCGCTGGGAAGACCTGCGTGTCCAGCTTCCGGCTGGTACGCCGCGTCCGGACGACAGCGCCTTGCTGGCGGGCGCCATGGTGTTCACCGGCACGGAGACCGAGGTGTCGCTGCGCGACTATTCGCGCTGGTGGCGCTTTGTTCCGGGCGCAAACTGGCGGCACCCCGAGGGGCCGGGCAGCAATATCGACGGCAAGGACGATCACCCGGTCGTGCAGGTGTCTTACGCAGATGCGCAAGCCTACGCCACGTGGGCGGGCAAGCGGCTGCCGACGGAGGCCGAGTGGGAATTCGCTGCCCGGGGCGGCCTGGAGCAGGCTACGTATACGTGGGGCAACGAGCTGCTGCCACAGGGCAAGGCGATGGCCAACATCTGGGACACCCGGCAGCCGCAGCCGTTTCCTGTCGTCAAGGATGAAAAGGTGCAGGTCGGCACCACGCCGGTAGGCAGCTTCGCCCCCAACGGCTATGGCCTGTACGACATGGCTGGGAACGTCTGGCAATGGACGTCGGACTGGTATCGCGCGGATGCCTTCAAGTTTCAGGCGCAGTACCGCCAGCCGCCGCAGGACCCGGCCGGACCCGCCGACAGCTTTGATCCCGACGACGGCGGCACGCCCGTATCGGCGCCCAAGCGCGTGACCCGCGGCGGGTCCTTTCTTTGCAGCGACACGTATTGCATCAGCTACCGCGCCAGCGCGCGGCGCGGCACGGATCCGCTCAACCCCATGTCGCATATCGGTTTTCGCACCGTCATGACACCGCAGCAGTGGAAGGCGGCGCAGGCGTCTCAAGGCAACATCGCCAGCCGTTGATGCCTGTTCGCCGTGCGGGGCGCGGACAGGGTAAATCGTTCAAAGGATGTCACCACCGCGCCATGCGCGCGCTCGGGAGATCGTCATGCAAGCTTCGATTCAATATCGCTCCATGCGGCGGCTGGCCTGGATGTGGCTCTGCATCGTGTGCCTGCTGGCCGGCTGCGCCGCGTCCGACCGCCAGAAGCAGGCGGAGCTGGCGTCCTGGACCGACGGGCCATCCCGTGTGGCCATCGTCGCGTTCGTGAAGGCAGTCACCGAACCGGGCAGCCCGGACTTCGTGCCCGAGGAAGATCGTATCGCCGTGTTCGACAACGACGGCACGCTGTGGAGCGAAAAGCCGATCTACTTCCAGGTAATGTTCTCGATGGACGAGATCCACGCGCTGGCGCCATCGCATCCGGACTGGGCCACGCGTCAGCCGTTCATGGCGGTGCTGCAGAACGATCATGCCGCGGTGGCCAAGTCCGGCGAGCGCGGCATGGGGGAAATCGTGTTGGCGACCAATACCGGCATGCCCGTCGCGCAGTTCACGCAGCGCGTCGATCAGTGGCTGCAAACCGCGCGCCATCCGCGCACCAAACTGCCGTACGACAGCATGACGTACGTGCCGATGCGGGAGCTGCTGGATTACCTGCGCGCGCGCGGCTTCAAGACCTACATCGTGTCGGGCGGCGAAACCGAGTTCATGCGTGCCTGGACGCAGAAGGCCTACGGCATCCCGCCGGAACAGGTCATCGGCACGGCGTTCGGCAGCGAATTCGTGGCAAGCGGCGACGGGTACGCGCTGATGCGGTTGCCGAAGCTGGACTTCAACGACGACGGCCCCGGCAAACCGGTGGCCATCCAGCGTCACATCGGCAAGCGTCCCATACTGGCCTTCGGCAACTCGGACGGCGACCTGCAGATGCTGCAATGGACCACCGCCGGGCCGGGCAAGCGGTTCGGCGGCATCGTTCACCACACCGACGCCAAGCGCGAATGGGCCTACGACCGGGATTCGAGCGTCGGCCGTCTGGACAAGGCCCTGGACGCGGCGCGGGCCAATGGATGGACGGTCGTCGATATGGAGAAGGAGTGGAAGCGGATCTACGCGCAGGATTGGCAATGAGTGCGGGGTGACGCCGCGCGACAACACATGTTGCGAACAATTCTTGGTATCATTTGGCGGTTCTCGCCGCTTGACCGCTTTCCCGGCAGGCGGCTTTTCCGTGTCATCGCGCTGCTTGCCGGGGCGTTTGAGCATGTCCAACCCCCTCCAGCCGATCCAGCTTCTCTGCGAAACCCATTACGAATGGCTCTGCCAATGGTGGCGGCGTCAGCTTGGCCACGGCGATGAGGCATCGGATTTCGCGCATGACACCTTTCTGCGCGTGCTGCGCAATCCCGAAGAAGTCCGCACCCTGCGGCAGCCTCGCGCCTACCTGACCACCATCGCACGAGGCCTGCTGAACGACCATTGGCGCCGCCGTTCGCTCGAGCGCGCCTGGCTGCAGGCCATTGCAGAGATTCCGCCCGAGATGGAGGCGTCGCCGGAGATGCTGGTGGGCGTGCAGCAGGCGCTGCAGCAACTGGACCGCATGCTGGCCAATCTGGCCCCTCAGGCGCGCGAAGTGTTCGTGCTGTCGCAACTGGAAGGCCTGACGTACGTGGAGATCGCGGCGCGCACCGGACTCAGTGATCGCACGGTGAAGCGATACATGGCCCAGGGCTTCGAGGTCTGCCTGACCCTGCTGGAGCATTGATTCATGGCCGTCGCCGAATCCAAGCCTCTGGACGCCGCGATCATCCGCGAGGCGGCGCGCTGGCTGGTGCGTTTGCATTCGGGCGAGGCGGGGCCAGCGGATCACGCCGCCTTCGAACGCTGGCGCGCGGGCAGCCCGGACCGCGAACTCGCGTGGCAACGGGCGCAGCGGCTGACGCAACAGTTCAACGCCGTGCCGGCCGCGCTGGGGGTGCCGCTGCTGACGCGCGAGCCGCGGGTCAGCCGGCGCACCGCGCTGCGTACGTTGGCGGCGATGGGTTTCGCGGCGCCGGCTGCGGCATGGCTGGGATACCGCTTCCACTACGGGCAGGAGGGCGCGCACCGCACGGCAGTGGGCGAAAGCCACGACCTGATGCTGGCCGACGGCAGCCAGGTGCTGCTCAATACCGATACGGGCATGGACGTACGCTATTCCGACGCCGCCCGCGTGGTGCAGTTGCGGTCTGGCGAAGTCTATGTACGTACGGCGGCCGACAAGGCGGTTCGGCCGTTTTATGTCGAAACGCCGCAGGGACGTCTGCAAGCCCTGGGCACGCGGTTCGTCGTCCGGCAACTGGACGGCCGCGACGCCATGACTGAATTGACCGTGCTCGAGCACCGGGTCGCCGTCACCCTTGCGAACGGGGGATCGGCGCGGATCTTCAACGCAGGCGAGTCCGTGCGCTTCACGGCCGGGGCTTTCCTGCAAAGCGACCTCCCGGCGGGCGCGCGTCAACCGTCTGGAGTTGCACCGGGGTGGACGCGCGGTGTGATCGAGGCCGACAACATGCGGCTGGACACATTGCTGGCCGAAGTATCGCGCTACCGGCGGGGCGTAGTCCGCTGCGATCCCGAAGTGGCGGGCTTGCGCTTGTCGGGCGTGTTCCGCCTGCACGACACCGATGCACTGCTGGCTGTCGTGGCCAACACGCTGGATCTACGCGTGGTGACGCGCACTTCGTACTGGGTGACGCTGGCCAGATAAACGCCTTCGACGCCGTTTCATTTATTTACAACTACCTTTCTGCCCGCGTGTCCCTTTTGTCCCGGCTCATCCGGCATACCGCACATTGATGACCTGAACGGGATGTGAACACGTGGCACTTCAAACCCCATCGCCCGCGCGCAGCGCAACGCGCGTCCTGCGCCTGGCCGCATTGAGCCTGAGCCTGACCGCCGCCTTTGGCGCTTCGTATGCGGTGGCGCAACCGGTGCTGCAAGCCGGCACGCAGGACTACCGCATTCCGGCGGGTCCGCTGGACCAGGCGCTTTCCGCCTTCGCCAAGGCGGGGGGCATTACGGTGTCGTTCCGTCCGGAAGACACCGGCCGCCTGACGACGCAGGGCCTCGACGGCAGCTACGCGGTAGACGCCGGTCTGGCCAAGCTGCTCGCTGGCACCGGACTGGTGGCCGAGGCGCAAGGCGGGCAGGGCTATGTCGTGCGAGCGCCGGCGGCGTCAGCGGCAAAGGCTTCCGCGTCGGCCGCCGTGCCCGCCGCCAGCGCCAGCACACTGGAGTCCATCCAGGTCAGCGGCGACTGGCTGGGCACCGGCCTTGAAAACAGCGTGCAGACTTTTGGCGGAGCGCGCACGCTGCTGCGCCGCGACGAAATCCAGAACAGCGGCGCCACCAGCGTGGCGGACGCGCTGCGCCGCGTGCCCGGCGTGCAGATCAGCGGCAGCACCAGCGCCACGGGCAGCTCGGTAGGCCTGCATGTGGGCATCCGGGGCTTGAACCCGCGCAACTCTTTCCGCACGACGATGCTGCTGGACGGCATCCCGATGGCGATGGCGCCTTACGGACAACCGAATCTGGTCATGTCCCCGACCAGTCTGGGCAACATCGAGGCCATCGACGTGGTGCGGGGCGGCGGGGCCGTGCGTTATGGTCCGCAGAACGTCGGCGGCGTCATCAACTTCAAGACCCGCGCGATTCCCAACACGCCCGGCCTGACCGCCGAAGCCTCGGCCCGCTACAACGTCTTCAGCCACGGCGGCACGAACACCCAATACACCGGCTTCCTGGGCACGCAGTTCGACAACGGCCTGGGTGTGGCCCTGATGTATTCCGGCATGGACGGCGAGCAATGGCGCGACGGCAGCGACGACCGCTACAACGACGTCGCGTTGAAATGGCGCTTTGCGCTGACGCCCACGTCGGAGATCTACGGCAAGTTCGCGCATTACGACGTCAAATCGATGACGCCCGGCGGCCTGACCGTCGCCCAGTATCGGGACGATCCCTTCCAGAACACGCACCCGACCGATTACTGGAAAGGGCAGCGGGACCAGGTTGATATCGGCTATCTGAATTCGATTTCGGAGACGCAGGAGTTCGAGGCGCGCGTCTATCACTACGACAGCTCCCGGCAGAGTTCGCTGATCAATTCCGCCGCGAACCGCAATGACTACCAACCGCGCAACAACCAGGTGCTGGGTATCGAACCGCGCTACACGCAGCGCATCGAATGGGGACCGACGACGCATGACGTCACCATCGGCTACCGTTATATCCACGAAACCGGCCAGGACCGGCGCTATTCCGAGTCGCTGACGACCGGCCAGCGCGTGGGTGTGCAGCAGGTCTTCGACAACGAAACCGACGCGCACTCCGTTTACCTGGACGACCGCATTGCCTACGGCAACTGGCGCATCACGCCGGGCGTGCGCTACGAGCGCATCGACACCCACCGCCAGCCAAGCGGCACCGCCAACGACACGCCGTTCGACATGCGCAACAGCCGCGGGTTGCCGTCGCTGAACGTGGCGTACCTGGTCAATGACGCGCTGACGCTCTACACCAACTACAACACCTCGTTCGGCGCGGTCCAGTACACGCAGCTCAACTCCATGTCCGCGACCAATCCGCTGAGCCCCGAGATCGCGAAGACGGTCGAGGCCGGCCTGCGCTACACGGGCGAGCAACTGCACACGGAATTCACGGTGTTCGATCTGCGCTTCGACAACCAGATTCTGTCGATTCCCGGCACGAACCCGGCCGTCTTCCGCAATCTGGGCGCCACGACGCACAATGGCGTCGAGTTCGCCATCGACTACGACTTCGACCGCTCCGGGCCGCTTGCCGGCCTGAACGTCTACGCCAACTACACGTACGTGCGGGCCATTCAGAAATCCGGCGAATTCGAAGGCAACGACGTGCCGTTCTATTCGCGCCAGACCGGTACGGTGGGCGGCCGGTATACGCGCAACAACTGGACGTTCAACCTGTTCACCACGGCGCAAAGCAGCCAATACTCGGACACCGCCAACACGGGGCCTGAGAATGCGGACGCGATCAATGGCCGTGTGCCTGGCTTCAGCGTCTGGAACACGCAACTGGCGTACAAGGTGCCGCAATGGCGCGGCAGCGAGCTGGCGGTGGGCGTGAACAACCTGTTTGATCGCCGCTACTACACGCGCAACGTCGACACCAACGGCGGCCGCATGGTGGGCGCACCGCGCATGGTCTACCTGCAAGCGCGACTGGCGTATTGATGCCTCGGCGCGTCTGGCTGGCCTGCCATCGCTGGGTCGCGTTCGTCCTGGGCGGAATTCTGATTCTGTCCGGGTTGACGGGCGCCTTGCTCGTGGCCGCACGGCCGCTGGATCGGATGTTGCATCCGGCTTATTTTGTCGCGGAAAGCCGGCCGGATGGTGGCGCCGTGCCGTTGGAAACCGTGCGGCGCAATCTGGTGGCCGCATTTGGCCCAGATGCCTCGTTGACGTTCGATGCGCCCCGCAAGGCGGGTGACACGTTGCAGGTGCGGGTGCGCGCCGCCTGGCGGGGCACCGTCTATCTGGACCCGTCGAGCGGCCGAGAGCAGGGCAGGCGGGCAGAGGACGAGGGCGTTACCGCGGTCCTTTTTCAGCTGCACAGCGCGTTGATGCTGGGGCAGACCGGCAAGGCGGTGCTGGCGTGGGCCGCGTTGGCGTATCTTGTGCTGACGGTGTCCGGGCTTGTGCTCTGGTGGCCGCGCAAATGGCCCCCATCGCTGCGCATGGTATTCGACAAGGGAACGTTGCGCGCGCTGTTTGATGTCCATCGTCAGGGCGGGGCGATTCTGGCGACTTTCCTGACGGTGTCGGTGGCGACGGGGGCTTACCTGGCGTGGCGTCCGATCGGCGGGTGGATCACTGCGGCCAGCGGGCAGGCTCGCGTGGTCGCGCCTAAGCTTCCGGGGCTGGTGGCCGGGATGGCGGCGTTGCAGAATGGGATGCCCCGGCCGCCATCTCTGGACGCCTTTGCCGCGGCGGCCAGGGAAGCATTCCCGGACGGTGAGATCGGCTTCATTCTCTACACGCCACACCTCGACCGGCCCATGGCTATCCGAATGCGCGTTCCAGACGATTCGCATCCCAACGGGCGCTCCACCGTATGGCTGGATCCTCGGGACGGCAGGGTTCTGGCCGCGCACCGCTGGAACGAACTCGATCCGGGCACGCGGATCAACTCGGTGATCTATCCGTTGCATACAGGAGAGTTGGGCGGCCCCGCGGGTGAGATCGGCGTGGCGATGCTGGGACTGGGTTTGGCCACGCTTGGGATCAGCGGTTTGTGGTTGTGGTGGCGAAGAAGGTCGGATAACCGCCGCAACACTTCAGCTGTCAGGCACCTTGGACGCGATTGCCGTTCGCGTCGATGACGGGGTCGCCTTCCTCCTTGTTGAGCGCGCCGCGTTGGCGTTGCGGCAGGATATCCAGGACTGCTTCGGACGGCCGGCAAAGGCGGGTGCCAAGCGGCGTCAGTTGCGCGCGGCGCCGGCTTCGTACCAACCCTTGCTTTGGTTGACGATCCGCACGACGAGCAGCATGACGGGCACCTCGATCAGCACGCCGACCACCGTTGCCAGCGCCGCCCCGGACTGAAAGCCAAACAGGCTGATCGCAGCCGCGACCGCGAGTTCGAAGAAGTTGGACGCGCCGATCAGCGCAGACGGGCACGCGATGCTGTGCTTTTCACCGACGCGCCGGTTGAGCCAGTACGCCAGGCCGGAATTGAAGAACACCTGGATCAGAATGGGCACCGCCAACATCGCTATCACCAAGGGCTGCCCGATGATGGCTTCGCCCTGAAACGCGAACAGCAGCACCAGCGTCAGCAGCAGGGCGGCCATCGAGAACGGACCGATCCGCGCCAACGCGGCATCGAAAGCCGCCTGGCTGCGCCGCAGCAACGCGCGGCGCCACACCTGCGCCAGGATGACCGGCACCACGATGTACAGCCCCACAGAAACCAGCAACGTGTCCCACGGCACGCTGATGGCGGACAGGCCGAGCAGCAGTCCGACCACGGGCGCGAAGGCAAACACCATGATGGTGTCGTTCAGCGCCACCTGAGACAGCGTGAAAACCGGGTCCCCGCCCGTCAGCCGGCTCCAGACGAACACCATTGCCGTGCACGGGGCGGCGGCAAGCAGGATCAGACCCGCGATGTAGCTGTCGAGCTGGTCGGCCGGCAGCCAGGCGGCGAAAACGTGGCGGATGAACAGCCAGCCCAGAAAGGCCATGGAGAACGGCTTGACTGCCCAATTGATGAACAGCGTCACGCCGATACCACGCCAGTGCTGCTTGACCTGACCCAGCGCGCCAAAGTCCACCTTCAGCAGCATCGGGATGATCATCACCCAGATCAGAATGCCGACCGGCAAATTGACCTGGGCGACTTCCATGCGACCGATGGCCTGGAATACGCCGGGGGCCGCCTGGCCCAATGTCACGCCCAGGACGATGCAGAGAACGACCCACAAGGTGAGATAGCGCTCAAAGACGTTCATGGAAGGGCGCTGGGGCGCCGGACGTGCGGCGGTTGCGGTGGAGTGCATGGGTTGCAGGAGAGAAGGCCGGTAGGTAGGGGGGCTGGGTCAGCAGGATTCGCACGCGCCGCGATCGGTGACTGCGCAAGGCGCGCCCGCGCAGCAGTGTTCGGTCAAATAGCCCAGTAGCCCGTTCATGCGGGAAAAGTCGGCGCGGTAGATCAGGTTGCGGCCCTGCTGCTCGATGGAGACCAGTCCCGCATGCGCCAGCTCTTTCAGATGGAATGACAACGTGTTGCGCGCCACAGCAAGCTGGTCGGCAAGCACGCTGGGGGTCAGGCCTTCTAGTCCGGCGACGACCAGGGCGCGGAATACGCGCAGGCGTTGGGCATGGGCCAAGGCGGCGAGGGCGAGCACGGCATATTCTTCATTCATGCGCCGGATAATACAACGATTGTTGAATTATTGAATAGCGGCGAATGCGGATGCGGACCGCCCGAGATTAACGCGGGAATTCACCCCCCCGCGCTCTCATCCAGCAACCAATCCCGAAACGCCGCCACTGCCGGAATGGCCAACTTGTCTGGCGACGCCAGGAAAAAGTATCCCGCGCCCGTGCTGAATTCCTCATCCAATGCCGGCGCCAGCACGCCTTGCCGTAACTCATCCTCCACCAGGAAGGTCGGCAACAGGCCAACGCCCAAGCCCGACGCCACCGCCTGGATCAGGTGCGTGGTCAGTTCAAACTGCGCGCCCCAGCGCATCGAGCGCACGGGCAGGCCGTGGGCTTCGAACCAGCGTTGCCACACGGCCGGCCTGGCCGCGACTTGCAGCAGCACGTGCTGGATGAGGTCTGCGGGCCTGCGGATGGTCTGGCGCGCGGCGATGTCTGGGCTGATGACCGGGATGACCTGTTCATTCATCAGCCGATGCGGGACCAGTCCCGGCCAGTCGCCATCGCCCACGGCAATGACGGCGTCGATGCCGGCCAGATCCAGGTCGAAGCGGGTCACGCGCGAATGCAGGTGAACCAGAATGCCGGGATGGCGCGCATAGAAGCGGTGCAGCCTGGGCATCAGCCACTTGGCCGTAAACGTGGGCAACGCGGCCAGGTGGAAGGCGCCTCGACCAGTGCGGTGCGAGATCGCCTGAAGCGATGCGCTGCGGATGCGCTGCAGGGCGGCGGCCAGTTCTTTCTGGTATCCCGTGCCCGCCTCGGTCAGCACAATCCGCCGCTTTTCCCGGCGAAAGAGCGCGACTTCCAGCAGATCCTCCAGCGCCTGCACCTGCCGGCTGACGGCGCTTTGCGTCAGCGCAAGCTCGGTCGCCGCTCGCGTAAAGCTCAGATGGCGGGCGCTGGCTTCAAAGGCCAACAGCAGGGACATGGAGGGGGTGAGGCGGCGCGGGTTCATTCAATTCGTGCATGAAAATGGTGGCCCCAATATAGCGGAATTGCCCGCGCCGACAGTTTTCACGCTGGGAGACGCATACCTTGCAACTGGCAAATCATTCATAAACCGAATGATCTACCCAACAATTTTCCGTTTTTCCGCGATGCGCTTTGGCAAGAGAATGAGGTCTACAGGGCGCACCTTGCGATCCATCAGACGCAGGGTGGCGCGACGCGGTCAAGATAGGCCGGCCAGCGCTCAGCGCTGACTGATCAAGCTTTTTTCGTACGGAGGTAAAGATGGATTTGGGTATCAAAGACAAGACGGCGCTGGTATTGGGCGGCGGCGGTGGCCTGGGCAGCGCCATTGCACGGTCGCTGGCGCGCGAAGGCGCCAAGGTGGTCGTCGCCGATCTGAACCTTGACGCCGCTACGGCCACCGCCGACGGCATCAAGGCCCAGGGCCTGTCTGCCTTTGCCCTGCAATGGGATCTGCGTGCATTGGACGCCTTTGACAGCCAGGTGGCGTGGATCGAGGCCAATGTGGGGCCTGTCGATATCCTGGTCAACAACACCGGTGGCCCGCCACCCACGCCGTCTTTCGGACAGCAGGCCGATCTTTGGCGCGAGCATTTTGAAGGCATGGTGCTGTCCGTCATCAAGCTGACTGATCGCATCCTGCCGGGCATGCGGGAACGGCAGTGGGGCCGCATCATCACCAGCACCTCCTCGGGCGTCATTGCGCCGATTCCGAATCTGGGCATCTCCAACGCGCTGCGCATGTCGCTGGTGGGGTGGTCCAAGACGCTGGCGCGCGAAGTGGGCAAGGACGGCATCACGTCGAACATCGTGCTGCCGGGCCGCATTGCGACGGCGCGCATCTCTTTTCTGGACGAAGCCCGGGCCAAGCGCGAAGGGCGCAGCGTAGAGGACGTCAGCCGCGAAAGCACCAGCGCCATTCCAGTGGGCCGTTACGGTGACCCGCAGGAATACGGCGATGCGGTTGCGTTTCTGGCCAGCGCGCGGGCCAGCTACATCACCGGATCGACGATCCGGGTGGACGGCGGTCTCATCGCAAGCATCTAAGGCCTGACGCCTGACTCAAACAACTTCTTGAAGAAACAGACCATGAAACTGACTGCTGACGCGAAAGGCGTATATCCCATCGCCCCGACGCCGTTCTTTGACGATGGTTCCGTCGACCACGCCTCGATCGACCGCATGATGGAGTTCTATCTGGCTTGCGGCTCGACCGGCTTGACCGTATTGGGCCAACTGGGCGAAGCGCCCAAACTGGACTTCGCGGAATCCCTGGAAATCGCCTCGCAGGTGATCGGCAAATCGCAGGGCATTCCCATCGTGGTGGGCGTGTCGGCGCCCGGCTTCGCCTCCATGCGTTCGCTCACGCGCGAGGTGATGGACCGCGGCGCGGCCGGCGTCATGATCGCGCCGCCCAACACCTTGCGCACCGACGATCAGATCGTCAACTACTACCACCAGGCGGTGGAGGCCATTGGCGACGACGTTCCGTTTGTGCTGCAGGACTATCCGCTGACGTTCTCGGTGCAGATGGCGCCCACGGTCATCCGGCGGATCGTGACCGATCTGGCTTCGTGCGTCATGCTCAAGCACGAAGACTGGCCGGGCCTGGAGAAGATCTCGGCGCTGCGCCGCTTTGAAGCCGAAGGCGCCATGCGGCATATCTCGATCCTGTGCGGGAACAACGGCCTGTTCCTGGACTACGAAATGGCGCGCGGCGCCGACGGCGCCAACACCGGATACTGCTTTCCGGACATGCTGTGCGACTTCGTCAAATGGGTAGGCGAGGGCAGGACCGAAGAGGCGCATGATCTGTTCGATGCGCACCTGCCGCTGCTGCGCTACGAACAGCAGCCGGGTGTCGGCCTGGCCGTGCGCAAATACGTGATGATGCGCCGGGGCATCCTGACCAGTGCGGCGCAACGCCGGCCGGGTGCTGCGCTGACCAACCAGGCGCGGACCGAGGTCGATCATCTGTTGGCGCGCCTGGGCAAGCGCGACGCGCGCGCGCGGGATCTGGTTTAAGGCATCTGCCGCATCGAGTTCGGGCGCGCTGAGCGCCCATTCTGATTTCACAGGGAGAAAAACCCATGACTGTTTCGGACGAGGTTCATTTCAAGGCGCTGTCCGGCGTCACGACGGCAACACTGACCACGATTCTGCTCAAGAAAGGGCTGCGTAACGTCTGGATCCGCGGCGCCTTCCCGTTGGCGCAAGGCCTCGAACGCATTGTCGGCCGCGCGTTCACGGTGCGCTTCGTGCCGGCCCGCGAAGACTTGGCCACGCCAGAATCATGGTCCTCGCCCAAATCCAGCCGCGGCGCCATCGAGCAGATGCCCTCGGGCTGCATCGCGGTTGTCGACGCCATGGGCGTGAAAGACGCCGGCATCTGGGGCGACATCCTGTGCGCCCGCATGGCCAAGCGCGGCGTTGCAGGCTTGGTGACCGACGGCGTCGTGCGCGATCTGGCCGGTGTGCTGGGCACCAAGCTGCCCGTCTGGGCGAGCGGGGCGGCGGCGCCTCCGTCGGTGGCCGGCCTGACGTTCGTGGATTGGCAGCAGCCCGTCGCCTGCGGCGGCGTGGCCGTTTTTCCGGATGACGTGATCGTTGCCGACCAGGACGGCGCCGTCGTCATCCCGGCCGCGCTGCTGGCCGACGTAGTTGACGCCGCCGTCGAACAGGAACGGTTTGAAGGCTGGATCATGGACGAGGTCAACAATGGCGCCGTGCTGCCGGGCCTGTACCCGCCGAACGAAGCCAACAAGGCGAAGTACGAGGCGTCCAAGAAGCGCTGACCCTCGGTGAAAGCAAAAAGGCGATGCCGGGAAACCTGGCATCGCCTTTTTTGTTCGGGCCGGCGTCGATCAGGTCCGCGCGCGCTCGCCGATGGTGGCCACAAATGCGCGGGCGATCCGCGCGCCGGCTTCGTCGGCGTCGGCGGCAAAGCGGGCCCGGTCCTCGGCCGCCTGGGTCTCCAGCCAGCCCGGCGCAATGCGATTGACCCGGTCGGGATTGGCGCGCGTCCAGTCGTGAACCACGTCGCCACTGGCTTCAAAGTGGAATTGCATGCCGTAAGTTGCCCGCCCCACGCGAAAACACTGATTCTGGACCATTTCGGATCGGGCCAGAAGGAGGGCGGACGGGGGCAGGGTGTAGGTGTGGACGTGCCACTGGAAACTGGTGAAGCCGCCCTGCAATTCGGCAAACAGCGGATCGGCGCGCCCATCGTCCGTCACGGTCAGCGGCGTCCAGGAAAATTCCCGCGCCACCCCCAACAGGTTGTCGGCCCCGTAAGCGCGGGCCAGCACCTGCGCACCTAAGCAGATGCCCAGCACGGACTTGCCGGCGTCGCCAAATGTCCGCATCAGCGCGACCAGTTTGGGCAGGTAAGGATAAAGATCGTCGTCCTGCGCACTCGGCCAGCCGCCGGGAACGATCAGGGCGTCGAAGTCGTCAAGGGCAATGTCGCCAAGACCGTCGCGATAGACGCGGAACCAGGTGATGTCGGCCTGGGCTTCATTCAGCGCGCTCAGCAGAAGGCCGAGCTGCGTGTTCTCCATGGTTTCGATGATGGCGACGCGCGGGGTCATGGGGTCTGGATGGGGATGGGTTGGGAGGCTTGGCGCGCATCTTATCTGATGGCGGCGTGGTGGCGGGACAAAAACGGCCATTTATTACTTTACATAATACACATTATGCGTAATTGGTTAGGACCACGAGAGACCTTCCTCGTGGCCCACTTTGTCCCGGTGCAATCAGCCGGTCAAGTCGCCGGTCATGCGTGCTCAGCGGCCCGCCCGAATCACCTTGCCACGGCGCGATCCAGTGGCGGCTCCCGCCTGCCATGCAACGCTGCCGTTGACCAGCACGTAGTCGATCCCCACTGCCTGGCTCGTCGGCGACGACCAGGTTGCGGTGTCGGCGATGGTGTCTGCATCGAACACGACGAGATCGGCCGCGTAGTCCACCGCGATGCGGCCGCGTTGCGGCAGGCGGAAGTAAGCGGCGGGCTTGTCCGTCATCTTGTGCACGGCCTGCTCCAGCGTGAACAATCCGATGTCGCGGCAGTAATGGCCCAGGACCCGCGGGAACGTGCCCCACAAGCGCGGGTGCGGCGCGGGATCGTGCGGCATGCCGTCCGAGCCGATCATGGTGCCCGGGTACGCCAGGATGCGCTGGACGTCCGTCTCGTCCATGATGAAGTAGATCGCGCCAGCCGGCTGCAGCGCATCGACCGCGTCCTCCGGGCTCAGACCCATATCGAGCGCGATGTCGTCCAGATCGCGTCCTGCGTACTGGGGATATGGCACCGACTTGGTCACGATCACGCGGCTGGACACCGCCAGGCGGTCTTTGCGCAGGATGGTGGATCCTGCAACGTAGGGATAGCAATCCAGCGCCACCTTCTGCCCCTGCCCCGCTTTGTCGATGTGCGCAAGCGTTTGAACCGAGCGGCCATGATTGCGTGGACCGATCAGCTTGTGATGCGAGATCAGGACGGGCGCATCGCCGGCGGCGCCCACGGCGAAGGCCTCATCCAGCGCGGCGAAGATGCGGTCGCCCTCGTCGCGGATATGGCTGGCGTAAAGCCCGCGATGCTCGCGCAGCACGCTGGCAACAGCCATCAGTTCATCCAACGTGGCTGGCATGGCCGCCGGATATGCAGTGCCGGTCGACAGGCCGATCGCGCCGCTCTCCATGGCTTCGCGAAGCAAGGCCTGCATGTGTTCGATCTCGGCCGCCGTCGCGGGGCGGGTCAGGTCGGTCATCGCGGCGGCGCGCAGCGACGTGTGCCCCACCAGACATGCCGCATTCACGGCGGGCGGATGCCGGTCCAGGTTTTCCAGGTAGGCGCCGAAGGTCTCGTACGGGAAGTCGGCCAACTCGTTGCCCAGCAGGTTGATCGGCGCCGGCACCTCGCCTCGCCAACCCGGACGCCACGGTGCCTGGCTGATGCCGCAGTTGCCGGTCACGACCGTGGTGACGCCCTGGCTCAGCTTGGCGGGCATGCCGGGATCCATCGACAGGTAGCGGTCGTCGTGGGTGTGCGTATCGATAAAGCCGGGCGACACGATCCGGCCGCCCGCCTCCAGCACCTGATCGGCGTTGGCGCCATTCAGGTCGCCGACGGCCGCAATCCGGCCGCCGCGCAGGCCCACATCGGCCTGGACGCGGTCAGCGCCCGTTCCATCAATTACCGTGCCTCCACGGATCAGCAGGTCGTAGCGTTCGCCGTTCATAAGGTTCAGTCAATTTTGACGTTGGCTTGCTGGATTACCTGAGCCCAGACCGGGCGCTCCGCATGCGCACGCTCAAAGAGCTGCTGGCGCGGCCCGATGTTCGGCACGTAGGCCATGCTCTTGAGCTTCTCTTGCACGTTTGGGGATTGCAACGCCTTGTTGAAGGCGGCGTTCAGATAGTCCAAAACCTTCGGATCGGTGCCCGCCGGCGCCACATAGCCGGTCCAGGCCACGGCGCGGTAGCCCTTCAGTCCCTGCTCATCCAGCGTCGCCAGATCGGGCATGGACGGATCACGCTGCAGATCGGTGACGGCCAGCGGCACGACCTTGCCCTGCTCCACGAACCCCGCGATGGACGAAATGTTGTCGAACACCAGGTCGGCTTCGCCGCGCAGCACGGCCAGGTCCGCCTCGACGCCGCCCTTGTACGGCACGTGCATAAATTCCACCCCTGCCATCGTGCCGAACATCGCGGCGCTCAGGTGCCCGGTGGTGCCATTGCCGCCCGAGGCGACGACCAGCTTGCCCGGGTCTTTCTTGGCCATGGCGATCAGCTCGGCGACGCTCTTGACGTTCAAGCCGGGGCGCACGGCCAGCAGATTCTGCACGGAGCCCGTCAGCGCGACAGGCGCCAACTGCTTGTCGGCGTCGTACTGCAGCTTGGCGTAGAGGCTTTGGTTGATGGCAAGCGTAGCGACGTTGGCAAACCCAATCGTGTAGCCATCTGGCGCGGCGTTCGCCACCGCTTGGGTGCCGATGATGCCCGACGCGCCGGTGCGGTTCTGCACCACGAAGTTGCCGCCCGTCTGCTTGGCCATTTCCGCGGCCAGCAGGCGCGACACCAGGTCGGGCGTGGTGCCGGTATTGAACGGCACGACGATCGTGACCGGATGTTCGGGATAAGCGGCCTGCGCGGCGGACGCCGCCATCAAGGTAAATGCTGCGCTCGCGGCCGCGAGCCAGCGCTTGGCGCTGCTTTGATACGTGGACATGGTTTTCTTCCTTGGACTGTTATAGGTGTATCCGCGCGGGCTCTGCGTCCCGCGTGGGTTGTGCAAGGCGCCTGATGGGCGCCCTTACTGCTCGGCAGGCCTGAAAGGGTCCCGCCGTTCCGGGCTGCGGCGCGAGCGCTCAGTCCAGGGCGATCTGACGCAACAGCGGTAGATCGATGTTTCCGCCTGAGAGCACGATGACCGCATCGCGGCCGTCGGCCGACAGCTTTCTCGCCAGCAACGCGGCAAGCGCAACCGCCCCACCCGGCTCGATCACCAGGCGCAGTTCTTCGAGCGCGAAACGGATGGCGGCGGCGACTTCGTCGTCACTCACGGACACGGCAGCGCTGAGGGACCGGCTGTTGATCGCATAGGGCAGTTCGGCCGGCGTCGCAGCCTGCAGCGCGTCGCATAAGGTCTTGGCGCCCGCCGGATTGGTTTCGCGCTGGCCGGACGCCAGCGACCGCACCGTGTCGTCGAATTCGAGGGGCTCCACGGCCACCATCCGGGCTTGTGGCGCAAGCTCGCGCAACACCAGTGAACAGCCTGCCGCCATGCCTCCGCCGCCGCACGGCGTTGCGAACAGCCCCAGGTTTGCAAGCGCTGCGGCGGGCAGGTCCTGCAGGGCTTCCAGCGCCAGCGTGCCCTGGGCTGCCAGCACGTCGGGATGGTCGCCGGGCGGCAGCAGCGTGGCGCCGGTTTCGGCCAGGAGACGCATGCCAATCTCTTCGCGGCTTTCGCGAGTGCGGTCGTAGCGCACGACCCTGGCGCCATGGCGCAGCGCCTTGTCCACCTTGTTTTCCGGCGCGTCGACCGGCATCACGATGGTGGCGGGAACGCGCAGGCAGCGGCTGGCCCACGCGACAGCCTGGCCGTGATTGCCGGTCGAATACGCCACCACGCCACGCTCGCGTTGGGCTGGCTCCATGTTCAACAAGGCATTGAACGCGCCACGGGCCTTGAACGAACCCGTCACCTGGAGGTTTTCCAGCTTCAGCCAGACTGGCGCCTGCGCAAGTTCATCAAGGACTGGCGAGCGCAACAGCATGGTGCGCCGCACGTGGGGCGCCAGCCGCTGGGCGGCGGCGGTTACGTCGGCGTATTCCGGCACGCGCAGGGTGCCGAGCATTTCGTGTTCGATGGTCGTAGGCAGGGGCATCGCGGTCATGAGGCTATCCAGCAAGGAAGAAGAATTCGGACGAATCAGGCGGACGGCGTCCAGACGGCGGGCGCGACGCTGCCGGTCTGCTCGATCAGCCGGCCGTAGGCTTCGGGACGGCGATGCTTGGCGAAGTTGAAGACGGTGCTGCGGCCCAGTTCGCACAGGTCCAAGTCGCAGTCGGCGACGATCAGCTCGTCATCCCAGGTCGCAGCCATCGCGATGATCTCGCCCTGCGGATTGACGATGATGGAATGGCCCAACAACTCATGGCCGTCCTCGGTGCCGGCCTTGGCGACGGCCGCGGCAAAGGTGGCGTTCTGATAGCAGCCCGCCTGGATGGACAGATGCGAATGCAGCACCCTCAGGTGGTGCGCCTCAAATCCGCGGTTGTCTTGGTTCCGGCTGGGCGTGTTGTAGCCCAGCATCACCAGTTCGACCTGTTGCAGCCCGAGCACGCGCCAGGCTTCCGGCCAGCGCCGGTCATTGCAGATCAACATGCCCAGATTGGCGTCGATACCGGGTGCGACCGGTGCGCGCACGACGGGAAAGCCCAGGTTGCCCACTTCGAAGTAGCGCTTTTCCAGATGCTGGACCTGGCGATGCTCGGCAAACTCGGCGTGACCAGGCAGATGGACTTTGCGGTACTTGAGCACGATTTCGCCGTTCGGCGCGATCACGACCGACGTGTTGAACCGGCGCTTGCGCATCACGCCCTGCTCGTCCGGTTCCCAGGCCAGTTCCGCGTAGCCGAGGTAAACCATCAAGCCGTAGCGCTTGATGGCATTGAACAGAGGCTGCGTGGCGGGCGATGGCAGGTTGGGTTCAAACCACGCGTCGGCCTCGTCCAGGTCCTCGCAGTACCAGCGGGGAAAGAAGGTCGTCAGCGCCAGCTCCGGGAACACCACGACCTGGGCGCCGCGCTGATGCGCGCGCTCCATCAGCCGGATCATGCGGCCGATCGCAACATCGCGACCTTCGGAACGTTGGATCGGACCCAATTGGGCGGCAGCGACGGTGACGATGCGGGACATGGAAAAATCCTGAGGTGGGTTGCGATATGGCTTGCAGCATGACGCGGCGGCAGCGGCGCGCAAAGACGGCCAGCCCAGCGAAATGACCCGTCCAGCGTTCACTCCCAAGACCCGCCGAGCCTTGAAAACAAACGGTTTTGCGCGCAACCCCGGCCTTGCGGACCGGCGCGGGGACTGTGCATTTAGTTATGGGGTGCGCGCAAAAGGTCATGGCGGAGCCGTTGTGTGCGCGCAGCGGCGCTTCCCCGACATAAAATGGCCGGCAACGCGTTCCCGTCCACGAGTGCTTCCTTATGTCCGGCCCCCTTCCCTCTGCGCCCGGAGCGCTGACGCTTCGCCAGATCGAGGTCTTTCACGCCGTGATGCTGACCGGCTCGCTCAGCGAAGCGGGTCGCATGCTCTCCGTGACGCAACCCGCCGTGAGCCGGCTGCTCGCCTCGGCCGAAAACCGTTTGCGCTACCGGCTGTTCGAGCGCGTCAAGGGGCGGCTGCATCCCACTCCCGAGGCGCGCCGCCTCTTTGTCGAGGCCGAAGAGATCTTCGGCCGCGTCAATCGCTTCAACGATCTGGCGGGCGCGCTGGGCGCGGGTTCGGCTGGCGCCGTAAGCCTCGTTTCCAGCCCCAGCTTCAGCGAATGGCTCATCCCTCACGCGATCCAGAAGTTTCGCGAACGGCATCCCGATACGCCCATCCGCTACCGCCCGCTGGCCTTCGACGCGCTGCTGCCGCACCTGTTGCTGGGACAGGCCGATTTCGGTATCGCCTCGATGCCCCCGCCGGTGAACGCCAATATCGTCAGCGAGGAGATCGGCCAAGGGTGGCTGGGGTGCGCAGTGCCGCGCGGTCATCCGCTGGCGGTGCGCAGCCGGCTGCGGGCCGAAGACCTGCAAGGCCATCTGCTTATTGGCTATGGCGCAGACACGCCGTTCGGACGTCTGGCCAGCCGGTTCCTCCATTCAGGAGCGGCGTCAGTGCACCCGCAGATCGAAATACGTTCCACGCCCGAAGCGCTGTCGCTGGTGCGCCAGGGGGTGGGCGTGGCGCTGATCGAGTCGTTCGGCTATCACCCCAGCTTCCGCAAAGACTTCATCCTGCTGCCGACCGATCCCGCGCTCAGCCATGCCATTCATCTGCTGCATTCGGCCAGCAGCCCGCTCTCCAACACGGCGAAGCGTTTCGCGACCGTACTGAAGACGCTGATCCGGCAAGCGCAAAAAGACGCGCCCTACTGAAAGTCCAGCTGCGAAATCGGCCGCAGGCGCACGCCCTCTTCCAGCAACGCATCGCGCACCGCGCGCGCAATCTCCACGCCTTGCGGGTTGTCACCGTGCACGCAGATCGTGTGCACCGGCATCTCGACCACCCTGCCCCCCACTGTGCGGATTGCCTGTTCTCGCACCATGCGCAGCGCCTGCGCAGCCGCCGCGGCCGGATCGTGGATGACGGCG
The DNA here is from genome assembly GCF_019218915.1 of Achromobacter sp. ACM05. Classification (NCBI taxonomy): domain Bacteria; kingdom Pseudomonadati; phylum Pseudomonadota; class Betaproteobacteria; order Burkholderiales; family Alcaligenaceae; genus Achromobacter; species Achromobacter sp. ACM05. The sequence goes on from NZ_JAHUWQ010000002.1 coordinate 1,013,282, forward strand.
CCCGGCTCGCTGCGCGGCAGTGTAAGCCCGTTGTCGCCATAGAGACGATCGGCGAAGACCTCGCAGGCCACGCGGATGCCCGCCCGGCGCGCTGCGCGCTCGGTTTCGTTGTGCGGCGTGCAGACGAGCACCAGTTCCGGATCGAGCGTGCGCATCGCCCAGGTCAGCGCCTCGGAAAGCGCGCGGTCCTCGAACGCCAGCGTGGCCAATGCGCCGTGCACTTTCACGTGCGTCACGCGATGCCCGGCCGCGCGAGCCATGCCCTGCATTGCGGCGATCTGATACGCGAGCATGTCGCCGATGGCCTGCGGGCTGTCGCCGACGATCTTGCGCCGTCCAAATCCCCAGAGGTCGTTGAAGCCCGGATGGGCGCCCACGTCGATGCCCCGCTTTAGGGCGGATGCCGCGGTTTGGTGCATCACGGATGCATCACCACCGTGAAAACCGCAGGCCACGTTGGCCGAGGTGATGAGGTCCAGCATGGCTTCGTCGGCACCGATCTTGTAGTGGCCGAAGCTCTCTCCCAGGTCGGAATTGAGGTCTACATCGCGCATCAGAAGGACTCCGAGAAAAGGCGAATTTGAATGTTTGGCATACCGTTGGCATGCAAATTGCATGCCAAGGACTTGCCGAGGCGAAATGCCCTGGATCGGGGCGAGTCTGCCCACCGCGCTTTTCTTATGGAACGGAGTCCAAGCAATGAATTTCACATGGAAGAACGTCACGTGCACTGTCGCCGCCGCGCTGGCTATGGCCACGGGCGCCGCACAAGCGGCCGAGCTCAATTTCGCAAGCTGGGGAGGCAACTACCAAGGCGCCATCCGGGACGCGTGGCTCAAGCCCTTTTCCAAGGAAGCCGGCATTACGGTTCACGAGGACACCGATCCGCAGGTCGCGAAGATTCGCGCCATGATCGACACCAAGTCGATCACGTGGGATGTGGTGACTGAGAACAGCGCCCGCCTCACACGCGGCATCAAGCTTGGCGTCTTCGAGAAGATCACGCCGGACATGGTCAACCAGGACCACGTCATCGCAAATGCCCGCAACGATTACGGCGTGCCGTCCGAAATCTTCTCCACCAACATCGGCTTTTCGACGCAGGCGTTCCCTGCCGGCAAGCCTCAGCCCAGCACGTTCGCCGATTTCTGGGACGTGAAGAAGTTTCCTGGCAAGCGCACCCTCCAGGACGATCCCGCGACGGTGATCGAAGCGGCGCTGATCGCCGACGGCGTCGCGCCTGCGGACGTGTACAAGGTGCTGGCCACCCCTGAAGGCCTGGATCGTGCTTTCAAGAAGATCGACGAGATCAAGCCGCACGTCGCCCGCTGGTGGAAGAGCGGCGCGGAACCGGTCAACGCGCTGGGCAGCGGCGAAGTGGTGATGGCGCTGGGCTGAAACGGCCGCTTTCAGGCCGGCATCGATTCAGGTCTGCCCATCGCCATGGGTTGGGGCGACAGCATCGCCCAGGTCGGCTACTTCGCCATCGTCAAGGGCGCGCCCAATCGAGACGCGGCCATCAAGCTGCTGAACTACATGATCCAGCCCAAGCACCAGGCCGAATTCAGCAAGTACATCGCGTACGGCCCGACCACCGAGCAAGCGCTGCCGCTGATCGACGCCAAACGCCTGGAGCGTCTGCCGTCGACCACCGAGCGCCTGAAGAACAGCATCTTCCTGAATTCGGAGTTCTGGGATACGAACGGCCCGGCCATCACCGAACGCTACAACCAGGTCCGCGCCCGCTGATCTTTCTGCCTCTTCACTCAGACGCCGGTGTGCGCGCCGGCGCCAAGATGCCATGACTACGAGCACCGACGCCCTTTCCCTGCCCGTCGCCACACCGCGCCGGGCCGCCGCCTCCCGGCGCGGCCGCGTTGCGGCCCTTGCCGCGCTGCCGCTGCTGCTTTTCCTGCTGTTGTTCTTTGCCGGCCCGATTGCAGGTCTGCTCGGCAACGGTTTCAAGGGAGAGGACGGCGGACTGACGCTGGGCCACTATCGCCATCTGCTGGACACGCCGATCTACCGCATCGTGCTCGTCAACACGTTCACGATCGCCGCGGCGGTCACGCTGGCCTGCGTGCTGTTGAGCTATCCGCTGGCCTACCTGATGGCGACCGTGTCGCCCACGGTGGCGCGCGTGCTGTTCTTCGCGGTGCTGCTCCCCTTCTGGTCCAGCGCGCTGGTGCGCACATCGGCGTGGATCGCCTTGCTGGGCAAGAACGGGCCGTTGAACACGCTGCTGACGACAGTGGGCATTCTGGACCAGCCGATGGCGTTCCTCTATAACTTCACCGGTGTGATGGTGGGCATGACGCACGTGCTCATGCCCTTTGTCGTGCTACCGCTCTATGCCTCGTTCCGGTCCCTGGACGGCAGTCTGGTGCAGGCCGCGCAAGGCCTGGGCGCAGGATCCGCAGGCATCTTCAGCAGGGTCATCCTGCCTCTGACCAGTCCCGGCGCCGTTGCGGGCGGCATCATCGTCTTCATGAACGCGGTCGGCTACTACATCACGCCGTCGCTGATGGGCGGGCCTGCCCAGCGCATGGCTGCCGAACTGATTTCGCACAACATCACGGAAGAGCTGAACTGGGGGCTGGCGTCGGCCCTGGCTGGCGTGCTGCTAGCCACCGTGCTGCTATCGCTGTGGCTGTTCAACCGGCTGTTCGGTCTGAACAATCTGATCAGCGCCAGCTCCGGCAAGGGCAGCAACCACACGGGCTATCGACGCACGCCGGGCGGCCGGGTATCCGCAGTGCTGGGCGTGATATGCGCCGTATTCCTGCTGCTGCCCATCGTCGTCGTCATCCCGATGAGTTTCGGCACGACGGACTTCCCCATCTTTCCGCCACCCAGCTATGGGCTGCGGTGGTACGAGAACTTCTTTACCGATGGCAAGTGGCTGGCCGCCTTGGCGTCCAGCACTCGGATAGCCATCGTCGTCACCCTGCTTGCGACGGCGCTGGGCACAGCAGCAGCCTTGGGGGTCAGCAGATTGGCTAAGCGCCATCAAGGCTGGCTGGACGCATTCTTCATCGCCCCCATGTCTGTCCCAGCCATCGTCACGGCGGTCGCGCTGTACTACCTGTTCGCGCCCGTCGGCTGGGTCGCGAACTCCATGGCCGTGATCCTTGGTCATACGGTGCTGGCCGCGCCGTACGTCTACATCACCATGCGCGCGGCGCTGCGCAGCCTGGATCCGAGCCTCGAGCTTGCTGCGCTGGGCATGGGCGCCACCTGGCCCGCGATGTTCAGGTTGGTCATGCTGCCGGCGCTGATCCCCAGCCTGATCGGCGGCGCCGTCTTCGCCTTCGTCAGTTCTTTCGACGACGTGGTCATGGCGCTATTCCTGACGACGATACGCAACCGCACCCTCCCAAAACTGATGTTCGAAGGCCTGGCCAACGACTTCGATCCCACCGTTATCTCCGCCTCCTGCCTACTGGTCGGCGCAACGGCACTCATTCTGCTCGCCAACCTGCTGATCAGCAAAAAGAAGGAACACTGACATGCATAACGCTAACGACATCCTCCCGCAACGCCCGCCGGAAAGCCAAGGAAAGCCGCTGACTCTCGCGGGCATCCACAAGCGCTATGGCGATTCAGTCGCCCTGCCCGAGGTCGACCTGGCCGTGGCCCGAGGCGAGTTCTGCACGCTGCTGGGCGCGTCCGGCTCTGGCAAGACCACGCTGCTCAAGATCATTGCCGGATTCGAACATCCGGATGCGGGCGTGGTGACGATCGGGGGACGCGACGTCACGCACACCCCAATCGCGGATCGCAACATCGGCATGGTGTTCCAGAACTACGCCCTCTTCCCTCACATGAGCGTGTTTGAGAACGTGGCGTTTGCGCTGCGCATGCGGCGCTTGAACGATGGAGACATCCGCCGCCGCGTGCTGGAAGCCCTGGATCTGGTGAGCCTCGCTCCGCTTCAGGACCGCAAGCCGGGTGCGCTGTCGGGCGGTCAGCAGCAGCGCGTCGCGCTGGCCCGCGCACTGGTGTTCAACCCGGACATCCTGCTGATGGATGAGCCGCTGGGCGCGCTGGACAAGAACCTGCGCCAGTCCATCCAGCTTCAATTGCGCCGGCTGCACCAGGAATTGGGGCTGACCGTCGTCTTTGTCACGCATGACCAGGAAGAGGCTATGAACCTGTCGGATCGCATCGTCATCCTGGAACAGGGCCGCATTGTCGAGGCCGGATCACCGGAGAGCCTGTACCGCACGCCGGCCAGCGCCTTCGTCGCGGGCTTCCTGGGCGAGTGCAATTTCCTGCCTGCCAACGACGGCGTGCTGGGCGTGCGACCTGAACATCTGCGCCTGGGCAGCCGACTGGCCGGCGGCGATCAGCGGCATCCGGGAAAAGTGGTGGCGTCGACCTTCTGCGGCGTGCACTGGAAGGTCTTCATCGCAGCCTATGACAAGATCATCCTGGCCTATGCGCCGTTGAACGAGGACGTGGCTCAGCGCACGCCGGGCCAGGCCGTGACATGGGGCTTTCATCCGGCTGACGCCATGGAATTCGCCAACGCAGCATGATGACCGCCGCGCCAATCTCCACGCCTTCCCCGGTGCCTCGCATCGTTCCCGCAGGTGACCGCACGCTGCTGATCGAGTTCGCCGACCGTATCGACGCCGACACGAACGCACAGGTGCTGGCGCTGGCGCACAAGCTGCGAAGCGCCTTGCGCAAGACTCGAGGCTTGTCGAGCGTGGTCCCCGCGTACCGCTCGCTGGCGGTGGGCTTCGATCCGCTCCTGATCGGGCACGGCGCAGTGCGCGACCTGATCGCACGCAGCCTTGACGCCTGTGCTGGCGCGCCCATGCCCGTTCCACGCCGCTGGGAGGTTCCCGTCTGCTATGGCGGCGACCACGGGATGGACCTGCAGGCGCTCGCGGACCTACACCAGTTGGCCCCCGCGCAGCTCATCGCGCGCCACACGGCGCCCGTCTACCGGGTCTACATGGTAGGTTTCCTGCCCGGATTCGCGTATTTAGGGGGCCTCGATCCCCTGCTGCACACGCCCCGCCGCGCCATGCCCCGCGCGCACACGCCCGCGGGCAGCGTCAACATTGGCGGGCAGCAGACCGCCATCGCCTCGGTGCCCGGGCCCAGCGGATGGCACCTGATCGGCCGCACACCCTGGCGCAGTTTTGATCTGCGCCATGCCCAGCCCTTCTTGTTCGAAGCTGGCGACGAGGTCGCGTTCACGCCAATCGACGCCGACGCGTTCGAACACTTGGCCGCCCAGCAGGACGATCCCGCCAGCCGTCCGCAGCCACAAAGGGAAGTCCGGCCATGAACGCCCGGCTACGCGTCGAAGCGCCCGGCATGCTGACCACGGTCCAGGACCTGGGCCGCGCGGGTTATGAGCACATGGGCGTGCCGCCATCGGGCGCCATGGATCCGGGTGCGCTGCGCCTGGCCAACGCGCTCGTCGGCAACACGCCCAACGCCGCAGCGCTGGAATTCACCTTGCTGGGCGGCCGGCTGACGGTGCTGGACGCAGACTGTGCAATCGCTTTCGCTGGTACTGCCACTCTGCACATCGCCGCAACCGGCGCATTGCCCGCGCGCGCCCTGACTCCTTGGCAGTCCCATCGTCTGCCAGCGGGGGCCACATTGACGATCGGGCCCTTGGAGCGCGGCGTTCGCGGCTATCTCGCGGTCGGTGGCGGCATTGCCGTCACGCCCGTCCTGGGCAGCGCGTCCACGCTTACGCGCGCCCGGCTCGGGGGCCTCGATGGCCGTGCGCTGGCGCGAGGCGACGTGCTCGGCACGGGCGATAGCCGAAGCCGCTTCCCACGACGGTGGCTGGCGGCCCGCGACACCGGCTGGTTCTACCGGGACGAGCCCGTCGGCATCGTGCTCGGGCCGCAGCAGGACCACTTTGCACCGGCTGAAATCGAACGCTTTCTTGGAGCCACGTATTGCCTGGCGCCTCAGTCCGACCGCATGGGCTTGCGCCTGGAAGGCCCGGCCATCGCGCATGCCAAGGGCGCCGACATCATCACCGACCCCATTGCGGCAGGCAGCATCCAGATCCCGGGCGCGGGGCAGCCCCTCATTGCCATGAATGACCGCCAGACCACCGGCGGGTATCCAAAGATCGCAACCGTGATCTCCGCCGACCTTCCCCGGCTCGCCCAGATGCGGCCGGGCCAGCGGGTGCGCTTCGAGCCGCTGGAACCGGCGCAGGCCGTGCAACGCTGGCGGGACTATTTGGATTGGATCCGCGACCGTGAAGCTGCGCTACGGGCCGATCCGAACTTTCCCATCTTCCCCCTACTCTTTCCCTGATCCCCATGTCCATCACGCACGCCATGGAAGCATCCCCGCCCCACCTTCGGCAGGCGGCAACTGCCCCCTCCGCCGACGCGCGAGACCTGGTCGAAGAGGCCTATTCGACCATGCTGGACATGATCCAGCTCGGCAAATTGCCCATTAACCGGCCGCTGCAGGAGCGCACGCTCGCCAGCGCGCTCGGCGTATCGCGCACGCCGCTGCGCGAAGCGATGAGCCGGCTGATCGGGGCGGGCTTTGCGGTTCGCACCGCCCGCGGCCAACTGATCGTGCCGGAACCGTCGCTGCGCCAGTACCTGGAAATCTTCCAGATGCGCGTATTGCTGGAAGGCGACGCGGCCGCCGCGGCCGCGACCCGCATGCCCCCGGCTGAGGCTGCTGCCCTGCTCCAGCAGGTCGAAGAGATCCGGCGCCGGCAACACGCCACTCACGAAGAGAATCATCGTGTCGACAACCTGCTGCACGACAGCATCGCCCGGGCTAGCGGCAACCGGCTGATGGCGCAGGCCATCCACGACCTGCGCATCAAGGCGCGATGTTTTGACCAGAATGGCGCGCCGGAGCGGCTGATCCCTGGCTGCGACGAGCACATTGCCGTCCTGCAGGCTATTGTGGACCGCAACCCGGAAGGCGCGCGCGCGGCGATGCAAGCCCACTTGAGCAACGTGCGCGTCGGTCTGGTCGCCCGGCACACCGAAATTTGATATGGATTCCCCTCCCAGCATGTCTTCCCCAAAGCCTCTACTCATCATCATGAATCCGGTCACGCAGTCCGACCGCGACCAGATCGCCCGCCACTTCGAAGTCATCTTCACGCCGACGCCAGAGCAGTACGCGCAGGCCATTGCCGACCACGCCTCGCGCGTTGAGGTGGTGATGACCATCGGCGCCATTGGCTTGACGGCGGAGCAGATGGACGCCTTGCCCAATTTGAAGTTGGTGTATTCGATGGGCGCCGGTTACGAAAAAATCGACCTGGATCACGCCAGGCAGCGCGGCATCAAGGTCGCCAACGGGGCCGGCACCAACGACAGTTGTGTCGCCGACCACGCCATGGGCCTGATGATCGCGGTTATCCGTGGCATTCCGCGTCTGGACCAGCTTACGCGGCAAGGCGTGTGGCGCACCCAGTTGCCGCTGCCTCCCAACGTGTCGGGCAAGAAGCTGGGCATTGTCGGCCTTGGGGGAATTGGCGAAAAAGTGGCATTGCGAGCGCAGGCATTCGAAATGCAGATCGGATACCACAACCGCCGTCCACGCACGGGTTCGGCGCATCGTTACTTTTCAACGCTGGAAGAATTGGCGCAATGGTCTGACGTGCTGTTGGTCGCCATCCCCGGTGGCGACGCGACCTTCCACCTGATCGATGCCGGCGTCCTTTCGCATCTGGGAGCGAATGGATACCTGATCAACATCGCGCGCGGCAGCGTGGTGGACACCGCCGCTCTGGAATGCGCGCTGCGCGAGCAGACGATTGCAGGTGCTGCGCTGGATGTTTATGAAGGCGAACCGCAATTGCCTGTGGGCCTTGCTGATCTGCACAACGTGGTGTTGACGCCGCACGTTGCCGGGTGGTCGCCCGAGGCTATGCAGGCAATGGTGCAGATGTTCCTGGATAACACGGAACGTCTATACGCCGACGAGCCGCTGCTCACGCCATTGTGTTGACCCGCAGCAGTCCTGGCGCACTACCTTCTTTAGCTCTTCTTGGCTGTTCACTTTCGCCGGTAAGATTTTTCCTCCCTGTCGCAACATCGAGGCTCGGCATATGACCACAACCTACTTTGGGCTGCCCATCGTGAAAGACCGTCTGGTGCGCCTGGACGACATCCGCCGGCTTCCCTTCTTCGCATTCTGGGAGGAAAGCAGCCGGGGATCCGCGCTGTGTGAAGGCGATGACGGCGAGATGTTCGTGTACCTGCAGGACTGGGAGAGTTTTTCGGACCTGTTCATCAAGACCGGCAAGCATCGGCACAGCGGCTAAGCAGTGTTACGGCATCGCCGTCATCTGCCCGGCCTGCCTTGGCCATAATCAGCACGCGCCTCGTTAACAACCGAACCCAAACGCAACGAAGCCGCCCCGGAGGGCGGCTTCATGCTTTCAGGGGTGGTGGGCTGGGGCGTGGCTCACGCTGCCCTGCCCTTTACGCTACCGCAAGGCTCAGACCTCGCCCGGCAACGCGTAGGCGATCACATAATCGCCACGGTCCGGCGAGTTGCGGGCGCCGCCGGCCGAAATGACGATGTACTGCTTGCCATCGGCGGTCGACTTGTAGCTGATGGGAGTGCCCTGGCTGCCGACCGGCAGGCGGACCTTCCACACTTCCTTGCCCGTGCCGGCGTCATACGCGCGCAGGTAGTAGTCCTGCGTGGCGGCGATGAATACCAAGCCGCCCTGCGTGGCGAGCGTGCCGCCGATGGTGGGCATGCCGATCGGAATCGGCAGACCCAGCTTGACGCCGAAGGGACCGGTGTCCTGCACGGTGCCGACCGGCACCTGCCAGACCATCTTCTGCGTCTTCAGGTCCACGGCGGTCAGCGTACCGAACGGCGGCGCCTGGCACGGGATCTCCAGCGGCGACATGAAGCGCACCTTGGCGTTGATCGCGTAGGGCGTGCCCGACAGCGCCACGGGGCCCTGGATGGCGGCGGCTTCATTGCCGTCGCTCTTCTTGGCGTTGGCGCCGGCTTCGACCAATTGCACTTCCAGGCCGACGCGCATGTCATTGATGAACAGGTAGCCGTTCACCGGGTCGATCGAGATGCCGCCCCAGTTCATGCCGCCGAGCGAGCCGGGCAGGTTCAACGACGGATCCGTGCCGGGCGGCGTGAACAGGCCCGTGTAGCGCTTGGACTTGAAGTGGATGCGGCACAGCAGCTGATCGAACGGCGTGGCGCCCCACATGTCCGATTCCTTCATGTCGTTCGCGCCGATCGAAGGCATGCCGACGGAGAACGGCTGGGTCGGCGAGTAGGTTTCGCCGGGGATGTTGCCGGCCGGCACCTTGCGTTCTTCGACGCGGGTGAGCGGCTTGCCGGTCTGACGATCCAGCACGAAGATCTGGCCGGCCTTGGTGCCGAACACCAGCGCGGGCACGGTCTTGCCGTCGACGGGGAAGTCGGCAAAGGACGGCTGCATCGGGACGTCGAAGTCCCACAGGTCGTCATGCACGGTCTGGTAGACCCACTTCTCGCGGCCGGTGCTGGCATCGACGGCCAGCACGGAAGCGCCGTACTTGCGGTCAAGCGCGGTGTGCTTCACGCCCCACAGGTCCACCGCGGCGCTGCCAACCGGCATGAAGACGGTGTTCGATTGGGCGTCATACGACATCGGCGCCCACACGTTCGGGGTCGAGCGTACGTAGGTCTGGCCGTCGGCGGGCGCGGCCTGGTCTTCCGGGTTGCCCGGATCGAAGGCCCAACGCAGCTCGCCGGTCACCACGTCGAAACCGCGTACCACGCCGCCAGGCATGTCGGTGCTGACGTTGTCCGCCACGCGGCCGCCGATGACGATGGTCGTGCCGGCCAGCGTCGGGGCCGAGGTCGGGTGATACTCGCCCTTGTCGGCGCCCTTGCCCATGCCGGCGCGCAGGTCCACGCGGCCTTGGTTGCCGAAGTCGGCGCAGAAGGCGCCGGTGTCGGCGTCCAGTGCGATCAGCTCGGGCGTCACGCTGTTCATCAGGATGCGGCGGCGGCAGGCGGCGCCGGCGGCGAGGCTCACGGCCTTGACCGGCGTCGCGCCTTCGACGGTCGGCTGCTCAAGCGGCGCATCGATATCGAAATAGGCCAGGCCGCGGCAACGCATCCACTTCTTCTGCTTGGCGTTGATCTCGACCTTCCAGAGTTCCTTACCCGTGGTGGCGTCCAGCGCAATCACGTTGTTGTGCGGGGTGCACAGGAACACGCGGTTGCCGATCTGCAGCGGGGTCTGCTGGTCTTCGGCGCCGCCGCCACCGGGGCTGACGGGGGTGTCGCCCGTGCGGTAGGTCCAGGCAACCTCAAGGTCCTTCACGTTGTCGCGCGTGATCTGATCCAGCGCCGCAAAGCGGGTGCCGCCGGCAGTGTTGCCGTAGTGCGCCCAGTCCTTCTGTTCCTGGCCGGGTGCGACGGGCTTGAGCGCCAGAGTCTCGCCTTGCGACACGGGCGCGTGCGGCACGAACATGCCGGCCACGGTCGCGATAAAGGCCAGCGCCAGCACGGCGGCCGCAATGCGGGACGGCGCCGGGTTGGCGGGCAGCTTCTGCGCGCGGCGCAGCAGCGGCTGCGACAGCGCGACCAGGATGCCGAAGCCCACGAACACCAGCACGCGGGAGACGAGCGGCCAGAATTGCAGGCCCACGTCGATGACCGCCCAGATCGCGGTGCCGACCAGCGCCAGCGCGAAAAGCAGGCCGCCATTGGGGCGGCGGCGGGCGATCTGGATGCCGGAGACGGCAAGCACGACGCCGCACACCACGAAATACCAGCTTCCATTCAGGGCCACCAGGCGAGCGCCGTGGTAACCAAAAAAGAGCCCGGCGGCCAGAATGCACGCGCCCAGCACAAACAGCCACGCTTTTGCGAGCGCGGACAGGTCTTTATGTTGTTGATTCATAGGGAATTCCAAAACACGATACGGCCATGCAGCCGGCAATGCGGCCCATCGACCGGCCCAGAGTATAAGGGTTTGTCCTTACATTCGGGAAAAGCAAAGCCGCCCCGGGGGGCGGCTAGCGGACTTGCGGGCCATCATTCCTCGGTCTGGCCGAGCTCGATCCGATGCTGCGTGCGCAGCGCCTTGGCCAGCAGATAGCCCTTGTTGTGTTCGTTCGGATAGACCCCCGTCAGGCGGCAACCGCTGACCCGGATGCCCATGCGTTCCAACTGCGTGCGCTTGTCGGGATTGTTGGTCAGCAGTTCCAGATCATCGACGCCCATCGCCCGCAGCATCTGCGCCGCCGGCGTGTAGTCGCGGTCGTCCAGGCCGTGGCCCAGTTCCAGATTGGCGGTGTAGGTGTCGTAGCCCAATTCCTGCAGCCGGTACGCATCGATCTTGGAATACAGGCCGATGCCCCGCCCTTCCTGGCGCAGGTACAGCAGGTAGCCGCCCTCCTGGCTCATGAGGCGCAACGCTTCCTGCAGTTGCGGGCCGCAGTCGCAGCGCAACGAGCCGAAGACGTCGCCGGTCATGCACTCGGAATGCAGGCGGACAAGCGGCTGCGGGCCGGGTTGCCCGAATTTGAGGGCGAGATGGTCTCGGGCGTCAGCCAGGCCGTGAAAGCTGTACGCCAACGCCTGCGCCTCGGAGCCGTCGGCAAGACGGATGGGCAACCGGACAGTGGCGCGGATGGTGGCTTCGGGCAGCTGGACCGCGGCGGGGGGCGTTACGGGGTTCACGACAAACAGGTACGGGTATTGACTTGAGGCCGACAGAATACCGTATGCGCCCGCCGCACGCTCTTTACATCACGCGGACGCTGTCCACATCGAACTCGACGTTGTTGCGATCGCGGTCCAGTTCGCCGCGCAGTTCGACCTGGGTCTTGTCGTCGATCTTCTGGCCGGCGGGGAAATCGTCGTTGTCGATCTCGACGCGGATCTGGCCCGTGCCGTCGTCGAAAGTGTAGTGATCGTCGCCGTCGTGCGAGACGATCCGGCCGCGCAGGATGGCGTTCTGGTCATCGCGGCCATTGGCCAGCAATTCCTTGACCGTGGTGACGGCCACCGTGCTGGGGCCGCTATAGCCCTGCGCCGCCGGCTTGCCGGTGCTGGGGCCCGTGTAGCCCTGCGCGTGCGCCACGCCTGCCACGGCGGCGCCGGCCAGCACGGTGCTGGCCAGGAAGGTGCGGATGAACGTGGAACGACGGGTAGTCTGGGTCATGGTGCAGCTCCTTGCGCGGATTGCGCTTCGTTGTTGAACATGGCGCCATTTGACGCCCCGAAGATGAAGCAGACCTTAGCTTTGGGCACGGATGCGACCGTGATGTCGTCAGGCCTTCGTATCGATGGGCACAAGTAGCGTCACACCCAGCCCCCGGCCGTCCAGCCCCGGTCCGAACTGCAATTGCCCGCGGTGCATGTCTGCCACGCGCGCGACGATGGACAGGCCAAGGCCATTTCCCGGCACATTGGTGCCCAGCACGCGATAGAAGCGCTGCGTCAAGCGCTCGAGATCCGCCGGGGCCACGCCCGGGCCGTCGTCCTTCACACTGAGCGCGACGTATTGACCCGCGCGTTCGGCAGCGACCCGCACCTGGCCGCCTTGGCGGCCGTACGACACCGCGTTATGGATCAGGTTGCGCAAGGCGGTAAAGAGCGCATCGCGGTTGCCGGCCAGTGCCGTTTCGCGCGCATCGATCGTTATCGTAGTGCCCTGCGCCGCCGCCGTCGGCGCGCAGGCGTCGGCGGCGTCCTGCAGCAGGCCGGGCACATCAACGCGCTCGCGGGGCATGGCATCGGCCGATTGCGGGTCCAGGCGCGCCAGCTGCAGCAGGTTTTCGACCAGGCTGGTCGTGCGCATCATGTCGGCGCGCAGGCGCTGCAACTGGGCGGCAAGCGCCGGCGCCTGTTCGGCGGGATGGCTGCGTTGCAGCACCTGGATCCGCGACGCCAGCGCGGCGAGCGGCGTGCGCAGTTCGTGGGCGGCATCCGCGGTGAAGCGCCGCTCGGCTTCCAGCGCATGATCCAGCCGGCCCAGCAGACGGTTCAGCGCCGCCGTGATCGACTGGACTTCATACGCCCTGCTCTCCTCGGCCACGGGCGACAGGTCCGTCGGCGACTTGCCCTCGATGCCGCGCGTCATGCGCGCAAGCGGCTTGAGCAGCCGCCAGATCAGAAACCAGTTGATCAGCCCCAACAGGACCCACAGGCCGACCAGCGGCCACGCCAGCGATTCGAGCATGTCCCAGATCAGATCGGTGCGTTCGTCCATCTCTTGACCGACCTGTGCCGAAAACCCCAGCGTGTCGTGATGGCGGACATACACGCGCCAGTCCTCGCCGTCGGCGCGCACGTCGTAATAGCGGTCGCCGCGCCGCTCGGGGTCCACGAACGGCCGCTTGGGCGCGTCTTCGCCCCGCAGCAGCACCTCGCCCGTGCGCGACACGAGCTGGTAGTCCAACCGCAATGCGGGTTGCGCGTCGGCCGGGGACCGCTCGCCAGCCACGCGGCCGATGCTGCCTTCGCCCAGCGCCAGCACCAGCCGCGCGCCCTCTTCCAGCCAGTCGTCGTAGGCGTCGTTGACCTCCTTGCGAGCGATGGCCAGCACGATGAGGGTGCTGACCAGTCCGACCAGGATGCTGGAGCCGAGTGTCGTGCCGATCAGGCGCCGCCGCAGCGAATAGCCGCGCGGGGCCTTCGACGCGGCGTTGGATGGAGTCCTGGATGTCTTCTTGCGCCAGCGCATGTCAGTCGGCCAGGCGATAACCCTGGCGCCGCACCGTCTTGATAAGGTCGGCCGCCAGCTTGCGCCGCAGGTTGTAGATGTGCACTTCGATCGTGTTGCTTTCGACTTCGTCGCCCCAGCCGTACAGGGCTTCTTCGAGTTGCGCGCGGGACACGATGTGGCCGGGATGGCGGATGAGCGCGTGCAGGATGGCGAACTCCCGCGCCGTCAGCTCCACCTGCGCGCCGTGGTAACGGACCTGCTTGCCGGCCACGTCGAGCGAGACACCGCCGTGTTCCAGCGCCGGCGTGGCGTTGCCGTCGCGGCGGCGCAAGGCGGCGCGGATGCGGGCGGACAGCTCCTCCAGATCGAACGGTTTGACCAGATAGTCGTCCGCACCCAGATCCAGGCCTTCGATGCGGTCGGGCACCGCGTCGCGCGCGGTGATCATGATGGCCGGCACGTTGTCGCGCCGCGCCCGCAATCGCCGAAGCAGGTCGTCACCCGTCATGCCGGGCAGCCCGCGGTCGATCAGGACGCAATGATAGTCGTGCGTGGCAAGCGCGGTCTCGGCAAGATCGCCGCGCGTGACGCGGTCGACGACGTAGCCGTCCAGCTCCAGCCACGATTCGATCGACTCGCCCAGGGATACATCGTCTTCGGCCAGTAGGATACGCATGCGCTGACTATACGCGACAGGATGAAGCGAATCTTAAGCCTGGCGGCGGGACGTCATTCCGGTAATTCGTAGCTCGTGCTGCGTCCGCCCGCGGCCGCTTTGCGGAGCATGTTCCGATTCAGGAGATCGGTGATGTCGCGCAGTGCCGTATCGGGCGAACAGTTGGCGATGGCGGCCCATTGGGTGGTGGTGAGCTTCGAGCGATTTATTCTCCGCAAAATTTGCGGAGAATAAGCCGCCTAATCTCCGCATCCAGCGGCAATCACGGTTTGAATGGCACTACATCGACGTCAAATCCCGCCCACGCGGCTCACGCCGCCCTGCGTCACGATCTGAACGCGTTGGCCGGTCGAAATCGGCACGTCTGCCTCCTGCGTGATGACGCGCACGTCGCCCGAATCCAGGCGCACGGTGATTTCCAGCCCTGCCCGGCGGGCGCTGGCGTTTTCGATGGCGTTGCCTGCCATGGCGCCGCCAACCGCGCCGCCGACGGTGGTGATACGGCGCCCCGAACCGCCGCCCACGGCGCTGCCCGTCACGGCGCCCAGCGCGCCGCCGGCGATGACGCCCAGGCCCGAGGTCTGGGCGGCCTGGATGGTGACGGGCCGCACGCCGATGACGTAGCCAAGGGTGACGGTCTGGGCGCGCTGCGCCTGGTCGAAGGTGTAGACGCGGGACGACGCGGACGGGTTGGCGCAACCGGCAAGGACGGTTGCCAGGCCAAGAATGCCGCTTGCGGCGATAAGGGTCAGGGGACGACGCGGGGCGGCCTGCTGAGGCTTTTGCATGGTGGGTTCTCCGGAACGGCGCAATGGGGAATGCCGAGGCCTAGCGCGGCTGCGCCGGCGTGGGTGCGGGCGCGGCCGCTGCTGGCGGCTGGGCGCTGGTGCGCATGAACTTCCCATTCGCATCGAAACCGCCTATCGCGCGGCCATTGAAGAACACGACGCGCCGCGCGGTCCACTGCGGCTGCTCGGGGCCTGGCTGGTCGTAGCCGGCGACTTCAAAGTCGTACTGCCAGGCGGACACCGGTTTGCCGTCCTCCGCTATGACCGTGGTCTTTTTCACGGATTCCGCGTACCCCTTGTCGCGATAACTGACGTACCGGGTCGGCGGCATGGTGTCGCGCAGCGACGACATGTACTGGTACAGGTCGTCGTCGCTGGGTGGCGTGCCGTACTTTGCCAGATCGTTCTTCGTTGCGACCGTGCCGGCGCAGCCGGCCAGCACGCACGTGGTCAGGACAAGGAATAGCCTTTTCATCGGGATTGCTCCTAAGTACGCGTTCGCGCCCTGACTGCGGGCGCACGGCGGCAAGCCGGGTGGCGCTTGGGGAATCGTCAGGGGGTGGGCCCGGCGGGACGGGCGGTGGCCCCTCGGAAGGCGGAGCGCAGCAGGCTGAGCAGAAAGCCGCCTGTGAGCATGCCCAGGATGTAGACGCCGATGACAAGAACCGACGCCGGCAAAGTGAAGGTGGAGGTCCAGAGCGTCAGCGTGACGGATTCGAAGTTCTGGATCTTGAACGACAAAACCATTGCCGTGAGCAACACGATCAATACGATGTACAGGTAACGCATGAGGCGCCTTTCGTATTCGTTGTCGAACCGCCCCGAAGCCACCCTGGGGCCCGTCGTGCGAAAAACTATGCCACTCATCCGGCGCGAAAACAAGAAAAACAGGGCCGCGTGCAGCCGTCATTGTTCGCCGCCGCAAACAGGAACAGAATGTCTCTCGCCGCAAAAGCGGCATGTGTGGCCGGCCCATCATCGAATAGCCGCGTCCCGCGGTCTATCGTTGTGGGCTGCTTATAGGGGACACCTCATGGAAGCGATCAAGGATTGTTGCATGGCTGGGCACCCTCTGGACCTGGGACGGCGCGGCTGGTTGAAGGCCAGCGTTGGCGCGGCGGCGATGGCTGGCCTGGCGTTTGCGCCCGGCGACGCGCCAGCCGCATCACTGACGCAGGCGCAGCGTGACGCGATGACGCCGGACCAGGTGATTGACATGATGAAACGGGGCAATGCGCGCTTTCGGGCGGGCAAGCCTCAGAAGCACGACTATCTTGCGCAGAAGCGTTCCAGCGCCCTTGGCCAGTTTCCCGCGGCGGTGATCCTGAGCTGCATCGACTCGCGCGCCCCAGCCGAGATCATCCTGGACACGGGAATCGGCGAAACCTTCAACGGGCGCATCGCCGGCAACATCTCCAACAACGATCTGCTGGGCAGTATGGAGTTCGCCTGCGCGGCGGCGGGCGCGAAGGTGATTCTGGTGATGGGGCACACGGCATGCGGCGCAGTGGCCGGGGCGATCGACAACGTACAGCTAGGCCATCTGACTGCCCTGCTGGACGTCATCAAACCGGCGGTCGAGGCGACGACGTACACCGGAGACCGGAACGGCAAAAATGGCCAGTTCGTGGACGCCGTGGCGCGGACGAATGTGTTGCACACCGTCGAGGCCATCCGCAAGAACAGCCCGATTCTTGCCGGGCTGGAAAAGGAAGGGAAGATCAAGATCGTCGGGTCGATGTACGACCTGAGCAACGGCATGCTGACCTTCCTGGCATAGCGGACCCCGCCCGAAAACGGCCCGTCGGGCGCGCAAACCGATCCTCGATCGCGGCGCGCCCGCCCTGCCCTCAGGGCAACCGGCTCAGGCTGTATACCGAGGCCGGCGGCAGGTTCATCGGAACAAAGCGCACCCGCCGCGCGTACAGGCCGCAATCCTCAAGCACCCGTGCCGAGATCGGGCACTTCACGCCATAGGTGAAAAAGTGCATGGACCCGCCCGGCGGCATCGCCTCGAACACGGCGGTCAGCAGCTTATGGTGATGCGCGCCGCTCATGTTCCGTAGTGGCAGACCGCAGATGGCCGCGCTGATGCCGTGAAGCTCCGGATGGCTGTCCCGAGACAGCTCCTGCGCCGGCACCTGCAGGACGGCTGCCTCCGGGAACTGGCTGCGCAGGCTGGAACTCATTTCGGAGTCCTGCTCCACCAGGACCAGGCTGGACGGCGCGATCCCCTTGCGCAGCATCTCCCGGGTGAAGACGCCGGTTCCGCAGCCCAGTTCGAGGACCTTACCGGCTCGGGGCTGGATCGATTCCGTGATGGCGGCGGCCAGCGCCGCGCTCGAAGGGGCCACTGCCCCGACCGCCGCCGGGTTGGACAGCAGCGCCTTGACGAACTGCTTGCGTTCCTTCAGCCAGTTCATGGCCGGGCCAGCGTGGGACTTGTGCCGGGCAAGGGTCTTGAGGGGCGACATGGAAAACATCGAAACGTCTATCTCCGGGGCGACATGTTCAGGGAGACCTTACCTGCGGGCGGCGGGCGCGACCGGCAACGGTGCGTAAGCGACCCTGTCAAATGAAGAACGGCGAAAGGATCGAAAGATTGCAACGCGCGAGGCGCCGGATGGTGCAGCGCCGATTCTGCGGCATGCGGGCGACCGCGCCAATCGCCCAGACGAAAGACATCCAAAGGATGGCCGCCGACAAGAAATCCGGCTCAAAACCCGAATCAACGGCACAAATGAAAAGGCCGTAACCGGTTGTGTTCCGGATACGGCCTGTTTCTAGTCAGGCGGGGTCTGACGCGGGCTTAGACGCCCACGACCGAGACGGCCTTGGTGACCAGGTACGCCTCGAGCGCCTCGGGACCACCCTCGGAACCGTAGCCGGAATCCTTCACGCCGCCGAACGGCAGCTCAGCCGAAGGCGTCGCGGGCTGGTTGACCCAGAGCATGCCCACTTCAAGGCGGCGCGACAGCTCGTGCACCGTCTTGATCGAGCGGGTGAAACCATAGGCGGCCAGGCCGAACGGCAGGCGGTTGGCTTCGCGGATGGCTTCGTCCAGGTTCTCGAAGCTGCGGATGGCCGCGATGGGACCAAACGGCTCTTCGTTGAAAATATCGGCCTCGAGCGGCACGTCGGTCAGGATGGTCGGCGCAAAGAAATTGCCTGCGCTGCCCACGCGCTGACCACCGGTGGCCACGCGCGCGCCCTTCTCGGCCGCGTTCTTGACGATCTTGTCCATGGCGGCCAGACGGCGGTCGTTGGCCAGCGGGCCGAGCGTCGTGCCTTCGGTCAGGCCATCGCCCAGCTTGAGCTTTTCGGCATGGGCCACGAAGGCCTGCTCGAAGGCGGCCTTGACGTTCTTGTGCACCAGGAAGCGGGTCGGCGAGATGCAGACCTGACCGGCATTGCGGAACTTGGCGCCGCCCGACGCCTTGACCGCCAGTTCGACATCGGCGTCTTCCGCCACGATCACCGGGGCGTGACCGCCCAGCTCCATCGTGACGCGCTTCATGTGGCGGCCGGCCAATGCGGCCAGTTCCTTGCCGACCGGCGTGGAACCCGTGAAGGTGACCTTCCGGATGATCGGGTGCGGGATCAGGTAGCTGGAAATCTCGGCCGGCGAGCCAAACACCAGACCCAGAACGCCCTTCGGGATGCCGGCGTCGACAAAGCAGTTGAGCAGCGCGGCCGGCGAGGCCGGGGTTTCCTCAGGCGCCTTCACCAGGAAGGAGCAGCCCGTGGCAAGCGCGGCGCCCAGCTTGCGAACGATCTGGTTGACCGGGAAGTTCCACGGCGTGAACGCGGCGACGGGGCCGACCGGTTCCTTGATGACCAATTGCTGGGCGGCGGGATTGCGCGACGGCACGATGCGGCCGTAGACGCGCAGCGCTTCGTTGGCGAACCAGTCGATGATGTCCGCACCGGCCAGCACTTCGCCACGCGCTTCGGCGAGCGGCTTGCCCTGTTCCTGCGTCAGCAGGCGTGCCACGTCGTCCGCGCGCTCGCGCAGCAGGACGGCGGCCTTGCGCATGACCGCGCAACGCTCGTGGGCGGAGGTATCGCGCCACGTCTCGAAGCCGCGTTGCGCTGCCGCCAGCGCCGCGTCCAGGTCCTCGCGGGAGGCGCTGGCCACCTGGCCGATCTTCTGGCCGGTGGCGGGATTGACGACGTCGATGCGCGCGCCGCCGCGGGCCTCGCGCCATTCGTTGTCGATCAGGAGAAGAGTATCTGGGTAACCGTTCATGAATGCTCCGTGGTTGAAATGCGGCCGTCACGTGTCAGTCGATTCGGGCAAGCGCGGCGATAAACGCCCGGCGCCTGCCGTATCGTAAGTGTTTTGGGCGGGAGACGGGAAGTGGGCCGTGATCGGACCGTCCGGCTGACGGGCAAGGGTTGGGCACGCAGCTTGCTGTTGGGGTTTCGCCTTTCGTTACCCAACCCCATTGCGGAGGCTTCCCATGAGCTCACCGGAACCCGTTCTGACGCCGACTCCCGCCGGCACCCGCCTTGTCTCCCTGGGCATTGCGCCCGTTGCCCGCACCGCGGACGCCGTGGGCCGCCCGGGCTTCAGCCCCAAAGCCGCCAATGAAGAAGTCCTGCCGTCGCCGCAATCGGCCCTGCCCGCAGACGCTGACGCGCCGGCGCGCGTGCCGCTGAGCGCCTGGCTGTCGCTGGCGTTCTACGCCATCGGCACGGCGCTGCTCTTCAGCTTGGGCGTGGCTTACCGTCTGTTCGCGTGACCGGCTGCGGTCAGGCAACCTGGGCGAGCGCCTCTCGCGCCACCTGTACCAGTTTTCGGTCGGAAAGACGATAGGCCGTCAGCGGGCCGCCCGTCACACAGCCCGTGTCCAGGCACACGGCGTCCGACCGCACCAGCAGGCCCAGCGTCGCCCAGTGGCCGAACACGATGGTCTTGTCGGCGCCCGCGCGTCGCGGCAGGTTGTACCAAGGCAGGGTCTCGCGGGGCCAGCGCCCCGGCGTGGACTTGGCGCCGGGCGCCAACGCCCCGTTGCGAGTGCATAGGCGCATGCGGGTGAACGCGCTGACGATGAAGCGCAGACGCAGTTGCGTTTCCAGCCTGGCGTTCCAGGCGAGCGGCGCTGCTCCCAAGAGGGTTCGCATGTGACGGCGCCAGTCATTGTCCCGAAGCATGGCCTCGACCTCCCCGGCGTGCGCCATGGCCTGCAGCACGTCCCAACCCGGATACAGCCCCGCGTGCACCAGGACGTGACGGTCCTGCACATGGATCAGGGGCCGCGCGCGCAGCCAGTCGAGCAGGACATCTGCATCCGGCGCGTCGAACAGATCGTTGAGGGTGTCGCGGGCGTCCGGCCGCAAACATCCCGCTGCAACGCCCAGGGCGCGCAGGTCGTGATTGCCCAGCACCACCGTCGCGCGGTCGCCCAGTGACATGACCCGGCGCAGCGTCTCCGCGTTTGAGGGCCCCCGATTGACGAGGTCGCCGACGAACCAGAACCTGCAGTTGGGGTCGCCCGCGATCTCCGGACTGGCCAGCAGTGCGTCCAGCGACTGGCAGCAGCCATGCACGTCGCCGATCGCCCAGATGGCGGGCCGCGGTGCTTCGGGTGCGTCGTCCGCCAAAGGCGAATCGTCGGCAAAGCCCGGTGCGGGGGTGATGGAATGTCGGCGGATTGGCTGTCTTACCCGTCTGCGTAGCATGTTCTGTCCTTCTCGCTGGCCATTTCCTGGCACGAATCAATGGTTTCGTGCCGGCAGGACAGCAAGCCCCATGCCCATGTAAATATTTGCATCCGGGGACTAACCCTCCTTCTTACGGCGCCCCCAAACCGATTCCTGCCGATAGGAATCCGCCTGACACAGCGTGCGGTAGAACATGGCGCCGGCGCCGATGAAGTTGCCCAATTCCTTTTCAGACAGCTTGGGCGCGACGCCTTCCAGGTATCCCGCGTAGATGGAGAGCACCCGGTCCCACTCGTCCAGACGGGGTGCGGGTGCGGAAACTGAGATCATCAGTGCCAAGAGCTCATCGCGCTGCATGATTCCCTCCTGTGACCGCCGCCGCGCCGGCCGTCATCCCTTGGTCATGTGAGTCAAGACCCGCCGTCCATCCGCCCTGCGGTGCACGAAGGCCATCGTGATGTGGCCCACGGCCAGCGCCAGCAACGTCCAGCCCAACAGCCCATGCCAGGCGTTGCCAAGTTCGACCAGGGCTTCGATCTCCTGGTCGCGGGGGCTGAAAATCTGGATGCCGAAGGCAGAATATCCCCTGCCCCGCCCGTAGGCGCGCAACAGCGCCAGCGTGGGGATGGCGATCATCATCAGGTACAGGACAAGATGCCCGAAGCCCGCCAGCAGGCCGCTGTCCGGCCGCTTGCCCCAGTTGGCGATGGCCCAGGCGCCGCGTACAAGCACCAGGATCAGCAGCAACAGGCCAAGCGAGGTATGCGAGGCCCAGAAGAAATCCTCGATCGGGGTGTCCAGCAGAAACTGCCGCGACGCCGCGCTGGTGAACTGCCACACCAGCAGCACGGCCATGAGCCAATGCAGGACGCGGCTGACGATTCCATACCCGTCCGGGTGGTCCATCACGCTTGAGGCGGCGACGCGGGGTGGCATAGGGAGGCTCCTTCGGAGATCCATGCTGCGCAAGGGAAAACCTGCTCCGGGCATTGTGCCAACGCGCCCGGCGCGGAGTGCAACCAATTGCAATGGCGGCTGGCCGGCAGGACGGCTGTGGACGCGTTCTGATCATGGTTCGAACTCCATCGCCGACATGGCGGCCGTCAGCGACTGCGGCGCGTAGTCGTCCCACGGCGTGTTGCCCGCATCCAGCCGGGAATGCACGTCCTGAATGGTCCAGTGCGCGCCGCTGGTGAGCTTGCCCAGCTCGTCCCACGTCACCGGCACCGAAATGCCCAGACCGGGCCGCGCCCGCGCGGACCACGCGCATACCGTCGTCGCCCCAAACCCGTTGCGCAGGTAATCCGCGAAAATCTTGCCGACGCGGTTCTTCGGGCCGCTCTTGGCGACGAAGAGTTGCGGCAGCGTCCGGGCCAGGTGCTGCACGATCGCCTGGGAAAACCGCTTCACCGTGTCCCAGTCGTACTGCTTGCGTAGCGGCACAACCACGTGCAGCCCTTTGCCGCCGCTGGTCTTCAGCCAGGCCTGAAGGCCGATCTCCTGCAGCAGCACGCGCACCAGATTGGCGGCCTGTTGCATGGTCGGCCATGGCACGCCCTCGCCTGGGTCCAGGTCGAACATCATGCGGTCCGGTTTGTCGATGGACGTCTTGACGGCGTTCCAGGTGTGGAATTCGACGACGTTCATCTGAACGGCGGACATGATGGCTTCTGCGGTCGGGACTTCGAGCAGCGGCGGATGATCCGGATCAAGCTTGGCGGGCAACGGTTTGACGCCGGGCATCGCGGCTTCCAGATGCTTCTGGAAGAAGAACTCGCCCTGGATGCCAGCGGGCGCTCGCAGGAATGACACGGGCCGGCCCTTCAGATGCTCCAGCATCAGCGGCGCGATCAGGCCGTAATAGCGCGCGAGATCCAGCTTGGTGAGCTTGGTGGACGGGTCGATGACCCGGTCCGGATTGGTGAGCTTGCCGCCCTTGGCGCGGCTGGTTTTGCCGCCGGGCGCGGCTTTGGCATCGGAGTCGGGTGCGGGCGTCTTTGAAGATGCCTTTGAAGACGTGCCGGCAGATGCCGTGGCAGATCTGGCTGCGGATCTGGCAGCAGGCACCGCCTTCGAAGCGGATTTCCTGTTGCCCTTGTCGCCGTCTACGTCCTCGACCGGCACCGCCTTCTCCCGGGAAATCGCCTTCACCGGCTTGTCCTGCCGCAGGCCCCGGAATACGGAATGACGGATGTGGCCGCCGCTCGTCCATTCGCCGAACGACACTTCGGCGATCAGTTCGGGTTTGACCCAGCGAACGCCACCCGCTGCGGGTGCATTCGTGACCGGCTTCTTGTCCGTCTCGATGGCCGCCAAGCGCTTTTGCAGGGACACCAGACTTGCGTCGTCGAACCCCGTGCCAACCTTGCCGGCATAGCGCAGGCTGCCGTCCTGCGCGGTGACCGCCAGCAACAGCGCGCCCAGTCCGGCCCGGCTGCCCTTGGGCGCCGTGTAGCCGACGATGGCAAACTCCTGACGCCGGGCGCACTTGACCTTGACCCAGGTGTCGCTGCGCCGGGACACGTACGGTGACGACAGGCGCTTGGCCATGATGCCCTCAAGCCCCATCCTGCACGCGGTTGCCACCAGATCTGACGGCGCGGCCTCAAGGGCCTCGCTGAATCGCAGCTGGTCGTCTTCGGCGGCGTCCATCAGTTGCTGCAACAGCGCCCGCCGCACGCTCAGGGGCTCCTGGCGCAGGTCCCGCATCCCGATGAACGGCAGATCGAAGGCGTAAAACACGATGTCCTGTGTCCGATCGTTGTCGAAGGCATTTTGCAGCGACTGGAAGTTCGGAATGCCTTCGCGGTCCAGCATCACGATTTCGCCGTCGATCCACGCCCATTTGGCGGGCAATGCGCGCATGGCTTCGACCAGATGCGGCATTTTGGCGCTCCAGTCGTGGCCGTTGCGCGTAAACAGCCGGACATCGTCGCCTTCGATCCGGACGACGAGCCGGTAGCCGTCGAATTTCATCTCGTACAGCCAGTCCGGCGCATGCTGAGGCACGCCGTCCACCAGCGTGGCGAGCTGGGGTTTCAGTTGCGCGGGCAAGGCGGCGGCTACACCGGGCAACGCGGACTGATCGTCGGCGGTGTTGTCGTCCTGATCCTGGGATTGGTCGTCAGCCGCCGCCTCCGCGGGAGCTTTGGATTTGGCGCGGGATTTCGCTGCGGAACGCGACGTCTTGGCTGCGGGACTCGCCTTGGCTGTCGCCTGGCCGCCCTTGCCTGCCGGCTTGGCCTTCGCAGATTTGCGCAGCGGCACCACGCTATCCGGCATTTCGTCCACCACACTGAATTCCCGCTCGGGCCGCGCGAAATCGTCTCGGTCCTTGATAAGCAGCCAGGGCGGCTGCTTCTCCGACTCTTTGCCCTTCAGCCGGATCAGCGCCCAGCGGCCCTGCATCTTCACGCCCTGCAAGTCGAACTTCAGGTGGCCGTCGCGATAGCCCTTGCGCGGATCGCCCACCGGCATCCACTTGCCTTCGTCCCAGATGATGACCTTGCCGGCACCGTACTGCCCTTCGGGAATCTGCCCCTCGAACTGGTTGTAGGCAATGGGGTGATCCTCGACCTGGACCGCCATGCGCTTGACCGCCGGGTCGTAGCACGGCCCCTTGGGCACCGCCCAGCTCTTCATGGCCCCGTCCAATTCCAGACGGAAGTCGTAGTGCAGCCGGCTTGCCCAGTGTTTCTGGATGACGAAGGCGCGTGCATCCTCGTTGGCCTCGCCACCCTCGGCGGGTTCCGACGTGATCTCGAAGTTGCGCTTTTCGCGGTACTTCTTCAGCGTGTCAGCCATGGTCAGGCCGCCTTGCGCGTTTTGCTCGGTGTCTTGCCGGTGTTCTTGTCACTCGACTTGCTGGCGGTTTTACCCGTGTCCTTGCTCGCCGACTTGCTGGCCGTCTTGCTTGCGCTCTTGGCCGACTTGGCCGCTGTCTTCTTGGCCGGCGCCTTGGCTGCCTTTTTGTCATCGCCTTCGTCGGACTTGGCCGCCTTGGACCCGCCCTTGCCCCTCTTCAGGCTGCGTTGCAGCAGTTCGGTCAGGTCAATGACGTTGTCCGCATACGCGGGCGACGCTTCCTGCGGCTCGATGACGGTTTCGGTCTCGCCGGCGCGCGCCTTCTGCTCCACCAGCTCCATCACGGCGGCCTTGAACTCGTCCTTGTACTGTTCGGGATCCCATTCGCCGGACATGTCGTCGACCAGCATCTTCGCCATCTTCATCTCGCTGGCGCTTGGCGTCATGTTCTTGGCGCCCGCCTTGGGCAGATCCAGCCCTTCCACCGACTTCACCTCGTCGCCCCAGCGCATCAGGTTCAGCACCAGCGCGTCGCCTGACGGAATCAGCGCCGCCAGGTGCTGCTTGGTCTGGATCACAACCTTGGCGATGCCGATCTTTCCTGTCTTGACCAGCGTGTCCCGGAGCAAGGCGTACACCTTGTGGCCCTTGTTGATGGGCGCGACGTAGTAGGGTCGCTCCAGATAAACAAACGACACGCCCCCGGCGTCCACGAACTGCTGGATCTCGATGGTCTGCGTGGTGCGAGGATAGGCCTCGGCTATCTCCTCGGGCGACACGATGACGTATTTACCGTCCTCGTACGCCACTCCCTTCACGATGTTGTCCTTGTCGATTTCCTTGCCGGTGCGCTTGTTGATGCGCTTGTAGCCAACCGGGTCCATCGAGCGCTTGTCCAGCCAGTCGAAGTCCACGCCGGACTCCGTCGTGGCCGTGTGCAAGCCCACGGGAATGTGAACCAGCCCGAAGGAAATCGCTCCTTTCCATATCGTTCTTGCTGCCATGACGGTCTCCTGCGCGTGATCAGCCCAGGCGCTTGACGATGCGGGCGACGCGGGCAATGCCGCCCGTCCCGCTTGCCGCGCGGCCGATCAAGGCGGTCCCGGCGGCGGTGACCAGGGTGCGCCGCAACAGCGTGCGGCTGCGCATGCCGGACAGCATCAGCAGCACGCCCACGCCAAACACGATGATGTGTTCGCCTGGAAAATCCGGCCTGCGGGCGTCGATGTCCTTGATCTGCGCAACCAATGAAGAACGCGAGGGCGATTCGTAACGGCGGGGTTCGTCGACGGGTTCGATCTGCATGTGGCCTCCTGCGGGCGTGGATCAGGCATGGGGTGCGGAGCGTACTGCCCCGCGCCGGTTTACTTGGCGTACTTGAATTCAGGCAACGCCCTGAGCGTGTCCTTCGTGGCGTCCGGCAGCTGGAACTGGTCGCCGGCGACCTGCATCTTCGACAGCGGAACCGTCACAAGATGATTGCCGACGCCAAGCAGCCCGCCCACCGACAACACCGCATACGGCGCCCAGTCGGGCGGGCCGAGGATCAGATCATCCACGGTGCCGATCTTTTCCTTCTTACCGTTGTAGACGGTCGCTCCGATGATCTTCGAGGCGCGGTAGCCGGCCTCGACCTTGGCGACATCGACTCGCACTTCGGTCACGGACTGCGGCGCGCCCTGCGCCCAGCCGGTGGACACGACGCCAGCGGCGCCCAGCATGGCAACCACGCCCAGCATTGCAGTCTTTACGATCATGATCGGATCTCCTCGGGGGTCTCTTGTGTTCAGGACGTGCGTTGCGAGTCGGCGGGATCGGGATTGGATTCGGAGGCGTCCGATGGCTCCATGTCCTCGTTGCTGACTTCGTTGCCCTGCGTGTTCTCACTGGCATCCGACGGCTTGACCGGCGGCGCGCTGCCCGTAGTCGGCGAGCCTGCGCCAGGCCGCACCGGCAAATCGTCGGGCGTTGAGGTCGCCTCTACGGCGTTGTCCTGGGAAGATGTCTGCCCAACGGAATGATCTGGTTCCATTTTCGTCACCTCAGGTTCGCTGCGGCCAGCGGAAACGTGGCCGTGGAACCGGGCAGCAAATAACGTTCCCGAAACCTTCGTCGGGTGACCAGCGCCCAATGGCGCGGCGGACTGCGGCACCATAATTCCATTGGTAACGCGAGCCCAAACCGCCTTGAATCGGCAATATATTCAGATCGAATGTGGCGCCCGCGTGCGCCGTTCATTCGTGGCAGGAAGACTTCCGGAGCGCGACGATGGGCGACAAGAAAAAGCAGAAGGACAATCCCGAGACGGCCGAGGCGGGCAAGCTTTCCAATAAGCAGTACGAAAGGGAACTGGCCCAACTTCACGTCGAACTGGTCAAGCTGCAGCAATGGGTCGTCGATACGGGCGCCAAGGTCTGCATCGTGTTCGAAGGGCGCGACGGCGCCGGCAAAGGCGGCACGATCAAGGCTTTGACCGAGCGTGTCAGCCCCCGTGTCTTTCGCGTCGTGGCCTTGCCTGCCCCCACCGAGCGCGAAAAATCCCAGATGTACATGCAGCGCTACCTGCCACACCTGCCCGCTGCGGGCGAAGTCGTGATCTTCGACCGCAGCTGGTACAACCGGGCTGGCGTTGAGCGCGTGATGGGGTTCTGCAGCCAGGCGCAGGTCGACGCCTTTCTGAAAGCCGTGCCGCTGGTGGAACGCGTGATGATCGACTCCGGCATCCTGCTCTTCAAATACTGGCTGGAAGTCACCGAGGCGGAACAGACACGCCGCCTGCAGTCGCGCATCAACGATGCGCGCAAGACCTGGAAGCTGACGAAGATGGACCTGGATTCGTACAGCCGCTGGTACGACTACTCGCGTGCCCGGGACGAGATGTTCCGGGCGTCGGATACGTCGATCTCGCCCTGGTACGTCGGACGATCCGACGACAAGAAGCGAATCCGGCTGAACATCATTACCCACCTGCTGGAACACATTCCCTACACCGTCAGCGCCAGGGAAAAAATCACCCTGCCCAAACGGCAGAAGGCCAAGGGCTACACGCAGCCGGAACATCCGTTCCGGTATGTGCCCGAAAAGTTCTGATCTCTGGAGGTTGCGCCATGGCAGCGCTGCTCATCAATCAGGTGGAAGACACCACCAGCGACGAAGATGTCCGGGCGTTCCTGGTCAAGTACGGCTTTCCCGCGCCGGACGGCATGAAGCGCGTCCCCAGCGAGGGGAATCGTCCCGCCGTGCTGGTCACGTTCGACGGCGTGACGGAGCCGGAGCTGCAAGCCCTGCTGCCCCGTATCCACCAGATGTTCTGGAAAAATCACACCATCTCGGCGCTGGTGATGCGGGCGCCGATCGCGTGACAGGCGCCGTCAGTGCGCGGCGCCCCGCCCTGGCGCCTTTACCAAGCCGTGCGCGGCCGGTAGGTATCTTTTACATATTTGGCCAATTCGGCTTCGACCGTCGACATCAGGACGGCCGGCGGACGATCCGGGTGCAAAAGTTGCTGCGCCGCAGCAAGCGTTCGCATCGCGCAACGTTCGCCATTGGTCATCGGCTGGGGGGTGGACAAGGTGGGCGTGTACTTGAACTCTTCCATGTTGCTTCTCCATAAGACAAGGAATGACCCTCACCCCCCTTTCAGCAAGTAGCGTGCCCAACCCCGTTTCGGTCAGTATCGGACGCTGACCCGAGCCCAGACGCTGCGGCCGGGTTCGTTCACCGCCGTGCCCGCCGGATAGCCAAATCCGGCGTTCCCCGCCAGGTTCAGGTGTTCGCTATAGGTCTTGTCGAACACGTTGTCCACGCCCAGCGACAACCGCACCTGCTTGTTCACGACGTATCCCGCATTAAGGGAAAACACGCCAAATCCGGCGCTGGGACCGAAATCTTTGCCCACGACGTTACCTTCGTTCAGCGCGTAGCGTTCTTGCGGGGCGACGATGCGCCACAAGGCGCCCGCCGACCAGGTGCCGTCGTCATAGGCGGCGGTGAGCTTGGCCTCCAGCGGCGGAATCTGCGGCAGCGCGCGGCCGTCGCTGCGGTTCTGGCCCCAGGCGTAGGCCAATGTGGCGCCCACCTTCCAGCTCGGCGTCACGGCATAGGACGCGCCAAACTCCCCGCCAAAAATCCGGGCATCCACGTTCGTCGCCTGCGAGGTGGCCCCCATCATCCCGCCGGACGTGTAATTGAAAAGAATGAAATCGTCCACGTAGCCCGCATACCCCGAGAACCACGCATCCAGCGTTTCCGTCTTGTACTGGGCGCCAAAATCAAGCTGGGTCGTCTTTTCCGGCTTGACGCCCTGGAAGGCGTTGACCGAGCCGGCCGGACCGCGCTTGGGCGAGAACAGTTCCCAGTAGTCCGGGAACCGCTCCACATGACCCAGCCGGATGTAGAGCGTGGCGGGCAGCGATTCCAGATCCTTTTCATAGCGCAGGAATCCGCTGGGGAGCGTGTCGCTGCGCCGTTCGCCCGCCGTGGGGTTGGGCATGACCATCATCATGCCGCCGGTGGTCTGCCGGAAATCCTTGACGGACGCCCAGTCGACGCGGGCGCCGCCGATCACGCGGCTGTCCGGTGCGGCGCGCCAGGTCAATTCGCCAAAGACACCCGTATTGGAAAAATCGGCGTCCTTGACCCACGGCTGGCTGCGATAGGACATGGTGTCCGAGCCGCTGCGGGCGCGGTGGCGGCTTTGCTGGAAGTCCATCCCTGCCTCCAGGCTGGTGTCTTGCGTCAGATTCCAGGTGCTGGCGACACGTCCGCCCCAGGTTGCGCGGTCCACGTCCGAGGCCATCGCCATCGCCATGGCGCTGGACGGGTCCGGCGCGCGCAGCGTGTAGTTGTCCATGACGTGGTCCGCGTAGTTGTAATAGAGCTGTGCCTCGACCTGATTCAGGACGGGCCCGAGGTTACGTTTTTCAAAGCGCAGTCCAAAACTTTCCCGCTTGAATTGCGAGCCGTCCATGCCGCGCCCGGCATACCGCGCCTCGCCGTCGCCCGTGCCGACGGTCAGTTCATATAGCGTGTCCGCATCGGGCGTGAAGCCCAGCGTGACATCCGCGTTCCATTTGTCCCAGCGCGACGGCACGGTGTTGCCGTCGCCGTCCTTGTAGTCCTGCGAATGCGAGTGGTTGGCGGTGATCCGCGTATAGACCTTTTCGTTGCCGATGGTCAGGTCCGCCGTCTGGTCGTTGCGCCCGAACGAACCGCCGGTCAGGCTGCCGTCAAAACGCACGCCCGGCTCGGTGAACTGGGGTGTGTCGCGGTCGAAGCGGACGGTGCCGGCGGACGCGCCCGGCCCCCACAGCACTGTCTGCGGTCCCTTGATGACGGTGAGCTGGTCGAAATTCTCGGGCGAAATATAGGAACTGGGCGCGTCCATCCGCGACGGGCAGGCGCCGGGCATGGAGGTGCCGTTGGTCAAAATGTTCAGGCGGGAACCGAACATGCCGCGCAGCACCGGGTCGCCGTTGGTGCCGCCGTTCCGGATGGCCGAAAAGCCGGGAATGGTCTTCAGGTAGTCGGTGCCGTCGCTGGCTGGCAGCGGCTGGCGCGGCAGCTTCGGATCGGTCGTGAAGGTCAGCGGCGCGCTGGGCGCCACGCCCATGATGACAACGGGATCGAGCGTGGTTACGCCCTCCTGGATGGGCTGCGCGGCGGCGGAGAATGTGGCGGCCACGGCGGCGGCCAGGCAGGTCATGCGGACGAATTGCGGTTGCTTGCGCATAGGGAATCTGGATCAACTTGGAATCTGAGTCGGAATCTGCAATCGGGGCGTTGACCCCCGCGCGGACAGGCCATGCATGGGCGCGCCTCGGCGCCCGGACCCTCAAACGGATCCGTGCCAAAAGCGGCGATATGAGCAAGCGCTAACCGGCGGCGCGCCCGTCAACCGTGGGCGCCGCGATGCAAACCGGTGATGCTGAGAGAAATGCCGTCAGGCGACGGGTGGCGGCGCGCGCGGCTGCTGCTGCAGCCGGGCGTGCGCACTGGAGAAGTAAGGAACGTCGGCGGCCGGCGCCGTAGCAGGCTGCGCCAGCGTAGGCAGCAGCCAGGCAAGCAGCCACAGTCCGGGCAGCGTGGCGCCGCCCAACATGGCGCAGCCGGCAACGCAGCAATGCGGCATGGCGCCGCTGTGCTGCTCGACGCCTTGCGTGGCGCCTTCGATGCCGATGGTGACAACGCGCGGCCCGCTGGCCGTGCAGATGATGGTGGTGGCGCCGGCGGCGCCCGACATACCGGCGGGACTTGGTGCGGCGAGCGCCGCAGAGGCGATCAGCGCCTGAAAGACGAACAGGGCCGCCGCGAACAGCGAAACCCATCGTCTGGCAGCAGTGGCGCTTGTGTACATCAAATCCCCTTGACGCCGCAGATGGTAGCGCGGTTCCGGCCCCGAATCCGGTCTGCCCGCGCCCATCTGCACTGCCCGTTGACGCATATCAAGCGCGTCTGGCGGCTACCCAGCGCAACACATCAATGACCAGGAATACGGCCAGGCTCACGCCCATCACCGGCAGGCTCCATCCCAGGGCCAGCGCGATGGCCGCCACGCCGATCCGTCCGGGCCATGACAGCTCGCGCCAGGCGTGAGTCAGCGTCTGCCCTGTCGCGCCCGCGGCCGGACGGCGCAGCCACCACATCCGGTAGCCCAGCAGGATCATCGTCGTCAGGGCGATGCCAATGGCGGCCATCAGGAGTTGATTGGGCCAGCCGAACAGGATGCCCATGTGCATGTCCACGCCCCAGCGGATCAGCTTGGCGATGAGCGGAAAGGTGTCGAAGTCGGCACGGCTGGTGATGGCGTAGGTGGTCGGATCCACGGCGATGGTGTCGACCTGGGTGGGCCAGGACCGGTCCACCTCGCGCACCATCCAGGCCTGGCCCGCGCCGCGCGGCGGCCGGATTTCGAGCTGGCTGCTGTCGATGCCGCCCTTGCGCGCGGCCTGCAACACCCGGTCAAAGCCCGCCGGCACGGTGTCCGGCGCCGGCGCCATGGCGGCGTGGTCATGCTGGCCGCCATGATGATGGGCATGCTCGCCGCCCTCGGGCATGGCTGCCATGGCGGGCATCCCGGCGTCGGGCAGTTTCAACGACACCGCCGGCGTGATCCACCCCAACTGCGCGCGCAATTGATCCACGCGCGCACCGGCCCAGTTGGACCAGGTCAGCCCGGTGGCCGAGAAGAACACCAGGCCGATGCCGATCCACAACCCCAGCAGTCCATGCCAGCGCCGGGCGCGCAGGCGCGGGCTGCGGGCTTCCAACGTCTTGTCGCGCCCGCGCCGGGCAAACCACAGCACCAGACCGCCCAGCGTCGCAATCCAGAGCCACGACGCCGCCAGTTCGCTGTAGTTGCGGCCCAGGTCGCCCAGCATCAGGTTGCGGTGCAGGTAGTCCAGCTTGGTCCGGAAAGGCAGTGTGCTGCTGGTGCCGTAGACGACCATGTCGCCCTGGATCTTCAGCGTGACGGGGTCCACAAACAGCGCGCGGGCTTCGGAATTGCCCATGCCGGACTGCGTAAACATCACGCGCGTGGTTTCGCCGGGACCCGGCGCGGGCCGGACGGCGAACAGGCGCGGACCCGGTCCGACTTGGCTTTGCGCTGCCTGGACCTGCGCCGCGAGGGGTTGCGCCGCGCCAGTGGAAGTGGTGCGCAACTGGTCGGCGTAGATGAGATTTTCCAGTTGCGGGGTCAGCACGAACAGCGTGCCGGTCACCGCCGCGACCAGGATGAAGGGGCCGACGAACAGGCCTATATAGAAATGCAGCCGGGTGATCAGCGCGAGCAACGCGCTGCCGCTTGCCGCCCTCGGCCGCGTGGAGGCGGCCGGACTAACCAGGGTCTCAGTGGACATGATGTTCTCGAAAACAACGGACGCCGCCTGCAGCAGGCGGCAATCGTGCGCTTGGCGCGCACGGCGACAGATGTCATCCGGTGATTCGAGGCGGAGCGCGCTGTCCCAGCGGCGGTCCGGCGGCCGGCATGGGCGGCCGCGGACTGTCGGTCAGTCGGGGCGCCTGCACCCACCAGCCGAGCAAGGCAGGAACCAGCGCGACGGTGGGCGGCACGAGCAGCGCCGGGTGTGCGCTCAGCCCGAACGGACATTCCTGGCCGGCGCCCACGTGCTGGGAAGAATCGTGGTGCTCATGGTGGTCGTGAGAGGAATCGGTGTGGGCGGTGTGCGCATCGGCCCTGCCCGACATGCCGGGAAACACCCCGCCGCCCGCGGCACAGAAGCCCAGTTCCAGGCGCCCCTGCTTCAGCGCCTGCGCGTCCGGCATGTATCCGACCGGCACGAACGCCCGCACCACCAGCAGAAGCAGCAGCAACAGCCGCACGAGGGTGGCGGCGCAGACTGGACGTGAGGACGGACAGGACGATCGGGTGGGCATGCGGGATTTCCGGGCGACGGCCGTTTCCGTCGCCAAGCCGGCATTTTAAACATCGGGCCGCCAATCCCGGATGCTTTGCGCCGGCGCGGCCCGCCCGATCAAAGGGTCAACTAAGACAATTGAGAACTATTATTGCTAGAATTCCGCCTGACGCCTCCCTTAAATGGGGACCAGGCAACCCTCTTCTGTCTACCGGATAGCTTTTGAATGGCCAAGCCATCGCGCTCCAAATTATGGTTTCTCGTCCACAGTTGGCTGGCCTTGCCAATCTGGATTTTCCTTTTCTTCATCTGTGCGACCGGGACCATCGCCGTCATCAGCCAGGAAATCGTCTGGCTCATCAACCCCGCCGTTCGCGCCCAGGCGCTCGATGCCGATACGCCCCGCATGGGCTACCAGGCCCTGATGGACTCCATCGCCAAACAGGAACCCGAAGCGTCGGTGCAGCGCCTGTCCTGGCCTGAGGAATCGCAGTTCGCCCTGACGGCCGCCGTGGGTTATCCGGGCGCACGCTTCACCTCGATCTACGTCAACCCGTACACCGGCCACGTGCAAGGTCCGGCCCTGAACTTCGACCTGCGCCAATTCATGCGCGCGCTGCACGGCTGGCTGCTGATCCCGTTCAACAATGGCTACAGCTGGGGCTGGTATCTGGTCTCGCTGTTGTCGATTCCGATGCTGCTGTCGCTGATCACCGGACTGGTGGTCTACAAGCGGTTCTGGCGCGCCTATTTTCAGAAGCCGCGTCTGCGCGTCGGCCAGGGCGCTCGCATTTTCTGGGGCGACTTCCACCGCCTGTCGGGTCTGTGGTCGGTTTGGTTCATCCTGCTGATTTCGGTCAGCGCGATCTGGTTCCTGGCGCAGGCAATCCTGTCCGACACGGCGACCACCATTTCGACACAGGGCGTGCCGGCTGTCGTAGCCCGCGATCAGGTGCCCACCGTCGCCGCCGGCGAAACCGTCAAGCGCCTGCCGCTCGACGAGATCGTTGCCATTGCCGAGCGCGAACTGCCCGGCCTGGAAACGCAGCACGTCTTCTTCCCCGGCAACGCGTATGACCCGATCACCATTTCGGGCCGCGGCGCGTATCCGCTGATGTTCCAGTACGCCAAGATCAATCCGTACAACGGCGCGGTCGAGGAAGTGCGCCGCCTGTCCGACCGCAACGGCCTGGAATTCTTCACTGAATCCATGCGGCCGCTGCATACCGGCGACTTCGGCGGCTTCTGGCTGAAGCTGGTGTGGTTCCTGTTTGGGCTCCTGCTGACCATGATGTCGCTCAGCGGCCTCCTGATCTGGACCAAGCGCACCGCGCAGGCCACTGCCAAAGCCCTGCGCCCTGCCCGCGCAGACCGTACCGCCGCTCGCGAGGTGACCGAATGAGCAAGACCGCCACCCTGGACGCCGCCGCGGCCAAACCCAGTTTCTGGCGCCGCTGGCGCTTCCACCTGAGCGCCCTGCTGCTCCTCCTGCCCATCATTTATGTCCCGAAGTATTTCGACAACCTGGCGCTGTCGCGCGGGCTGATGGGGCTGGGCCAGCGCCCCGCGGGCGAGCTGGACGTGGGTCCCTGGAAGCTGAAGTTTGCCGAGTGGAAGGTCGAGCCGCCCCAGTCCGATCCAGCCGGCATGGTCAAGACCTTCACCATGGCCCAGTGCGAAGGCTGCAAGGATCAGATCCGCGCTGTCTACGTGCGCGTGGGCAAACCGCGCAGCCTGCGTGCCGCGGGTTCGATTTTCTTTGGCAGCCCGCACCGGGCTTTTGCCACCGTGCCGATCCCGCCGCGCACCGCCCCGGACGCCGAGCTCTGGGTCACCGCGGAAGGCTGGGACGGTTCGGTGCACCAGGCGGCCTGGCCGCTTGCCATGGCCTCCCCCGCCACCGTCGAGTGGCTGAAGAAACAAGGAGCATCCCGATGAATGCAATTTTCGCTAACGGCCTTCGCGCTGCCCTGCTGGGCGCGCTGCTGAGCGCCAGCGCCACCGCCCTGGCGCACAACCCCATGGCCGAATGCAAGGCCGATGGCAAGGAACAGATCCAGTGCACCGGCGGATTCTCCGACGGCAGCGGCGCCGCCGGCGTCACCATGGACGTGATCTCGTACGACGAACAGATCATCGTGCCGGGCAAGCTGGATGCCGATTCCAAGATGTCGTTCAAGCGGCCCAACGGCGAGTTCTACGTGCTGTTCGACGCGGGCCCCGGCCACGTCGTTGAAATCGACCACGTCGACATCCAGTAAGCCCAGGCCCTTCGCAGCATGCATACACAAGTCATCCGACCCGCGGGCGGCGGACACGAAACGCTGGCGGTGCTGGGCGCCTGCCTGGTCATCGTCGCGGCCGCCGCGGGTTATATCGGTCTGCGTGAAGCGCCGCCCGAAAGCGCGCCGCTCGCCGCCACCCAGATCGATGCGCGGCGCGACCTGACGCCCGCCGAACAAGGCATTTACGCCGACCTGCGGGTCGCCTACGAGGAAATCGGCTTCGCGCTGCAGGCCGGCGAGCCGCTGCCTTCGGTTGAAGAACTGGCCGCGCAGGGGCTGCCGCCGTTTGTGGCCGACAACAGCACCGCCGTGCGCGGTGGACACGCCTGGCGGCTCCAACGCCAGAGCGGTAAGGCGCTATACGTGGGCCAGACGGCCGACGTTGCACTGGCCGGATCATTCCTGCTGCGTACCGAAGACGGCCACGCCAAGGACGGCCATGGTCATGACCATGGCGCGGACGCCCAGGCTGATGTCTGGCTGGCCCGCGATGCTGCGGCCCGCGTGCCCGCTGCCACCGACGACGCCGCGCTGGCCGCCGCGGGCTGGCGCCAGGTCGTCGCTCAGTTCGACGCCGGCGTGACCCGCCAGAACAAGCCCTGACCGGGCCCTTCCCCCTTCGTCTTCCGACACGAGCCTACGGATTTATGTCTGCCTTTTCGTCTTTCTCACAGCTCCTGCGCCGCTGCGCCGCGCCGATCGCCGCGCTGGCGCTGCTGGCCGGCGCCTTCGCCGCGCCCGTCCACGCCGAAGAGGCCAAGCGCCTGAAGATCGGCGTGACGCTGCATCCCTATTACAGCTACGTCGCCAACATCGTGGGCGACAAGGCCGAGGTCGTGCCGCTGATTCCGGTGGGCTTCAATCCGCACGCCTACGAGCCGCGTGCCGAAGACATCAAGCGCATCGGCACCCTGGATGTCGTTGTGCTCAACGGCATCGGCCATGACGACTTTGCGGACCGCATGATCGCCGCCAGCGAAACGCCGAAAATCCCCGTGATCGAAGCGAACGCGCAGGTGCCGCTGCTGGCGGCCGTGGGCATGGCCGCACGCGGCGGCGGCGATTCCGGCAAGGTCGTGAATCCGCACACGTTCCTGTCGATCACCGCCTCGATCGCCCAGATCAACACCATTGCACGCGAACTGGGCCGTATCGACCCGGCCAACGCGCAGACCTACACCGCCAATGCACGCGCCTATGGCCAGCGTCTGCGCAAGCTGCGCGCCGACGCCCTTGGCCAGCTTGCAAAAGCACCCAACGCGGACCTGCGCGTGGCCACGATCCATGGCGCCTACGACTACCTCTTGCGTGAGTTCGGCCTGGAAGTCACTGCGGTTGTCGAACCGGCGCACGGCATCGAGCCCAGCCCCGCGCAGCTCAAGGGCACCATCGAGCAATTGCGCGCGGCAGACGTCAAGGTGATCTTCTCCGAGCTGAACTTCCCGTCCGCGTACGTCGAGACGATCCAGCGCGAGACCGGCGTGAAGCTGTATGCGCTGTCGCACATCTCGTATGGCGAATACAGCCCCGAGCAGTTCGAAAAAGAAATGAAGCAGAACCTGGCCACTGTGGTGCGCGCCATCGAAGAGGCCGGCGCGTGACCGGCCCCGTGACAGCCCACCCGGGCGGCGCAATGGGTCCCACGCTGACCTTCGACCACATCTCCCTGACGCTCGGCCGTACCGACATCCTCAGCGACGTCGCCTTTAGCGTTGCGGCCGGCAGCGTGCATGCGCTGGTCGGCCCCAACGGCGGCGGCAAGAGTTCGCTGGTCAAGACGCTGCTGGGCCAGATGCCGCATCGCGGCAAGCTCAGCGTGGCGTGGCCGGGCGACCGGGCGGGCGTCATCGGCTACATCCCGCAGGCCCTTGAGTTCGATCGTGGCCTGCCCATGACCGTCAACGATTTCATGGCCGCGATGTGCCAGCGCAAACCTGCGTTCCTTGGCCTGTCGCGCGCGAAATCGAAGGAAATCGGCGACGCGCTGGAACGCGTTGGCATGCAGGACAAGCGCAACCGCCGCATGGGCGCGCTGTCGGGCGGCGAGCGCCAGCGCGTGCTCCTGGCCCAGGGCCTGGTGCCCAGCCCATCGATGGTCGTGCTGGACGAACCCATGTCGGCGCTGGACGAAGCCGGCGTGCGCGTGTTTGAAGAACTGCTGGACAGTTGGCGCGCGCAGCGCGTGACCGTGCTGTGGATCGAACACGACCTGGAGGCCGTCGGCCGCCTGGCCGATCGCGTCACCGGCCTGAACCGCCAGGTGCTTTGCGACGGCCCGCCCGCGCAGGTGCTGACGCCCGACCGCCTGCTTGCGCTCTTTTCAACCCGGCCGCGCGTTGGCAATCAGCCGCAGGAGCGCGCCGCATGAACGCCTTTTTCGACAACCTGCGCCAGCTCATTCAGAGCGCGGCGGAATCCGGCGTGCTGCCCGAATCGCTAGCCTTCGGCTTCGTCACCAACGCCCTGCTTGCGGGTCTGATCATCGGACCGGTGTTGGGCGGCCTGGGCACGCTGGTCGTGGTCAAGCGCTTTGCGTTCTTCTCGGAAGCCGTGGGCCATGCCGCGCTGACCGGCGTCGCTATCGGGATCCTGCTGGGCGAGCCCTACACCGGGCCGTATGGCAGCCTGTTCAGCTATTGCCTCATCTTCGGCATCCTGCTCAATTTCCTCAGCAATCGCACGCGCCTCACGCCCGACACGCTGATTGGCGTGTTCCTGTCGGTGTCGCTGGCGCTGGGCGCAAGCCTGTTGCTCGTGCTGTCAGGCCGCATCAACATCCACATCCTGGAAAACGTGCTGTTCGGCTCGGTGCTCACCGTCAACAGCAACGACCTGTC
Organism: Achromobacter sp. ACM05; assembly: GCF_019218915.1. Taxonomy (NCBI): domain Bacteria; kingdom Pseudomonadati; phylum Pseudomonadota; class Betaproteobacteria; order Burkholderiales; family Alcaligenaceae; genus Achromobacter; species Achromobacter sp. ACM05. Next base: position 1,051,389 of record NZ_JAHUWQ010000002.1, read on the forward strand.
GGTTCTGACGTGCGTGGCGATCCTGGCGCTGGCGCTGGCCCTGCCCAACTACAACCGGCTGATGCTGGCCAGCTTCAATCCGCAGTTGGCCGCCGTGCGCGGCGTGCCCGTCAAGGCCATGGACTACCTGTTCGTGATCCTGGTGACGCTTGTCACGGTGGCCTCGGTCAAGGTGATCGGCGCCATTCTGGTCGGCGCACTGCTGGTGATTCCGGCGGCCGCGGCGCGGATGCTGGCGCAGTCGCTCAAGGGCTTTTTCACGATGTCGGTGCTGTTCGCGCTGTTCAGCACACTGGCCGGCATCATGTTGCCCATCGAACTGGAACTGCCGATCCCATCCGGCGCGGCCATCATTCTGGTCGCGGGTGTTTTGTTTGCGATCTCGGCCCTGGCACGCGGCCTGGTCCCCGGTCTGAAAGGAAATGCAGCATGAGTTTGAAGTCAGTCACCCTGCGCCGCGCCGCCCTGGCCGTGGCATTGGCATCCGCGCTGGGCGCCGCCGTCACGGCGCAAGCCCAGGAAGCCGCCAAATCCGGCCGCGCCGCGCGTGCCGCGCAGCCGGAAGCCTCGGCCGCCGCCACGGGCAGCGTCACCGTGCTGGCCGCGCATCCCGTCGTGTTTGCGCTGACCGACAGCCTGGCCAAAGGCAGCACCATCCGTGTGGAGCGCGCCGCGCCCGCCAACCTGCCGGCCACCCGCCTCACGTCGTATTTCAGCGGGCGCGGCGGCGCTGCGCTGCAAAAGGCCGCCGCATCGGCGGACGCCGCGGTCGGCCTGCGCTCCATCTGGCCAGACGATCCGCTCTTTGCCAACGCGCGGCGCACCAACATCCGCATCGTCGAAATCGACGCCGCCCGTCCGCTCGATGGTGCGCTGAACGGCATTGCCCTGCAAAGCGACACGCGCCCCGGCGGACAGTTTGCCGCCTACCCGTGGCTCAGCATCGTCAACCTGGGCCGCATGGCCGACATCGTCGCCGCCGATCTGGGGCGCCTGTCCCCGTCCGACGACAAGCGCATCGCCGAAAACCTGGCGCAGATCAAGCGCACGCTGGTCGAATTGAACGCCAGCAGCCAGGCCGGATTGGCTCAGGCCGAGAATGTGGCCGTCGTCAGCCTGTCCGAGCGCCTGCCCTACCTGATTGCCGAGTTCAATCTGGATTTGATCGACACGAATGCGCGCGACGACAAGGACTGGGCGCGTGAGACGTTGGCGGCGCTGACCGCCACACTCAAGGACAACGGCGCGGCCGCAGCGCTGCTGCACCGCGAGCCCACGCCGGAACTGCGCCAGGCCATCGAAGCCGGCGGCGCCAAGGCCGTCGTGCTGGCCACCGACGGGGCCGATCCCGTTGCCGACCTGCAGGCCAACGCCAAGCTGCTCCTGCAGGCGCTGGCGCCCGCCGCGGCACAGACCACCGCCGCGAAGTAAAGCCCATCGCGGGAACGGCGCCGGCCTAACCGGCGCCGTTTGCCGCATCAGCCATCAGCGCCGTTGCCTCGTTCTTCAGGCATTCGATCAGGTGCGCGCTGGCCGCAGGCAGCCGGGCTTCACGCAAGGTGATGATGCCGACCGGCGGCAATGCCAGGTCCAGCGGCACGTCCAGGATCCGGCACAGGCCCTGGCGCTCGAAACTGCGGGCGGCCGACTTCGCCAGAAATCCCACCGCATTGCGCTCACGAATGAAAGTCAGCGTGGACAGGTAGGACGACGTTTCCATCAGATCGGACGACGGTTGCAGGCCGCGATGATGGAACTGCTGCTCCAGCTTTACCCGCAATGACGCCCACGGCGGCGGCATCACGCAAGGCAACGCCGCCAGATCCGCCCACCCCGGTGCGCTGCGGCCTGCCACGTCGCTGCCGGGCGCCGCCACCACTACCATCGGCTCTTCGAACAACGCTTCGGCATGCAGATCGGGCGCGGCGTAGCCTGGCTCCAGCCTTCCCACGAACAGATCCAGTTCGCCCAGCCGCAATTTGGGCAGCAGATGGGTCAGGTCGCCCTCTTCGATCAGGACGGTTGCGCGCGCCGACCGCAGCTTCAAGGCATGCACGGCCCGCGCCAGCAGCACCGGCAACGCGACCGCCATCGCCCCCACCCGCGTCTTGCCGGCCGCGCCGCTTGCGGCGGCGTCGATCTCATCACGCGTGCGCGCGTACTGCGCCAGCACGCCGCGCGCAAAGCGCACCACTGCAGCGCCCGCGTCGGTGGGCTCCGTGCCGCGCACGGACCGCGCAAACAGCGCGAGACCCAGCATGGACTCCACCTCCGACAGCATGCGCGACACCGCCGGCTGGCTGACCGCCATGAACTCGGCCGTGCGCCCCAAATGCCGGAACTCGTCCAGCGCCACCACCAATTGGAGGTGACGCAGCTTCAGGTTTGAGCGGAACACGCGGTCCAGGTGCGCCATACCAACGTCCTTACATATCAGACTTGTTATCTATCGATGCGGCAATTCTATTGGATAGTTATATATAAGCTCACGAGAATAGATCCGGGCGGCCTTGTAGCCTTGAGGGTGCTCACAAAAATAATCACATCGGAGACAAACCATGAGGCACATCCCCACCCCTGACCGGGACCGGCGCAGGTTCCTGGCGGGCGCCGCCTGTCTGGGCGCCATGGCTGGCGCCGGCGCGGCCGGCCTGCTGGCCCCCGGCCTGGCACGCGCCGCGGACTATCCGCAGCGCCCCATCACCTTCATCTGCCCCTGGCCCGTCGGCGGCACCGCGGACCAGTCCATGCGCGCGCTCTGCCAAGTAGCGTCGGGCGTGCTCGGCCAGTCCATCGTGGTGGAGAACCGCGCGGGCGCCTCGGGCATGATCGGCACGAAGTCGCTGTCGCAGGCGCAGCCCGACGGCTACACCATCGGCCAGATTCCCATTTCGGTGGCGCGTTTCTCGCAATTGGGACTGTTGCAGCTTGATCCGCGCAGCGAGCTGACTTATTTGGCCCGTACGTCGGGCCAGACCTTCGGCATCGCAGTGCTTGCCAGCTCGCCGTTCAAGACGTTGCAGGAGGTCGTGGCTTACGCAAAGGCCAATCCCGGCAAGCTGACATACGGCCACGCCGGCATCGGCGGCGCGACGCATGTGGGCATGGAAGAGTTCGCCATGACGGCCGGCGTGCGTTTCAATGCGATTGCCTACAAGGGCGGCGCGGCCGCCCTGCAGGATGTGCTGGGCGGGCAGATCGATCTGCTGGCGGATTCAAGCTCGTGGGCGCCGCATGTCGAGGCAGGCAAGCTGCGGCTTCTGGCGACCTGGGGCGAGTCGCGCGCCTCGCGTTTCAAGGAGGCGCCCACCCTGAAAGAACTGGGCTACGACGTCGTGGTCGAGGCCCCCAACGGCATCGGCGCGCCCAAGGGCCTGGACCCCGCCGTCGAGCGCAAGCTGCGCGAGGCCTTCCGCACTGCGGTCAGGAGCGACGCCTTCAAGCAGGTGGCCGACCGCATCGATGCGCCGGTGATGTACCTGGACGGGCCGGATTACCAGGCTTATGTGGCGTCGGTCTATGCGCAGGAGACCGCGCTGATCGCGCGCCTGAAACTGAAAGAAATGCTGCAGAAAGGCTGATCCCCGGTGACTTCCAATCCCTTGATCCGGCTGCACGCCAACGACAATGTGCTGGTCGCCCGGGAGGCCCTGGCCTTGGGCATGCCTATCCCGGCGCTGGGCCTGCGGGTACGCGCGCAGGTGCCGGGCGGCCACAAGATTGCGGCCTGCCGGATTCCGGCAGGCACGCCCGTGCGCAAGTACGACGCGATCATCGGCGTGGCCGCGCGCGATATCGAAGCCGGCGAGCACGTGCATGCACACAATCTTGCGCTCGCCGACTTCGAGCGGGATCCGGGCTTCTGCCGCGATGTGCGGCCGGTCGACATCCTGCCCGAGGCCGAACGCGCGACGTTTCAGGGCTACGTTCGGGGGGATGGCCGGGTGGGCACGCGCAATTTCATCGGCATCCTCGCGTCGGTGAACTGTTCCGCGACGGTCATCCACCACATCGCGCAGCACTTCACGCCCGAACGCCTTGCCGCGTTTCCCAACGTGGACGGCGTAGTGGCGTTCGCGCAGACGAGCGGTTGCGGCATGTCGTCGCCCAGCGAGCATTTCGACGTCCTGCGACGCACGCTGGCCGGCTACGCGCGGCACCCGAACCTGGCCGGCGTGCTGATCGTAGGGCTGGGCTGCGAACGCAATCAGGTGTCGGCGCTGATCGAATCGCAGGATCTGGCCGGGGACGCGCGGGTGCGTACGCTCGTGATGCAGGACACGGGCGGCACCCGGGCCACGATCGAGGCCGGCATCCGGGCCATCAACGAGATGCTGCCGCTGGCCGATGCCGCGCGCCGCAGCCCCGTGCCGGCAAGCCACCTCAAGATCGGTCTGGAATGCGGCGGATCGGACGGCTACTCCGCCATCACGGCCAATCCTGCGCTGGGTGCAGCCATGGACATCCTGGTGCGGCACGGCGGCACGGCGATCCTGTCCGAAACCCCGGAGATCCACGGGGTGGAATACCTGCTGACCCGCCGCGCCGTCACGCCGGAAGTGGGCCAGAAACTGCTGGACCGGCTGGCCTGGTGGGAAAGGTACACGGCCGGACACAACGCGCAGTTCAACGGCGTCGTCGGCCACGGCAACCAGCAAGGCGGCCTGGCCAACATTTTCGAGAAATCGCTGGGGTCCGCCATGAAAGGCGGCACGACGCCGCTGCAGGCCGTGTATGAATATGCCGAGCCCATCGACCGCGCAGGCCTGGTTTTCATGGATTCGCCCGGCTACGACCCCGTCGCCGTCACCGGCCAGATCGCCAGCGGCGCCAACCTGATCTGCTTCACGACAGGCCGCGGGTCGATGTTCGGCTCCAAGCCCGCGCCCACGCTCAAACTTGCCAGCAACAGCAGCATGTATGCGCGCCTGGTGGAAGACATGGACATCAATTGCGGCGCGGTGCTCGATGGCGAGGTAGACATCGCACAGATGGGACAACGCATCTTCGACCATATCCTGCGCGCGGCCTCCGGCGCGCCGACCAAGAGCGAAGCACTGGGCCTGGGCAACCATGAATTCGTGCCCTGGCATCTGGGCATCGTCAGCTGACCCGTCATTTCAGGAACCTTCACGCATGCCTGCACACAACCCCTTCAAGACGGCCCTTGCCGCGCGCCAGGCCCAGGTCGGCCTGTGGCTCTCGATGGCCGACCCCTATCTGGCCGAGGTTTCCGCCACGGCAGGCTTCGATTGGCTGCTGATCGACGGCGAGCACGCCCCGAACGACCTGCGCGGCACCCTGGCCGCCCTGCAGAGCGTCGCGCCCTACCGCGCCCAGCCCGTGGTGCGCGTGGTGGCCGGAGACACCGCACTCATCAAGCAGATGCTGGACATCGGCGCGAAGAACCTGCTGGTGCCGATGGTCGACACCGCCGATCAGGCCCGCGCCCTGGTGGCCGCGACCCGCTATCCGCCGCAAGGCATACGCGGCGTGGGCAGCGCCGTGGGGCGCGCATCTCACTGGAGCGCCCGTCAGGACTACCTGGAAATCGCCGACGACGAGATCTGCCTGCTGGTGCAGGCGGAAACGGTGCAGGCGCTGTCGAACCTGGAGGCGATCTGCGAGGTGCCCGGCGTGGACGGCGTGTTCATCGGGCCGGCCGATCTGGCCGCGTCCATGGGGTATCGCGGGCGGCCCGGGCATCCGGACGTGCAAGCCGCCATCGAGCGCGCCATGCAAGTCATCATCGAACACGGCAAAGCAGCCGGAACCTTGACATCGGACCCCGCGCTGGCGCGCCGTTACCTGGAACTGGGCTGCACCTTCGTGGCGGTAGGCGTTGACGTGCTGCTTTACGCAAATAGCGCCCGCCGGCTGGCGGCAAGCTTCTCTTGCGCGGACCCGAACGCCGCGGCGCCCGCCCCGTCCGCCGCCTATTGAGCATCCCGAAGCGGCCGATCCGTCCTGTAATCCGGTCTTGCATGACCACGCATTCAGGCATAAATTGATCGGTACCGCTTTTCGATCGGCCATCTCGATCCCCCCGCCCGAATCGCGCGCGAAGGTTGTTTTCTATCTTTTGTTCCCCCAACAGGAGCGATGCGATGCGAGTAAAACACCTGCTTGGCCCAGCGACCGTAGCCCTCTCGATGCTTGTCGGGTCGGCTGTCACGGCCGCCCCCTCGGACCCCGCCCCGATCATCACCGGCAAGCACTGGACCGATTCCGACGCCAACCTCAAGAAGGCCTATCTGCTGGGCGTGGCCAATGCGCTTGAGGTTGAACGCGCCTATCAGCAACGCCGGGCCGTGCCGGATACCCAGACGCTGGTGCCCAAGTTCTCCGCGGGCCTTCAGAACCAGACGCTGGACTCGGTGCGCGAGACCATCGACCGCTGGTATGCCGCCAATCCGGGCCAATTGGATCGCCCCGTCATGGAGACGATCTGGTTTGAGATCGTCGTGCCTGCCACCAAGACGAAACGCACCCCCTAGGAGCCGCCATGAAGACTATCCGCACGATAGGCCTGGCCATTGCGATGGCATCGCTGGCCGCATGCACCAACATGACCAAGGAACAGCAAGGCACCGTCACGGGTGGCTTGATGGGCGCCGCGGCGGGCGCCGGCATTGCCGCCATCGCGGGGGGCAGTGCCTGGACCGGGGCCGCCATTGGCGGTGCAGCCGGCGGTATCGCCGGCAACATCCGCGGCGCGAACCAGTAGACAACGCAATCCCGACCTGACCCGTCACCCCCGAACGCCGGCTCGCGTGCAAACGCCAGCCGGCGTTCTTGCGTCTGGGGTCTGCGTGCACGCCCGCGTCCCTGCCCGCACCCCGTCCGCCGCCGTCGTCGTCCACGTTCGCGCCGCCCATCGCCACGGCTACCCGCTGCCGCCATAGACTGATACGCTTTGCGCCGCGACTTCACCCGGGCGATGCGGATGTTTCTTTCATGATGTACCTGCTGTGGTCCCTGCCGGCGCTGACCGTGATCGCCGCGATCGCGAGCGGGCGCGTCAACACGACCATCGCCGCGGCGCTGGGCCTGCTGGCGGCGCTGCCCATCGCCCTGCTCGCCGCGCCCGCGCCGTTCGCGCTGGCGCAACTGGCCGTTGCCCTGGAACGCGGACTCTGGATCGGCTGGATCATCACCCCCTACATCCTCGGCGGCCTGCTGTTCTGGCAGATGGCGGCGCAGGGCGGCATGAGCAAGGGCGCGGCAGGCAATCCGCCGGACGCCATGCGTCTCGAGCCCCTCGCACGGCGCCGGCTGCTCTTCTTCGCCTGTTTCCTGGTCGGTCCGTTTGCCGAGTCTGCCACGGGCTTCGGCGTGGGCATGCTGGGAACGGTGATGCTGATCCGCCCGCTGGGCCTGAAGCCGCGCGAGATCATGGTGTTCGCGCTGCTCAGCCAGACACTCATCCCTTGGGGCGCGATGGGAAGCGGCACGTTGCTGGCCTCGGCCTACGCGCGGGTGCCGGCCACGCAGCTTGCTCTTTACAGCATGGTGCCCGTGGCGCTGCTGATGGGGGTGTGGCTGGCGTTGTACTGGCGCACTGCCGCACGCGCGGCGCTGTCCGCGCCTGTGGCCGAACTGGGGCGTGAAGCGGGCTGGATGGCCGCGAGCCTGGCCTTGCTGACGGCAGCGACCGCACTGCTGGGACCGGAAACGGCGCTGCTGGCAGCCTATGGCCCGCTGATCGTGCTGCGATTCCTGGCGGACCGCAGGCCCGATCGCGGGCAAGCGCTGGACGCCGCACGCCGCGCCCTGCCCTACATCGCCCTCATCGCCTGGCTGGTGGCTACGCGGCTCGTCCCCGGCCTGAATCGCGGCCTTGCCGGCGTGGCCGATTTCAAGCCTTATCCGGACCTGCCGGCCTGGATGCCTTTTCTGCACGCCGGAAGCTGGCTGATCGCGGGCGCGGTCGCCATAGCTGCCTGGCAACGCCACCCGGGCGCGCTGCGGGCTCAGGCACGCGCCGCGTGGATGACAGGACGTCATGCCGTCATGTCCGTCTTTTTGTTCGCAATGATGGCCGAGGTGCTCGCGGGCGCGGGCATTTCCCGGGCGTATGCCGATGGATTATTCTCGAGCCTGCGCGACTGGACTATCCTGATCACGCCGCTTCTAGCCGGCGCGTTCGGCATTCTGGCCAACAGCGGCAATGCGCCGAACAGCCTGTTCATGTCTTCCCAGCTATCATTAGCGCTTCAGGCCGGTCTGAACGTGCCCGCGGCCGCCGCGCTGCTGCACGTCTCGGGCACGTCGATGGGGATTTTTTCGCCGGTCCGGATGTCGATTGCGGCCGGTTTGGCGCATGGACGGGGGCAAGAACGCGGCGTGTATGTTCTACTACTGCCGTTTGCCCTGGCCGCGTTCGGCATCCTGCTGTCGCTGGCGCTGCTCGTGGTCATCTCCGGGTAGAAGTTTTCAGGGCTGCTGAAAGGCCGACAACTGGCGGCGCAGCGGATACGCTCGCCGCCTCAACCTTTTTTTTGTGTAGCACATGGGACTAGAACAATTAGCCGCGATCCGGGAATTGCTTATCAAGCAGTCGCCTGACAAGGCAGGCTCGAAGAACGAATCGCGACCGCAAGGCACGGACAAGCCGCGCCGCCCGCAAGGCGCCGGCAAGGGTCCGCGTCCGCAAGGCGGCGACAAGGCAAAGCGCGCGCAAGGCGGCGACAAGGGCCAGCGTGCGCCACGTCCCGAAAAGCGCGAGACGCCGGTCGATCCCGTGGTCGTCGCCATTTCGCGCCTGCAACGTCACTTTCCCAAGGCTTTCCCCAAGAACCCCGCGCCCAAGCTGCCGCTCAAGCTGGGCGTGCTGGCGGACCTGGTGCAACACGCCGAGCAACTGCAACTCGACGAGGCGCAGATCAAGGAAGCCGTCAAGACCTGGTGCGATGGCCGCCGCTACTGGGCCAGCATGGTCGAGGACGCGCCGCGCGTGGACCTGAACGGCGAACCCGCCGGCGCCGTGACCGCCAACGAAGCGCGTCACGCCAAGCGCATGGCATCTCGCAACGCGTCGCGCAACGCCGCCCGCGCACGGGCCGAGAAAAAGGCGCAGACGGCTGCTGACCAGACCCCGGCGCCGGCTGCTGATGCCGCCCCTGACACGCAACCTGCCGACGTGCCATCCGCTGATGTGAAAGCCGTGGATGTGAAAGCCGCAGAGGTGAAAGCCGCAGAGGTGAAAGCCGCCGACACGAAGGCCGCCGGTGCGACGTCCGCAGACGTCACGCCCACTGACGCCGCCCAGACAGACGTCACGCCCCAAGCGTCCGAATAAGCCCGCCAAAAGCAATTCAGGCCTGCGCCAGGCCGGGACAATGTTTCCCGGTCTGGCGCAGGCCTTTCTGCATTGATGCGGCTGTATCTAGCCTGCCGGCTCCAGCGCCGCCAGCGCCTGCTTGATGTAGCCCATGCCCTTCTCGGAATAGGTCAGCGTCATGGCCTGCTGATGCCCCGCGCCGTCCATCTTCAGCAATGACTTGCGCAGGATCTCGACGATCTTGTCTTCGTGGGCCGGGTAAAAGGCCTCGTACTGGTATTGCAGGAACACCAGGCACAGCGCGTTCTCCATGACCTGCACGTCCGGATCCTGCTTGATGCCCTGCTTCATCAGGATCGCCGCCACGCGCTCGCAATCTGCCTGCGGATAGCCTGCTTCCTCCATGATCTCCTGCGCGATGCCGGCGTGATGCCGTGCCAGCGCCTTGCGCCACGTCAGGTAGCCGATGCGGCCTTCGGGATAGCTGGCGCGTGCGATTTCCCAGCGGCCGATATGCTGGCACCGGGACGCCAGGATCAGCGGTTCGGAAGCATCGGGGGCCAGCTTCATGACCCATTCGTGCAGCTTTTGCGCAAGAAACAGCTCCTGCGGACAGGATTCGCCTTGCCAGGTAAACGTGTTGGGGTCGGCGGCGTTGTAGTCGTCGAAGCGGCGCAGAGTCTGCTGCAGGCGGTCGTTCATGGGGTGTGGTGTCTTCGGAAAGCCCGGCGCGTGTGGGCCGGCGCGGAGATTGACAGGCGCAAGCAGGCCATCATACCTGCGGCCTGGAGCGCCGTGCGTCCACCATGCCGTTTCGTGATCGCCGCCTGGCGACGAATAATGCGCAAGCCCTGCGCCTATCGCGGCAGCGCGGGCGCGGGCGTCAGCGGCCCTATTGGCGTCTGACCCGGCCGGGGCGGCATCGGCGGCAGCCAGGTCCGGGTGGGCGCCTTCAGCCCGGGCTGATCCTGCGGCCGCGTGGGCGTTGCCGCCGGCGACGGATAGCGGGACCCCGGACACGAGGTGCCCAGGCAATCCCGATTGATCTTGCCCGGGTCAACGATGCGCGGGCAATCGGTGCCCAGGCACGTATCCGGCAAGGTGCGGGCCGACGTTGGCGGGGATGGCACCGTCGGAAGCGGATCGCGCGCCAGCGCAGGCGCAGCGGCCAGCGCCGACAACGCACCCAAGGCTCCCAGCACCGCGGCAAACAAAGGTTTCATTGACCGGGCTCCACGGAATCGGTCCAGGCCGAAGCCTGGACGCAATTCCAGTGTGCTCCCGAACCCCGCCCCTAGCAAGGCGGGATCGGCGCCGTTCAATCCAGGCGGATGTCGGTGCTGGCCACGACCTTGGCCCAGCGCGCGCGCTCGCTGCTGAAGAACTGCGCAAGTTCGGCCGGGCTCTTGGTGACGATCTCGGCGCCCTGCTCGTTCAACTGCGCCGTGACGTCCGGCTGGGTGACGATCTGCGCCATCAGCATCTGCAGGCGGGCCGCCACCGGGTCGGTCATGTTGGACGGGGCCATCACGCCTTGCCACGTGCCGGACTCAAAGCCCTTCACGCCCTGCTCGGAGATGGTGGGGATGTCCGGCACCAGCTTCATGCGTTCGCTCTTGGAAATCGCGATCGCGCGCAGCTTGCCGGACTTGATGTGCGGCAGCGTGGCCAGCAGCCCGTTCATGATGATCTGCGTCTGGCCGCCGATGGTGTCGGTGACGGCCTGCGAACCGCCCTTGTACGGCACGTATTCCCACTGCGCGCCCGTGGCCTGCTGAACCGCGACGGCCGCCAGGTGAGGCGCGCTGCCGATCGCGGTGACGGCGAAGTTGATGCGTTCTTTCTTGGACAGCTCGACCAGATCCTGCACGGTCTTGGCCTTCACGTCCGGGTGCACGGCCAGCACGTGCGGCGAATACGCCAGCATACCGACGGCGCGCAGGTCCTTGGACGGATCAAAGGTCAGCTTCGTGTAGACGGACGGGCTGATCGCCAGCGCGCCGACGTCGCACAAGAGGACCGTGTGGCCTTCGTTAGCCGACTGCACCACCAGACCGGCGCCCAGGTTGCCGTTGGCGCCGGGCTTGTTCTCGACGACCACGGTCTGCTTGAGCACTTCTGCCAGCCGGGGCGCCAGGATGCGCGCGATGATGTCCGACGAGCCGCCGGGCGGGTAAGGCACGACGATGCGCACGGGCCGCGTCGGCCATTCCGCCGATTGGGCCCATGCCGGCACCAGGGGCGTCAGGCAAAGCGCCGCGGCGCTGCCCAGGAACTGTCTCTTGCTCGGGTTCATGCTGTCTCCACACTGTTTGGTATGTGTGTTGAAGTGTCCCGCGGCCTGGTGAGGCCGCGGTGGGGATGTGCCTATGACGCGCCGCGGGTCTCCACGTACAGGGCATAGAGCGAATGGCTGCTCGCCATGAAGAGGCGGTTGCGCTTGGCGCCGCCAAAGCAAAGATTGGCGCAGCGTTCCGGCAGGCGGATGTGGCCGATGGCCTTGCCCGCGGGGTTGAACACCATCACGCCGTCCAGGTCCTCGGCTTTGGCGTCGGGCGAGCCGTTGCTGCCCCACCCGCACCACAGGTTGCCGGCCTCGTCGCACTTGATGCCGTCGATGGCGCCGGGTCCCTGCGCGTCGACGTGCAGGCGCTTGTTGGACAGCGCGCCGTCGGCGCCCACGTCGAAGGCCCAGATCACGCGATTGGGCTGGTGACGGGATTCGACGATGTACAGCACCTTCTCGTCGGGCGAGAAACACAGGCCGTTGGGGCCGGCCAGGTCGGCAAGCGCCAGCGTCACACTGCCGCTGCCAGGATCGATGCGATAGACGGAATGCGGCAGCTCGGGCGTGGCCTTGTCGCCTTCCCAGTGCCCGCCGATGCCGAAGGGCGGATCGGTGAACCAGATGGCGCCATTGCGCTGGCACACGATGTCATTGGGCGAATTGAAAGGCTTGCCGTCAAAGCGGTCCGCCAGCACCGTGATGCTGCCGTCGTACTCCGTGCGCGTGACGCGGCGCGTCAGGTGTTCGCAGGCCAGCAGGCGGCCCTGGCGGTCCCGGGCGAGCCCATTGCTGAAATTGGACGGATGGCGGAACACGCTGGTTTGGCCGGTGGTTTCGTCCCAGCGGATGATGCGGTTGTTGGGAATGTCCGAAGCGAGCAGATAACGCCCGTCGCCAAACCACACCGGACCTTCCAGCCAGCGGAAGCCGGTCGCAAGCTGCTCCACGCTGCTGCTGTAGATGCGGTACTTGGCGAATTCCGGGTCCAGGATCCGGACCGAGGGGTCCGGGTAGCGCTGCTGCGGGGTGAAGCTGAAAGACTGCGCGTGCACCAGACTGGCGGGGGCCAGTGCAAGCGCGGCGCCCAGCAGCCGGCGCCGGCCGGCCTGGACTTGCGGGTCAATTTCCATCGGCTGTCTCCTCTCGGTGGTTTTATTCTGCGATGGCGCTACGGACGGATTGGGTCCGATCAGGTCACGGGGCCCGGGTTGAACAGCGCCAAGGCGTTGTGCAGCTTGAGTTTTTCCGCACAGGTCTGCTTCTTGCCGCTGGCCACGTCCAGCATCATCTGAAAGAGCTGCCAGCCCACTTCCTCGATCGAGGCCTGGCCGGTGGCGATGACGCCGGCATCCACGTCCATCAGGTCGTGCCAGCGGCGCGCCAGCGCCGAGCGCGTGGCGACCTTGATGACCGGCACCTGCGCCAGCCCGTAGGGCGTGCCGCGGCCGGTGGTGAATATGTGCAGGTTCATGCCGGCGGCCAGTTGCAGCGTGCCGCAGATGAAGTCGCTGGCGGGCGTGGCCGCAAAGATCAGGCCCTTGCGTGTCAGGCGGTCGCCGGGCGACAGCACGCCATGAATCGGCGAGGAACCCGACTTGACGATCGACCCCATGGCCTTTTCCACAATGTTGGACAGGCCGCCCTTCTTGTTGCCGGGACTGGTGTTGGCGCTGCGGTCGGCCATGCCGCGCTGCAGGTACGCGTCGTACCAGGCCATTTCGCGGATCAGCGCGTCCGCGACTTCGGGCGTTTCGGCGCGGGCAGTCAACTGGTCGATGCCGTCGCGCACCTCGGTGTTCTCGGAGAACATCACCGTGCCGCCTGCGCGCACCAGCAGGTCGGTGGCAAAGCCCACGGCCGGGTTGGCCGTCACGCCGGAAAACGCATCGCTACCGCCGCACTGCACGCCGACGGTCAGGTCCGACACCGGGCAGGTTTCGCGCTGGCGGGCGTTGAGCTTCTGCAGGTGGCGCTCGGCGGTGCGCATGATGAGCTGGATCATCGAATCGAAGCCGATGTTCTCTTCGTCCTGCAGGACGATGGTGTCCACGCCGTCGCCGCCCATGCCCTCGCCGGCGCGGATCGGAATGGCGGTGGGCGCCAGGAGGCGGTCCGGCTGCAACTTTTCACAGCCCAGGCTGACGACCATGGACGTGCCGCCGAAGTTCGGGTTGCGGGCGATGTTGTGCAGCGTGCGGATGGGAATCGCCGCGCCGGGCGCGTCGATGGCTACGCCGCAGCCGTAGGTGTGCTCGATGCCCACCACGTCGTCAACGTTGGGATACAGCGGCAGCAGTTCGCGGCGGATGCGCGCGACCGCGTGCTCGACCACGCCCTGCACGCACTGCACCGTGGTGCTGATGGCAAGAATGTTGCGCGTGCCGACGGTGCCGTCCGCGTTGCGATAGCCCTGGAAGGTGTAGCCCTCGAGCGGCGGCAGCGGCGCAATCCGCGTGGAGACCGGCAGGTCTTCCAGCGTGCGGGCCGTCGGCATCGTGGTGACGCGCTCGTTGATCCAACTGCCACGCGGCAGCGCCTTGGCGGCGTAGCCGACCACCACGTTGTAGCGCCGGACCTCGTCGCCCTCGGCCAGATCGGTCAGGGCAACCTTATGCCCTTGCGGCACGGCGTCGACCAACTGAAGCCCATCGGGCAGAACGGTTCCCGACGGCAATCCGCCATCGTTGGCCACGATGGCGACGTTGTCGTCGGGATGAATCTTGATGAGAACGGGCGCCTGCTCGACTGCAACCTGCATGATGAATCCTTTAGCCTGATGGATGCCCCGCTGCGGGCACCGTACGTTATCGTACAACCAAGAGAATATCGCTGAAAGGCTCTAGAAAGGAATTTCGGGTTTCCCCTTGTAAATGCTGCGCCACATGGGGACACGCCTTGAATCCGGCAAATTGATGTTGTACGATGACTCACCTTTTACCACCGCATCCCGTTCGCAAGCACCTACCTTTCGCCTGCGACGGCCATTTAGGGATGAGCGCAACATGACGACTCCGCAAGAACTCAAGGCCATTGTTTCGGAAGGCTTGCTTTCCTTCCCCGTGACCGACTTCGACCAGAACGGCGATTTCAACGCCAAGAGCTATGCGGCTCGTCTGGAATGGCTGGCCCCCTACGGCGCCACCGCCCTGTTCGCCGCCGGCGGCACCGGTGAGTTCTTCTCGCTGGCTCCCGACGAATACTCCGACGTCATCCGTACCGCCGTGCAGACCTGCAAGGGCAAGGTGCCGATCCTGGCTGGCGCCGGCGGCCCCACCCGCACCGCCATCGCTTACGCACAAGAAGCCGAACGCCAAGGCGCTAAGGGCGTCCTGCTGTTGCCCCACTACCTGACCGAAGCTTCGCAGGACGGCATCGCCGCCCACGTCGAGCAGGTCTGCAAGTCCGTCAACATCGGCGTCATCGTCTACAACCGCGCCCAGTCGCGTCTGTCGGCCGACAGCCTGGCCCGCCTGGCCGACCGCTGCCCCAATCTGGTCGGCTTCAAGGACGGCATCGGCGACATCGAATCGATGGTCCGCATCCGCCGCAAGATGGGCGACCGCTTCTCGTACCTGGGCGGCCTGCCCACCGCCGAAGTCTACGCAGCCGCCTACCGCGCGCTGGGCGTGCCGGTCTACTCGTCGGCCGTCTTCAACTTCGTGCCCAAGATGGCCATGGAGTTCTACAACGCCATTGCCGCCGGCGACAGCGACACCACCAACCGCCTGCTGGACGATTTCTTCCTGCCCTACCTGGAAATCCGCAACCGCAAGGCCGGCTACGCCGTCAGCATCGTCAAGGCCGGCGCCAAGCTGGTCGGCCACGACGCGGGCCCGGTGCGCGCACCGCTGACCGACCTGACCGGCGAAGAAATGGAAATGCTGCAAGCGCTGATCAAGAAGTCCGGCGCCGAGTAATCGGTCCGCACTGACACCTGCTATCTGCCCCCGGTCCGGGGGCATTTTTTTCCCCGGACCCGTCGGGGGCGACAACGCCCATCCTTCGGATCGGCGCCTATTTTTGGAGATGACCATGAACCTGACCGGCCAGATGTTGATCGGCTCGACCGCCGTCCTGGGCGCGGGCGCTGCCCAGCACGCCATCAATCCCGCCACCGGCGAACGCCTGGAACCCGCCTACCCCGCCGGCTCCGCCGACGACGTGTCGCGCGCCGCCGAACTGGCCCGCGCCGCCTTTGACCCGTACCGCGCCCTGCCGCTGGAAACGCGCGCCCAATTCCTGGAAAGCATCGCTGAGAACATCGTGGCCATCGGCGACGCGCTGATCGAACGCGCGCACCAGGAAACCGGTCTGCCCGTCGCCCGCCTGCAAGGCGAGCGCGGCCGTACCGTCGGCCAGCTGCGTCTGTTTGCCCGCGTCGTGCGCGACGGCTATTTCCTGGACGCCACGATCGACCCGGCCCAACCCGAGCGCCAGCCGTTGCCGCGCGCCGACCTGCGCCTGGCCAACGTTCCCCTGGGCCCCGTGGTGGTGTTCGGCGCCAGCAACTTCCCGCTCGCCTTCTCGGTTGCGGGCGGCGACACCGCCTCGGCATTGGCCGCCGGTTGCCCGGTGATCGTCAAGGCGCACAACGCCCACCCCGGCACGTCCGAGCTGGTCGGCCGCGCCATCCAGCAAGCCGTCGCCAAGCACGGTCTGCCGGAAGGCGCGTTCTCGCTGCTGTTTGGCGCCGGCAATGAAATCGGCACGGCACTGGCAACGCACCCGGCCATCACGGCCATCGGCTTCACCGGCTCGCGCCGCGGCGGCCTGGCGCTGGTCGCTGCCGCCAACGCCCGCCCCGTGCCGATTCCCGTCTACGCGGAAATGTCCAGCATCAACCCCGTCTTCCTGCTGCCCGCCGCGCTGGAAGCGCGCGCCGAGACCATCGCCAAGGGCTTCGTGGATTCGCTGTCGATGGGCGTGGGCCAGTTCTGCACGAACCCCGGCCTGGTGATCGGCATCGAAGGTCCGGCGCTGGACCGCTTCCGCCAGGCTGCCGCCGAGGCCGTCAAGGCCAAGGGCGCCGCCACCATGCTGACGCCGGGCATCTTCTCGGCCTATGAGCAAGGCGCGGATGCCCTCGCGCGCCACGCCAGCGTGTCGACGGTCGGCCGCGGGGAACCCTCGAACCCCGCCTGCAACGCCGCCGGCGCCGTGGTGTTCGGCGCCAGCGCCGACCAGTTCCTGGCCTCGCACGAGCTGGAAGCCGAAGTGTTCGGCCCCGCTTCGCTGGTTGTCGCGTGCAAGGACGCCGCGCAGGTCCGCGCCGTGGCCGAGCATCTGGAAGGCCAACTGACCGCGACGCTGTTCGTGGACGACGCCGACCTGGACGACGCCCGCGCCCTGCTGCCGGTACTGGAACGCAAGGCTGGCCGCATCCTGGCCAATGGCTACCCGACCGGCGTGGAAGTCAGCCACGCCATGGTCCACGGCGGCCCCTTCCCGGCCACGTCGAACCCGGCCTCGACGTCGGTGGGCGCCACGGCGATCCGTCGCTTCCTGCGTCCGGTCTGCTACCAGGACCTGCCCGACGGCCTGCTGCCGGAAGGCGTCCAGCGCGGTAACCCGCTGGGTCTGACGCGCATGGTGGACGGCACGCTGGTCAAGGCGTAATGGGTTGACGCCTGGATTACGGGCGTCGCATCAACAAATAGGCCCCGGCGCCGCCCCACGCGGCCCGGGGCCTACGCCATTTCGCGCCCGTGTCAGACACCTATTAAGACGCCCATTGCAAACCCCGCTTCACCCCGTCAAAACTCCAACCCAATAAAAAAACCTGGCGCGAGGATCGACTCCCCGCGCCAGGCTTTCATACTTAACAACGCAATCACTGCGCCTTCAGCTTTCCATCGGCAATGATCTTGGCCCACTTGGCCTGCTCGGCCGCCTGGAATGCCGTGAATTCTGCCGGCGTGTTCGGCGTGTAGGCCAGACCCAGGCCCTGCATCTTGGCGGTGACTTCCGGCTTGGCCACGATCTCGGCGATCGTCTTGTTCAGCTTTTCGACCACGGCCGGCGGCGTGTTGGCCGGGGCGTAGATGGCCTGCCAGCTGCTGACGTCAAAGCCCGGCACGCCGGCTTCCTGCATGGTGGGCACGTCCGGCAGCACGGCGGTGCGCTTGGCGGACGTGACCGCCAGCGCGCGGACCTTGCCGCTTTGCACATACGGCAACGCGACCAGGGCGGTTTCGAACGAGCTGGGGATCTGCCCGCCGATCAGGTCCGAAATAGCCGGCGCGCTGCCGCGGTACGGCACGTGCGTCAGGTGCGCGCCCGTCAGCTGCTTGAACACTTCGCCCGACAAATGCTGCGACGTGCCCTGCCCGGCCGAGCCGAAGGCGATCGTGTCGGGATTGGCCTTGGCGGCGGCAACGACATCCTGCACGCTCTTATAGGGCTGGTTCGCGCCCACCAGCAGCACATTGGAAATGCTGCCCAGCAGGATCACGGGCGAGAAATCCTTGGCCGCGTTGTAGTTGATGCTGGGCAGCAGGGACGGGTTGATGGCGTGCGTGGCGATCGTGCCCAGCAGCAGCGTGTAGCCGTCCGGCTTGGCGCGCGCCACGGCGTCCGCGCCCAGTACGCCACCGGCGCCACCCTTGTTTTCAACGACGACGGTCTGCTTGAGCGTCGTGCCCAGTTCCTGGGCGATCAAGCGCCCCAGAATGTCGGACGTGCCGCCCGCCGCAAACGGAACGACCAGCGTGATGGCCTTCGCAGACGGCCAGTCGTCAGCGGCGTGGACAGGTGCGGCAAAAGCGGTGGCGACGGCCAGGACGGCCGACAGGCGGCTCAACAGGGGGAATGCCTTCAAACTTGTCTCCTAGATATTGGGAATTGTCGCCGTTCTTGTACGTTGTCGTACGACAATGAGCGCTGAGGATAGCGCGGCCGACTTCTCCGTTCAATATAGGGAAATTCCTAGATTCAAAAGATACATTCGGCTTGTTGTACGACAACATTTCTCCCGGGAAGCCGTTGTATGTCCGACTTATATGTTGTACGATGACTGACATCGCGGATCGAACAACGCCGCGGCCACGGCATACCGCCTTTTCAATACCCATTCCTTATATTTGGAAGACAGCCATGACTACTCCCCAGGAACTCAAAGCCATCGTCTCGGAAGGATTGCTCTCCTTCCCCGTGACCGACTTCGACCAGAACGGCGATTTCAACGCCAAGAGCTATGCGGCTCGTCTGGAATGGCTGGCCCCCTACGGCGCCACCGCCCTGTTCGCAGCCGGCGGCACCGGTGAGTTCTTCTCGCTGGCCCCTGATGAATACTCCGACGTCATCCGCACCGCCGTGCAGACCTGCAAGGGCAAGGTGCCGATCCTGGCCGGCGCCGGCGGCCCCACCCGCACCGCCATCGCTTACGCACAAGAAGCCGAGCGCCAAGGCGCCAAGGGCGTCCTGCTGTTGCCCCACTACCTGACCGAAGCCTCGCAGGACGGCATCGCCGCCCACGTCGAGCAGGTCTGCAAGTCGGTCAACATCGGCGTCATCGTCTACAACCGCGCCCAGTCGCGTCTGTCGGCCGACAGCCTGGCCCGCCTGGCTGATCGCTGCCCCAACCTGGTCGGTTTCAAGGACGGCATCGGCGACATCGAATCGATGGTCCGCATCCGCCGCAAGCTGGGCGACCGCTTCTCGTACCTGGGCGGCCTGCCCACCGCTGAAGTCTATGCCGCCGCCTACCGCGCGCTGGGCGTGCCGGTCTACTCGTCGGCCGTCTTCAACTTCGTGCCCAAGATGGCCATGGAGTTCTACAACGCCATCGCCGCCGGCGACAGCGACACCACCAACCGCCTGCTGGACGATTTCTTCCTGCCGTACCTGGAAATCCGCAACCGCAAGGCCGGCTACGCCGTCAGCATCGTCAAGGCCGGCGCCAAGCTGGTCGGCCACGACGCGGGCCCGGTGCGCGCACCGCTGACCGACCTGACCGGCGAAGAAATGGAAATGCTGCACGCGCTGATCAAGAAGTCCGGCGCCGAATAAACCGTCCGCACTTGACCGTGCGCGACTAGACGCCAGAACGCCCTCCGCTGGAGGGCGTTTTGCTTCTTGATGCAAAGAAAAGTTGGCGGATTTCGCCCCGTATGTTGTCATATGGCCCCAGTGCATCCTTGCGGTCGCGTGCGGTTGGCGCGGCCGATCCCATCGGGCCGGACACCCGTGGGGCATCAGAGGACCGCGTACACTTGCGGCTGCGCGCCAGGCCGCCAGCCTCGCCCGCAGCGATTTTCCCTATAAGAGAGACAATGCAAACTCCCGCCCGGCCACCCCGCTCGCGCCTGACCGATTTCGTTATCGAGGAACTGACCAAGCGCCTTGATGGGCGCCAGTACCGCGCCGGCGACAAGCTGCCCTCCGAGCACGCGCTGTGCGACGAATTCGAGGTCAGCCGCACCGTCATCCGCGAAGCCGTGGCTTCCATGCGCCTGAGCGGCCGCCTGGTCAGCAAGCCCGGCATCGGTGTTTTCGTGACCGAAGACCGCGAAAAGCCCATCGATTTTGTCGTCGAACCCGCCACGGATCCACGTTGGGCGCTGCACATCATGGAATTGCGCGCGGGCCTTGAGGTGGAAGCCTGTGGACTGGCGGCAGAGCGCCGCAGCGCGGCGGATCTGAGCGGCATCGTCGAAGCCTTCGACGCCTTCAACCGCGCTACGCGCGACATGGAAGCCGCCGTCAAGGCCGATTATGAATTCCACCTGTCGATCGCCCGCGCGTCGAACAACCCGCATTTTCCGGCCCTGCTGAAGGCGGCGGTGCGCGACGTCATGCTCGATCTGAACATCAAGCACGGCGGCAAGACGCCCGAAGAACTGGAAACGTACGAAATCCGCAACGTACGTGAACACGAAGCGATCCTGACGGCCATCATGCGCCGCGACCCCGGCGCCGCGCGCGCCGCCATGGCCCGCCACCTGGGCGACAGCATCGCGCGGTACCGCAAGCTGCTGTCCCATCCCCCCGCGATTTAAGCCACGCTCGCGTGCCCTCCCGTAATGCCAATTACGGGAATCCCCTTACTTGTTTACTTGTATGACGGCTGCCATCATACGTCTTATTGCATAACGTAATACGACGCGGCTTCAGTACTGCCTGCGTCTTCCGTGACCGTAAGACCTGCCGTACCAGTGCCGCCGATGAGCCCCATTCTTACCCTCCGCAGTACGTACCACCCCTACGCCACGCGCATTCACCGGCGCACCGCCTGACCGGCCACGAGCCGGCGCTTTTCCCCCCAATTCCCGTACCCCGTCCGAATGCGCGACGCACCCTCCCCGGCTTGCCGGGGCGGACCCCGCACGCTTGGCCGTTTTCGACCCCACCGCTTTTCAATCACTTTCGATCCCCAGGAGAAATCTCCATGCGCAAGTTTCTGAGCTCCGCCGTTGCGGCAACCCTGCTGTGCGTCGCGTCTGGCGCACAGGCCGGCGTGACGTTTGACGCCGTCAAGAAAAAGGGCTTCCTGCAGTGCGGCTTTGCCGGCATTCCCGGTTTCTCGGTGCTCGACAGCAAGGGCGAATGGACCGGCCTGGACGTGGACATGTGCCGCGCCGTCGCGGCCGCAATGTTTGGCGATGCCTCCAAGGTCAAGGGCAACGTGCTGACCGCGCAGGCGAAGTTCACGGCGCTGCAATCCGGCGAGATCGACATGCTGTCGCGCAATACCACGCAGACCCTGACCCGCGACACCACGCTGGGCCTGATCGGCGTGGGCGTGAACTTCTATGACGCCCAGGGCCTGATCGTGAAGAAGGCGATGAACGTCAAGAGCGTGAAGGAACTGGACGGCGCCACCATCTGCGTGCAGCCCGGCACCACCACCGAACTGAACCTGGCCGACTACTTCCGCAGCCGCGGCCTGACGTTCAAGCCCGTGCTGGTCGAGAACTACGACGAAAACTTCCGTCTGCTGGAATCGGGCCGCTGCGACGCCTACACCAACGACAAGTCCAATACCGCCGCCAACATGCGCACGCGCCTGGCCAAGCCCGACGACTGGGAAATCCTGACCGAGAACCTGTCCAAGGAACCGCTCGGCCCCATGGTCCGCCAAGGCGACGAGCAGTGGTTCAACGTCGTGCGCTGGTCGCTGAACGCGATGCTGGAAGCCGAGGAATACGGCATCACGTCCAAGAACGTCGATGAAATGTTGAAGAGCACCAACCCGAACGTCCAGCGCATCCTGGGCGTGACGCCGGGCATGGGCAAGAACCTGGGCCTGGACGACAAGTGGGCCTACAACATCATCAAGCAAGTCGGCAATTACGGCGAAAGCTATGACCGCGCCATGGGCAAGGACAGCCCGCTGAAGCTGGACCGCGGCCTGAACAAGCTGTGGACGCAAGGCGGCCTGATGTACGGCTGGCCGGTGCGCTAAGCATCGCTCCCGCGGCTCCGCCCTGTGCGGGGCCGCGCTTCATTTCCCCGGCCTGCGGGCACGCCCGCGCCAGAACACTCTTTACGCAGCAACACCATGAACAGCATCGTCAACGCCCGACTCAAACAGATCAAACCCTCGCCCAGCATGGCCGCCAAGATCGTCGTGGACGAACTCCGCCGCCAGGGCCGCGAGATCGCCGACTACACGCTGGGCGAGCCCGACATGCCCACGCCCGCGCACATCGCGCGCGCCGGCCAGGAAGCCATCGCGGGCGGCGACATCCGCTACACCAGCCCGAACGGCACCGTGGGACTGCGCAAAGCCATCGCCAACAGCCTCGAACAGACCGTGGGCGTGCGCTACGGCATGGACCAGATCACCGTGGGCGCCGGCGCCAAGCAGATCATCGCCGCCGCGCTGACCGCCAGCCTGGAGCCGGGTGACGAAGTGATCGTTTGCGCGCCGTACTGGGTTTCCTATCCGGACATGGTGCTGCTGGGCGAAGGCAAGCCTGTCGTCGTCACCGGCCCCGAGTCGCAAGGCTTCAAGCTGGACGCCGCCACGCTGGAAGCGGCCATCACGCCGCGCACGCGCTGGCTGATCCTGAATTCGCCCAGCAACCCCAGCGGCGCCGTCTACAGCGCCACCGAGCTGCGCGCGCTGACCGACGTGCTGCTGCGCCATCCGCACGTGTGGATTCTGAGCGACGAGATCTACGCGCCCTTCACGTACAGCGGCCAGGCCCACGCCTCGCCCGTGCAGGTCGAACCCAGGCTGGTTGAGCGCACGCTGATCGTCAACGGCATGTCCAAGTCCTACGCCATGACCGGCTGGCGCGTCGGCTACGGCGCCGGCCCTGCCGATTTGATCAAGGCCATGAGCACCGTGATGTCGCAAAGCACCTCGTGCCCTAGCGCGATCTCGCAAGCGGCAGCGCAGGCAGCCCTGGAAGGCGACCAGTCCAGCGTTACGGAAATGGTCGGGATCTTCAAGAAGCGCCGCGACCTCATCGTGAGCCGCCTGAACGCCATCCCCGGCATCTCGTGCGCCATGCCGGACGGCGCGTTCTATGTGTATGCCAACGTGCAGGGCCTGATCGGCAAGAAGGGTCCCGACGGCGAGTTGAAGACGGACCTGGACGTGAGCCTGTTCTTCCTGCGCGAAGCGGGCGTGGCCGTGATCGACGGCGGTTCGTATGGCCTGTCGCCGTACGTGCGCTTCTCGTTCGCGACCTCCACCGAGGTCATCGAGCAAGGCATGGACCGTCTGGCCGTCGCGGTCAGCGCCCTGATGGCGGGCTGAACTGTGGCGCAGCACACCGCTCAACACCCGGTGCAGCGGCCGCCGCGCCGGGTTTCCTGGAACGATCCGGCCACGCGGGCGCTGGTGTACCAGGCGCTGGCCCTGGCGCTCGTCGGGGCCGCCGTCTGGTTCCTGGTCCACAACACGCTGCACAACCTGTCGCTGCGCAACATCGCGACGGGTTTCGGCTTTCTCAACCGCGAGGCCGGCTTTGCCATCGGCGAATCCGTCATCGCCTACACGCCCGCCGACACCTACGGACGCGCCATCTTCGCCGGCATCCTGAACACGCTGCGCGTGGGCCTGCTGGCGCTGATCGCCGCGACCGTCCTGGGCGTCTTCATCGGCATCGGCCGCCTTTCCAAGAACTGGCTGGTCAACAAGATCACCTCGGTGTACGTCGAGGTGATGCGCAACGTGCCGCTGCTGCTGCAGTTGTTCTTCTGGTATGCGCTGATCACCGAGAACATGCCGGGCCCGCGCCAGGCGCATAACCCGCTGCCGGGCGTCTTCATCTCCAACCGCGGCCTCAAGGTGCCGGGGCTGGAAGGCGCATCGCTGGACTGGGTGCTATGCGGACTGGGGCTGGCCATCCTGGCGATCATCGCCGTGGGTCATTGGGCCACCAAGCGCCAGGAAGCGACGGGACAGCCGTTCAAGCTGGGACGCACGGCCATCGGCCTGCTGGTCGCCTTTCCGGTCGTCGGTTGGCTCGCCAGCGGCGCATCGCTGACGCTGGACATGCCCGCGCTCAAGGGCTTCAACTTCGTGGGCGGCCTGACGCTCTCGCCGGAGTTCGTCGCCCTCTTCCTGGGTCTGACCGTCTATACGTCCGCCTTCATCGCCGAAGTTGTGCGCTCGGGCATCCAGGCCGTCAACAACGGCCAGTGGGAAGCCGCCGGTTCGCTGGGTCTGCCGCGCCGGCTGGTGCTGCGCCTGGTGATCCTGCCGCAGGCGTTGCGCGTCATCATCCCGCCGATGACCAGCCAATACCTGAACCTGCTGAAGAACAGCTCGCTGGCGGTGGCCATCGGTTATCCGGACATCGTGTCGGTGGTGAACACCACGCTGAACCAGACGGGCCAGGCCATCGAGGGCATCCTCATCATCATGGCCGCCTATCTCACTGTCAGCCTGTCGATCTCGATATTCATGAACTGGTACAACAAGCGCATCGCGCTGGTGGAGCGTTGAGATGAGCAGCACTACGCAAACCCTGAGCGCCAATGTCGCTCCGCCCGGCGCGCAAACCGGCGCCTGGGCCTGGATGCGGTCGCGCCTGTTCTCCTCGCCGCTCAACATCCTGATCACCGTGCTGCTGGCATGGTGCCTCTTGATGGCCGTGCCGGCGCTGGTGGAATGGGCCTTCATCAAGGCGAGCTTTGACGCCACCAACGCGCAGGAATGCCGCGCCGCGGGCGGCGCCTGCTGGGCGTTCATCGTTGAAAAGCACCGGCTCATCCTGTTCGGCACCTATCCGTTCGACGAGCAATGGCGTCCGCTGATCGCCACCGGCATCCTGATCGCGGTGATCGTGGCCAGCGGCATGCGCCGTTTCTGGAACGGCAAGCTGGCGCTCATCTGGACGCTGGGACTGGCGGCCGTGTCCGTCCTGATGTGGGGCGGCGTGTTGGGCCTGACCTACGTCGAGAACGCCCGTTGGGGCGGCCTGCCGCTGACGCTGATCCTGGCGACCTTCGGCATTGCCTTCGCGTTTCCGATCGGCGTGCTGCTGGCGCTGGGACGCCGCTCGAAAATGCCGGCCATCAAGGCCCTGTGCGTCGTGTACATCGAGCTGATCCGTGGCGTGCCGCTCATCAGCCTGCTGTTCATGTCGTCGGTCATGCTGCCGCTGTTCCTGCCGGAAGGCTTCACCATCGACAAGCTGCTGCGCGCGCAGATCGCGATCATCATGTTTGCCGCGGCGTATATCGCGGAAACGGTGCGCGGCGGCCTGCAGGCGATTCCGAAGGGTCAGTATGAAGGCGCGGATTCGCTGGGCCTGAACTACTGGCAGCAGATGCGCAAGATCATCCTGCCGCAGGCGCTCAAGATCGTGATTCCGCCGCTAGTGGGCATCTTCATCAGCCTGTTCAAGGACACGTCGCTGGTCGTGATCATCGGCATCTTCGATCTGACGCTGGCGGCCAAGGCGGCTCTGTCCGACGCGGCATGGCGAGGTTTCGGGGTGGAGGCCTATCTCTTCATCTCGCTGATCTACTTCGTCTTCTGCTATTCCATGTCCAAATACAGCCGCGCGCTCGAGCAGCGCCTGGCCACCGGGCACGCCCGGTAAACCCGAAGGAGAACAGGCATGTCCGATGCCATCATTCGTCTGCAGGACGTGAACAAGTGGTACGGCCAGTTCCACGTGCTGCGCAACATCAATCTGAACGTCGCTCAGGGCGAGCGCATTGTGGTGTGCGGCCCGTCGGGCTCGGGCAAGTCCACGATGATCCGCTGCATCAACCGGCTGGAGGAACACCAGAAGGGCCAGATCATCGTCGACGGCACCGAGCTGACCAGCGACCTCAAGCACATCGAGACCATCCGCCGCGAAGTCGGCATGGTGTTCCAGCACTTCAATCTGTTCCCGCACCTGACGGTGCTGGAAAACCTGACACTGGGCCCGATGTGGGTGTTGAAGCAGTCGCGCGCCCAGGCTGAGGCCACGGCCATGAAGTACCTGGAGCGCGTCCGCATTCCCGATCAGGCCGCCAAATTCCCCGGCCAGTTGTCCGGCGGGCAGCAGCAGCGCGTGGCGATCGCGCGGTCGCTGTGCATGAACCCGAAGGTCATGCTGTTCGACGAGCCCACGTCAGCGCTGGACCCGGAAATGGTCAAGGAAGTGCTGGACGTGATGGTGACGCTGGCGCAGGAAAGCGGCATGACGATGATCTGCGTGACCCACGAAATGGGTTTTGCGCGCAAGGTGGCGAATCGCGTGATCTTCATGGACCGCGGCGAGATCATCGAGGAAAACAATCCGGACGATTTCTTTGATCATCCGCAGAGCGAACGGACGAAGCTGTTCCTGAGCCAGATCCTGCATTGACGCGCTGAAAAACCGCCAAGCAGTGCTTCAAGCCGCCTTCCTGCAAGGCGGCTTTTTCTTTTGGGGATTGCTTGGCGTCTCCGCAACAAGCGGCCGAAAGAACCAGAACGCGGCGCTGCCGCCCCGCATCCCCCCGGAATGCGTATTAGTGATTTGAATATGCCGCTGCAGCCCCGCTGCGGCCCAGGGGCGCCGAATCAGAAATCAGATATCGACATGAGAATTCAATCGTTCTAGCGCGACGGCGCATCGGCCAGACTGCGTCTTTCTCTAAGCGCATACAGGAATACCGATGTCCCTTCCTTCAGTCACGGGCCTGGACCACTACATCATCCGGGTCAACGACCTGCAGGCGGCGACCGACCGCTACGTCAAGCTGGGTTTCAGCCTGGCCCCGCAGGGCCGGCACCATCGCGGCACGCGCAACCAGACGATCATTCTGGATGCCAACTATCTTGAACTGCTGACGTTCCCCGAAGAACTCAAGGCGCAGTCGCGCTTCGGCGGATTTGACGATGCGTACGAAGGCCCGGTGGCCACTGCCTTGCAGACCACAGACAGCACGGCCGTGCACGCGGAACTGGCGAAGTTGGGCATCGATGCCGAACCGCCCATCAGCGGCGGCCGCCCGGTGCATCTGCCTGAGGGCAGCGAAGACGCGGCCTGGAACAACACTCAGTTTCCCGCTGGCCTGCTTGGCGTGCCCGACTTCTTCACCTGCGGCCATCTGACGCGCCATCTGGTTTACCGCCCCGAATGGCAGGACCACGCCAACGGCGCGCGCCGCATCGAGTCCTTGATCGTCCTGCATCCCGAGCCCCGTTCGCTGCGCGCAGGCTACGGGCGCGTCTTCGGCGCCATCGCGACCAGTGACCTGCCCGACGGCGGTCTGCAGGTGCGGCGCGGAAGCCTGCGCATCGACTTCCTAACGCCCGCCGCGTTCGAGCCGCGCTACCCGCAGGTTCGCGTGCCCACCGGCCTACCCGCCGCGTCGCAGGGCGGATGGTTCGCGGGCTCCGTGATCGGCGTTCGGAATCTGGACAAGACACGCGCGCTGTTTGACGCCAACCAGGTGACGTACCGCGCCAACGCACGCGGCGAACTGGTAGTGGCGCCGGACGACGCCGGCGGCGCGTTGCAGGTCTTCGTGCAGGAGGCGTGACATGAGCCAGCCCCTGCCCGATTACTGGGCCTGCTTTGCCAACGACTATTCCTCCGCGCGGCAGGCTTTCGTCGACGACGCGGCCGCGCGCGGGGCCGCGCTGTTCCGTTATGAACACCCCACGCTCAAGGACCCGCAGGGCGACGCGTTGAGCGTGGACGTCGCGATCCTGGGCCGCCGCGATGCGCCGCGCACGCACCTTGCGATCAGCGGCACCCACGGGCTGGAAGGCGCGGCCGGGTCCGCGGTGCAGCGCGCATGGCTGGCCGCCGACGGCGCGAATCCCCTGCCCGACGACGTGAACGTCGTCCTGGTGCACGCGCTGAACCCGTACGGCTACGCCCACGACACCCGCACCACCGAAAACAACGTCGACCTGAATCGCAACTTCGTCGACCACACGCGGCCCTATCCCGCCAATCCGCATTACGCGACGCTGCATCCCCACCTGATTCCGGCGCAATGGACCGAGGCCACGCACGAGGCCGCCGCGCAGGCGCTGGACACGTTCAAGGCCACACATGGCGCGGATACCCTGTTCAACGTGACGGCCAGCGGCCAGTACACGCATCCGGACGGCCTCGTCTACGGCGGCCAGGGGCCGGAATGGTCCAACCGCACGCTGCGGCGCATTGTGGACGAGCACCTGGCGGCCAGCGAGCGTGTCGCGTTCATCGACTGGCACACCGGCATCGGCGAATACGGCGAGCCCTTCTTCCTGTGCTTCAACGACGAAGACAGCGCCGAGCAAACGCAGGCCGCGCGCTGGTGGGGTACTGAACGCGTGCGCGACCAGCGCCCGCACGGCCTGGCACGCCCCGACTATCAGGGCCTGGTGTTCCGCGGCGTGCAGCAGGCCCTGGGCGATCGTCCGTTGGCCGGCGCGGTCGTCGAATTCGGCACGCGCGGTCTGCAGATGCGGCCCGCGCTGCGGCTGGACCAATGGCTGCGCTTCAAGGCGCCGCAGACGCCCGATGCCGCCCGCGATGCGCAACTGCGCGCGGACCTGGTGGACGCGTTTGTACCGGTATCCAGCGTGTGGCGGCGCAGCGTCGTCTCGCATGGCCTGCACATCACCCGCCAGGCCATCGACGGCGTCGCGGGCTGGTGACTTCCTTTCTCTAAATCCCCTTTTATCTGGCATTCATGAAAGCGATTGTTTTGCGTGAGCACGGCGGCAACGAAAAGCTGCGCCTGGAAACCAACTTCCCCGATCCCGTGGCCGGCCCCGATGACGTGGTGATCCGCGTCAAGGCTTCGTCCCTGAACTACCACGACGTCTTCACCCGCCGCGGCATGCCCGGCATCAAGCTGCCTTTCCCCGTCATCATCGGCCTGGACGTGGCCGGCGAGATCGTGAAGACCGGCGAGAACGTGCGCGACTGGAAGGCCGGCGACCGCGTGCTGGTCGACCCGATCGACCGCGTGGACGGCGGGCTGGTCGGCGAGACCATCCACGGCGGACTGGCCGAACTGTGCCGCGTGCCCGCGCACCAGCTCCTGCGCCTGCCCGACGAAGTCAGCTTCGAGCAGGCCGCCGCGCTGCCGGTGGCCTATGGCACCGCGCTGCGCATGATGAACCGTATCGGCCAGGTGCAGGCCGGCGAAAAGGTGCTGATCCTGGGCGCCAGCGGCGGCGTGGGCGTGTGCGCGGTGCAGCTCGCCAAGCTGGCGGGCGCCGAAGTCATCGCCTGCGCCGGCACGCCGGAGAAAGGCGAGGCGCTGCGCGCGCTGGGCGCCGACCACATCATCCTGTACACCGAGGAAGACTTCCTGAAGGCCGTGCAGGAACGCTTCGGCAAGCCCTCGCGCCGGCGCGGCGGCAAGCCGGGCGGCGTGGACGTGGTGGTGAACTTCACGGGCGGCGACACGTGGGTCAAGTCCCTGCGCTGCCTGCGCCTGGGCGGACGCCTCCTGACCTGCGGCGCGACGGCGGGCTTCGATCCCAAGGAAGACCTGCGCTACATCTGGACGTTCGAGCTGCAGATCCGCGGCTCCAACGGGTGGGACCGCGAGGACCTGCACGAGCTGCTGGCGCTGGTGCGCGATGGCCGTCTGCGCGTCGAAGTGGACCGCGTGTGGCCGCTGGAACAAGGCGCCGAGGCGCTGGCCTCGCTGGAAGATCGCAAGATCGTTGGCAAAGTGCTGGTGGCGTCATGAGCGCGCAGCTGAACGCCGTGGATATCCAGGCCAAGTTCGACGGATCGCCCTTCATTGCGTGGCTGGACCTGTCGGTACGCAATGTCAACCACGAACAGGGTGAACTGACCGTGGTCGCCCCCTTCCGTCCAGAGTTCGAACGCGGCGCGCAGAGCGGCCAATGGCATGGCGGCCCGCTGGCCGCCGTGATCGACACGGTCGGCGCCTTTGCCGTCGGCATGCTGCTTGGACGCGGCCTGCCCACCATCAACTTTCGCGTCGACTATCTGCGCCCTGCCATCAATACCTCGCTGACCGCGGTGGCACGCGTGCGCCGCAACGGCCGCAGCGTGGGTGTGGCCGACGTCGACCTCTACAACGATCAGGGCGCGCTGGTGGCCATCGGCCGCGCCACCTACGCCACGCTCAGCCAGGGCTGAGCCGCGCGCTCAAGACAAGGACTTCCGTCATGACACAAGCAACCCGCGCCGGACGGCGCGCCTTTCTGACCCGCTCCGCCGCCGGCGGTCTGGCTGCGGCCGGCCTGGGCGTCGCGCCGCGCACGCTGCTCGCTGCCACGGACCGCCCCGGGTCCGACGCCGGCCCCGCCCGCCGCGGCGGCACGCTCGTCGCCACGTGGGGCGGCCTGGAGCCACAAGCCCTGTTCGTACCGGGCGGCGGCGGTTCCAGCCCGTTTCAGACGTCCACCAAGATCCTGGAACGCCTGCTCAAGCTGGACGCCGACCTGAAGTTTCAGCCCGCACTGGCCCTGTCGGTCACGTCGTCCGCGGACTTTCGCAGCTACACGATCAAGCTGCGCGAAAACGTCACCTGGCACGACGGCACGCCGTTCACGTCGGCCGACGTCGTCTACAACGTGCTGCAGCACTGGAAGCCCATTTCCGCGGGCATCGCGCTCAAGTCGCTGACAGAAGCCTCGGCGCCGGATCCGCACACGGTCGTGCTGACCTTCAACGCCCCGGTGCCCGAGTTCTTCCTGAAGTCCACCCTGTCGGGCCAGTATCAGCTGCTGGTGCCCAAGCACCTGTACGACGGCAAGGACCTCATCACCAACCCGCTGAACAACACGCCGGTGGGCACCGGGCCGTGGAAGTACGGCAAGTGGGTGCGCGGCAGCCATGTCGAGTACCTGCGCAACGACAAGTACTGGAACGCCACGCAGCCGAACCTGGACAAGCTGGTGATCCGCTGGTGGGCGGACCCCGCCTCGCGCGGCGCAGCGCTGGAAACCGGCGAGCTGGGCCTGGCCTATTCCAACCCCGTGCCCGCGCGCGACATCGACCGGCTGGTCAAGACCGGCAAGGTCGTCGTGGACACGCGCGGCTACCAGAACACCGCGTGGACGGTCACCGTCGAGTTCAACCAGCGGCGCGACATCGTCAACCGCCGCGAGGTCCGCCAGGCCATCCTGCACGCCATCGACCGCCAGTTCATCGTCGACACCATCTACTACGGCCGCGGCAAGCCGGCGATTGCGCCCATCTTCAGCAGCAATCCGCTGTTCTTCACCGAGGACGTGCCGCGCTATGCCTTCGATCCGAAGAAGGCGGCCGCCCTGCTGGACGCGGCAGGCTTGCCGGTCAAGGACGGCAAGCGCTTCACCGTCAACCTGCTGGCCGCGGCCTGGTTCGAGGAAAACGCCAAGCTCGGCCAGTACCTGAAGCAGGCGCTGGAAGACGTGGGCATCGCCGTGAAGCTCGATTCCGTGGACCGCGCCACCGCGCTCAAGCGCATCTATGGCGAATACGACTACGACATCGCGGTGTCCAACTTCACGTCACCGCTGGAGCTGGTGCCCACCGTGACGCAGTTCTTCACGACCGACGGCATCGTCAAAGGCGCCGCGTTCCGCAATGCCACGGGCTACTCCAGCCCCGAAATGGATGGCATCGTCGGTAAGCTGGCCGTCGAAACCGATCCGGAGGCCCGCCGCAAGCTGGCCGCGCAGTTCGCCCGCCTGGCGTCCACCGACGTGCCGATCGTGCCGCTGGTGGAAATCCAGTCGTTCACCCTGGCCGGCAAGAACGTGCGCAACTTCACGACCGGCGCCAACGTCCAGGGCGAAACCCTGGCCGACGTCTGGCTGCAGGCCTGAGGACGACATGGCTTTGCGCCTGATCTCGCGCCGGCTGCTTCAGGCCATCCCGCTGCTGCTGGGCGTGGTGATCCTGAACTTCGCCCTGATCCAGTCCGTGCCGGGGACCTTCCTGGACGTCATGACGGCCGAGCAGCAGGTCACCGACCCGGCGCTGATCGAGCGCCTGCGCGTGACCTACGGGCTGGACCAGCCACCGGCGGTGCAGTTGCTCAAGTACATCGGGTCGGTCGCCCAGCTGGACCTGGGCTATTCCTACCGGCATAACTTGCCGGTGCTGGACGTCATCCTGGCGCACCTGCCCGCCACGCTGGTGCTGATGCTGGCCAGCATTGCCATCGCCGTGCTGGTGGGCGTGGCGGCCGGCATCGTGTCGGCCGTCAAGGTCAACACATGGTGGGACAGCGCCGTGTCCGCCTTCGCCGTGCTGTGCTTTGCCGCGCCGAGCTTCTGGCTGGGCATCATGCTCATCATCATGTTCTCGGTGAAGCTGGGCTGGTTTCCGGTGGGCGGCATGGTCACCATCGGACTGGACGGCGGGCTGTGGCGGCAGGCGCTGGACATCCTGCATCATCTGGCGTTGCCGGCGGTGGCACTGGGCTTGTTCTATTCGGCAGCCTATGCGCGTGTGATGCGCGCCTCGATGCTGGAAGTCAGCCGCATGGATTACGTGCGTACCGCCTACGCCAAGGGTCTGACGCGCGTCGCCGTGGTGCTGCGCCACGTGTTGCGCAACGCCGTCCTTCCCATCGTCACCCTGCTGGGCCTGCAACTGGGCGCCGTGCTGGGCGGCAGCATCGTGATCGAGTCGGTGTTCAGCTGGCCCGGCATCGGCGCCGTGCTGTTCGACAGCGTCATGAGCCGCAACTATCCCGTCGTGCTGGGCATTCTTGTGCTCAGTTCGGTCGTGGTCATCATCGCCAACATCTTTGTGGATCTTGCCTATACGCGGCTGGACCCGCGCATCAAGGCCGCCTGACATGTCCGCTACTTCCGCTGCAACTGTCCCTGCCGCCGCGCCGGCCGCCCGCCGCCCGGATGCGTTCGCCGTGCGCTTTGCCCGCAACCGCGGCGCCGTGGCGGGCGCGCTGGTCCTGCTGCTGGTCGCGCTGGTGGCGGCCAGCGCCGACTGGCTTTACCCCGTCAATCCGCTGCGCATCGTGGGCGCGCCCGAGATCTGGCCGTTCGAGTCCTGGCGTTATCCGCTGGGCACTGACTCGATGGGCCGCGACATCGCCGCACTCATCGCTCACGGCGCGCGCGCCACGCTGCTGATCGGCCTGGTGGCCGCCGCCACCGCCACGCTGATCGGCGTCACCGTCGGCGCGGCCGCCGCGTGGGCGGGCGGCTGGATCGACGAGGGGCTGATGCGCCTGACGGAACTGTTCCAGATCATCCCCAACGTAGTGTTCGTGCTGACGGTCGTGTCGGTGCTGGGACCACGCATCGAGAACATTACGCTGGCGGTAGGCCTGGTGTCCTGGCCCCCGATCGCCCGCCTGACCCGCGCCGAGTTCCTGTCCTTCAAGGAGCGCGAGTTCGTGCAGGCCTGCCGCGCGGTCGGCATGAGCCCGTGGCGCATCGCCGCCGCCGAAGTCCTGCCCAATGCGCTGCCGCCGGTCATCGTGATGTCGTCGCTGGTCGTGGCCGGCGCCATCCTCTACGAGTCGGTGGTGTCCTTTCTGGGCCTGGGCGATCCCAACATCGCAAGCTGGGGTCGGCTGGTGGGCGAAGGCCGCAGCCTGATCCGATCCTCCTGGTACATCTGCGCCGTGCCCGGCGTGGCCATCATGCTTACCGTGCTGTCGCTGAACCTGGTCGGCGACGGCCTGAACGACGCGCTCAATCCCAAGCTGCAAAAGCGCTGAGCCGCCAACTTCTGGAAGTCCTTCTTATGACGCGTTCCCCCCGAAACCTTGGCGATCTTGCCGATCCGCGCCTGCCGGCCGAGCTGCCCGCGCTCATCGACCTGCGCCTGCCTGACGCGCCGTGGCAACTGACACATGGCGAGGCCGACCGCCTGGCCGGCGGCGTGGCCGCGTGGCTGACCGAGCGCGGCCTGCCGCCCGGATCGCGCATCGCCATCGCCGCGCTGAACCGCGCCGAATACTTGCTGGCGTACTTCGGCATCATGCGCGCCGGTTACGTGGCCGTGCCCATCAACATCAAGCAGTCGCAGGAGAACATCGACTACGTGCTGCGCGATGCGGACATTGCGCTCGCGTTCGTGGATGGCCCCCGGCGCGCCGGCTTCGAGGCTACCGTGCCGGTGCTGGATTTCGATGACGCGGGCCCCCAGGGGTTTGCGGCGCAGATCGTCCCCACCACATTCACGAGCGTCACGCCCGCGCCCGAAGACATCGCGCAGATGCTGTACACGTCAGGGTCCACCGGCAAACCCAAGGGCGTGCCGCTGACCCATGCCGGACAACTGTGGGCGCTGACCGCCACGTCCGGCCCCGCGAATCCGGACGCGCCGCAAGCGCGCTACCTGCTGGCGCAGCCGCTCTTTCACATGAATGGTCTCTTCATGTCCAAGCGCGCATTTGCCAGCAACAGCCTGCTGGTGATCCAGCCCGGGTTCGACGTGGCCGCCTACGCCGATGCGCTGGCGCGCTATCGCATCACCATCCTGACCGCCGTGCCCACGATGTTTGCGCGGCTGGTCAAGGATCCCGCCTTGCTGCTGGACCGCGACCTGTCGGCGCTGGAGCGCGTGATGCTGGGCTCTGCGCCGATGACGACGGCTCTGTTCGACCGCATCCAGCGCGCGCTGCCGCACGTGCGCATCACCCACGGCTATGGCACGACCGAGGCCGGTCCCGCCGTGTTCGGACCGCATCCTGATGGCCTGCCCACGCCGCCGCTGTCGGTCGGCTATCCGCTGGACGCCACGCAGGTCCGGCTGACGGGCGGCGCCACCCCGGACGAAGGCGTGCTGGAAATGAAGAATCCCGCTGTGCTGGGCGGCTATCACAACCTGCCGGAGAAGAGCGCGCAGGTGCTGAACGACGGCTGGTACTACAGCGGCGACGTGATGCGCCGCGACCCTGACGGATTCCACTACTTTGTAGGCCGCGCGGACGACATGTTCGTCTGCGCGGGCGAGAACATCTATCCCGTTGAAGTCGAGAAGCTGCTGGAATCGCACCCCGACGTGCGACAGAGCTGCGTGGTGCCGCTGGCCGACGAAGAGCGCGGCCACATCCCGGTCGCGTTCGTCGTACGGCGTGCCGGCAGCACGCTGGACGCCGACACGCTCAAGCAGCACGCTCTCGATAACGGTCCGGCTTACCAGCACCCGCGCCGCATCCGCTTCCTGGACGACCTGCCGTGGGCGGGCACCAACAAGGTCGATCGAAATGCCTTGCTGCTGCAGGCGCGGGCATTGGAAGCCCGGCAAGCCTGGACACAACCCGAAAAGGAGGCCGCATGAGCGCCACACCAGATTCCCTGGCGGGTAAGACCGCCCTCGTCACCGGCGCCAGCCGGGGCATTGGCCGCGCGATCGCGCTGGCGCTGGGCCGCCGCGGCGCGCTCGTCGCCGTGCACTACAACGCGCAGGCCGACGCCGCCGATGAAGTCGTCGGCCAGATCCGGGCGGCCGGCGGCCAGGCCTGGACGTTGCAGGCCGACCTGGCGGACCCCGAGGCGGCCGAGCGGTTGGCGCAGGAAGCACGCGCCAGTTTGCGCGAACGCACCGGCGACGAGGGCCTGGACATCCTGGTCAACAACGCGGGCGTAGGCCTGCGCGCCCGCCTGCCCGAGGTGACGCCGGCGGACTTCGACCGCGTGCTGCAGGTGAACCTGAAGACGCCGTTCTTTCTGATCCAGCATTGCCTGCCGTTCCTGCGCGATGGCGGCCGCATCATCAATATCTCGTCGATGGGCACGCGCGCCGCCTATCCCGAAATGAGCGTCTACGCCCCGGCCAAGGCCGGTCTGGAAGCGCTGACGCTGCTGCTGGCCAGCGAGCTGGGCGCGCGCGGCATCACCGTGAATGCGGTCTTGCCCGGCGCCACCGCCACTGATCTGAACCAGCGCGCCCGCGACCCGGAACTGAGCCGCGTCATCGCACAGAGCATCGCGCTGGGCCGCGTGGGCCAGCCCGAAGACATCGCGGACATCGTCGCATTCCTGGCGTCCAACGAGGGCCGCTGGGTCACGGGACAGCGCATCGACGCGACGGGAGGACAGCGGCTGTAGACAGGCGCGACGCTAGCGCGGCAAGGCAGCCGAGCCGCCGGCGACGCCGGCATACCCATATACATATGTGATATCGGTATTTTCCACGCGGCCGCATGTCTCTTAGGATTCCAGCGTTCTTCTTCCCTACGCTGGAATTGCCTTGTCACGCCTCACTCCTTTGGATCCCGCCAAGCTGGATCCCGCGACCGCCCAACTCTTCAATCAGCTTCTGCAGGACTACGGCCCGTACGCGAACATGCTGAGCGCGTTCGCGCCCCGCCCGCCGGCCTTGAAGCACTTCTTTTCGTACCTGGTGCAGTCGCGCGAAGACGGGCTGATCTCGCCGCGCCACCTGGAAATCGCGCTGCTGACCGCGTCCAAGGCGCATGCCTGCCATTACTGCGTCACACTGCATACGCCCAAGCTGGCGGCGCACGGCATCTCGCAGGAAGCCATCGACCGCCTGCTGGAACCGCAGGTGCCGGGCCTGGACGAGAAAGACCTGGTGGTGCGCGACTACGCGGTGCTGGTCACGCTGACGCCGGCGCAGGTCAGCGATGCGTTCTACGCGAAGCTGCAATCGTTCTTCAGCGAAGAACAGATCGTCGAGCTGACCATCCGCATTGCGCTGTGCAGCTTCTTCAAGCGCTTCAACGAGGCGCTGGAAGTGCCGCACGAAGACGTGGTGGCGCTGGAACTGGAGCATGGCGCGGCTTGAGGCGGCGTGCAGTCGTTTCGCCATGAGCCCTACCCCGCCCCTGAAACTTGAGATCCGCAATCTCTCCAA
The DNA here is from genome assembly GCF_019218915.1 of Achromobacter sp. ACM05. Taxonomy (NCBI): domain Bacteria; kingdom Pseudomonadati; phylum Pseudomonadota; class Betaproteobacteria; order Burkholderiales; family Alcaligenaceae; genus Achromobacter; species Achromobacter sp. ACM05. The sequence continues at coordinate 1,088,113 of NZ_JAHUWQ010000002.1, forward strand.
GCGCTTCCACACCGACACCGGCCCGGTGCAGGTCCTGGACGACATCAGCCTGAACGCCGCCAGCGGCGAGTTCGTCAGCATCATCGGCCCGTCCGGCTGCGGCAAGTCCACGCTGTTCAACATCCTGACCGGTCTTCTGGAACACGACGCCGGCACCATCGCGCTGGACGGCCGACCGCTGCCCAACCTGCGCGGGCGCGTCGGCTACATGCTGCAGCGCGACCTGCTGATGCCGTGGCGCACCGTGCTGGACAACGTTCTGGTCGGCCTGGAAATCCGGGGCGCGCCCAAGGCCGAATCCGTGGAACGCGCCCGCGAGTACCTGGACACCTTCGGCCTGCTGCCCTTTCAGGACAGCTATCCGAAGGCGCTGTCCGGCGGCATGCGCCAACGCGTGGCCCTGGCGCGCACGCTGCTGCCAGATCCGGACGTGCTGCTGCTGGACGAACCCTTTTCTGCGCTGGATTACCAGACCCGCCTGTTCCTCGAATCGATGCTGGCCGACACGGTCAGCAAGCAGGGCAAGACCGTAGTGCTGGTGACCCACGACATCGACGAGGCCATCGCGCTGTCCGAGCGCATCTTCGTCCTGAGCGCCCGCCCCGGCCGCCTGAAAAGCGAGCACCGGATCGAGCTGGGTACACGCTCGCCGCTGCATGCGCGCCACGACAGCCGCTTTCCCGGCTACTTCGACCTGCTGTGCCAGGAACTCGACATACAGACCGCCCGCAAGGACGGCACCCACGCATGACCCAGACCTCCGCATCTCTTGCCCAGGGCGTCGCTTCGCCCGCACCCGCGCGCCCGCGTCCGGGTTTTCGCGTTCCTGTCCTGGCGACGCAGCTGTTCATTCTTGCCGTGCTGTTTGGCGCGTGGGAAGCCGCCGTGCGCGCCGGCGCGGTGTCTGGCTTTCTGTTCGGATCCCCCGCCGGCGTGGTGCAGGCGGGTTGGAAGCTGATCGTGTCCGGCGAACTCTGGGAGCACGCCAACTACACGCTGTGGGCGTCGGCCGCTGGATTCGTCGTCGGCACCGTGGTGGGCACCATTCCGGGCCTGGCGCTGTGGTATTCGCCCTATGGCGCCAAGGTGGTCGAACCCTTTCTGGTCGCGATCAACAGCGTCCCCAAGATCGCGTTCGCGCCGCTGGTCATCCTGTGGTTCGGCACGGGCCTGATTTCCAAGGTGGCGCTGTCAATCTCTTTGACGTCCATCGTTGCGCTGCTGGCCGCCTTTCAGGCCGCCAAGGACGCGGACCCGGACATCCAGAAGATGCTCGTGTCGCTGGGCGCCACCAAACGGCAGATCTTCGTCAAGGTCGTCGTGCCGTCGGCGCTGCCCGCCATCATCGCCACGTTCCGCATCAACATCGGCTTTGCGCTGGTGGGCACGGTCGTGGGCGAATTCATCTCGTCCAAGTACGGCCTGGGCCACATCATCTTCGTCGCCTCGTCGCTCTATGACCTGAACACGGTCTGGGTCGGCATCTTCTCGCTGATGGCGCTGGGCTTCGTCCTGTATGCCGGCGTGGACATCGCCGAAAAGCGCCTGCTGCGCTGGAAAGACCAGACCTACGCCACTCAATTCAAACTGTGAAGCGCACATTGCGCCGCTGCAAACCCATGAAAATCCGTACCACCCTGCGCATCGCCGCCGCCGCGGCTGCCTCCCTGCTGTCCGTGTCGGCGATGGCCAATGACAAGGCCGTTGTCTCGGCCGCGTTCAAGTCCGTGTTCTACCTGCCGGTGTATTTCGCCGAGGAACACGGCTACTTCAAGGACGAAGGCCTGGACGTGCGCATCGACGTTGCGTCGTCGTCTACCAACGCGCTGGCCGCCGTCATCTCCAAGAGTGCTGACTTCTCCCTGCACGGCCCCGAATGGACCGCAATCTCCTTCGGCCGCGGCGCGCCCGTCAAGGTGGTGGGCGGCACGCTGACCCGCCTGGGCGTGTGGCTGACCTGCAAGCCCGCCTTCGCGTTCGACGGCTTCAAGAGCCTGAAAGGCGCCACCATCGCCACCGGCGCCATGCCGACCACCAGTTCGTCCGCGTTCATCAAGCTGGTCAAGAACGCCGGCCTGGACCCCAAGCGCGATGTGAACCTGCTGGAAGTGCCGCTGGGCAACGAGATCGGCCCGCTCAGTTCCGGCCAGGCCGATTGCGCGGTGCTCTACGAGCCGGGCGCATCCCAAGCGCAGGCCCAGGGCTTCAAGGTGGTTTCCGCGTTTTCGCGCGAGATCGGTCCGTACACGTTCTCGGCCATTTCCACGCGCCAGGACATCGACCCTCAGGTCTCGCAGAAGCTCGTTTCCGGCATCGACCGCGCGCTCAAGACGATCCGCAAGGACCCTGCAGCCGCCGTGGCCAGCGGCCTGAAGCTCTTTCCCAACCTGGATCCCGCCGTCGTGCGCGCGTCGGTGCAGCGCCTGATCGACGATGGCGTCTTCGCCGATTCCGTGGCGGTGCCCGAGCAGGCCTTGAAGGACGCGCTCCAGACCCAGATCGACCTGGGCAATCTGGATCGCATCCCTGCCGATGGCAAATGGCTGGATCTCGGTTATGCGGATTCGATTGCCGGGAAGGCCTACTGATACCTCGTCAGAAGCGGTGGCGCATGCCGACCGCGTACTGGGACTGATGCCACGACGGATCGTCCCAGGCGCCCCGCATATAGCCGTAGATGGCGTACACGTTGGTGCGCTTGGACAGGTCAAACACGTAGCCTGCCGAATAGACCTGCTGGGAATGCGTGGCGCCATCGCGCTCGAGCGCCCCACCGCCCGGCAGGCTGCCCTGCCAGGATGCCATCACGGTGCTCGCGCCCGTGCGCCAAGCGGCGCCCGCCATCACGCCGTGCACCGTGCTGCCCGGAAAGTACACCCGCTGCCCGGGTGACGGCACCGCCGGGATGGTCGAGCCATTGCGCATCACCGACCAGCCGGCATAGAGCGTGAACGCGTCCACCGTCGCGCGGCCCGCCAGCGTGTACGCATATGGCCGGCGGTCGGCCCCGGCGTTCGCCATGGCGGCCGATTGCACCGTCCCGTCCGCCCAGCTCGCGCCTTCGTAGGTAGCGGCAATCGAATAGCCCGGCTGGTCGAACACAACGGCGGCGCTGTACAGCTTGTTGGTGGACGCGGTCTTGAATCCGCCGCCGCCGTCGTAATCCATGCTGGCATCCACACCCGCACGCAGGCCGCCCACGGACGGACTCCAATACGACACCGTGTTGTCGGCGCGATTGGCGTTGTACGGCAGCAGCGCGGTCTGCGCGCCGGTGATCAGGTACGACGCCAGGAACGCATCGTAGTCCGCCAGCGTGGCGGACGAGACCGAGGTCTGCCGCCCCAGCCGCAGATCGCCGAAACCGCCCGACACGCCCACCCACGCCGCGCGGCCGAACAGGCGCCTGCCTTGCGCCGAGTTGCCGTTGTTGGCCAGGAAGCCGCTTTCCAGCTGAAAATTCGCGCGCAGGCCGTTGCCCAGGTCTTCGCTGCCGCGCAGCCCCCAGCGCGATCCGGACTGCACGCCCGACTGCATGTTGATGGCCGCGCCGCGCTCTTGCGTGGAAAACCCCGCGATGCTCAAGTCCACGACGCCATACAGCGTCACCGCATTCTGCTGCGCGTCAGCCGCCCATGGCGCCATCAATGCCGCGACGCCCACGGCAAACTTGCGTGCTGCCATCGGCTGCCTCACAGGTACTTGAGCCACGCGATATCGCGGCGCGCGGCCTTCAGGCGTCCGAACCAGCGCACGGGCCAGAACAGCGCCACGGCCAGCAGGATCGAAATCACCCACACCGACGCCATGCCATCAACGCCGAAGTATTTGCCCTGGTTCAGGCCCCAGATCGCTTCGCCGACCAGGTACAGCGCCTTCAAGACGTACAGGTGCAGCAGATAGAAGAACATGGGCGCCGCGCCAAACACGCACAACGCGCGGACCCAGGCCGCCGATTGCGCGCGTTCGATCAGCACCAGCAAGCACAGCCCCAGCCCCAGTGTCAGCAGCAGGAACATCAGCGACGGCGGGTACTTGGTGATGTTCACAAAGCTCATGACGGTATGGAGCGTGTCATCCTGCACTGCCCACTTCTGCGACTGGCCGTAGCCATTGAGCGCACGCAGGACCACAAAGCCCGCCACCGCGGCCAGCCCGGCCGTCCACAAACGGCGCTGGCGTTCGGCGGCGTCCGAACCCGGCTGGAACCACGGTCCGGCCGCATACCCCAGCGCAATCACGCCGATCCACGGCAGCAATGGGTACGACGTGCGCAGGCGCAGCGTGTCGCTGACTTCGATCCAGCCGCGATCATGCAGCACCGCCCACGGCACGTGCATCGCGTGGCCCGCGGCAAAGTGCACGGCATCCAGCGCGTTATGGCCGGCGACCAGCACCACGCCCACGACGACCAGCGCCCAGCGCGGCAACCACAGCAAGGCCGCCAGCGACAGCATGGACAGGCCGATCACCCAGATCACCTGCAGGTACACGACGGACGGCGGAAACTGGAAGGTCCACGCGAAGTTCACGACGATGACTTCGAGCGCGATCAAGAATGCGCCCCGCTTCGCCAGAAACGCCGCCGTGGCGCTGCGGTCGCCGGCCTTCGCGCCGTACAGCCAGGCCGACAGGCCTGTCAAAAACACGAACACCGGCGCGCACAGATGCGCCAGCAGGCGCGAGAAAAACAGGTCCGGCGGCGTGGCGGACACGTCCATCGGGTCGCCGACCTGGTGATGCAGGAAAAAGGTTTCGCGCACGTGGTCGAGCAGCATGATGACAATGACCAGGCCGCGCAGCGCGTCGATGGACCGCAGCCGGGTGGCGGCGGGAGGGGAAATGAGAGAAGCCATGGAGAAATGCGGGAGATGCTTGAAATGCTGATGGCACGCCGGGCGGCGCGCCGCGCGAAAAAAGCCAGAATAGTAATGTAATAACATTACTATTCCAAGACAAATCGATGCGCTCGCAGCCCACCCGGCGGTTGGCCAACCTGCACGATCGTCCGTGCGGCCGCCGTTCCAGCGTCTTAACAGGATCTTGAGACACGCCTCCCTAGAATCCGGAACGATTCTCATTGAGGCACTCAAGATCGCCATGGCGCAACAACAAAAAACACCCTCCCAGGGCGCATTCGCCCTCAAAACCTTGGGCATGGCGCTGGGCGCCGCCGCCTCCACGCAGGCCCACGGCCAGACGCCCCCGGCGGACAACGCCGTACTGCTGGCGCCCGTCACCGTGCAGGCCGATGCCCCGCCCTTCAAGGCGGATCGCGTGCAGTCCGGCAAGTTCACCGAGCCGCTGCTCGACACCCCGCAAAGCATCACCGTCGTGCCGCGCGTGGTGCTGGAAGAGCAGCAGGCCAAGAGCCTGCAGGATGTGCTGCGCAACGTGCCGGGCATCACGTTCAGTTCGGGCGAAGGCAACCTCGGCTGGGGCGACATGTTCACGATCCGCGGGTTTTCGGCGGAGCAAAGCATCACCGTGGACGGCATCCGCGACGCGGGCCTGTCCAGCCGCACTGACATCTTCAACCTGGAACAGGCCGAGGTCTTCAAGGGCACGGGCTCCATCGAATCCGGCATCTCGGCCGTGGGCGGGAGCGTCAACCTGGCCAGCAAGGAAGCGCGGCTGGGCTCGTTTTACAAGCTGTCCGGCGGACTGGGCACGGATCATTACCGGCGCATCACCGCGGACCTGAACCAGGAACTGACTGACAGCGCCGCCCTGCGCGTCAACCTCATGCGCCATCACAACGGCGTGGCGGAGCGCGACGTGACGGAGTTTGACCGGTCTGGGGTCGCGGCCTCGCTGGCAATGGGCCTGGGTTCGCCCACCCGTGTCACCGTGAACTACCTGCATCAGGAAGACGACAACATCCCCGACGGCGGCGTGCCGATCCAGCGCGGCACGGGCGGCAAGCGCATGCCCAACGTGGCACGCAATGCCTGGTACGGCGACCCCGGCCTGTACACGGAGCAGACGCGCACCGATCAGGCAACGATGAAGGTCGAGCATGACTTCACCCACTCGGCGCGCGTAACCAACATCAGCCGATGGCAGCAGACCGACCGCATCGGCGTGCTGGCCCCCGCGCGCTTCAATTCCACGTCGCGCACGTCGTACGGCTATGTGGGCGCCGGCCCGTTGGTGCAGAGCGCGGACGGCATTGCCTCGTACAGCGGTTTCACGCCGCTGCGTGATCCCTCGCCCTACGCCCAGTTGCGCGGCAACGACTTCGGCACGTCCAAGCGCTACACCATCCTGGCAAACCAGACCAACCTGAACCTCGACTTCCATACCGGCGGCATCAAGCATGCCGTAGTGACGGGCGTGGAGTTCTACAAAGAAACCTACGGCGACCATGCGCGCACGATCCGCGCCCCGTCCGTGAATCCCGTGCTCGACCTGCGCAACACCGGCGGCGTGGACATGGGCGGCGTGGATACGCTGAAGGGCGATTCGGGAAACAAGGCCGAAGTCTTCAATGCCGGCCTGTACGCCGCGGACACTGTGACCTTCAACCCGCAATGGATGCTGCAAGGCGCCTTGCGTTACGACCGCTACCGCGTCACGCAAACGGCAGGCGCCGCCACGCAACGCGTCACCGACGGCGCCTTCAGCGGCCGCATCGGCCTGACGTACAAGCCCGTGGAGAACGGCAGCGTCTACGTGTCATACAGCCAGGCCGCGCAACCGTCGGCGATGGGCGCGTCCACCAACAACAACATCTATGGCGCCACCGGCTCCGACACCTACAAGCCAGCCGTCGCCCGCACGTGGGAACTGGGCACGAAGTGGGACGTGGCGGGCGGTGACCTGTCGTTGACCGGCGCCATCTTCCGCACGGAACTGACGGACTCATGGGAATACGGCGACGACGCCACCGATGTCGTGCGCGCCCTGCCCGCCAAGCGCGTGGACGGGATCGAGCTGGGCCTGTCAGGCAACATCACGCCGCGCTGGTCCGCCTTTGCCGGCGTCAGCGCCATGAAGAGCCGCATCACCAAGGGCGCGAACCAGGGCGAAGAAGCCAAGAACGTGCCGGACCTGACGTTCAACCTGTGGGCCACCTACGCGGCCACGGAAGACCTGTCGCTGAGCTATGGCGCGCAGTACGTGGGCAAGCGGCGCTACACGGACAACAAGTACGTCGGCGGCAAGAACAACAACAGTTCCACCGTATCCGGTCCGTACGGCACGCATCCGGTCTGGGTCCGCGACAACGAGAAGGCGCCCTCTTATTGGCTGCATTCCGTGGCGGCGCGCTACCGGTTGAACAAGAACGTGACGCTGGGGGTGAACGTGGACAACCTGTTCAACAAGTTCTATTACAGCCGCATCGGCGCCTCGCTGGATGGCTTCCAGCTGTACGGGGTGCCGGGCGCGGGACGCACGGCATTGTTCACGGCCGACGTCGCGTTCTAACCCGCAGCGGCCAGCGCGGGGCCGGCCAGGTCCACCCGGAACTGGCTGCCCTGCCCGGGGCGCGACTGAAGCGACACGCGCCAGCCCTGGTGCTCGCAGATGCGCTGCACCAACGACAAGCCCAGCCCCAGATTGCCGTCGTCCGGCTGATCGCCACGTACGAAGGGGTTGAAGATGGAAGCCTGCCGTTCCACCGGAATGCCGGGACCGTTGTCGTTCACCTGAACGTAATCGGGTCCTGCCGTGACGACGATGCTGGCCTGCGGACCCGCGTACTGAAGCGAATTGCGGATCAGGTTGGATAGCACCGCGCGCAGCAGCGGCGCGGGAAACAGCAAGGCCGCTTCCGGCGCGCCCGATGCGTTCAGCGTCAACTGCATGCCGCGCCGCTGCGCCACCGGCGACCAGGCGGCCAACTGACCGCGCGCGGTGTCCGCGGCGCTTTCGCGCGGAAACAGACCGGCCGCGTCGCCGCCGCGCGCCAGCATCAGGTAGGTGTCCAGCCGCTCGCCCATGTCGGCCGCCGCCGCCTCGATGCGGGCAAGTCGCGCCTGTCCCGCCACGTCCAGCGTCTGCTCCTCGCGCAGCAGTTCGCAGGAACTGGAGATCACCATCAGCGGCGTGCGCAACTCGTGCCCCACGTCGGCCGTGAAGAGCTGCTCGCGCCTGAGCGCCTGTTCGAGCTGGTTGTAGGTCGAGTCGAAGGCCGCCGCAAGCTGGCCGATCTCGTCCGGCGGATAGTCTGCGGCCAGCCGGGTCTGCGGCGGCTGCGCGCCGCGCGTATTGACCTGGGCAGCCAGCCGCGCAAGCGGACGCAGCAGGCGCCGCGTGGCCAGGATGCCCAGGACGAATGCCAACGCCAGGCTGGCCGCCAGTCCCGTCACTGCGGTCCAGTGCGACGCCGACTGGTTCTGCTCGTATTCGGTGTAGTCGCGCAGCAGCATGTAGCGCTGGCCCTCGAAGTCGTCGACCATCACGTGCCACACGCGGTCGTTGCGCTCGATCTTGTGAAAGCCCGGCGCCAGCGACCGCAGCCAATCGGGAAACGCCCTGCTTCCCGGATCGCCATGAAAGAAGCGGTTGGGCCGCCCGGGGTCGATGCCCGCCAGGAAATCGCCCCGCACCCGCTCCACCGCCATGCCCATGTCGATGCGCTGAAGATGCGCCTCCAGCTTGCCGACGCTCCACACCGACAACCAGGTCAGCAGGCCCGCCACCAGCAGCGCCAGCGCGACATAGGTCAACACAAGATGGCGCGCCAGCCCGCGCCGCGCCGCGCGTTTGCCCTGGTTAACCATCGTTCGCGGCCCGCAGCTGGTAGCCGATGCCATGCACCGTGTGCAGCAGCGGCGTGTCGTAGGGCTTGTCGACCACGTGGCGGATCTGGTGGATGTGGGTGCGCAGGCTATCGCTGTCAGGCGGCGAGTCGCGCCACAACGCCTCTTCCAGCCGGGCGCGATGCACCACCGACGGACTGGCGCGCATCAGCAGGGTCAGCAACTGCAGCGGAGACGGCGGCAGGCGCAGCGGCTGGCCCGCGCGCGCCAGCGCCAAGGTGCCGGTGTCCAGCGTCAGGTCGCCCACGCGCAGCACGCGGGCCGCACCCGCCCCGCTGGCGCGATTCAGCAGCGCCTTGACCCGCGCGGCCAGCTCGGCCAACGCAAAGGGCTTGACCAGGTAATCGTCGGCGCCCGCGTCAAAGCCGGTCAGCCGGTTGTCCAGCGTATCGCGGGCCGTGACCATGATGACGGGGGTGTTGCACGCGGCCTCGGTGCGCAGCCGGCGGCACAACTCGTAGCCGTCCAGCCGCGGCAGCATCAGGTCCAGCACGATCAGGTCGAACTCGCCCGACGCCGCCATCGCATAGCCGCGCTGGCCGTCTTCGGCGCAATCGACGATATAGCCGCGCCGCGTCAGGTGATGGGTGATGTTGGCAAGAATGTCGGGGTCGTCTTCGATGACGAGAACGCGCATGGCGGGACCGCTCGGCGAATAACAATCAATCTCACATTGTAGGGGCGCGGCCAGGAGCGCGGCGGCGTTGCGGCGCCATTGCCACAGCCGCTGCGCGTCTTAACGAATTCTTGAGGAGGGTTGGCGGACACTGCCCGGCGATAAGAATGGTTCGCGTTACCTGCACCCCGCGGCTGACGCCCCTGAAGGATTCGCCATGCGTTCGATTGCCCTTTTCCGTGCGGCCGTGACCGCCGCCGCCCTGTTCTGCGCCCTGCCCGGCGCCCATGCCCGCGAGGTCACCGACCTGGCCGGCCGCGTCGTGACAGTGCCCGACCACCCGAAACGCATTCTGCTCGGCGAAGGCCGCTTCGCCTTTGCGATGGCGCTGCTGGACCGGCACGATCCCGTGGCGCGTGTAGTCGGCTGGCAGGGAGAGCTGAAGCAACAGGATCCCTACTCCTGGAACCAGCTCGTCAAACGCTTCCCCAAGGCGGCCGACGTACCCCTGATCGGCAAGACGTCGGAAGCCAGCGTCAGCCCCGAAAAGATCGTCTCGCTGCGGCCCGACGTGGCGATTTTCAGCGTCAGCGGCCACGGCCCGGGCCGCAACAATCCGATGATCCCGGCGTTGCAGGAAGCCGGCATCCCGATCGTCTTCATCGACTTCCGCCAGCACCCCGTGCGCAACACGGTACCCAGCATGCGCATCCTGGGCCAGGCCCTCGATCGCGAAGCCGAGGCGGAAAGCTACAGCGCCTTCTATGAAGACCACCTGGCCCGCGTGCGCAAGGTCGTGGAACCGGTGCCACCCGCGCAGCGGCCGCGCGTCTTCGTGGAAATGCTGGCGGGCGTGTGGCCCGCCTGCTGCCACACCACGGGCAACGGCAGCTTCGGCGACCTGCTGGAAGCCGCGGGCGGCGTCAACGTCGCGGCGCCCGTCCTGCCCGGCGCGATCGGCGACGTGAGCCTGGAGTTCGTCATCGACGCCAAGCCGGATGTCTACATCGCCACCGGCAGCCGTTCCGAACCCGGCCGTCCGGGCCTCTTGGCCGGTCCCGATGCCGATCCGAAGGTATCCGCCGACAGCCTGGCCACGCTGCTGGACCGCGACGGCATCCGCGATCTGGACGCCGTCAAGCAGCATCGCGCCTACGGCATCTGGCACGCGTTCTACAACTCGCCCTATAACGTTGCCGCCATCGAGGCGATGGCGAAATGGCTGTATCCCGAACGCGCCGCCGCGCTGGATCCGCAAGGTACGCTGGACGCGCTGTACGGCCAGTTCCTGGATCTGGACAACGTGGGCGCCTTCTGGACGTCTCCGGCCGCACCTGCAAAGTAGTCCGCCATGACCGGATTCGCCCCCGCCGCCGCATCGCCCGCGGCGTCTGTTCCCGACGATCCCATCGCCGCCTACCGGCGCGCGGTGCGCAAGCGCGTGCTGCTGACCGCCGTGCTGGTGCTGGCCATCGTCGCCAGCCTGCTGGCCGACATCGCCAGCGGACCGGCTTCGCTGTCCCTGCCCGACCTGCTGCACACGCTGCTGCATCCCGAGGTGTCAGACACCGGCACGCGCGTCATCGTCTGGCAATTCCGCTTGCCCTATGCGCTGATGGCGTTGCTGGTCGGCGTGGCGCTGGGCCTGGGCGGCGCCGAGATGCAGACCATGCTGGACAACCCGCTCGCCAGCCCCTACACCCTGGGCGTCTCGGCCGCCGCGGCGTTCGGCGCGTCGCTTGCCATCACGCTGGACTGGCATCTGCCCGCGCTGCCGGCCGGCATGACGGTTTCCGTATCGGCTTTCGCCTGCACCCTGCTGTCCGTGCTGGTGCTGGAACGCGTGGCGCGCTGGCGTGGCGGCTCGACGCTGGGCGTGGTGCTGTTCGGCATCGCGCTGGTGTATTCGTTCCAGGCGCTGGTGATGCTGCTGCAATTCGTCGCCAGTGAGGAAGCCCTGCAAGGCATCGTCTTCTGGACGATGGGCAGCCTGGCGCGCGCCAACTGGACCACCGTCGGCGTCATGGCGGCGGCGCTGGTCCTTGCCATTCCGTTTTCGATGCGCGACGCGTGGAAGCTCACCGCCGTCCGGCTGGGCGAGGAACGCGCTGCCAGCTTCGGCATCGACGTCAAGCGGCTGCGGCTTGTCAGCCTGCTGCGCGTGAGCGCGCTGGCCGCGCTTGCCGTGTCGTTCGTCGGCACGATCGGCTTCGTCGGCCTGGTCGCGCCGCACATCGCCCGGCTGCTCTTGGGCGAAGACCACCGCTACTACCTGCCGGGCAGCGCGCTGGCCGGCGCGCTGATCCTGTCGCTGGCGTCCGTGGCGTCCAAGACCGTGCTGCCCGGCGCGCTCATCCCGGTCGGCATCGTGACCTCGCTGGTCGGCATTCCCTTCTTTCTCACCATCGTCGTGCGCGCCCTCAAACGCGCCTGACGGCATCAACCGCAACAAGGAGACACCCCGATGAAATTCCGCCTGACGCTGACGCTCGCGGCCCTGTCGATCGCCGGCACCGCCCATGCCGCGCCCGCTTGCTCCATCGACGTCGAAGGCCGTCCCGGCAAGCAGTTCGGCCCCGACCACATCGTCGTGCCCGCGACCTGCCAGGACTTCACCGTGCGCCTGATCCACACGGGCAAGAACAGCAAGGAAAAGGCGGGCCACAACTGGGTGATGACCAAGACGGAAGACATCGATGCCGTGATGGTCGACGGCATCAAGGCCGGCGCCAGCAGCGACTTCCTGGCGCCGGGCGACGCCCGCATCCTTGCCAAGACGCCCATGCTGGGCGGCGGCGAAACGGCCACCGTCACCTTCCCCGTCAGCCGCCTGCGCGCGGGCCAGTCGTACACCTACTACTGCTCGTTCCCCGCGCACGCGCAGCACATGCGCGGCACGCTGGTGCTGCAACCCTGACGATGACGCAGCTACGCATCCAGGCCCTGTCCGCCGGCTATGGCGGGCGGCCGGTGCTGCGCAACGCCAGTGCCGGTCCCATGGCCGAAGGCGCCGTCACCGCGCTGCTGGGGCCGAACGGCAGCGGGAAATCGACGCTGCTCAAGACGCTGGCCGGTTTGCACCCGGTAATGCAAGGCGCGATCTGGCTGGACGGCGATGACCTGGCCAACGCCAGCCCGGCCCGCCGCGCCGAATGCGCGATGTACATGCCGCAGGCCCTGCCGAAGGGCGTGCACATGACCGTCTTCGAATCCGTGCTCGTGGCGGCGCGATCCGGCCGGCACGGACAGCCTGGTCATGCGCTGATGGAAGACGCCATGGCGGTCATCACCGAACTGGGCATCGCGCCACTGGCCAGCCGCCACCTGGACGAACTGTCCGGCGGGCAGAAGCAGCTGGCGTCGCTGGCGCAGGCGCTGGTGCGGCGTCCGCGCCTGCTGCTGCTTGATGAGCCCTTGTCGGCGTTGGATCTGAACTATCAATTCCACGTCATGGACGTGCTGCGCCGCCAGACGCGGCTGCACCGCCTGATCACGTTGGTGGTGCTGCACGACTTGAACATCGCGCTGCGTCACGCTGACCACGCGCTGCTGCTGCACGCTGGCGCGATCGACGCCGAGGGGCTGCCGGGCGATGTGGTGACGCCCGATACGCTGCGCCGCGTATACCGCGTGCGGGCGCGCGTAGAGCATTGCCCGCAGGGCCAGGCGCAGATCCACGTGGATGGGCTGGCTGATCGCCCATCAGCGTAGGTTTATGACAGCTGTATCCGCATCGTAGGTGTCTGACACCTTTTGCCTCAGCTCTGCAGGGTGAAGACCCTCTCACACGGGTGTCCAGACACCGGGCGAACGCGCGCCTGCCTTCATCATCGGAGCCAGACACCAGCGCAGGCGCACCGGTATATAGTCATCCCTTGTGCCATTCAGGGAGTCCGCCGTGACGAGCCGCCGCGCCTTTGCATTTTTGCTCAGCCTGCTTGCCGCGCCCTCTGGCGCCGCCATCGTCTACGACAATCACGGCCTGGTCGTCGACGTGAAAACCGGCAGCCGCAGCGACTGGAACACCGGTCAGCGCCAGACCACGCGCGCCACCACCATCACCTTCCAAGGCAAGCCCTTGTGCGGCACCGACGTCGGCGCGCTGCTCTATCCTGGCAGCAATGCACGGCAGGCTCGCGCGTTCTTCTGCCCTGGTCCGGTCGCCATGCTGGAAACCGATGCGGTGCTGGCGTTCTTTACCAGTTCCAGCGCCAGCACCGTGCTCGCGCATCTGCAGGTCGTCAACGGCTCCCTACGTGTGCAGCGCCTGCCGCTTTCCGACAAGCCGGACCGCGACAGCATCCACGGCACGCGGTTCGAGGACGCCCGCCTGCCCGGCTGGACGCGCGTGGACTCGGCCTGGAACGAAACCGTGATGATCCGCCATGCGCCGCTGAAGGCGCAAAACCTTGGCCCAGGAAAACTGCTGGATATCGCCGGCGACGTGGCCTATCTGGTTATCCCGCCGGGCAGAAAGGTCATCGTGCTGCAGCCGGCCGCCCGCATAAAAGACGCGCACGGCGACCTGCAATACGTGCCCGAAGTCACCAAGTTTGTGGACGCCCCGCTGGCGTTTAGAGCGGTCCGCCTGAGCGATGGCCGCGAGCTGGCGCGGCTGGACTTCGAGGACACGTGCGTGGGCCTGCCGGCCCTGCAATTCGAACGGTCCGACGCAAAGACCGCTTCCAGCGCGTCGCCGGCCGTCGCGTTCGACGACGTGCCGGCGTGGCGCGCAAGCGCACTGGAACTGACCCAAACGCAGGGCCGCGCGACGCTGCGCTTGAAGCCGGGCGTGGAATTACCGCGCAAGCCGGGCTGCAAAGGTGGCGGTATATCCAGTTAACGCCCAGATCACGCCAAAGTAGCGCCCGAGTACACAGCAGGTTGGACGCCCGCTTGGAAGACCGATTGATCATCCGGCAGCACGCCCAGCCGAACATTCAAATCAGGAACTGGCGATAAGCCTCGTTATCCGTTTCCTCGGCATGCGCATACCCAAGCTGCCGCAAGAACCCATCCAGCGCCGCATCATCGGCCACCGGCGCCTGAATGCCCACCAGCGCCGAGCTGAAGTCAGTGCCTTGATTGCGGTAATGGAACAGGCTGATGTTCCAGTTGGGCGCCATCGCCGACAGGAACTTCATCAGCGCGCCCGGCCGCTCCGGAAACTCAAAGCGGAAAAGGCGCTCGCCACCAGCCAGCGGTGAACGTCCCCCAACCATGTAGCGGATGTGCTGCTTTGACACCTCGTTGTTCGTCAGGTCGGAGGCCGAGAATCCTTCTGCCTGCAGCGCGGCCAGGATTTCGGCGGATTCACCGCGCCGCGCAATCTGCACGCTAACGAAGATGCGGGCTGTGCGCGCATCGGCAATGCGGTAATTGAACTCGGTCACGCTGCGCTGCCCGATCACCCGGCAGAACCGGCGGAAGCTGCCGCGCTCTTCGGGGATGGTGACCGCGAACACCGCCTCGCGCGCCTCGCCCACTTCGGCGCGGTCCGCCACAAAGCGCATGCGGTCAAAATTCATGTTCGCGCCCGACGTAATCGCCACCAGCGACTGCCCGCGCGCGCCTTCGCGCTCCACGTACTTCTTCAACCCCGCCACCGCCAACGCACCCGCGGGTTCCAGCACACTGCGCGTGTCCAGAAACACATCCTTGATCGCCGCGCAGACCGCGTCCGTGTCCACCAGGATCACTTCGTCCAAATATTCGCGGCACAGACGGAAGGTTTCCTCGCCCACCAGCTTGACGGCCGTCCCGTCCGAAAACAGGCCGACATCGGCCAGGATGACCCGCTCGCCCACGCGCAGCGATTGCGCCATCGCGCAGGAATCCTCGGTCTGCACGCCGATGACCTTCACGCCGGGATGCACCGCCTTTACATAGGTCGACACGCCCGCCGCCAGACTGCCGCCGCCGATCGGCACGAAAATCGCGTGCAGCGGCTCGGGATGCTGGCGCAGAATCTCCATGCCCACCGTGCCCTGCCCCGCGATCACGTAGGGATCGTCGAACGCAGGCACGAACGTCAGGCCCTGTTCCTGCGCCAGCGTCTGCGCATGCGCATAAGCGTCGTTGTACGAATCGCCGGCCTGCACCACCGTCACGGTCGGTCCGCCATGCGCGCGCACCGCGTCCACCTTCACCTGCGGCGCCGTCTGCGGCACGACGATGATGGCCCGCACGCCCAGCTTGGCCGCCGAAATCGCGACGCCCTGCGCATGGTTGCCCGCCGACGCCGTGATGACTCCGCGCTCCAGCGCGGCGCGCGGCGTGTTGCGCATCTTGTTGTAGGCGCCGCGCACCTTGAACGAGAACACCGGCTGGTTGTCTTCGCGCTTGAAATGAACGGTGTTGCCCAGCCGGGCGGATAGCCCACGCGCCAGATCCAGCTCGGTTTCACGGGCAATGTCGTATACCCGGGCGGTCAGGATCTGCCGCAGGTACTCCATCGGCGTGGCGGAGCCAGCCTGGAATGCCGAGGGTGCGTGGGAGGATGAATCGGACATGGTTTCTCTGCTTTGGGTTGCTTGCCCGGCAGAGGCGGCCACAAAAAACCCGCCTCGTGGGGCGGGTGGCTTGTGACTGTTGCGGTCGCGCGCTAACCCACCATTCCAGGAATGATGGTAATAATCAGCGAAATGCGGACGGCGCGGAAATTCATGGGGCGTACTTTCCTCCTATCGCCCGCCTTTGTCAAACGGCGATTGCAGACGCTTTGATGCCAAATTCCGCCCGCCCCGCCCGATGCGTCCCCCAAAAACTGTCATAAGCATATTGCGTCGCCATCAAGAAACAGAACCATTTCCCGGCGCAATGCGTAGCACGGTATTACAATGGAAGGTTCGTGGCGGTCGCACCTTCCAAGGCGGACCCGGATACGGCCCATTTATCGGCCGGCCGGTCCAGCCAAACAATAGGACGGGCGGCAGTCATGTTGGTGGGACGGCTTGCCTGCGCGTCCCGCCATACGAACCCACTCTCGACAACATCTACCGGCGTACGCCGCATAGCATGTTCGGGTTTGCGCGTTAATCGCCTGAGCCGAACAGATTCAAGGATCATGTCTCTTACTCCGAAGATTATCTATACCCTCACCGACGAAGCTCCGGCACTGGCAACCCGTTCGCTGCTGCCCATCGTCCAGGCATTCGCCAAACCCGCAGGCATCACGGTCGAGACCCGCGACATTTCGCTGGCAGGCCGCATCATCGCCCTGTTCCCGGATTACCTCGACGACAGCCAGAAGCTGTCCGACGCCCTGGCTGAGCTGGGCGCCCTCGCGGTCAAGCCCGAAGCCAACATCATCAAGCTGCCCAACATCAGCGCCTCGATGCCCCAACTGAAGGCGGCCATCAAGGAACTGCAAGACCAGGGCTACAAGCTGCCGGACTACCCGGACGCCCCCGCCAACGACACCGAGCGCGACGTCAAGGCCCGCTACGACAAGGTCAAGGGCAGCGCCGTCAACCCGGTCCTGCGCGAAGGCAACTCCGACCGCCGCGCCCCGCTGTCGGTCAAGAACTACGCCCGCAAGCACCCGCACAAGATGGGCGCCTGGACGTCCGACTCCAAGTCGCACGTTGCCCACATGAGCGAAGGCGACTTCTACGGCACCGAAAAGTCGGCCCTCATCGCCGATGCCGGCGACGTCAAGATCGAACTGACCGCCGCTGACGGCACCAAGACCGTCCTGAAGGAAAAGACCCCGGTCAAGGCCGGCGAGATCATCGACGCCGCCGTGCTGTCGACCGCCAAGCTCAAGTCCTTCCTGCAGGCCCAGATCGACGATGCGCGCGCCAACGGCGTGCTGTTCTCGGTCCACCTGAAGGCCACCATGATGAAGGTCTCCGACCCCGTCATCTTCGGCCACGTGGTCTCCGTGTTCTACAAGGACGTTCTGGCCAAGCACGCCGACGCCCTCAAGCAGGCCGGTTTCGACCCCAACAACGGCATTGGCGACCTGTACGCCAAGATCCAGTCGCTGCCCGCTGACCAGCAGGCCGCGATCACCGCCGACATCGACGCCGCCTACAAGACGCTGCCGCAACTGGCCATGGTGAATTCCGACAAGGGCATCACCAACCTGCACGTGCCCAGCGACGTCATCGTCGACGCATCCATGCCCGCCATGATCCGCGACTCCGGCAAGATGTGGAACGCCGAAGGCAAGCTGCAGGACACCAAGGCCGTCATCCCGGACCGCAGCTACGCCGGCGTCTACCAGGCCGTCATCGACGACTGCAAGCGCAACGGCGCCTTCAATCCGGTCACGATGGGCAGCGTGCCCAACGTCGGCCTGATGGCCCAGGCTGCTGAAGAATACGGTTCGCACAACAAGACCTTCGTCATCCCGGCTGCCGGCACCGTGCGTGTCACCGACGCCGCTGGCGCCGTGCTGCTGGAACAGGCCGTCGAAGCCGGCGACCTCTGGCGCATGTGCCAGACCAAGGACGCCGCGATCCAGGACTGGGTCAAGCTGGCCGTCACCCGCGCCCGCGCCACCAAGACGCCCGCCGTCTTCTGGCTGGACGAAAAGCGCGCCCACGACGCCCAGGTCATCGCCAAGGTCAAGCAGTACCTCAAGGACCACGACACCAGCGGCCTGGACCTGCGCATCCTCGACCCCGTCGAAGCCACCAAGTTCTCGGTCAAGCGCATCCGCGAAGGCCTGGACACCATCTCGGTCACCGGCAACGTGCTGCGCGACTACCTGACCGACCTGTTCCCCATCATGGAACTGGGCACCAGCGCCAAGATGCTGTCGATCGTGCCGCTGGTCGCCGGCGGCGGCCTGTTTGAAACGGGCGCGGGCGGTTCGGCCCCCAAGCACGTGCAACAGTTCCTGGAAGAAGGCTTCCTGCGCTGGGATTCGCTGGGCGAATTCATGGCGCTGGCCGAGTCCCTCGACCACCTGGGCCGCACGTACAAGAACCCGACCGCCCAGATCCTGGCCAAGACGCTGGATCAGGCCACGGCCAAGTTCCTGGACGAAAACAAGTCGCCCGAGCGCAAGGTCGGTGGCCTGGACAACCGCGGCAGCCACTTCTACCTGGCGATGTACTGGGCCCAAGCCCTGGCCGCCCAGACCGAAGACCGCGCCCTGGCCGCCCAGTTCGCCCCGGCCGCGATCGCTTTCTCCGAAGGCGAGAACAAGATCCTGGACGAGCTCAAGGCCGCCCAAGGCAAGCCCGTGGACATCGGCGGCTACTACCAGCCGAACGAAGCCAAGGCCAGCCAGGCCATGCGCCCCAGCGCCACGCTGAACAAGGTGCTGGCCTCGATCGGCTAAGCCCCCTGCCCTTGCTGGCTGGCGTTAGCTGGCTGGCGGGCATGTAAAAACCGGCAGTCCCGTTAGGGCTGCCGGTTTTTTTTTTGCGGCGGGTTGCGATATGGAGCATGGTATCTTTTTCTGCCCCCGCTACCGCTTCGCAGTCGTCCCCGGCACAAGCCTGTCCAGCCGCAGCCTCCCCCGCTCATCCGTCAGACGGCGCATTGCCCCATAAGCCGCGCCCATCGCCGCCATGCCGCTCGCGCCGCACAGCAGAAACATCAACAAGATCTGATACTTGGCCGCGTCCACCGGATCCATGCCCGCAATGATCTGCCCGGTCATGATGCCCGGCAAGGTGATGATCCCGGCCGCCGACATCTGGTTGATGCTGGGCACGATGCCACGCCGAACCGATTCGCGCAGCAAGGCCGAAAACGCCTGATGCACGGTCGCGCCCAGCGCCAGGCGCGCTTCGATGCCCAGCCTTTCGCGGCGCACGCCCGACAGCATTCCGTCCAATGCCAGACTGGCCGCATTCAAGACGCTGCCCAGCACGATGCCAACCAGTGCAATCGTGTACCGCGGATCAAACCAAGGGTCCGGGCGCAGGGCCGTGTTCAAAATGAACATCGCAGTGACGAGCGTGGTGCTTACCACCGCCAACGTCCCGACCCAACCATTGCCATGCCCGGTCAAACGCGCCTTGGGTCGGGCCGCGACCTCGCGCGCGGCCAGCGCCATCATCACCGCCACCACCAGCGCCGTCAGCCACGGCGCGGCATGGGCGAACACAATGCGCAGGATCTGACCCACCAACAGCAATTGCACTACCGTGCGCACCGCCGCCCAGAGCACCTGCCGTTGCAGGTTCAACCGCAGTGCGAAGGAAATACCAGCGCTCAGCAGCACCAGCAGCGACGCGATCACCAGATCCAGCGCCTGCAGCTTGATCACGTCCATAGCGGCTCCATGTGGCCTTCCGTCATCCGCCAACGCCGGCGCGCCAGGCGCTCGGCCTGTTCCGGGCTATGCGTCACCAGCAGAATGGCAGCGCCGGCAGCCAGGACGCGTGACAGTTCCGCCTCGACTAACGCTGTCGCCTCCTGATCCAGCGCGGCGGTCGGCTCATCCAGCAGCAGCACGCGTGGACTCTGCATCAGCGCGCGCACCAAGCCCATCCGCTGGCGCTCGCCCGTGGACAGCTCATGGACCAACGCGTCCAACTTGGTCTCAGCCAAGCCCAGACGCCCCATGATGGCGATAGCACCAGCGCGGTCAGCGTAGTGCGCGGACACATGGTCATCCCACCATCCGGCCTCGGCCTGGCAATAAACCACCAGACGCCGCCACTCGAAACCCCGCATGGCCGACCGGCGACGCCCGTCCAGTTCCGCTTCACCATGCCCGGGGTCCAGATCCGCAATCTGCCGCAACAGCAGCGACTTGCCCGATCCCGACGCGCCGACCACAGCCGCGCACTCGCCCGCCGCCAGATCCAGGCTAACTGGCGCCAGGCGCTCGCTGTACAGGCCTCGAAGCCTGAGCAACGGCGGCGCGTCAGAAACAACTTGCGAGGGAATCGGCGCGGATTGCATGGGTAGGCATCATATAGAAAAGCCCGCGGCAAGGCGGGCTTCACGGTATGCGGCGGCGGCTCGGATCAGAGCATATGCGCCAGGAACTCACGGCTGCGCGCATGCTGAGGCGCGGCAAAGAACTCGGCGGACGGCGCTTCCTCGACGATGCGGCCGTCGTCCATGAAAATGACCCGGTGCGCCACTTCACGGGCAAACCCCATTTCATGCGTCACGACCAGCATCGTCATGCGCTCGTCAGCCAGCTGCTTCATGGTGCGCAGCACTTCGCCGGTCAGCTCCGGGTCCAGCGCCGACGTCGGCTCGTCGAACAACATGATGTCCGGCTCCATCGCCAGCGCCCGCGCAATCGCCACGCGCTGCTTCTGACCGCCGGACAGGCGCGTCGGATAGTTGTCGCGCTTGTTCGACAGACCCACCTTGCGGAGCAGCTCTTCGGCCTTCGGCACGATCTCCGCGCGCGACATACCCTTCACGGTAATGGGCGCTTCGATGATGTTCTGCAGCACCGTCATGTGCGGGAACAGATTGAACGACTGAAACACCATGCCCATCTTGCGGCAGATGCGGCGCACGTCGCCGTCGCTGGCGTACTGGCTGCGGCCGCCCGGTACGGAGGCAGCCATTGTCTCGCCTTCGATCTGGATGCTGCCTTCGTCGATGGTCTCAAGATGATTCAAACAGCGCAAAAACGTGCTCTTGCCAGACCCCGACGGGCCGATCACCGCCACGACCTCGCCCTGCTCCAGGTTCAGCGACACGTTGTCGAGCACGCGATTGGAACCGAACGATTTGACGATATTGCGGGCTTCGATCATGACCGGACGCTGGCTAAGCCCGGCCGGGGAATTATTGGTCATATTTTGCATAGCGCTTTTCCATGTGCTGGAAGAACCACGTCAGGAGCAGCGTCATCAACAGATAGAAGGCAGCGGCGACGAGGAACGGCGTGGTCGTGAAATCGCGCTGCACGATGCCCCGCGCGGTGCGCAGAATGTCGTTCAGCGCCAGCACGTAAATCAGCGAAGTGTCCTTGACCAGCGTAATGGTCTCGTTGCTCATGGGCGGCAACACGCGCTGCACCATCTGCGGCAGCACGATGCGGCGCAGGGTCTGCAGGTACGTCATGCCTAGCACCTTGCTGCCCTCGTACTGCCCCCGATCCACCGACTGGATACCGGCGCGGAAGATCTCGGCAAAATACGCCGCATAGTTCAGCGCAAACGCCACCACCGCCGCCGGAAAATCCGGCAGCCGGATGCCGATCACCGGCACGAACGGCAGCGCGAAGTAGATGAACAGCATCTGAAGCATCAACGGCGTGCCGCGCATCAGCCAGATATAGCCATTGACCGCGCGGCTCAGCAGCGGCCACTTTGAGATGCGAGCCAGGGCCAGCACCAGCCCCAACGGCACCGCCAGCGCCAGCGTGATGAAAAACAGCGTCAAGGTCACTTTCGCGCCTTCCGCCAAGGGCCCCAGAAGGGAGAGTACGTAGTCCATGCAGTGGGTTCGCGCCGCGAGGGCAAGAGAGAATCATGGGCAAGCCCGCCTGGCCTTGCGGCACTGCGGCGGGCTGCGAACTGCAACGGCAAAGGCGCCGCGGCCGGCTAGGCCACAGGCGCCTTCCCGCTTACTTGATGATGTTGGCGCCGAACCACTGGGTGGCGATGCGGCCGGCGGTGCCGTCCTGCTTCATCGAATCCAGCGTCTTGTCCAGCTTGGCCAGCAACTCGGTGTCGTCCTTACGCACGCCAACGCCGTAATCTTCCGTACCGAAGTTCTCTTCCAGCACGCGATACTCGCCCGCACGCTTGCTGATCAGGTAACGGCCAACCACTTCATCCACCACGATGGCGTCCAGACGGCCAGCAGCCAGGTCCATCAGCGCGGTGACGTTGTCGCCGAACTTCTTCACTTCCTTGATCTGCGCGGCAACCGGGTCCTTGGCGATGGCGTCGGTGGCACTGCTGCCGTCCTGCGCGCCGATGACCTTGCCAGCCAGATCATTCTTGACCTTCACCGGCGACGTGTTGCCCACGATGATGATCTGATGGTTGGCCATGTACGGCGCGGTGAAGCTGATGTTCTTCTTGCGCTCTTCGGTAATGGTCAGACCGTTCCACAGCACGTCGACGCGCTTGCCGTTCAATTCGGCTTCCTTGGCGCTCCAGTCGATCGGCTTGAATTCCACTTCAATGCCCAGACGCTTGCTGGCTTCCTTGGCCATGTCGATGTCAAAACCGACGATCTGGTTGTTAGCGTCGCGGAATCCCATGGGCGGGAAATTGTCGTCCAGGCCAACGACGACCTTCTTGGGCGTCGCCGGCGCTTGGGCGCCAGCGGCAGGCGCGTTGTCGCTGGGACCGCAGGCCGTGAGCAGAGCGGTGGCGGACACAAGAAGTACAGCAGTCAGTTTTTTCATCGTTGTGAAAGCGCGAAGCGCAGGATTGGAGAAAGCCGGAAAAGCGGACGGTATGCCGGGAGGCGGTATTTTAGCGTTGTTGGGGGGATTTGCTGGCGGGGGCAGGAATGGCGGTGGCGAGCCTCGAGGACGGCCGGACCGTATCGCTGGCCTTGGACCGTCTAAATGGCGACGGATTGGCCTTAGTTAGAGGTGGCACGACGGGAGTGTCAGTATTTTTGTGTTTGAGGCGTTAGAAGCCTGATAGTTGGTTCTATCAGGCTTATTGATGCTATCTCAGCGATACGGGTCAGTGAAGCGTTCTGCATAAATCACGGCGAACTGGTTCATAGCGGCCTTCCAGTCGTGCGCGGCGCTGCCCCAGGCTCCGGTGATGTTGCGCAAGACCAGCCACAGTAGCTTGGTGGCGGCTTCGTCGCTTGGGAAGTGACCTCGCGTTTTCACCGCGCGGCGCAGTTGGGCATTGATGCTCTCGATCGCATTGGTGGTGTAAATCACCTTGCGGATCGCCGGTGGGAACGTAAAGAACGGGATCACACGGTCCCAGGCCCGGCGCCATGCGTCAGCGATCGGCGCGTAGCGCTGGCCCCAGGGGCCTTGCTCGAACTGCACGAGCGCGGCCAGCGCTGCCTCCACGGTCGCCGCCGTGTAGATCGGCCTCAGCGCCGCAGCCACCGTCCGGCGCTCCTTCCAGCTGGCGTATTCCAGGCTGGAGCGGATCAGGTGCACGATGCAAGTCTGCAGCGTCGTGGCCGGGAACACCGCGTTCAGCGCCTGCTCCATGCCTTTCAGACCGTCAGTGACAGCGATCAGGATGTCCTGCGTGCCGCGGGTCTTGAGCTCGTTGAACACCTTCATCCAGAACTTGGCGCCTTCGGTCTGCTCGATCCACAGGCCCAGGATGTCGCGCGTGCCGTCTGGCAACACCGCCAGCGCCAAGTAAACGGCCTTGTTGCGCACCACGCCGTCCTCACGGATCTTGACCCGCAGCGCGTCGAAGAACACCACCGGATACATCGTCTCCAGAGGCCGCGTTTGCCAGGCCGTGACCTCGTCCATCACCGCGTCGGTCACCGAGCTGACGAACTCCGGCGAGACTTCCGTGCCGTACTGCTCGAGCAGAAACCCTTGGATTTCGCGCACCGTCATGCCGCGGGCGTACATGGCGATGATCTTGTCGTCGAACCCGGTAAAGCGGCGCTCGTGCTTGGGGATCAGGATCGGGGCGAAGCTGCCATCGCGGTCGCGTGGGATCTCTACCCGAAGCGGCCCATCATCGGTCAGGACCGTCTTGGAGCTCTTGCCGTTGCGTTGATTGGTGGCCTGCTCGGGGCGCTCGCCGCCCGCCGGGTAGCCCAGATGGTGGCCCAATTCCGCTCCAAGGGCCCGTTCGATCAGCGCCTTCTTGAACGCCATCGACAGGTCCTGCACCGCCTCGGCGGTCATCGGGCCTTTGACGAATTGATCAACCAGCTCGGCGGGAATCGCCGGCAGTTCCCTCAGCGGTGTCTTTTTCTTGGTAGCCATACATGCTCCTTGAGCAACATGTTAGGCCCCAAACACAAAATTTATGACACTCCCGGCACGACCAGCGGCGTATGACTCTGCGTCTCATGACGTTCCGCGACTTGCAGGCGTCCCGAATGCCCCCGGCTACATCATGATGGAACTCAGGCGCGGTATTAGCAATGACCGCCAACGGCCAGAAGCAGACATTTGGTGTGATGATTAAATACTCGACCATAAGTTACCTTAAATTAGCAGCATCCCGACAAACATGCTCGTCTACAAATACCGAAGCTGTGCGCAACGTACATGGGAACTTCTACTCAATCGAAAGCTTTTCTTTGCAACCCCGGCGCAGCTAAACGATCCTTTAGATTCGTCCATAGACATTCATGCGGAGTACGAGCGGGCAAAAGAACTGGTGCACGAATCAGACGATCACCCTGACCGTCGTAAATCTTTCTTAATCTTCTTGTTGGATCAGGGCCACCGCTTCAAGGATCCCGCATCGGGTGAGCAGATAGGCTTAAGCAAGGCACTCCAGCATTTCATTCAATCGCTGGGCATCCTGTCTCTTTCACGAACCCCAACTGACGCGCTTCTGTGGTCGCACTACGCTGAAGGGCATTGTGGCCTGTGCCTGGGATTCGATCCAGAGCTTCTTGAATTAGATGTTTTCATCAAAGGCGACGTTGAATACGCTGCCAGGCCTCCTTACGTAGACCTTTTTTTGAAGATGACGGAAGAGATTGGTGCGTTCGTCCGCCCATGGGAGCAGCACAAGTACCCTGATGAGCAGGGTGATCAGTTCTACACATCCCAGTTGTCCCGCCTTATGCGAGCAAACTTGTTGGTAAAGTCGGAGAAATGGAAGTACGAGGAAGAGTACCGAATGATCACTTCGCTGCCCGGTCACCATGCGTTCTCTCCGAGAGCTTTACGTGAAGTGGTATTAGGTACTAGGACACGTGAATCAGACCGTGAAACGCTAACCAACATCTTGCGTCATCCAGACTACGCGCATGTACAAGTCCGACGCGTTCGGCAAGTGCCTGGCACATTCGAGTTTGGTTTGGTAGACCGGGACGACTAAGTCAATATTAAGTAAAAGGACCGCTTAGGGTCGTAAGCATTCTTTTTGTCAGTGAAAATGGGATTCCATTCATTGAAGGAGAACCCCATGAAACCGGATATCAATGAAGCAAAACCGTTCTTTCCTTGGAACAAGGGGAAGCTTGTTGGCCAAAAGGCTCCGTTGAAGCTGAAAGAAATCTGGGCGATCCGCATACGGCTACAGCTAGCTGAAAAAGTGCGAGATCTGGCGCTTTTCAACCTAGCCATCGACAGCAAACTACGTGGCTGCGATTTAGTCAGCTTGCGCGTTTGCGACATTTCACAAGGAAGGAGCATCTACCCACGCGCTATCGTCATGCAGCGCAAGACGCATCGACCCGTGCAATTCGAGATTACTGAACTGACGCGCAGTCGGTGGCTGCTTGGATCGATCTGGCGCGTCTCGCTTCAGACGCCTACCTGTTCCCAAGCAGGGTGACAAAGTCGCCGCACCTTTCTACGCGGCAGTACGCACGCATCGTCGCGGGTTGGATCGTGTCGATCGGTTTAGACCCTGCGACGTATGGCACGCACACCATGCGCCGAACCAAGGCGACGCTGATCTACCGGCGTACGAAGAACCTTCGGGCAGTTCAACTCCTTCTCGGACATACCAAGTTGGAAAGCACGGTGCGATACCTTGGCATCGAAGTCGACGATGCGCTGGAAATGGCAGAGCAGGCAGAAACGTGAGGTTTGCTTACAATCGGACGGCGCATCTAGCTGGATGGTCGCTGTCCGGCAGTTTCAGCCGTTCGACATAGCCATCCAGATCGTCGACAATTAGCCACTTCCGATTGCATACAAGATTAATTAATGGGCAGCTTCTTGAGTGACCTCTATGGGTGCCATGCGGCACACGGTATGGTCAGCGGCCAAGTGCCCGAAACGAAGATCCCCATCAGCGGCTAGTTAATCGAACCATGGAAAAGCCTTTAGCGTCGACGATTACCTCGCCTATTTGGCGGATGGGCTAGTACAAAATTTTAATAGAGCCGGCGCCGCGACAACTCCGCCGCCGCAGCAGCACCCCAGACTATTGCGGGAAAAGCCCGGTTGTAGCCGGGTGTACTTAGTTTAGATGTGAGGAAATGCATGCAGGAGGGTTGGTACGGCGACGACTACCTAGTCTTTTTTTCCCTCGACCAAGCGCAGGCTTTCGCAAAAACTTGCGAGCTTGATTCGACTTTGCCCGGCTTTTCGCTTGTAGGGTTGCGCGGATGGCAGGATTTCATTGTCAGAGACTTGTCGGGGACCACATTTACGATTCCTACTGTCCCGCTTGATGCCGAGTATCTCTCCCGATTCGAACCGCCTGCCATTCAGGAACTTGAGTCGGACCCCGGCCTTGGCGGGAAGGTACGGTGGTTCATAAAGCCGCTAGTTTTCGGGGGAGATCCGCAAGCCGACGACAATGTGACCTGGCTTTCTCACCCGCAGCATATTGAACTAGTGCGTTGGTGGAATGACCAATACCGCGCGGCGAAGTTGGAGTTAATTGACAGGTAGTGTACTGGGGCAGACCCGCGTGCCGACTGATTGCCTTTTTATTTGGCGCTAGCCCATTTCGGGAGCGTGTCAGAAGCAGCTGACTAAGAATGACCGATTTCACCACGCTGTAGGCTCAGGCTTACGCGGATTGCAGGGCTGCAATGGGTCGAAAGCGGACGGCCAACAAGGTCTGCAACGAGCCGGGAGCGGTCATTCATATACCAAGCACAAGTACCAACACTGCGGAAACTGCAGCATGGAGTGAGGCACATTATTAACGCATCGGAGGCTTACAGAGTAGGCTGCGACCCCCATCCGCCCGAGGCTGCAAATCAACTCCGCGCTGTCACAGCCCACGACGTTACGGGAATGACTGCCGCCGCATCCAAGACGCACCAGTTGTACCGTGGGATGATTGGACTTCAACGGCGGTCGATATGGAGGACCTATGGGTCCAATGCACAATGCGCTACCGGCGGAGCCGGCAACGATACCACCTGGTTAGCCCCGCCCAAACTAGTGCCCAAACGCCCAGGATCGCAGCGATGAAAGGCCAAAAAATGAAGGTGGAGACGTCGTCCCAGCCGGGCGCGGTACGCTTAAGGCCGATGGGTGTGCTGATTTCCAGTTCGATCTGCTCGCCCAAAAGCGTCGGCCCGATTTCTTCCACCGTGAAGGTAAGCGACGAAGTCCCCTTCGCCAGCTTTGGAAAGGACGGCACGGTCTCGGGCAGGACACCATCTATATGACTTTCAGGCCAGAGCTTGCGATAGAAATGCGTCGAGCTGGCGCTGCTGCGCGCAGCCGCGACCATCACTACGCCTAGTTCCCTAACATCGCGTACACGAATCCGCACCGGCTCTCCAGGGTCTGCGAAGCCCGGCGCCGCGTCAGGCGCGCCCACACGCGTCTTAGATTCTCCCAATTCGGGCCGCTTTCTGCCCATTGGTCCGCCGAAACGCGCCTCCATCCATAATGGCGCCTCGCGGATACGGTATACCTCGGCGTGCGCCGTCTGCCCTGGCGTAAGGAAAATCGGCGTCAGCGTCGCATCCGCGGATGGTACATACCGCAGCATGCCCACCGCGAACCACGCCATGGCAGCCAACCAAAGCGCCCAACCCACCAGCAGAGACATCTTGCCTAACTTGCGCCACATATCGTGTTGTCCCGAATTTTCCAGCATCGGAACGTACCCGATTTCGAGCGGGCGATTGGAAGTCATGCAGGCTCATCCACGCATCAATATCCCCAAGAACGCCAAATTTCGGCAAGGAGGATTGCCGTACAAGCTAAAGACAGCTACGCCTTCATATCAGCGATGCGATAATCCCGCCTTCGGCGCAGCGATCGCGGATGATTCGTTCGCTCGTCGTTGAATAGGCCTTCAATATCGATAACTAGAAAGGAAACGTCGCCTTGCCGCACGCTTTTCGAATTCTCTCGGCGCCGGCCTTGCGGCTCGCATTACCCGCCTTGACGCTGCTTGCCGCTGCGCATTGCGAGACGAGCTATGCCGATACTCAGGCCGAGGTTGGCGCTAACTCCACGGCGCCCAAGCCAGCGCTGCGCAAGCTGAACCCCGCTCCTGCGCACGCGTATGAAGTACGGCTGATCCTTGACAATGCATCGGACCTCGCGAGTGCAGCCGACGGCAAATCGGCGTTTACCGTGGTAGACGGTACCGCACAGTTCGACGTCAGCGATGCCCCCCGCTGCGCTGCATCGAACGCCGTATCTGGTCACGTGCCGACGATCTCCAGCCACGAACCATTCCGCCTGGCCCGCATATCGGCCACGGAATACGTGGGCATCGTATATGCCGACATGCTGCTTGACGAAGACTATTACGGAAGGGGGGTATGTCATTGGAAATTGGCCGAAGCACGTGTCTCATTGCGCGCGCGGCAGGATGCTGCTGACACGCGCTTCGTGGCCGGATTGCCGGCTCAGAAGGTGTTCGCTGGCGGAACACAGGCACGCTATTTTTGGAAGGGGTATTACCCCCGTTTCGAGCAGGGGCGACATACCGACTTTGGGCGTGACAAAATGGACCGCGTTCCGGTCGATAAGCGTGGGGAGTTCTTGACCGTGACGCTGACGGCCAGGAGAATCGCGAGCGACGTGCAAGTCAGGTGAGTAATAAGCTTGCTGCAAGCACGGCCCGTTTTAGACGACGGGTGTATGGAAAGCGAACAGGCTAGTCTGCCTGTTCAAGCCTTACTCAATACCGGAAAAAAAGGCGCACTGCCCCGGAAACCCAGGTCGTGCGTCACATGCCTTCAAGCATCCCGCCTTTCCCCCTGGAAACGTAGCCGCAACCGACATCCCAAACCCATAAGTCGGCGTAGTCACATCAAACCGGCTCTCGCAAACCTTCTTCGC
Source organism: Achromobacter sp. ACM05 (assembly GCF_019218915.1). NCBI lineage: Bacteria > Pseudomonadati > Pseudomonadota > Betaproteobacteria > Burkholderiales > Alcaligenaceae > Achromobacter > Achromobacter sp. ACM05. The sequence continues at coordinate 1,117,289 of NZ_JAHUWQ010000002.1, forward strand.
GCTATAAGCAAACGTCATCGCCTCGCGCCGCCCGTTGACCGCGAACGACACCTGAAAGCTGTTCATACTGCTCCACCCTGCCCTAGGCAAAACCACGAACCGGTAATGCGTAGCATCCAGGCGCTCACCAAAGATCTTTAATTGCGCGGACGTGGTCCGCGTCGTAGGCGATGGATACGGCAAGGCCAGCAACGTCCGCGGATCCCCTACCACGCCCAAGTCGAAACCCACGCCCTTTTGATAGAACGGAACCTCGATACTGGGATAGCCGGAATATTCCACGCGCTTCACCGTCGACCCGTACTCTAGCGTCCGAGGCTCGTAGTCCGGTGCCCGTGCGAACGTCACGTCCAGCGACATCACCACGTCCGCCGGATTGGCTTCTTCGGTGCGGACATGTTTTTCATACACGTCGGCGTTGCTTGCGCAGCCCGCAAGGGCCACCACGAGCGAGAGGGCCAGCCAACGCAACCCACTGACCGCGGAAATCGGCGTCATCTCATTGCTCCTTTCGCGGTTGAACCGGCAACGGCACTGGCTTCAACCCCTGGCCACTAAATTGCCAGCCCCCCTTCCCTTCCTGCCATCGAAAGTTCCGGTTGATCCATTCCGCCTTCAGGTTGTCGTAGAGCCGGCGCTGGTCAATGTGCTTGCCTTCGTCGAGCACCTTGCGCGCACGTGTGGCGCTTTGGTCCCACGCCGACTTGAAAGCATCGCGCTGCATTGCCTTGGTGAATGCGACGCTGGCGTACGGCCCTTCGTCCGCCACGCTAAGGCGGATCTCGTTGTCAAGCAGCACGGCGCCGTGGCGATTGTCTGGCGACACCGACACCAATAGCGGGGTCGACTGCAGGCGCTCCTTGGGTTGCAGATGTTCAAACCACAGCACCTTTCCCGTCGACGTCACGAGCGCCCGCGAACCGGCGGTGAACAGCAGCAGGTCCTGACGTCCGGGCTGCGGCAGACCCAGGTCCGGGTCGCGCGCATCTACAGAGGGACTCAGCACCCGCGCGAGCGGCGTGTCGTTCTGCACTGCGATCAGGATGGTGCCCACGCCCATGAAATCGTTCGAGACCGCCAGGAGGATCGGCTGGCCGCCCTGGGTCGGACCCAGCGCCCTGACATGCGCGAACTTGTACGCGTTCAGAGGCCGGTATGGCTTGCCGCGGAATGTGAGCTGGTGGAGGGTCGAAGCCGGCTCGCCTACCAATTCGAAATCGCCGCCTAGCGGCTGCAAGGTGTTCGGGGAGGAATCAGTGACCGTTGCTGGCCTCGCCTGCGCGTGGGCCACTATCGGCAGCGTCATGAATAGCGACAGCCCTAGCGCGACGGTCGTGCATATCCGCGCAAGGCGGGGATCCGGTGGAACAGTTTTCGTAGGAGGCAGCAAAACGGCATCGGCGGCGGCGCCGCACGTGAGAGTGATGCGGGGCATTCTAGGTCAAATGCACTATCCGCAGCAGGATCGCCGCCCAATGCCCCCCGCGCCACTTTCCCCCAATCCTATTGACCAGGTGTCGGAATCGGCTGGACGCGCTGCGGTACGCCAAACCCATTTCGGAACAGGCAACGCCAGGCGATTTACCTGTTGGCGATCTCGCGCACATATCAACGCCTGGGCGACATATCAGCGCCCACGCGACACATCAGCGCTTGCGCAACACATCAGCGCCCGCGCAACATATCAACGCCCGCGCGACACATCAACGCCCGCGCGCTGCAGAAACTCCACGCCCAACTCCTTCAAATCAACCACCCCCAACAGCCCCATATTGCGCCGCACTTCTTCGTTGATAAGTGCGATCGCGTGCGCCACGCCGCGTTGGCCGGCCACTGTCGCGGCATAGTTGAACGGACGGCCGACGAACACGCAGCGCGCGCCCAGGGCCATCGCCTTCAACACGTCCGTGCCTCGACGCACGCCGCTGTCCAGCATCACTTCCATGGAACCCACGGCATCCACGATGGCGGGCAAGGCGTGCAGGGGCGACACACTGCCGTCCAGTTGGCGCCCGCCGTGGTTGGAGACGATGATCGCGTCCATGCCCATCGCGCGGGCGGCGCGCGCGTCGTCCGGATGAAGAATTCCCTTCAGCACCATGTGCCCTTTCCAGCGACGGCGGATGGCCGATACATGCTGCCAGTTCAGGTGGCCTCGGTCGGAGAAGTCCCGCAGCACGCTGGACGACATGATGGGCGCGCCGCGTGTGGCGTAGTTGTTTTCGAAGTGCGGCATGCCGTGGCGCGCGAGCGTTCGCAGGAACGTGCCGAACAGCCATCGCGGATGCGTCACGCCCTGCCAGGCGAGGCCAAGACTTGGCCGTAGCGGCGTGGAGAAGCCGGCCCGCACATTGTTCTCGCGGTTGGCGGCGACGGGCGTGTCTACCGTCAGCACCAGCGTGTTGACGCCGGCGGCAGCCACGCGGTCGATCAGCGCGGCGATCTGCGCTTCGTCGCCGGGAAGGTATGCCTGAAACCAGGTGTCCGGCGCCGCTTCCATCACGGTCTCCAGGCGGATGAGCGACGAGCCGCTCATGATGCAGGGCACGCCGGCCTCGGCCGCCGCGCGCGCCAGGACGACATCGCCGCGATAGCTGGAGATCGCGGAGATGCCCATCGGGGCAACGCCCACGGGGGCTGCATAGTCGCGGCCGAGCACCGTACACCGTGTGCTGCGCGCGGACACGTCCACCAGCACCTTTGGCCGGAAAGCAAATTCCGCAAACGCCTCGCGATTGGCGCGTTCCGATTGGCCGTCTTCGACAGCGCCCGACACATAAGCGTAGATGGGTGCGGGCAGAAGCGCTTTGGCTGCGGGTTCGAAGTCGTGCAGGCTGAGCATGCGGCGCAGGGGATCGGACATGTCTGGCTCCTCCGGCGGCCACTGCTGCGAGTGGCCGTCTATTGTTTTTTCGATATCGCCGGGGACTATAGGCGCGCGCGCCGTTTGAATAAAGTGACTTTATCGAGCGCCTTTCATACACTTTTGTTCACTCTCGATGTCGTCCAGCCTACCGCCCCCCATGACGCTAAAGCAACTCGAGGCCTACTACTGGGCCGCCACGTGCAAGAATTTTGCGATCGCCGCGAATCGCCTGAATATTTCGGTTTCGTCATTGTCCAAGCGCATTGGCGAACTGGAATCATCGATCGGCGCTGAGCTCTTCAGCCGCAGCGCGCGCAGCGCGACGTTGACAGCGCTGGGCGAGCAACTGGTGCCGCACGCCAAGGATCTGCTGCGCAACGCCGACCAGTTCATGCAGCAGGCCAGCAACAACCTCAGCTACTCGGGCCGCTGCCGGTTTGGCGCGGGCGAATTGACCTCGCTGACCTGGATGGCCAAGCTGATCGAAGTCATCCAGCAGGCCCACCCCAACCTGCTCGTCGAGCCATTCGTGGGCGTCGGCGAATTGGTCGAGCGCGGTCTGGAGGAAGGCGAACTGGACTTCGCCGTGATCGCGGGCCCTTCGTCCCGCCCCGCCATCGCGTCCCGCGTTATCGGCAGCGCGCAATTCGAATGGGTCGCTGCGCCAAGCGCCGTCACGAATCCCGCCGCGGTCACCCCGGCCGACCTGCCAGGCCTGACGCTTATCACGCTCCCGCAAAGCTCGGGCGCCATCCGCATTCTCGACGACTGGCTCACCGAGCAGCGCGTATCGCCCGGCCGCAACCAGTGTTGCAATGGCTGGGGCGGCATTGCAGCCATGTTGCAGCAAGGCCTCGGCGTGGGCTTCCTGCCATCGGCGTGGGCCGGCATCCTGATCGAAAGGGGCCATTTGCAACCCTTGCCTGTATTTCCGCCGTTGCGCCCCCTCACCTACACCTTCCAATGGCGCCGTGACGATACCCGGCCGATGCTTGAAACCCTGCGCGCGCAAGCCGAGGCGTGCCTGGATTTCCACGCGCCCACCGGCATGATCTGACCGCGCAGAACGCTGACCCCGCTTGCCACCGTTTCCAAAAAGCGTTGTTTACGCAGTCAAATTATTCGCTTTATCTCCGGAATATGCGGGCGTAGAGTCGCCTCAAACAATCACTTTGGAGACGAGGCGACATGCCGGATTTTGGATTCACCCTGCACGACTGCCCGCCCGGTCCCAGTCGCGAGACGCTCGCGGCTTACCAAGACCTGGCGGTGGCAAACATCAGCGATGCGATGAGCCGCGGCACGGGCACGTCGTCCCTGCGACCCATTCACCGGACGCGCCGGATCCTCGGCCGCGCCTTCACGGTGCGCACCCGGCCCGGCGACAACCTGATGGTGCACAAGGCCATTGATACCGCGCAGCCCGGCGATGTCATCGTGGTTGACGCGGGCGGCGACATGAGCAACGCCATCATCGGCGAAATCATGGTGGGCTGGGCTGCCAAGCGCGGCTTGGGCGGCTTTGTGATTGACGGCGCCATCCGCGACAGCGAAACCATCGGCGAGGGCGATTTTCCCGTCTATGCCCGCGGCGTCGCGCATCGTGGTCCTTACAAGGACGGCCCTGGCGCCATCAACGTGCCCGTCACCGTAGATGGCATGGTCGTGATGCCCGGCGACCTGCTGGTGGGTGACGCCGACGGATTGCTGGCCGTCCGCCCGGACGAGGCCCCGGCCATCGCAGAACGCGTTCGCGCCATCGCCCAAGCCGAGGCGCAAGTCCTGAAGGACATCGAGCGCGGCACGCTGGATCGCAGCTGGGTCGACGCGGCCCTCAAGTCGCGAGGCGTGCTGTGACGACCGCTACGCCCCGCCACCCGGCACGCCTTTGCAGGCTGGATCTCTGGCTCAATCCGGTGTTCGACGAGATCATCGGCGCCACGCCCGGGATCACGTTGTCGGTGCTTCCTGCGACCGGCGACGACGCCCGCACGCTGGCCGGCCTGAAGACCGCCCACGCCTACCATGTGTCCGCGGCCAAGGATGAGCTGCCGCGCCAGTGGTTCGTCAACGCCGAGTTGATCGCGCAATGCCCGGATCTGGTGTGCGTGTCGTCGGGCGGCGCGGGTTACGACACCATCGACGTGGCGGCCTGCACCGCGGCCGGCATCGCGGTCGTGAATCAAGCCGGCGGCAACGCGGAATCCGTGGCCGAACACACGTATGCGCTGCTGCTGGCCGTGCAACGGCGAATTGTCGAATCGCACAACCGCCTACGTCGGGACACGGGCTTTTCCCGCGAAGATCTGATGGGCCATGAAATCCACGGCAGCGTCATCGGTCTGGTAGGCATTGGCAAGATCGGCACTAGCGTTGCCCGCATCGCGCGAGGCTTCGGGCTGCGCGTCATCGCCCACGATCCGTTGCTGGACGCCGCCACCATCCGCAGCCGCGGCGCTGAACCGGTCGGGCTGGACGAGTTGCTGTCGCAATCGGACATCGTGTCGCTGCATTGCCCGCTAGACGCATCCACGCGAGGACTGATCGGCGCGAAGGCCTTTGCAGCGATGAAGCCCGGCGCGGTGTTCGTTTCGACGGCGCGCGGCGGCATCCACGACGAGGACGCATTGCATGACGCGCTGCGTAATGGGCATCTGCGAGGCGCGGGGCTCGACGTTTGGGAACAGGAGCCGCCCGATCGCTCGGCCCCGCTGCTGGCCCTGGACAACGTGGTCGCCACCTTCCACACCGCGGGCGTCACGCACGAGGCGCGCCGCAGCGTCGCCCGCTCATCGGCGACGCAGCTTGCCGCGATGCTGCGCGGCGAGCGGCCGCCGCAACTCGTGAATCCGGAGGTGTGGCCGCTGGCCGCCAAACGTATCGCCACGCTGACATAACAACGCGGCACACGCGCGGGTCCAGATACCAAGGCCGGCGCGGTGACCGCCAGAACCCCTGAGGAGACAACCATGCAACAACAAAACAAGCGCCGCACGCTGCGCACCCTGGCCACCCTGCTCGCGGGCGCCGCAATGTTCTCCGGCGCCGTGCAGGCCGCCGGCTATCCGGACCGACCGATCAACCTGATCGTGTCATACGGGCCGGGTGGCGGCACCGATCTGGTGGCCCGGATGATGGCGCCCTACCTGCAGAAGCACCTGGGCGGTGACGCGCGCATCGTCGTGCTGAACCGGCCGGGCGCGGGCGGTGCAATCGGCTTTGCGGAACTGGCGCGCGCGCAGCCGGACGGCTACACCATCGGCTTCATCAACACGCCCAACCTGTTGACGATTCCCATCGAACGCAAGACCGCCTTCACCTGGCAGAGTTTTGACCTGCTGGGCAATCTGATCGATGATCCCGGCGCCTTCACGGTCCTAAACGACAACCCGGTCAAGAACCTTGCGGAATTGTCCGCCTACGCGAAGAAGAACCCCGGCAAGGTTACCGTCGGCACCACGGGTACGGGGTCGGACGACCACCTGGCCATGCTCCGGTTCGAGCGGGCGTCGGGCACGAAGCTCAGCCACATCCCGTACAAGGGCGCAGGCGAGGTGCGCGGTGCGCTGGCAAGCGGCGAGATCACGATCGGCGCCATCAACGTGGGCGAGGCGCTTCAATACCAGAAAGGCGGCACGCCGCTGCGCTTCCTGGGCCAGATGGGCAACACGCGCTCGGCCGCGCTGCCGGACGTGCCCACGTTCAAGGAACAGGGCTTCGATTTTGAACTGGCTTCGCTGCGCGGGTTGGCCGCGCCCAAGGGGTTGCCGGACGACGTGCGCACGAAGCTGGTCACGGCGGTCAAGCGTACGGTCGACGATCCGGAATTCCAGGCCAAGGCCCGGGAAATGTTCGCGCCGCTGCGTTACTTGCCGCCCGCTGAATATGCGAAAGAGCTGAAGGCGGGCGAAGCGCAGTTCCAGCAGCTTTGGAAAGAAGCGCCCTGGCTCGACAAGTAGAGATGTGTTCCCGGGGCGGCGGCCGATGGCTCGGCCCCGCGGCCATCGGCGTCAACGCATCGCCGCCAGCATCAAATCCAGATTCTGCACCGCCGCACCCGAGGCGCCTTTGCCGAGGTTGTCGAACACGGCCGTCAGCAGCACCTGGCCGTGCTGCGCATTGCCGTAGACGCCCAGGCGAAGATCGTTCGTGCCGTTCAGCGCCTCGGGATTCAGGTTCGTGTGCGCGGCGGCCTCGTCGCGCGGCACGACCTGCACGTGTTTCGCGCCGGCGTAGTGCTGTTGCAGGCATTCGTGCATTTTTTCCGCATCCACACCAGCAGGCAGCAGGCGCAGGTGCAGCGGAATCGTCAGGACGATGCCCTGGCGGAAAGCGCCATAAGACGGCACGAAAACGGGACGCTGCGTGAGGCCGGCGTGCCGCTCGATCTCGGGGGTGTGCTTGTGCCCCAAGCCAAGACCGTAGACCTGAAGCGCGGGACCGCGCGGGCCTTCCGCGCCTTCATAGGCATCCACACTGGCCCGGCCGCCGCCCGAGTAGCCGGACACCGCGTTGATGACCGCCGGATAGTCGGCGGGCACGAGGCCAGCGTGGACCAACGGCCGCAGCAGCGCAATGGCGCCGGTGGGGTAGCAACCGGGGTTGCTGACCCGCAGCGCGTGGGCGATGCGCTCGGCTTGGCCAGCGCTCATTTCCGGAAACCCGTAAACCCAGCCCGCATCCGTGCGATGCGCGGAGCTGGCGTCGATGATGCGCACCTTGGGATTGACGACGGACGCGGCCGCCTGGCGCGCGGGATCGTCGGGCAGGCAGAGGATTGCGATGTCGCTGGAATTGATCGCATCAGCGCGGCGCTGCGGGTTCTTGCGGTCGGACTCGGGCAGCGTTAGCAGTTGCAAATCGCTGCGGCCGTTGAGCCGTTCGTGGATCTGCAGACCGGTCGTGCCCTGGTCGCCGTCGATGAAAACAAGTGGTTGGGTCATGATGCTGTCCGGATGGTTCGGCGTTGCCTGATTCATTCAGGAATGGACCTTATCTTCGATCTGCGGGCGAGATAAGAAAAGTCGAATATCATGATCGTTTGGTTCAGGATTTCTGAACTGAGCCGATATCGGATTCGACCCTGAATCCGCAACCGTATCCGACACCCAGCCCCGGAAACTCTCATGCGCGAAATCAGCCTGGACCGTCTGCGCACCCTGGTCGCCATTGCCGACCTCGGCTCGTTCGCCGACGCCGCGCGCGCCCTGCATCTGGCGCCGCCCACGGTCAGCCTGCACGTATCGGACCTCGAATCCCGCGTCGGCGCCCCGCTCCTCACCCGGAAACGCGGCCAGGTCCGGCCGACGTCAATCGGAGAAACCTTGCTGGAACGTGCGCGCCGCTTGCTCGCGGAGGCAGACCAGGCGCTGGATGACGTGCAGCGGCAAGTGCAAGGGCTGGCGGGCCGCGTGCGGCTTGGGGCGTCAACCGGGGCCATCGCCCACCTGCTGCCGCAGGCGCTGGAAACATTGGGACGCGATCACCCCGGCATCGACGTGCAAGTCGCGGTGCTGACGTCGCAGGAAACCTTGTTGCGGTTGGCCGAAGGCACGCTGGATGTGGGACTGGTCGCGTTGCCCCAGCCGCCCATCGACGGTCTGGTGCTGCGTCCGTGGCGCCGCGACCCGGTGATGGCCTTTCTGCCGGCGGCCTGGAAAGCGCCAGCGCGCCTCACGCCCGCGTGGCTGGCTGAACGGCCGCTGATTCTGAATGACGCCAGCACGCGGCTGTCGCGCCTGACCGGAGAATGGTTCGCGGCCGCTGGACTCAATCCTCGCGCGCGCATTCAGTTGAACTACAACGACGCCATCAAGAGTTTGGTGGCTGCAGGTTATGGCGCGACGCTACTGCCCCATGAGGCCACCGCGCCGCAACCCGATCCCCGCGTCATCATGCGGCCGGTGCGGCCCGCGTTGTGGCGTCCACTGGGCATCGCGCATCGTGCCGGGCAAGTGGAAGCCGCCACGCAGCACGTACTGGACGTGCTGTGGGAATTACGCGCGTCGGGCGGCAAAGGCGCTGCGGCGACTTAGTCAAACTGGCTTCTGTGCCCGGCGAAAGAACGCCGCCCGCTGGCTTTCCTCGCGCAACCGCCGCGCGCGGGACCGGAACAGATCCTTGCGTCCAACGATGCCCAAAAGGCGGCCGCTATCGCGATCAAGGATAGGCACGCGCCCCGCCCCGGACAACGCCATCCGGTCGGCGATCTGACTGGCCAGTTCATCCGCGTGCCCATACACCAGCTCGCGCCCATCGAGCGCCTGCGCCAGCGTCCGTTCGTCTGGCGCACCTTGCAGCGCCCACGCCAGGGTGTCGGCACGCGTCACTTCGCCCACCACGACGCCCTGCCCGTCCAGCACCGGATAACTCGTATGCACCGGCTGCGCGGTCGTGAAATGCGCGACGGCCTGCGCCACTGTCATCGTGTCGGGCAACGTCTGCACCGGCGTGGTCATGACGTCGGCCACGCGCAGCAGATCGAACGGATCCACGCGGTATTCGCGGCTGATATGGTGGCCGCGACGCGCGATCTTCTCGGTCAGAATCGACCGCTTGAGCAACAGCACCGTCACGCCATACGCAAACACGCAGGCTGCCAGCACCGGCAGCAGCGCGTGCATGTTGCCGGTCAGTTCGACCGCAAACAGCGTGGCGGTCAGCGGCGCGCGCATCGTGCCGCCCATCATCGCCGCCATGCCCACCAGCGCCCAAAAGCCGGGATCTGCCTGCGGCAGCACAGGCGACGCCAGCGCACCGATCGCGCCGCCGAAGATCAGCAGCGGCGCCAGCACGCCGCCGGACGTGCCGGAGCCCAGCGCGATCGACCAGATGGCGACCTTGACCACCAGCAGCACCAGCACGGCCTGAAAAGCCAGATCGCCCGCGAGCATGTGCCGGATGTTGTCATAGCCCACACCAAGCGCGGCGGGCTCGATCAACCCGCCAATGCCGATCGCCAGCCCGCCGATGGCCGGCCACCACATCCAATGGATCGGCAGCTTCTCGAACAGGTCTTCGGCCGCGTACACCAACGAGGTCAGCACGCCTGACCCCAAGCCCGCCAGCACACCCACGGCGGCGCAGGCCACCAGGTGCCACGGCGTGAAGGCCAGCGCGCCGGCATACGAAAAGATCGGGCCGGGCTCCATGATGAAGGCGCGCGTTGCGGCCGCCACCAGCGCCGCCACGGCCACGGGCAGGAAGCTGCGGGGCTTCCATTCGAAGAGCAGCAGCTCGACCGCCAGCAGCACGGCGGCGAGCGGCGTGCCGAAGATTGCGGTCATGCCGGCGGCCGCGCCCGCAACAAGCAGCGTCTTGCGTTCGCCGTCGTCCAGGTGAATGGTCTGCGCGAGCAGTGAGCCGATCGCGCCGCCGGTCATGATGATCGGCCCTTCGGCGCCAAACGGGCCGCCGGTGCCGATGGACACCGCTGACGACACGGGTTTAAGGACCGCCACCTTCGGCTGGATGCGGCTCTTGCCGATCAGGATGGCTTCCATGGCTTCGGGGATGCCGTGGCCACGGATCTTCTCCGAACCATAGCGCGCCATCAGGCCGATGATGAGGCAGCCGATGACCGGGATGAACACGGAACCGAGTCCGAGCCGCCCCGTCGTGATGGGCAGGTCGGCAAACGAAAACAGGCCGTGATAGGCCAGGTTGGTGCACAGTGCGATGAGGCGAAGAAGCAGCCAGGCGGCGGCGACACTGGCCAGTCCGACCGGAATGGCAAGGCCCATCAAGAGGACGACGCGACGGTCGGTGGTGAAGTCGCCAAGCCGCAGTCCGGCCTTGGCGGAAGAGGAAATGGGGGGCATGGTCAAGGAAGGGTTGGAAGTATTCGCACGGAGTTTGCGAAAAGTCATATATATCGTAGCACGACATATATTAGAATCGCCGGGTGAACGCCTCCCCGACACCCACTCGCTTGTCTCCCGCCGACTACGAACTGCTCGCGGATTTCCGCTATGCGCTGCGAAAATTCGCGGCGTTCAGCGAAAGCGCGGCCGCGGGCCTGGACCTGATGCCGCAGCAGCATCAGGCGCTTCTCGCCATCAAGGGCACGCGCAAGACCGCGCCCGGACGGCGCGGACTGTATGTCGGCGAAATCGCCGACCGACTGCTGATCCGGCCGCACACCGCCGCTGAACTGGTAGGCCGTCTGGCGCGGCTGGATCTCGTCAGCCGCGAAGCCGACCCCGAAGACGGACGACGCGTCGAGGTCGTGCTGACTGCCAAAGCCGAGCGCATGCTCGAAGATCTGTCCGCCTCTCACCTCGAAGAACTGCACGCCATGCGCCCGCTACTGACGCGGCTGCTGACACGCATGGGCGCCGAGACCGGCAAGGACTGATCCACCCGTTTTTCACTCTCGACTGCGTCTGTGCGACATAAGCTCAAGCCGCCAGGAAATAAGCGGCGTGATAAATTGTCGCCCCGCGACATATCAATGCGTCGCGAGGAGAGATTGTCTTGGGTGTTGCATTCAAGCGCTGGCTGGGGTCGTTCGCGCCAGCGCCCGTGGGCGTCAACGGACGCGAAAAACTTTACGGCGCGGTAGGCGCCCTGCTCGGCCTGTTCTGCACCGAGTGGGTGGGACGTCACGCGTTGGGCGCCGACAATCCGTGGTTCATCGCCCCAATGGGCGCGTCGGCCGTGCTGCTGTTTGCAGCACCTGCCAGTCCGCTTGCCCAGCCTTGGTCGCTGATGGCCGGAAACCTGGTGTCTGCCCTGATTGGCGTCTTCTGCGCCCAATTCATTCCTGTCGCTGGTATCGCCGCGGCCGTGGCCGTGGCGCTTGCCATTGGCGCCATGTTTTCGCTGCGCTGCCTGCACCCGCCCAGCGGCGCCGTCGCGCTGACCGCCGTGCTGGGGGGCCCCGCGGTCGCCAAGCTGGGCTACGCCTTCGCCCTGTGGCCCGTTGCGCTGAACTCCGTCATCCTGCTGTGCATTGCCGTGGTCTTTAACGGCGCGCTGAAACGCAACTATCCCCGCCGCCATGCGGAACCGGCTGCCGGCCACAACACGCGCGATCCGATTCCCAGTGCACGACTGGGCTTTTCGCGAACCGACCTGGACGAAGCGCTGAGCCAGCGCGGCGAGCTGCTGGACATCAGCAAGGAAGACCTGGAAGAGATCGTGCTGGCTGCGGAGTTGCGCGCCAGCGTCCGCCGTTTTGGCGACGTGCGTTGCGCCGACATCATGTCGCGCGATGTGGTGACCGTGATGGAAAAGGATCCGCTGGACTACGCGGTCCGCCTCTTCGACAAGCACCGCGTGCAGGCCCTGCCCGTGCTGGATTCAGCGGGCCGCTACGCCGGCATGATCGCTCAGGGCGATGTGCTGGCGAGAAAGAGCCGTCTGACCCCGGTCCCCACGGATACCGAATCCGCGCCCGACCTGCTGGTGGCCGACTGCATGCGCAGCGAAGTGCCATTCGCCACACCCGGTTTGCCCGTGATCGAGCTGGCCCGTCCGATGTCGGACAGCCTGCATTGCGTGCCGGTGCTGGACGAATCGCGCCATCTGCAGGGCCTGGTGACGCAATCGGACCTGGTGGCCGCGTTGTATCAGATGGCAGTGTCCGCGAACTCGCAGCCCGCGGTCGGCGCCGGCCCGCACAAGCTGGCCGCCTGACCCTCCGTAGCCCTACGGATTCCGGTGCGCATTTGCCGCAAGGCATAATTGCCGGCGTGAATCCCCTCTCGCGCACGCGCGCTTTCATCTGCTGGCTGGTCCTGTTCTTTCTGGGCGCAATCTGGATCGCGCGGCAGGAGTACGTGGACCAGTACGAGCGCTTCTTCCAGAGCACCAGCATCGCCCAGCGCATGCTGAGCCAGAAGACGGTGCAGCATGAAGCCGTCCTGGCCACGCTGGCCGCGTTGTCGCATCCCCCCGCTCCCGAACGTCTCTTCCCCAGCCTGCAGCCCGCCATGCCGCAGTTGCTGGGGCTTGGCCATCTGCCGGGCGGCGTCTGGGCGGGCAGCCTGCCCGCGCCGGCTGGGCTGCAACAAGCAGTGGAGCGCGCCCGGCAACTGGGTCGCCCCGTGACGATTGCCGTCGACGACGCGCGCTATTGGCTGGTATCGCCTTCCGGGTGGAGCCTGCTGATCGACGCGCGGCAGCTCGTGCCGGCCGCCGACTTTCCGCCGGGCCTGGGCAACCTGACCCTGACGGTGGATCGCACCCCGCTACCGCTGCTGGACAAGCAACCCATCGATGCGCTGCCCGGCTGGACGCTGGCGCTGCAAAAGCCGCTGGGCGCGGCCAGCCAGCCGTTTCAGATGCGCAGCACCCGCACGTTGACGCCCGGATTCTGGCCGTGGACCGCGTGGCTGGCCTGGGCCGTGGCCAGCGGCTTGCTGGTGGCCGGCGCCGCCGCCTGGCATCGCTCGCGCGCAGAAGCGCGCCGGCAGCAGGAACAGGTGCGTCTGGCGGCCATGGCGCGCCTGAGCACGCTGGGCGAAATGGCCGCCGGCATCGCGCACGAGCTCAACCAGCCGCTGACCGCCATCCTGGCGCAAACCCGCGCCGCCGCACGCCTGCTGGATGACGAGGACGAGCGCCCGGTCGTGCGCCACGCGCTGCTTGCCAGCGCCGAACAAGCCAAGCGCGCCGCCGACATCATCAGCCGCATGCGCGCGCTGGTGCAGCCCAGTTCGCCCGCGCGGCGCGAAGCCATCGACCCCGACGCGCTGGTGGCCTCGCTGCGCTTTCTGCGCGAGCCGGAGCTTGCAAGACAAGGCATCCGCCTGACCTGGACCAACGCCAGTCCCGGCGCGCGGCCGCTGGGCGATCGCGTAGCCCTCGAACAGATCCTGCACAACCTCGTGCAGAACGCGGCGGATGCGCTGGACGGCGCCTCGGGCACGCGCCAGATCGCATTGGAAGGCCGCGCAGCCGACGGCAGCTACCAGTTCAGCGTCAGCGATACCGGCCCGGGCATTGCCGCGGACGCCATGCCGCGCCTTTTCGCACCGTTCTTCACGACCCGCGATCAGGGCATGGGCCTGGGCTTGGCGCTGTGCGATACGCTGGCCGGTTCCATGGACGGCCGCATCGCCGCGCGCAACCTCAGCCCCGCTGGCGCCTGTTTTACCGTCAGCCTGCCGCAGGCCGGAGCCGCCGCATGAATCCCAACGATCATTCCCCGCTGGTCTATCTGGTGGATGACGACGACGCGGTCCGCGACGGACTTGGGCTGCTGCTGCGCAGCGTCGGCCTGCGTAGCGCGGGCTTTGCGGACCCGATGGCGTTTCTTGCCGCGCTGGCGCAGCCGGTGATCGGCTGCGTGGTGCTGGACATCCGCATGCCCGGCATCAGCGGACTGGACGTGCTGGCGCAGTTGGCCGAACGGTCCGACCTGCCCGTGGTCATGCTGACCGGCCATGCCAACGTAGACCTGTGCCGCCGCGCGTTCAAGGGCGGCGCCATGGAGTTCCTGCAAAAGCCGGTCGACGACGACGTATTCCTCGATGCGGTCCAGGCGGCCGTGCGCACGCACATCGCCAGCCGCGAACGCCTCGCCGTCACGCAGGCGGCGGCGGACCGCCTGGCACGGCTGTCGGGACGCGAGCACGAGGTGCTGGAGCGCATCGTGCGTGGCATGAGCAACAAGGAGATTGCGCGCGAGTTCGATCTGTCGCCGCGCACGGTCGAGACCTATCGTGCCAACGTCTTCGCCAAGCTGGAAGCCGAGTCGCTGGCGCAACTGATCCGTCAGTACGCGACGCTGCTCGATTGAAGCGCCGCCTCCGTAACGCTACGGAGGCGCGCGCGTAGTCGGGCGCATACCGCGCCCGCGGCCTTTTGGCCACACTGTCTGCTCCTACCGCAACACCCCCGAAAAGGATGCAGACCATGAAGAAACTGTCGCTTGCCGCCCTGCTCTCCACGCTGGCTTTCGCCGGCGCCGCCAACGCTGCCGTGCTGAGCGAGAACAACCTGTCGATGGCCGACGCGCAGAAGCTCGCGACCGCCACCGTCGCCGCCTGCCAGGCCAAGGGCTACAACGTCAGCGCCTCGGTCGTGGACCGCGCCGGCCTGCTCAAGGCCTTTGCGCGCGCCGACAACGCCGGCCCGCACACCATCGAAGCCAGCCGCGCCAAGGCGTTTACCGCGGTGTCTGCCAAGACCCCCACCCTGACCATGATGGAAAACGCGCAAAAGAATCCTGGTGCGGCCAACCTGACGGACATTCCGGGCTTTCTGCTGCTGGGCGGCGGCGTGCCGGTCAAGGCCGGCAACAGCGTGATCGGCGCCATCGGCGTGGCCGGCGCACCGGGCGGCAACCTGGACGCGCAATGCGCCGACGCGGTGCTGGAAGAGAACGCCGCGCTGTTCAAGTAAAAAGCGGCTCGGCTGCGGGCGATCTTCCGACCCCGCAGCCCGTTCAGTCCTGCCGTTCCCGCGCCACTGCGCGCGACAGCGCCAGATGCTTGTTCAGCAGCATCGCATCCGCCGCCGCCGGGTCCCGGCGCTGCAGGCGCTCGCTCTCCGAAGGCTCCAACTCCGCGGCACGCACCAGCGACAGCAGGTCGCGCGTGCGGGTTTCGATCACGGGGGTCAAGGTGTCTTCGATCAGCTCGCCCTTCACGTACGACTGCACCCGCGTCGACAGATTGCGGGTATGCGTGAAAGTGGCTTCGGCCAGCGCGCCCAGCTCGTACTGGATGCCGGTCTGGCTGGTGACCTCGTCCTTGATCTGGATGAACTTGTAGTTCTGCGAGTCCTTGTCCTTGGACAGATCAAGCGTCTGCTGCGGTGTCAGTGCCAAATGGTAGCTGGCGGTCAGATTGGCGCGCTGTTCCTGCTTGACGCCAAGGTCGAACAAGGGTCGGCCGCTCGTGCTGCTGTTCTGCGAGACCTGATAGGTGAACTGATCGACTTCGCTGGTCCTGTACGGATTGCTCGCGTCCATGGTCTGCGAGATCGAGGCCGAGAAGTCCGCCACGCCCGACAGCAGACTGCGATACGTGTAGCCAGCGGCAACGATGCGCGGCGACTGGCTGGACGGGGCGGCGCCGGCTTCGTAGCTCTGGTGCAGTTCGGCGAATGCGTCCTTGAACACCGCCATCAGGGCCTCGTCGCCCTTGCCGCGGCTGCGGGCCGCGTCGAACTGCTGCAGATAATCGCTGACGGCCGCAGCGCGCTGCTGCGCATTGCCAAAGAGCGCGGCCTTGCTTACGTCGACGTCGACCTTCACCACGCCCTCGGCGTTCTTGATGGTCAGCGACCGCTGCTTGCTGTCCGCGGAAAAATCGATGGATTGCGAGACGACACCATCCGTCGTGGTCGTGGCCTGCAGCGATACCGACGACAGCACCGCGGAATCAAACTTGGCCAGGCTGGACCACGCCATGCGCGGCGGCACCGACGCCAGGCCATCCACCGCGTCCTGGAACGCCTTGGATAGACCGGCGATGGCCTTGCGCTCGGTCTCGGACAGCTCGCCCTCGGCCACGTCGATCTGCACCCCAATGCCATCTGCGGTGTTGGTCAGGCTGACCTGAACTTTCACGCCGCTGGCCGTGGTGATGCGCAGCGTGTAGGCATCCTCGGCTTGCGCGGCCGAACCCGCCTGCACGTTGCCCAGGGCGTCGATCTGGCCGGCGCCCGGCGACAACCTGGCAGACTGCGAATAATTGGTGCCGTCGGTCTGGAACCGGTCCAGCAGCGCAGAAGCCACGCCTTCCAGACGCCCGGCTAGCGTGCGCGCGGAAATCGTGTCGGCGATAACGGAGGACACCTTGTCCACCGCGTCGCGCTCCCAGACCACGCCCGCGGCCGCCGGCTGCGAGGTGTAGGTCAGCGCGGGGGACGTGCCCTGGCCAAGCGTGACCGTCGTCGATGCAGGCACGGCCGCAATATCGGCCTTGTCGCCCGCACGGGTCACGCCGGTGGCGGGCGGCGCCAGACCGATCGTGGTCACGGGGCCGATGGAGGCAACGGATGTCATGGCGTCTCTTCCTCTGGAAAGCCGGAGGCAAGCCTGCCACCCGGCCGGGGTTCCTTTGAGAAATGTAACGGCAGCAAAACGCCAGACTTAAGTCCCAGGGCAACGCGGCGACCGGGCGATGTCGGTCCCTACCCCTTCACGCATGGACCGGGGCGGTACGCGCCGCCTGGGTCAGCGCGTCAATCAGGCTGTCCGCATCGCGCGGGCCGTCGTACCGCACGCCGTTGATGAAGAGCGTGGGCGTACCGTTCACGCCGCTGCGCACGCCACCGCTGAAGTCCACTTCGATCTTGGAATCGAATGCCCCGCCAAAGGCGCGGTGCAGCACCTGCGGCGACAAGCCGATCTCCTCGCCATAGGTGAACAGATCGCTCTCCTTCAACGCGTTCTGGCGCTCATAGAGCATGTCGTGCGCCTGCCAGAACTTGCCCGCCTGCGCGGCGGCCTCGGCAAATTCCGCCGCCGCGACCGCGTCCGGGTGCAGTTCCGAAATGGGAAAGTTGCGAAAGACGAAGCGCAGCCGGTCGCCCAGCGCACGCTGCACCGCCTTCAGCACGGGATAGGCCTCGCCGCAATACGGACATTCGTAATCGCCATACTCCACCAGCGTCACGGGCGCGGTGTCCGGCCCTTCGGCGTGATCTTGGGCATTCACGGGGATGAAAAGGCGGCTCATGATTGAACTCCTTGCAAGGCGGGGGCAAGCTTGTCCAGCGCGTCCAGGATGCCGTCAGCGCCCGGGTTGATGCCCAGCGGCGACACATAGCTCCACCGGATGACGCCCTCGGCGTCAATGACGAACAGCGCACGATCAGCGATGCCCTCCTGTTCGCGATAGACGCCGTAGCGCCGGGCGACCTCGCCCTTGGGCTCGAAATCCGCCAGCAGCGGGAAATGCAGCTTGCGGTCCGCGGCGAACGCGGCGTGGCACCAGACCCCGTCCACCGAAATGCCGACCAGCTGCGCGCCGGCCTTGTGGAATTCAGGAAGGATCTGGTTGTACAGCGCCATCTGGTCGCCACAGACAGGGCTCCAGTCCGCGGGATAGAACGCCAGGATCAGCGGCCGGCCGCGCAATTCTTCCAGCGCAACCGTCTGGTCCGGCGTGGCCGGCAAGGCGAAGGACGGAGCGGTCGTGCCGGCAGGCAGGACGGCCGCGGGATAGTCGTATGACATGAAACGTCTCCTGGACGCGCCGCGCGCGGCGCGAAGGTCAGGACTGCATGTGGCCGGGTCGGATCAGCGTGCGGCGCGGGTCGATTCGTAGAGGAACCAGGTGCGGCGCTCGGCCTCGTCGATCCAGTTTTCGATCAGGCTGGTCGAGGCGACGTCGTTGTGTTCCTCGCACACGGCGTGCGTGGCGCGCAGAAAGCCCGTCAGACGGCGGTTGTCGTCGGCCAGCTCGGCCAGCATGTCTTCGGGCGTCACGTAGTCGGCGTCGTTGTCGGCCAGGCGCTGAAGGCGCTGGATGTGGCCGATCGAACGCAGCGTCCTGCCGCCTACCTTACGGGCGCGTTCCGCAATGACATCCGTCGTGGCGTAGATCTCGTCGCCCTGCTCATCCAGCATCAGGTGGTAG
Source organism: Achromobacter sp. ACM05 (assembly GCF_019218915.1). NCBI lineage: Bacteria > Pseudomonadati > Pseudomonadota > Betaproteobacteria > Burkholderiales > Alcaligenaceae > Achromobacter > Achromobacter sp. ACM05. The sequence goes on from NZ_JAHUWQ010000002.1 coordinate 1,135,694, forward strand.
TCGCGAAAGTGCGGACCCGACATATGCCAGTGAAAGTTCTTGGTCTTCAGATACAGCGCGAACATGTCGGCCAGCAGGCCCGTGAGGGCGGCGGCGATGTCGACCCTGGCCTCGGCGCCCAGGTCGGTGGGGGTGCGCAGGGGAGCGGTCATGCGGCTTTGAAGCGAAAGATCGTTCATGGAATTTCTCCGGGTTGGCTTCAGGGGTTGGCTTCACGATTCGGGCTTCGATTCCCGATGGAAACCAGAATAGCCACGGCGCCCCGCCAGCAAAATCGGCTCATCGTTTTCTCGGGTCATACCAAGGTTTACCCAGGAAATACGCGTGTCTTCTTCCAAAGATGGCTGATAATGTGCGGGTCTCATTGCGTGCCCCCGGTTTCCTGCCCGACGCGCGCGCCCTTACCCAGAGGTGGATCTTGCTCACGTCGACACTCGGCCGCGCACCTGGCCAGCCGCCGCAGCAGTCGCGTCCCGGCGCCCCGGAGACCGCGGGCCCGCATCGCATGCAATTTCTGTTTCGCGCGGCCGCCCTGCTGCTGGCGCTGGTCATTGCCGTGGTGGACACATTCACCGACTTCGACGGCGCCGTGGCCGTGCTCTATGTCGTGGTCGTGCTGCTGGCGGCGCGCACATTCCGGCGCCTGGACATCATCGTGGCGGGCACCGGCGGCATCGTGCTCACCATCGCGGCCTATCTGAATTCCCACGGTCTGAACCATGTAGGTTCGCCCACGGCCCGCGCGCTGGTCAGCCTGGCCGCCATCGGCATTGCGGCGCTGCTGGCGCTTCAAAACCAGAGCGCTACCCGCAGGCTCGCCGCGCAGGCGCGCCTGCTCAATCTGTCGCACGACATGATCTTCGTGCGCGACCACCAAGGCGTGATCAACTTCTGGAACCGCACCGCCGAAGACGCCTATGGCTGGCCCGCCAGCATGGCGCTGGGCCGCGTTGCCGATGACCTGCTGCATACCCGCTACCCCGACCGCCGCGAGGCCATCGAGGCCGAACTTCTGTCTACCGGCAGCTGGGACGGTACGTTGGAACAGAAGACCCAGGCCGGCGCCACGCTGGTGCTGGAAAGCCGCTGGGTGCTTCAACGGGATCATCAGGGCCGGGTCACCGGCGTCATGGAAACGCATCGCGACGTCACCGACCGCAAGGCCGCCTACACCGCGCTGGTCAGCAGCGAAAGACGCTACCGCCGCATGTTCGACGCCAGCCGCATCGGTGTCATCCAGGAAGACTGGCGCGCCGTGCGCACCGAGCTGACCGCCCTGGGTCTGATGGATGGCCCCGCCCTCACCGCCCACCTCGCCCAGCATCCAGAATTCATCGGCCAGATGCGCAAGCTGACCGACGTGGATGACATGAATCCCGCGTTCCTGGCCATGGTGGGCCGGCCGGTCGCCCCTAGCGCGCCCTACTCCGTCGACGACATCCTGTGCGAAGACGACCGCATGTTTGCGCGGTCCCTGACGGCGTTTGCCCAGGGCGACGCCTTCCACGAAGGCGAGACCGAGGTCGTGCACGCGGACGGCTCGCGTGTGCCGGTGCTGTTCACCATCACCTTCCCGCCGGCCGACGACGTGGACGGTTCCGTGCTGGTCTTTGTCGTGGACATCACCGAGCGCAGGCAGGCGCAGGACGCGCTGCTGCTGGCGCAGACCGAACTCGCGCACGCGGCGCGTGTCGCCACGCTGGGCGAACTGACGGCGTCGATCGCGCACGAAGTCAACCAGCCCTTGATGGCGGTCGTCACCAGCGGCGACGCGGGCATGCGCTGGCTGCGCCGTCCCCAGCCCGATCTGCATGAGGTCGAGCTGGCCATGGAACGCATCATTTCCGAAGGCCGGCGCGCCAGCGAGATAGTCAAACGCATTCGCGCGTTCCTCAGCAAGGCGCCGGTGCAACAGGCCCCGCTGGATATCGGCGCCGTCATCGACGAAGCCACCCGCCTGGTCGCGCACGAACTCACGCGCGAGCGCGTGGCGCTGCAGGTGGACATCGAGCCGGGCCTGCCGCTCATCATGGGCGACCGGATCCAGCTTCAGCAGGTGATGGTCAACCTGATGGTCAACGCCAGCCAGGCCATGTCAGGCCAGATGCAGGCTCGCCAGTTGTCCGTCAGCGCCCGGCGCCACGACGACGGTCTGGTCGCCGTTTCCGTGGGCGATACCGGTCCGGGCATCGCGCCGGACGACCTGGAACGCCTTTTCGATCCCTTCTTCACCACCAAACCGCAAGGCATGGGCATGGGCCTGCCGATCTGCCGCACCACGGCGCAGGCCCATGGCGGCAGCCTTACCGTCGACAACAAGCCTGGCGCGGGTGCGGCCTTCACGCTGACGCTCGCCACCACGCAGGGGAACCCTTCCACATGAACCACCTTACCGCCACCGGGGCCGCGCCCGCCGCTCCGCAATCCCAGGTGATCGTCGTCGACGACGAGGCCAGCGTGCGCGCCTCGCTGGACAGCCTGTTCCGCTCGATCGGCCTGCGCACCACCCTGTGCGCGTCGCCCGCCGAACTGCTGCAGACCCAGATTCCCGACGCGCCCGGCTGCATCGTGCTGGACGTGCGGCTGCCGGGCATCAGCGGCCTGGACTTCCAGGACCAGCTCATCCGCCAAGGCATCGACCTGCCGATCGTGTTCATCACCGGTCACGGCGACATTCCCATGACCGTGCGCGCCATGAAGGCCGGCGCGGTCGACTTCCTGTCCAAGCCATTCCGCGAACAGGACATGCTGGATGCGGTTTCGGCCGCCATCGAGCGTGACACCCAGCGCCGCTCCCGCGATGCAGCCATGGACGGCCTGCGCGCCCGCTACGAGACCCTGACCCCGCGCGAGCGGGAGGTCATGGCGCACGTGGTGTCAGGCTTGATGAACAAGCAGGTGGCGGGCCTGATCGGCCTGAGCGAGATCACCGTCAAGATCCACCGCGGCCACGTCATGCGCAAGATGGGGGTCCGATCGCTCGCCGATCTGGTCCGCCATGCCGAGGCGCTGGGCGTTTCCGCGTCCTGACCCGGGGATGGGACAAACCTCTGTATGATTTTCGCGGCAGGCGCAAAGGTTCATAACGGAACATGCCGGGCATCGGATGCGCATCGTGATCCGACCGGCCCGAAGGATTTTCTTACATGAACCACACTCCCACTATCGCGGTTGTCGACGACGACGATGGGGTCAGGATCGCGCTGTGCAGCCTGCTTCGCTCGCTTGGTTACGAGGTGCGCGCCTATGGCTCGGGCCCCGAGTTCCTGAACGACCCGCGAGGCAGCGATCCGGACTGCATGATCACCGATGTCCAGATGTCGCCCATGACGGGCGATCAGCTGCAGGCCGAGCTCATCGCGTCGGGGCGCCGCTTTCCCCTGATCTTCATGACGGCCTTCCCCACCGAGGCGGCGCGGCAGCGGCTGCTGGCGCTGGGCGCCTGTGCGTACCTGGACAAGCCGGTGGACGGTGAAGCCATGGCGCGATGCGTGGCCGACGCGCTGCAAGGCGCGCAGACCGCGTAAAGACGGGTGGTGGCAGATTGGACACATCCGCCGCCAAACCCCGCCTATACCTTTGTATGACGCGCCAAGCCCAGCGTAGGATTTCCCGGTGACGCATAAGGCCCTAGTCTATCCCTGCGGTCCAACTACCCCCCCGGAGAACCAGACATGAGCACGATCACTACCCCCGACGGCGTTGAAATCTTCTACAAGGACTGGGGCCCCAAGACGGCCCAGCCCATCATGTTCCACCACGGCTGGCCGCTGTCCAGCGATGACTGGGACGCCCAGATGCTGTTCTTCCTCGCCCAGGGCTATCGCGTCATTGCGCACGACCGCCGTGGCCACGGACGCTCGACCCAGGTCAGCGACGGCCACGACATGGACCACTACGCCGCGGATGCCGCCGCCGTGGTTCAACATCTGGACCTGCGCAACGCCGTGCACATCGGCCACTCGACGGGCGGCGGCGAAGTCGCCCGCTACGTCGCCCGCCACGGCGAGCCGCAGGGCCGCGTCGCCAAGGCCGTGCTGGTCAGCGCCGTCCCGCCGCTGATGGTCAAGACTGAATCGAACCCGGGCGGCACGCCCATCGAAGTCTTTGACGGCTTCCGCAAGGCGCTGGCCGACAACCGCGCGCAGTTCTTCCTGGACGTGGCCGCGGGCCCGTTCTACGGCTTCAACCGCGACGGCGCCAAGGTCTCGCAGGGCGTGATCAACAACTGGTGGCGCCAGGGCATGATCGGCGGCGCCAAGGCGCACTACGAAGGCATCAAGGCCTTCTCCGAGACCGACCAGACCGAAGACCTGAAGGCCATCAGCGTGCCGACGCTGGTGATGCATGGCGACGACGACCAGATCGTGCCGATCGACGACGCCTCGCGCCTGTCGGTCAAGCTGCTCAAGAACGGCACGCTGAAGGTGTATCCGGGCTTCCCGCACGGCATGCTGACGACCCACGCGGACGTGATCAACGCCGACCTGCTGGCATTCATCAAGAGCTGATCCGGTAGTTGCGAAATGAAAAAGGAAGGCACCGCGCCTTCCTTTTTTTTCGCCCCGATGACGGCGGTGTCAGCCGTCGCCCTTCAGCTCTCGCTCCACCACTTCCCGTGTCAGCGTGGGCACGAACATCTCCACAAAATGGAAGGCGTAGCCGCGCAGCCATGCGCCGCGCCGGATCGCCAGCCGCGTCAGGTTGATCTCGAAAAGATGCCGCGCATCGATGGCGCACAGCCGGCTGTCGCGCTCGGCGTCCCAGGCCACCGCGGCCACGATGCCGACGCCCAATTCGAGTTCCACGTACGTCTTGATCACATCCGCATCCATCGCGGTCATGACGATGTCGGGCGTGATGCCGGCGCGTGCAAAGGCTTCGTCGATATGCGCGCGGCCCGTGTAGCCGCGTCCATACGTGATGATGGGATAGCGCGATAGCTGCGACAGCGTGACGCCGTCGTGCTGGCGCGCCAGCGGATGGCCTCGCGGCACGATGACGCTGTGACTCCACCGGTAGCACGGCAGGTTCACCAGGCCTGGGTAGTCCGCCACGGCTTCGGTCGCCACGCCGATGTCGGCCTCGCCTTCGAGCAGCATCTCCGAGACCTGCCTGGGCGAGCCCTGGTGCAGATGCAGCACGACCTCGGGGTAGCGCTGGCGAAATTCCTTGATGACCGGCGGCAAGGCATAGCGCGCCTGCGAGTGCGTGGCCGCGATCGAGAGCACGCCTGTCCGGCTGTCCGCATACTCCGCGCCCGCATGGCGGATGTTGTCGGCCGCCTGCAGGATCTGCTCCACCAGCGGCAAGATCAATTCGCCGGGCGGCGTAAGACCGATCAAACGTTTGCCCGAACGCACGAAGATGTCGACGCCCACCTCTTCTTCCAGTTCGCGGATCTGCCGGCTGACGCCAGGCTGGGAGGTGTGCAGGCTTTCTGAAACGTCGGTCAGGTTGAAGTCGCGGCGCACGGCTTCGCGCACGGATCGCAATTGCTGGAAGTTCATCGTGCGCGCCTCAGTCCAGGATAGCCAACTGATTGCCGGAAGGATCCTTCACGTACATGACACGCGGCAGCGCATCCGGCAGCGAGCACACGGGATGATGACCCGCCTGGCGCAGGCGCGACAGGATGTCGTCGTAGGCGCTGGCCTTGATGCCCAGGTAGTCGGGTTTGACCGCGCGGCTCACTTCGTCCACCGGCGACAGCGACAACGTGGCGTCGCCCAAGGCGAATCGCAGGCGGTCGCCGTCGCCCGGCATCTCTTCCAAACCGATGATCCGATGGTAGAAATCGCGGACGGCCTGATGCCGTTGCGACAGGAATGGAAGCTGTACCGATTCGATCGAAAGTCGCGATGACATGCCCTGCCGCCTGCTATGGAACAAGGCTGATTCTAGGCCGCGCAAGTACAACCAGACAAAGAGGTTGTAATTGCTTGGACATTGCCAGAAGCCTTAAAGACGCGGGCTTATTTGCATATGTTCGACGATCGTTTGCGCGTTGGCGTAATGCGCCACGCGGCGGCTTTAACAACAAAAACGGGCCCGCAGGCCCGTCTTGTTGCAAGCGGCATCGTGCGCCGCCGTCAGTTCGGTTTTTGGTCCTCGCCCGCATAGCCGTCGATATACGAACGGCCGGAACAACGCACCATCGCCACGCAAGCGGGGCTGCCGGTCTTGGCGCTGCAAGCGGCACGCGACTCATCGCGGGCCGTCTTCGGGTCCGGGTTGAGGACGGTGAAGTTGGTGCCGCGCCCCTTGGCTCCCTTGGGCCACGCGAGACCGACGCAGCTGTCGGTGTACGTCAGCACCTTCCGGCAGCCCTTGCAGTCTTCCCAATCCAGCAGCTTGGACAGCGCATCGTTTTCGTTGGGATAGCCGTCGGCATAGAGAAGGCCGCCTTCTTCGTTTTCGGCGATGGCGCCCCAGTATTCGCGCTGGTTCAGCTTGGCCGACAGCCGCTCCAGATCGGCGGGCGTGGCCTTCACGGGCGCCTGCATGTCGGCGGCGCTGTAACCCGGGCCCACGCACAGCGGCATGGTGGTCAGGCGGCATTTGCCGTCGGGACTGCCGGCGGTGCAGCGCCGGATCGCCTTCTTGGCGGCCATCTCGGGCGACACGCTGTTGCCCGGGAACAGATCCTGAACGGAGTTGCGCGCGTACACCATGCAGCTGTCGGAGAACCAGCTCAAGACCTTGCATTCCTTGCCGCCGGCCTTGCGGCACTCGGCCAGCGCGGCGGCTTCGGCCGCCTTGCCATCGGTTTCGGGCAGCACCCAGAAAATCCGGGAATGCTTGCCGTCCGTGGCGATGCCGCCGTAGAGCTTTTCGGCGGCGTGCGCCGTGGGCGATGCCAGCCCCGCCACCAGGGCCAGGGCCGCAAACGCGGCGCGGATCAGGAATTGAAAGCGAGCGGGCATGATCGTCGTGAAATCCAGTGGATTGGGCGGGGACGATCTTAGCGCAGCGTCCCCGGGGTCCGTCCCTCTATGGCGTTGCTCAACCGGCATATTAGGTAACAAATTTCACACTTCGGATTGCGAACTCCGGCCCCCTTTTTCGGTAAAAATGTCGCACTTTCCAGCGCGGGCCATCCTTGTCTCGGCCGCGCGAATTGCCGTCGCGGGCGCCAGCGAACAATGGCCCCGTCACGAACAGACACAATCGGCGCCGTGTCCTCGCCTACCGAGGGACCTGCCACCCCGCAAGCCTGGACCACACACCATGAAGCCGACACCGCATTCCAACCGACACCGCAGTTCCTTCCTTCTGTTGACCGGCCTGCTCCTCACGCTGGGTCTGGCCGGCTGCGCGCCGATGCCCACCGGCGGCAGCTCCACGATGCCGTCGCTGAGCCAGGTCTTCAAGTCGGGTCTGTCGTTTTCGCCCAGCGTGAACGTCGCCAAGAACATGGAAGGCCGCTCCATCGACGACGCCATTGCGGCGCTGGGCGAGCCCTCCAAAATCCGGGCGGTGGGCAACACGATGGAGCTGGAATGGTCGGACTACCAGTCCGCCCCCTACACCGAGTGGGTGGTGGACAGCACCAGCCAGCAGGTCGTGGGCATGATCCCCGCCACCAACACCACGGCGGCCACGCCGGTGTTCCAGAACAGCAGCACCGGCCACTACGCCAACCGCACGCGTGTGTATGAGTGCAAGGTGCTGATGCGCATGCAGGACAGCGTCATCACCGACACCAGCGTCGATGGCAATGTGTGCCCGGAGTTCATCAGCGCGCTGCGCAAGTGGGCGGGCGAGGCCGAGGCGAAGAATTACGTCGTCAAGTAAGTAGCGCGTGCAATGCTTCGCCATCGCTAGAAGATGATTTTGATCCCGGCATTGAGGTTGTAGTTGCTGGACTTGCGGCTACCGATGCCTTGTTCGGTGCCGGCTTGAACATTCAGGAAGGTATTTCCGCCCAGCAGGCTGTCGTATCCCAGCGTCAAACCCGCTCGCGGACCCGCAAGTTTGTTCTTGAAGGTGATGTCGCCCTGCGTGGCCGTCGCATAGCGGCTTGACGAGTGGCCTGCGGTGGTTAGAAGGTTGACCGTCGCCCAAGCCGTACTGGCCCTGGCGGAATCGGCATCCCATGTCCTGGACAGGCGCAGGCCCAGTCGGCCCGTCAAGCTGTTCACGCCGGGAAACTCCACCGCGCTTGCGTCGTCCTGACCGCCCGAGAACTTGATCCGCTGATAGATCACCTGCGCCTGGGGCTCAAGCCGGAGGTTGCTGGTGTCGTCGCCAACGGCGAATGATTTTCCGGCCTCCGCGGAGATCAAGCCGCCCCACCCCGTGGTCGTCAACTGACCTGCGCCCGCAGCCGAATTGGCCCTGACGTCGTAGCGGCTGACCTGCGTGACCAGATCCAGATAGCTGCCCTTTCCATCCAACAGCGTGTAGTAGCCGCCCAGGGTATACGCCGTCTGCTCGCTGCGCCCCGCGTCGACGGTTTCTTTGCTGACTTCCAGATAATGGTCCACGTCGGTCTTCATGGTGCTGGCTGACGCAAAGACCCCCGCACTGCGCCGCGACAAGCCTTGAAAGTTTACATAGACGTCGGTTCCAAGCTGGACGCCCGCCAGCCTGGAGCGCGTCGCGACGTCTTGCGCGGCCAGTCCGGCGCTGCTGCCGTGATTACGCCCCAAGTCCGCCAGGCTGCGTGCCCACACGATGGGGTAAACCTTGCGGGCCAGGCTTTCCGTGGCCCCCATCCGGTCATTCAGCGTGCCGACGGTCAGTTCTCCGTGGCGCGCGGCCTGATTGCCCAGTTGGGAATACAGGGAAACCTCGGGCCGCGCTTCGCTGCGCACATACCAATTATGCGGAGCAACCTGTACGCCATTGACAACATTTGATCCGTGTTGCAACCGGTAGAGAAAAGCCCCTCTGCGGTTTGCCCCTGGCGTTTCCTCCCGTTGCACGAACGCGTTGTCGGTCGGGCCATTTGCCTGGACAACCATCACGCCGTCGCCGGTAAGCGCGTCCCCAACGGAGGATTCATCCATTTGCAGAACCAGATGTGTCGTTCCGACGGCGCCGCCGTTGAGCCGAATGAGATCGGTGAATCCGGTTTCCGTCGACTGCACATGCAGTTGGACGATACCGTCCTGGCCGTTCAGGTTGTCGGCGACCAGCACGCTGCCGCCGGATAGGCCATTGGCCGTGCCGGGCGGCATGAAGTTGATGCGGCCGGCAAGGTTGATCTCGCCAGCGAAGCTAATTATGGTCCCGTGACTGGTGGTCGCGTATACGGGGTTGTATGCGGGATTGTCCGGCCCGGTGAACATGTTCCAGCGGCTGGAGGCATCCACGTTCAATGTGTCCGGCACATGCATCCAGCCGTTCAACTCTGCATTGCGCAAGGTCAGCGTGTGTTGCGGCGGGAGCTTTGCCATGACGCCCGCCGCGCTTGACATCGAGCCCAGCGTCGTACCGTCAATGGCCAGTTCTCCCTGGTTCAGCAGTGTCAAGCCGGTGTAAGTCAGCGGCCCCGTCAGCGTCGTCAGGCCCGGGCCCGCTTTCACCACGTTCCCTGTGCCGGCGATCGCATTGCCGAACACGAAGTCATCCGCGCGGTTGAACGCCAGCGTGCCGTGGTTGATGAAGGCGCCGCTGCCGATGGCGCCGCTTGTGCCGCCCGCGCCGAGTTGCAGCGTACCGTCGTCAATATGCGTGAAGCCGTGGAAGTTGCCGTCGGCTGCGATGGCCAGGGTGCCCCCGCCCGTCTTGGCAAAGTCGCTGCCGTCTCCGGTCAGCACGCCGTGCAGCACTGACTGCTGTCCGTCGTCGACGCTGATCGCGCCCGTGCTGTCAACGACCACATCATGGTGGAGGGCCGCGTTGTCCTGGAGCTGCAGCGTTCCGCCGTCCAGCGTCACGGCATCGAGCGTGCTGCCAAGACTGTCGCCGCTGGTAATGGCCAATGTGCCGCCCGTGATGCGCCACGCGGTGCGTGCCTGCGTGGGCGCATGGACCAATTGCCAGGCGCCTTCGGAGGCTTTCTCGAAAGCGGAGAAGCCCTGGTACACGTCCTTGTTGGCGCCAACGCCCCCAGCAGCGCCCAACTTCGAAACGTCGAAAGCCATTGAAGCGCCGGTCGTCGGGTCGACGCCTGCCGCGCCGTCAAGCACCAGCGTGTTGTTGGTGGATCGGGTGGCATCCACGGTGCCCTGGATATCGCTGCCGGCCTGCAACCTCAGCACTGAATTGTGGGCCGTATCGGCGTACAGGATCGCCACCGATTGCTCCGACCCCGTGCCCGGGACAATGCGGCCGGCGTTCGTGATCACGGTGTTGGCGCCCACGACGTGTATGCCATAGCCGCCCAACGACGTGCCGCCAGCGCTTGACCCCGTAGGCCCGCCTTCGGCGCCGCCGCCTCTGCCCCCCAGGCCACCGGGCGCGCCGCCACCCCCGCCTCCGGCGCCAGTCCGGGAAGAAACGATGTTCGCGCCGTTCGTGCCATTCAGGTTGTTGGAGGCGCCAGGCTGCCCGCCACCCGCGCCGTAGGCCAACCCGCCGCCGGCCCCGGCCGCTCCACCGCAACCACTATCGGCGCCATTGGCGCTTTCGCAGCCAAACGGATTGAGGCTGCCGCCCGCACCGCCGCCGCCGGCGCCAAAAAAAGCGGAGCCCACGGTGCCATCCAGCCCTGGCTGACCGCCGTTGCCGCCGTCGCCTGGCAGCATAGGCACTCCATTCAAGGGAATATCGCCGCCACCGCCGCCGCCGCCGCCCGCGCCGCCCACGCCATCGCCGCCTCTCCCGCCGGCGGCCGACCCCATGTTGAACGCGCTGCCGCCGCCGCCCCCGCCGCCACCACCGGCGCCCCCTTGCATCAGATCCCGGTTGGTCAACACCGCGCCGTCCGCGGACAGCTCGACACCGTGTCCGCCCTGGCCGCCATTGCCGCCGGCTCCGCCGCTGCCGCTTACCTGGCCCCCGCCCCCGCCGCCACCGCCACCACCGCCACCCGCGCCGCCGATCAGACGTTCCGCGTTCTCGAACGGGGTGGTGTCCGTGATAACGACAGCGGTGTGCCCGGCGCCGCCATCGCCGCCGCGCATGCCGGATGTGCCACCCAAGCCGGCGACACCGCTTTCACCGATAATGTCCGCCAGCGCCGAAACCGGCGCCAGCAACGCCACGCTCGCGATGAAACACGTTGCACGGCGGTGTCTGAAAGCACCTGGACCGGCGTTCCCGCGATCAACGAATATGGATTTCTTTATTTTTGCGTGACCGGTTGCCTTTGAAACCGCATGCACGCCGCTTTCCACAGAATCGCACCCGCAACGCATGTTCCCCCCTGCTTGGATTGGCTGATAAATCCGCGTCGTCATCACGCCCAGCGAGTGGACCGGGAGCGGCGCAGCCAATTTCAATTGGTCGCGCTCGACGCAGGACGTTTGCATTAGGGGTCAATGCTAGAAAACCCTTCCGAATAAACATTGAGCACAAATACTCTGACTGAATCAGATCTGTCTGGTATTCATGTTCTGACGAGGATTTGATCGCCGGGCACAGAGACCAAAAATCTGCAATAGCGCGCGGTTTTTTTGCTTGTATGAGGCGCCGCGCGGCCGGCCCGGCGCTCAAGCGTGCGTTTCAGCTGTGGTGTCCGCCCCGGGGCGCGAGCGCCGGAGCGCCCACGCGCTGTCTGCTTCGCCGTGCGCCAGCCGTCGCTGCGTGGCTCGCGCCATCCATGTGAACCCGAGCGCCATCGCCAGCGCGGTCGCGTCCACGCCCAGCGTTGCTGCCGACGAGTGCGCCCACAAGCCGGTTGACGGCGCCACCACGCCCAACAGTGAGGTCAACGGAATTGCCAATGTGAACGCGGCCGCCAGCCATAGCAGATGCACCGCCGCCGCTGCACCGCCTCGCACGAACGACCAGACAATGGCCGCGAAGAACGCCGCGTAGTACAGCCCTTTGATCCACATGTCCACGTCGGCGACATGCCCATGCAAACCCTTGGCGGCGAGCATCATGAGCGAAATGCCGCACACGCTGCCCAGGCACACGCCCACTGTCGTGGACGCCATCAACCGCGTGTCGAGCCGCTGCACCGGCACCGCGCCGGTTCGCCGGTCCGCGCGCTTGCGCCGCGACTCGATCCAGAGCAGGTTGCCGCTGTAGAACAGCCACGCGCCCGCCAGCCCCAGCAGGAAATACAACCACTGCACCGCCGCGCCGCCGAAGGACGCCATGTGCAATGCAAAGAAGCTGCTGACCCACAGGTTGGCCGCATCCTGGCGACCCGGCAGGTAGTCGGTGTTGAGCACTTTGCCGCTGTACGGGTCCATCGCCACGAAGCCGCCGCGGGCGCGGGGCGACACCGCGGCGGGGTCCTTGCCCCAGATGCGGACGATGGCGCGTGGCGCGGTCACCTGCGTGTACTGCAGCGCAATGGGCTCGAACGATGGCGACAGCCTGCCCGCATGCTGCAGCAACTCTTGCGGCGTCAGCATGGAGGACGGATTGCGCGGCGCGGCGTCGGGCGTAGCGCCACCACCGCGCTGGAACACCGATTCCAGCTTGCCGCCGTACATCAGCCGGTCCTGAATGTCGTAGATGCCATCGTGAAACGCGAACACGACCGAGCTGAGCGCCATCACGATATGGAAAGGCAGCGAGATGATGCCCACCACGTTGTGCGCGTCCAGCCACATGCGTTTGCGGTTCTTGCCCACCCGCAGCGCGAAGAAATCCTTGACCAGCGAAGGAAGCAGAACGATGACGCCGGACACCAGCGCAATCGCATACAGCGACGCGACGACGCCCATGAACCAACGGTTGGGGTCGCTGTCCGCCGGCAAACCGACCACGCGATGCAGCACGTCGATGAAATTGCCCAGCCTGCTGGGCTCGGCCTCGCCGATCTGCACGGCCCCGGCCGCGTCCAGGCGGGCGACATAATGCCGCACGGTTGATTCGTCATGGTCGTCGGCCTGCGGGTCGCGCACTTCCCATGCCATGCGCGCAGGCACGTTCTCGGTGGGCTGCAGATGAATGGTGAAGCCCTTGGCCACGTCGGGCCGCGCCGCCAGCGTCTTGGCGATCAGGTCGGGCGCGGTTTCAAGCGGCGCCATCGCCACGTCCGGCCGCGGCGACGCCCAGCGCGCGATAGGTTCCTTGAAGAGGGTCAGCGCGCCCGCGTAGAACGCAATGAACAGCGCCATGCCGGTCAGAATGCCCGTCCAGGTATGAACGGATTTGTAGATGCGGATGTAGTCGGCTCGCATGATGGCGATCCTCCTGCTTATAACGCGCCGGCCGCGTACAGCCCGCCATACAGCGCCAGGCAGATCCCGCCCAGCCAGCACCAGGCGCGCAGACCGCTGCCGAAGAAGTAGACGGTGGACGCGATGCCCAGCCACACGGGCGGCACCAGCCACATGGCAAGCTGCGAGCGCGTCGCAAGCGGTACGGTGGACGTCAAGGCGGCCAGCAGCACGCTGGCGCCCAGGGCGATCGCGAATCCCAACAACGTGCCGGCCAGGGTCTTTGAGACCCAGTCACGGCGGATGGGCGCTGGCTTAGCGGGCGTCATCGCGTACTCCCCCGGGCATGGCTCTGCCGTACATCCGACGCAATACGCCCAGATGCGGAATCAGGCAGAAGAACAGCATCAGCGCCGTACAGAATACGAACACCGCGGTGACCACGGTGAATCCGTACAAGCATCCCCAGCCGCCCAACGCCAGCAGCGCGATGCCCGCCGTGCGGGCGGGCGCGGCGGGCCACGGAGCGCTTGCCCATTGCTGGTTGGGCGATGCGCGATAGATGCAGAAGCAGCCGATGCACACGGCAATCAGGCTGGCAAGGATGAGGACTGGCATGGTCACCCCGGAGTGAATGATGTCTGGGTCCGCCGCACGCCCCGATCGCTGGAACGGAGGGCGCGGCGGACGCCATGCAGGCCGCCTGTCAGAAGGTGATGGCGGCGGACGCCATGACGCTGCGGGCGGGCCCCAACGTCGCAATGGGCGTGGTGTCGCTGAAGATGCCCGCGTAGTAATACTTGTTGAACACGTTGTTGACGTTCAGGCGCAGCACCACGTCGCGGCCATTGACCTTCGTCGCATAGCGCGCGCCCAGGTCGACCTGGCCCCAGCCGGGGATCTCGATGTTGTTGGCCGAATCCGCGTACTGGCGCGACGTCGCCTGGACGCGTCCGGTCAGCGTCAGGCCAGGCACCCACGGCGTATCCCACTCCACCCCGGTGTTGACCTGCCAGCGCGGCGCGCCGACGGCAGTATTGCCGTTGTAGCGGCCATATGAAGTCTTGACCTGCGTGCCCTGCGTGTACGTGACGCCACCCAGCACGCGCACGCCCTGCGCGATCTCGCCAAACGTATTCCACTCGACGCCGCGCACGCGCTTTTCGCCACCGTCCGCATAGGTGGGCTGGGCGGTGGAGCCTTCGGTCACGAGCATCGGCTTTTCGATCTCGAAGAGCGCCAGCGTATTGGTGAAGGTGCCGGCGTTCCACTTCACACCCAGCTCCTTCTGCTTGGTCTTGTAGGGGGCAAAGACTTCGCCAAAGTTGGATGCGGTGGTGTCAGTGACGCTGTCGCCCTTGCTCAGGCCTTCCACGTAGTTCGCGTAGAACGACAGATCGGGCCCCCACGGCTTGACGACGACGGCCACGGCTGGCGTCACGGCGTCTTCGTCGTAGCGCGCCGTGGTCTTGCCGGTCTTGTCGAAGTTGCTGGTCTTCACGCGCTGGTTGCGCACGCCGCCGGTCACGCGCAGCTTGTCGTCCAGGAACGACATGGTGTCGACCAGCGCCAGGCTGGTGAGCGTGTTCTCGCTGGTCTTGGGCGGGCTGCCCGGCAGCGCCGGCATGACCGGCGTGATGGGGTCGTAGATATTGGACCGGAATACCGAAGCGGGACCGGTAGCCGATCCGTCCTCGAGCTTCAGGTAGGACGCCTGCAGCACGAGTTCATGGCCGACGCTGCCCGTCTTGAAGCGCGTGCGCAGGCCGCCCTCGGCGGTGGTGGCGTCGGTGTAGGCGCGCTGGCCCACGATCTGGCCGGTGAAATCGCCGTTGGGCTGGATCTGCCGGGCATGCGTGCCGTTGATGAGGCCGGACTGGTCGCTGTCGCGCCGGCCCACGCCCGCGAACGCCGACACGTGCTCGTTGAAGCGGTACTCGGCCTGGCCCATGACGGCGTTGCTCTGGATGCTGCCGTACGCGGTGCTGAACTGGTTGATGCGGGGATCGGGCGCCACCGGCACCACCGGGCTCGCGAACCAGAACATCGCTGGCGTGCCGCCCGTGAACGATTCCTGGCTGTGGTAGGCGTCGATGGATGCCGTCAGCGCGCTGCCCCGGTAATCCAGGCCCGCCGAGAGGAATTCGCGCTTTCTGGACTGGCCGTCCAGCGTGGTGGCGCCGTCGCTGAACGAACCGTTGACGCGCGCGCCCCATTCATTGCGGGCGCCAAAGCGCCGGCCGGCGTCGATCGTGGTGCCCAGTTGCCCATCGGACAGCCAGTCCACGCCGAACGTGGCCGTGGGCGTGTCGGTCGCACGCTTGGTGACCAGATTGACCGTTCCGCCCACCGCGCCGCTGGGCGCCATGCCGCTGAACAGCGCGTTGGGCCCCTTCAGCACTTCAACCCGCTCGACGAATTCCACGGGCGTGCGGCCCATGGGCGCCAAGCCGTACATGCCGTTGATCGCCACATCGTTCTGGTTGACGTCGAAGCCCCGGATGCGGAAGTTTTCGTAGGCGTGGCCGCTGGAGGTCGTGAAGCGCACGGACGGATCGTTCGCCATGACGTCGGCCAGCGTGCGCGCCTGCTGGTTCTTGATGAGTTCGGACGTATAGCTGGTGACGTTGAACGGCGTGTCCATGACGGACTGGTTTCCCATCAGGCCGAGCCGCGCGCCTTCTGCGACCTGCCCCCCGGCATAGACCGGCGGCAGGTCCCCGTCGCCCAAGGCGCCCGCCGTCACGGTGACAGGCTGCAACGTCGTCGCCTGCTGCGCGTCCTGCGCGTACGCCGCGTGCAACGGCAACATCAGGGTGAGCGCCACGCTAGGGGCGATTCGCGCTACTCGCGAATCCATCAAAAACAATTTTTCCTCAGACACTTTCCACGCCCTCAAGTTCAATGCAAATGAGAATGATAGGCGCTTATCTTACGAAAAATATCGTTAACACGGCAGTGGTCAACCTGGCATGCGCGAAGAATTTGCGCTCGCGCAAACGATTCGATGTGGACCTGTTTTAATTCCGCCACACGTCCTGCGCTCGCTCGGATGACGCTACGCAAGCGACTGCAGCTGATCCGCCATGAATTCGATGAACAGCCGCGCCCGCATGGGCGCGTGGCGGCCGAAAGCGTGCAGCACGGACACCGGCACGCGGGGCAATTGCGCCTCGGGCAGCACCTCGGTCAGCCGCCCGGCCGCAAGGTCGTCGGTGACCGCCAGCCGCAGGATCTGGATAATGCCCAGGCCGCCCAACGCGGCCGCGCGCAGCGCCGTGCCGTCGTCGGTGTCGAACACGCCCTCCGGGCGGACCACCTCCCCCGATGCGAACGTGATGGGAAAAGGGCTTCCGGCCAGCAGATATCGCACGTGCGCGTGGCGCGGCAGATCACCGATGCTGCGCGGCGTGCCACACCGCTTCAGATACGCAGGCGACGCCACCAGCGTCAGTGGCAGTTGCGCCAGTTGTCGCGCGTTCAGTTCCGAATCCGCGACACGGCCCGCGCGGATCGCAAGGTCGAATCCTTCGCGGATCAGATCCACATGGCGGTCGGCAAGGCTCATTTCCAGCTTTAAGTCCGGGTGCGCGGGCAGGAAGCGGTTGACGATGGGCGTCATCAGCAGGCGCCCCAGGTCGCCGGGCGCCGTGATCCGCAGGCGCCCTTGCGCGGTCGCTGCCGGCTGCATGACCTCGCTGGCATCATCCAGCGCTCGCAGCAGCGGCGACACGCGCTCGTAGTAGGCCGCCCCCTCGGGTGTGAGCGACAGCACTCGCGTAGACCGCTGGAACAGCCGGATGCCGAAACGCCGCTCCAGCCGCGCGATGGCCTTGGACACGGCAGAAGGCGACGTGCCCAGGATCCGGCCGGCGCTGCTGAAGGAGCCGGCCTCGACGGCAGTGGCAAAGGCAACCAGCGCGGAAACGTCAGGCGGCATGTCCATTGATGACCTTGCGGAATAGGTGCTTGTACAAAGATCCCCTATTTAACGCTTTTTGGAATAGATAGAGTGGCCTTTCCTTCATCTTTCTGGAAAAGCCATGACCCCACTACAGGGAAAAGTCGCCCTCATCACCGGGGGCAATAGCGGCATCGGGCTCGCTTCCGCCCTCGCCATCGCCCAGGCCGGCGCACAGGTCGTCATCCTGGGCCGCCGGCAGGACGCGGTGGACGCAGCCGTGCGCGCCATCGGCCATGACGCGCTGGGTATCACGGGGGACGTGGCCGACCTGGACACGCACGACCGCGTGGTCGCCGACGTCCGGCAACGCTTCGGCGGCCTGGACATCTACCTGGCCAACGCGGGCGTCGCCATTCTGGAGCCGTCGGCGCAGGTGTCCGTCGAACACTACGACCGTCAGTTCGCGACCAACACGCGCGGGGTGTTTTTTGGCGTGACCAAAGCCCTGCCCGTACTGAACGACGGCGCGTCCATCATTCTGGTCAGCTCGATTGCCAGCGCCAAGGTGCTGGAAGGCCATGCCGTCTATGCAGCAAGCAAGGCCGCCATCGAAGCCATGGCCCGCAGTTGGGCGCTGGAACTGAAGGCGCGGCGCATCCGCGTCAACGTCATCAGCCCCGGCCCGGTGGATACGCCCATCCTGGAAAAGCTGGGACTGCCCGCTGATCAGCGCGCGGGGCTGGACGACGCCATGGCCGCCGCCATTCCCCTGGGCCGGATGGGCCGCCCCGACGAACTGGCGCGCGCCGCGCTGTATCTGGCCAGTGACGAGAGCAGCTTTGTCACGGGCGCCAACCTGCGGCTGGACGGCGGGATGGCGCTGACGTAGGGCGCCAGCGCGCCGGGCGGACTGTCAGACGGCCGGGTCAATGCCCGACATCAACGCCCAATGTCAGGGCGTAGTGTTCGGCGATATCGACCGCCTTGCGCGAACTGGCCGCCGGCGAGCCTTCCTGGGTCCACAGGAACGGATAGAACGAAAAGCACTGATCCGGGCCCAATGCTTTCACGTCGGCTTGCCATTCGGGCCAGCGCAACGCGGCATAGAAGTCCTCGATTCGTCCGGCCAGCATGGCTTGCAGGAAATCGGAGTAGCCCAGCTCCAGCGCCTCCCATTGCAGGTTGTCGGGCGCGCGGTAATAGAGCATGCCCGGATCATCGCCCAGCGCACCGCCGTTCAGCGCAAAGAAGCCGCCCGCTGCGTCGTCCGCGACAAGCAGCAAGCCATCCGCCCGCCCCGCGTTCCAGCCGGCCAGGTCGCGCGGTAGGCGCGGATGCCCGCTGCCCAGCACGCGAAGCCAGCCGCCATCAAGCAGCAGGCCGCCCGTGCCGTGCGCGATGGCTCCCATCGGGGACCGGGTCGTCACTTGCAACGCAAGCAGGACATCGTCGTTGCGTGGCGAAGGCGGTAGGATTTCACACTGAACAGCCGCACCGGCAATCCAATCATGGACGAGCGGCAAGGCCGGCTCGGTTTCGTTGATGAGTTCGTTCAAAGGTCGCATGGGGTGCGATGCTGACCGGTTCAGCCCGATCTGGCAAGCCAGCCGCAAGCGCCCAGGGGGCCCGCCGGACCACCCGCCAATCAGCGCTACAATCCGCGCCGGATTCCCGCCGAGCGTGCCCCGAGCACCCGGCCCGCGCCCAAGCGCATGGCATTGCCCTCCCAAGCCAGGCGAACCATGACGCATTCCCCCAACCCATTGATCGTTTGTCCGGTCGCACCGGATGCTTTTGCTGTTCTGGAAATCGAGGATTTCATGTCTCGGCAGTTGTTGGGCCTGGTGCTCGGGCCCCTACTTGGCTTGTTCGTTGTCTGCATCGGCAACGCTTTCATCTCTTCCCTCACGACCCTGCAGTTGGACGCCGCCGGCGAATCGGCCACGGTGGTCGGCATCATTTCGTCGTCGTACTTCATCGGGCTGACCCTGGGCGCGATCTTCAATGACCGCCTGATCCTGCGCATCGGCCATATCCGCGCCTACAGCAGCTTTGCGTCCCTGATCGCCGTGACGGTGCTGCTGCAGGGCCTGATCTTCAATCGCGAGGCTTGGTTCATGCTGCGCCTGATCAACGGCTGGGCAAGCGTCGGCGTCTTTCTGGTGGTCGAGAGCTGGCTGCTGCTGGCGGGCGATGCCAAGATGCGCGGCCGTCTGCTGGCGCTGTACATGATCGCGCTGTATGGCTCGGGCATGCTGGGCCAGCTGGAGCTGGGCGCGATCACGCGGCTGGGCGACATGGCGCCGTTCATGGTGGCCGGCCTGCTGGCGTCACTGTCCGTGCTGCCGATGGTGATCATTCCGCGCGTGTCGCCGCTGGTGGAACGCGTCGAGCCGCTGTTGCCGCAGCATCTGGCGCGCATGACGCCCACCGGCGTGATGGGTTGCTTTGGATCGGGCGTGGCCATTGCCGCGGTCTACACACTGCTGCCGCTCTATCTGCAGCGCATCGGCCTGGACGTTGCCGAGGTCGGCAAGATGATGGGCGCGGTGATTCTGGGCGCCATGGTGCTGCAGTATCCGGTGGGACGCTGGTCGGATCTGCGAGACCGGCAGGTGGTGCTGATCGCGCTGGCCGTATTCTGCGCCGTGCTCAGCCTGCTGATCCTGATGCTGCCGCCGGGCTCGTCCTTCTTGATGCCGCTGCTGTTCCTGCTGGGCGGCGGCGTCTTTGCGATCTATCCGGTCGCCGTCAGCCACGCGGCCGACCGCGCGCCGGCCGACGCGCTGGTGCGTATGATCCAGGGGCTGCTGCTGATCAACTCGCTGGGATCGGCGCTCAGTCCGCTGGCGATTTCGCCGGTGATGGCGAAGTTTGGCGAAGCGGGCCTGTTCTGGTGCTTTGCGCTGTTGAACCTGGGGTTGGTCACGTTCTTTGTCTGGCGCCGCAACGAGCGTCCCGCGCCCGCCCCCGTGGCGCCCTTTGCTGCCGCCGCGCAGATGTCGCCGGTGGGGGTGGAGCTGCGCGTGACCGATGACCTGATCCAGGGCGCGCTCGACCACGAAATGACCGAGGATCTGACCGACGCGGTACACGGCGCCGAGGCCGCCGAGCCCTTGCTGAACACCGTGCCGGACGCGCCGCCGACGGCCTGAGGGGCGGCATCAAGCGGCAGATTCCGGTAGCCTTTGCGCCAGGACGGCGGGCCAAAATGCGCGCATACAGCGGGGATTCGTACCGGCGTGTATCCGTGATTCCTGCCGCACACACTGCGACTTGAATCCGGTGATGCACGGGCGCGGGTTCAGCGGGATGATGCAAGCACCTACTGAAAACGGTGCACATCATGGAACAAATCCCACCCCTTGAATCCCCCGCCGCGCTCGTGTTCGGCGGCTCCCGCGGCATCGGCGCCGCCATTGCCGCAAGGCTGGCGGAAGCCGGCTATGCGGTGGCCCTAACATACGCCAGCCGCGCGGACAGCGCCAACGCGGTCGTCGCGTCCATCGAGGCCAGCGGTGGTCTCGCGCTGGCCATTGAAGCCGACAGCGCCGACCCGCAAGCCATCGCATGCGCAGTGGACACCGCCGTGCAACAGTTCGGGCCGCTGAGTGTCGCTGTCGTCAACGCCGGCATCTACCGCGCCAACCCGATCAGCGCAGTCCCGCTCGACGAGCTGGACCAGATGCTGGCAGTGAACGTGCGCGGCGTGTTTTTGGCCATCCAGGCGTCGGCCGCCAACATGCGCGACGGCGGACGGATCATCACCATCGGCAGCAACACCGCCATCCGGACCGGCTTGCCCGGCAGCAGCGTCTACGCCATGACCAAGGCCGCCGTCGCCGCGATGGTCAGCGGCGCGGCGCTGGACCTTGCACCACGCCGCATCACGGTCAACAACATCCAGCCGGGTCCCATCCAGACGGACCTGACGGCGGAATGGACGGCGCAGCTCATTCCCCGCATTCCGCTGGGGCGCATGGGCAAATCGACTGAAATCGCGGGTCTTGCGGCATTTCTGGCGGGGGCCGACGCCGGCTACATCACGGGCGCCAGCCTGACTGCGGATGGCGGCTTCGTGCTGTAACGACGCAAGCCAGGCCTGGACCACTACCCCCGCTGGCTCAGCGCGCGCGCAATCCGATGCCGCGCCACCGTCGTGCGCGGCACCTTGAACGGGAACCAGCTGCGCACGTCCTCTTCCAGGCCGATGCCGTGCATGAAGTTGTAGATGGCCTTCTTCAAACCCTTGCCCAGCGCGTCGTGGTCCACGCCCGTGGGGTCGTGAAAGCCCACGTCGTTCTTGGCGAACGTGACGTCGGGCAAGGGCTTGAGCGTGATGCCGTATTCGTCCGGATTCAGGCCCACCGGGGAATGCACCGTACAGGCGAAGCGATGAAAGAACCCGCTCTGGATGCAGTCATTCTCAAATAGCTGCCGCACGTACTCCAATGCGTCCACCGTGTCCTGCACGGTCTGCGTCGGAAAGCCGTACATCAGATAGGCGTGCACCAGCACGCCAGCATCGCTGAACGCGCGCGTCACGCGCGCCACCTGGTCGATCGACACGCCCTTCTTCATCAGGTTCAAGAGCCGGTCCGACGCAACCTCCAGGCCACCGGACACCGCAATGCAGCCGCTGTCGGCCAGCAGTTCGCACAGTTCCGGGCTGAAGGTCTTTTCGAAGCGGATGTTGCCCCACCACGAAATGCCGGCGTTGCGCTCGATCAGCTCGGCCGCCAGCGCCTTCAACGCCTTGGGCGGCGCCGCTTCGTCCACGAAATGAAAGCCGGTCTGCCCGGTCTCGGCCACGATGGTCTGAATGCGATCGGCCAGCACGGATGCGGATGCGCCCTCGTAACGGCCGATATAGTCCAGCCCCACGTCGCAGAAGCTGCACTTCTTCCAGTAACAGCCGTGGGCGACGGTCAGCTTGTTCCAGCGGCCGTCGCTCCAGAGGCGGTTCATCGGGTTCAGCATGTCCAGCAGCGACAGGTAGCGATCCAGCGGCAGGCCGTCCCACGTGGGCGTGCCCACCTCAGCGAACGCGACGTCCGGTTCAACCAGGTTGACGTACCGCACCGCGCCGCTGTCCGCATCGCGCACAAACGTGCGCACCAGCCGCTGGCGCGACCGCTTGCCCTGCACGTGCTCCAGCAGCGCCAGCAAGGGGCGCTCACCGGCATCCAGCGTGACGAAGTCGAAGTAATCGAACACGCGCGGGTCTTTCAGTTCGCGCAGCTCGGTGTTGACGAAGCCACCACCCAGCACGGTGACGATGGTGGGGTCCTGCGCCTTGATGGCCTGCGCGATGCGAAAGGCTGCATACACCGCCCCCGGGAACGGCACCGACAGCAGAACCATCGTCGGCTTGTGACGCGCCAGCGCCGCATCCGTCAGTTCGCGCAGCGTCTCGTCCACCAGGTTCATCGGTGCAGCCAGCGCCTCTGCCAGCGGGTCGAACGTCGGCTGGCTGCCCGCAAGCGATTCGGCATAGCGCACGAATTCAAAGCGCGGGTCGATGGCGTCACGCAGCACATCGGCCAGGTCGTTCAGATACAGCGTGGCCAAATGCTTGGCCCGGTCCTGCAGGCCCAGCGCGCCAAACGCCCACGCCAGCGGATCGCCGCCATCCTCGTCCAGATAGACGTCCAGCGAGCTGAAGCGCGGGCCTTCCGGCAGATAGTTGCGCCCGGCAATGCGGTGCGCCAGCGTGGGATCGCGGCCTTGCAGAAAGCCGATCACCGGCCCAATGGTCGCCAGATAGCGCGCCTGCATGGCGACGAAGGCCTGGATCGGTTGCGTATGTTTTTCAAGAGGCAGCGCGTCGATACGCTGCGCCACGGCGCGCAGGCCGTCGGCCGACAACAGGCGCAGCACCAGGGCAAGCGCCAGATCCTCCTGAAACGCGGTGACCTCGCGCGAACGCAGAAAGCCGGTCAGGTAGGCGGTGGACGGATACGGGGTATTCAGCTGCGTCATCGGTGGAATCACCGACAGCACGCGCAAAGGCAAGGTCGACATGAGGCACGGCAGGACTGCCGTCTAAAAAGCGGGGATCGGTGCAATTATAGGCAGCGCGGCGGGCGCGGCCCGGTCCGCCTACAGCACGCCGTCCAACCAGTCCAGCACGCGGCGGTTCAACAGCGAGCGGTTCGCGGATTCGCAGTGATCCCCCGCGCCCTCTTGCTCGGTGAAGCGCAGCAGCGTTTTGGGGCAGCGCAACTCGTCGAAGAACTGCAACGTGCCAGCCGCCAACGGGTCGTTTTCGGCCAGCGTCATGAGCGTCGGGCACGTAATCTGATCGACCCGGCCCTCCAGGGTGAACGGCTCGATTGCTCGCAGGTAGTCACGCAGATTGTCCACGCCGTGCACCCAGAAGCCGCGCTGCACCACCTTCCACGTCAGCACGGGGCTGGCCGTGACGAACTGCCAGAGGCGGTCCATCACGGGTTGGTCCACCTCACCCAGGTTGTGCGCGCTTTCCGGGCTGGCGCCCAGCTTGACGGCCAACGGCCGGAACGAGCCCGCGAGGCTACGTTGGCCCGGGTCCGCAATGCAGGCCGCCAGCCGGGGTTCGCCGGACGCCGCGCGTGGCGCCAGGTGGCCGCCCAGGCTCCAGCCGCTGAGTGCGATGCGTTTGGGGTCCACGATAGGCATCGTGATCGCGTAGTCCACCACGGCGCCCACCACCGTCTCCCAATCGGGCCGCATTGTCACGCCCTGTTCGTACAGCATGCCGCCCTGCCCTGGCCCGTCAAACACCAGGGCGTGATAACCACGGCGCGACGCGGCCACGGCGCTTGCAAAATACATATCCGTCACCGTGGCGTCATAACCGTTGGTGAAGATGACGAGCGGCCTGACGTCAGTGTGATGGCCGACGGCAGGAATCAGATATGCCGGCATATTCGCGCCGTCCAGCGGGATGCCCGCGGGCATGACGGGATGCGCAGACAGCGCGAGGCCTCGGTCGAAAGCCGCGATCTGCTTGCGAAAGGCCGCCAGCAACCGTGCATCCGTCGGCGCGCCATATAGCGGCCGGTAAGCCGTGCAATAGAAGGCGCTGGCTCGCAGGTGCAGTTCACGCGCGCTGGCGACAAGGTTGCGGCGTTCGGCGTCTTGCGCCTCGGCGGTCAACCGATCACCCGCCGCCATCCAGGCCTCGAAGAATGCGGTGTCGTCCCCGTCGCCTACCGCCCGGCCCACCGCCAGCATTTCCCCCAGATCGGCACCGCCATAGGGTAGGTAGGCGGCCGGCCGCATGCCGAAGTCGTCGTGCAGGTCGTTCTGGAAAGCCAGGCCCATGGGATTCTCCGAAAAGGAAATGTTGCGACGCGCCGGGACCGAAGCAGCGTAACCGAGCGACGCGCCCGTGGCGATACACCGTTTCGGCAATGCGTTTCGCCGATGCGCCCGGCCTATGCAGACCGTCTTTGCCGAAATGATCGCCCGCCGCGATCACAATCTTCAAACCGGCGGACTATCGTTCAATACGTCCCGCCGGGCGGCTGGCACATTGCCGGGGTCTCACACCCCGGCAACCGAAGGAATCACCCGTGCCTGTCATTGCGACCCCCGCCCCCGGCGCCAAGCTGCTGTCCCCGCACGATCACACGCTGATCATGATCGACTTCCAGTCGCAGATGGCGTTCGCCACCCATTCCATCGACGCCGTCACGCTGCGCAGCAACGCCGCGTTGGTCGCCCATGCGGCCGCCGGGTTCGGCGTGTCCACGATCCTGACGACGGTTGCCGAAAAAAGCTTCTCCGGCCCCATGTTCGAGGAAGTCACCGCCCCGTTCCCCGGCCGGCCGCTGCTGGACCGCACGTCCATGAACACCTGGGAAGACGCCGCCGTCATCAAGCAGGTCAATGAAATCGGCAAGAAGCGCATCGTGCTGGCCGGGCTGTGGACCAGCGTGTGCATTGTCGGCCCGGCCCTGTCGGCGCTGGATCAGGGCTTTGAAGTCTATGTGATCACCGACGCCTGCGGCGACGTGTCCGCCGAAGCCCATAACCGTGCCATTGAGCGTATCGTTCAGGCAGGCGGCCAGCCGGTCACCGCGTTGCAGTACCTGCTGGAATTGCAGCGCGACTGGGCCCGCATCGACACCTACGACATGACGACCGGCATTGCCCGGAAGTTCGGCGGCGCCTATGGCCTGGGCATCATCTACGCCAAGTCCATGTTCAACGCCCACGAAGGCTGATAGGAGCGCGCCAATGAAGGTCTACCTCGTTTCCTTGGGTCTCGGCCTGTTGGTCGGTATCATCTACGCCCTGTTCAATGTGCGATCGCCGGCGCCACCGGTGATCGCGCTGGTTGGCCTGCTGGGCATCCTGGCTGGGGAACAGATTCCCCCGCTGGTCAAGCGCCTGCTGGCGGACGAACCCACCCGCACGTCCTTCATCCATGAACAGGTAAAACCGCATATGTTCGGCGAATTGCCCAGCTGCCCCAAGGCGTCCGCCGACACCGCCCAACAACCCGCCGATGCATGTGGAGACAAGCGCAATGGCTGACACCCTGGATCCCGCGCGCCAAGGCGCCCCCGACCTCATCCTGCATCAGGGCCGTTTCACGACCCTGGACCCCGCCAACCCCGTCGCCGACGCGGTCGCCATCAAGGATGGCCGTTTCACGCGTGTGGGCGCCGCCAGCGACATTCTGCCCCTGGCCGGCCCGGCCACCCGCGTCATCGCGCTGAACGGACGCGGCGTGCTGCCCGGCCTGATCGACAATCACCTGCACATCATCCGCGGCGGCCTGAACTACAACATGGAACTGCGCTGGGACGGCGTGACCAGCCTGGCCGACGCCATGGCCATGCTGCGCCGCCAGGTCGCGATCACGCCCGCTCCGCAATGGGTGCGCGTGGTCGGCGGCTTCACCGAACATCAGTTCGCGGAAAAACGCCTGCCCACCATCGAAGAACTGAACGCGGTGGCGCCCGATACACCCGTGTTCATCCTGCACCTGTACGACCGCGCCCTGCTTAACGCCGCCGCCCTGCGCGCGGTCGGCTACGACAAGAACACGCCCGCGCCTCCCGGCGGCGAAATCGTCCGGGATTCGGCCGGCAACCCAACCGGGCTGCTGCTTGCCAAGCCCAACGCATCGATCCTGTACGCCACGCTGGCCAAGGGGCCCAAGCTGCCCTTCGAATACCAGGTCAATTCCACGCGCCACTTCATGCGCGACCTGAACCGCCTGGGCGTCACGGGCGCCATCGATGCGGGCGGTGGCAACCAGAACTACCCCGAGGACTATCAGGTCATTCAGCAACTGGCCGACGCCGGTCAACTGACGATCCGCCTGGCCTACAACCTTTTCACCCAGAAGCCCAAGCAGGAAAAGGAAGACTTCCTGAACTGGACGGCCACCTCCCAGTACAAGCAAGGCACCGATTACTTCCGCCACAACGGCGCGGGCGAGATGCTGGTGTTTTCGGCGGCCGACTTCGAAGATTTCCGCCAGCCGCGCCCCGAGATGGGTCCCGAAATGGAAGGCGATCTCGAGGAAGTCGTGCGCATCCTGGCGCAGAACCGCTGGCCCTGGCGCATGCACGCCACCTATGACGAGACCATCTCGCGCTCGCTCGACGTGTTCGAACGCGTGAACAAGGACGTTCCGCTGGCCGGGCTGAACTGGTTCTTCGACCACGCCGAGACGATTTCCGAGCGCTCCATCGACCGCATCGCCGCGCTCGGCGGCGGTGTGGCCGTGCAGCATCGCATGGCCTACCAGGGCGAATACTTTGTCGAGCGCTACGGCGCCGGTGCCGCCGAGGCCACGCCGCCCGTCAAGCGCATGCTTGAAAAAGGCGTCAACGTGTCGGCGGGCACCGATGCCACCCGCGTCGCCTCATACAACCCGTGGGTGTCGCTGTCGTGGCTCATCACGGGCAAGACGGTGGGCGGCCTGCGGCTGACCCCGCAGCGCAATTGCCTGGACCGCGACGCCGCCCTGCGCATGTGGACCGAGAACGTCACCTGGTTCTCGAACGAACAGGGCAAAAAGGGCCGTATCGCCGTCGGCCAGCTTGCCGATCTGATCGTGCCTGATCGTGACTTCTTCTCGTGCCCCGAATCCGACATCGCCGACACGAGCAGCCTGCTGACCGTCGTGGGCGGCAAGGTGGTCTGGGGCGCAGACGAGTTTTCCGAACACGACGAGGCCGCCCCGCCGCCCGCCATGCCCGACTGGTCGCCCACGCGCCTGTTCGGCGGCTACGGCGCCTGGGGCGACAGCGAGGGCAAGCCTTTGCAGGCCTCCCTGCGCGAGGCGGCCGCTGCCTGCGCGTGCGCCAACGACTGCAATGTCCACGGCCACCAGCACGCCGGGGCCTGGGCCAGCAAGCTGCCCGTTTCCGACCTGAAGGGTTTCTGGGGCGCGCTGGGCTGCGCCTGCTGGGCCGTCTGAGGATGCATTGCGCGGCCGGGGCTTCCCGTCAGTTGACGGTGATGCCCCCCTCGCGAATGACCTTTGCCCACTGCTCGATCTCGGCGTTGAGCCGGGCCTTCGACGCTTCCACATCCAGCGCGTCAGCGTAAACGCCTTGCTGCAGCAGTTGGGCCTTGGCATCGTCCTTGGCCAGCGCCGTGGTCAGCGCCTTGTTGATCTTCGCCACGATAGGAGCCGGCGTGCCCGCCGGCGCCATCACGCCAAAGAGCGAACTGACGTTGAAGCCGCTGAACCCTTGCTCCTCGGCAGTGGGAATATCCGGCAGCATCGAAACGCGCTGCGGCGTAAGGACGGCCAACGGACGCAACTGGCCTGATTTGATGAAGGAGATTGCGGCGGGAACCGTCTCGGTCATCGTCTCGACCTGTCCCCCGACCAGATCGGTCATGGCCGGACCGCTGCCGCGATAGGCCACGTGCACGATGTTGACACCCGCGATCTGCTTGAACAGCTCCATCGCCATGCGCTGCGGCGCGCCGGCGCCCGACGAGGCGAAGTTGAGCTTTCCCGGATTCGCCTTGGCGTAGGTCACCAGTTCGGACAGCGATTTGATCGGCAGCTTGGGATTGACCACGGCCACCAGCGGCACGAAGCCCACCACGCCGGCAGGCGCGAAGTCCTTGCGCAGGTCGTATGGGATCGTGTCCTTCTCCAGGGTCGCCATGACCGAGTGCGAGGTCAGCGCGCCCATCAGGAGCGTATAGCCGTCGGGCTGAGCCCGGGCCACCTCGGCAGCACCGATGTTTCCGCCAGCGCCGCCCCGGTTCTCAATTACAACCTGGCCGCCGATCTCATCGCTCAGGCGCTGGCCCACGATGCGTCCGATGACGTCGGTGGCGCCTCCCGGCGGGTAAGGAATGATCAGGCGGATGGGTTTGCTGGGATAGCTGTCGGCGGCCTGCGCGGAGGCAAGGCTGGGGACGGCGAATGCGGCAGCTGCGATGAAGGCTGCAGCGACGATGTTGACGCGCTTGCGCGCGGCATGCGTACAGATCATGGTTGTCTCCCGATGCGTTCCTATGGCTGGAAAGCTTTAGACGCATGTTCGCAAACTCTCGCCTGCGCAAAGAGAAAAACTTTTATGGTCTGACAACAAAATCCTTGCGAGTCTTAGGGCATTTGGATGAGGGAAAGGCGCTTACCCGAGGTCGACGCGCTTTAGGCTGAGGCTTTCTCAGACTTCGGGATATGCATGGTGTTGCCAGAGGCGAAAGCTGAATCGGCCCGGGTACTTGGATAGGACAACGTCGCTCCTGCTCGCTCACGCTTTCAGGGACGTCCGCCGGTTGGTGAACCGCTAACGGCCTCACGGCCAGGTGCGCGACTCGAGATCCAAATCAGCGGGCCACTGAACTTTCGGCGCCAGTCGCAGGCCCGGGTCAAACGCCGGTACGTAATTGTTCCAGTCGCGCGGTGGGTTCGAATACTTCGGCAGCGCCCCGGGTCCCTGGTTCATGAAAGCGCGCGCCATCGCCCACATATGTTCGCCATTGGCATTGCTGCCTGCCAGTTGAAAACGGTCGACGACATGATTGGTGTCCGGCGCGACTACGGCGATGTCAACGCCCCACGCGAAGAACGGCACACCGCTGGGGCTCGGGGCCATACGACTCCAGGATTCTGCTCGAAGGTCTTCCCAATTGAAGACGATAGGGCAAACGCCCCAACCTCTGCGGCTTATCGGGCCGCCGCGGTGAAACCGATACAGGTAGACTTTGCCGCGCTTGCGATTGAAGCGGATTGGTTCGTCTCTAGGCGGGCATATACTCGCTCTTAACATGCCTATTCCCCCGATTCCCGCGCCAATGGATACAGCGGTCATGAAAGTTGGCAAGGCTAAGACTCCAACATCTGCGCCTATGAGTCTGACGAAAAAAAAATAGATCAAGGACAGCAGTGCCGTAACCAACACTACGAGAGAGAAAACGAGCAAGACGGTACGATTCCCTCGCCTTGTCGCGCTTAATTCCAAGTATTTGTCGTTCGCGAAATTCGGAGGCCGCCCAATGGGAAATAACGGCCCGGAGGGGGCAACTTGTGGCAACGGCAGATCTGCCCTCCAGCCGTCAGTTGGATCATCGAGTAGTGGTTTGGCGCCTTTCTTCACTTGACCTCCACCACTTCCACACTGGCCACGACTTCCGAATCGTGAATATTTGGAAAATATTCAAAGGAGAGCCGCACCTGGTCGATATCATGCTTTCTTTTGAGTTTTATATTCCCCTCAATAATAAGAAAGCGCGTTTCCACCCCATCTATTGCGGTGATTTTTCTTTCCCCGATGACTGGTGTAACGGTCTCGGGCAGGTAGTCCAACCGTTTTTCCGAGTTGCACCTCTCGAGCGCTAGTGGTGCGCTTGACGGGTGGCCACCCGACGCCAGATTCTCATCCCCGGAATATCGTCTGACAGAGAGGCGCCAGTTATAGCCAGCGCGCGCTGAATCATATTGGGGAAGAACTATTTGGTAGTCCAGATCTGAGCCCAATTTCACGTACACCTCCACACCCAAGGCCGCAGCATTTAATGCCGAAACCGCAGTACTCGCGTCGGGAAACCTGTGCGTCCCTGCAAGCCCAAAGTCGCTGTAGTAAGCCCAACGTTCCAAAGGAGAAGACTCTGCCTCTTCACCATGCTTTAGAGCGAGGTACGCGGCAACGCCGAGAATAATGGCCCAACCGACTGGCCCAACAATGAACGAGGCGCTCATAATCGCCGTAGTGCCGACAAAGGCGGCATATCCGGCAAACGCGGCACTAAGCGTAAATAGGGCCGCGGCCGTGAAATACGCATCTTCCGGTTTTCCCCGTCCTGAGGCGTCGACGCGTCTGGCTGCACGAATCGACGCGAGTGCATCCACAAAGCCAGACACTGCAGCCATCACTCCCCCAAACCGTGCCAAAGTCTTACCTGCATCTGCGATTCGGCTGATAGCCCCAGTTCCGGACACGGAGGCGCGGAGGGCCTTCCGCGCGTGCTCAGCGCTGCCCTTCATCGTCAGTCCCACCACTTCAATGCTTCCTCCCAGCACTCCTATCGACGCCGAATACACCGCCAACACAGCTTCCTCGTGTTTGGCTCCAAAGGCTGCATCTACGGCTTCAACAGATTTACGCAACCCCTGGGATAACAGGTACGTACCGCCCACAGCGACCAGCAGTTCGGCATTTCCTACCGTTCCGCGGGCAATCGCCGCAGCACTGCGCGCGCCCCTCAATCCGGAGCGCGCAAGTTCGGCAGCCTGGAATGCGCTGAGCTGAAGACCAGCTAACGCCTTGCGCACCTCCGGCTCCAGCGTGCCGGCGAGCACCTTGAGTTCGCTTAACCCTTCGCCGGCTCGGCGCGCGGCGTCTCCGATAACCTCCCCTGTTTGCTGGGTGGCATCCTTGACGACGTCGCCGAACCGCTTTCGCAGGTCATTCGCGTTGCCTTCGACCCAGAGCACCACTTCAACCATCTGTTCCGCGAGTTTGGGGTCACTTAAGGCAAGACTGAGGACACCGGCAGTCAGCACCGACCGCACCTGCTTGTGCGCCTTTCCGGTCGCCTGCGCGATGGCAGCAGCAAGCCTGTTGCGGTCTTCCCCGATCTGTTTGCACATCAATGTGTAAAACTCGCCCAGCTTCATCTGAACGGCGACCTGGGTCATGTACGTCCGCGAATACAGCAGGAGCGATGCGCTGTTCACGCGCGTGGCGACGTTGCGCACGCCGGCATCAACCTTCAGTTCCAGTCGGCTCACCGCACTGTTGTAAGCCGCCAGCACACTCGCGATTGCGTCCTGGACATTCGGCCAAATAAGTTTGTCGCCCAGGTCGCTACTGGTAATGATCTTGGTGATCGGGGCATAGAGCTTGCCGAAGTCGTTCCAATCCAGTTCGCCCTGATTGCTGAACGTGGGAACGAGGCTTTGCATAAGGTTCTTGTCGAGCGCGAGCAAGGTTTTGAAGACGATGCTCTGACCATCCTTGATCCACGCTTCCCAAGCCCGCGCCGACGGCCCGTTGACGGCTTGAATGTTGCCCTCGGAATCTGGTTTAGGCGTTGCTTCGGTGATGCCGCCGCTCAGGCACAGCTCCATGGTGCGGATGTAACCCAATACTGAGTACGCGTTTTGCGCATCGTAGTCATGGCGCTCAGCCACACGGAACATCGGGTTGTTGAGGATCTGGTCTGTGTAGAGCGCGGCCAGCCTATCCACTTGCGTCTGCAACCGCGCCTTGTGCGCTTCGAACGACCGCTCCCAACGGGCGCGCGCGGCTTCGTCATATCGCTCGTCAAGGCGCGCAAGCAGATTCTCAGCCTTGTGCTCGACCTGTTCGGCTCGCTCGCGGGCGGGATCGCCGAAAACCGGCGGGCCGCCGGACTCGGTAGGCATCATCTCCCAGGCGGCATTCGGGCTGTCGGCGATGGCGTCGCCCGCGGCCACCTTGCAGAGTTCACGCAGGCGTTTGAGGCTTTCGGAGGTGAAAAATTTGTAGTTATTGAGCGGGTCTGCCTCGTAAGCCTGCCGCTCCCTTTGCCAACCCAGGCGCTGATGATTGATTTCCTGGACCAACCCGACTGGGTCCGGCAGGACCAGCGCCAACACGCCATTCGGCAACTGTTCGCGCTGTGTCTGAGTTCGGACGAAGCCCTGCAGCGCGTTCAAGCGATGATTGCGCGAGCAAAAGCCGTGCACGCTGACAAAATCGCCGATGGTGGGTGTGGCGTATTCCAGCACCTGCTGATCGACGTGAAGCCTTTGCTCCGTCATCGCGATGCCTACGCTCGCGGGATCTTCGCGGGCAGTCTTTAGGTCCAGCCTATGAAACCTGGCGCTCACTGGCGACTGTTCGGCCGTGAAACTTTGAAGATATCGGTTCAATACGTTTTCGGACCACGGATCGCTGGAGAATGCAATCCACGCGGTCGTGAACAGTTCGGTATCGATGTTGATGAACGAAGCGGGGACATCGTGGTCCCGGTGAATGCATCTTTCGCTCAGCGGCTCTGGCGTTGCCCGCGGCATGGAAAATGGGTTGAACTGACGCAGCGCCCCTTCGGGCGTCACCTGATAGGCCTGCCACTCTCGCTTGTCGAGCAGCACATAGAGATACCCTTCACGCAGCGTCCGCGGCTGATCGAACCGCATCGGTACTGCAGCCAGATCGCCGCCGCCGGCAAGCGGCCGCTTGGATGTGGCAGTGGGCATGGGCGCATAGGCCGATCGCAGCGGAAGAATCGGCAGGCCGGTACGTTCGCAGGCTTTGCATGTGCCCGTAGGGTTAGGGACAGCATGGCGGATCGTCTGGCCCAAGATCGTGCTGATGCTCATGAGTTCCTTTGCTTGGCGCAGTGCGGCGGTAGTCGGTGATGACCTATCGCCTCAATGCAAACCCTGTGCCAAGTTGGAAGCGTCTTTCCGTTGTTCTTTCTTATCAACTGCTTACGCGTGCTTCACCGCCAAACATGGGAATCCCAACGGCGCAAAAGCAGCGAAAGTGTTTTTTTCAACGGAAGTTCGGGCCATTTGTGGCCCGAGATTCTTCAACGGTTTGAAAACAAACAAAAAAGAATCGGGCCAACTTTGGCCCGGGCGAGCCAAAGTTGGCCCGATCACCCCCATTCAGGCGAATCGCAGATCTCGTCGTCGACTCATCTTTGTCCTCGCCTCTGCCCATCCGCCCCGGCCCTCAATGCGCCGACGCATCCAAAAACCGATGCACCACCCGCACCGCAGCCGCGCCCTCGGCGATGCTCGCCAGCACATGCTTCACCGACCCGGCACGCGCTGCCCCCACCGCAAACACACCCGGCTGCGAGCTTTCATAATCCCTGGCCTGCATCGACCCCGCGGCGGCACGACCCGTATGGATGCAGCCCTGGTCGTCCGTGTCCAGCCACCCGTCCAGCCAGGCGGTGTTGGCCTGATCGGTCACCGTTTCCGCATCGCCCTGCATGCCGGTCGCAACGATGAGGCTGCGCGCCTCGACGAGCCGGCCGTCGTCCAGCCACACCCGATAGGGATAGCAGCCGCCGTCGAAGCGGCAGACCGTGCGCAGCGGCAGCACGTGCGCGCCGAAGCGCTTGCTCTGGTCCTGGGCGCGGCGCAGCAGCGGGCCCTCGCATAGTCCGGTGATCGTGCCGGGGAACCCCTTCAGCACGTCCAGTCCGGACGCGTCGCCACAGGAGAGCGAGCCGCCCACCAGCAATGTCTGCAGCCCCTCGGAGGCGGCATAGGCGGCGGCGGCCAATCCAGCCGGCCCGCCGCCGATGACGGCCAGGTCCATGACGGGGTCTTCCTGCGCGCTTCCCGCCACTGAGCGCAGAATGGCGCCCCCATACGGCCGGCGCCGCAGATACCCGATGCGGCGCAGCATGAACGCGCGCAGGATGATTTCTGCCAGCGGCCGCTCCGCCAGAATCATCGTTTCAAGCGCTGCGCGGCTCAGCCGCAACAGGCGGCTGGGGGTGTTGGCGCGCACCGTGACCGCATTCGGCCGGTCGGTGAAGAGGTCCAGGCTGCCCGTGAATTCGCCGTCACGATGGACAAGCAGACTGCGCATGGCGCCGCCGGCGTCGGCTTCCAGCACTTCGGCATAGCCCTGGAGCAGGATGTAGAACGCGGCTTCGCGATCACCGCTGTTGAGCAGCACGCGGCCCGGCTCGGCCGACATCTCCTCGCCATAGGCGGCCGCGCGCTCGATCAGCGCGCGCGGCAGCATCGGAAACGCCTGCGCATGCAAGGCGGCCAAATCGGGCGGCAGGTTGGCCGGCGAGGGGCCATCGGCAAGAACACTCATGGAACGCTTTCGGAACATCGGGGACAGAGGGAAGGCATTCCATCACGGTAACGCCATGGCGCGGGCACGTCTTGCCCACTTGCGTCCTGCTTTGCACGAAAGAGCGACGCTCGCGTCCTCGGCAACGAAGCTGTTCCAGCCGGGCTGCCGGCCGCTTAGCGCTATCTCAAGCTCCGTGTTCCCTGCGCCACGCCCCCGGCGCCACCCCCACCACACTGGTGAACACGCGCGTCATATGCGCCTGGTCGGCAAAGCCGCACAAGAGCGCGATGTCAGTGATGGACCGGCCCGGTGCGCGCAGCAGTTCCTGCGCCTTTTGCACCCGCTGCTCCAGCAGCCACCGATGCGGCGTAGTGCCAACAGTCTGGCGGAACGCCTTGATGAAATAGCTGCGGGACAGATTGCAGGCCTCGGCGATATCTGCCACGGACGCGTCCTCGCGCAGGGACGCCAGCAGCATGTCCTTGGCGCGCGCCTCCAGCTTGCGGGACAGCACGCGGCCCCCGCCCGAGTCCGCCCAGCCGCTCGTCGCCCCGGCCCCGTATTGCGACAGCAGATGGGTGCCCAGGGCCAGACTCAAATGATCCACGAAGAGTCCACTCGTCTGCGCGGGATTCGCCACCACGCCCGCCAACACCTGCGACAGATGGCCCAGCACCGGATCGGGCTGCCCATTGCGCGGCAGCAGGCTGCTGACACGCGGGCCGCCCTTCTCGTCGTTGATGCGTTCGATGAACGCGCGGGGCATTTCGACCAACATGAAATCGAACCCGCCTTGCAGGTCGGCCCGGTAATCGTCGGTGAAGTCGCGGATGTAGATTGAACCCGCGTCGAAATCATGGGTCGACGCGTGATTGCCCTGCAGGATGCGGCGACGGTGGCCGCCCCGCAGCGCCACGCCCACCAGAAACCCGCGATCCGACGCGGGCGTTTCGACGCTGCCGAATTGCGCGGTTTCGGTGCGCTTGCGGTAGAACGTCAGTCCGCCTCCGTGGAATTCCTGATTCACAGCCAGCTTGCTGGCCGAGCAGCCCAGCGTGTCGGTGGACCGCGCGGGCGTGGGTTCGGGAATCAGAAGCTGGGAGGCGGGCATTGAAGCGGTCCAAATCGGGGCAAACGCATTTCGGGGTCGAAGATAGCAGGCGATGCTGCTTCGCAACAAGCAACATTTGGCAAAAGGAGCTGCCGCGCCCCCCCCCCACGCTTCATCCATCCCGTCAGCGTGTCACGACGCTGTCAACAAAAGCAGCCAGCTCCCGGTTGAACCTGTCCGCCTCCTCCATGAACGGCGCGTGCCCGGAGGCCGCATAGATCTTGCTGCGCACGTGCGGGTTCAGCGCCCTCGCCCGGTCGATTGACGGCGCCGGCTGTACCAGGGCGTCCTTCGCGCCGTAGATCAGCAGCAAAGGCTTGCGCGCCGAGCGGAGGCCACGCGCCGCCTCGACCGTCATCGATTGCACGGCGGCCTGCATGTCGAAGGACGCCATGGCGGCATTGGCCAGGAGCCGTTGGAACGTGACGCCATCGGGCGCTTGCGCAAAGCAAAGGCCGATGAACTCACGCTCCGCGTCCAGGCGCGTCTTCAGATCCGGCGACACCATGTCCCGGTATAGGGCAGGATGCGGTGCGATCTGCTTGGGATCCAGCTCGATCACACCCCCTACATAGACGGCGCCCGCAATCTGCGCGTCACCGTAAGCGGCAAGGTAGTTGGTCGTCACCGCGGCGCCCAGCGACCAGCCGACGACGACGGGATTCTGCGCGCCGGTCGCCGTGATCACTGCCGCCAGATCGTCCGCCCAGCGCCGGCCATCGGTATATGCCGCCGCGTCCACGGGTTTGCCCGACAGACCGTGGCCCCGCAGGTCGTAAGTTATCAGCCGATACCGCTGCAGCGCCGGGCTGGCAAGCTGGGCCTCCCAGTTCAGGTGGCTACCCAGCAAGCCGTGTACGAAAACGACCGGCGGACCCGCGGCATTGCCGGCCTCCTGGACGGCGAGGGCCACGCCATCAGGCGCCGTGACGGTGTAGTGCCGGGATTGGGCGTTGGCGGCCACGGAGACTGCCATGAACAAGGCTGCTGCCGCCATATGGCGAAAAAAGGTTCTGCGTTGCATGGATGATGCATCCCGAAGATTGGAGGGAGCGCCAGTTTCAACCCTCACACCTATGTCAAGGTCAAGCACCAATCTGCTACGCTTTCCCGCATGAAAACGCCCCCGCCTCAAACACCCATGTCGATCGGCGAGCTCGCCCGCAAAACCGGCGCAAGCCTGCGTTCGCTGCGCCACTACGACGACCACGGTCTTCTTGCGTCGGCACGGGCGGACAATGGGTATCGCACATTTCCCGCCGCCGCTGTGACTCAGGTCCGGCAAATCCAGCGCCTGATCGCCTCCGGGTTCACGTTGGCGGAGATCCGCGGATTTCCCGATTGCATGCGGCTGATCGAAGGCGCTGCGGCGTGCCCGGAGACGTCCGAGGTGCAGCGCCAGCGGTTGGCATCCGTGGAGCGTCAGATCGCCGACCTCGAGCGCCGCCGCGCTCGCCTGCGACAGATGTTGGAAGATACCGGCAACCCTTCTCCGCCATGATGCGCGCAGAACTCCCTAACCCGTAGCGCACGCGTTTGCACCGGGATTCCATGTCCACCTTGACGCCCCGCTCCCCTGCCAAGCCCGCGCCGAACTGGTTGCGCTGGCTGCCCGGCCTGGCAATGCTCAAGTCCTATCAGGCAGGTTGGCTGCCCAAGGACGTCGCGGCCGGTCTGGTCCTGACAACCATGCTCGTGCCAGTCGGCATCGCCTATGCCGAAGCCTCTGGCGTTCCGGGTGTGTACGGTCTGTACGCCACCATCATTCCCATGCTGGCGTACGCGCTGTTCGGCCCAAGCCGCATCCTGGTGCTGGGGCCCGACTCCGCATTGGCCGCGCCCATCCTGGCGGTGGTGCTCAGCGTCTCAAACGGGGACCCGATGCGAGCTATCGCGGCGGCCAGCATGATGGCCGTCGTCTCGGGGCTGTTCTGCATTGTGCTGGGCCTGATGCGGCTGGGCTTCATCACCGAGCTTCTGTCCAAACCGATCCGCTACGGATACATGAACGGCATCGCGCTGACCGTGCTGGTCAGCCAGTTGCCCAAGCTGTTCGACATCTCCATCGACGACGCCGGCCCTCTGCAGGAAATGCAGCAACTGGCGCTGGCCGTTGCCGACGGGCAGACCCATGGGCCAAGCTTCGCAGTCGGCGCGGCAAGCCTGGCGGTGATTCTGCTGCTCAAACGCTTTGATCGCGTGCCGGGCATTCTGATTGCGGTGATCCTTGCCACGCTGGCGGTCAAGCTTTTCAGCCTGGACGCGCAAGGCGTCAAGGTGCTTGGCGAGATTCCGCAGGGACTGCCCAGCCTTGCCTGGCCGTGGCTCAGCAACGCCGATCTCGTCAAGATCGTGCTGGGCGGCTGCGCGGTGGCGCTGATTGCCTTTGCCGACACCAGCGTGCTGTCACGCACCTACGCCGCGCGCACCCACACGCGGGTGGATCCGAACCAGGAAATGGTGGGACTGGGCGTGGCGAACCTCGCGGCGGGGTTTTTCCAGGGCTTTCCGATCAGCAGCAGCGCGTCGCGCACGCCGGTGGCCGAAGCAGCCGGCTCGCGCACGCAACTGACCGGCGTCGTCGGCGCGCTGGCCGTGGCCGCGCTGCTGATCGCCGCGCCAAACCTGCTGCGCCACCTGCCCAACAGCGCGCTGGCCGCAGTCGTAATCGCCGCCGCCATCGGCCTTTTCGAGTTCAAGGACCTGCGGCGCATCTACCGCATTCAGCAATGGGAGTTCTGGCTGTCGATGCTGTGCTTTGCCGCGGTCGCCGTTTTTGGGGCAATACCCGGCATCTGCCTTGCGGTCGTCATCGCCGTCATTGAATTCCTGTGGGACGGCTGGCGCCCGCACTTCGCGGTGCTGGGCCGCGTGCCGAACCTTCGCGGCTATCACGACCTGAAGCGCTACCCGAATGCCGCACTGATCGACGGACTGGTGCTGTTCCGTTGGGATGCGCCCCTGTTCTTTGCCAACGCCGAGCTCTTCCAGCAGCGCCTCCTGGAAGCCGTGGAGGCATCGCCCTCGCCCGTGCGGCGCGTGGTCGTGGCTGCCGAACCCGTCACGAGCGTCGACGTCACGTCCGCGGACATGCTGCGCGAGCTGTGCGAAACGCTGGCGCGCGAAGGCATCGCGTTGCACTTCGCGGAGATGAAGGACCCCGTGCGGGACAAGCTCAAACGCTTTGAGCTGTCCCGTCTGTTCAGCGACGACCATTTTCACCCGACGGTCGGCAGCGCGGTGGACGATTATCTGGGGCGGGAAGACCCGTTCCCGGGCCACAGAGAGCACCATCCATGACGCAAAATGCAAATTCCGCGCCGGCTGGAAAGACCGGTAGAGCGCGCAACCCCGCAACGAAGGCGGCGCCCGGCCAAGTCGTCCTGCTCTCCGGCGGCAACCCTCAGATCCCAAAGGGAGATGGCGACGAACCCGTACAGGCCTACATCGCCGCGATGCCCGGCTGGAAATCGCCTATCGGCAAACGCATCGACGCCCTGGTGGAAGAAGCTGTCCCGGGCGTCGCCAAGGCGGTCAAATGGAATTCGCCTTTCTACGGACGCCCGGGCGAAGGCTGGTTCCTGAGCCTGCACTGCTTCACGAAGTACATCAAGGTGACGTTTTTTCAGGGGGCTGCGCTGCGGCCCATCCCCGCTGGAAAATCGAAGTATCCGCAGGTGCGCTACCTGGACATCCACGAAGGTGCATTCGACGAAGCGCAGTTTTCGGACTGGGTCCGGCAAGCCAGCAACTTGCCTGGAGAAAAGTTGTGAATGGGGCCGTGCCGCAGGGCGAAGCCTTTCTCGCGTTCTGGCACGAATTCGAACGAGCCAAAACCGACGACGCCAGATTCGCCAAAGCGCTGGGCCGTGTTCGCAGAATGGGTACCGCGACACTTTGCAGCGGATGGATCGATCGACGGTCAGTCTCGCTGAAATGCAGTGGCGAACATTTTGCGCTCACGGGAACGCCAGGTGCTGGATAGGCCGGCATGCCGACGCTGCGAGTTGCCGGCCTACCGGAGATTGCAATGAACGAAAAGCCTTCCGCCCCCATGCCGGGCGACATCAACCCCGGCGACGACGCCGCGCCTGGTACACCTGGAACGGGCCAGGTGCCCTGCCCCGCTTGTCACGGCAGCGGCAGGATCGAGCAAATCCGCTGCGCGACGTGCGGCGGAACGGGCAAGGTGGTGCGCGGCGTCGGCGGCGCGTGACTCGGCGAGTGTCAAGCAAAGCGGCCAGGAGGAGCGCTCCTGGCCGCTTCGACACCGCCCGCAAACGAGCCGGTTTAAGGACGACCCGCGGCTGTGATCACGATCTCCACTCGCCGGTTCTTGGCCCTGCCCTCAGGCGTCGAGTTGCTGGCTACCGGCCGCGCCTCGCCGAACCCCTCCGCGGACACCGAATTTGGCGATACGCCCTTGGCGATCAGATAGCGCGCCACGTTGTCCGCCCGCGCCGATGACAGCTCGAGATTAGAGGGAAACTGCCGCTTCAATGCCGGCCCGATGGGCTCGTTGTCGGTGAACCCTTCGACGACGATCTGCTTGCCTTGCAGATTGGAAAGCGTGGGCGCGATCTTGGCGAGCGTCCTCTCGCCGTTGGAACTTAGGCTCCACCCGCCCTCGGGAAAAAGAATCTCGTTCACCATGGTGACCTTCAGCTCTCCAATACCGCGCGCCTGCGTCGTGCTCAAGACATGCTACGCGAAAGCACTGTGTCCATCACGCAGATCGCCATGGACTCTGGTTATTCCACACCGGCTAATTTTTCCCGGGCGTTCAGGAAAGCGAGCGGCGTCGCGCCGCACGAATACCGGCAGGACGCGATGGCGAGCAGTGTCGCCCCGTGACGATCATCACTCCGCCAACACGGGCCGGCTGATCTCCAGCACCCACTGCACGAACGCCTTCACCGCCGCGGTCGCACGCGCCTGGGGATAGACGATGGAAAGCTGCACCGGCTCGCGGCGCGCATCGGCCAAGACCTCGCGCAGGCGGCCGCTGCGCAGATACGGAGACGCCGCCAGCGCTGATAGTTGAATCAGCCCCAGACCCTCCAGGCCGCAGTGCAGATATGCCTCGGTCTCGTTGACCGAATAGCGGCTTGGCAACGCCATCGACACGTTTTCACCGTCGACTCGGAACCGCCAGTCCAGCGGCCGGCCGGTGGCGTTGGACAGATAGTTGACCACCCGATGCGCGGGCACCGCTTCCACCGATTTCGGTTCGCCGAAGCGGCCCAGGTATTGGGGCGACGCGCAGGTCACCCATACCAGGTGACCAAGGCTGCGCGCCACTAGCGTGGAATCGGCAAGCTCGCCGCTACGGATGGCGCAGTCGATACCTTCATAGATCAGGTCGGCCGGGCGATCGCTCAGGCCCAGCACGACCTCGACGTCGGGATAACGCGCCTCGAACTCGACCAGCCTCGGCACCACAATCGCGCGGCCAACCACGCCGGGCATGTCGACGCGCACGCGGCCGCGGGGCGCCTGGATCGCGGCGGTAACGTCATTCTCGGCGTCGGCAATATTGGCCAGGATGGCCTGGCACGCCTGTAGATAGCGCGCACCGGCATCGGTCAGGCTCAGGCTTCGGGTGCTGCGATGCAGGAGCGGCGTGCCCAGGTGGGCTTCCAGGTTCTTGATCATCGTCGTGACCGACGACCGAGGCAGCGCCAGCGATTGCGCGGCCTTGGTGAAGCTGCGCGTTTCGACGACCCTGATGAATGCCGCCATCGCTTGAAGTTTGTCCATGAGCCGATCCCGACGATAGAACGTGCGCCGCATGCGGCGGGAAGGTCCCGATATTACCAACGCATATCCGCCGCGAATGCGCGCTGCGGCGCGTTGTGAATTCCGTCACGGCGAACAATGGATGCCCTGCCCGCTCCTACACTGCAAGCCACCTTTTCTGCTTGAGGCATCCCATGATTCAACACAACGCCATCCTCGTTTTGGGCGCGGGCCAGCTCGGCATGGCCGTGCTGCGCAACCTGGCGCCGCGCGTCGTCAAAGGCCAGTTGTCGGTCCTGTTGCGCGCGTCGACCGTCGCTTCCAATGATCCCGCCAAGCGGCGCGATCTTGCCGAGTTGCGTGGGCTGAGCGTCGGCATCATCGAGGGCGATCTTGCCCAGCAATCCACGGAGGCGCTCGCAGCCACCTTCCGCCGCTACGATACGGTCGTCTCATGCACGGGCTTTGTCGGCGGACCCGGCGTTCAACGCAAGATCGCCCGCGCTGCGCTGGACGCGCGCGTCAAGCGATTTGTGCCGTGGCAGTTTGGCGTGGACTACGACGTCATCGGCCGGGGCAGCCCGCAGGACCTGTTCGATGAGCAGCTTGATGTGCGCGACATGATGCGCGCCCAGCGCAACACTGAATGGATCATCGTTTCGACGGGCATGTTCACGAGCTTTCTGTTCGAACCCGCGTTCGGTGTGGTGGATCTGGCCGCCAACACGGTGAACGCGCTGGGCAGCCTGGACAATGCGGTCACGCTGACCACGGCCGAAGACATTGGCGCGCTGACCGCCGAGATCCTGTTCACACAGCCCCGCATCGCCAACCAGGTCGTGCATGTCGCGGGCGACACCGTCACGTACCGGGCGGTCGCGGATACCTTGGACCGCCTGCTGGAGCGCAAGGTCACGCGGCGCGAATGGCCGGTGCCGGCGCTGCTGCGCGCACTGGCGGCCGAACCTGACGACGCGATGCGCAAGTATCGCGCGGTGTTCGCGCAGGGCCGTGGCGTGGCGTGGGACAAAGCACACACCTTCAATGCCCAGCGCGGCATTGCCGTTTGCACTGCCGAACAATGGCTTCGTTTGCACCAGGACAGATTCCGTTCTCTGCGGCCCTAACCAATATCCAAAAGTCTTATATCTGAAATGACCGTAACCCTATAGTTCTTTAGAACCCGTTGACATAAAGAGGGGCATTGCCGATGATGCGGAAGGCCGCAAGCGCTGGGCCGCCATAAGCACAACACCGCGCTCGCGCTGCGGGACGCGGCAACCAGAGAGGCAAGCCATGGAGACAACCCCACGCAACCCCGCACGGCGCCGCCTGTTGGCCGGCAGCGCCAGCGCCCTGGCCGCGGCCGGTCTGGGCGCCAGCGGCATCGCGCGCGCCAGCGATGCGCCCGCCAAACCCGCCGCCGCGGCGCCCGCAGCGAAACCGGCCGCCGCATCCACGGCCAAACCCCTGCCGCCTTACGCGGCCTGGAAAGACGCCGACAGCGTCATCGTGCACAGCGCCAACACCATCGAAACGCGCCGCAGCGCGTTTGGCGACGGCATCATCACGCCGTCGCGCCAGCTCTACGTCCGCAACAACCTGCCGCCGCCGGACGCGGCCATCCTGGACGATCGGGACGGCTGGAAGGTCGAGATCCAGGGCGTCAAGCAGCCGCGCACGCTGACCGTGGGCGACCTGAAGACGCTGGGCGTGGAATCGATCGCGACGGTGCTGCAGTGCTCGGGCAACGGGCGCGGCTTCTTTCCCCACAAGCCCAGCGGCACGCCGTGGGAAGTGGGTGCGGCAGGCTGCGTGATGTGGACGGGCGTGCCGGTGCGCACGCTCGTGGAATACCTGGGCGGCCTTGATGGCACGCCCGCCTTCATGACCGGCACCGGCGGCGAAGTGCTGCCGGAAGGCCTGGATCCGAAATCCCTGCTGGTGGAACGCTCGGTGCCGCGCGAAGCCATGCAGGACGCCATGCTGGCCTGGGAAATGAACGGCGAGCCGCTGTCACTTGCCCACGGCGGCCCGTTGCGGCTGATCGTGCCGGGCTATACCGGCGTGAACAACGTCAAGTACATCAAGCGGCTGGCGTTCACCGCCGAACAAAGCCCTGCAAAGATCCAGCAGACCGGCTATCGCCTGACGCCGATGGACGCCAAGCCGAGTCCCGACCAACCCTCGGTCTGGGCGATGGAACCCAAGTCGTGGATCAACGCACCGGGCGCAAATGGTCAGGCCGTGAAGGCCGGACGCGTGGTGGTGCGGGGTGTTGCCTTTGGGGGCATGCATGCGGTCAAGCGCGTGGACGTGTCCATCGATGGCGGCAAGACCTGGAAGCAGGCCGCACTGATCGGACCGGATCTTGGCAAATATGCATGGCGTCAGTTCGCGCTGCCGGTGGAACTGACAGCGGGCCAGCACATGCTGGTCAGCCGCGTCGAAGACACGCAGGGCAACGTGCAGGTGGAGAACCGGTTCGAGAACGCGCCGGGCTACATCAACAGCAGTTGGCGCGACCACGGTCTGGCCATCAACGTGTCTTGAGGATGGCGGAATCGATGCAAAGCCGTTTC
The DNA here is from genome assembly GCF_019218915.1 of Achromobacter sp. ACM05. NCBI lineage: Bacteria > Pseudomonadati > Pseudomonadota > Betaproteobacteria > Burkholderiales > Alcaligenaceae > Achromobacter > Achromobacter sp. ACM05. Next base: position 1,179,496 of record NZ_JAHUWQ010000002.1, read on the forward strand.
TTCAAGCCGAACCCCGCATCCCGCCGCCTGATCGGGCGGCGGACGCGCAACCTCTGCGCGGCGGGCCTGTCGTTGATTGCGGGCGCCACGGCGTGGGCGGCGGAACCGCCCAATGCCGAGGCGGGCCGCGCCTTGTTCCTGAAGTCGACAACCCCCGCCTGTGCCGTCTGCCATACGCTGGCCGACGCCGGCGCGGCCGGGACCATCGGGCCCAACCTCGACGAACTGAAACCCGACGCCAATCGCGTCACGCAGGCCGTGCGCAACGGGATCGGCGTCATGCCGGCATTCGAAGCGTTAAGTGACGCGGACGTGCAGGCATTGGCGCAGTATGTGTCGGGCGCCACCGGCGCGCAGTAGCCGGCCCGCAAACCATCACAGGAAGACCGCCGGGCAGCCTTTGCGCTGCCCGGTGTCTCTGCGCGCATCGGGACCCCGGTGGCGGTCATGTTAGGCTTTTCGCCGGCCGATCTTCCGGCCTCAATCACTCCGCTGACGAATCCTCCATGACGCTCCGACCGCTTGCATTGCTGTTTGCCGCGCTTGCCCTGTCGCCTGGTCTGCAGGCGCAAACCGCGTCTCACACAGTTGCCTGGACGCCCGCCGGCCCCACGGCCTGCCGCTTTTCGGGCTGGACGACCAATGCCAAGCCCGCCATCCCCGTGCGCGCGTCGGCATCAGCCAGCGCCAAACAGCTCGGCGCGCTGCCGACCACGCGCGGCGACAGCCCGGATCCCGAAGTCGACCTCTACAGCGTGACCTTCGAGGTGACGGAGGCGCGTGACGGCTGGCTGAAGATCAGGAACGCCAGCGACGCCATGAGCGGCAGCGACCGCAGCCCGCCGCGGCCCGTCTATCAGGGTGAAGGCTGGATCGCCGCCGGGGATGCGCAAGTCGGCATCCAGTCCGCGCGGGGATATGCCCGCCCGGACGCCGGTAGCGAACGGTTGCTGGACCTGGGTAGCGACTGGTTGACCGAGCGCGCCGCCTTGCGCGGCATCGTCGCGTGCGACGGCGAATGGCTGCTTTTGGATTACGAGATGCGCCACAGCGCAACATTTGAACCGCTGGCCGAGAAGGACCGCACGCGCGGACGCGCCTGGTTTCGCGGCGCGTGCGCGTCGTCCGAGACGACTTGCGACATGCGGTCGGTCGACCAATAGCGCGCGCTACGGCTGTTCCAGCGGCCACACTTCCACGACGCCGTGCGCCACGGCACACGGCGTGCGGGACACCTTTTCGATCGCGTCGGCCAAATCAATCGCTTCGATAACGGCAAAGCCCGCGAGCGGCAGCGGCGCGTTCAGGTACGGCCCCTGCACCGTTTCGACACCTGCCGCGTCCGGATTCCGCACCTGCACCGGTGTTCCCGCGACGCCCATCAGCACGCCCGCGTGCTGCAACGCGGCATCGTGCGCATGCGCAGAATCACGTATGGCTTTGTCTGTGCGGTCATAGCCCTGCTGATCGCCATAACCGATCGTGATGAACATGGGCATGGTCTTCTCCTTTGACGTGGCTGGCGCGCGGCGCCCGTCCCGAAGGTTTTAACACTGCGCGAATGCCTGCCTGTCCGGTCGCCGTGCGGCCGCAGGCGCTGCGCAACCCGTTCAGCATTTCCCGTCCGCCCCGGTCAGATCCACCCTTGACACACTACCGACCAACTAGTAGATTGGTCCATCGCTCAGCCCACCCAGACGCCCATGCTCCCTTCCCCAATCGCCTCGCCCGGCGCGGTCAGAACCGACGATGCCAGGGATGCGTACCGCACTGAACGCGTGGCCGCTCAGTTGCGCGCAGATCGCGTCGCGCGCACGCCGCCGACGCCGTTCCAGCGCATTTACGCCGCACGTGCGCCGGCCCTGGCTACCAGCGCCGCGCAGCGCCCCCGGGTGCCCGCGGATCACAACCTGACTCCGCCCGCGGACCTGCTGCACGACGATTACACGGCGCACTGCCTGAAGCTTGCCGTCCAGGCGTTTCATGCGCAGCTGGCAAGGCTGGACGCGCGCACGGCAGCGGCGAATCAAGCCGTGAAAGATGAACAGACCCGCCTTGAAGCGCGCGCTGACGCGGAGCACGATCTGGGCTCGATCGACGCGCTGCTGCTGCTCCAGTCATATCGGAATGCCGCCGGGATTCCCGCCGTGCTGGCGCCCGCGCTGCCAGCCGTAACGGGCGCGCCGCCGCTGACAGTTGCACCGGTTGCCGCGGCCGCCAAGACACGGGGCGCAACGGAGCACACCGATGGCGCCGGCTACCCTCCCCGCAGACCGCGCAAGCCCACCTCTGACGACCGCTAAGGCGTCCTTCTATCCCCTTACCCGCGCCGGATTCCCCACCACCTTCGCCCCTGCCGGCACGTCGCGCGTCACCACGCTCCCCGCGCCGATGATGGCGTCATCCCCCACCGTGACCCCCGGCAGGATGATCGCGCCACCGCCGATCCACACCTGTTTGCCGATGTGCACGGGGCGCCCGAATTCCAGCATCGCGCGGCGTTGCTCGGGATCGTGCGGATGGTCAGCCGTGTAGATCTGCACGGCCGGGCCGATCTGCGTGCCGTCGCCGATCGTGACCTGCACGACGTCGAGGATCACGCAGTTGAAATTCATGAACACGTTCGCGCCCAGCGAGATGTTGTAGCCGTAGTCGCAATGAAACGGCGGGCGGATCAGTGCGCCCTCGCCCACGCTGGCAAGGCGCTCGCGCAGGAGCGCGTGCCATTGTTCGGGCGGCTCGCCCAGCAAGGCGTTGTACCGCTTCATCCAGGCGCTGGCGGCAAGCTGGTCCGCCTGGATCTCGTCGTCGGCGGCCGTGTAGAGCTCTCCTGCGAGCATCCTCTGCTTCTGCGTACGTGTCATGGCTGATCTCCTGTCCGGATCAGCCAGCATACCGAAGATTGCCCGACTAGGCCGCTTGCGGCACGACGCCCACATAGCGTCCGCGCGGCCGGATGACTTGCGCGACGCTGAGCTGCTCCAGGCAATGCGCCAGCAGGCCGATGCTGCGCGCCGTGGCAAACAGTCCGAAGGCCGCATCGTCCGGCAGCTTGCAGTGCGCCGACAGCGCGGCCAGCGCCACGTCGATGTTGGGATGCAGGCCGGTCAGTTGCGTCGCCTTGTCGATGAATCGCGTGATGACCTCGGCCGGCTCAAACTGCGCCAGCAGCGCCGCCGCGCGCGGATCGCCATCGGGATACAGATGATGGCCGAAGCCCGCCAGCGGCAGGCCCGTGGACAGGTAGTGCGCGATGACCTGATCTTCGCCCTGACGCGCCACGTCGTCGAACAACGCGCGGACGCGGCCGGAGGCGTCGCCGTGCAACGGCCCGGACAAGGTGGTCAGTCCCGACAGCAGGCACGCCGGCAGCGACGCGCCGGTCGAGGCCGCAATGCGCGCGGCAAATGCCGAACTGGTCAGTTCGTGGTCGACGAGCAGGACCATGGCGGTGCGCAGCAACTCGGCGGCTTGCGGCGACAGCTTCCAGGCTTGCGCAAACCGCAGATGCAGCGGCCGCTTGCCGGGCTGCGCGCCAAACGCGTTGGCCAGTTGGCCGACCAGGCTCTGGCATTCGGTGTGGAGGACGCGCGTCATGCGGCCATGCGTGGAGTGCCCGGTGGCGGCCAGCGCCGCCAATGACGTGAACGCGGCGACCCGGCCCGGCGATGCCACGCGCGCGGTGCAAGAGAAGTCCGCCTGCTGGTCCGAATTCCACAGCAATTGCGCGGCCTCTTCCAGGCTGGCCGAACCGGCCAGCGTGACCGCGTCCTGTCCGCGGTAGTACAGGCGTTGGCGATGAAAGGTGGAGATAGCCGTGGGGATGCTGGGCTCGGCGCCGAACAGCGTGTTGGTGGCCAGGGTTTCGTGCTTGCGACCCGCCTGCTTGCGCTTGGCCAGCCCCGCGACGTCTTCGGCGCGGTAAAGACTGCGGCGCGTGTCGGCCGGGTCGGGCATGACCTCCAGCTTGCCGCGGCTGACGTAGGCGTAGATGGTCTGCGGCCGCACGCCAAGCTGGCTGCACGCTTCGGCCATTGAAATCCAGGTACCCATGATCTTCTGTAGCAAAGTTTATATGTTGATTTTATAGATCAATATTGCCTTACAAATCAATCATTAAATACCATGGAATCCATGTTCAACGCGGACCCGCAGCCGGTCCCCCCACCAGAGCCGAACCGACATGAAGCCTCAGGTCCTGCAACTCAATCCCATCCTGATCCCGGCGGTCAACGACGAGCTTGCCTCGCTGTACCAGGTGCACAAGTTCTTCGAGATCTCCGATCAGGCGGCCTGGCTGCGCGAGCACGGCGCTCGCATCGAAGCCGTCATCACCGGCGGCCACACCGGCATCTCGCGTGAGATGCTGGAACAGCTGCCCGCCGTGAAGGTGGTGGCGGTCAATGGCGTGGGCACCGACGCGGTGGACCTGGCGTACTGCCGCGGCCGCGGCCTGCCGGTCACCGCCACGCTGGGCGCGTTGACCGAAGATGTCGCCGACCTGGCGATCGGCCTGCTGATCGCAGCCTGCCGCAACCTCTGCGCGGGCGACCGCTTTGTGCGGGAAGGCCTGTGGGAGCAGTTTCCGTCGCCCAGCGCCATTCCGCTGGCGCGCCGCTTCAGCGGCATGCGCGTGGGCATCGTGGGCATGGGCCGCGTGGGCCGCGCCGTCGCTACCCGGGCGGCGGCCTTTGGCTGCCAGATCCGCTACACCGACCTGCGCGCCATGGACGACGTGCCGCATGAATTCGTGCCGGACCTGATCGCGCTGGCCCGGGCGTCCGACGCGCTGGTGCTCTGCGCCGCCGCCGACAAGGCCGAGGGCATCGTCAATGCCGCCGTACTGGACGCGCTGGGCCCGCAGGGCTTCCTGGTCAACGTGGCGCGCGGCCGGCTGGTCAATGAGGCCGATCTGACCGAGGCGCTGGTCGCCGGCCGCATCGCGGGCGCGGGACTGGACGTCTTTGTGGATGAGCCCCGCGTGCCGCAGGCGCTGCGCCAGTCGGATCGCACCACGCTGCAGGCGCACCGCGCCAGCGCCACGTGGGAGACGCGGGCGGCAATGGGCCAGATGGTGCTGGACAGCATCGCGCAGGCGCTGGCCGGCGAGCGTCCGGCGTTGAGCCTGACGACCTGAGCCGCAAGGCACATCTTCGACGACTGCCATGACCGACCTCGTCTTTCCCGCCCTTGCACCAACCACGTTGCCGATCGCCGGCAGCGCGGCCCGTTTTCCCGTCGCGCGCGTGTTCTGCATCGGCCGCAACTATCGCTGGCTGCCCGACGAAGCGCGTCCGGCCGAGATGCCGGCGTGGTTCATGAAGCCCGCCAGCGCCGTGTTCCCGGCGACCGGCGCGCTGCCCTATCCCGCGGACACGGCGGACTACTGCCATGAGATCGAGCTGGTCGTGGCGATTGGCCTCGGCGGCAAGGACATCGCTGCAGCTGACGTCGAAGCCCGCCATATCTGGGGTTACGCCGCGGGGCTGGACATGACGCGACGCGATCTGCAGCAGCAGGCCAAGCGCGCGGGCGGTCCGTGGGAGCCCGCCAAGGCCTTCGATCATTCCGCGCCGTGCACCGCCATCGTGCCTGCTGACGCCTGCGTCCATCCCCGCGAAGGCGCGTTGTGGCTGTCCGTGAACGGAGAAGACCGCCAGCGGGCCGACATATCCGGCCTGCTGTGGTCCGTACCCGAACTGGTGGCGATGCTGTCGCGATCCGTGACCCTGGCGCCCGGCGATATCGTCTTTACCGGCACGCCCGCCGGCGTTGGTCCCTTGGCCGCTGGCGATGTCGTCAGCGCGGGCGTGGCCGGCATCGGAGACCTGACCATGACCGTTGCCGCGCCCCGCGCCGCCTGACGCCGCGCCGGTTCTTTCAACATCAATAACCATCCAATCCGCCCGAGGAGCCATCCCTTGAACGACAGCACCACCCAGAAAATTGCCCTGGTCACCGGCGCAGGCAGCGGCGTCGGCCGCGTCACCGCCATCGCCTTGCTGAACGACGGCTGGACCGTCGTGCTGGCCGGCCGCCGCGCCGATCCCTTGCAGTCGCTGCAAGCCGAGGCTGCCGCGCGCGGTCAGACCGCGCTGGCCGTGCCCACCGACGTCACCAGCCCGGAAAGCGTCGAAGCGCTGTTCAACACCATCGAAAGCCGCTTCGGCCGGCTGGACCTGCTGTTCAACAACGCGGGCGTCAACGCGCCCGCCGTGCCGATGGACGAACTGCCGCTGGAAAAGTGGTTCAACGCCATCAACACCAATGTGACGGGCGTCTATCTGTGCGCGCGCGCCGCCTTCGGGCTGATGCGCCGCCAGACGCCGCAGGGCGGCCGCATCATCAATAACGGTTCCATCTCCGCGCACACGCCGCGCCCCTTTACCGCGCCCTACACCGCCAGCAAGCACGCGGTCACCGGCCTGACCAAGTCGCTGGCGCTGGACGGCCGCGCCTACAACATCGTGGCGGGACAGATCGACATCGGCAACGCGATGACGGAGTTGTCCGAACGCATGACACGCGGCGTGCTGCAGGCCAATGGCACGGTTGCACCGGAGCCCATGATGGATGCCGTCCACGTCGCGAAAGCGGTGCGCCACATGGCGTCGCTGCCCCTGGACGCCAACGTCCTGACCATGACCGTCATGGCCAGCGCCATGCCCTTTGCGGGGCGCGGCTAAGGCCTTATCCGCGCCCCGGGGTGCAGCACACCCGGGGCGCCCCACAGAGTTGACTGAAGTTGACCACCCCGAGGAGACAAGCATGACCTTCAACACGCTGGCCAAGACCCTGGCCTTTTCGGCAGTCCTTGCCGCCGTGCCCGGCCTGGCCGCGGCGCAGAACTACCCCACCCGCCCCATCAGCATCATCGTGCCGGCCCCGCCGGGCGGCGGCATCGACATGATTGCGCGCGTCGTCGGCGAAAAGCTTTCGCAATCGCTGGGCCAGCCCGTCATCGTCGACAATCGGCCGGGCGCCTCCAACAACCTGGGCACCGCACTGCTCGCCAACGCCAAGCCCGACGGCTACACCATCGGCATCGTGGGCGGCAGCCACAACATCAACAAATACCTGTTCAAGAACCTGGGCTGGGACCCGCAGAAGAGTTTCGAGCCCATCATCTACACGCATGAAATTCCGCTGGTGTTCTCGGTCTATCCGAAGATCCCGCCCAAGACGCTGCCGGAATTGGTGGACTGGATGAAGGCGCATCCTGACGACGCCAAAGTCGCCACGTCGGGCCGCGGCAGCGCGCAGGAAATGGCCGCCGAGATGTTCCGCATGGTCAGCGGCGCGCCCATGCTGTTGATCCCGTACAAGGGTTCGTCCGCCGCGCACCCTGACCTGCTGGCCGGCCGCACGGTGTTGTACATCGATACGCTGAGCGCGATGCAGGAACAGGTCAAGGCAGGCAACGTGCGCGCCGTTGCCGTGTCGACCGCCAATCGCACCAAGGCGCTGCCCGACGTGCCGACCGCACAGGAGCAAGGCCTGAAGGGCTACGACGCCAACACCAACGGCGGCTTCCTGGCGCCGGCGGGCACGCCGAAGGAGATCATCGCCAAGCTCAACACCGAGATCAACGCGGTCCTCAAGCAACCCGCCGTGCGCGCCAAGCTGGAAGCCGCGGGCATCGAGGTCCAGGGCGGCACGCCGCAGGAATACGCGGCGGTGATCCAGTCGGACCTGGACAAGTGGGGCAAGGTGGTGAAGGAGGCGAAGATCGAGGCGGAGTGATGTTCGCCACGCATGCAAACGGGCGCGGCTAGGCCATTGCCCTTTGCGCGCGCAGGGACGCGGTCCGATGGAGCCCGGATCGCGTCCTTTTCGCTATTGGCGCACAAGCGCCTGGCCGGCACTACGCCGGCCGCCGCAACTCCATCTCGGTCGCAACCCCGAAATATTGCCAAGGTAACAGGGCGTTAAGCGCCGTTTTGCCCAGTCCTGCGGCGTGGATGGCAGGCAAATACGGGTGTTTTTGCGCCCCGCCGTAAACGCCGCCGTGAATCGGCCGGCGATGGCTTCGTTACACGGCCGCCGCCCCCGCGCACACTTGCCTTGACACCCTTTATGTCCCCCTTCTATGGTCGAGGCCGCCAGCGATCTGGCACCCGAAATTCCCGTGCAGCCCGCATTGCGGCGCAGGCAAGCGCCCCAGGCACTGGCGCGCGCCGGCCGCTTCCGCCGATGGCTGCACATCGCGACAGAGAGAGAAGAAGGACATGGCGTCTACGCGCAAGTCAGAAGGAAAAGGTTTGCGGACGGGCAACGCGGCGGCCGCCGCGCTGCTGGTGGCGGCTATCACGGCCGCGTTTGCGGCGATGAGCCCCACGCCGGGCAATGCCGCGCAGGAAAAGGCGGCGGCACCGGCCGCAGCATCAACAGCCGTTCCTGCGGCTGCCGCAGCAACGGCTGCTGCGACCCCTGTCCCCGCCACGGCTGCAGCCAACGCGCCCGCCCCCGCCGCCAACGCCGCTGCGCCGATTGCGCCGCCCGACGCCGCCGCGGTCCTGTACGCCATCCATCAGGTGGACAGCAAGGGCGCCCCTTCCGCCGACGTCGCCAACGGCAGCATCGCCACCTACTGGTTCGGCCATGCGTTCGAACTGGAAGGCACGCCTTACTACACCGGCTTCATCTGGGAAACCGCCGAGCGCTACGGCAAGCCGGGCGAGGACGACGTCGGTCCGATGACGACCGTGAATCTGGCCGAAGCCACCTTCATCCGCGACCCCGCATCCCCGGAAAGTCCCTGGAAATTCCGCGGCATGGAGCCGACCATTGGCGAATTCGGCGCCTACGAAAGGCCGCCGGAAGTCGACACCCAGCGCAAGCCGCTGGAGTACCGCACAGCATCGGGCAAGCTATTGCTGGCGGTGCCCACCGAAACCTTCGAGAACGGCATCACGATCAGCGGCTACGCCCTGCTTGTCTTCACGCCCCCGGAAAAGCGTCAGGACGAAACGGGCAATGTGTGGGCCTACGTGGGCAACGTGATCGCAGGCGAGGACAACGGGCCGGCCTGTGCGGACGGCGACGTCATGCCGTGTACGCGCAGCGAAGGTGAACTGGTCTTCAGCGCCACCGCGACCGCCGACCTGCCGCGCGTGACGGTGCAGTTCTCGGGCAACACGATCTCGGGTCCCGGCAAGACCCGCAAGCTGGGCCCCGGCGACGCCGTCATCTACGCCTACGACGCCACGCGCAAGCAGTACGTCGCGCAGTAGCCGATACCATCACCGTCCCGAAGCAACGCGGCCGTTCAGGCCGCGGCTTGCTCCCTGGTCCCGGCCACTTCCAGCCGGTTGCCGCCCAGCGATTTGGCGCGGTAAAGCGCCTGGTCTGCGATGGCCAGCGCATCCATGATGGTGGGCACGTCGCCGTTGAAACGCGCAAGCCCGATGCTGACCGTCGCAGCAATGCCGATGTTGTCGATCCGGTTGGAGACGGTCACGGCAAAGCGCTCGGCCATCGCCTTGCCCAGCGTGTGGGCGCCCTTTGCGTCGTCGCCCCAGAGCAGCGCGGCGAATTCCTCGCCGCCGATGCGCGCAAGAATGGTGTCGTGCCCCAGCACTTCCCGCGCGGTTTCGGCAAAGGACTTGAGCACCTGGTCGCCCGCCGCGTGCCCATAGCGGTCATTGACGGACTTGAAGTGATCCAGGTCGAACGCCAGCACCGACACCGCGCCGCGCCCTTCCTTGCCGTTCAGCATGCGCGCTCCCTGCTCGACGAACCAGCGCCGGTTGCCTAGCCGGGTCAGGTAGTCGGTCTGCGACTCCAGCAGCAGTTGGCGGTGCGTTTCGTCGCGGATGAGCTTGAGCAGCGTCATCGGCAGCACCACGGAATACAGCACGCCCTCGTAGATGGTGAGTTTGCCGGCCAGCGCCAGGACGGGTTGCGAGTCGAACCAGGGCAGGATGAACGCCCGGCCGGCGTAAAGCGCCGTATGCACGCCCGCAACGGCCATCACAATGTACCGGGACCGGCGCGGCTTGAGCGCCTGGCAGCGGTACACCTCCCAGGCCGTCAATCCGCTGACGAGCGCAATCGGGACCGAGCTTACATACGTCCACATCACGTCGAGCCAGCGCACGCCCCCGATTACCCAGGTCAGCCCCATGCCGATCAGCACGCACAGCGACGTGCGCACATAGCGCCGTCCGCTCAGCGCGGCAACGCCATTGAGCACAAGCAGATAGCCGCCGAGGATAACGAGGTTGCTGAGCGCCGCACCGCTGACGCCGGGAAGGTCGCGACGATATAACGCCGCTGCGCAGCCAAGCGCCAGCGTGGCGAAGCCTGAAGCCAGGATGCGTAATTCCTTGCTGCGTGTGGGGTTGGCCCGCTGTTCCCAGAACATGAGGCCGGCGCTGACAAGCAGTGTTCCAACTGCCAGCAGGTACAGAGTGAGAAGATCGACGTACATCTCGAAAGTCAGGAGATTTCGCCGAAAACGCGCGGCGGCTGCGGGATTTTACGGTGAAAACGTGTCATTTCACCTTTTCCGGGTGCGCTTTTGCATCACGCTCGGCAGCGACCGAGCGCGTGTAATCCGACCCCAAAAATTTGTCCCCTGGCCAGATCATTTCTTGATCTGGCCCCCACACCGGCTGACTTCCAACCGTTGGAACTTGCAGGGGCCTCAGCCTACGTTGGCCGGCCGCGAAATCACCCCCGCCGTGCCGCTTCAATCGTCGCGATGTCGATCTTCTTCATCGTCATCATGGCCTCGAACGCGCGCTTGGCCGCCGCTTGATCCAGGTCCGTGACCGCCGCCAGCAGCGCCCGTGGCGTGATCTGCCAGGACAGTCCCCATTTATCCTTGCACCAGCCGCAGTCGCTCTCCTGGCCGCCGTTCGAGACGATGGCGTCCCACAGACGGTCGGTTTCTGCCTGATCGTCGGTCGCGACCTGAAAGGAAAACGATTCGTTGTGCTGGAAGGCGTCGCCGCCATTCAGGCCGACGCAGGGGATCCCCATCACGGTGAAGTCGACCATCAGGATGTCGCCCTGTTGGCCGGAGGGATAGTCGCCGGGTGCGCGGTGGACCGTGCCCACCTTGCTGTCGGGGAACGTCTTTGCATAAAAGGTCGCCGCTTCCAGGGCGTCGCCGTCGTACCACAGGCAAACGGTGTTTTTGCTGGCCATCGTGCTCCTCCTTGGCAGGAAAGTGATGCGCTTCAACCTTGCTGCAATGCGCGACGTTCAAGCATAGTCCAGGCCGCGCCTGCCGAAAACCGGGCACGCATCGCGGTCATGCGGACCCCGTCTCAAACGGCGATGCGCCCGTCGATGCAGGTTACGGACTGCCCGCCCACGCGAATGGCGCCGCCCGCATCGAACGAGATGCGCAACCTGCCCGACCGACCGACCACGGCGCCCTGCGTGCTGAGGTATTCCGTGCCGAACTGCGGCACCTGTCCGGCGTCGCGGATGAACGCCGCCACCGAGCCGTTGCCGCTGCCGCAGACCGGGTCTTCGTTGGCGCCCAGGCTGGGCGCAAAGGCCCGGACCTCGATGGCCGCTTCCGCGCCTTCGCCGTAGGCGCCGTACACGACGATGCCCGCGGCATTGTTGCGGCGGTCGAAATCGGCCATGCGTGCGAAGTCCGGTCCCAACGTCAGCACCGCCTGTGCGCTGGGCAGTTGAGCAATCGTCCATACCGGGCCCACGTTGACGAACTTGGGCGCAGGATCGTGCAGCACCGCCGAGCCCAGGATGGCTTCCATTTCGTCGACGAGATCGGCCCCAAGTTCGGCCAGGCTGGGTTCCGGCAGCGTGAAGGCGATAAGCGGGCTGCCACCCGCCGCGTCCGTGACCGACAGTTCGATCAGGCCGGCAGCACATTCCTGCACGAGCCGGCCGTCACGCGCCGCGACGATGCCCGCCTCGAGCAGCGCATGGGCGGTGCCCAGCGTGGGATGCCCCGCAAAGGGCAGCTCGGCCTGGGGCGTGAAGATGCGCACCAGGTAATCCGCGCCAGGCTGCGTGGGCGGCAGCACGAAGGTGGTCTCCGACAGGTTCGTCCAGTTGGCGATGCGCCGCATCTGCTCGTCCGACAGCCCCTGCCCTTGCAGCACCACGGCGACGGGATTGCCGCGATAGGGTTCGTTGGTGAACACATCCACCTGCTTGAATGGCACGCTCATGTCCCGCTCCTCTATTCAATATCCGGATGCCTGTCGGCCAACCGTTGGCGCCGCACGCGCAGCGCGTCGAGCTTTTCCTCGAGCGCCGCGATCTCGGCATCGACGTCCTGCACGCTTTGCTCGATGTGTTCGTACGCCTGCTGCAGGAGCACCTTGGCCTCCTTGCGGCTGGACGCCGTCGGCGTTTCCCCGCGCAGCGGCCGGTTGGCCGTTTCGGGCAGGAAGAACGACGTGATAAGCCCGATGACCGACGCCGCCATCAGGTAGTACGCGGGCATCATCAGGTTCTCGGTCTCTTCCACCAGCCATGCAGCAACCGTGGGGGTCAGGCCGGCAAAGATGATGGCAACGTTAAACGAACTGGCCAGCGCGCTGTAGCGGATGCGCGTGGGAAACAGCGCGGGCAGCGTGGACGCCATGATGCCGATCAGGCAGTTCAGGAACACGGCGATCAGCAACAGTCCTAAAAAGATCAGCGCGGTGTTATCGCTGCCGATGAGAAAGAACGAGGGGATCGCCGTGACCAGCAGGCCCAGGCTGCCGGCCAGCAGGAATGGCTTGCGCCCGATCTTGTCGCTGATGAACCCCACCACCGGCTGCACGAACAGCATGCCCACCATCACAACGACGATGATGAGCACGCCATGCCCTTCGGTATAGCCCAGGCTGCCCGACAGATACGTGGGCATGTAGGTGAGCAGCATGTAGTAGGTGACATTGGTCACGAGCACCATGCCGATGCTGACCAGCAATGCACGGCGGTACTTGCTGAAGATCTCGCGGAATGACACCGTCGGCTTTTCCTGCACGGCGTCGCGGTCTTCCTTTTCCATCCGTTCAAGCTGTTGCGTGAAGGCGGGCGTTTCCTCGGCCGCGTGGCGCAGATACAAGCCCAGCAGGCCCAGCGGTCCGGCCACGAAGAACGGGATGCGCCAGCCCCAGTCAAGGAAGGTCTGCTCGCCCAGCATGGTCTGCAGCAGCACGACCATGCCCGCCCCTACGACGAATCCGGCGATCGAGCCGAAGTCCAGCCAGCTTCCCAGGAAGCCGCGCTGCCTGTCTGGCGCATATTCGGCCACGAACACGGCCGCGCCGGTGTATTCGCCCCCCACGGAGAAGCCCTGCGCCAGTTTGCACGCCAACAGAAGAATCGGCGCCCAGATGCCGATCGTGGCATAGGCGGGAATCAGGCCGATGCAGAACGTGCTGATGGCCATGATGATGATGGTGAGCGACAGCACCTTCTGGCGTCCGAAGCGATCGCCCATGATGCCGAAGAAGACGCCGCCCAGCGGCCGGACCAGGAACGGCACGGAAAACGTGCCCAGGGCGGCAATGGTCTGCACGGCGGGCGAGGCGTCGGGAAAGAACACCTTGCCCAGTGCGAAGGCAACAAAGCCGTAGACGCCGAAGTCAAACCATTCCATCGCATTGCCAAGCGCCGCGGCGGTCACGGCCTTCTTGAGCTTGGTGTTGTCGATGACGGTGATGTCGCCGATCTCCAGCGGACGGATTTCTTGCGACGACGTGGGGGTTTCTGCCATGGTGCGACATCCATAAAACGGGACATGCCGATTATGGACCCGATTTTGGCAACGGTCATCGCCCGCGGCATTGCGGGAGTGGCGGGCGCGCGCCCATAATGCCCCACCCACCTGTCGACCGCCGGAGCTGTTCATGACCGATACCCGCAAGCCGCCACTGATCTATCTTGAAGACCTGTCCGTCGGGGACATCTTCGTCAGCAAGAGCCACGCCCTGGACGCGGCGCAGATCATTGCCTTTGCCTCGCAATTCGACCCGCAGCCCTTTCATCTGGATCCGGACGCCGCGCGTGACACGCTATTCCAGGGCCTGGCGGCCAGCGGCTGGCACACGGCGGCGCTGACCATGAAGCTGCTGGTCGAAAGCTTTCCCGTGGCGCGAGGCGTGATTGGCGCTGGGGCCGAAGTGGTCTGGCCGCAGCCCACCCGCCCCGACGACGTAGTGAAGGTGACGAGCACGGTGCTGAGCATCACGCCGTCCCGTTCCAAACCCGATCGCGCCATCGTGGTCGTGGAATCCGTCACGTCGAACCAGCGGGATGAACCGCTGCAGAGGCTGACCAGCAAGGTCGTCGTCTTCCGGCGGTCATAATCCCGTCATGGGCCGGTCATTATCCGGCCATCGGTCCGGCCGCCTGCCGGCCGCACGCTCAAGCCGTCGCGCCCTCCGGCAGTTTGGCGATGACCTTGATCTCGAACTGGAATCCATAAAGCCAGGTCACCCCCACCGCCGTGATGTTCGGAAACGGCGCCTCGCCCCAGAACTCGGGCACCACTTCCCACATGGTCTCGAACTGCGACTGCGGATCGACCATGAAGACCGTCACGTCGACCACGTCGTCGAACGACGCGCCCGCCGCGTGCAGGATGGCGTTCAGGTTCTGGAACGCCAGCCGCACCTGCTGCCGCAGATCGGGCTCGGGCGAGCCGTCGTCGCGGCTGCCGACCTGGCCGGAAACGAACAGAAAGCCGTTGGAACGCACGGCCGGCGAATAACGGTTGCGCTCGTAAAGCGCGTGGCGATGAGGAGGAAACACGACGTCACGGTTGTTCATGGGATTTTCCAAGTGAAGGGGCTTCGGACCGCCCGCGTTGACATAGGCAAACTGTAAAAGCGCCCGCCGCGCGGATAAACGGCCAACTTCATCCATCACTATTTGTAGAATCCAAACAATCCCCAACACCCTGCGGAGCAGCCATGGACCGATTTGACGCAATGACCGCGTTTGCGCGCGTGGTGGAGACCGGCAGCTTCACCAAGGCGGCCGAAACCCTGCACATGAGCAAGACCAGCGTCACGCAGCTTGTGCAGCAGCTGGAAGCGCGGCTGCGCGTGCGCCTGTTGAACCGCACCACGCGCAAGGTCAACGTCACGGCCGACGGCGCGGCGTACTACGAGCGTGTGATCAAGCTGCTGGCCGACATGGACGACGCCGAGACCAGCCTGTCCAGCGCCGCCGAAGCGCCGCGTGGCCGCCTGCGCGTAGACGTGCCCAGCCCGCTGGCGCGCATGGTGCTGGTGCCGGCATTGCCGGCCTTTCACGCGCGCTATCCCGACATCCAGCTCGACATGGGCGTCAGCGACCGCATCGTCGACCTGATCGGCGAAAACGTCGACTGCGTGGTGCGCGGCGGCGAGCTGACCGATCAATCCTTGATGGCCCGCCGTGTCGGTGACCTACGATTGGGCGTCTATGCCGCGCCCTCTTATCTGAAACTGGCCGGCAAGCCTGCACACCCGCGCGAGCTTGAGGACACACACCATCGCATCGTCGGCTTTCTGTGGCAACGCACGGGCCGCGCGCTGCCCTACGCCATGCGCCGCGGCAACGAAGTCGTCAACGTGCACGGCCGTTACGTGCTGGCCGTGGACGACGGCAATGCCTACCTGGCGGCCGGTCTGGCCGGCATGGGCGTGATGTGGCTGCCGGATTACATGTCCGCGCCGCATCTTGCACAGGGCGAATTGGTGCCGGTGTTCGAGGACTGGCGGATGGACCCAATGCCGATGTACGTGGCGTTCCCGCCCAACCGCCACGTCAGCGCCAAACTGCGCGCCTTTATTGACTGGATCATCGAACTGGTGGGCGCGTATTCGCCTGCGGCGGGGAAATAGCCAGTAAAGTTCCGGCGGTTCTATCCTCGGACATTCCTCCGGTTCAGCGCGGCGGGCGTTGCGGGAAGCTGCGCTCGAAGATTCCCTCGGCAATGCGGTTCTTCAAGATTTCGATGGATCCCCCCGCTATCATCCAGCCCCGGCATCGGCGTACGCAGTATTCCACCAGCGACTCGCGGCTGTAGCCCAGCCCGCCCAACACCTGCAAGGCATCGTTGGCCACGTCGAACCCCACCTGGTTGCAGTAGGCCTTGGCGATGGCCGTCTCAGTGGCGGACGGAAAGCCGGTGTCCGCGCCGGTTGCGGCGCGATACAGCAGGAGCTGGGCCGCATCCAGCTTGATCCGCATGTCCGCGAACTTCCACTGCAAACCCTGGAATTCGCAGAGAAGCCGGCCGAACTGCTTGCGCTGCATGGCCCAGTTGCGCGCCTCTTCGTACGCATAACGGCCCAGCGCAAGCGACCGCGCGGTGTTGCCGATACGCTCGACATTGAAGCCGGCAATTTGCTTTTTGAACCCACCTTCCCCAAGGACCACCATGTCGTCCGGCACAAAGACGTTGTCAAAGAAGATCTCGACCCACTCCTCCCCAGACATGAACGCGGACCGCTTGCCCAGCTTCACCCCCTCGTCGCGCGTGCCGACCAGAACAGAGCCGATTCCGCCCGTGCCCGGGCCGAAGCGCACGTAAGCCAGGATGACGCTGGCATGCGGGCCGTGCGTCGTGAAGATCTTCGTGCCATTGATGCGCCATCCGCCGTCAGCGCGCGTCGCGCTGGTCTTCAATTCCGTCACGGCGGAGCCTGCGTCCGGTTCGGTCATGCCGACGGAGATAAGCCCTTCTCCCGCCAGCAGACCCGTCAGGTACTTCTGCTTTTGCAAGGGACTGCCGTATTCGGCGAGGACGCGGATCGCGCCAAAGTTGCCCGCCTGCACCACGTCCGCGCTGCGCGGACACACCGAGGCCACGGTCTCGATGGCAATGACCGCATCCATCAGCGACCCGCCGATACCGCCGTCTTCCTGCGCGACCGTGATCCCCAGGAGGCCTTGCCCAGCCATCAACCGGGCGATTTCCCACGGGTAGTCGTCGGAATGCGCGCGCTCCACGGCGCCGGCCCGCAATTCGCGCTCAGCAAAGCGGCGCACGGCCGACTGGAAGTCCTGTTGTTCGGGAGTAAGTTTGAAGTCCATCTTATGGTTCCTAAGACAAATGTTGGAAAGCGAACGTCCGGTCAGCCAAGGCGGACCAGGCCATCCACGGCGACCACGCCATCGGCGCGGACGAACAACGGATTGATCTCGGCTTCCTCAACGCGCACGTCGGCGCACTGCGCCAGTCGCGAAAATGCGGCAACTGCACAGGCCAGCGCCTCGCAATCGCCTTCGGGCAGGCCGCGAAAGCCGCGGATGAGGCGCGTCTGACGCACCTCCAAGATCATGCGGCGGGCCTCGTCGACGTCCACGGGCGCCAGCCGCAGCGCAAAATCTGGCGCCAGTTCGGCTGCAATGCCGCCAGCGCCCAGCAGCACGGTCGGCCCCACCAGCGGATCGTTTCGATAGCCCAGGATCAGCTCGATCAGGCGCTCCTCCATGGGCTGCACGAGGATGCCGTCTACCTCGGCGTGCGGCGCGTGCCGCCGGACCGCGTCCAACATCTCGTGCACGGCGGCTTCCAGGCCCGGCGCGTCACGGATGTTGATGCGGACCGCGCCCAGCTCGGTCTTGTGTGCGAGGTCTCGGGAGCAAACCTTGGCGGCAAGCGGGTATGGGATGCCATGATCCAGCCGTCCCGGCGCCAGCAACTGTCCTTGCGCAACTGGTACCCCCAGCCCGCGGAACAGCGATCCTGCTTCAAATTCGCTAAGCATGCCGCTGCGCGGCAGTTCGTCCGGCCACGGCAGCGGTTCGCGCCCACAAGGCGGACGGCCTTCCGGGCCGAAGAACTCGGCCAGCGCGTCAGCGCAGGATTCCGGCGTGCGAAACGCCGCGATTCCGGCCGCTTGCAGCAGCGCCAGCGACGTCGGCGCCTCGGGCGCCAGAAATACCGCGAGCGGCTTGCCGGCGGGCTTGACGGCCTGAAGCAAGGGCTGTACCGCCAGCCCTGCATGGAACTGCGCCGACGACCCGACGACGCTCAGCACTGCGTCGCACCAGTCCGCGTGCAGCAGCTCCTCGAGCAACATCTTGTACTGGTCGCTGCTCGCCGCCAAAGTCAAGTCGATGACCGGTGTCTCGCGGATCTTCAAACCGCCTTGCGCGATCTTGCGCACGAAATCCGCCGGTGGCGCCACGGCAGCCAGCCCCCGCAGACCCAGGTTATCAACCACCGTAGCCGCGCCGCCTCCGGTTGTCGTGATGACCGCGACCCGCGCCCTCGGCTCTCCTGGCCGCCCGCTCCCCCCGCCCCGTGCATAGCGCGCCGCCAGCGGCGCGATCTCGAACAGGGTTTCCAGGTTGTGAACGCGCAGCGCGCCGTGCGCCTTAAGGAACGCGTCTACCGCCACGTCGTTGCCCGCCATGGCGCCGGTGTGGGATTGCGCGAGGGCATCGCCCTGTTCTGACCGTCCCAGCTTGTAGGCCACGACCGGTTTGCGCGCGGCCTGCGCCCGGAGCAGCGCGCGGGCCAGCGTCGGCGCGGCGCGCAGTGTTTCCAGGAAGAGCAGGATAACTTCGGTCTGCGGATCGTCCACCAGCGCGTCCACCACCTCACCCACGCTAATGTCGCTTTCATTTCCCACCGATACCGACTTGGCGAAGCCGAAGCCGCGAGCGGCGGCACGCGACAGCAGCGATCCCATCATCGAGCCGCTTTGGGACACCAGGCTGATCCCGCCGGGCAGCAATGTGTCGGCCTCGAAGGCCGCGTTCACGGAAAGGATGCCGCCGCTGTGCAGGTCCGCCAGGCCAATACTGTTGGGACCGAGCAGTCGAAGCCCCAATTCTCGGGCCTGCCGCACCAGTTCGGTCTGACGCGCCCTGCCTTCGGGCCCGGCCTCACCAAAACCGTCGGAGTAGATCGTGACCACCCGCGCGCCCGCCCGCGCGCACTCGGGCAGCAAGGCGGCCACGCCGTCGCCGGGGATCATGATGAAGACATGATCCACTGGACCGGGCAGCGCGCTGAGCGACGGATAAGCAGGTTCACCCAGGATTTCGGCGCGGCCCGCGTTGATGGGATAGACGGCGCCGGTGTAGCCGTGCTTGCGCATGAACCGCAGCGGGCGCGCCGTGTTCTTGCGTGTGTCGCCCGAGGCGCCCACCAGGGCGACCGAACGGGGAGACAGCAATGCGTCCGCAAAGGAAGAAGAAGGCATGGAGTTGGCTGTTGTCATATGGGAAAGGTGAGCCTTCAGGGCTGAGGCATGTCCGCCGCCAGGCGCAGCGCACGCACCGGCATGGCGTCCAGGCGCCAGACGGCGTCGCGAAGCGTCTGCATGCGCGCGTTGCCCAGCACCGGGCCGGCCAGTTCCGCGAACTTGTCGTTCAGTTCTGCGTCCGACAGTGGCGCTTCGGGATCTCCCTTGCGATACGGGGCGTGGTGTTCCAGCACCTCGCCGCCATGCGTCGTGGCGGTCAGGCGCGCGGCGCGCATCTTTGGAAAGCCCGCCGTCAGGTCGGGCGCGGAGCGCAGGTCCACGCGCTGCATCAGCGCGCGCACGCGCGCATCGCGCAGGCGTTCCTCGCCAAATGCGTCCAGGCGCACCGACCCGTGCACCAGCGCGTGGGCCACGACATACGGCAGGCTGAACTTCGCCTCGAACGCGGTCGCGGGCTGGAAGTTGCCGGTCACGTCCAGCGCGGTCTGGTATGCCTCAACGCACACGGTGGCGATGTCGTCCGGCCGCAGTCCGCGTTCGCGCAGCACCAGCGCCGCGTCGATTGCGGCAAAGGTGTGCCCGCAGCAGCCGTGGTTCTTCTGCGTGATCGACAGGATGTTGTAGCGTTCGCCCAGTCCGGAGACTGCCACGGACCAGTCCGGATCGCTTGCCAATGCGGCGCCAAAGCCAACCGCGCCCTCGAGGATGTCAGACACGCCCGTGATGCCATGCGCGGCGCCCTGGCCGGCACGCACGCCGACTTCGGCTGCATGGCCCGCGTGCAACGCCTTGCTCATGGCGTCGGAGCGGAAGGCCTGCTGCAGGCCGCTGGCCAGCGTGCCGGCAGTGGCAAGCGCGTGCAGCATGACGTGTGCATCCCCGGGCGCGCACAGGGCTGCGGCGGCGGCCGCACCGCCGAAACAGCCGACCGTGCCTGTCGTATGGAAATAGCGGTAATGCGTCGGCTGCACCGCCGCGCCGATCCGGGTCGATATCTCGTAGCCTACGACGATCGCCTGCAGTAGTGCCAGGCCGCTGGCGTCGTGCTCTTCGGCCAATGCCAAGGCCGCGGCAATGGTCGGGCAGCCCGGGTGATAGACCGCATCACGAAAGATGTCATCGAACTCGACCGCATGCGACACGCTGCCATTGATCCAGGCCGCCGTGGCGGCAAATGCGGTGGTCGCGCAACCTGGCAGGCTGGACGCGCCCGACCCCAGTTCCGCACCGTGCGCGCCAAGGAGTTGCTGGCATGGCGCGGTACGCGTGCCGGGATACAGCGCCGACAGCCAGTCCAGGAATGCCCGCTTGGCGAAATGGATGACTTCATCGGGCAGCCGGGCTACGGCGTCTGTCGCGCCATAAGCGGCAATGTTGTGTAGCAGCATGGGGTCTCCGCGGTTATTGCGGCGCAACAGCCGCGCCGTTCGCTTCTGCCGATCACTCTAGGCGGGCCCCGCGCTCGAGTGTTGATAAAAAGGAACACGAGCTTTCTTGATTGGGAAGGGCCGGAATTCGTGAAAGTTGCTTTGCCAATTTTTCATACCGCCGCGCCGGCGCCGTCCGTAAGCTGCAGGGCAAGACGAGAAAAACAACGCATGACCAAGGAGGAAGTAATGAGCGAGACCAAGACCCCGCTGGGCTTCATCGGCCTGGGCGTGATGGGAGAGCCCATGTGCGTCAATCTGGTCCGTAAATCCGGGCATCCGGTTTACGTGACCGATATCAGCGCCGATCCGGTGGCGCGCATCGGCGCACTGGGAGCACATGCCTGCGCGTCGGTGGTGGAAGTGGCGCAAAGCGCCGAAATCGTCTTCCTGTCGTTGCCCAGCATCGTGCAGGTGGAACAGGTGTGCACCGGACCGGGTGGCCTTGTCGAGGCGGCAGGCCGCGTGCGCATCGTGGTGGACATGAGCACCAGCGACGTCACGCGGACCCGCCGCTTGGCCGAAGTGCTGCGCGGCCACGGCATCCTGCTGATCGACGCGCCGGTGGCGCGCATGCGCGAGGCCGCCCGGCTTGGCACGCTGATGATCACCGTTGGCGCCACGCGGGAAGACTACGACGCTGTCCTGCCTTACCTGTCCTGCATGGGCAGCGACGTGCTCCTGTGCGGCGGCATCGGCAATGGCCAGGTCGTCAAGATCATGAACAACATGGTGGTCTTCATGACGGTGCATGCGCTAGCCGAGGCCATCACCATCGGCCGCAGCGCGGGCGTGGACGGCACTCTGCTGCTTGACGCGCTCAGCAAGGGCTCGGCCGATAGCTTCGTGCTGCGTAACCCAGGCCAGAAGGCATTGGCGCCGCAAGCCTTTCCGGAAAAGACGTTTCCCACTGAATACGCCATCAAGGACATTCTGCTGGCGCTCGAGTTGGCGAATCAAGGCGACGTGGACGCCCGCGCCGCCAAACTGACGCACGACCTTCTGGAGCGCACACGCGCCGCCGGCTTCGTCAAGGAGTATTACCCGGTGATGGTCAAGCTGATTGAGCGCGGCTACGCGTAACCCGCCCGCGGCGCTCCGCGCCGCCTCCTGATACTCGAGGTTTTCATGACACCCCTGCTACGCAGATGGGCCCTGCCCCTGCTCGCCGCCGCGATCGGCTTCAATGCCACCGCCGCGGACTATCCGACCAAGCCCATCACGCTTGTGATTGGCTTTACCGCCGGCGGCCCAACCGATGCCGTTGGCCGCTACCTGGCCCGCCACCTGGAGGCCGAACTGGGCCAACCCGTCGTCGTGGAGAACCGCGCAGGCGCCAACGGCGTCGTGGCCGTCCAGGCGGTCAAGCGCGCGCCGGCCGACGGCTACACCCTGATGCTGGGCAGCAGCGGCACACTGTCTATCGAACCCGTCTACAAGCAGAAGGTGGACTACCAGGTCCTAAAGGACTTTCAGCCTGTCGCGTTGGTCGCCAGCTATCCGTACCTGCTGGTGGTGCCGGCAAACTCGCCGTTTGACAGCGTGCAGGCATTGATCGCCGGGGCGCGCGCCAAGCCCGGGGCGCTGACCTTTGCGTCTGCCGGCAGCGGCGCGGTGAACCACCTTGCGGGCGAATGGTTCAAGAGCGCCACCCATGTCGACATAACGCACGTTCCTTACAAGGGCGATTCGGCCGCCATTGCCGATCTCGTCGCGGGGCGCGTGGACATGGCCTTCCTGAGCGCCATCGCCGCCATGCCGCAGGTTCAGGCCGGCAAACTGCGCGCGTTGGGAATCGCCGCGTCGCAGCCGTCAGCGGTGGCGCCAGGCGTGCCCACGGTGGCTCAGGCCGCGAGTATCCCCGGCTTCACGGCCGAACCCTGGAACGGCGTCCTGGCGCCGGCTGGCGTCCCACCCGCAGTCACACAACGCCTGAACGCCGCAATCAACAAGGTGATGAGCGCCAGCGACGCGCGCGACGCGCTGCTCAAGCTGGGCCAGTTCCCGATGACCGGCACCTCGGAAGATTTCGCCCGGCACATCGGCTCGCAAACCGAACGCTGGGCGCAGGTCATGCAGACCAGCCACATTGCAAAGGCGGACTAGATGGAATACCCCGAACTGACTCTGCTCATCGGCGGACGCGCCGTCGCCGCCGGCCAACGCTCGGGCCTGGAAGTGATCGACCCCGCCACGCAGGCAGTGCTTGGCCAGTTGCCGATGGCCTCGGCGGAAGATGTCGACGAGGCCTTGGAAGCCGCACGCCGCAGCTTTCCCAGCTGGCGCGACACGGCGCCGATGGAGCGCGCCGCGATACTGCGCCGCGCCGCCACCTTCATGCGCGAGCGTACGCCCCGGCTGGCGTGGCTGATCACTCGCGAACTGGGCAAGCCCCTGGCGGAATCCGAAAAGGAAGTGGCGACCGCCGCCGAGATGTTCGAATGGGGAGCGGAGGAAGCCCGACGCACCTACGGCCGGCTGATTCCGGGCCGCACGGGGGGCATCCGGCAGATGGCTATCCCTGAACCCATCGGCCCCGTTGCGGCGTTCTCGGGTTGGAACGCGCCGGCCATCACCCCATCGCGCAAGATCGCCGGCGCGCTGGCGGCGGGATGCTCCATCGTCATCAAACCGTCCGAAGAGACGCCGGCGATCGCCCTGGAGATCGGCCGAGCGCTCAGCGATGCCGGCTTGCCTGCGGGCGTACTCAACATGGTGTTCGGTGACCCGGGCGAAATCTCCCGGCAACTGATCGAATCGCCGATCACGCGCATGGTGACCTTCACCGGCTCGACCGCCATCGGTCGGCAACTGGCGACGATGGCTGCCGCCAGCCTGAAGCGCGCAACGCTGGAGCTGGGCGGCCACGCCCCCGTGCTGGTGTTCGGCGATGCCGATCCCCTGCACGCAGCCGACACCATCCTGGCCGCCAAGCTGCGCAACTCTGGCCAGATCTGCACGTCGCCCACCCGCATGATGGTGCATGAGAGCGTGTACGAACGCTTCGTCGAGCGGCTGGCCGAACGTGCACGCGGCTGGCGCGTGGGCAACGGGCTGGAAGCCGGCGTGCAGATGGGACCGCTCGCCAATCCCCGGCGGCTCGCCGCGATGGAGACGATGGTGGCCGATGCCCTCGATCATGGCGCGCGGCTGGCGGCCGGCGGCCAACGGCTGGACCTACCCGGCTGGTTCTGGGAACCGACCGTGCTGAGCGATGTCACCACCGAATGCTTGGCCGCGAACACGGAGCCATTCGGGCCCATGGCGCTGGTGCAGCCGTTCACCGGCATGGACGAGGCGCTGGAACAGGCCAACCGCCTGCCCTTCGGATTGGCGTCCTACGTCTTCACCCGCGATGCCGCCACCGCGCGCATCGCCTCCGAACGCATCGAAAGTGGCGTCGTCTGCATCAACCACTGCCAAGCCTCGTTGCCCGAAACGCCTTTCGGGGGCTTCAAGGACAGCGGCCTGGGCAAGGAAGGCGGCGTGGAAGGCCTGCAGGAGTTCATGCAGGTCAAGTACGTGAGTCAGGTGTAGTCCGCCTGCGCTTACGCGAGCGGCGTGGCGATAGACCGCGCCGCCATCCCAACCAAAGGAGAAAACCATGCACAAGAACATCACCGCCGCAATCGCCGTTGCAGCTCTGGCCGGCGCGGCGCACGCCCAGCCGTCCGATGGCATCTCGGACGGCATTGTGCGCATCGGCGTGCTGACCGACATGTCGGGCGCTTATTCCGGCAACGTCGGACCGGGCTCGGTGCTCGCTACGCGTCTGGCCATCGAGGAGTTCGGCGGCAAGGTGCTGGGCAAGCCCGTTGAAATGCTGTCGGCCGATCATCTGAACAAGACCGACGTCGCCGCCAGCCGAGCGCGGGAATGGATGGACCGCGAGAAGGTCGATGTCGTGACGGAGCTGGGCAATAGCGCCGTCGCGCTGGCGGTGATGAATATTGCGCGCGAGAAAGGCCGCATGACGATGGTGACTGGCGCCGGCGCCACCCGCATCACGGGCGAGGACTGCTCACCCAACAACGTCCAATGGGTCTACGACACCTACGCGCTCGCCAAGGTCGGCACGCTGCCACTAGTCGAGGCCGGCGCGAAGAAGTGGTTCTTCGTGACCGCCGACTATGCCTTCGGCCACTCGTTGGAAAGCGATGGCATGCGGTTCGTGAAGGAAGGCGGCGGCACGGTTGCGGGATCGGCGCGCTACCCGTTCCCCGGCAACGACTTCGCGTCGTTCCTGCTTTCGGCGCAATCCAGCAAGGCCGACGCCGTGGCATTCGCCAGCGCCGGTGCCGACCTGCAGAACGAGATCAAGCAGGCGCGCGAGTTCGGCCTGGCCGGCAAGCAGAAGCTGGTAGCCATGTTGATGAGCATTACCGACGTACATGGCGTGGGTCTGGACGCAGGCCAGGGCATGACCTTCGCAGAAACCTTCTACTGGGACATGGACGACGAGACCCGTGCATTCGCCCAGCGGTTCCACAAAGCGTCCGGCAAGATGCCCACGGCGCTGCAGGCAGGCCAATATTCCGCGGTGCTCAATTACCTGCGCGCTGTCGAGAAGTCCGGCTCGGACAACGTCGACATCGTTATGAAGACGCTGCGCGCGATGCCCATCCATGACGCCTTCGCACGCAACGCACACCTGCGCGAAGACGGCAAGCTGATCCACGACACGTACGTGGTGGAGGTCAAGTCCCCCAAGGACTCCAAAGCGCCATGGGATTACTACAAGATCGTGCGCACGGTGCCGGGCGACCAAGCGTTCATGCCCTTGTCCGAAAGCCAATGCAAGCTGGTCAAGCAATGACCGAGACGCGGCTTGAAATGGCAGGCCTACCGGTCTACGAGGTCTACGCAATCCGTTACGCCAGCGTGACGCGGCGCGCGGTCGACAATTTCCTTTCGCGCGCGGACGTGCATGACGGACCGATGCCGCTGGACTTCTATTGCTGGTTGCTGCGTGGCCCGGCGAGCAACGTGCTTGTCGATACGGGCTTCAGCAACTGCTCGGCGCGGGCCCGCAAGCGCGCTTTCACGCTGCATCCCGAGGCGGCGCTGGCGCGTCTGGGGCTGACGCCCGCGGACATCAACGACCTCGTCCTCACCCACCTGCATTACGACCACGCGGGCGACGTCGAGGGCTACCCAAACGCCCGGGTGCATCTGCAAGACGCCGAAATGCAATACGCCACCGGCCGATACATGTGCTTTGAATCGATGCGGCATTTCTTCTCGGTGGACGACGTGCAGGCCGTCGTGCGGCAGGTGTATGCGGGCCGTGTGCAGTTTCACGATGGCGATGCGCGGCTGGCGCCCGGGCTGGAGGTCTATCGCGTCGGCGGCCACACACAAGGCCTGCAGGTCGTGCGCGTGCACACGGCACGTGGCTGGGTGGTGCTGGCCTCGGACGCCCTGCACTATTACCGCAATTTTCGGGACAACAACCCATTTCCCGCGATCTTCCATCTTGGCGATATGCTCGAGGGCTACGCACGCATCCGGACTCTGGCGGATTCCGAGGCGCACATCGTGCCCGGCCACGACCCGGCCGTCGCCGAGCGCTACCCGCGCGCCGACGACGGAGACGGCATTTTCCGCCTGGACGTTCCGCCTTTGTGACAAGGACCTTGCAATGCAAGAAGACGACTTCATCCTCCACAAACTGGCCGACGCCGTAAACCGGCAGGAACGGCTGGTGTGGCGCGGCCGCCATCTGGACACGGTGTTCCTGCTGGAATGCGGCGAGGCTGCCTATCTCATCACCGTGCAGGCGGGCCGCATCACCGGCGTGTGCCGCGGCCCCTTTGTCATGCCGCGCTGGCAGTTCGCCCTGCGCGCCGCTGCCGCCGATTGGGCGCAGTTCTGGAGCCCCAAGCCGCCGCCCGGCTTTCACGACCTGATGGCGCTCGTGAAATTCCGCCGCCTGCGCGTCGAGGGGGATCTTTATCCCTTGATGTCCCACCTGCTGTACTTCAAGGACGTGCTGGCCTGCCCGCGCGCCGAAGGAGCGTCCCTGTGACCACCAGCCACGCCGTCTTCGAGCCGATCGTCGGCCGCTATCTTCAACTGCCGTTGGGCGGGCGCCAGCACCGCGTCTATGTCGAGGAGGCCGGCAGCGGCACACCCCTGCTATGCCTGCATACGGCAGGCGCGGACTCGCGCCAATACCGCGCGGTGATGAACGACCAGGCCATTCTGGAATCATTTCGGGTCATCGCCTTTGACCTGCCGTGGCACGGCAAGTCGTCGCCACCGGAAGGCTGGCAGGAGGAGACCTACCGCTTGACATCTCAGGATTACGCGCGCGCCATCATCGCCGTGGCGGACGCGCTTGACCTCGACCGGCCGCTGGTGATGGGCTGCTCGATCGGCGGGCGCATCGTATTGCATCTTGCACTGGAGCATGCAGACCGCTTTGGTGGCGCCATCGGGCTGCAATCCGGCGCGCATGTCGACCCCTACTATGACCTTGAATGGCTGAACCGGCCCGACGTGCACGGCGGCGAAGTCTGCGCGGGCATCGTGTCCGGACTGGTCGGTCCGGCCAGTCCCGACAGGCATCGGTGGGAAACCCTGTGGCATTACATGCAGGGAGGGCCCGGCGTGTTCAAGGGAGACCTGCATTTCTACACTGCGGACGGCGACATCCGCGATCGCGTCGCCGGCATCGACACGCAGCGCTGCCCCTTGTGGCTGCTGACCGGCGAATACGACTATTCCTGCACGCCGCAGGACACCGAATTCCTGGCAGGCCGCATTGCGGGATCGCAATGGCAGATCATGGAGGGCATGGGGCACTTTCCCATGAGCGAGGATCCGGACCGCTTCCTCAGTTACTTGCGGCCGGTGCTGGCGCAAGCGGCGCAGGCGCGGCGCGGCAGGTAAGCCGTTGACACTTGACGGTCCCGCGCCGGAATGCGCGCGTGGCCGTCATTTTGCGTTGCCTGTGGCGACAGGCAGTGCACTGCATTGCGTCGGCAAGACGCCAGGCGACCGTTTATTCCGCCTGTGTCAACGCCTTCAGCAGTTCGTCCACGGGTCTCGCCAGCTGACTTGTGTCGCGAACGCACACATAGAACTGGCGCTCCGCCCAGTCATCGCGCAACCGCAGCAGGACGAGGCCCATGGAGGCCAGATAGTGCCGCGCGATACCTTCCGGCACCACACCGATGCCCAGTCCCTCGCGGATCATGCGGCAGCGCGTCTCAAAGTTCGACACCTGCAGCTTCACGTTGGGCGGCCGCGATAGCGTCTGCCCGGCATACGCCAGGAACTGGTCGAGCGAATGGCGCGGGAAGTAACCGAGCAAGTCGTAGTCGAGCGCCTCTTCCAGATACAGTTCGGCGCGGTCCGCGAGCGCGTGCCCCACTGGCACCACCAGCCCCACGCGATCGCGCCGGAACGGAAACGAGGCCACGCCGGGCACCGGATGATCGGCGTGATAAATGCCAATGTCCACCGAAGCCTCAGACACCATGTGCGGAATGTCGTAGCTGTGGCCTTCCAGCAAATCTACGCTGACATCGCTGCGCCCCGCCAGGAACCGGCCCATCACGCCGGGCAGGAACTGCAGGATGGTCGAGGGATTTGACGCCAGCCGGATCTTGGCCTGGCCATTAAGCGAATAGCCGTTGATGGCCTGCTCGGTCAGTTGCACGCTGCGAAGAATGGCCTTCGCCCGCTGATACAACAAGGCGCCCGCCGACGTAGGCTCGACGCCGCGTCCATGGCGGTGCAGGAGCGTGCGTCCCAGGTGGCGCTCCAGTTCGGCCACGCGCTTGCTGGCGGCGGACGTCACCAGGTTTTCCCGTTCGGCCGCTTTGGACAGGCTCTTCTCCTCGACGGCCGCGACGAAGATTTCCAACGCTGGGATGTCTAGTTTTTTCATGGGGGCAATATACAGTGGCGTACAGGATTCGGGCCCCTACCCCTTTGCAAGCTCCCCCGCCAGTTCCAGCGCCCGCGCCAGGAACACCGACGCATCATCCTTGCGATAACTGACGATCACGGGCGACACAAACGCGTCGGCTTCGATCCGCACATGCGCCACGTCCTGGCGTTGCAGGCGCTGCACGGACGCGGGCACGACCGTGACGCCCAGCCCCGCCGCAACCAGCCCGATGGCGGTCTGCAGCTCGTTGGCCTCTTGCGCGACCTGCAGCGAATGGCCGGCGGCGCGAAAGAGTCCCAGCACGTGATCCGCGTAGTTGGGCCGCGGACGCGCCGGATACAGGACGAAGGGCTCGTGCGCCAGCCGGTCGACCGAGACGCTGCCCTGGCCCGCCAGCGGGTGATGCAGCGGCACGGCGGCCATCAAGGGTTCCGTCATCAGCACGCGGCGTTCGATCGCCGGGTCGTCCAGCAGGATGCGGCCGATGCCCAGGTCGATGCGGCCTGCCTTCAGCGCTTCGAGCTGCGGCAACGTGTTCATTTCCATCAGGCCCACTTCGACCCGTTCGTCCGCGCCGCGCAGCAGCCGGATCAGTTCCGGCACAAAGCCGTACAGCGTGGACGGCACGAAGCCGATGCCGAACCAGCGGCGCTCCGTTTGACCCAACCGGCGCGTGCCTTCCAGCACTTCATCCAGCCGCGCGGTCAACAGGCGCGATTGCTCGAGCAGAAAGCGGCCCGCCTCGGTCAGGCGTAGGGCGCGCGTGGTGCGTTCGAACAGGAGCACGCCCAGTTCCTCCTCCAGTTGCTTGATCTGGCGGCTGAGCGGCGGCTGCGCGATGTGCAGCCGCGCGGCCGCCTGCGTGAAACTGCCGGCCTCGGCCACGGCCTGGAAATAGCGCAAGTGCCTGAGTTCCATGACGATTAAGACCCTGAAGGTATCAATTGAAACCCATATAGTCTTGGACGCCTTGAAAAAAGGCAAGCGATACTGCCTCCATCGTTCAAGCGCGGTCGGCCAGAGTATGAATCGGTTCCGCATCGCCGCCCATAAATCAAGAACACGGAGACTTTCATGCGCCTGCGCCCCGCCTTCAAACCCTTCGCCCGCGCCTTGCTGGCCGCGTCGCTACTGGCTGGCGCGGCGGCGGCGCACGCCGATGCCTATCCGGACCACCCGGTGAAGTGGATCGTGCCCTTCCCGCCGGGCGGCGCCATGGACAGCATCGCGCGCACGCTGGGCGAATCCATGGGCAAGCAGCTGAATACGTCGTTCATCGTGGAAAACCGCGCGGGCGCGGGCGGCAATATCGGCGCGGCTGCCGTCGCGCGCGCCAAGCCGGACGGCTACACCATCCTGATCGTGGCCAACGGCATGGCCGTGAATCCCGCGCTGTACCAGGACCTGAATTACGACCCCATCAAGGACTTCGCGCCGATCTCGCTGCTGGCCGTGGTGCCGAACGTGCTGGTCACCAATCCTGAACGCACCGGCGCGACGAGCGTGCAGGACGTGATCGCCAAGGCAAAGGCGCAGCCCAAGCACTACACGTACGCCTCCGCCGGGGTCGGCACGTCGATCCATCTGGCCGGTGAAATGTTCGTATCGATGACGGGCGTGGACATGCTGCACGTGCCGTACAAGGGCAGCGGCCCGGCCGTCGCGGACCTGTTGGGCGGGCAGGTGGACTACATGTTCGACAGCATCACGTCCGCCAAGCCGCACATCGCGACCGGCAAGCTGCGTGCGTTGGGCGTCACCACCACCAAGCGCTCGGCCGCCCTGCCCGACGTGCCGACCCTGCAGGAAGCGGGCGTGCCAGGCTATGAGCTGATGCCCTGGTTCGCCGCCTTCGCGCCTGCGGGCACGCCACCGGATGTGGTGGCCAAGCTGAACGATGCCATGCGCGCCGCGTTGGCGGATCCCAAGGTGAAGGCGACGCTCGATTCGATCGGGGCCGAGTCCATCGGCAGCACGCCGGACGCACTGCGCGACCACCTGGCCAAGGAAACGGCGCAATGGAAGGACCTGGTCAAGGAACGCGGCATCAAGATCAACTGATCGGCTGCGCTGCGCTCGCCTGGGGTATCGTTGGTCCATCCATCTCCCAGCGAAGGAAGTCATCATGGCCCTGAAACACGCGGATCCCGGACAGGTCATCGATCTGAAGCCCTATGGCGCGGCGCTTGCGCAGAAGCAGTCGGTCGCGCTTTTCAAGTCCGAGGATCTGGAGGTCATGCGCCTGGTGCTGCTGGCGGGCAAGACAATGCCCTCGCATGACGTCGAGGGCGAAATCACCCTTCAATGCCTGGAGGGCAGCGTAGAGGTCTCGACCGCCGGCGCCACGCACATCCTGGACGCCGGCCGCCTGATGTACCTGCCCGGCCGAGCGCCGCATTCGCTCTTTGCGCTGGAGAACGCGTCGGTCCTGGTGACCGTTGCGTTGAAGCGTACGTAGCCTCATCCGCCGCGGCAGCTTACGGGGCGGCTTCGAGGGCCCCTTTCGAGGCGCTTCCCGATGCGTCTTCTGTTAACCCCGCGCGCTCGCCACCGGCCAGCCTATTTGCGATCACGCCCTTCGACCGCTTTGCGCAGCACGCCGATGAAGGCTTCGTTGAACGCGGGAATATCGTCAGGTTTGCGGCTGGACACCAATACGCCGTCGACGACGGCCTCTTCATCCACCCACTCAACGCCCGCATTGCGCAGGTCGTCCTGCAGCGATGGCCAACTGGTCATCTTGCGACCCTTGACCACGCCAGCGGAAATCAGCAGCCAGGCGCCGTGGCAAATGACGGCGACCGGCTTGCCCGCGTCAAAGCAAGCGCGCACCAGCTCCTGCGCCTTGGGCTGCATGCGGATTTCATCGGCATTGACCACGCCGCCGGGCAACAGCAAGGCGTCAAAGACCTCCGGCTCGGAGGCGGCCTGCAGAAAGGTCAGATCCACCGGAAACCGGTCGCCCGGCTTGTCGTGATGAAAGCCCTGGATCGGATCGGTGCGGGCGGACACGAGCACCGTACGCGCGCCCTCCTCGTGCAGACGGTGACGCGGGCCGGTGAGTTCGACCTGCTCGAATCCATCGACGGCCAGAATGGCGATGTTGACGTCTTGAAGTGTTGCCATGTGTGCTCCTGTTGCGTGGCCTCCCGACGATGCGATGCGTCGCGCGGGAGGCCTGGGGGATGATTTGTCAGGGCCGCGCCGCAGCGACCGGCTTGGGCGGCTGCGCAGGTTGCGCCGGCTGCGCCGGGGTAACCCGCCAGATCGTGTTCGACAGGTCGTCGGCCACGATAAGCGCGCCCTTCGGATCGACTGTCACGCCAACCGGACGGCCGCGCGTCGTGCCGTCGCTGTCGCGAAAGCCTGCGACGAAGTCCACAGGTGGGCCAGAGGGCCGGCCGTCCGTGAACGGCACGAAGACCACCTTGTAGCCAACGGGGTCCTTGCGGTTCCAGCTTCCGTGCTCGCCGACGAAGACGCCGTTGGCAAAACGATCCCCCATCGAAGCGTCTGAGAAATCGACGCCAAGCGCTGCGACGTGCGAGCCCAAGGCGTAATCCGGCGCGATGGCCGACGCGACCTTGGCAGGATCCTGCGGCCGGACGCGATCATCCACGTTCTTGCCCCAATAGCTATAAGGCCAGCCGTAGAAGGCGCCTTCCTTGACCGTGGTCAGATAGTCGGGCACCAGGTCGGGACCGATTTCGTCGCGCTCGTTGACCACGGCCCACAATTGGCCGGTATCGGGCTGGATCGTAAGCGCGGTCGGGTTGCGCAGGCCGGTCGCATACGTCTTGTACTCACCCGTGCTGGCATTCACGCGCCAGATCCGCGCGCGATCGGCCTCAGCCGTCATGCCGCGTTCGGTGATGTTGCTGTTCGAGCCGATGCCCACGTACAGATACTGCCCATCGGCGCTGGCGGTCAGCGCCTTCGTCCAGTGATGGTTGATCTCCGACGGCAGCGGCGTGACGACTTCGGGCGGCCCGCTTGCCTTGGTCTGCCCAGGCTGATAGTCGAACCGCACCAATGCGTCCTGATTGGCGACATACAGTTGGTTCCCGACCAGCGCCAGCCCATACGGCGCGTTGAGATTCTCCGCAAAGACGGAGGCCTCGTAGGTGCCATCGCCTTCCGGGTCGCGCAGCAGCGTCAGGCGGTTGCCGCCCTTGACCGGGCTGGTGCCGCGGGCCTTGATGACGGCCGCGATCACGTCTTTGGGCTTGAGGTCGGGCGCGCTGCCGCCGCGTCCCTCGGCCACCAGGATGTCGCCATTGGGCAGCACGAGCGTCTGCCGCGGAATTTTCAGATCCGTGGCGATGGCCGAAATCTTGTAGCCCTCGGGCACGGTCGGCACCTTGTCGCCCCACGGGGCAGGCTTGGCGATGACCATATCGGGCAGCAGGCCGCGTTCGGGTTTGGGCAGATCAGGCGAAGGTCCATATTGGCCGCCGGCCTGCGCGCTGCACACCCCTGCCACCACCAGCAACGGAATTCCGGCAATCAGTCGTAGGTGATTCATAGCGGCCCCCTGATGTGCGGGGTGCGGAAGCCCAGCCAGAGCGCCACAAGCGCCAGCACGGTGCCGACTGCAGACAGAATCAGTGCGGTGGGCATGCTTGCCCAAGCGTCGCGGGCGTGCATAAACGCATTGAACAGGCCTACCAGCCAGGCTGCCAGCAGCACGACGGCATAAGGAACGATTCCGCGCGCGCGCTGCGTAGCCCTGAACAGGTCCACGATGGCAATCAGCAGCGCGATCGCGCCAAACAGCAGTCCGCCGACCAGCAGCCAGGACGCGAAATTGTTCCATTGGATGTGAAAAGTCTGCGCATAGGCAGCATCCGCGAGTGCCGCGCCGAGAAACAGGGGAAACATCCCGGCCAGGAATACCGCCGGCATGGGGCGCACGGTAAGGGCGTACCGATTTTCGATGAGTTGGGTCACTGGATCGCCTCGTGAGTTGCGGGCCCGAGCAGATGCCCGAGAAGCGCAACGCAGCAAGTCGTGTTCCTGTGTGCGTGCCGAGGCCCGCGCGCTTCGGTTCAGCGCGTGGCGATCTGCGCCGGTGCGTCCGGACGCCAGCCTCCGCCCAGCGCCTTGTATGCCGCCACCGCTGCGCGAGCGGTTTCCGCTTGGGCCTGCGCCCGGTCGTCAGAAGCCTGCAGGAGCGAGGCGTCCGCATACAGCACGTCGACCAGACTGGCCGCGCCGCGCTGGTAGGCCGCGAACGACGACGCTCGCGCCTGCGTCAGCGCGTCTTCGCCGCGGGTCAGCACCGCCGACTGTTCGGCACGGTGGATCAGCGCGGAAAACGCGTTCTCGACATCTTCCGTGGCATGCAGGACCGCCAGGCGATACGCCGCCAGCGCCTCGGCCTCTTGGCCCTTTGCCCCGTCGATCTGCGCGTTGATGCGGCCAAAGTCGAACAGCCGCCAACGCAGTCCCAACACGCCCGCGGACTGGCTTGCGCCGGCGGAGACCAGATTCCCGCTGGACACGGCCGTGGCGCTGCCCAGCAAGCCGCTCAACGAGAACTTCGGGTAGAACTCGGAGATGGCCTCGCCGATACGGGCGTTGGCGGCCGCCAGCCGGCGTTCGGCCGCGATCAGATCGGGCCGGCGCTGGAGCAGATCCGCGGGAGCGCCCATTTCCTCGATCCGAGGCGCGGCGGGTATCGGTGCGTGCGCCGCCAGTTCGGCGCGATGCGTGCCGGGCGCGGCCCCCAGCATGACGTCCAAGGCGTTCATGGCCGCATCGAGCCCACTCTGCAATACCGGAACGATTGCCTGTACTTGCGACAGCGCGCCATCCGCCTGACGCACCTGGTATTGCGCAGCCAGCCCGCGTTCGTGCAGCAGCGCGACCTTGGCGACAAGATCCTGCTGCGTTCTGACCTGCCGCTGTGCGATGTCCAAACGCGCCTGGAGGCTGCGGATCACAATGTATGTGTCCGCGGTTTGCGCGGCCACCGCGAGCTGCGTGGCCATCGCTGCCGCTTCCGAGGCCTGAAAATCGGCGATGGCCGCCTCACGGCCACGCCGCAGGCCGCCGAACAGATCGACTTCCCAGCTGGCCTCAAGATTGGCTTCGTACTGGTTGCCCCAGCGGTCGTAACCAGGCATCGTGCTGGCCACTTGCCCCAGTGGCGTCTCACGCGACTGATGCGACCGCGCAGCCAGGCCGCGCACCGAAGCCGACGGCAGCAAGGCCGCGTTGGCCGCGCCCAGCCCCGCACGCGCCTGCGTCACGCGCGCCGCCGCCTGCGCCAGGTCCAGGTTCTGCGCGATTGCCAACGACACGTATCGCGCCAGCATCGGGTCGTCAAACTGGCGCCACCACGTATCGAGGCCTTGCACGGCCCCGGATCCGGCTTGCCGGCCGGGGGCCTGCGAGTAGTGGCTGGGAAGCGGCGCCTCCGGCCGGTGGTAATCAGGGCCTGCCGCGCACCCGGCCAGCACGCCGGCGCAGAGCAAGACAAAGGAATGACGGGCGAGCATGGGAATCCTTCAGGCTATTAATTTTGGGTGACTATAATACGTTTTGGTCACTCGTTGTCAACAAAAGTGCGCCGGGTTAAGCTGCACCCATGACGAAAGCAACATCCCCCGCCCTTCAGCCGCGAGGCCCCTCCGATCACGACGTCCGCGATCAGATCGTCGAAGCCGCCACCGAATACTTCGGCCTGTACGGTTTCGACAAGACCACCGTCTCGGACCTGGCCAAGGCCATCGGATTCTCCAAGGCCTATATCTACAAGTTCTTCGACTCCAAGCAGGCGATCGGCGAGGTCATCTGCGCCAACCGCCTGAACACGATCATGGTGGCCGTCGACGCGGCCATCGCCGACGCGCGGTCCGCGCCGGACCGGCTGCGGCGCATGTTCAAGGCCCTGGTGGAAGCCGGCAGCCAGCTCTTCTTCCACGACAGCAAGCTGTACGACATTGCGCGAACCTCGGCCAGCGAGTCGTGGCCTTCCGCGCAAGCCTATGAGGCGCACATCAAGGGCCTCATCCTGCAGGTAATCCGCGAAGGTCGGGAAGCCGGCGACTTCGAACGCAAGACGCCCCTCGATGAAACGGCCGACGCCATCTATCTCGTCATGCGGCCGTATATCAATCCTTTGCTCCTGCAGCACAACCTGGCCAATGGCGCGGAAGCCACGGTGCAGTTGTCGAACCTGATCCTGCGTAGTCTGGCGCCGTAAATTTTCTTTTGTGACCATTGACCTTATTGGTCACTTGTATAGAATGGGGACCTTCTTTGTGAGGATGGTCTCCCATGCTTCGGCGTCCGCTTGCCCCCTTTGCCCTCTGCCTGTTGTCTGTCGCCCTTGCGGCATGCGGCGACAGCCCCCCGTCAGATACCCGCGTCGACCCGCCCCTTGTCAGAGTCGGCGTGGCGCAAACCGCATCCGCGCCCGCACGCTCCTTTTCGGGGGTCGTGGCGGCGCGCGTTCAAAGCGACCTGGGATTCCGCGTGTCCGGGAAAGTGCTGGAGCGACTGGTCGACACCGGTCAATCGGTGACCCGCGGCCAGCCGCTCATGCGGCTGGATCCGGAAGATCTGGGCCTGCAGGCCCGTGCGCAGATTGAAGCCGTGGCCTCGGCGCGTGCGCGCGCAAAACAGGCTGTCGACGACGATGCCCGCTATCGCGGCCTGGTGGCAGAAGGCGCCGTGTCCGCGTCGGCCTATGCGCAGATCAAGGCCGCGGCGGACACGGCGCGTGCCGATCTGAAGGCGGCCGAAGCGCGGGCCGACGTCGCGAAAAACGCGTCGAGCTATGCGGTGCTGGTGGCGGACGCGGACGGCGTCGTCGTGGACACGCTGGCCGAACCCGGACAGGTCGTTGCCGCCGGGCAATCCGTCGTGCGGCTGGCGCGCGCCGGCCAGCGCGAAGCCATCGTGCACCTTCCCGAAACACTACGGCCATCCGTGGGCTCCGCCGCCCGGGCAATGTTGTATGGGGACCGCCAGTCCCCCGCCCCGGCCACGCTGCGGCAACTGTCGGACGCGGCGGATCGCGTCACGCGGACGTTCGAGGCCAGGTATGTGCTGGAGGGCGCGCTGGCCCGCGCCCCGTTGGGGGCCACCGTCACGATCGACATTCCACAGTCGCCGGACGGCACGCCCCTGCTGCAGGTGCCGATAGGCGCGGTCTTCGACACCGGCGCTGGCCCGGGCGTCTGGGTGGTGGTGGATGGCGCCCCGGCCCTGGTGGCGCGGCGGCCCGTCCAGGTGCACGGCCTGAGCGACGATGTGGCGCGTGTCGCCGGCGACCTCAAGCCCGGCGAACGTGTCGTGTCCCTGGGTGCGCATCTGCTGCATGAAGGCGAGCCGGTCAGGCTCGGGGAGCAGAACGCTGCCGCCCTCGTGGGAGCGCGTTGATGAGCGAAGGCCGCTTCAATCTGTCTGCGCTCGCCGTGCGCGAGCGCTCGATCACGCTGTTCCTGATTCTTCTGGTCTCTGTCGCCGGAATCCTCGCGTTCTTCCAATTGGGCCGTGCTGAAGATCCGCCCTTCACCATCAAGCAGATGACCGTCGTCACCGCATGGCCCGGGGCGACCGCACAGGAGATGCAGGACCAGGTCGCCGAACCGCTGGAGAAGCGGCTGCAGGAGTTGCGGTGGTACGACCGGACCGAAACCTTCACGCGGCCCGGCCTGGCATTCACCATGGTGTCGCTGCTGGACAGCACACCGCCCCAGGCGGTGCAGGAAGAGTTCTATCAGGCGCGCAAGAAGCTTGCCGACGAGGCCGGACGCCTGCCGCCCGGCGTAGTCGGGCCCATGGTCAATGACGAGTACGCGGACGTCACGTTTGCGCTGTACGCGCTCAAGGCAAAAGGCGAGCCCCAGCGTCTGCTCGCCCGCGATGCCGAAGCCCTGCGCCAGCAACTGCTGCACGTGCCGGGCGTCAAGAAAGTGAACATCATCGGCGAGCAGCCCGAGCGCATCTTCGTGTCGTTCTCCCATGACCGCCTGGCTACGCTCGGCGTCGATCCACAGGCCATTTTTGCCGCGCTCAACGCGCAGAACGTCCTGACGCCTGCCGGGTCGATCGAGACCAAGGGTCCCCAGGTGTTCCTGCGCGTGGACGGCGCGTTCGACAGCCTGGACAAGATCCGCCAGACGCCCATCACCGCCCGGGGACGCACGCTGAAGCTTGCCGACGTGGCGACCGTGGAGCGCGGCTATGAAGACCCGGCCACGTTTCTGGTGCGAAATAACGGCGAGCCCGCGTTGCTCTTGGGCGTGGTCATGCGCGACGAATGGAATGGGCTGGATCTGGGCAGCGCGCTCGAGAAGGAGGTCGGCAAGATCAACACCGCATTGCCGCTCGGGATGAGCCTGACCAAGGTCACCGACCAGGCCGTGAACATCAGCGCGGCGGTGGACGAGTTCATGGTCAAGTTCTTCGTCGCACTGCTAGTCGTGATGCTGGTGTGCTTTGTCAGCATGGGGTGGCGCGTCGGGATCGTGGTGGCCGCCGCCGTGCCCCTGACCCTTGCGGCGGTGTTCGTGATCATGGCGGCCTCGGGCAAGAATTTCGACCGCATCACGCTTGGCTCGTTGATTCTGGCGCTCGGCCTGCTGGTGGACGACGCCATCATTGCCATCGAAATGATGGTGGTCAAGATGGAAGAAGGCTACAGCCGGATCGCAGCGTCGGCGTATGCGTGGAGCCACACGGCCGCCCCCATGCTGTCCGGCACGCTCGTCACCGCAGTTGGCTTCATGCCGAACGGTTTCGCGCGTTCCACCGCGGGCGAGTACACCAGCAACATGTTCTGGATCGTCGGCATTGCGCTGATCGCGTCCTGGGTGGTGGCGGTGTTCTTCACGCCGTATCTGGGCGTAAAGATGCTGCCGGACATCAAGAAGGTCGAAGGCGGACACCACGCCATCTACGACACCCGCCACTACAACCGGTTCCGGCGTCTGCTGGGGCACGTCATCGGCCGCAAATGGCTGGTGGCGGGCACGGTGGTCGCGGTCTTTGCGCTGGCCGTGGTTGGCATGGGTCTGGTCAACAAACAGTTCTTTCCCACTTCGGATCGGCCCGAGGTGCTCGTTGAAGTGCAGATGCCGTACGGCACGTCCATTGAACAAACCAGCGAGGCCGCTGCGACAGTCGAAGCGTGGCTGGCCAAGCAGGCGGAAGCCAGGATCGTCACCGCGTACATCGGACAAGGCGCGCCGCGCTTCTTTCTGGCCATGGCGCCCGAGCTGCCGGACCCGTCATTCGCCAAGATCGTCGTGCTGACGGGCAACGACAAGGAACGTGAAGCGCTCAAGTTCCGGCTTCGCCAGGCCATCGCCGACGGCCTGGCGCCGCAGGCGCAGGTCCGCGTCACTCAGATCGTGTTCGGACCGCCCTCGCCGTTCCCGGTGGCCTATCGCGTCATGGGGCCTGATGCCGGCCAGTTGCGCGCGATTGCCGCGCGCGTCCAGTCGATCATGCACGCCGATCCCATGATGCGCACCGTAAACACCGATTGGGGCGCGCGGGTTCCCGCCCTGCACTTTACGCTGGACCAGGACCGGCTTCAGGCGGTGGGACTGACCTCCAGCTCGGTCGCCCTACAGTTGCAGTTCCTGTTGAGTGGCGTACCCCTCACCAACGTTCGCGAGGACATCCGCTCGGTTGAAGTGGTCGGCCGAGCGGCCGGTGACGTCCGCCTGGATCCAGCCAAGATCGCCGGCCTGACGCTGGTGGGGGCCGACGGCCAACGCGTGCCGCTGTCGCAGGTTGGCACGGTGGATGTGCAAATGGAGGATCCGATCCTGCGGCGCCGTGACCGCACGCCGACAATCACGGTGCGCGGCGACATCGCGGAAGGCCTTCAGCCGCCTGACGTTTCCGCCGCGATCTTCAAGCAACTGCAACCGGTCATCAACGACCTGCCAGCGGGATACCGCATCGAACAGGCCGGCTCCATCGAGGAATCTGGGAAGGCAAGCACTGCCATGCTGCCGCTGTTTCCGATCATGATTGCCATCACCCTGCTGATCATCATCCTGCAGGTGCGATCCATCGCCGCCATGGTGATGGTTTTTGCGACCAGCCCGCTCGGCCTGATCGGTGTTGTGCCGACACTGCTCCTGTTCCAGCAGCCGTTCGGCATCAACGCGCTGGTCGGGCTGATTGCCCTGTCCGGCATCCTGATGCGCAATACGCTGATTCTGATCGGCCAGATCCACCACAACGAACAGGAAGGCCTGGCGCCCTATGACGCGGTGGTCGAGGCGACGGTGCAGCGGGCGCGGCCGGTGATTCTGACTGCGCTGGCCGCGATACTGGCTTTCATCCCGTTGACGCACTCGGTGTTCTGGGGGACGCTGGCCTACACCCTGATCGGCGGCACGTTCGCCGGCACGATCATCACGCTGGTCTTCCTGCCAGCCATGTACGCCATCTGGTTCAAGATCCGGCCTGCCGTCGCGCAGGACGCTTCCCAACCTGTTGCGGCCCGGGTAACGACGGGTTGATTCACGCCGCCTGCGGCGTGGCACTCGCCCGCCGGGGCTTCACAACGAGGGGGTCGTATGTACAGAAATCAACAGTCGTGCTGGACGGTCCAGCACCAGACTGCACTGGCGCGGCTGCGCACGGGCGGGGGCAAGCCCGATATCGCCAGTCCGGATCAGATCGCAGGCATGACAGGCTTGCAGATCCTGCACGCGATGATGGCCGGCGAGCTGCCCTACCCGCCCATGAACGACACCGCGAACATGACGTTGGTGGAAGCGGACTCGGGCTGGGCCGTGTTCCTCGGCATCCCCGAAC
Organism: Achromobacter sp. ACM05; assembly: GCF_019218915.1. Classification (NCBI taxonomy): domain Bacteria; kingdom Pseudomonadati; phylum Pseudomonadota; class Betaproteobacteria; order Burkholderiales; family Alcaligenaceae; genus Achromobacter; species Achromobacter sp. ACM05. The sequence continues at coordinate 1,219,752 of NZ_JAHUWQ010000002.1, forward strand.
TGCGGCATTGCAATCCGTTCGGCACCGTCCACGGCGGCTGGTTCTCGACGCTGCTGGATTCGGCATTGGGTTGCGCGATCCAGAGTGCGCTTCCGGAAGGCAGGAGCTACACGACGGTCGAACTCAGTGTCAACATCGTGCGTGCGGCGGCGCCATCCAGTGGCCCGCTTCGCGCCGCCGCCACGCTGATACATAGCGGCAAGCAGATCGCCACCGCGCAGGCGCGGGTGGAGGACGAGAACGGCAAGCTGTATGCGCACGCCACCACCACGTGCGTGGTGTTCGACCGGCGTGCGTAGCGCAAGGCTACACCCCGAATGACACCGACATCCGTTCCAACCACGCGCTGGCCACCGGTTGACGCCGTGCCAGAAATCCCAGCGGACCCGCTTCGGCCATGCGCCAGTGCGCGGTCCCGAAACGCAGCGTTCCTCGCAGCGTGCAGCGCGTGCGGATCAGCCCTGCCGGCCCGTCCTGGACCGTCCAGACCGCGAAACGTAGCGGTAAGGCAACGCGCAGGCCGGGTCGGAATTGCACGCTGGCGGCGGGCCGGCCTTCCGCGACGAGCGACGCTTGCGCCAACGCGGCCGGCTCACCTGGCCCGCCCAAGGCGGGCAGCGGCTCGAAATCGCCGATGCGCTTCGGGATGCCCCACAGCTTGCGGCCACCTTCTGCGGCCGCCTCGTCGTCCACCCAGATCGGCCCCACCGTACACGCGGGCGCCAGCAATCCCGCGTGACGCACCGCCGTCGCAAAGAGCAGCTCGTTGTAGGCGAGCGTGCCGCCCGGCTCGTAAGCGGTCCAGACCGTGGTGCAGATGGCATGGCATCCCAACGTGACCACGCGGGCATCACCGGGCGCCTGCTGCGGCAGATCGGCCAGCGGCACCCGCCATGCACTCAGGAGCGCATGGCCGTGCAGTTTCCAGGGGGCCTGCGGATAAGGAGACGGGTAGCCTGACTGCGTCCTGCCATCCGGCGTGCCGGTCGGGCTGTCGTTCGATGGGAGCATCATCCTGGCGAACTCCTGTCGGGTTTCCAATGCACACACCCGATCGATAGTAAGCGCCCTGCGACCGAACGCCGCATGCGTTTCCATTCGGACAGAATGCGTGAGGTTCTGTAATAGAATCCCGCCCATGTCGACTCATCGGGACTCTGCGTTTCAGCCCCGCGGCCTGCCTTGGCGCTTGCTCGTCTGCCTGGCAATGGCCGCCTTTGTGCTGCGCGCTTACATCCCGACCGGCTACATGGCGGGGCCGTCCACGACCTCGCTGATGCTGACGCTGTGCGAAGCCGGCGGCACGATGAACGTGACGTTCGACCTGCCGGCCGAGCCGGACGCCAAGCACGGTGCCGCGGAGGCCTGCGCCTTCGGCGCCCTCGCCGCGCACGCGATTCTGCCGGACACCGGGCTCGCACCTGTGTTGTCGGCGCGCGCCGCCTACGCCGCGCCCGACACTCCCGTCTACCGCGCCACGCCGCCGCTGCCGGCTCTTGGGCCGCCGCTAGGGTCACGCGCCCCGCCTTCCCTGTCTTCCTGATCCGCCGCGCGCGCGCCTGACGCCGCGCACGGCAGCGAAGAGCGGGAACCCCGTAGACCAGCTTCATGGCGCCATCGCATCGGCGCTGCCTGCACGGCCATCCCCTCTTCGCCCGCGCTTTGCCGACCGGCCTTCAGGCCGGCGGCAGATTCAGTCGAAGACAAAAGAAGAGGGGTCATCTTGACCATCGTTCGTACGCACGCGTGCCTCGGCACGACGCTGATCCTGGCCGCTTTCAACGCCGTCGCCCAAACCGCTCCCGCCACCCTCGCCCCCATCACCGTGGTCGGCGGCTCCGAGACGGCGCTTACCACCGAGGCGTCCACCGGCTCCAACCTTGGCCTCACGCCCATGCAGACGCCCGCCAGCGTCGACATCATTTCGCGGGAACAGATCGAGTCCCGCGGCGGCGCCAGCGTGATCGAAGCGATTACCCGCGCGCCCGGTTTTTCGGCCGCGCCCCACCCTGGCAACGGCAATAGCGCCCTGTCGGTGCGCGGCTTCACCGACAGCACGTCGGTCATGCGGCTGTACGACGGGCTGCGCCAATATGGCGGCGTCGGCCTGACGTTTCCGTTCGACACGTGGTCGGTCGAGCGCATCGAGGTGCTGCGCGGACCCGCGTCCGTCATCTATGGCGACGGCGCGATCGGCGGCGTCGTCAACGTGATCCCCAAGCGTCCCACTCGCGGGCCAATCCAGAACGAAGTGCAGGCCACGATCGGCACGCAGGATACGGCGCGGCTGGGAATGGGCAGCGGCGGCGCGCTGAGCGACACCTTGTCGTATCGCCTGGATGTCAGCGGCAACTACACGGACGGTTATGTCGACCGCGGCCAGTCGGGCGATGCGACGTTTTCGGGCGCGTTGCGCTGGGACGCCACGCCGGACCTGAACATGACGTTGAGTTACGCCTACGGCTACCAGCGCCCGATGCGGTACTTCGGCACCCCGATGATCAACGGCGAGCAGGACGACGCCGTGCGCAAGCAGAACTACAACGTCGCCGACAGCTTCATGCGCTTTCGCGACCAGTGGACCCAGTTGGACACCGTCTGGACGCCGAACGACGCCACCACCGTGCGGGCACGCCTTTATCACGTGCAGAGCGACCGCGACTGGCGCAACGCCGAGCGCTACGTATACAACCCCGCAACCAGCCTGATCGACCGATCCGACAACACGCAGATCACGCATGACCAGACCCAGACCGGCCTGACCACCAGCGCCGTCTTCAAAGGCACGCTGGCCGGCCTGGAGAACACGGTATCGGTGGGCTTTGACGTCAACCACGCCACGTTCAAGCACATCAACAACACCTACACAGGCAGTTCGGGGTCGGTGGATCCGTATGACCCGGATCACGGCCAATACCAGAGCGACGTGCCGTTCATTCCGCGTTACCGCAACAAGGCGGATCAGTTTGCCCTGTTCATGGAAGACCGCCTGGCGCTGACCAGCAAGTGGTCGATCATCGGCGGCCTGCGCTACGACCACGCGAAGGTCACGCGCGACGACCTGGTAACCGATCAGCGCGCCTTGTCCAAGACGTTTTCCGACGTGGGCTGGCGCATCGGCACCGTGTACGACGTGACGCCGGATCTGGCCGTCTACGCGCAGTACGCGCAGGCCGCCGATCCGGTCAGCGGGCTGCTGATGATCAGCCCGTCCAACGCGTCGTTCGACTTGTCGCGCGGCAAGCAGCTCGAGGTCGGCCTGAAGCAGAACTTCATGGATGGACGCGGCGAGTGGACGCTGGCGGCGTACGAAATCCGCAAGACCAATCTGCTGTCGCGCGACGCCGACGACCCGAGCCTGCGGGTGCAGGTCGGCGAACAATCGTCGCGCGGCCTGGAAACGTCGCTGTCGCTGGCGGTTGCGCCCGGCTGGACGATCGACGCCAATGCCACCGTGCTGCGCGCCAAGTACGACGATTTCTCCGAATCAGTGGGCGGGGCGGCCGTCTCGCGCGCGGGCAATGTGCCGCCCAACGTGCCGCAACGCCTGGCGAATCTGTGGTTGAGCTGGAACTTCCAGCCGGGCTGGACCGCGATGGGCGGGATGCGCTACGTGGGCAAACGCTATGCGGACAGCGCCAACACCATCGAACTGCCGTCCTACACCACGACCGACCTGGCGCTGCGCTGGGACGTGAACAAGGACACCGCCATCACGGCCCGGGGCTTCAACATCTTTGACCGCGCGTACTTCACCACGGCCTACTACACCAACACGCAATGGATGTATGGGCCGAGCCGCCGGTTCGAGCTGACGTTGAACCACCGCTTCTGAGGCGGGCGCGACCATGGACGCCAAGGCGCGCCTGCGCAGGCTGACCTACCTGGCCCATCGCTGGCTGGGGGTCGGCGGCTGCCTGCTGATGCTGGTGTGGTTTCTCAGCGGCATCGTCATGCTGTATGTCGGCTACCCGAAGCTGACGCCCGAAGAGCGGTTTGCCAGCCTGCCCGTGCTGGCCGCAGACGCGTATCTGCCGCTGGACGCAGCGCGCCCCGGCGGCGCGCTTGCCGTCCTGACGTCGGTGCGCGGCGAGCCGACCTACATCGTCCCAACCCCGGACGGCACTCGCGCCTGGTCCGCGCGCACCGGCCGGCCTGACGGCGTGGTGACAGCGGACATGGCCGTGGCCGCGGCGCACGCGCTCTGGCCTGCGGGCACGGCCCTGTATGCGGGCCTGATTGACGAGGACCGCTGGACGCATTCGCGCGGGCTGGACCGCCATCGCCCCCTGCACAAGGTGAGCATGGAAGGCGACGCGCCGGGCACGCTGTATGTGTCTTCGGCGACGGGCGAAGTCGTGCTGGACGCGCCGATCGCGCAACAGCGCTGGAACTACGTCGGCGCGTGGCTGCACTGGCTGTACATGGCGCGCGACCGCTCCGTCGATCCGGTGTGGAGCTGGATGGTGATCGCACTGTCGGCCGTCTGCACCGTGCTGGCTGTCAGCGGCACGGTCGTCGGCGTCTGGCGCTGGCGCTTTCGCGGCCGCTACAAGACGGGCGCGCGCACGCCCTACCGTGAGGCCTGGATGCGCTGGCACCACATCATCGGTCTCGCCTTCAGCGCGTTTGTCTGCACGTGGATCTTCAGCGGGCTGATGTCGATGAACCCGGGCGGGCTATTCGCCGGCTCCGATCCCGGCCCCGACCGGCAAGCCATGGCGGGTGCGCAGCTCGCCGCGCCGATTGCGGACCCGCAGCCGGTATTACAGGCGTTGCACGCCGCGGGCTTTGAACCGGTTCAGCTCGAATGGCGGCGGATGGCAGGCCAGCCGTACGTGCTGGCCCGCGACGCGACGGCCGGCAGCCGCATCGTTCGCCGGGAGGATGGTGCATTGCTGGTGCAGTCGATGTGGCAGCCTGATGCGGTGCTTGACGCCGCGCGCGCGTTGTTTCCCGGCGCGGCCGTTCAGGCGACGTTGCTCGATCACTACGACGCCTATTACTACGCGCGCCACGCCGAAGCAATGAACGGCGGCGCACCACGGGGCCTGCCAGTCCTGCGAATGGATTTCGACACCCCGGCCAGTGACCGCGTCTACGTGGACCTGCGCACGGGCGAGGTGGCGCTGAGCCTGTCCCGCGCGCAACGGGTCGGGCGCTGGCTCTTTTACTTCCTGCATAGCTGGGACACCCCCGCCCTGCTGAATGCCGGGGTGGGCCGGGACCTGGCGCTTATCCTCTTGAGCCTCGGCGGGCTGGCCGTGTCCGCCACCGGCATCGTGCTGGGCGCGCGGCGGTTGGGCTGGACGCGCGGGCGCCAGTAGAATTGCGCAATCTTCCGACCGCAACGCACGAGATGACGCTTCCTCCAGAACCCTATTCCCCCCGCCGCATTGCCACGCTGGGCGTGTGGCGCGAGGCAGATCATTCGATCAAGGCGTACGGCATCCATCGAGACCCGAACGCTGCGGGTCCGATCCTGTCCGATCCCGTCAGCGCCTCAGTCCGCGCCGCCGTGCGCGACGTCCTGGACGAACACGCTGGCGGTCCGCGCACCCATGGTCTTGGCTACTGCATTGCGCACGTAGGCGAGGAGGCCGTGTGGCTGCTCGTGGACTGGTGGATCTCCGGCGGCATCGTGTGCCAGCGCATGCTCTCCGCACCGTTGGCCCGGCCGGACGCGTTTGCGCCGGTCAACGCGCCCGCGCTGGCTTGTGTGTGGGAACTGGCCGTGATCGCGCATGAACGCGACGCGTGGGTGCGGCACATGCTTACCGAACGGCCAGACGCGGACGGATATCTGCACGACATGCTGGCCGCCGGGCGATATTGACGCGGGGCGCGCGGTACGGACGCGGGCCCCACGTTATTGGCGCGGCGTCAATCCGAGTGTGGCTGAGGCGGCGTGTCCATCGAGGCATCGACCTCGGAGATCGTCTCGTCCGGGTAGGCGACGCGGGCGGCTGCCGCGGCGTCGTCGCGCGTCGGATAGGAGCCGGCATCCTCCTGGACGCCCAGCAAGGCGATGCCCCGAAAGCCCCAATGGCCATCCGCGCGTTGAAAGACTTCAACGATCATTTCTCTTCCTCGTCGCGGTCCGGCGCGGGACGCGTGTCGTTGCTGCCAGGCAGCGTGCCGCTTCGCGCCTCGGCTTCTTCCTGCGCCACGGCCTGATCGAAGCCCGGCTGGTCGTGGTTGCGCGCGCGCGGCGGGTGGTCAACGTCGGGCACGCGCTCCGGCGTGGTGGCATGGCCGGACGGGCGCAACGCGCCTTTGTTGACGTCGGGCTGGCCGGGAATGGATTCTCGGGCGTTGTCGGATTTCGGTTGCGTCATGGAAAAGCTCCGGTGCATCAAGGTGATTGGTAGGCGAGCAAGTGCCGTTCCTGCATGCGGCGCCCCATGACGGGGCAAACGCTTCACGGCCCCTCGTTCAATGTGCGCAGGAACGCCGCGATATCCCTTGCATCCTGTTCGCTGACGCCCAGGTCGGGCATGGCCGTGCCCGGTTTGACGGCCGGCGGGTTGCGCAGCCATCGCTCCATGTTGGCGGGCGTATTGGGCAAGACGCCCGCGATGTACGGCCGCTCGCCCATCTGATCCAGCGCCGGGCCCACGTAGTTCCAGGCGCCAGGCACGCCCGGGATTGCATGGCACGTCACGCAAAGATACTGTTGCAGCGCATCGCGCCCAGCCCGCGCGTCTCCCACACGGGCCGACGGCTGCGCGTTTGCCTGCGGCTTTTCCGGCGGTTGTCCATCGCCGCCACGCCGATAGGCGTCGGCGGACAGGCCCGGCAACACGCGCAGAAACGCCACCACGTCCCAGATCTCGTCGTCGGTCAGCCGATACTGCCACGCCGGCATGCCGGTCATCTTGATGCCCTGTCGCGTGACCCAGAAAATTTCGGCCGCCGTGCGCGCGCGTGCGGTGGCGACGAGCGCGGCGGGCGCCGGATTCAGCCCCAGCGCGTAGGGCTGCGGCGCCACCCCCGGCCCGCCGTGGCACTGGGCGCAGTGGGCGCGGTACAGACGTGAACCGTTCTGGATGCGCTCGGCGGCGTCCAGCTCAGGCGGCACGATATCCGCTGACCGCATCTTCACGGCCCGCGTCAACGCGACATCCAGCAGGTGGTGCACCGGCGTGGTGTGCGGCGACGTGGCCGTCACGTCGTACATGCCGAAATACACCACACCGCCGCCAACCGCGCCTGCGGTGGCGGCAGCGGCAACGAGCGTAAGTGCGGCAGTGCGCTTCCAGCGCTTCATGGCGCCCTCGCCTTGCGGTCCGCGCGCTGCATCAGATAGGCGGCAATGTCCTCGGCGTCGGCCTGTTGCAGGCCGGTGTCGGGCATGGCCGTACGGGGATTCACGACAGGCGGATCCATCAGCCAGCGCACCAGATTTTCAGGCGTATTGGGCAGCAGACCGGCAACGTACGCCTGCCGCGCCATGTTGCCCAGCGGCGGCCCGACGCGGGACGCCGGACCGCTGACGCCGGGCACGGTATGACACGCGGTGCAGCCGTGCTCGGCAATCAACCGGCGGCCTCGGTCTGGGTCAGCCCGTTCGCGCAACCCGCCCGCCGCGTCCGCAGGAAAGAGCGGCGGCTTGTCTTCCTGACACGCGCCCAGCAGCAACATCGCAGCCAGGGCTGGTAGCAGGCGGTTGGGTCGGGCTAGCCGGCGCAATGCCGTCTCCTGAATCGCGCTGATTGGCGCAGAACCTGGACTTGCCAGCAACTCCTGTGCCTGCGCTTCGGCTGCGGACGCGGGCACGAAAGATGCTGACGATGCCTCTCGCGGGCCGGCGGCCCGTCGGCCTTGTCGGCCAACGCGCGCCGGGTCATCCACTACAAGAACATGGCGAAAATCCTTCTTATCGTGCTCGCCGCCGCGTTGCCCTTTGCCGCATCGGCTCAACCCAGCGGCGAGGACGCCGCGCGCATCGCCGAGATCGGCTGGGTCCTTTACGTGGGTGCGGCGGCGATCTTCGTCGTAGTGGCCGCGCTGCTGGCGCTCGCGATGTTCGGTCCGGTGACGCTGCGCCGCCGGCTGTCCCGGCCCGGGCTCATCATCGGTGCGGGCATCGCGTTTCCCGTCGTGGCGTTGACCGCCCTGCTCGTCTACGTGCTGACGCCTTCCCCATCGGCGGCCCGGGACGCTGCATCGTTTGCCGCGCGCATCGAAGTCACCGGCGAATTGTGGTGGTGGCGCGTGCGCTATCTGGATGCGTCCGGCGGCGTGATCTTCGAGACTGCCAACGAGATCCGCATCCCCACGGGCAAGCCCGTGCAATTCCTGCTCAAGTCCGACAACGTGATCCACAGCTTCTGGATTCCCGAACTGGGCGGCAAGCTCGACATGGTCCCCGGCCGCGTGAACCGGATGCGCGCGCTGGCTCGGACCCCGGGCACATTTCGCGGCCACTGCGCCGAATATTGCGGCGCGCAACACGCGCAGATGCTGTTCGACGTGCAGGCGGTGGACGCCGAGGCCTTCGACGCCTGGGTGCAGGCGCAACGGCAGCCGGCAGCCGCGCCCGACGCCGCGCTGAAACCGGCGGCCGAGCTATTCAATCAGGCCTGTGCGCAATGCCACACGGTGCGCGGAACAGAGGCACGCGGCACGCTGGGACCGGACCTCACCCATGTGGGCAGCCGCCCGTCCCTTGCGGCGGGCGTATTGCCGAACAACGTGGGCGCGATGGGCGGGTGGATCGCCGGCAGCCAGCAGATCAAGCCCGGCAATGGCATGCCGTCCTTTGACCAATGGCCGGGCGAGGACTTGCGCGCCGTGGCCCGTTACCTGGAAGGCCTGAAGTGACGCGCCCGACATCCCCGACCGAGCTTCCCAACGCGTTGCCGCGGCCCGAAGGCGAACTCGAGCAGCTTGAACGCGCCTGGAAGCGTCCCACCGGATGGCGCGCACTCACGGTCGTGAACAACACGTCCATCGGCCTGCTGTACATCGCCACCGCGCTGCTTTTTTTCATCCTGGCCGGCGTCCTGGGGCTGATGATGCGCACGCAGTTGGCTGCGCCAGACAGCAACCTGATCGGCCACGAACTCTATAACCAGCTCTTCACCATGCACGGCACGGTGATGATGTTCCTGTTCGCGGTGCCGGCCGTCGAAGCCGTGGCCGTGCTGCTGCTGCCCAACATGCTGGGCGCGCGCGACCTGCCGTTTCCACGGTTGTCGGCCTACGCCTACTGGGCCTATGCGATCGGCGGGCTGGTGTTCTTCTGCAGCATCTTCGTGGGGTTGGCGCCCGATGGCGGCTGGTTCATGTATCCGCCGCTGACCAGCACCCAATACTCGCCCGCGGTGAACGCCGATCTGTGGCTGCTGGGCATCGGCTTCATTGAGATCTCGGCAATTGCGGGCGCCATCGAGCTGGCCGTCGGCATCCTGCGCACGCGCGCGCCCGGCATGACACTCGACAAGATCCCGGTGTTCGCCTGGGTGATGCTGGTGTTCTGCGGCATGGTGATCATTGCGTTTCCTGCGGTCATCGTGGCCACGGCCCTGCTTGAGCTCGAGCGCGCCTTCGACATGCCGTTCTTCATTGCGGGGCGCGGCGGCGATCCACTGCTTTGGCAGCACCTGTTCTGGTTCTTCGGTCACCCGGAGGTCTACATCATCTTCCTGCCCGCCGCCGGCATGGTGTCGATGATGATTCCCGCGATGACCGGCACACCGCTGGTCGGCTATCGCCTGGTGGTGCTGGCGGTCGTGTCCACGGGGTTCCTCAGCTTCGGCCTGTGGGTGCACCACATGTTTGCGACCGGCATTCCGCAGCTGTCGCTCAGCTTCGCGTCGGCCGCCAGCATGGCGGTGTCGGTCCCGACCGCCATCCAGATCTTCGCGTGGATCGCCACCATTGGCGCCGCCGTCCGGCTGCGCCCGCTCAGGACGCCGACGCTGTTCATCCTGGGATTCTTCTTCGTGTTCGTGATCGGCGGGCTGACGGGTGTGATGGTGGCCGTGATTCCGTTCGACCTGCAGGCGCACGATACCTACTTCGTCGTTGCGCACCTGCATTACGTGCTGTTCGGCGGGATGGTGTTCCCGCTATTTGCGGCGTTCTACTACTGGACGCCCTTCATCAGCGCGCGGCGGCTGTCGGAACGGCTGGGCCGCTGGGCCTTCTGGCTGATGTTCGTGGGCTTTAACGTCGCGTTCTTTCCGATGCACTTCACGGGGCTGGCCGGCATGCCGCGCCGCGTTTACACCTATGCCGAGAGCCAGGGCCTGGGTCCGCTGAACCTGCTGTCGACCGTGGGCGCCTACCTGATCGCCGCCGGGGTGCTCGTCTTCCTGATCGATCTGGCGCGCAACTTCCGGCCGACCATCGACAACAATGCGGGCAACGTCTGGGACGCCGGCACGCTGGAGTGGCTGCCCAGCGGCAGCTACGGGCTGCGCAGCGTGCCTACGGTCACCAGCCGCGAGCCGTTGTGGGACCAGCCCGGCCTCGCGCGGCAGGTCACCGATGGCCAGCATTACCTGCCCAATTCGCCGGCTGGCCTGCGCACCACGCTGGTGACCAGCGCGCTGGACGCCCGGCCCGACTATGTGCTGCCGCTGCCCGGCCCCGCGTGGTCGCCGCTGCTGGCGGCCGTGGGCACTGCGGGATTCTTCCTGCTGCTGACCTTCAAGCTCATGCCGCTGGCGGCCGCCTTTGGTGTGCTGGCCCTCGTCTCGCTGTGGCGCTGGCTGTGGGACGCGGATACCGGGCCGGATTACCCCCCGGTTGAGATCGGCGGCGGCCTGCGGCTGCCCATGATGTGTTCGGGCAGCGCGTCGCATGCGTCGTGGGCGATGGTGCTGCTGCTGATCGTCTGCGCCAGCATTTTTGGCTCGTTGCTGTTCAGCTATCTGTTCCTGTGGACCACGAATCCGCAGGCCTGGCCCTCTGCCCGCGCGCTGCCCTCGGCTGGGTGGCCGATGCTGTCGACCGTCATGCTGTTGGCGGCCGGCGCCGTTGCAGCGGCCGCCGGACGGTTGATGACGCAGGACCGGCAGGCCGCGCTGCGTTGGTGCGTCGCAGGCGCGGCGCTGTTGCTGACGGCAGCGCCCGCGCTTGACCTGACCGCGCAATGGCAGGCGGGGCTCCGCCCGCAAACCTCCGCCTACACGGCGGCGACCTACGCCGTCGCGGGCTTGCAGGCGCTCTTTGGCGGAATTTCGGCCGTGATGGCCATATTTACGGTAGCGCGGTCGCTGGCCGGACGGCTCAGCCCCACGCGCCGCGCGGCGTTCGACACCACCCGGGCGATGTTGTTCTACACCGTGGCGCAGGGGCTGATCGCGCTGGCGCTGCTGCACGCCTTTCCGCGGCTGACGGGGTAAGGCATGCAGACGCGCTTCTCGGTAGAACTGCTGTACCTTATCGCCGGCCCGCTGATCTGGCTGGTGCACTTTCTGTTCATCTACATCGTCAACGCGCTGGCCTGCGCGCGTTCGGCGCTGACCGGCCTGTGGCTTGGACTGCCGGCGTCGTCGTGGATCATCGTGGCCGGTAGCGTGGCCGCACTGGCCGGAATGGCGCTGGCCGCGTGGCGCCAGCATGCGCGGGTGCGGGCGCAGCATGCGCCGCCATTTCATGCCTGGCTTTGTGCCGCGCTGTGCGGGCTGTCGGCCGTGGCCGTCGTCTGGGAAACGCTGCCGGTGTTCCTGATGGCGGCGTGTCTTTGAAACGACACACGGCCGCTGACGCTATTCCGCCCACTCCGGGTCACCCGTAAAGACCACCGTCAGCCAGCGATCCGGGCTGTCCGCGCCAAGCGCCTCCCCGATCTCATCACGCAGGCTGTCCCACGCTTCAATGCCGCGCGCCGGCGTGTCGGCCGGCACGATGAAATACAGCTCGATTTCCTGCGACCGGCCGACCTTTGCCACGTACGCGCGGTACGACGCGAAGCCATGGCGCTGCACGAAGGCCTGCGCCACCGAGTCCACGTGCTGTTTCAGGTCTGCCGGCGTGACCAGCAGCATCTCGGACAACGCCTGGCGGATGACCGACAGCGGCAAGGGGATGATCACCGCGCACACCACGGCCAGCACGGCCGGGTCGATGTAGGGCGAAATCCATTCCCAGCGGGTGCCCTGCACGCCAAACCCGATGCAGAACGCCACCAGCAGCGCGGCCGTGATGCTGGCCGACATGATCCAGCCCTTCAGGTCCATGTGCAGGAATGCCGACCGGATCCGCCGGTTTGCGCGCGCCTCGGCCAGCGCGATTGCCACGCAGGCGGTCAGTGTAAGCACGGCATAGACAAGCGCCAGGCCAAACTCCAGATCGCGCCCGCCTTTCAGCAGACTGCTGATCGCGTTGATGAGGGCGTAGATCGCCACGCCGCTGAGCAAAATGCCGTTCAGGGCCAGCACCATGGGTTCCAGATGCCAGAACCCCATCGTGAAGCGCTCTCGCAGCTTGCGCGGCAGTTGGCGGGACGTGGCGTAAGAGGTAATCAGCCGCACGACAACCAGCGACAGCGCGCTCATGCTGGCGTCGACCAGCGAATAGACACCATCGAAGACGATGGAAAACGATCCCGAGGCCACGCCAAAGCCGATGCCGATGGCGGCGATGCACAGTGTGACCGCGATGGATATCCGCAACACGCCCTGCTCCGAGCGCAGGTCGAACAATGCCGTTCGTGAGGTCATGCTTCCTCCGTGGGGGACTGATCTGGCGACACGATAACCGTATAGATCCGCGGGCGGTGAATGGCTGGGTTCGACGACACCTATGGGAGCGGAAGATTCTTCTGGCGTTACCTACTAAACGTAGTCTACGATTCGTAGTCTACGTTTAGTAGGTTAAAACTTCCGATCAAAGGAATTCGCCATGCATGCGCTCATCGTTGTTGCTCATCCCGACCCGGCGTCCCTGACGCACGCCATCGCCAAGCAGGTCGCGCAAGGGGTTGCGCAGGCAGGCCCGCAGTCGGGGCCGCCGCATTCTTTCGAGGTGGCGGATCTGGCCGCCGAAGGCTTCGACCCGCGCTTCACTCAGGCCGACGTCGACCTGCACCTGACCCGTTCCAACCCGCCCGCGGACGTGACCGCCGAACACGCGCGCCTGGACCGCGCCGATGCGCTGGTGCTGGTGTATCCCGTTCATTGGTGGTCGTTTCCCGCCTTGATGAAGGGCTGGATCGACCGCGTCTTCACCAATGGCTGGGCCTACGACGCCCCGCCCGACGGCAAGGTCGTCAAACGCCTGCAGCGGCTGCAGGTGCATCTGGTCGCCAGCGGCGGCGCCGATATGCGCACCTATGCCCGGCACGGCTATTTCGGTGCAATGAAGACGCAAATTGATCACGGCATCTTCGGCTACTGCGGCGCGCGCGTGGCAACATCCGATCTGCTGGTCGCGTCCGACGCGGGATACCCCGAAGCGCACCTGACCGCCGCGCAGGCCATCGGCCAGCGGATCTTTGCCCCGCAGTTGTGAGTTTGACCTCGAAGAGACCCTTGATGACGTCCCCATCCGCCCCCTCTCCCCGCCGCCGGTTGTCCAAAGACGCGCGGCAACGCCAGCTCATCGACGTGTCCTGGGCGCTGATCCGCGACGAAGGCACGGACTCCCTGACGCTGGGCCGGCTTGCTGAACAGGCCGGCGTATCCAAGCCGGTCGTCTATGACCACTTCGGCACCCGCAACGGGCTGCTGGCGGCGCTGTATCAGGATTTCGACCAACGCCAGACGGCGATCATCGACGACGCCATCGCCGCCAGCAAATCCACGCTGCAAGACAAGGCAGACGTCATCGCCACCCGGTACGTGGAATGCGTGTCGGCGCAGGGGCGTGAAATCCCGGGCGTGCTGGCTGCGTTGAATGGCTCACCGGAACTGGCCGCGGTAAAGACGCAATATCAGCACGCGTTCATCAGGAAATGCCATGACATCCTGGCGCCGTTCGCCGGCTCCCAAGGCGTTTCCTTGGCCAGTCTGTGGGGCATGCTGGGCGCGGCCGACGCGCTCTCGCAGGCAGCGGTCGCAGGCGAGATCACGCAGCAAGCCGCGCGGGACGAGTTGTTCCGGATCATCGTAAACATGGTGAAACACGCGCGCCCCCCGGACAAATAGGGTTTGGGCTGCCCTATTTTGTTGCGGTGACCACGTGCGCCTGGATCTTGCCTGTGATCGGACCGGCGCCGTAGCGGTCGGTCAAGGCCTGCGCCGCTCGCTCCGTGGCGGGCATCAGCAGACTCGCGTCGCGCGCTTCGATTTCGTTGCGCAGGGGCGTGCCCTGACAGTAGGCGGTTGCCGCTTCCTGCGCGGATTGCGCACGGCTGACTTCCTCGTGCGTCTCGATTTGCACGTCTTCAAAGCCCGCCCGGCGCAGGTCATCCTGGATTCGCGCCTTGTCGTAGTAACCATGAGGCGTGCGCGCGATAAAGACCGGTGGGTTCTCCGGAAACATCTCGGCGACCGCCTGTGCGACAACGGCAGCAAATTCATTCTCTTGAACGCTGTCCCACACACTGAAGACAAAGCGCCCGCCCGGCTGCAGGACCCGGCGCGCCTCGGCATAGGCGCCTATTCGGTCAGGAAAAAACATCGCGCCAAACTGGCAGCACACGACGTCGAAGGTTTCGTCCTCGAACGGCAGGTGCATGGCATCCGCCTGCCGCCATTCGATACGGTCGCCGTCTGCCTGGCGGGCGGCTGCGTAATCGAGCATGGGCTGATTGAGGTCAGTGGCCACATAGCGCGTCCCGGCGCCCAGCCGCGGCGCCAGCGCCCGTGTAACCGCACCGCTGCCCGCCGCCGTTTCCAGCACCGCGCGCGGCGAAAACCCTGCTACCCGCTCCGCCATGCCCGCCGCATAGGGCGCGAAGATCATGGGGACCATCAGGGAGTCGTAAAGCTTCGGAATCGAACCGATGAATGCCTTGTCGAAGGCGGTCATGGTGCTACTCCTTTAACACCGTCGACTCTTAAGCTTAGCGCTGCGCGGCCCCGCGCGCACTAGCTGCATATCCCGCGCGAGTGACACATGAACCAGGCGCCGAAGGCGCGCGCCAGAACCCCGCGCGCCTTCGGCAAACGGCGTGTTACTCGACCGACGCCCCCGACTTCTTCACCACTTCCGCCCAGCGCGGAATCTCGGTCGCCATCAGCTCCCGAAGCTCGTCGGGCGTGCTGCCAACCAGTTCCATGCCCATGGTCTTGCCCAGCTTTTCCTGCACGTCGGGTTCTTTCAGGATCAGGGCGATCTCGGCGGCCAGCTTGTCCAGAATGGGCTTGGGCGTGCCCTTGGGCGCGTACACCGCCTGCCAGGACGCCATCTGGAAGCCCGGCACGCCTGCTTCCTGCATGGTCGGGACCTCGGGCGCGAGGGCGATGCGGTCCTTGGTGGTGACGGCCAGCAGCTTGAGCTTGCCGGTCTGCAGCAGCGGCAGCGCCGCCGTCATCTGGTCGAACATGAACGTCACCGCGCCGGACGAGACATCCACCATGGCGGGCGGCGTGCCCTTGTACGGCACGTGCGTGAGCGGCACGCCGATCATGCCGGCGAACAGCTCACCGGCCAGGTGCGTCGAGGTTCCGGCCCCCGAGGACGCGAACGTGCGCTTGGTGGGGTCGCGCTTGAGCAGCGCGATCAGGTCGGCCACCGAGTTCACGCCCAGATTCGGATCCACCAGCAACACGTTGGGCAGGAAGGCGATCAGCGACACCGGCTCGAAGTCTTTAACCGGGTCGTACTTCAGGTTCTTGTACAGGCTGGCGTTGATGGCATGGGTGCTGATCGTGCCGCCGAACAAGGTGTAGCCATCGGGCGGCGCCTTGGCGACGTAGGTGGCGCCGATGCCGCCGGCGGCGCCCGGCTTGTTTTCCACGACGACATTCTGTTTCAGGCGGTCGCCCAACTTCTGGGCCAGCACCCGGCCCACCACGTCGGTCGAACCGCCCACGGTGAACGGCACCACATAGGAAATCGGCTTTTGCGTGGGCCAGTCGGCGGCGCTGGCGGGCAACGCCAGCGTCCCGAAGACCGCGCCGGCCAGAAGCGCGGCAAGCGCGCCACGTCGTTGCGTGTTCATGAGTTGTCTCCTGCCTTGTTTTATAGGTATGTGTGGGGTGCCGGTCGTGCCGGCGGCAAGGCTCAGCGGCCCTGTTCTTTGCGCCAGGCGGCGAATTTGTCCTTCGTGCCCGGATCGGTCGGCGGGTACAGGCCCAGGATGGACGCGCCCCCTTGCACCTGGCTGGTCACGAAATCCTCGAACGCGGTCATCTCGACGGCTTCCAGGGCGATCTCGTCAGCCAGGTGCGCCGGAATCACCACCACGCCTTCCCGGTCGCCCACGACGATGTCGCCCGGCCACACGGCCACGTCGCCGCAGCCGATGGGCGCATTGATGTCCAGCGCCTGATGCAACGTGAGATTGGTGGGTGCGGACGGACGATGGTGATAGGCGGGAAAGCCCATCTCGGCAATTTCGGGTGAATCGCGAAAGCCCCCGTCGGTGACCACGCCCGCCACGCCACGCTTCATCAGGCGGGTGACCAGAATGGAGCCTGCGGACGCGGCGCGTGCATCCTTGCGGCTGTCGATGACGAAGACCGCGCCTTCCGGGCATGTCTCGACCGCGGCGCGCTGCGGATGCGCGCGGTCTTCAAACACCTTGATCGTGTTCAGGTCTTCGCGCGCGGGGATGTACCGCAGCGTGAAGGCCGGGCCGACCATGTTGGGCAGGTTGGCGTTCAACGGGCGCACGTCCTGGATGAACTGGTTGCGCAGGCCGCGTTTGAACAGGGCCGTGCACAGGGTGGCGGTGCTGACGCCGGCCAGCCGGGCGCGGGTTTCGGGATTCATTTGGGACACGATGGCTCCGGGTATTGGATCGGTGATCTAAAAATGGCGGATTCAGAAGATGGCGGGCTCGGGCACGGGCGCGCCGAATTCCGTTTCCAGGAAGTCCAGGTCGCAGCCGTCGTTGGCCTGCAGGATGTGCTTGGAATACATCCATCCGTAACCACGCTCGTAGCGCTTGGGCGGCGGCGTCCAGGCGGCGCGGCGCGCGGCCATTTCCTCGTCGCTGATGTTCAGGTTGATGGTGCGGGCGGGCACGTCCACGGTGATCGTGTCGCCGGTCTTGACCAGCGCCAGCGGGCCGCCGATGTAGCTTTCGGGCGCGACGTGCAGGATGCAGGCGCCGTAGCTGGTGCCGCTCATGCGGGCATCCGACAGGCGCAGCATGTCACGCACGCCCTGCTTGACCAGCTTGGTCGGGATCGGCAGCATGCCCCACTCCGGCATGCCGGGACCGCCCTGCGGACCGGCATTGCGCAGGATCATGATGTGGTCGGCGGTGACGTCCAGGTTCTCGTCCTCGACGGCGGCCTTCATGCTGGGATAGTCGTCAAAGACCAGCGCGGGGCCGGTGTGCCGCAGGTATTGCGGAGCGCACGCGCTGGGCTTGATCACGCAGCCGTCGGGCGCGATGTTGCCGCGCAGTACGGCCAACGCACCTTCGTCGTAGATCGCCTCGTCAAGCTTGCGGATGACGTCGTCGTTGTAGACCTCGGCGCCCGCAATGTTCTCGCCCAGCGTCTTGCCGGTAACCGTCATGGCAGACAGGTCCAGGTGGGCATCCTGCAACCGCGACATCAGCGCCGGCAGGCCGCCCGCGTAGTAGAAGTCTTCCATCAGGTAGGTGTCGCCGCTGGGCCGGATGTTGGCGATGACGGGCACCTTGCGGCTGGCCGCGTCGAAGTCGTCCAGGCCCACCGCGCAGCCCGCCCGGCGCGACATGGCGACCAGGTGGATGATGGCGTTGGTGGAACAGCCCATCGCCATGGCGACGTTGATGGCGTTCTTGAACGACGCCACGCTCAGGATGCGCTGCGGTGTCAGGTCGTCCCAGACCATCTCGACCACACGCCGGCCGCACTCGGCCGACATGCGCATGTGGTTCACATCCGCAGCAGGGATGGATGAGGCGCCGGGCAGCGTCATGCCAATGGCCTCGGCGATGGCGGTCATGGTGCTGGCGGTGCCCATCGTCATGCACGTGCCGTAGCTGCGGGCGATGCCGCCCTCCACTTCCGTCCACTGTTCCTGCGTGATCTTGCCGGCGCGGCGTTCGTCCCAGAGCTTCCAGGCGTCCGACCCGGAACCCAGGATCTTGCCCTTCCAGTTGCCGCGCAGCATGGGGCCGGCGGGCACGTAGACGCACGGCAGGCCGGCGCTGATGGCGCCCATGATGAGCCCGGGCGTGGTCTTGTCGCAGCCGCCCATCAAGACGGCCCCGTCCACCGGGTGGCTGCGCAACAGCTCCTCGGTCTCCATGGCCAGGAAGTTGCGGTACAGCATGGTGGTCGGTTTGACGAAGGACTCCGACACGGAAATCGCCGGCAGCTCCACCGGAAATCCGCCCGCCTGGAACACACCGCGCTTTACGTCTTCGACGCGCTGCTTGAAATGGCTGTGACAGGGGTTCAGGTCGGACCAGGTGTTGATGATGGCAATGACGGGGCGACCGGCCCAATCGTCGGGGCCGTAGCCCATCTGCATCATGCGGGAACGGTGGCCGAAGGAGCGCAGATCGTCCTTGGCCATCCAGGCAGCGCTGCGCAAGCTTTCGTAGGTGCGTTTCATGGGGATACGAGGGATGCGGAGTAAGAGTCAAAGCATTTAAACACTAATACATTAGTGCGTCAGCTAGGTGAAAACCCGCTACACTGCGGCATTCGCCATCCGCCCATTCCTGCGCGGAACCTCGACATGTTTACTCGATGCAAAGCCAGAAGCTCAGACTGGATCGCTCCCGCCACGCGGCCCCACAGGTTTTCGAACACCTGCGGCGCCAGATCATTTCGCTCGAACTCGTACCTGGCGCACCGCTATCGCGCGTCACCCTGGCCGAATGCTACGGTCTGAGCCAGACGCCCATCCGCGATGCGCTCATGCGGCTGGCCGAGGAAGCCCTGGTCGAAATCTATCCGCAGCACACCACGGTGGTCAGCCGCGTCGACATCGCGGCCGCCCGGCAGGCGCATTTCCTGCGCCGCTCGCTGGAACTGGAAATCGTCCATCTGCTGGCGCAGCGGCCCGATCCGATGCTGCTCCAGCGCCTGCAGGCCTCCATCGACCTGCAGCGCGCCGCCCACGCCACCGGCGAATACCAGCAATTCATCAACGCCGACCAGGCGTTTCACCGCGACATGCATGAAGCCGCCGGCGTGGCCAGCCTGTGGGAAATGGCGCAGCGCTACAGCGGCCACCTGGATCGGCTGCGGCGGTTGCATCTGCCGGAAGCCGGCAAGGCGGAACGCATCCTGGACGATCATCAGCGGCTGGTGGACGCCATCGCCGCGCAGGATCCTGCCAGGGCGCAACAGGTGCTGCGCGAGCACCTGTCGGGCACGCTCAGCCAGGTGGCTGAAATCTGCAAGCGTTATCCGGAATATGTGGTGACCGACTAGCCGAGGGCGCGCTGCGGCTGAAGGATGAACCGACGGCCGATTGGCGGGCGCCTGCTGGCGAACGCGGTGGCATGCCGCTATCGCGGACTCAATCCAGCGGATACCGCTGAATGACGGTCTTGCCGTTGCGTTCCGCAAGCGACAGCAAGGCGTCGCCGGTCTGGTCCAGGCCCAGCAGCCCGCGCTCCTGCTCGTGGGACAACTGGAATGGCCGCCAGGACCTGCCCTTGTCGCGGCTGTAGAAGTAGGTCTTCGTGTATTCGTTGCCCGAGAACAGCTGTTCGGCGTAGGTCTTGATGACCCACGCATTGCGCCCAAACCACGCCTGCCCGATCCACGACGCCGCGCCGCGCACGTTCGGCGAGCGTGATCGCTTCACCCAGGCCATGCCGGTCTTGTCCAGTTGGTAGATGGTGTCGCCTTCGGTTTCGAAGACGGGTTGATCGCGCGTCAGCAGCGCATGGGCGTCCTGGGCGGGCACCCGGGCAACGTCCGGCGTAATGCGGAACGCGGGCGACGCGCCTTCCTGGAATTGCACTTCGAAGCGGCGCGTCTCGATCAATTCGGGCGCGTCCTGGCCTTCCGGCCGCACGCGGGTGCGCCAGCTCCAGCCCACCGCGCGCGTGTCGTCCAGCGGGTAGAGCGACCAGCCATAGCCCAATTGCTCCGTGCCGTACGCCTTGCGATCCCGCTCCGCTAGCTCGGCGAACTTGCGCTCGAACGCGGCCGAATCCGGCCACACCTGCTCTTTCAGCCGCGTCGCCGACCAGTGCTTGGCGCCGTCGCAGCTATGCAGCAGGCGCACGCCGGTCTCGTGGTTTTCCAGGGCAATCGCCAGCCGGTCGGTGAGAAAGGCCGTGTGCAACTGCGGCACGCCCAGCGTCACGTCGGGATCGTACGTCCACGTGACGCCCAGGTCGTCGGAACGCAGCGCGTCCCAGGCCGCGGGCTGGTCGCCTTCGCCCGGACTGCGCAGGGTGCTGGTGATCAGAAACAGCGGCTCGCCGCCGGGCGCACCGATCAACGTTACGCCGGTATCGCCGCTGATGGAGCCCAGCAGCTCGAATACACCGGTGCCCCGTCCTCCGTAGATCAGGTTGCGCGTATCGGTGGTGGACCGGCCGGTCTGCAGCATGGTCAGGGCCAGATCGCCGTGGCCATGCGCCATGGCGGTGATGGCGCCGGTCTGCGCGAGCTGGATCCGCTGCTTTTGCAGCCTGTCTTTCAGCGCCGGGATCTGCGTGTCCAGCACGGGCGCCTGCGCCAGGCCGTCAATGTCCTTGGCGGTGACCAGAAGCTGGCCGGTCAGCAATTGGCGTTCGCCGTAACGCTGGATGGCAACGCGCGAGTAAGACGCCAGCGCCGGGCCATTGAGTTCACCCACGACCTCGCTGCGCGGCAGCGGATCGCCCATCGGGATGATCTGGTAGATGCCGCGCGCCAGCACGGCGGCGGTGATGACCGCCAGGCCAGCGGCCACGAGTCTGATGGTCTTGGGTCCAGGCATGCCGGGCATAATGCCAGCCCCCCACGCCGCCAGCCACATTTATCGAACGGACGGAACTATAGCGCGTTGCGCCCGGTTCTCTATACTGGCGTAACGCATGCTCACGTCTTACCGGACGCGCGCCCCTGCCCCGACACCACGGAATCGCCCATGACCGCAAGGCCCCCTTCTGCCCTCCTCGCCCTGGCCCTGTTTGTCGGGGCGAGCGGCGGCCCGATGGCGCATAGCGCCGCCGCCAACGATCCGGCCTGGGTGCCGGTCGACCCGCAGACGATGCCGGGCGTGTTCTACGACAGCAATTCCATCCGCACCGTGTCCGAAAGCCCAACGGTACGCGCGGTGACGGTGGCCTGGTTCTATGCGCAGCCGCGCATCTCCGAGGCCAATGGCCAACCCTACGGCTCGGTGACCCAGCCGGTGACGCTGAACTGCGCGGCCGACACCTATACCGTCACCCAGGTTCTGCACCACGCGGGCAACGACGCCACCGGGGCGATCGTGGAGTCCATCCCGGTGGCGGGCATCCGCAACGCGCCCGTCACCCGCGACCCGGTGCAGCGGCGGCTGCGGGACCTGGTGTGCGCGGCAAACGGCAAAAGCGCGCGCAAGTAGCGGGTGGCAAAGGGGTAGCCACCCCGGGTCGCTACTGGCCGCGCCAGTAGCGGTACAACGCCCGGGCGCCGGCGTCCAGCAGGAACCCCAGCACGCCGATCATCAGCACCATCGCCATCAGTTCCGAATACGCCAGCCGGTCGCGCGTGTCCAGGATGAAATACCCCATGCCGGCCGACACGCCCAGCATTTCGCACGGGACCAGCACGATCCACAGGATGCCGATCGCCAACCGCACGCCGGTCAGGATGTGGCCCATCACGCCGGGCAGGATGACGCTGCGCAGCGTCTCCCAGCGGGTCGCTGCCACGCTCTGCGCCAATTGCAGCCAGCGCGGATCAAGCTGCTGCACGCCGGCAGCCGTGTTCAGCACGATCGGCCAGACCGCCGCGAACGCCAGCAGGAAGTAAACGGGATCGTCCCCGACGCCAAACACCATGACCGCGATCGGCATCCACGACAGCGGCGAGATCATGCGCAGGAATTGCATGGCGGGCGATGCGGCCGCCTCTAGCCGGCGCCAGCTGCCGATCGCCAGGCCCAGCGGCACGCCGATCGCCAAGGCCAGCCCCAAGCCCACCGCGATGCGCCGCAGGCTGACCAGGATGTGGTGCGGCAGGTCCGAGCCGGACAGCAATTCGCCCAGGCTGACGAAGGTGGGTCCGGGCGCAAAGCGCCGGGCCATGCCGCCCGCCGGCGCCAGGACTTCCGTGCCCAGCCACCACAGCGCCAGCAGGAGCCCCAACCCGCCCAGGCCGAGCGCGTAGCGCGCGCCCAGACCCAGGCCAGACGCCCTTGTGCGACGGGCAGGCGCCGCCGCCTGCCGCTGCACGTCGGGCGGCGCCTGTGCCACGGACTCGCGCCCCGTCACGCCTGCACCAGCTCGGTCCGGCTGTACGCGTCGGGAAAGCCGAAACGCGTCAGGCCACCGGCCGACTCGATTGCCCGCCGGACATAGCGATCGTCCACCAGTTCGGCCGCCGCGCGCGCCGGATCCAGGTCAGCCAGGAATCCGCGGTCCGCCTCGATCAGCGTGTCGCGCAGCCGCCGCACCAGTTCCTCGGTGTAGCTGGGAAACGGATACGGCTGGAAGTCGATGCGGCGTTCGTCCCAATCGGCATGCCGGATCGCGCCGCTGGCCAGGTACTGCTCGCGGTCCTCGGGCGGCGGCGCCAGCACCTTGGACAACGCAGGCAGCGTGTGCGGGGTATAGCGGTTGATGCCCTCCTTGGAGAGCAGCCGCGCCGTCTCGGCCCGGTTGTCGCGGATCCAGAGCTGCGCCTGCACGATGGCATCCACCACCTTCTGCGACCATTCCGGCCGCTGCGTCAGGTCCCGCTCGTGCATGAAGACGACGCAGCAAGCATGGTTGCGCCAGATGTCGCCGGTGAAGCGCAGCACCTTGCCCACGCCCAGGGTTTCAGCCGCCGCGTTGAACGGCTCGGCCACGATGTAGCCCGCAATGCGCTGCTGCGCCAAAGCGGGCGGCATGTCCGCGGGCGCCATGACGACCAGGTTCACTTCGTTGGCGGCCGGCGCGCCGTCCTTGCGCGCCACCGGCGTCAGGCCGTTTTCGCGCAGCAGGTACTGCAGCATGACGTTGTGGATGGAATACCAGAACGGGATTGCCACCGTCTTGCCGCCCAGTTCCTTCACGCTGTTGACGGCGGGCGCGACGGTCAGGCCGGAGCCGCCAACGTGATTCCAGGCCACCACCTTGGCAGGCACCTTGCTGCCAAAGCGCGCCCACACCGTCATCGGCGACAGCAGATGCACCACGTTCACCTGGCCCGAGATGAAGGCTTCGATCACCTGCGCCCAACTGCGCAGCAGCACGGGCTTTTCGGCCTTGACGCCCGCCTTGTCGAACAAGCCATTGTTGTGCGCCACAAGCAGCGGCGCAGCGTCGGTGATGGGCAGGTAGCCGATGCGCACGGGCGCGTCCGGCTCGGACTGGGCACGGGCATTGAAGGCCGACAGCAAAGATGCGGCGCCGCCAGCGGTCAGCAGGGCCGAGAGTTTCAACCAGTCGCGACGCGACATGTGTTCAAGGCACATCAGAAAGCTCCTAGCGAGGTGGGTCAGGCAGGCACGGCAGCGCCGCGCGAGGTCCGCAGCGCGGCGCGCAGGCGGGTAAGGATCTCCAGGCGCAGCGCGCCCATTTCCGGCAGCAGATCGGCGCGCGGCTGGGGCAGATCCACCTGCCACACGCCCAGGATGCGCCCTGGCGTGCCGCCCAGCAGCACGATGCGGTCGGCCAGCAGCAGCGCTTCATCGATGTCATGCGTGATCAGGACGGCCGCCGTCTCGAAGTCGGCGACCACCTTGCGCAGCAGTTCCTGCATGTCGCCGCGCGTGACCTCGTCCAGCGCGCCAAAGGGTTCGTCCAGCAGCAGCACCGACGGCTGGCGCGCCAGGCATCGCGCCAGCGCCGTGCGCTGCGCCATGCCGCCCGACAATTGCGCCGGACGCAGATGCCGCGCATGGGCCAGTCCCACTTCGTCGATGGCCTGCGCCACGCGCGCGCGGCGCTGCGCATCCGTCAGCGCCGGCTGATGCTTGAATTCCAGTCCGAAGGAAACATTGCGTTCCAGCGACAGCCAGGGCAACAGGCTCGGATCCTGAAACGCCACCGCCACGCGCGGGTGCACGCCGGTGAGCGGCGCGCCTTCCATCAGCAGCGTCCCGGCGGTGGCGGGCTGCAGGCCGGCCAGGACGCGCAGCAGGCTGGATTTGCCCGCACCGCTGGCGCCCAGCACCGCGACCACTTCGCCGCGCGCCAGATCCAGGTCGACGCCGTCAAAGACGGCGCCGTCCGCGCCGGGGTAGCGCAGCGCCAGGCCCCGGGCCTGCAACACCGGCAGCGGCACCGCCGTCATGAGGCGGCCTGCGCGGCGAGCCGGGCCTGGCGCTTGGCCAGTTCGGTCTTCAACTGCACCAGGCTCGGCGTGACGATGGGCAGGAACGCCGCCTCGCGCCAGCGCCGCGCGAAGCCGGCGCCACCAGGCTTCAGGTAGGCCGCGCCGCCGCTGGCTTGCAGTTCAAGCTGCACCGCCGCGTTCGCCACTTCTGCAAGCGCAATGCGGATTTCGAACAAGGCCCACGGTTCGGCTACAAAACGCTGACTGCGCACGCCTGCGATCAGGCCGGCCGTCAGGTCCTCGAGTTGCGCGGACAGGGCCTGCAACGGTTGGCCCAGGATCCCGCGCGACGCCTGGCCCTGCCCCGCTTGCCCGGCCGCCTGCAAGGCCCGGCGGGCGAGGCCAATTGACAGGCCGCATTGCAGGCCGGCGAACGCCGGACGCGCGCCCGGCAGATACTGCCGCGCGTCGGCGTGGATCAGCCATTCAGGACCGATGCGCACGCCGCTCACATCCAGCGCAGCAGTGTTGCTGGACTGCAGCGCCAGCAGCGACAGGTCCGCACTGCGTTCCAGTCCGGCAATATCGTGCGGCAGCGCGACAACCGCGGGCGTGCCGTCGGGCGCAGTGACGGCCGCCGCGACGAGAAAGCCCTGCGGCCGCAGATTCGTCACCCAGGGCATGCGGCCGTCCAGCGTCCACTGTCCGTCGACATCGCGTGCCGCGATCTGCAGCGACTCGATGCCGCTCAGGAACTTCATGGCGTTGGACAGCGCGGTGGCGCCCGCCAGTTCGCCGGCAAGCAACGGCGCGAGCCAGCGCTCGGCCAGCGCCGCATTGGGGCTGGTCAGCAGATACTCGATGAAGACGCGCTGGCCCCACGCGACGAACGCGCTGGCGACCGAGCGTTCAGCCACCTGCGACACCGCCTCGATCGCATCGCCGATATCGGTGCCGGCCAGGCCGCCCTGCGCCTCGGGCACGCCGATGCGGAACAGCCCCGCCGACGCCAGCCGCGGCAGCACCGTGGCGGCGTCAAGGCTGCCGTCGTCCAGCGCCTCGGCATGTTGCGTAAGCCAATCTTGCAGGTCCTGCGGCAGGATCGCGCCGCCGGCCAGGTCGGTCGCGTCAGAATGCCGGGTCGCGGTCCGCGCCGTCATTGCGCGCCGCTCCAGGCGTATTCGCTAAGTTGTTCGTTCAAGGGGGTCTGCGCCAGGTTGTTGGCAAAGTTGCAGATCGTGGCCAGGCCCACGCCCAGAATCACCTCGAGCGCATTGCCCTCGGTGAAGCCCGCATCGCGCAAGGCCTTGAGTTCCGCATCGTCGACGCGGCCGCGCGTGCGGATCACCGCTTGCGTAAATGCCGCCAGCGCCTGCAAACGCGCGTCGGGCAGCGTGCCCTGCGCGCGCAGCGCGTCCACGACTTCGGGAGACAGCTTGGCCTTGTTGCGCGCCAGCGCGGTGTGGCCCGCCACGCAGAAAGTGCAGCCGTGCAGCGTGCCGGCAACCAGTTGCACGACCTCGCGCTCCTGCAGCGTCAGGCCGGCGCGCGCGTTGATCTGCGACAGCGTCTGGTAGGCCTCGAGCGCGGCGGGCGCGCTGGCCAGCACGCCCAGCAGGTTGGACAGATACCCTGCGCCCTTCTCGGCTGCGGCCAACGCCGCCTGGGTGGGTTCGGGCGCGCTTTGCGCGGTGTGCACGGTCAGACGGGCCATGAAGATCTCCATTGGGCTATCGATTGAAAACACCATTTTGCGTGCAGCGCCCCGCAAGCGACAATGCACGAGGATCGCAACTTGATGCTAGATCTTATCGACTTTCAGCTATGCGCTTATAACCGAACGCCACCTTGACCCTCGATTCCGCCCTCACCGATCAAGCCGCCGTGGACGCCGTGCTGCTCTCCAGCCTGGAGGTGCAATCCAGTCTTTATCATCTGGGCCAATACTGCGGCAACTGGACCGCCAGCACCAGCGGGCGCGCCCGCGCCAGTTTTCACCTGATCCTGCACGGCCGTTGCCGCGCGGACATTGCATCGCGCCAGGAATCGCACACATTGGCGGCGGGCGACGGCATCTTCTTCCTGCGAGACATCGCCCATGTGTTGACGCCCCTGCAGCCGTCCGCCAGCATCGGCGCCGTGTGCGGCCCGATGCAACCGCTATCGCCGCGTCAGCCTGACGGCACGGGCCTCGCCTGCGGGTTCTTCCAGTTTCGCCCGGGGCTCGCCGATTTGCTGGCCGACACCCTGCCCGACTATCTGCTGCTGCGCGCGGACGACGACCGCTTTCGCGCCGCACGCGGTGTGTTCGACCTGATCCTGGACGAAACCACAAGGGAGCCATCCGCCTCGCCCGTCGTGCTGGAGCGGCTGACGGACCTGCTGATCTTCTTCATGCTGCGCCACCTGGCGATTCAGGACCGCCAGGCGCACGGCCTTTTCGTGCTGGCGCGCGATCCGGCAATGGCCGGACTGCTGCAGGCGATATTGGCCGAGCCCGCCGCGCCCTGGAGCATGCAGGACATGGCGGACCGCGTCCACATGTCCAAGGCCACCTTCCACCGCCGCTTCACGCTGCAAAGCGGCACCACGCCCGCGCAGCTATTGCAATTGCTGCGCATGCGCGTGGCGCGACGGCTGCTGGATCAGGGCATGGGCATCCAGGAGGCCGCCGAACGCGTGGGTTACCAGTCCCAGGCCGCCTTCAGCCGGGTGTTCCAGCGCACGGAAGGCATGGCGCCGTCCGCCTTGCGACGGCGCCGGCCCGCATCGGTCTGATCGGATTCCAGCCCGGTGCGGCCGTCGGCCCGCGCGCTTACACCTGTGCCAGCGCCTGCTCCAGATCGGCGATCAGGTCGTCGATGTGCTCGATGCCGATGGACAGGCGCACGGTTTCCTCGCGCACGCCGGCCTTTTTCAGTTCCTCGGCGTTCAATTGGCGGTGCGTGGTGGATGCCGGGTGCGTTGCCAAAGACTTGGAGTCGCCGATGTTGACGAGACGCGTGAAGAGCTGCAGCGCGTCCTGGAAGCGCGCGCCCGCGTCGCGGCCGCCCTTCACGCCGAACGTAAAGAGTCCCGGCACCTTGCCGCCCAGGTACTTCTTGGCCAGCGCATGGTCCGGATGATTCGGCAGGCCCGCGTAATTCACCCATTCCACCTTCGGGTGCTCGCGCAGGTAGCTGGCGATCTTGACTGCGTTTTCCACGATGCGGTCCACGCGCAGCGCCAGCGTCTCGATGCCTTGCAGGATCTGGAATGAATTGAACGGCGAGATCGCCGCGCCGGTGTTGCGCAGCGGCACCACGCGGGCACGGCCGATGTACGCGGCGGGACCGAAGGCTTCGGTATAGACCACGCCGTGGTAGCTGACGTCCGGCTCGTTCAGGCGCTTGAAGCGGGCCTTGTGCTCGGCCCACGGGAACTTGCCCGAGTCGATGATGGCGCCGCCCAGGCTGGTGCCGTGTCCGCCCAGATACTTGGTCAGCGACTGCACCACGATGTCGGCGCCGTGCTCGATGGGGCGCAGCAGGTACGGCGACGGCACGGTGTTGTCGACGATCAGCGGCAGGCCGTGGCGATGCGCGATCTCGGCCAACGCGCCGATGTCGGTGATATTGCCCAGAGGATTGCCGACCGATTCCGCGAAGATGGCCTTGGTGCGGTCGTCGATCTGCGCCTCGAAGGCGGCCAGATCGGACGGGTCGGCGAAACGCGTGGTGATGCCGTACTGCGGCAGCGTGTGCGCGAACAGGTTGTAGGTGCCGCCGTACAGCGTGCTGGACGAAATGATGTTGTCGCCCGCTTCGGCGATGGTGAGGATCGCGTACGTGACGGCGGCCTGGCCCGACGCCAGCGCCAATGCGGCGATGCCGCCTTCCAGGGCCGCCACGCGCTGCTCCAGCACGTCGGTGGTCGGATTCATGATGCGGGTGTAGATGTTGCCCGCAACCTTCAGATCGAAGAGGTCCGCGCCGTGCTGCGTGTCATCGAACGCGTAGGCCACCGTCTGGTAGATGGGCACCGCCACCGCGCGTGTGGTCGGATCGGGGCGGTAGCCGCCATGAACGGCCACGGTTTC
The DNA here is from genome assembly GCF_019218915.1 of Achromobacter sp. ACM05. Taxonomy (NCBI): domain Bacteria; kingdom Pseudomonadati; phylum Pseudomonadota; class Betaproteobacteria; order Burkholderiales; family Alcaligenaceae; genus Achromobacter; species Achromobacter sp. ACM05. Next base: position 1,248,258 of record NZ_JAHUWQ010000002.1, read on the forward strand.
CAGGCGCCAGTTGGGCTTCTTCGCTTCAGTCATCAGTCTCTCCGGTCAATACGTGATTGAAAATTCAGATCAGGCCGCAAATGCGCGCGTGGCGCGCAGAATGCGTTCGATGTCTTCATGGTTGTTATAGGCGCCCACGGACAGGCGCACGTAACCATACTCCACGACGCTTGCCACGACACCGGCCTGCGTCAAATGCGCCAGCGCGGCCGCAGGATCCGCCACGCGCAGCGCCGTGGTGGTGCTGCGCACGTCATCGCCCGGCGGCGACACGACTTGCGCGCCCAGGCTGCGCAGTCCGTCGCTCAGCGCCTGCGACAGTTCCAGCACCCAGGGCTCGATGCGCTCGGGCCGCGCCTGTTCGATCAGATCCAGCGCGCCCGCCCAGCCGGCGATGCCGGGATAGTTCAGGTTGCCGGTCTCCAGCCGCCGCGCGTCGCTGGCGTCTGCCACCGCGGTCTGCCATTGCAGGCCGGACTTGTCCAGCGTGGTCACGCCAGACGGACCGATGTAGAACGGGTCAAGCGCATTGAGCAGCCGCGGCGACACGTGCAGCAGCCCCACGCCAAGCGGGCCCAGCATGCCCTTGTGCGCGCCGCACGCAAAGGCGTCGACGTGCCAGTCATCCACCTGGGCGCGCAGCAAGCCCGCGCCCTGGATGCCGTCGACGACAAGCCAGATGCCGCGTTCCGCGCAGCGCCGCCCCAGCTCCTGGATGTCGGTGCGCAGCCCCGTGCCGTACTGCACCCAGGACACGGCGATCAATCGCGTGCGCGCATCCACGTGTTGCCAGAGGTCATCGATCGTGAAGCGATGCGCGCGCGCCTGCGCCACGCGCACCTGTACGCCACGCCGGCGCAGATTGAGCCACGGCAAGGCGTTCGAGGGATGTTCCTGATCGTCGACGATGAGGTTGTCGCCCTCCTTCCAGGCCAGCCCCTGCGCGACCGTGTTCAACCCTTCGGTGGTGTTCTTGGTGAACGCCAGCCGGCGCGCGTCGCCGCCGATCAAACGGGCCAGCCGCACGCGCAGGGCGTCGGCATCGCGCAGCCATTGCGGCTTGTCGCTGCGCGCATACGTGATGCTGTCGAAAAAGCCCGACACCGCGGATGACACATGCGGCGACAAGGGGCTGGTGTACGCGATGTTGGCGTAAGCCTTATCGCACGTGATGGGAAACAGCTGTCTGAATTCGTCCTGCCAAGCCATGCGCAACCTACTCCGCCAGACCATCCGGCATGCGGGCATTCTAGGTATATGACGCGCATCTGGATAAGGCTTAGTTTTCATATTGATATGAGTATTAAGTCGCTCGGCAAACCACGACGCGCCCATAGAATTCGTGCCTCTCTTGCACACAACAATCATGGGAACAGCATGCGTTTGAATCATCTATTCAAGGCCGCGGGCATTGCCGCCGCGATGGCGCTTGCCGGCGCATCGCAGGCCGGCACGGTGGACACCATCAAGAAGCGCGGTGAACTGGTGTGCGGTGTCAGCCAGGGCTCGGCAGGGTTGTCGATTGCAGACAAGCAAGGCCGCTGGACCGGCCTTGACGCCGACCTGTGCCGCGCACTGGCCGCCGCCGTGCTGGGCGATCCGGAAAAGACCCGCTTCGTGCCGCTGAGCTCGCAGCAACGCTTTCCGGCGCTGCAGTCCGGCGAGATCGACGTGCTGAACCGCAACACCACCATCACCTCGGGCCGCGACGCAGGATTGGGCATCGCGTCCGCCGGCATCGTGTTCTACGACGGCCAAGGTTTCCTGGTGCCGCGCAAGCTGGGCGTCAAGAGCGCCACCGAACTGGAAGGCGCGCAGGTCTGCGTGCAGCCCGGCACGGTGAATGAACAGAACCTGGTCGACTATTTCAAGAAGAACAAGCTCAGCTATCGCCCGGTCGTCATCGAAAACCTGGTCGAGCTGGAGCAGGCCTTCTACGCCGGCCGCTGCGACGTGTATCTGTCGGACGCGTCCACCCTCGCCGCCAGCCGCGCCGCCCGCGCCAGCAAGCCCGACGACTTCGTCATCCTGCCCGAGCGCATCAACAAGTCGCCGCTCGGCCCCTTCGTACGCCAGGACGACCCGAACTGGGCCGCCATCGTGCGCTGGACGGTTAACGCGCTGGTCGCCCCGGAAGAGTTGGGCATCACCGCCCAGAATGCCGACAGCCAGGCGCAAAGCGCCGACGCACAGGTGCGCCGCCTGCTGGGCGTGGACCCCGGCATCGGCAAGAGCTTCGGCCTGGATGAAACGTGGGCCAGGCAGGCCATCAAGGCCGTGGGCAACTACGGCGAGGTGTGGGACCGCAACCTGGGCGCCGCCACGCCGCTCAAGCTGGAACGCGGCTTGAACGCGCAATGGAACAAGGGCGGTTTGTTGTATTCGCCGCCGTTTCAGTGATGCGTTGCGCTTGGTGGGAATCGCTTGGTGAAAATCGTTTGATGCGAATCGCTTAGTGCAGATCGCTCGAAGCAGATCGATTGATGCGCATCGTCTGATGCGCATTTCTCAATGAATCGCGGGCGGGCCACCGTGTCCGCCCTTCTTCTTTTTGATTGATGCCGCACGGCCCGCCATGACTGCCACCTCGCTTCCTTTCCCGTTGACTGCCCCGTGGCGCCGCTGGCTGCCTGCGCTGGCTTGGATCCTGGGATTGGGCGGCATGGCAGCCCTTCTGGTGCTGCACATCGAATCGGTGCAGGCCGCCCGCGGTATCCAGGGCGGATTCGGCTTTCTCTTTCAGCCGGCGGGGTTCCGTATCTCTGAGAGCCTGCTCAACGTCACGCCGGAAGATCCTTACTGGATGTCCCTGGCCGCGGGACTGGTCAATACGCTGACCGTCGCCTTCGTGGCAATACCGCTGGCCACTGTCCTGGGCGTGGGGCTGGGATTCCTGGGGTTGTCGTCAAACCCGCTGGCGGCCCGCGCTGCCGCCTTGGTCATCGCACCGCTGCGCAACACGCCGGTGCTGTTGCAGCTTTTCGTCTGGTATGGCTTGCTGCTGCGGCTGCCGGATCTGCGTCAAGCCTGGTCGCCGCTGCCTTCCGTGCTGCTGTCCAATCGCGGGTTGGCCTTGCCTGCCTTGCATGGGTGGCTGCCTTATGCGGGCGTGGCGGTTGCTGCGCTGGCGGTGGCCTGGTACGCCCGCCGCCGTTGGCGCAGCACCGCGTTGCCCGCTTCGTCTGCCGCAGCATTGGCCGCAGTATTGGCTGCAACACTGGCCGCCGCGACTATCACCTGGGCGCTGTTGCCCCCCATGCAGATCGACCTGCCCGTCAAGCGCGGGCTCGGTTTGCATGGCGGCTGGCAACCCAGCATCGAATTTGCCGCGTTGACCCTCGGTCTCGTCGTCTTTCACGCCGCCTACATCGCCGACATCGTGCGCGGCGCGGTCCGTGTTGCTCCAGTGGGCCTGGTCGAAGCCGGCCAGGCCTTGGGCCTGACGCCCGTCAAGGTGCTGCGGCTGGTGATCGCGCCCTACGCCACGCGCGTCGCATTGCCGCCCTACGCCAACCAATGCCTGGCGCTCATCAAGAACAGCACGCTCGCCATCGCAATCGGCTACCAGGAGCTGATGGCCGTCATCAACACGGCCATCACGCAAACCGGGCTGGCGCTGGAAGGCATTGCGCTTGCCGTAAGCATTTACCTGACGCTGGCGCTCTGCCTGGGCGGCGGGCTCTCCGCGTGGAACGCGCGAAATACGCGGCACGGCCCCGGCGACACGCACGGCGCGCGCCTGGGTGACCGCGCATTCCGGGATGGCGCTGTTCGTAAGGCCAGGACCCTTCGGCGCAAAGCGATGTCGGCCGTGCTGACGTTGCTGCTGGCCGCCGTGGCCTGGTCACTGCTTGATTGGGCGGTGCTTCGTGCCGTGTGGTCAGGCGACCCGATGACCTGCGCAAATGCGGCGGGCGCCTGCTGGGCCGCCGTGAGCGAGAACCTGCCGTTGTTGTTCTACGGCACCATGTCCGACGTGCACCGCGGGCCCGCGCTGATCGCGTCCCTGGCCCTTCTGGCCGTCATCGCTGTCGCCCTGGGCGCGCGTCGCGTACCGGCGCGCATGCATATCGTCTTGTTGACCGCGCTGTTTGCCATTGCCGTGGCCGCGCTGACCGGCTGGCCGTGGGGCGGCGATTTCATCGGACCGCAACGCTGGGGCGGACTTCTCGTCACGTTGGTCCTGGCGATCGCCGCGCTGGTGGCGGCCGTGCCGCTGGCTTTCGCGCTGGCCCTGCTTCGCCGGTCCGGCAGCCCCGGAGGTTCATTGGCCGCAGCCGGTCTGATCGAAGCGGTGCGCGGCGTGCCGCTGGTGACCCAGCTGCTGTTCGCATCGTTTGTGCTGCCCATGTTGCTTGGCGGCGGCGTCTCCAAATTCAGCATGGCGCTGGCGGCGCTGACGCTGCATACCGCGTGTGTGCTGGCCGAAGTGCTGCGCGGCGCGTTGCAGGCGATTCCGCCCGGCCAGATGATGGCCGCACGCGCCTTGGGCATGCGGCCCGCGCTGGCCTATGCCTGCGTGATCTGGCCGCAGGCCCGTCGCATCGCCGCGCCAGCCGCGCTGGGCGTCTTTGTCGGCGCGGTTAAGGACACATCGCTGGTCAGCATCATCGGCGTGTTCGACGTGCTGGGCGCGGCCAAGGCGGTGGTCGCGGGCACCGATTGGCGGCCTTATCACGTCGAGGTGTATCTGGCGGTGGCGCTGTTGTATCTGGCCGCCAGCCTGGCGCTGTCGCGCGTCGCGCGCCACATGGAGGGGCGCGCTGGAAAATGACGGGATGCCGAGCCGGGCAGAGAAACCGGCTCGGCAGAAAGATCAGCCGCCCGCCCCGCTCCCGATCCCCCCATGCACCACGCTAATGCGCTGAAGCCATGCCGGCCGCGGCGCGGCATCAAGCCAGTTCTTGACGATCAATCCCAGTTCCGTATCGCCAGCGATACGCAGGCGGCGCTGAAAGAACAAGGTATCGGCATCGGTTTCAGCGCGCATGAGCGCCAGAAAATCGGCCAGCTTCGCGCCAAGTTCCAGTTCAGCCGCGGCGGCTTGCGGCCCCTTGTTCCACAGCGGCCGGAAGGCGCCGTCGCGCACCACAAAGCTGCTGCGCAGCCCCAGGTCTTCGACGGTGATGGCGAAGGTGCGTCCGTTCAGTTCGGCGGGCGGCTCGAGCCACTTGAGACGGCGGGCCAGTTCAAGCCCCGCGACAAAATGCAGGGACACGAAAGGTCCCGGTACGCGCTTGCCCAGCTTGGCCAGCATGGGCGGTAGAGTCAGGGGTGCGCTCATGCGGCGGCCTCCTGCAGGCCAATACCGGCGTGCCCGTAGTAGTAACCATTGCAGCGGCCGATGCCCGCGGGCGGCGAAACCGCATCGGGCTTGACGCCGCGGCGCGTGGCGTCAAGCGCGGCGATCGCTTCGAGTGTGCCGGCCGATTGCGGGCTGACACGCAGGACGTCGACGCCCATGCCCGCCAATTCCGGCGCTTCGGCCAACAGGTCCAGGCATGCGGCCGATTGCACCTGGATGCCATTGATGCCAAGAAATTCGCGCGATTCGCGGGTGCGCATATCCAGGCCATCAGGATGCTCGATACAGCGAAAGCCGCAGTCGTCCTTCTTCAGGCGGAAGTGCCGCGCCGTGAAGCAGCGTGCCGAAAACGCCAGCGCCATCCTGCCCCACACCATGACTTCGGCCTGCATGCCGGCGGGACGCTCGCGCAGCAGTTGTTCCAACGTAGGACCGTCCATTTCAAGTGGCGCGACAAAGCGCACGGCGCCGCGGTTCGCCAGCCAGGTCAGCGTGCCGCCGTGATAGGCATTGACGTGCGGGCCGGCAACAAAGCCGCGGCCGCTCAGATGGCGCACTGCGCCCAGTTCGCCGGCCTCGACCATGAAGTCCTGCTGTTCGCATAGCTTCTTCAAGGCGCTGGCCTCGGCGCCGGTCTCGATCAGCGTGCGGCCCGACAGCACCACGGTCTTGCCCACCGCGCGCAGATCACGCGCCAGTTCAAGCCAGTCGTCGGCGCGCAGCTCGTGCCGCCGGCTACAGACGGTTTCGCCGATGTAGACGATGTCCGCCGGGCTTTCGGCGACGGCGGCGTAGAAGTCCATGGTGCGCTGGCGCGGCCAGTAGTACAGCAAGGGGCCGACGGAAATCTGAAAGGGGATTTGGGTCATTTCCATGGACGTTCGAAAGCGCCTTGTGTGACTTGTGAACCCTCGGCATGGCGCGCCAGCATGGCGTTCCATTCGGGGCGCGGAGAAAAGCGCGACGCGTCCGCATGCACGCTGTCCAGCGCGGCGCGCAGCGTGGACACCACCTGCGTGACATACGCCGGGCTGCGCTGGCGTCCTTCGATCTTGATGGCGGATACGCCCATTTCGGCCAGCTTGGGCAACAGGCCGATGGCGTTCAGACTGGTGGGTTCTTCCAGTGCGTGGTCGGCTTGGCCGTCCACTTCGAACCGGCCCTTGCACAGCGTGGGGTACGCGGCCGGTTCGCCGGGTTCGTAGCGGTCGATGAGAATGCCGGACAGGCGCGCATCCATGCGGCCGTCTTCTTCGACCCAGCGCACCGCGTGCGCGGGCGAACAGACGCCCTTGTTGTTGGGAGAGTCGCCGGTGGCGTATGACGACAGCAGGCAGCGGCCTTCGGCCATGACGCACAGGCTGCCAAAACCAAACACCTCGACCTCGACACTAACATTGGCGCAGATGCGCGCGATTTCCGTCAGTGTCAGCACACGCGGCAACACCACGCGGCGGATGCCGAACTGTTCCTTCATGAGTTCGATGGCGTCGGTGTGGGTGGCCGAGCCCTGTACAGACAGATGCAGGCGCAGGTCCGGATAGCGGTCGCTGGCGTAGGCCAGAAGGCCCGGATCGGCCATGATGACGGCGTCGGCGCCGAGGTCGTGGGCGGCATCGACGGCGGCTTGCCATTCGGCCATGCGGCCGGCCTGCACAAACGTATTGATGGCGAACAGCACGTGCCGGTTGTGGCGATGCGCCAGTTCGACGCCTGCGCGGATGTCGGCTTCGGTGAAATTGAGCCCGGCAAAGTTGCGGGCGTTGGTGGCGTTCTTGAGCCCGAGATAGACGGTGTCGGCGCCCGCTTCAATCGCCGCTTTCAAGGCGGCCAGACTGCCTGCCGGGGCCACGAGATCTATGGGAGAGGTTCGAGTTTGCATGACGGCCAGTCTATGGGCCGCCCGTCCCCCGGGCCTTGTCGAAAATCAAACCGCGCGGCGCGCGCGGCGGCTTTTATAGGACTATTCCTCGGTGTACAGGCCGCGCTCGACCGCATACACCGCAACCTGCACGCGGCTGGTCAGATTGAGCTTTTTCAGCACGTTCTGCACATGGATCTTGACGGTGCTTTCGCTGACATCCAGTTCGCGCGCAATGACCTTGTTGCTGGCCCCGCGCGCCAGCCATTGCACGATCTGCGTTTCGCGTGCGGTAAGGCGGTGACGTTCCGCGGTGCCGGGTGGCGGCGGCGTCTGGCTGGCCTGTCCCCGGAACTGCTCGACCAGCTTGGCCGTCATGCTGTCCGCAATGACGGCTTCGCCGTTGGCGGCGCGCCGGATGGCGGACACCAGGGCGTCCGCGTCGATGTTCTTGACGAGGTAGCCGCGGGCGCCGTCGCGCAGCGCCTGTCCAAGCTCGTCGGCTTCTTCGGACACGGTCAGGATGATGACCGCGCACGTGGGCAGATCCTGCGTCAGGAGCTGCAGCGTTTCCAGCCCCGACAAGCCGGGCAGGTTCAGGTCCAGCAGCACGACGTCGGGTTTGAGTTCCTTCGCGCGCTTCAGGCCCTCGACGCCGTCCCCGGCCTCGGCCACGACCTCGAAGTCGGGCTGGCGCTGCAGCAGCAGGCGGACACCGGAACGGAACAGGGTGTGGTCGTCGATGAGCAGGATGCGGATGGTCATGATGGGCAAGGATGTCAGGCGGCCTGGCGCTCGGCGCCGGGCAAGGTGAGCGCCACGCGCGTGCCGGCGCCGGGCTGCGATTCGAGTTTTATCACGGCGCGCATACGAGCGGCGCGCTCGCGCATGATGTGCAGGCCAACGTGGGATTCGCCGCGCTCGGCGACGTCGGCGGGATCATACCCCTGCCCGTCGTCGGCAATCAGCAGAGTGAAATCCCGGCCGTTTTCCACGGCGATGCGCACGCGGCTGGCCTCGGAATGCTTGCGCACGTTGGACAGCGCTTCCTGCAGGATGAACAGCACCTGCAGTTGCTGCTCGGGCTGCAGCGGCGCGCCTTCGCCTTGGCTGAATGTCAGATCCGTGTCGATGGCGGTCTGGCGGCGGAAACGCGCCACCGTGTCTTCAATGGCCGCCTGCAGGTCGCCCTGTGACAGCTTGCTGCGGAAGTTGGTCAGGAGTTCGCGCACGTCCTGATAGCTTTCGTCTACGCCGGTGCGCAGCAGCGGCAGGATTTCGCTGACTTCTTCTTCGTCGCCGCGCTTGATGGCGGCATCGAGCATCTGCAATTGCAGATTCAGGAAGTTCAGCCCTTGCGCCAGGCTGTCATGCAGGCCCTGCGCCACCAGCCCGCGCTCTTGCACCACGGCCAATTGGCGCGCCTGCGCGCTGAGGCGGCGGTTGTCCAGCGCCACCCCCAGGTGCTGCCCCAGCGTTTCCAGCAGCTGCGACTCCGACGCCAGCAGGCGGCGCTGCGTGCGGAAATGCAGCGAATACGACCCCAGGACTTCGTCGCGCGTGACGATACGGAACACCGCCACGCTGGCAAAGCCGTCGCGCTGACAGTTCAGATCCATGTCGGGCGGCGACTGGCGGAAGTCCTGGATGACGATGACGCCAGCCTGGCGGGTGGCGACGCCGCAATAGCAGTCGTCGACCTTCATGCAGTGTTCGGATTCGACCAGATCGTCGGACAGGCCCACCGACACCACGAGGTTGAGCTTTTCGTTGTTAGGGTCCAGCGCGCGGATGCTGCCCGCTTCCGCATCGAACTGCAGCATGACGCGGCGCAGAAAGCCATCGCACATGGCCTCGATTTCATTGGGCTGGTTCAGGAACGCGGCCATGTCGTAGAGCGCACCGATGTCGCGGTTCTGCGCGGCAAGCTGCGCCGTCTTCTGTTCCACCCGCTGTTCCAGGCTGGTGTACAGGTCTTGAAGCTCGTCAGCCATGCGGTTGTAGCCGCGCGCCAGTACGCCGAACTCGTCCTGGCTTTCCACCGGCAGGCGGGTGCTGAATTCGCGGTCGGCCATGCGCTGCAGGCCGTCGCGCAGGCGCAACACGGGTGAAATGATCCACAGATACAGCAGGTAGATCATGGCAAGCGTGCCCGCGCTGGCAATTGCCGCCAGCACGCCCTGCGACAGGCGCAGCGACGTGGTCTTGCCGGCGTTGTCCTGTTCGATCATGCGCACCAGCGTATCGGCGCGGGCCACGAACTCGGGCAGCGTTTCCAGGTAGCTTGACGCATCCGGCTGGCCGATGGAACGCAGGGCCGCCGGCTTCATGATGTCGCGCCAGTATGCAGCCACGTCGTGCCACTGGGCGCGGATGGCGTTGTCGTTGGGAATGAAAAGCGGCCGCGCGGGATTGCCCCGCGCCAGCCGCGCGATGGTCTCGTCCAGGATCGCGATCTGTTCTGTGGTGCGCACTTCGCGCCCGGCTTGCGGCCGCATCAGCTCGACGGCGACGCGGTTGGCCCGCATGCGCAGGCTGCCGGTATCGTTGATGGCCGCGCCCGCGCCTTCCAGTTGCCAGGACAGCCATAGCGTCCAGCTGACCATGGACAGCACGACGATCAGCGCCAGCAGTGAACTTGCCACGATGCGCGTGGACAGGCGGTGCCGGGGCGAAGGCAGCGCGTCGGGTTGGGCGGCGGTATCGGTGGACTTCATGAATGTCAGGGCTGGAAGCGCAGTTCGGGTGTCAGTGTAGTCGCTTCCCGCCAGCAATCCGGCGCACGCGTGCCCATTGCGTCACTCACGCGCTCAACGCAGTCCAAGCGTGCGGCACAGAAAATCCGCCACCTGGGCAGGATCGTTCAGCGGCAGGCATGGCACGTCGATGTCCAGCGGCGCGTCGGTCACGACCGCCAGAAATGCAGGGTCTTCCGTGTGCAGGGGCGGTTTGCCCAACGCCGGGCGGTAGACCTCCATGCGCGGGATCGCGGCCTGCTTGAAGCCTTCGACCAACACCAGATCGGCGGGCGACAGGCGCGCCAGTTGCGCCTCCAGGGTGGGTTCCGGCGCGTCGCGCAGCTCGTGCACGATGGCATACCGGTACGGCGAAGCGATCATGACCTCCTGCGCGCCGGCGGTGCGGAATCGCGCGCTGTCCTTGCCCGGCGGCTCCATCTGGAAGTCGTGATGGCTGTGCTTGATGACGTTCACGCGCAGGCCGCGGGCGCCAAGCAGCGGCAGCATCGCTTCGATCAGGGTGGTTTTGCCGCTGCCGGAGCGGCCGGCGATACCGAATACAGGAGTCATACGAGGGCAGGTTCCGTCAGCAAGGGGCACACGATGGGCAAAAACGTGTCTGCCCGCGGGGAGTATGCCAGCAAAGCGCCCGCCACCAGGTCGAAGTACCAGCCATGCAGTGACAGGCTGCCCGCGTCGACCGCCCGCCGCACGAAAGGCAGGTCTTCAAGATTGCGAAGGGAAATCAGGATGGACGCCTGTTCGCAGGCGCGCCGGCGCTCTTCTTTCGAGGCATCCGGCATCTGCCGCAACACCTGCTCGCGCGCCGGTTCTGCGATGTCCATCCAGCGTCCCAAATAGTCGGTTTCACCGTCGCGGCGGATGCGCCGTTCCATCAGGGCGCGGATGCCGCCGCATTGCGCATGGCCCAGCACGATGATGCGGCTGACCTGCAATTGCTCGACCGCAAACTGGATGGCCGCCAGCACGCCCTGCAGGCCGCGGTCCTTGCTGCACGGCGGCACCAGATTCGCCACATTGCGCACGGTGAAGATGTCGCCGGGGTCACACCCCAGCAGCATGGCCGGATCCACCCGGGAATCGCAACAGCCGATCAATAGCGTGCTGGGATGCTGGCCATCGCGCAAATTGCGGTACAGCATTGGTGCGTCTTCGTAGTATTGCTGCTGAAAGCGCTGGAAGCCGCCGACGAGTCGTTCAAGGTCTTGCATATCAGCCTCCCGTTTGCGCCATGAAGCGCACGATGCGTTCGGGCCGGGCGTTGAAGTCATGGCGCTCCGGCTTGGCCGCGATGCCTACCCGGATGGCCTGGATGAGCTCGGCGTCGCTGGCGCCCGCGCGCAGCAGGTGTCCAAGCGGCACCTGGTCTTCCTGGCCCAGGCACAGATACAAGGTGCCATCCACGCCCAGCCGCACGCGGTTGCAGGTGGCGCAGAAATGGCGCGACATGGGTGTGATGACGCCCAGCACCGGCGCGCCCTGCCCGCTTGTCCAGTAGCGCGCCGGGCCGTTGCGGGATTCGGACAACGACGGCACCAGGCCAGCATCGGCCGCAAGACGGGCGCCCATCGCGTTCAGATCGGTATGCGTATAGCCGCGACCGCATTCGCCCATGGGCATGGGTTCGATCAGCCGCAGCACGAAGCCCTGCTCCACGGCATACGACAGCAGGCGGCGGACTTCGGATTCCGGCGTGGCCGCATGCACCACGCTATTGAGCTTGATCGGCGAAAAGCCGGCTTGCCGCGCGGCCGCCAGCCCGGCCAGCACGGAATCCAGACAGTCGCGCCCGGTGATCTGCGAGAACGCCGCGGCGTCCAATGTGTCCAGGCTGATGTTCAGGCGGCTCACGCCGGCTGCGCGCAGCGACTGGGCATGGCGCACAAGCTGGGTGGCGTTGGTGGACATGGACAGGTCGCGCAGTCCGGGCATGTCGGCGATGGTGGCGGCCAGCCCGGCCACGCCCTTGCGCAGCAGCGGTTCGCCGCCGGTGAGCCTGACCTTGGCCACGCCCAGGCCCACGAACAACCCGACCAGCCGCGCCATTTCGTCGTGGGACATCCAGTTGGCTGGCGTCTCAAAGCCCTTGAAGTCCTTGGGCAGGCAATAGCTGCAACGCAGATCGCAGCGATCGGTGACGGAGACGCGCAGGTAGTCGATGCGGCGGCCGAAGCCGTCCGCCAATACGGCAGGGGCTGGCTCGTGCATCATGCGGCGCTCCCGGCGAAGACCCGTTCGGGTTCGCCGTCGTCCAGGTCAATGCCGGAGATCTTGGCGCGCCCGACCAGCAGCTTGGTGTATTGCCGCCAGGCGGTGTCGCGGCTCATGGTGGTGAGCGCCGTCGCAATCTGCTTTGCGACGTGCTCGTAAGGCAAGAGGCGGCCTTCAACGCGGCGCGTGACGCGCACGATGTGCAGGCCATGCCGCGTTTGCAGCAACTGCGGCAGCAGCCCGCCCGAGGGCAACGCAAACACCGCGCGTTCGAACTCGGGCACGGTGTCGCCGCGGCCGAGTTGACCCAGGTTGCCGCCCACCGCAGCGGACGGGCAATTGGACTGCTCGCGGGCAACCTCCGCGAACCGGGAGGGATCGGCCAGCAGCTCGGTCAGCACCACGTTGGCATGCGCCTTCAACATGTCCAGGTTCACGTCGGGCGTGACCTGGAACAGGATGTGGTCCGCCTCGACCAGTTCACCCACCATGAAGCGCTCGGGGTGCATCTGATAAAAGCGCCGGCACGCCTGGTCGTCGGCATCGGGCGCCGGCGCCTGGCTGGCGAGCAGCGCGCCGATCGCGCTTTCCTCGTCGGACAAGTCCAGACCTTGCCGGCCGGCCTCGTCCAGCAGCACGCGCCGCAGCACCAGGGCCGTGACGGCCTCGCGCATGGGATTGCCGGCCTCGGCGTGCAAGGGAAGTTCACGTTCCAGATCCGCGTCGTTCAGTTCGACACCATTGACGATGACAGGCATGTTCGGCTCCTGAGACAGTGGATCAGCGCGGACGGACGAGTTGCCAGGCGCGGCCCAGGTAGCCGATCGACGCAAAGCCGCTCCAGACGTGCACCAGGCGGGTGAACGGGAAGATCACGAACAGCGTGAGACCCATGAACAGGTGCGCCTTGAAGAGCAGCGGCACGCCGGCGATGTAGCTGGCGGCATCGCCCTGGAACGTGACGATGTGCTGCGCCCAGGTCATCAGGTGCACCATCATTTCGCCGTCCATGTGGCCGGCCGACAGCACGATCGTGGACAGGCCCAGCAGCAGGGTCACGAGGATCCAGAGCAGCAGGATCTTGTCGCCCGGCCGCGTGGCGTGTGCAATGCGCGGATCGGTCAGGCGGCGGTGGATCAGGATCAGGAGGCCGATCAGGCACAGCCCGCCCATCACGCCGCCGGCCACCATGGCGACCATCTGCTTGAGCGAGTGCGAGACGCCCAGCGTGTCCCACACGACGACCGGAGTCAGCAGGCCGGCCAGATGCCCGAAGAACAGGCCGATGATGCCGATGTGAAAGAGGATGTTGCCCAGCCGCAGCTGGCCGCGGTGCAGCAGTTGCGAGCTGTCGGACTTCCAGGTGTATTGCTCGCGTTCAAAGCGCGCCAGGCTGCCGAGCAGGAAGATGGTCAGCGCGATGTACGGATAGATGCCGAAAAGAAACTGATTCAGGGAGTTCATGATGCGTCGTCCTGAGCATTAATGAGTCGCGGCGGAACGGGGATGGAAGTGCACGGGCTGTGCGCCGCCTCCCGAGAACGGCCGTAGCAGCGGTTCCACGCCGTCCGGGCCGGCCCCGAAGGCCTCCATCGCCTCGTCCATGTCGCGCACGGGCGCCTCGGTCTGCACGCGCGGAATCACGCGGGACTGGGCGCGCAGCACGGCAAAGATGCAGGCATAGGAGCTTTCGCTCTTGGCCAGGCGCGCGCCAATTGCTGCCAGCACGTGGATGGCTTCGTCCAGCAGTTCCTGGGCCGTGTCGGGGTCGATGACGCCCAGGAATTCCAGGAAAAGCGGTACGTGATCCGGCAGTTCGGACACGACGGGTTCGAAACCGTGCTGGCGGTAGGTCTCCAGCAAGTCCACCATGGCCTGGCCGCGGTCGCGGCTTTCGCCGTGCACGTGTTCGAACAGGTGCAGGGAATGCGAGCGGTTGCGGTCAAAGGTGGCGACGTAGTTCTCTTGCAAGGGAATCAGGTCGTTCGAGGCCAGGTAGCTCACCAGGGGCTGCAGGGTCTCTTCGGCGTCCGGATAGGCCGCGAGGGCCTCTTCCAGTTCGCCCAGGTAGTCCAGCAGCTCCGGCTCGGGGTAGCACAGCATGGCGGAAAGCAGTCGGTACAGGCTCATGATGTTTTCCTTTCCTTAAGCCGAAACGGCCTTCTTGCGCGACTTGGGCATCTCGATGAAGATTTCGCTGCCCTGGGGCTTGCGACCGAACAGAGTGCCTTCCGACACGCCGCCCGAGCAGCCGTTGCCAAACGTGAAGCCGCAGCTTCCCTTCTCGTTGAAGCTGTCCTCGACCACTTCCTTGTGGCTGCTGGGCACGACGAAGCGGTCTTCGTAGTTGGCGATGGCCATGATGCGGTACATGTCCTGCACCGTTTCCTCGCTCAGGCCCACCTGGTCCAGCAGGGCCGTGTCGCGTTCGCCGTGAACGGTCTCGGACCGCTTGAACGCGCGCATGGCCAGCATGCGTTCCAGCGCTTGCAGCACCGGCGCTTCATTGCCGGCGGTCAGCAGGTTGGCCAGGTAGCGCACGGGGATGCGCAGCGTGGACACATCGGGGATCATGCCGCTCTTGCCGACGGTGCGCTGGGGCATCTTGCCCGATTCAGCGGCCGTCTGGATGGGCGACAGCGGCGGGATGTACCAGACCATCGGCAGCGTGCGGTATTCCGGGTGTAGCGGGAAAGCGACCTTCCAATCGACGGCCATCTTGTAGACGGGCGAATTGCGCGCGGCTTCCAGCCACGATTCCGGGATGCCCTGCTCGCGGGCCGCGGCGATCACCTCGGGCGAGTGCGGGTCCAGGAACAGGTCGAGCTGCGACTGGTAGAGGTCTTGCTCGTTCGCGGTGGATGCGGCGTTCTCGATCTGGTCGGCGTCGTACAGCAGCACGCCCAGGTAGCGGATGCGGCCCACGCAGGTTTCCGAGCACACGGTCGGCTGGCCGGCCTCGATGCGCGGGTAGCAGAACGTGCACTTCTCGGCCTTGCCGCTGTTCCAGTTGTAGTAGATCTTCTTGTACGGGCAGCCCGAGATGCACATGCGCCAGCCGCGGCACTTGTCCTGGTCGACCAGGACGATGCCGTCGTCTTCACGCTTGTAGATGGAGCCGGACGGGCAGCTGGCGACACAGGCCGGGTTCAGGCAGTGTTCGCACAGGCGCGGCAGGTACATCATGAAGGTGTTCTCGAAGGTCGAGTACATCTCCTTCTGCACGCCTTCAAACAGGGCGTCGCGGCTGCGCGAGCTGAATTCGCCGCCCAGGTCGTCTTCCCAGTTGGGGCCCCAATGGATCTTCTCCATCTTCTTGCCCGTCAGCACCGACACCGGACGCGCGGTGGGCGGCGTTTGCGACAGCGGCGCGTTCTTCAGGTGCTCGTAGTCGTAGGTGAACGGCTCGTAGTAGTCGTCAATGGCGGGCAGGTTCGGGTTGGCGAACAGGTTGGCCAGGATGCGCAGCTTGCCGCCTTGACGCGGTTCCAGCTTGCCGGCGGCCGTGCGGCTCCAGCCGCCCTTCCACTTTTCCTGGTTTTCCCATTCCTTCGGATAGCCGATGCCGGGCTTGGTTTCCACGTTGTTGAACCAGGCATACTCGACACCGTCGCGGCTGGTCCAGACGTTCTTGCAGGTGACCGAGCAAGTGTGGCAGCCAATGCACTTGTCCAGGTTCAGCACCATGCCGATTTGGGCGCGTATCCTCATGATTGCTTCTCTTCTTGTTGCAGTTCTTCGACGAGCGGGCCTTCCAGCCAGTCCACCTTCTTCATCTTGCGCACGACCACGAATTCGTCGCGGTTGGCGCCCACGGTGCCGTAGTAGTTGAAACCGTACGCCTGCTGGGCGTAGCCGCCGATCATGTGCGTGGGCTTGAGCACCGTGCGCGTGACCGAGTTGTGGATGCCGCCGCGCTTGCCGCTGGTTTCAGCGCCCGGCACGTTCACGATCTTTTCCTGGGCGTGGTACATCAGGCACATGCCGACCGGCACGCGCTGGCTCACGACCACCCGGGCGGTCAGCGTGCCGTTGACGTTGAACACTTCGACCCAGTCGTTGTCGACCAGACCGGCCTGCTTGGCCTCGGCTTCGGACACCCACACGTGGGGGCCGCCGCGGCTGAGGGTCAGCATGCGCAGGTTGTCCGAGTACGTGCTGTGGATGCCCCACTTCTGGTGCGGCGTGATCCAGTTCAGGACCAGTTCCTTTTCGCCGTTGGGGTACTTGCCCAGCATGGGCGCAACCGTCTTGGTGTCGATGGCGGGCTTGTACACGCACGAGCCTTCGCCAAAGTCCAGCATCCAGCGGTGATCCTGGTAGAACTGCTGACGGCCCGTCAGGGTGCGCCATGGGATCAGTTCATGGACGTTGGTATAGCCGGCGTTGTAGCTGACCTCTTCGCTTTCCAGGCCAGACCAGGTGGGCGCCGAAATGATCTTGCGCGGCTGCGCCTGGATGTCGCGGAAGCGGATCTTGTCGTGCTCGCGGCCGACGGCAAGGTGCGTGTGGTCGCGTCCGGTGATCTTGCCCAGCGCTTCCCACGCCTTGACCGACACGTGGCCGTTGGTTTCCGGTGCGAAGGTCAGGATCATTTCAGCGGCGTCGATGGCCGTGTCCAGACGCGGACGGCCCTGGCTGACGCCGGCTTCGGTGACGCTGTCGTTGATGCCGGCCAGCTCGTGGACCTCGTGCTGCGTGTTCCAGTTGATGCCCTTGCCGCCGTTGCCCAGCTTGTCCAGCAACGGACCCACCGACGTGAACTTGCGGTAGATGTCGTTGTAATCGCGTTCAACCACCGTCATGGACGGCGCGGTCTTGCCGGGGATCAGGTCGCATTCGCCCAGCTTCCAGTCCTTGGGTTCGAAGGCCTGGCCGAGTTCTCCCGGGGTGTCGTGCATCAGCGGGGTCAGCACCAGATCGCGGCGCTTGCCGAGATACGGGCCGCCGATGTCGGTGAACTTCTTGGCGAGCAGCTTGTAGATTTCCCAGTCGGTCTTGCTTTCCCAGAGCGGCTGCACGGCTTCGCTGAGCGGGTGGATGAACGGGTGCATGTCGGACGTGTTGAGGTCGTCCTTTTCGTACCAGGTGGCCGTGGGCAGCACGATGTCGCCGTACAGGCACGTGGTGCTCATGCGGAAGTCCAGCACCGTCAGCAGGTCCAGCTTGCCTTCGGCCGCGTCTTCCTCGTAGGTGACTTCGGTGGGCTTGATGGCATCGCCTTCATCGCCGAACACCGCGTTCTGCGTGCCCAGCAGGTACTTCAGGAAATACTCGTGGCCCTTGCCGCTGGAGCCGAGGATGTTGGAGCGCCACACGAACATGTTGCGCGGGAAGTTGGCGGGATCGTCCGGGTTTTCGCAGGACATGCGAAGGTCGCCCGACTTCATCTGTTCGACCGCGTGGGCGATGGGATCCTTGCCCAGGCTGTCGGCCTGCGCCACCACGTCCAGCGGATTGGTGCGCAGCTGCGGCGCCGACGGCAGCCAGCCCATGCGCTCGGCGCGGGCGTTCAGGTCGATCATGCTGAGTTCGCCGTACTTGGCGCGGTCGGCGGTGGGGCCGAGCACTTCCTGCACATTCAGCTTTTCGTGGCGCCATTGGCTGGTGTGGGCGTAGAAGAACGAGGTGCCGTTCATCTGGCGCGGCGGGCGGACCCAGTCCGCGGCGAACGCCAGGGGCGCCCAGCCGAACTGCGGACGCAGCTTTTCCTGGCCCACATAGTGCGCCCAGCCGCCGCCGCTCTTGCCGACGCAACCGCACATCATCAGCATGTTGATGATGCCGCGGTAGATCATGTCCATGTGGTACCAGTGGTTCAGGCCGGCGCCGACGATGACCATGGACTTGCCTTCGGTGTCGTGCGCGTTCTGGGCGAATTCGCGCGCCACCTGGATGACCTGCGCGCGCGGCACGCTAGTGTGCTTTTCCTGCCAGGCGGGCGTGTAGGGAACGTCGTCGTCGTACGAAGTTGCGACGTTGCCGCCGCCCAGGCCGCGATCGAGGCCGTAGTTGGCCATTTGCAGGTCATACACCGTGGCGACCAGCGCCTCGGTGCCGTCGGCCAGGCGGATGCGGCGGGCGGGCACGTTGCGCACGAGGAGTTCGTCGTGTTCGCTGCCGAAGTACGGGAAACCCACGCCGACCACGTCGTCCGACTGGCCCAGGAGGGTCAGCGTCGGGACGATTTCGCGGCCCGAACCGCCGTCCTTGGATTCGAGGTTCCAGCGGCCAACCTTTTCACCGTCGTTGACGGCGCCCTCGCCCCAGCGGAAACCGATGCTGCCGTTGGGCGCGACCAGATCGCCGGTGGACTCGTCCAGGACCAGCGTCTTCCAGTCGGGGTTGTTCTGTTCGCCGAGCGCGTTGTCGAGCTGCGAGGCGCGCAGGAAGTGGTCAGGGGCGTAGAAGCCGTCGCGTTCCTTGAGCTGCACCAGCATCGGCATGTCGGTGTAGCGGCGCACGTAGTCCGTGAAGTAGGCCGACTTGCCCGAGAGGTGGAATTCCTTGAGGATGACGTGGCCCATGGCCATGGCGAGCGCGGCGTCGGTGCCCTGCTTGGGCGCCAGCCAGATGTCGCCGAACTTGACCATTTCGCCGAAGTCGCTGGACACGGCCACGGTCTTGGTGCCCTTGTAGCGGACTTCGGTGTAGAAGTGCGCGTCGGGGGTGCGGGTCTGCGGGACGTTCGAGCCCCAGACCATCAGGTAGGTGGAGTTGTACCAGTCGGCCGATTCGGGCACGTCAGTTTGTTCGCCCCAGATCTGGGGGCTGGCGGGGGGAAGATCGCAGTACCAGTCGTAGAAGCTGAGGCAGGCGCCACCCAGGAGGCTCAGGTAGCGGGCGCCGGCGGCGTAGCTGACCATCGACATGGCGGGAATCGGCGAGAAGCCGATCACGCGGTCGGGACCGTACTTCTTGATGGTGAGCGCGTTGGCGGCAGCAATGATTTCGGTGGCGGTGTCCCAATCGGCGCGGACAAAGCCGCCCAGGCCGCGCACCGACTTGTAGCGCTTGGCCCGCTTGGGATCCTGGCTGATCCATTCCCAGGCGGCGATGGGATCCATGGTCTTGCGGGCTTCGCGCCACATTTCGATCAGGCGGCCGCGGATCATGGGGTACTTCACGCGTTGCGCCGAGTACACATACCAGCTGTACGAGGCGCCGCGCGGACAGCCACGCGGCTCATGATTGGGCAGATCGGGACGGGTGCGGGGGTAGTCGGTCTGCTGGGTTTCCCAGGTGATCAGGCCGTTCTTGACATAGACCTTCCAGGAGCAGGAGCCGGTGCAGTTCACCCCGTGGGTGGAACGCACCACCTTGTCGTGCTGCCAGCGGGCGCGGTACGCGTTTTCCCACTTGCGGTCCTCGTTGACGGTTTCGCCGTGACCGTTCGCGAAGGTGGACTTCACCCGCGACATGAACTTCAACCGGTCCAGAAAATGACTCATTGTGTTTCTCCAAGAACGCCGGCCTGGCCGGCGCGTACTGCGATCAATGCTGATGAAGCAACTTTAGGACTGGGCTGTCTGGCGGACCATTCGCCGGTGGCACAACCCGAGTTCGGCAGAGTGACTAGTTATCCGCGTAGACCGAACTAGTCGCGCGCCGCCGGCCGCACCGCGCGCAAAGCACGGACCGGCCGGCGTATCGGGCAGATCAGCACGGCACGGGCGCATTGCGGCGCGCGTAGAACCACCAGGTGATCAGCATGCAGGTGGCGTAAAAGCCGATGAAGCAAACCAACGCGGTCTGGACGCTGCCCGTCATGTCGAGCGACGTGCCGAAGCTGCGCGGAATGAAAAAGCCGCCGTAGGCCCCGATGGCGCCGGAAAAACCCAGCACGGCGGCCGATTCCTTGGCCGCTTCCGTCATGGCCTGCTTTTGCGCGGCCGGGCCCTTGCCCTGCGCGGCCTGCGTGCGCTCACGCAGGAAGATCACGGGGATCATGCGGAACGTCGAGCCGTTGCCCAGGCCGGTCAGCGCGAACAGCACGATGAACATGGCGAGGAAGCCGTTGAAGTCGCCCAGGCGGCCTTCGCCAGGCAGGAACACCATGACGCCCGCCACCGCGGCGATCATGGCCGCGAAGGTGAAGAGCGTGACCCGGGCGCCGCCCAGCTTGTCGGAGATCCAGCCGCCCACGGGACGCGTCAGCGATCCGACCAGCGGTCCCAGGAAGGCGTATGCCATGGGATTGACCGTGGGAAACAGCGTCTTGGTCAGCATGGCGAAGCCCGCCGAGAAGCCGATGAACGACCCGAACGTGCCCACGTACAGCCAGCACATCAGCCAGTTGTGCTTGCGCTTGAAGATGACGGCCTGATCGGCGAACGAGGCGCGCGCGTCGGCGATGTCGTTCATGCCGAACCACGCGGCGATGGACGCCAGCGCGATGGGGATCACCCAGATGAAGCCCGCGTTCTGCAGCCACAGGTTCTGCTGCGTGCCATTGGCGTTGATGACCTGGGGTTCGCCGCCGGCGACGCCAAACACGCCCATCGTGATGACAACCGGCACCACGAACTGCACCAGCGACACGCCCAGGTTGCCGATGCCGGCATTCAGGCCCGTGGCCAGGCCCTTCTTTTCCTTGGGGAAGAAGAAGCTGATGTTGGCCATGCTGGAGCTGAAGTTGCCGCCGCCCAGGCCGCACAGCAGCGCCAGGATCAGGAGCGTGGGGAACGAGGTGGTCGGGTCGCGCAGCGCGAAGCCCATGCCCAGCGCCGGAATCAGCAGCGAGGCGGTGGAGATGGCCGTCCACTTGCGCCCGCCGAAGACGGGCACGAGGAACGAGTAGAAGATGCGCAGCGTGGCGCCGGACAGCGCGGGCAGCGCCGTCAGCCAGAACAGCTGGTTCTTGGACAGCATGAAGCCGGCGCGGTCCAGGTTGACCACGACCACGCTCCACAGCATCCAGATGCTGAACGCGAGCATCAGCGCCGGGATCGAGATCCACAGATTGCGGTTGGCGACGCGCGCGCCGGTCTGTTTCCAGAAGCCGGGGTTATCCGGCTCCCAGCGCGCAAGGACTTGAGTGGACATGAGGTTCTCTCAGGATGGTGGGTGGGTCAGGCGGCCTGCTGCCGCGCGATGGCCGCGCTTTCGGGCCGGAAACTGAAGTGCATGAAGATGAGCGAGACGCAGACCGTGCCGTACAGCAGCATGAAGGCGCTGGAGCGGATGCCGGTCAGGTCGAGCAGGACGCCGAACATGATGGGAAGAATGAAGCCGCCCAGGCCGCCGGCCAGCCCGACGATGCCGGACACGGCGCCGATGTTGTCGCTGAACTCGTCAGAAATGAACTTGAAGACGGAGGCCTTGCCGATCGCCATGGCGATGCCGACGATGAACAGCAGGATGGTGAAGGTGACCGGACCGAGCGCGATGCCGAAGGAACGCGGGCCGCCGGCGGTCATGACGGTGAATTCGGTTTGCGGGTAGCTCAGCAGGAAGAACGCGACCCAGCACACCCACATCACCCACCACGTGGTCTTGTAGGCGCCGTAGCGGTCGGAGATCCAGCCGCCGACCGCGCGCAGCACGCCGCCGGGCAGCGAGAAACATGCGGCCAACAGCGCGGCCAGCTTCATGTCGAAGCCGTATTCGCCGATGTAGTACTTGGTCATCCACAGCGCCAGGGCAACGTAGCCGCCGAACACGACCGAGTAGTACTGGCAATAGCGCCAAACGCGCGGGTCTTTCAGCATGGCGAACTGGGCCGACAAGGATGCGCCGCCTGCAACGCGGTGCGAGGGATCGGACGACGAGAACATCCAGAACAGGATCGCGGTGACCAGCAGCGCCACGGCGTACACCTGCGGCACGATGACCCAGGATCCGGCGGCCGCGGCGATCAGTGCGGGCGCCACGAACTTGGTGATGGCCGAACCCGAGTTGCCGGCGCCAAAGACACCCATGGCCAGGCCCTGCTTGTTGCGCGGGAACCAGCGCGCCACATAGGGCGTGCCCACCGAGAACGAGCCGCCGGTGAGGCCGACGAACAGCGCCAGAACCAGGAACTGCCAGTATTCCGTGGCGTACGACAGCAGCCAGATCGGCACCACTGCCAACAACATCAGCACGAAGAACACGGGACGGCCGCCGTAGCGGTCGGTCCAGATGCCCAGCGGCACGCGCACGAGGGAACCGGTCAGGACCGGCATGGCGGCCAGCAGGCCGAATTGCGTTTCAGACAGGCCGAGCTGGGTTTTTATGGGAATGCCCAGCACGGCGAAGATCATCCACACCGCGAAACAGATGGTGAAGGCAAACGTACTGGATATCAGGACCCGCATCGGCGCGCCGGCCGAGGATTGATGTGCTGCCATGGTTGGTCTCGCTTTTTGCTGACAAATACGTATGTGGGTAGCCTAAGGAGGCCGCCCTTCACTCACCATTCCCCAGCCGACCAAAGGGCCATTTCCGAAGTGCCTAGTCATGCGGGTGTTCCGGATAGCCTTGCGCTGGATCAAGCAAGCAAGTCGCGCCCGGATGCCGCCAGCAGTAATATGTATTTCAAATACACGTTCAAATCCGCAACGCGGCGCATCCTGCGCGCACTGGCTACATCATGAGCACCCTGCTTTCCATTGAAGAACCCGCAAAGAAGCCGCGGCCGGCACCGCCCGAATGGCGCGCTTTCACCGAAATGGGATTTCGCCCGCTGTACCTGGCGGGCTGTTTTTGGGCCCTGTTCTCCGTGCTGCTGTGGGTGCATGCGCCGGCGCGCCTGACCGGCGTGCTGAACGGCATGTTCTGGCACGCGCATGAAATGCTGTGGGGCTATGTCGCCACCATTGCAGTAGGGTTTCTGCTGACGGCGGGCGCCAACTGGACGGGCAAGAATCCGCTGCGAGGCAACCCGCTGGCGGCCCTGTGCGGGTTATGGATCGTCGCGCGGGTGGGCTATCTGGTGCCGGGCCGCCCGGCATTCGCCGTTGCGGCGGCTGCCGATCTGCTCTTCTTTCTGTGGGCGGCTGGGGCGCTGGGACGCGCCGTCGCCGTGACACGCAACCAGCGCAACTATGGCGTTCCCTTGCTGCTGCTGGCGCTCGGCGCGACCAACGGGCTGTATCTGTGGGCGACGGTACAGGGCGATTACGTCACGCTGATGCGCTTTTTCAATGCCGGCCTGCTGTCGATGGCCGTGCTGACGTTGCTGATCGCCCGGCGGGTCATGCCCTTCTTCGCCAAGCGCGCCGTCGCGGGCCTGGACATCCCTCCCCATACCAAGAGCGGCCATTGGCAGCTTGGGTTCGGCGTCATTGCCATCGCCTGCCTGCTGGCCGGGGTGCAGCAAGTGGCCGCGGCGGCGTTGGCGGCCAGCGGCGTGATCGCGCTGGTGCAGTGGGTGTCCTGGAAGCCGTGGGCCGTGCGGCGCGTGCCGCTTCTGTGGATTCTCTATGCCGGGTATCTGGGCCTGGGCATCGGGCTGCTGGTCGGCGCGGCGCAATTGGCGGGCTTCGTCGTCCGGCAGGCGTGGCCGGCGCACGTGATTGGCGTGGCAGGGTTCTCCGTGCTGATCCTGGGCATGGTGACGCGCACCGCGCTGGGCCACCTTGGCCGGCCGCTGCACACGGACCGCAGCATGGTCGTGAGCTACGCGCTGATGATCCTGGCGGCATTGCTACGGCTGGCGGCGCTGTTGCCGACCGCCGCGACGCTGGGCTTGCTGCATGCGTCCGCCACCGCGTGGGCGCTGGCGCTGGGACTGTACCTGTGGCGGTTCTTCCCGATGATGATCCGGCCGCGCGCGGATGCGGCGGCCAAGCAGGCCGCGCCGGTCATGCGGGTGATGCCGGTGTCGCGGCCGAAAGGCTGAGACGCGTCAGGACCGATCTTCGCGCCGCTCCATCGCGGCCACTTCCCGGCGCATCGCCTTGATCCACGCCTTGAGCAGGGATTCATCCGAGAACTGCATGATCTCGTGCTCCAGTTCCTGGATGTACTCCTGAATGTCCTTGATGTCGTCGTCCAGTTCGCCCATTACCGTATCGGGATCGAACGTGGCGAACACGTCCAGTTCGTAGCGCAGCTTGAAGCCTTCTTCCGCGAACTGAAGCTGGCTCAGCACTTCGTCGAGTTGGGCGGCGAGCACCGTGTTGGTCTCTTGCAGCCGATCGTCCGGGATGTCGGCAACGGCCTGGACCTCGGTACGCAGGGCGGGATTCTGGGCGGACTGGGCCTGGCGCGCGCGCTCGGCCTCTTGCAAGGCCTGCCACGCGACGTCGTTCGTCACGGCCGGAATCTTGACGACGCGCGCGTACTCCAGCAGTTCTTCCGCGTCCTCGTCGTCATACTGGTCCTGGATGATCTGCAGCAACTGCATGGGCGACATCGAGGCCAGATCGGCAACGTCCAGATCCAGCGCATCGGCCAGTTCCTGGCCCGCGCTTTCCGTCAGTTCGGCCAGGTTGGCGTCGTAATCCGACCCGCGGTGCTTCTTGTAAAGCGTCTTGAGGCGCGCGGTGTCGCAACCGGCAGGCAGCTCGCTCTTGGTTGCCAGGACCAGCAGTTCTTCCGAAAACTCCGTGACCAGTTCGGAAACGAATTCGCGCTCGGCCTTGGACAGGCCCATTTCCTTGTAAGCATGATCAAAGCACAGCACCAGCTTGTAACGAAGCTGGTTGAGCTTTTCTTCGAGGGGCCGCAGCGTCTCGGTGTATTTGCGCTGGTAATCGGCTTCGATCGACTGCCACTGCGCCAAGCGGTCGCGTTCGGACGCCAGCCGTTCCTGCAGGCGCTCGAATAATTCCCGCTGACTTTCGAAGGATTCTTTGCTCATGACCCACTCCTCTTGCAAACCGGGGTATTGAAAACAACCGCCACTCTAAACGATACGCGCAAACCCTTCTTGAAAAACCGCGTCAATAACGCTAATCATTATTATTAATATAGAATCTCGGCTGTCCGCTATTCCTTGCCTGGCAGCCCTGATGTCCCTGCGCTTCCTTGCGGGCCCCACCCCCTCACGCAAACGCCTGATCCTGATCGCGGCCGCCCTGGCGCTGGCCCTGCTGATCGGTGCGGCGGTCTGGCTGGCGGGCAATAAAGGCCCGGCCGCCCCTCCTCCCCCCAACTACGGGAAGCTTCCCGTCGCAGTGAGCGTCGCCGCCGCGCGCACTGGCCCGCTGCAGCGGGACCTGCATGCGTTGGGCACCATCACGCCGCTGGCTCAGGTGACCGTGCGCAGCCAGGTCGATGGCCAGTTGGTGAGGCTGCACTACACCGAAGGCCAGGCGGTCTCGCAGGGTCAGTTGCTTGCCGAAATAGACCCGCGCCCCTTCCAGGCTGCGCTGGCGTCCGCCGAAGGCGAGCTGGCGCAAACGCAGGCGCTGCTGGACAACGCCGAAGCGGACCTGCGCCGCTATCGGAAGCTGGCGCGGCAGGAGGCCGTGGCCGGGCAGCAGCTCGATACCGCCGAGGCGCAGGTGCGGATGTACACCGCGCAGCGCCAGAAGAACCAGGCGCAGGTCGCCGACGCCCGCCGCCTGCTCAGTCTTACGCGTATCGTGGCGCCCCACGCCGGCCGCGTGGGCTTGCGGCGCGTGGATGCCGGCAACCACGTGCGCACGACAGACGCAGACGGGCTGACCACGCTGGTGCAGATGGCGCCCACGTCGGCCCTGTTCAGCATCTCGGAGACCCGCCTGGACATCCTGCGTCAGGCGCAGGCGAAGACGCCCGTGTTGCGCGTGCAGGCCTGGGACGCCGACGAGCGCCGCATTCTGGCCGAAGGCACGCTCGAAGCGCTGGACAACCGCATCCAGGCGGCCAGCGGCACGGTGCGGCTGCGCGCGCGCTTCGACAATGCCGACGAGTCGTTGTTTCCCAACCAGTTCGTGAACATCCGGCTGGCCGTCGTGCAGCAGGATGATGTCGTGACCATACCCACCGCCGCCGTGCAGTTCGGTTCTGAAGGATCGTTCGTCTTCGTCATCGGCGACGACAATCGCGCCACCCGCCGCGTGCTGGAACTGGGTCCGGCCAACGCGGGTCGCATCGTCGTGCTGGCGGGCCTGGCCGAGGACGAGCGCGTCGTGGTCGAGGGCGTGGACCGGCTGCATGACGGACGCGATGTGCAGATCGTGGAGCAGCACGATCAGGACAAGGAGCCCGCATGAGCCTGTCACGCCCCTTCATCTTGCGCCCGGTCGCCACATCATTCCTGATGATCGCCCTGCTGTTGTCGGGCATCCTGGCGTGGCGCCTGCTGCCCGTGGCCGCATTGCCTCAGGTCGACTATCCCATCATCCAGGTCACCACGCAGTATCCGGGCGCCAGTCCCAACGTGACGGCGCGCGCGGTCACCGCACCGCTGGAGCGGCGCTTCGGGCAGATACCGGGCTTAAAGCAGATGTCGTCCACCAGCGGCAGCGGCATCTCGGTCATCACGCTGCAGTTTGCGCTGGACGTGCCGCTGGGCGTGGCCGAACAGGAGGTGCAGGCAGCCATCAGCGCCAGCGATTCGCTCCTGCCGAACGATCTGCCCACCCCGCCCGTCTACCGCAAGGTCAACCCCGCGGACGTGCCGATCCTGACGCTGGCCGTCACGTCGGATTCCCTGCCGCTGCCCAAGGTCTACGATCTGGTGGATACGCGGATGACGCAGCGGCTGTCGCAGCTCTCGGGCGTGGGCATGGTCAGCCTGGCGGGGGGGCAGCGCCCCGCCGTGCGCGTGCAGGTCAACCCGATGGCGCTGGCCGCGCGCGGCCTGCAGTTGTCGCACGTGCAGGAGGCGATTGCCAAGGCCAACTCCAATCAGCCTAAAGGCAGCTTTGATGGCCCCGTGCGGTCCGTCATCATGGACGCCAATGACCAATTGCAGAGCGCCGAGGAATACCGCGACCTGATCGTCGCCTGGAAGAATGGCGCGCCGGTGCGGCTGGGTCAGATCGCGACGGTGGAGGACGGCGCCGAAGACCGCTATCTGGCCGCGTGGGTGGACAAGCAGCCCGCGGTGCTGGTGAATATCCAGCGCCAGCCGGGCGCCAACGTCATTGCGGTGGCGGACCAGGTCAAGGCGCTGCTGCCGCAACTGACGGCCAGCCTGCCCGCCGCCGTGCAGGTACGCATCCTGACCGATCGGACAGAGAGCATCCGCGCCTCGGTGCGCGGCGTGCAATGGGAGCTGGCCTTCGCCGTGGGGCTGGTCGTCCTAGTGACCTTTCTGTTCCTGCGCAACCTGCCCGCTACGCTGATCCCAAGTCTGGCCGTGCCGTTGTCCCTGATCGGCACGTTCGGCTTCATGTACCTGGCCGGTTTCTCCACCAACAACCTGACGCTGATGGCACTGACCATAGGCGCAGGTTTCGTGGTGGACGACGCCATCGTCATGCTGGAGAACATTGCGCGCTACCGCGAACAAGGCCACAGCCCGATGGCGGCCGCGCTCAAGGGCGCGGGGCAGATCGGCTTCACGCTGGTGTCGCTAACGCTGTCGCTGATCGCGGTGCTGATCCCGCTGCTTTTCATGGAAGACGTGGTCGGCCGGTTGTTCCGCGAGTTCGCCATTACGTTGGCCGTCGCCATCCTCATATCGCTGGCCGTTTCGCTGACGCTGACGCCCATGATGTGCGCGCGCCTGCTGCCGGCGCACGAGCCGTCGCGCCCCGGGTTGCTGGACCGCCTGCAAGTGCGCTACGCCGGCTGGCTGGACGTGACCCTTCGCCACCAGCGGCTGACGCTGCTGGCGATGGTGGCCACCGTGGTGCTGACCGGCCTGCTGTATCTGTTGGTGCCCAAGGGCTTCTTTCCAGCGCAGGACGGCGGCGTCCTGCAAGGCGTGACGCAGTCCGCGCAGAGCACGTCGTTTGACGCCATGTCGCGTCGTCAGCAGGCCGTGGCGGAAAGCCTGCTGGCCGATCCCGACGTCGCCACCCTGTCGTCCTTCATCGGCATCGACGGCATGAACGCCACGCTGAACACGGGGCGTCTGCTGATCAATCTGAAGCCCTGGAACGAACGCAGCGCGCCGCTGGCGGACATCATGGCGCGGCTGGACGCGCGGGCGCGCGAGGTGAACGGCATCTCGCTTTACCTGCAACCCGTGCAGGAACTGAACATCGAAGACCGCGTCAGCCGCGGCCAATATCAGTTCAGCCTGACTTCGCCCGACAGCGCCCTGCTGACGCGTTGGACCACCGCGCTGATGCAGCAGCTGGCGCAGGCGCCCCAGCTTGCCGACGTGTCTTCCGACTTGCAGGGCGGCGGGCGCCAGGCCTATCTGGAAGTCTCGCGCGACGCCGCCGCGCGTCTGGGCGTCACGATGGACGACGTGGCACAGGCCCTGTACAACGCATTCGGCCAGCGTCAGGTCGCCACGCTGTTCACGCAATCCAACCAGTACCGTGTAGTGCTGGAGGTGGACCGGACAATGGCGACCAGCCCCGAGGCGCTGGAGCGCGTTCATCTGCAGACGGAAAACGGGCAGGCCATTCCGCTGTCCGCACTGGCCACGGTCAGTGAACGCGCCGCACCGCTGGCGGTGAATCACCTGTCGCAGTTCCCCGCGGTGAATCTGTCTTTCAACCTGCCGCCGGGCGGTTCGCTGGGCGAAGCCATCGCTGCCATCGAAGCGGCCAAGCAGGAAATCGGCATGCCCGAAAGCGTCGAGCTGCGGCTGCAAGGCGCGGCGTCGGCGTTCGAGGCGTCGCTGTCCAACACGTTGTGGCTGATGCTGGCCGCGGTGGTGACGATGTACCTGGTGCTGGGCATGCTGTACGAAAGCGCCATTCACCCGGTCACCATCCTGTCCACGCTGCCCTCGGCCACGGTCGGCGCTCTGCTTGCGCTGCTGATCACCGGCCGACCGCTGGACCTGATTGCCGTGATCGGCATCATTCTACTGATCGGGCTGGTCAAGAAGAACGGCATCATGATGGTCGACTTTGCGCTGGAGGCTGAGCGCACGCGCGGCCTTGACCCGCAAGCCGCCATCCGCGAGGCCGCGCTGCTGCGCCTGCGCCCCATCCTGATGACGACGCTGGCCGCACTGTTTGGCGCGCTGCCGTTGATGCTGGCGACCGGCTCGGGCGCCGAACTGCGACAGCCGCTGGGCTGGGTCATGGTTGGCGGGCTGCTGGTCAGCCAGGTGCTGACGCTGTTCACCACGCCGGCCGTGTACCTGTTCTTTCACCGGCTGGGCCACCGCCGCGCTGATGCCGCACCGGCGCCCAACGCCGAAGGCCCGGTGAAATGATCCGGGCGTTGCTGCACCGGCCGGTCGCCTGCATTTTTCTGGCGCTGGCGCTGACGCTGCTGGGCGCGGTGGCGTGGCGCCTGCTGCCAGTGGCGCCGTTGCCGCAGGTGGATTTTCCGACCATCGAAGTGCGCGCCGATCTACCCGGCGCCAGCCCCGAAAGCATGGCCAGCACAGTCGCCGCGCCGCTGGAACGGGCGCTGGGCAGCATTGCGGGCGTCAGCTCGATGAGCTCGTCCAGCAACCAGGGTTCGACCCGCGTGCAGCTCCAGTTTGAACTGGATCGCAACATCGACGAGGCCGCCCGCGACGTGCAGGCCGCCATCAACGCCGCACGCGCCGAACTGCCCGCCGGCATGCCGGGCAATCCCAGCTATCGCAAGGTCAATCCGTCGCAGGCGCCCATCATGGCGCTGGCGCTCAGTTCCGCCACGCGGCCAGCTGGTCAGCTTTACGACCTGGGTTCCACCGTGCTGGCGCAGAAGCTCTCGCAGATCAGCGGCGTGGGCGAGGTGACGATGGGCGGCAGTTCACTGCCGGCCGTGCGGGTCCAGGTCAATCCCAACGCGCTGGCGCACTACGGCGTGGCGCTGGACGACGTGCGCGAGGCAATTTCGAACGCCGCTCCGATGGGCCCGCAAGGGCAGCTCGATTCGGCCGGCCAGCGCTGGGAGGTCGGCACGCCAGAGCAGCCGCGCCGCGCGCAGGACTACGACAGTCTCATCGTGCGCTACCAGGATGGCGCCGTGATCCGGCTGTCGCAGGTGGCGCGCGTCACCGATTCGGTCGAAAACCGCTACAGCAGCGGCTTTCACAACCGCAATCCGGCGGTGGTGTTGACCATCAGCCGGCAGCCGGGCTCTAACATCATCGAAACCATCGACGCCATCAACCAGGCCCTCCCGGGCCTGCGCCAGTTGATGCCCGCCGACGTGGACCTGACCGTCGCACTGGACCGCTCGCCGGGCATCAAGGCGACGCTGCGTGAGGCGCACATCACCCTGGCGCTGGCCGCCGGGCTGGTCATCCTGGTGGTGTGGCTGTTTCTGGGCAATGCGCGTGCCGCCGCGATCCCCAGCGTGGCGATTCCGGTCTGCCTGATCGCCACCTTTGCCGTCATGTACGCGTGGGGCTTTTCGCTGAACAACCTGTCGCTCATGGCGCTGATAGTAGCCGCCGGACTGGTGGTGGACGACGCCATCGTCGTACTGGAGAACATCTCGCGCCATCTGGAGCGCGGCCTCACGCCGGTCAAGGCCGCGCTGCGCGGCGTGCGCGAGGTGGGCTTTACGCTGGTGGCCATGACCGTGGCACTGAGCGTCGTGTTCGTGTCGATCCTGTTCATGGGCGGTCTGGTGGAGCGGCTGTTCCGCGAATTTTCGATCACGCTGGTGGCGGCCACCGTCATCTCGCTGGTCGTGTCGGTGGCCATCATTCCGGCACTGTGCGCGCGCTGGCTGCGGCCCGTCAGCCATGTTGCGGCCAAGCCCTCGCGGATGCAGGCGGTGTTTGCCCGCATCCACGACTGGTATGGCGTGTCGCTGGCGCGCGTGCTTGGCCACGCGCGCCTGACGTTGCTGCTGCTGGCCGGCGTCGTCGGGCTGAACGTCTACCTGTATGTCCAGGCGCCCAAGGGATTTCTGCCGGTGCAGGACACCGGCCAGCTCATGGGCTTCGTGCGCGGCGACGACGGGTTCTCGTTTCAGGTCATGCAGCCCAAGATCGACCAGTACCGGCAACTTGTCCTCAAGCACCCGGCCGTCGATGACGTCATCGGCTACAACGGCGGCGGCCTGGGCATCAGCAATTCGCTGTTCCTCATCCGCTTGAAACCCGCCGCCGAACGCGAGGCGTCGTCCACCGAGGTCATCAACTGGATGCGCACGAACGCGCCGGCGGTGCCGGGCGGCATGTTCTTTCTGAACGTGGACCAGGACCTGCGCATGCCCGGCGGCTTCGGCAATTCCGGCGACCATGAACTGGCCATCATGGCCAGCGACGTGCCGGCGCTGCGGGAATGGTCGCGCAAGATCTCCAAGGCGATGCAGGAGATCCCCGAGCTGCGCGACGTCGACGCGCAAGGCGACGGCGCGACGCAGCAGGTCGTGATCGACATCGACCGCAGCGCGGCGCAGCGGCTGGGCGTCGACATGGACACCATCAGCAGCGTGCTGAGCAATTCGTTCAGCCAGCGCCAGGTCGCCACGTTGTACGACGCCATGAACCAGTACCGCGTCGTGCTGGAACTGGACCCGCGCTACACCGAAGACCCGGAAGTCCTGGAACAGGTGCACGTCGTGGCTGCCGATGGCAACCGCGTTCCGCTGACCGCATTTGCCACCTACGACAACGGGCTGGTCAACGACCGGGTGTTTCACGATGGCCTGTTTGCCGCGGTGTGGGTCGGCTTCTCGCTGGCGCCCGGCGTGTCGCTGGAACAGGGGCTGGCCGCCATCGACGCGGCAACGGCCAAGCTGATGGTGCCGTCTTACATCCAGACCCGCCTGGGCGGCGATGCGCGCAACTTCCAGCAGAGCCTGCAGGACCAGCCCTGGCTGATCCTGGGGGTCCTGGTCGCCATCTACCTGGTGCTGGGCATCCTGTACGAAAGCGCGCTGCATCCGCTGACTATCCTGTCCACGCTGCCGTCGGCCGGCGTCGGGGCGCTGCTGGCGCTGCGGCTGGCCGGCATCGAGTTCACGCTGATCGCGCTGCTGGGGCTGTTCCTGCTGGTGGGCATCGTCATGAAGAACGCCATCCTCATGATCGACTTCGCCCTGAGTCTGGAGCGGCGCGAGAACCTGACGCCCGAGCAGGCCATCCACCGCGCCGCCATGCTGCGCCTGCGGCCCATTGTCATGACCAACCTGGCGGGTCTTCTGGGCGCCCTGCCCTTGGTGCTTGGAATGGGCGAAGGGTCGGAATTGCGCCGCCCGCTGGGTGTCGCCATTGTCGGCGGGTTGATGATCAGCCAGTTCCTGACGCTGTATACGACGCCGATCGTGTATCTGGCGCTGGAGCGGTTGCGCCGCCTGGGCTGGCGCCGCCGCACCGCCTGACCGGCGCGGCCTGCCGGGCCGCCCCCCGTATCTTCCCGCTAGCCGGAAAATAAAAAGCTCAATAGAATCGGTTGGCACGCTGACGCAAACCGCCCGATCCGGTCCGGCGCTTTTTCGCGCCGCCGGGAACGCGACTGCTGCCCGCGATGCCGGCGCGACCACACAACACGTTGTCGCTGCCGAGCTTTCCGGCGTTCGCGGTGCGGGCACCATCGGGCCGTCACCGGGGACTTGCAGTTTGGCCTCTGACAGACCTGGTGCCCAATGTGGCCGATGACTTGTTTGAATCGACTGCTGCTGACCGGCGTGCTGTGCCTGGCCGGTTGCGTGCAAGTGGGACCCGACTTCGAGCCCCAGCGTGTCGACTGGTCCAGCCAATGGGACACGCCGGCGCTGCAACAAGCCACCGTGGAAGCCTCGCAGCCGGACGCCCGGCAGTGGTGGCGTATCTTTGACGACCCCGTTCTTGAATCCCTGATCGCCCAGGCCGACGCGCACAATCCCGGCGTGCAGGTGGCCGGCCTGCAGATCATGGAGGCGCGGGCCCAGCTTGGCATTGCCCGCAGCGGGCTGTATCCGCAATCGCAGGTCGTCGGCGCGGACGCGCTTTATCAGCATCGGTCATCGCGCTCCTCGGAAGGCAATCCGCGGCCCAGCAGCTTCTGGCAATACAGCGCGGGGTTCAGCATCGGCTGGGAACTGGACTTCTGGGGCCGTTTCAGCCGCGCCATCGAATCCGCGGATGCCGCCTACTTCTCGGCCGAGGCCAACCGCGAAGACGTGCTGGTGCTGCTACACGCGCAGGTCGCCGAAAGCTATTACGCGCTGCGCACGGCCGAAGCCCGGCTGCGCATCGCCCGCGACAATGCGGCCATCCAGAAGCGCAGCTACGAGATCACCGAGCGCCTTTTCCAAAGCGGCGAGACCGACGAACTGGACCTGCAGCAGGCGCGCACGCAATACCTTGGAACGCTCAGCACCATTCCGGAGTTCGAAAGCCAGATCGCGCGCACCCGCAACGCGCTGGCGGTGCTGGTCGGCAAGCCGCCGGGCCCGATGCCGGAGCTGCCCGACCTGGCGACACGGGAGGCCGTGATTCCGCTGATCGACCGGGCGGTGCTGCAGGACGTGCCGGCCAACCTGCTGCTGCGGCGACCGGACATCCGTGCCGCCGAGCTGCGGATCGCGGCGCAGTCCGCGCAGGTGGGCGTAGCCAAGGCGGATCTTTACCCTTCGTTGACGCTGCTGGGCAGCATCGCCTGGACCGCCACGTCGCTGGCCGGCACGTCCGGCGGCGCAGCCCTGCTTGCCGGCCCTAGCCTGACCTGGAACGTGTTCGACCACGGCCGGATCACCAACACGGTGCGCCTGCAGGACGCGCGGCTGCAGCAGCTTATCGTCATCTACCAGGACGCCGTGCGCCAGGCCGCGCGCGAGGCCGACGACGCCGCCACGGGACTGGTCAAGGCGCTGGAACGCGACGGGATCCTCTACGACTCGGCGCTGGCGGCCAAGCGCTCGTTGACGCTGGCCACTGCGCTCTACCGCGAGGGCTATTCCGACTTTCAGCGGGTGCTGGATGCGCAGCGCGCGCTGGCAACGCAGCAGGACACCTATCTGGTGAACCGGGGCAATGCCGTGCGCGACCTGATCGCCCTGTACAAGGCAGTGGGCGGCGGCTGGTACAGCGACCAGCCGGTCATCGATCCGGCCACGCAAGAACAGATGCAGCGGCGCACCAATTGGGGCGACCTGCTGTCCGAGGCCGGGCGGCCCGCGCCGGCGCTTCCCAAGACCACGAGGCGATCCGATGACTAGTCCCAGGCCCGCGCCCCCGACGGCCAGCGCTGCGCCCGCGGCGAGCCCTGGCTCGCCTGCCCGCGATACGCCGGCACGCCCCGCGCCGTCCGAGCCGCCGCCCGCCCCGCCGGCCGCCCCACCGCCCCCCGCGGATCCCGCCAAAAAGGGGGTCCGCTGGGTCCTCGTCGTCATCGTCATCAGCCTGGTCTGGTATCTGCTGGCGGACCGCTACACGCCGTACACGCAGCAGGCGCGGGTGGAGGCCTTTGTGGTGCCCGTGGCGTCCGAAGTGGCGGGCCGGGTGACGCAGGTACATGTGCGCAACAACCAGGACGTGAAGTCGGGCGCCGTGCTGTTCGACATCGACCCGGAGCATTACCGGATTGCGCTCGACCGCGCCCGGGCCGATCTGGACGCCACGCGCCGGCAGATTGGCGCCAGCACCGCCGGCATCGATGCGGCGCAGGCGTCCCTGCGCGCGGCGCAAGCCAATGAAGTCCGCGCGCGCCAGGACAGCACCCGGCTCGAGCGCCTGTACCGCGACGACCAGGGCACGATATCACTGCGCCGGCTGGAGATTGCGCGGGCCAATCTGGCGCAGGCGGTCAGCCAGGTGGCGGCCGCGCGTGCCGAGGTGCAGCGGGCTCGCGAACAGGAAGGCGGCAGCGAGGAAGACAACGCCAAGCTGCGCAGCGCCGCCGCCGCCGTGGAAAAGGCTGAACTGGACCTGGCCAACACGCAGGTGCGCGCCCCCGCCGCAGGCCTCGTCACCGACCTGCGGACCGACGCCGGCCAATTCGCCGCGGCGGGAAAGCCCGTGATGACGCTGATCGCCATTCACGACGTGTGGATCAACGCGGAAATGACCGAGAACAACCTGGGGCACGTCGACCCCGGCACGCCGGTCGCCATCATCCTGGACGCGCTGCCCGGGCAGGTGTTCGAGGGCCGCGTGCGCAGCGTGGGCTATGGCGTGAGCGTCGGCACGCCCACGCAGCCCGGCAGCCTACCCACAGTGCAGAACAGCCGCGACTGGCTGCGGCCCGCCCAACGTTTCCCGGTCGCCATCGACCTCGATCCCGGACAGCTTCCGTCCCTTCGCGGTATCCGGGTGGGCGGCCAGGCCGAAGTCATGGCCTTTCCCAACCCCGGCAATCCGCTCAACCCCCTGGGCCGCCTGTACCTGCGGCTGATGAGCTGGCTGTCCTATGCTTACTGACACGCCCCCCGCCCCTCGCGACCCCCGCGGCCAGCGCGCCCTGCGCCTGGGCGTGGGGACGGCGCTGTGCCTGGCCATCAGCTTCGGGCTGGACATGCCGATCCCGATGATCGCGCCGGTGCTCGGGGTGTTCCTGCTGGCGCAGATGAACCGGCCGCTTTCGTTGAAAGCCGGCCTGGGCCTGGCCCTGGTGGCGATGTTCACCACGGGCAGTGGGCTGTTGCTGATTCCGCTGCTTCGCTACTACCCGGCCGGCGGGGTGCTGATCGTCGGCCTGTGCCTGTTTCTGGCGTTTCGCCACGGGCTGCGCGGCGGCAATAATCTGGTGTCGACGTTCCTGATCATCGGCCTGACCATGATTTCTGCGGCAGGCACACTGGACTTCGGCCTGGCGGTAACGGTGATCGAGGCCCTGGTCAAAGCGCTGCTGCTGGCCGCCCTGGTGCTGGGCGTCTGCCACGCGCTGTTTCCCGAACCGCCTGGCCTGCCCGCGCCACCGCCCCCGCCTGTTTTGCCGGCCGCCGAGGCAAGCCGCATGGCCCTGCGCGCGGCGCTGGTCGTGCTGCCGGCCTTTCTGCTGGCGATGACCGATCCGCTGGGCTACATGCCCATCATCCTGAAGGCGGTCAGCCTGGGCCGCCAGAGCTGCGTCACAGCGGCGCATGGCGCGGCGCGCGAGATCCTGGGATCGACGCTGCTGGCCGGCGTGCTTGCGGTGGGCTTCTGGATCGCCCTGCGGCCCTTTCCCAGCCTGTGGATGTACTTCCTGTGGATGCTGCTGTTCGGGCTGATGATGGCCAGAAAGCTGTATCGGCTGAGTCCCACGCCGCATGCGCCCACTTTCTGGCTGAACACCCTGATCACGCTCATCATCCTGCTGGGCCAGTCGGTGCAGGACAGCGTGGCGGGCAAGGACGTCTACACCGCCTTCGCCGTGCGCATGGGGCTGTTCATCGCCGTCACCCTGTATGCCTGCCTGATGCTGCAGTTGCTTGAACCCCGGCCGCGTGCGCCCCGCAAGCCGGGCGTATTTTCCTCACGCCGCCGTATTTCCGGAACTTGATTCACATGCCTTGAATTCCCCCGCCTCATATTCCACCCCTTGCAAGGAGACCGCCATGAGTGTCCAAGACCTGCCAACCCAACCCGCGCCGGCAATGGGCTGGCGCTTCAAGTGCGGAATCGGAATTTTCATCCTGGCCTTCGCGCTCTGGTTCCTGATTCCCATCGGCGCCGCGATGGACATCCCCGGATCGCGCATCGCGGCACTGACCGGCGCCATCTTCATCGCCAACAAGGTGCTGCTCATTACCTGCATCGCCGTTATGGGCAAAGAGGGATTCCAGCAACTCAAGGCCATCATCGGCGGCCACGCGAAGAAACTGGCGCCCGTGCAGAAGGTCGGCCCCGTGCGCCACGCCATCGGCATGGTGATGTTCATCCTGCCCCTACTGACGTCGATGCTGGAACCCTATGTCGACCAGATCTGGCCCGGTTTCCGGCCGCGGCTGTGGCAGGCGCAACTGCTGGGCGACGTCATGCTGGTGGCCAGCTTCTTCGTGTTGGGCGGCGATTTCTGGAACAAGCTGCGCGCCCTGTTCGTGCGGTCGGTCTAGTCATCAGCCGTCACGCGCCGCCCTTGTCCAGATCCGGCGCGCGCGGCGCCGCAGTGAGCCGCGCCGCCATGAATTCCAGAAACTCCTTGGCCAGCGGCGGCAAGGTGCGCCCTTGCAGCGTCACGGCCTGGATGCTGCGCTGGCGCATTTCCGGGTTGCTGAACGGCACTGCGGCCAGCGCGGTGCCCTGCGGATCCCCCATCAACGTCAGGTAGCCCGTCAGCGCCACGATCCGGCTGCCCGGCAGCATGGGCAGGAAGGCCGCCGAATTGTTGGACACGTAGGCCGGCTCGATATGCAAGCCGGCATTGGCGCACGCGGTATCGAAAAGTTGCCGCACGGTCGTGCCCTTATCGCCAACCGATACCGGCACGTCGGCCAGGTCACGCAAGCTGATCGCACGGCGCGCGGCAAGCGGATGCTGCCGGCACATCACCGCGTAAACCGGCGCGCGCGTCAGCAGTTCGGTCTTCAGGCGATCGTCCTGCGCCACCGTGTAGTGCAGCGCGATCTGGGACATTCCCTCGAGAATCCGGCGAATCACCTCCTCCGGCCGGTCCACCTGAAGATGAAAACGCGTCTCGGGCCGGACCTGCTTGAAGTCGGCCATGCATAGCGGCAGGAATCGGTGTGCGAATCCCTCGCTACAGGCCAGCCGGATCGTGACGTCGCCTAGCGCGCTGCGCCGCCGGATCTCCTTGGTGACGCGTTCGGCCTCCAGCGCGGCCGCCCGGGCGTATGCCGCGAGTTGAAGCCCGGCCTCGCTGAGCGCCATGCCGCGCGCCTGGCGTTCGAACAGCACGATGCCCAGGCTGTCTTCCAGCTTGGCGATCTGCCGGCTGACGGCGGATGCCGCCACGTGCAGGCTGGCCGCCGCGCCTGCGATCGATCCGCAGCGCGCGACTTCCAGGAAATATCTGAGTCCGAGGGAGATCATGGATGGCTCCTGGATGAGATGCCTTTATGGCAACGCAAAGGTGCGAAATATCTAATTGTGGCACGGGTAGAACCGTAATACTTTTGTTTTTCCGTACTGCCCCGAGAACCGCCATGACCCGCGAACAAGCCATTCTCCACGCGACAGAAGCGTATGACAGCGGCGTCCTTCAGGACACCCTCGCGCGCCGCATCGCGTACACCACCGAAAGCGAAGTCTCCACCCAGGGCCCGGCGCAGCATGCCTACCTGTCGATCGAACTGGTCCCGCGCCTGTCGGCACTGGGCTTTTCCTGTGAAGTGCATCGCAACCCTGCCGGGGTGGACCTGCCGATCCTGGTCGCACGCCGCATCGAAGCGGCCGAGTTGCCGACCGTCCTCATGTACGGTCACGGCGACGTGGTGCGAGGCAACGCCCCAAAATGGGACGCCGGCCGGGACCCCTGGCGCCTGCAGGTCGAGGGCGACCGCTGGTACGGGCGCGGCACGGCCGACAACAAGGGCCAGCACTCCATCAACCTTGAAGCGCTGTCGCGCGTCATCGCCGTCCGCGGCGGCGTGCTGGGGTTCAATACGATCTGGCTCATCGAAACCGGCGAAGAAGCGGGCTCGCCCGGCCTGGCTGCGTTCTGCAAGACACACCGCAATCTTCTGGCCGCCGACGTCTTCATCGCCAGCGACGGGCCGCGCCTGAACGCCGCGCGGCCCACGCTGTTCATGGGCTCGCGCGGCGCGGTCAATTTCGAACTCAAGGTACGGGCTCGGGAACGCGGCTACCATTCCGGCAACTGGGGCGGACTGCTTTCCAACCCGGCCATCCGGCTGACACATGCGATCAGTTCGCTGGTGGACGCGAACGGCCGCATCGCCGTGCCCGGGTTGCGCCCCCCGCCCATCCCCGATGCGGTTGCATTGGCGCTGGCAGACCTGGAAGTCGGTGGTGGCGACGACGATCCGGACATCAACGACTGGTGGGGCGAACCCGGCTTGACCTCGCCGGAAAAGGTGTTTGGCTGGAACAGTCTCGACGTCCTGACATTCGGCGCCGGCGACCCCGCCAAGCCCGTGAACGCCATTCCTCCGGAAGCGTCGGCATGGTGCCAGTTGCGCTTCGTGGTCGGCACCGACTGGCGTGCCCTGCAGGAACACGTGGTCGAACACCTGCATCAGGGCGGCTTCGACGACGTCGAGGTTCGTGTCGGCATGCAGGCGGGCGCGACGCGCCTGTCGCCCGACACCCCGTGGGTGCGCTGGGCCGCCGCCTCGCTGGAGCGCACCACCGGCAAACGGCCGGCCCTCTTGCCCAACCTGGGCGGCTCCCTGCCCAACGACATTTTTGCCGACCAGCTTGGCCTTCCCACCCTGTGGGTGCCGCACTCCTACCCCGCCTGCGCGCAGCACGCGCCCAATGAACATCTGCTGGGCAGCGTCGCCCGGGAAGGCCTGGCCATCATGGCCGGCCTTTTCTGGGACCTCGGCACCCAGGGCGCCGACTTGCTCGAACAAGCCTGCTCCCAATCGTCCACCTACGCCTGATCCGACCGAGCCCCATCATGACCGCCAGACTTCGCACCGCCCTGTTGGCGTTGACACTTGCCGCCGCGAATGCCCACGCCGCGTATCCGGACCAGGCCATCAAGATCGTCGTCCCGTTCACGCCGGGCGGCGCCACCGACGCGGTGGCGCGCCTGCTCGCCACCAAGTTGTCGGGCAAGCTGGGTCAGCCCGTCATCGTCGAGAATCGCCCCGGCGCCTCCACGCTTATCGGCGCCGAGGCCGTCGCCCGCGCAGCGCCCGACGGCTACACGCTCATGCTGTCGGGCAGCACCACGTACAGCGTCCTGCCCGCACTCAAACCCTCGCTGCCCTACGATCCCGTGCGCAGCTTCGAGCACATTGGCATCGTCGCCATGGCGCCCGTCGTGCTGCTGGCGCAAAACGCGCTGCCCGCGGCGACGCCACAACAGGCGGCGGAGCTCGCCCGACAGGAAAGCGCCAAAGGCGGACTGATGTACGGCACGTTCGGCTCCGGGTCCGCCCCCCACCTCACCGGCGAGATGTTCGCGCAGGCTGCCGGCGCCAAGATGACGCCAGTGCCCTACAAGGGCAGCGCGCAACTCATGACCGCGCTGATCAGCGGCGAGATCGCGCTGGCCGTCGATACGGTGTCGGCGTCCGCCGCCCACGTGCGCGCCGGCAAGATCCGCGCACTGGCCGTCACCGGCGAGCAACGCATGCTGCAATTGCCGGACGTGCCGACCTTCGCCGAAGCGGGCATGCCGGAGGTGTCGTTCGTGGGCTGGTACGGATTGGTCGCGCCGGCGAACACGCCGACTCCGGTCATGCACACCTTGAACCGGGTAATGGCGGAAATCATGCAGGACACTCAGGTGCGCAAGCGCGTATCGGAACTGTCACTGAATCCGGTCTTCCTGCCAGGGCAGGCTTTCCGCGAGCAGATTGCGATAGAAATCGCCACTTTCAGCGCCATCGCCCAGCGTGCCGGCATAACGCTGGAATGACGGCCGGCGGGACGCCAACCGGGGTCCCGCCCCCATTTCTGCAAATGACTCAGTTCGGATCCATGCGGCTGATCTTCGATCCTTGCAGACCCATCCCCGCCATCAGGCCCTGCTCGCCAAACGGCACCGCGTACACGTCTTGCGTCAAGGTGGTGGTCGAGATGCTGGCGGCGTAGCCCTGATCCACCACGACCAGGCTGGGCCCCGCCCCCAGACTCCAACCGTCGCTCTGATCCAGGTACGCCAGCGCCGGCTCATTCATGAAGAACAGCGCGTACGAAAACTGCTGGGCGCCGGCCTGGAACCCGAAAGACAGTGCAGATATCGAATAAAACCCTTCGACCTGCCCGCGGCGGATCAATGCGCCCGAGCCGCGCTCGCCGCCGACCAGGAAGCCGCCCTTGATGATGTCGGGAAACACCAGCACCGCGACAGCCTGCTTGCCCAGTTCACGCATGCGCGGATCCTGGGAGTAAAGCTGCTCCAGCGCCGCCATCGCGTCGGCGCCGATCTCCGCCGCCGACGCGGCCCGCGCGGACGGCGAGACGCTGACCAGGGCGGAAAAAGTCAAAAGGCTGGCGCAGAGCCAGCCAAGGAACTTCACAGGCAACACGGACGCGCGATTCATACGGCCTCCCCGGTTAAGAAGGACGCGCGCCCATTGCGCGCGTCCGACCTGCCGGCTCAGTATTCGCAGCCGCCCCGCACGTGTCAATGATCCGTTCTTACCCGTGCGGGCGCGTCCTCATACCTTCGGTGGCGTGGTCTCCCGCTCCGGATGGCGGTGTTTGCCCAGCGCCGCGATGAACGCCTGCGGATCTTCCCCGCCCAGCAGCAGACCGCCATCGTTCGGATCGGGATCGATGCCTGCGGCCGCGTAGACCTGCACGCCGTCGCCGATGCCCATCAGCGTCTTGCCGTGCCGGTAGGCATCACGCAGGAACTCAAGCGCCCGACCGTCGGCAGCCAGGAGCGCCGCGGCATCCGCGCCGCCCGCCACCACCGCCCCGTCGAACACGCCGGACGGATGGTTGTCCAGCGACGCATCCGCATCGAACGCGCCGCCGTCGACGGTCTGGACGGGACCAATGCGCTGACCCACCAGCCGCACGACGGCGCCCGCCTGAATCAGTGCGTCGGCCACCGCGGATACGGATTTGCCATCCACGCCTTCAGCCACCAGGATCGCGACCTTGCGCGTAGCTACGCTGCCGTCGCCCGGCCGCGCGGTCAGGGACAGCGATGGCGACACCTGCACTTCGGGCTTGGGCGGGTTCTTTATGGCGCGCGGCAACGGGTCCGGCAGCGCCATGCCGAGCTGATCGGCCACCCCTTGGGCCAACTCGTCGGACACGTTGCGCAGGGACGCCACCATGCGCTGGCGGATCTGCGGCACGGTCACCTTGCTGAGCTCGAACGCGAAGGCATCGACGATGTGCTTGCGCTCCCAGGCGGTCTGGCTGTCGTAGAACAGCGTGGCCTGGTTGTAGTGCTCGGCAAACTTTTCGGGATGCCCGCGCAATTCATCGCTCGTCACCGGTTCCGGGAACGACACGAAGCCGTCCATGCCCGCCTGGAACGGGCAGCCGCCGGCCAGCGAATTGGGCTCATAGGCCACCCGGCCGCGATGGATGGCCTGGCGGTGCATGCCGTCGCGCTGGTTGTTGTGCACCGGCGCCAGCGGCGCGTTGATGGGAATCTCGTGGAAGTTCGGGCCGCCCAAACGCGAGATCTGCGTGTCGACGTAGGAATGGATGCGGCCAGCCAGCAGAGGGTCATTCGTGAAGTCCACGCCGGGCACCACGTGCGCGGCGCAGAACGCCACCTGCTCGGTCTCGGCAAAAAAGTTGTCGGGGTTGCGGTCCAGCACCATGCGGCCAATCGGCACGACCGGCACCAGTTCCTCGGGCACGATCTTGGTGGCGTCCAGCACGTCGAAGCTGAACCCTTCGGCCTGATCCTCGGTGAAGACCTGCACACCCAGTTCCCATTCGGGGCCATGGCCCGCGTCGATCGCTTCCCACAGATCGCGCCGGTGATAGTCCGGGTCCGCGCCCGACACCTTGACCGCTTCGTTCCACACCTGCGAATGCGTGCCCAGGATCGGGTTCCAGTGGAATTTCACCAGCCGCGATTCGCCCTGCGCGTTGACGAAGCGGAACGTGTGCACGCCAAAGCCCTGCATCATCCGGTAGCTGCGCGGAATGGCGCGGTCCGACATCGCCCACATCAGCATGTGCGTCGATTCGGGCATGAGCGACACGAAGTCCCAGAAGGTGTCGTGCGCGGAAGCCGCCTGCGGCATGCCATGGTGCGGTTCGGGCTTGACCGCGTGAACCAGGTCCGGGAACTTCATTGCGTCCTGGATGAAGAACACCGGCATGTTGTTGCCGACCAGGTCCCAGTTGCCCTCGTCCGTGTAGAACTTCACGGCAAAGCCGCGCACGTCGCGCGCCGTATCCTTGGACCCGCGCTCACCAGCCACGGTCGAAAAGCGCACGAAGACCGGGGTCCGCTTGCCGGCCTCGGCAAACAGCGACGCAGCGGTCAGGTCCGTCAGCGGCTTGTAGCACTCGAAGTAGCCGTGGGCAGCCGAGCCGCGCGCGTGCACGATGCGCTCGGGGATGCGCTCGTGGTCGAAATGCGTGATCTTTTCACGCAGGATGAAGTCCTTCAGCAGCGCCGGCCCGCGCAGCCCTGCTTTCAGCGAGTGCTGGTTGTCGCTGATGCGCACGCCCTGGTTGGTGGTCAGGGCTTGGCCGCCGCCGTCCGCGCGCACGCGGGGCAACGTACCGTCGTTCTGGTTTACGCCCGGCGTGGCGGCATCGCCCGTCTTGTCCGAGACTTCCTTCTCGGACAGCGAGCTTGCGCCCACGGCGGGGTCCACCGTGCCCACGTGTGCGCCAGCGTAGGGACAGCGCGCGGCCTGCTCGCCGTACTCCGCTTCCTTGTTGGCGTTATGGGGGATGGCGCCTGTGGTGGCGCCCACGGCAGCCGCGCGCTGGAGCGCGGGGTGGGTCGGCTTGCCGGCGGGACCGGTGGCCGGACCGCTGTCGGTATTCATGTAGGCGGTGTCGAGCGCGCCGCCCTTTGCTGGCTTCTTGCTTGCCATGATTTTTTTCTCCTTAATGGGTCAGCATCGTTTCGCGCGCCTGCTCGGCGCGGGACGCACCAATGGCGGTTTCCACCTTCTTTACCTCTTCGGGCGGCGGCAGCACGGCCGGGAATCCCAGCGACTCGATCCACAACTCGCGCGACCAACCTTGCGTGTGATACAGGTGATGGTCCTCATCGGTGGCCACGGCGTCATAGGCCTGCTTCAGGATCTTGGCTTCTTCGCCCGATTGCTGCTCGGCAATCAGCCCGATCAGCGACCAGTTGGCGTGGTCCTTGGTCTCGGCCAGCACCACGCATTCGGTCGCCACCAGCTGAGCCGCGGCCGGGTCGCCGGCGTTGATGGCCATCTTCATCGCCCGCACCAGCGATTCGCCCAGGTGACGCACCACGTCGCGGCCCGGCGACTTGGCCTGCGGGTCCAGCTTCAGTTGTTCGAACACCGTCAGCAACACACGGCGATGGGTGCGGGTTTCTTCCAGATAGCCCAGCCATTCTTTCTTCAGGTCTTCATTGATGGCACAGCTGACCGCAGTCTCGTAAATGGCAAGGCCGCCGATCTCGGTTTCCAGCGCCTGGTACAGCAGCTCCTTGATCTGGCGGGCGTTTCCGGCTTTGCGTTTCATGGTTGGGCTCCTTGTCGTAGGTCATCA
This sequence comes from Achromobacter sp. ACM05, assembly GCF_019218915.1. Lineage (NCBI taxonomy): Bacteria > Pseudomonadati > Pseudomonadota > Betaproteobacteria > Burkholderiales > Alcaligenaceae > Achromobacter > Achromobacter sp. ACM05. Next base: position 1,292,516 of record NZ_JAHUWQ010000002.1, read on the forward strand.
ACGATGCGCACGGCGGGCGATCGCTTCCGATGGAGGCGCGAACACAGCAATTCGCGTTCCCGAGGCTGCGTCCGCCGAACCGCACAGGCGATTGCCGCCTTGAGAGCAGTGGCGGCCCGGAAGCTGTGCAGAAAATACAAAGCGCTCCAAAGCCGGACGCCGCGCCGATTCCCGTAGAATCGGGGGCATTACCCACAACAGCGCAAGGGCGTCGCGCCACCCGGCAGGCACAGCGACCCGCGCAACAAAGCAGCCGCATGACCATGAACGACCTCTGCGCCATCGCGATGGCCTTGCTGCTGACCTACGCCGGCATGGCTTGCCTGGCGCTCGCCACCCCCCGTCACTATCACCAGGTCTGGACGCGCAATCCGCACGCCGGCCACACGCGCGTCCTGCGCGGCGCCGGGGTCCTGTTGATGGGGCTGGCCATCCTTCCCTGCGTGGGCCTGTGGGGCGACGTGCTGGGGATGGTGGTCTGGCTGGGCTGGCTGTCCGCAGGCGCGCTGCTGTGGTTCGGCCTGCTGTCATGGGCCCCGCGGCCGGCCGCCGGCACGGCGGCGGTCGCGGTGGCGATTTCCCTGCTGGGCGTGAGTATCGGCTTCTGATCCGGCCGGGCCGGCCGCGGCCGCCAGGTACCAGGCCGGCCGCAGGCGCCAGGTACCAGGCCGGCGGCAGGCGCCGGGTGCGACCGATCGCCGCATTGCGCAAATTCACGACGGTTTTCGGCCATTTGATGCGGGTCAACCGGCATCCACATCCAGCGGTTCCAGCACCATATGTGGTGATAGAGTCTTCGCACTCCACTACATATGGTGCCAATAATGGAAATCCAACACATCCTCAAGCGCGACGGCCGCGTCGTTGCATTCGATAGCGAGAAGATCGCGCAAGCCATGGCGGCGGCGGGCCAAAGCACCGGGGAGTTGGACCTGCAAGGCGCGCGCGCGCTGACCGGCACCGTCATCGCAAAGCTGGACGGCAACGTCTGCCCCGGCGTCGAAACCATCCAGAACCGCGTCGAAGACGTGCTGGTCCAGGCAGGCCACTGGCGCACGGCGCGCGCCTACATCGTCCACCGCGAGCAGCACGCCCGCCTGCGTTCGCTGCGCCATACGCTGGTCGATGTCGAAAGCGCCATGGAAGAGTATCTGGAACAGCGCGATTGGCGCGTCAACGCCAACGCCAATCAGGGCTACAGCCTGGGCGGCCTCATCCTGAACGTCGCCGGCAAGGTCACTGCCAACTATTGGCTGTCCAACGTCTTCACGCCGGAAGCCGGCCATGCCCACCGCGAAGGCGACATCCACATCCACGACCTGGACATGCTCAGCGGCTACTGCGCCGGCTGGTCGCTGCGCCAGTTGCTGACCGAAGGCTTCAACGGCATTCCCGGCAAGGTCGAATCCACGCCGCCCAAACACATGTCGGCCGCCATCGGCCAAATCGTCAACTTCCTGGGCACGCTGCAGAACGAATGGGCCGGCGCGCAGGCGTTCAGCTCGTTCGACACCTACATGGCGCCCTTCATCCGCCGCGACGCGATGACCTACGCGGACGTCAAGCAATCCATCCAGGAACTCATCTTCAACCTGAACGTGCCCAGCCGCTGGGGCACACAAACGCCCTTCACCAACCTCACGTTCGACTGGACCTGCCCGGCCGACCTGAAGGACCAGATCCCTTACGTGGGCGGCGAGGAAATGCCGTTCTCCTACGGCGACCTGCAGGCCGAGATGGACATGATCAACCGCGCGTACATCGAGGTCATGATGGCCGGCGACGCGAAGGGCCGCGTGTTCACGTTCCCCATCCCCACGTACAACATCACGCCCGATTTCGACTGGGACCATCCCAATACCGAGCGCCTCTTTGAAATGACGGCGCGCTACGGATTGCCGTACTTCCAGAACTTCCTGAACTCCGACCTGGAGCCGCACATGGTGCGCTCCATGTGCTGCCGCCTGCAGCTCGACCTGCGCGAACTCCTGAAGCGCGGCAACGGCCTCTTCGGTTCGGCCGAGCAGACCGGTTCGGTCGGCGTGGTGACTGTGAACTGCGCCCGTCTGGGCCATACCTGCCGCGGCGACGAGGAGCGGCTGATGGCGCGCCTGGACCACCTGCTGGCGCTGGGCCGCGACGTGCTGGAAACCAAGCGCAAGGTAGTGCAGCGCTACATCGACCAGGGCCTCTACCCCTACACCCGCCGCTACCTGGGCACGCTGCGCAATCACTTCAGCACGCTGGGCGTGAACGGCATCAACGAGATGATCCGCAACTTCACGGACGACGCCGAAGACGTGACCACGCCCGCCGGCCACGCGTTTGCTGTGCGCCTCCTGGACCGCGTGCGCCAGCGCATGACCGAATTCCAGGAAGAAACCGGCCACCTCTACAACCTGGAGGCCACGCCGGCCGAAGGCACGACCTACCGCTTCGCCCGCGAAGACCGCAAGCGCTACCCCGGCATCCTGCAAGCGGGCACGGACGCCCAGCCCTACTACACCAACTCCAGCCAGTTGCCGGTGGGCTACACGGACGATCCCTTCCACGCGCTGCAACTGCAGGAAACGCTGCAAAGCAAGTACACGGGCGGCACCGTGCTGCACCTATACATGAACGAGGCCGTGTCCACCGCCGAGGCCTGCAAGCAGCTCGTGCGCCGCGCGCTCACCAACTTCCGCCTGCCTTACATCACGGTCACGCCCACGTTCTCCATCTGCCCGAATCACGGCTACCTGGCCGGGCACCACGAGTTCTGCCCCAAGTGCGACGCGGAACTGCTGGCCAAGCAATCGTCTTGCTGCACCCCGGCCTAGCGTTGCCGGAATCCGGGGCGGTGCGCAACCTTCCGGCGCGCGCCGTCCTTTACCCGCCGGGCAAGCGTCCGGCATCACTTTCCGAGGAAAACCTATGCAAACCTTGACCGCTCCCGTCGCCGCGTCCGCTCCCGCTGTCCAACTGGACGACAGCCAGCGCGTGCGCTGCGAAGTCTGGACCCGGGTGATGGGCTACCACCGCCCGGTTTCTTCCTTCAACACCGGCAAACAGGGCGAATTCAATGAGCGCCGCTTCTTCGTCGAACGCAGTGCCTGAAGGCGGATCGCCCCAGGGCAACTCGCAGGCCGGCGGCGCCGGCCGGCCCGCCGCCCAGGCCATTCGCCTGCTGGCGGATCGGCCGGCCTATGCCGCACCGCCGCAGCCGGTTATCCAGCCCCTGCCCCGGCACTCGCCCGCCGTGGGCGGGCTGGTGCCTTTTTCCACCGTCGACTGGCCCGGCCAACTGGCCGCGGTCGTGTTCATTTCGGGCTGCCCGTGGCGCTGTCACTATTGCCACAACGTCGAACTCCAGACGCGCGCCGCCCGCTATGACTGGCGCGAGGTCCGCGCCTTCCTCGAAACCCGCAAGGGCCTCCTGGACGCCGTTGTGTTCTCAGGCGGAGAGCCGCTGAGCGAGCCGCGCCTGCCCGCCATGATCCGGGACGTCAAGCGCATGGGCTACCGCGTGGGCCTGCACACCGCGGGCATCTACCCGCTACGGCTTGCCGACGTGCTGCGTCATCTGGACTGGGTGGGCATGGACATCAAGGCGGACGCCAAGGGTTACGACGACATCACGGGCCGGCGCGATTCCCAGCGACCGGCGCTGGCGTGCCTGACGCAGTTGCTGTCCGCCGGACTGGATTTCGAATGCCGCATCACGTGGCATCCCGACTGGCTGGACGAATCGCGGCTGATGGCGCTGGCGCGGGAACTGGCCCGCCGAGGCGTGCGTCGCTTTGCGGTGCAGGCCGCGCGCGCCGCACCCGGCACGCCCGTCGCGCGGGCGCTCAGCAACCAGGCGCAGGCCGAGCTGCGGCAGGCCTTTCAGGAATTCGCCTATCGCTGATTCAGATGCGCAGCCAGGGTGGCGTGGAAGCGCGGCGACACCACGGCGCCCACATTGCAGCGGGACCACGGCGACACCGCCGTGGGATCCACGCTGAACACGCGACCCGGCGCCATGATGACCTTCTCGGGCATCAGCGCCGCGGCCAGCGTCAGCGAATCCGCCACGCCGGGAAACGCAGCCCACAGATACAACGAACTGGTCGGCCGCGTGAACACCTGCGCGCCCAGCGAATCCAGCACCTGCAACGCCTGGCCGGTCGCAGCTTCCAGCCGCTGCCGCAGCCGCACCAGATGCCGCTCGTAATGGCCCTCGCGCAGCATCACGTCCACCATGCGCTCGCAATATTCAGAACTGCTGACGTGCACCAGCGCCTTGAGATCGGCCAGGTCGCTTGCCAGCGCGGCGTTGCACGCGATGAAACCCACGCGCAACGCCGCCGAGAAAGACTTCGAGAAGCTGCCGATGTAGATGGTGCGCTCAAGCTGATCCAGCGCCGACAGCCTGACCGACGACGTGGGCTTGAAGTCCGCCAGCGGGTCGTTTTCGACCACCATCAGGTTGTAGCGCTCTGACAGTTGCAGGATCTTGTAGGCCTTGGCCGGCGACATGTCCGAGCCGGTGGGATTGTGCGCGATCGACTGCGTAAAGAAGAGGCGCGGCTTTTCGCGCTGCAGCAACGATTCCAGTGCAACGACGTCCGGCCCGTCAGGCAGGCGCGGCACGCCCAGCATTCGCACGCCGGCCAGCTTCAGCTTGCCAAAGAGCGGGTAGTAGCCGGGATTGTCCACCAGCACCGTCGACCCCGGCGGCAGGAAGTAGCGGATCACCAGATCCATTGCCTCGTTGGCGCCATGCGTCAGCACCAGTTGCGACGGCGCGGTGTTGATGCCCACGTCGCCCAGCTTGCGGACCAGGCTTTCGCGCAGCGGCGCATAGCCAAAGCGGCTGCCGTAGCGGAACAGCGCGCCCAAACCCGTGCGCACCACCTTCTGGTGATACCGATCCATGCGCATGTCCGCCAGCCACTCCACCGGCGGAAAGCCGTCGCCCACGGCGACCGCATCTGGTTGGGTCTTGAGCTGTTCGCGCATCAGCCACACGATGTCCATCGCCCGGCTCAATTGCCCCGGCTCTTCGTCCGCGGCCGGGCGCGCGTGATCGACGTCCAGCACATAGAAGCCCGAGCCGCGCCGCGGTTCGACCAGCCCGCGCGCCACCAGCATTTCAAACGCCACCACGACTGTGTTCTTGGCGTAGCGGTGCAGTTGCGCCAGCTCGCGCAAGGACGGCAGCTTGTCGCCCGCGCGGTAGACGCCGTCGGCGATCTGCTGGCCGATCAGGTTAGCCAGGCTCTCGGCGATGGGCGCCGCGCGCTGCGGCCTGCCCGGCGAATTGGCGTCATCCACGTTGCGATCCCCGTCTTGTCGTTGCCAAAATTGGTGCAGTGCAATGGTACTGTTTGCCCAAACTGTACCTCTGAATAGCGGTACAGTTTACCTAGAATCAGGCCACTCGATTCTTATACGGAGACACGCCATCGTGGCCGATTCACGCCTGCCCAACTTCCGGGCCCTCACCCCCGCCCAACGCCTGGCCTTCATTGCCGACGCCGCCTCGCTTACCGATGAAGAGCGCCAAATGCTGGCCGAGCCCGGCGCGCTGAACCTGGCCCGCGCCGACGGCATGATCGAAAACGTCCTGGGGACGTTCGAGCTGCCGCTGGGCGTGGCGGGCAACTTCCAGGTCAATGGCCGCGACGTGCTCGTGCCGATGGCCGTGGAAGAGCCGTCCGTGGTGGCGGCCGCCTCGTTCATGGCCAAGCTGGCGCGAGAAGGCGGCGGCTTCGAGACGTCCAGCACCCGCCCGCTCATGCGCGCACAGGTGCAGGTCCTGGGCCTGACCGACCCGCATGGCGCGCGCCTTGCTCTGCTGCGCGAACGCGAACGCATCCTGACGCTGGCCAACAGCCGCGACAAGGTGCTGATCGAACTGGGCGGCGGCTGCCAGGACATCGAGGTCCACGTGTTCCCGGACACGCCGCGCGGCCCGATGATCGTGATGCACCTGATTGTCGACGTGCGCGACGCCATGGGCGCCAACACCGTCAACACCATGGCCGAGGCCGTGGCCCCGCTGGTCGAGGAAATTGTCGGCGGCTCGGTCCGCCTGCGCATCCTGTCCAACCTGGCCGACCTGCGGCTGGCCCGCGCCCGCGTGCGCCTGACGCCGCAGACGCTGGACACCAGGGAGCGCAGCGGCGCCGAGATCATCGAAGGCGTGCTGGACGCGTACACGTTCGCCGCCATCGACCCGTACCGCGCCGCGACGCACAACAAGGGCATCATGAACGGCATCGACCCGGTCATCGTCGCCACCGGCAACGATTGGCGCGCGGTCGAGGCCGGCGCGCACGCCTACGCCGCCCGGTCGGGCCGCTACACGTCGCTGACCCACTGGGAAAAGGACACGTCGGGCGCACTGGTCGGCAGCATCGAGATGCCCATGCCCGTGGGCCTGGTCGGCGGCGCCACCAAGACCCATCCGCTGGCGCGGCTTGCGCTCAAGATCATGGACGTACGCTCCGCGCAGGAGTTGGGCGAAGTCGCCGTGGCCGTCGGTCTGGCGCAGAATCTGGGCGCGCTGCGGGCGCTGGCCACCGAAGGCATCCAGCGCGGCCACATGGCGCTGCACGCCCGCAACATCGCGCTGGTGGCCGGCGCCACGGGCGCGGAGATCGACGAGGTCGCCAAGCGCATGGCCGCGGAAAAAGACGTCCGCACCGACCGCGCGCTGGCCTTGCTGGAGGAGCTGCGCGCGTCCCGATAACCCGCACGGCGAGTACCCGAGGCGGCGCCGGTCACCCCGCGCGCCGTCCGATAAACACAGGAGAGAGACATGAAACAAAGCCCTCAGGCGCCGTCCACGCGCCTGGCTGAAGTCTGGAGCGACACCGTGGATCTCAGGCATCTGGCCTGGGCCATCGGCATTGGGATCTCGGTCAGCGTGGCCGGCTTCTTTGCCGCCAGCCGCTGGCTGCGCGGCGTGGTGGCGTCACCCGAGCTCGCGCACGCATACGCGATGCTGGCCGGACTGGCCGGCTGCGTGCTGGCTGGCGTGATCTGCGCCCGACTGTTCCCGCCCAAACGCGAGGTCGTCGAGCACAGCGCCACGCACGATCCTGCCTGGCGCGCCGAAGTGCTGGCCGAGTTGGCCGAACAGCCCGGCGGCCTCGGCACGCTGGCGGACCTACCCGAGGCCGTGGTGCGCGAGCTGAAGGAACTGGACCTGTACGACCTGTTCGCGCAGCCCGCGGCGCCCGCCATCTCTGCCGCTGCCGCCGATGTTGCCGACCCCCGGCGCGGCGTCGCCAAGGAGGCCTTGGCATGAGCCCCGAACTGCTTGAACAAATCATGGTGGCCGCGGGCATGGGCCTGCTGGGCGCGGTCGTGTTTGCGGCCATCGGCCTGGTGTCCGGCACCGATGAAACCACGACGCTCGCGCCGCTGACGCTGCTGGTCGTGCTGCTGGGCGTGCCGCCCGCCGGCGTCTTTACGTTCTTTCTAGCGGGCGCGGTGGCCAAGCACATGACGCACGCCGTGCCGACCGCGCTGCTGGGCATCCCGGGCGACACCCTGGCCACGCCGCTGCTGCAGGACGCGAACATGCTGCGCAAGCTGGGCGTGCCGCACATTGCGCTGCGCAAGATGGTGTCCGGCGCCATCGTCGCCGCCTTTGTCGCGGTGCCGCTGGCGGTGCTGTTCGCCGTGCTGCTGGCGCCGTTCGGCGCCGCCATCACCAAGTCCGCCCCATGGATCTTCCTGGCGGCCGCATTGCTGATCGCGTATTTTTCCGCGGGACGCTGGGCGGCGGTGGCGCTGCTGGTGCCGTTCGTCATGGTGATCATTGCGCTGCAAAGCCTGACGGCCAAGTACGGCGTCAAGCTCAGCATCAGCTACTTCCTGGGCATCGCCATCGGACCGCTGATCGCCGACCTGTTCACCGTGCTGTCGCCGCAAGGCCGCGGCAAGATGATGCGCGACAAGGTGCGCACGTTCTCGCTGGCGCCTGACGTAAAAGGCTGGTCGGGCTACTTTCCGAACCCGCTGAAAGTCATGGACCGGGTGCAGACGCGCTGGACGCTTGCCACCGCAGCCGTGTCCAGCGCCACCTTCGTGTTCAGCCCGGTCGCCATGACCGTCGTGCTGGGCGAACTGGTGGGCTCGCGCGTCAAGCACGCCTATCACCGGCTGACGACGGTGCTGAGCGCGCGCAACGGCGTGACCGAGGCCACCTACATCGCCGAGGCCCTGATTCCGCTGATCGCCTTCGGCCTGCCCCTGAGCCCCGTGGCGGCGGGACCGGCCGCGCCGCTCTTCAACGCCCCGCCCCGCTTCACGGTGGATTCGGCAACGGGCCAGACGCACAACCTGCACAACCTGCTGAACCATTGGGAATTCCTGGGTTACGGCATGCTGGCGGTGCTGCTGGCGGCAGTGGTGTCCTATCCCTTCGCCATGAACTTCGCGCGCCGCGCCGCGCTGTTCGTGTCGCGCCGCGTCAGCCACGAGGCCATCATCGCCACGTTTGTCGGCCTGATCATCGTGATCAGCGTCTGGGAAGGCCAATTCCTGGGCCTGCTCGTCATCCTGACCATGGGCCTCATCGGCGGCCTGCTGTCGCGCCTGTTCGGCTTCAATACCGGCGTGCAGTTCAAGGGCTACTACACCGCCGTGCTGTCCGTGCCGGCGATGATCAAGCTGCTGGGATAAAAACGTGACGGATGGGCGGGAGCTGTCTGGCCCCCGCCCATTGCCGCACCACTTGATCCTTCGCAAGGCGGCGCTCCCCACGTTGCTCTAGCCTCTGCTCTCTTGACCAGAGGAAAGACTCATATCATGACGTGGTTCAAATCACTCACCCTCGCCGGACGCGAGTTGCTGCCCATCGTGCAGGGCGGCATGGGCGTTGGCGTATCCGCCCATCGCCTGGCCGGCGCGGTTGCCAGCCAGAACGCCGTGGGCACCATTGCCAGCGTCGATTTGCGCCATCACCACGCCGATCTCGTGGAAAAAACCGAAAAATGCAATGACCGCGACACGATCGACACCGCAAACCGCGAGGCCCTGCATCGGGAGGTCCGCGCCGCGCTCGATACGGCGCAAGGGCGCGGCCTGGTGGCGGTAAACGTCATGAAAGCCGTGCGCGACCATCCCGCGCTGGTGCGCCAGGCCTGCGAAAGCGGCGCCGAGGCCATCGTCATGGGTGCGGGCCTGCCGCTCGACCTGCCTGAAATGACGGCCGACTTCCCCAAAGTGGCGCTGGTGCCCATTCTCTCCGAAGCGCGCGGCGTTGCAGCCGTGCTGAAGAAGTGGATGAAAAAGGGCCGTCTGGCCGACGCCGTCGTCATCGAACACCCGGGTTACGCGGGCGGCCACCTGGGCGCGGCACGAATCGACGACCTGCACAGCGAACGCTTCGATTTCAAAAAGGTGCTGGCAGATTGCCACGCCCTTTTCACTGAACTGCAACTGGGCCGTGACGCCCCCCGCCTGATCGTCGCGGGCGGCGTCGGCAGCCACGAACAGGTCCGCCACTGGCTCAGCAACGGCGCCGATGGCGTGCAGGTCGGCACCGCGTTCGCCGTCACCCACGAAGGCGACGCCCACGAAAACTTCAAGCGCGTCCTGATCGACGCCGACCCCGCCGAACTGGCGGAATTCACCAGCGTGGCCGGCCTGCCGGCACGTGCGGTCGCCACGCCGTGGCTGACGCGCTACCTTCGCCAGGAAGGCACGCTGCAAGCCAACACCCGTGCCGATCCGCGCCGCTGCAGCCAGCGTATGGACTGCCTGACGCAATGCGGCCTGCGCGACGGCATCGCCAAGTTCGGCCAATTCTGCATCGACCTGAAGCTCGCGGCCGCCATGCGTGGCGAAGTCAGCCGCGGTCTTTTCTTCCGCGGCGCGTCCAAACTGCCATTCGGCAATGCCATGCGTTCCGTGCGCGAACTGATGGATTACCTGCTGCACGGCGAGATGCCCGCCGCGGCATAGGTCGGCAGCCCCTCTCAGATGATCTCCGGCAGCCGCCGCAGATCATCGATCACTTCAAAGGCGCCCTCGTCCAGCAACCGCTGCCGCTGTTGCGGTCCGTTGTGCGAGGCGCCCACAAACCCCACTGCCCGCATGCGCGCCGCACGGGCAGCGCGCACACCCGGCACGCTGTCCTCGACCACGACGCAATCCAGCACCGCGGCCCGCATCTGCCGCGCCGCGTACAGAAAAACGTCCGGCGCCGGCTTGCCCTTGGCCACCTGCGCCGTGCTGAACACATGCGGTGCAAACGTCTCCCACAGACCCACCATCTTGAGCGCCGCCTCCAGCTTGGCCGGCATGCTGCTGGACGCGACGCACAGGTCCAGCCCGCGTTCCTTCAATACATTCAGCGTCTCGTGCACGTGCGGCAAGGGGCGCAGTTCGGTGCGGAACGTGCGATCCAGCCGGTCGGCATACTGGCGCGCGAAGCCTTCGGGCAACGCGCAGGCGTGCTCGGCCTGCAACGTGCGCCACATGTCCGCATCCGGAATGCCGGCAAAGCGCAGCGCGGCCTCTTCGGGCGTGATGGCGATGCCGTGCTCGGCCAGGGCGCTGGATTGGGCGCGCGCGGCGATGATTTCGCTGTCGATCAGGACGCCATCGCAATCAAAGATGACCAGGCGCGGGGCGGGCGTGTGCATGTAACCTCCAACGTGTTCGGCCGCTCCATGATAGGCCAGCCCGGTTACAGCGAAGCGCCCGCCTCATGACCGGCACCGAGTGACCGACGGCGCGCGCTGCCAAGCCTCGTCAAAGATTGGTGCCCCCGACGCGCCGCAGGCGCCAGGCGACGGCCACACCCGCCAGTCCTGCCGCCGCCACGATGAACGACGCGGAGGACCAGCCAAAACGGTCGATCGCGCCGCCCACCGCCACTGGTCCGATGACCTGCCCCAGATTGCTGCCCTGCATGACCAGCCCCACCGACGCCGCGGTCAACGCCGGACGTGGCGCCACCTGCGGCGCGGTGCCAAGCAGCGTCGCCGGGATCAGCCCGCCCACGGCCGAAAACAGCACGCACAGCAGAAAGGTGGTCATGGCCGGCAGTGCGGAACCGAAGATCAGCAGCGACACGCCCGCCATCACTGCGCTGGCGCAGGCGATCAACGTGGACCGCCGCCAGCCGCGTGCAAGCAGTACGCCCGCCCCCAGATTGCCCACCACGTTGGCGGCGCTGGCGATGGCGCTGTACAGCCCGGCCGCCGCCAGCGTCAGCCCCAGTTGCTCCATGAGCAGCACCGGCAGGAAGGTGAACAGCGCGAAGAACATCAGGCTGTAGAGCGTGAATGACAGCGCCAGCAACATCGGGCCGGCCGCGCCCATGGTGTCGACCGTGTCCTGTCGTAGCCCCTGCCACGACAGGGCCGCGCCGCGAGGCGTGGGCGGCGCCAGCACGGCGATGCTGGCAAGCGCCACGCCTGCAGCGATGCCCGCGCACCACCAATAGGCGTGCCAGTCGTCGAACGCCTGCGAGGCGAGCATCGCGATTGCCATCCCGGCCGGCATGTAGCAGCTCCAGAGTGCAAAGGCGAAATCGCGCCTGCCGCCGGTGACGATGCGCTGCAGCGCGGCAGGCCCCGCCACCGTAATCATCAGGAAACCCAGTCCCTCGATCACCCGGGAGCCCAGCAGCACGCCATAGCCGGGCGCCAGCGCGCCCACCGCCGTGCCCGCCGCGGTCGCCGCCAGGCCCAGGATCAGCATGCGCCGGGCGCCAAAGCGCGCGATCACCCCGCCCGCCGCGATGCCGCCCACCATGCCCAATATCGAAAACACCGCCGTCAGCGTGCCAATGGACGCGAGGTCCAGCCCCATGTCCTTGCGCAGCAGCGGCGCGGCGATGATGACCTTGCCCACCTGCAACGCCGCCACGACGCCCGCGCCAACGATGGCCAGCACCGCGCCCCAATGCGGGTGCCCGATGGCACGTTCCGCCCCTTCGACCTTGTCCATCCCACCCTCGCTTTCACCAAGATTCCGGCATCATGCCTCGCAAAATTGATTCCGCGAAGTGATAACCTTTCGACGATCTTGATCGAACAAATAGATCACCCTTCCCATGATTGACGCGCTGACCCTGGACCAACTGCGTGTGTTCGCCGCCGTCGCAGATACCGGCAGCTTTCGCGCGGCCGCCCGCCGCTTGTCCCGCGTGCAGTCCGCCGTCAGCCACGCCATTGCCAACATGGAGGCGCAACTGGGCGTACCGCTGTTCGACCGCACCGGCCATCGTCCCGTCATGACGCCGCAGGGCCAGGCGCTGCTTGCCAATGCCCGCGACATCCTGCTGCGGGTCGATGCGATGCGCGCCCGCGCGCAAGGCCTGGGCGAAGGCGTCGAGCTGGAGCTTTCGCTGGTGGTGGATACGCTCTTTCCGATCGAACGGGCTGGTGCGGCGCTGAACCACATGCGCGCGGCGTATCCCTCGGTGGCGATGCGTGTCTCGGTGCTGCCCTTGGGCGGACCGGTCGACGCGCTGTTGGCCGGCACGCACACATTGGGCATTCTTGCAGGCGAGCATTTCCGGCATCCGCGCATTGCGGTGCAGGCGCTTGGCGCCATCCAGATGGTGGCCGTGGTCGGCGCTTCGCATCCCCTGGCGCAGACTGCGCGCGCCGGCCGCGCGCTTACCGCGGCGGAGCTGGCGGATCACCTTCAGATCGTGCAGTCCGATCCCTCGTCGCTGTCGGAGGGCCGCGACTTTGCCGTGCTGTCGCCGCAGACCTGCCGCGTCAGCGGCCAGGACACCAAGCACGCGCTGATCCTGTCCGGGCTCGGCTGGGGCCGACTGCCGCTGTGGCAGGTCGAGCGCGACCTGGCCGAGGGCCGCCTGCTGCGCGTGCCCACCGCCAGCCTGGGCCGCGACAGCCAGATCACCACCGAAACGTATCTTGCGCACCGCATCGACCGGCCGCTGGGACCGGCCGCGCGCGCGCTGGCCGCGGCGCTGCACGCCGGCATTCACCCCTAAGTCTTGGGCGGCTGCGCGTAGCTCACCCCCATGCCGGCGCGCACGTCGTTCTGGATGCCATAGGGCGCGATGGGATAGCGCAGGCCATTGGCTGCCAGCGCCTTCATGCCCTCGATGGCAATCGGCAGATAGCGGGGAGGCAGCGCCATCAGCATTTCTTCGTCGGGCACGCCGCCATAGCGGCGCTCGGCGAAACAGGGCAAGGACAGGCTGGGCTCGCCGGTGGCAAGCGCCCTGCCCCAGGAATCCGCACAGGCGGTTTCTCCGACGACGCTCCAGTCAAAGCGCCGGTAGTTCTTCCATTGCAAGCCGTTGATCAGGATGATCATCTGACCCGGCGTGGCGTACACGAGGCAGATGTCCGGCGGATCCAGGCGCCCCGATGCCAGCGGCGACACGACCATGGCTCGGTACTTGTCCGCCGGCACACAGGTCAGCGCCTCCTGGCGCGCCCGTGCATCGGCTTCGGTCGCGTGCCAGACCCCCACATACTCCTTGCCGCGCTTCCATGCTTCGTCCTGTGGCCCCAGCCCGATGACCGCGCGGCATTGCGCGCCGACCAGATCGTCGCCCGTGATGCCAACCGTCCAGCCCAGCCTTGCCGCCATGCCCACGATCTGGTCCGTGGTGTGCGTGGCCTTGGGCCGGCGCAGGCCCTTCACCCCCGCCATGTCGGCTTCGTGCTCGTAAAGCTTCATGCCGATGACGGTGGTCTTCAGCCGCAGCAGCCGGTTCAGGTCGTCAACCAGCGACGCCCAATCGAGCGCGGTTTCCTGCCTTGTCTCTTCCATGTTCGTCCTTTGGACTGTTGTTCGCGGTCTGGCGCGCCGGAGGCCCGCGCTGCCGCACGGGGTCAAGACTACAACGCGTCAGGCGAACCCGTCGATGCCCCGCATCAGCGCCGCCGCCATGCGCGGCTGGCGCAACTGGTCCAGCCACCAGCGCAGCGCCCGCCCGTCGTGATCGCCGCGCCAGGCTAGGTACAGCAGGTTGGGCTCGCGCGGCGTCTCGGTGGCCATCTCGACCAGTTCGCCTCGCGCCAGCAGCGAGGCCACGCGGTGGCGCGGCACCCAACCCACGCCGAGCCCTTCGCGTTGCGCCAGGATTTTCGCGCGCATGCTAGGCACGGCCAATGTCACCTGCCCGCCGACCCTGCCGTACCCGCGCGCCGACGAGCCGCGCGCCGTGTCGGCGACGACGACGGCGCGATGTTGCTGGATCTGGTCCTGGCGCAACGGCCCCTTTGCCTTGGCGAGCGGATGGCGCGGTGATATGGCAAACAGCCATTCCATCTCGCCCAACGCCGCCCATTGCAGGTTCGGCATGGTCTGCGGCTCGTTGGTCGCGCCCACAATCAGGTCTGCCCGTCCCTCGCGCAGCGCTTCCCACGTGCCGCCCAGCACTTCGTGCGTGAAGCGCAGCCTTACGCCTGAATCCAGCTTGTCGAAGGCCCCGACCAGCGGCGCCATCAGTTCGAATTCCAGGATCTCGTCGCTGACGATGTGCAGGCGGTCTTCCCAGCCGCTGGCCACTTGCCGCACGCGCTGCGTGAGCCGGCTGACATCCTGCGCCAGCCGCGCGGCTTCGTCCGCCAGCAATTGGCCGGCGGGCGTCAGTTGCAGCCGATACCCGCGGCGGTCGAACAAGAGGGCATCGAAGCGTTCCTCCAGTTGCCGCGCGGCGTGCGACACGGAAGACGGCGCCTTGCCCAGCCGGGCGGCCGCCCGGGACAGGCTGCCGCTATCGCGGATGGCTTCCAGCAGCGAGAGTTCATTGGCAGTCAGCATCGCGGGCTCAACATAGTGGGCTGTACCTCTGGGGATACACGTTCCGGGCCAAACATGTGCAATTTCTTCGAACGTGTTTGTGCGTCAGATCGTACGACAAACCACCGGGCCAAGCGCAACATGGCTACACCTCACCTCCACACCAAAGGAACCCGTCATGAACCGTTTTGAACAAAAGACCGTCCTGGTCACCGGTGGCACCAGCGGCATCGGCCTCGCTGCCGCCCAAGCCTTCGCCGCCGAAGGCGCCCGCGTCATCGTTACCGGACGCGACACCGCGGCGCTGGAAAAGACCCGCGTCACCCTGGGCGGCAACGCCTTGGCCATCCAGAACACCGCTGGCGCGCCCGGCGCGGCGGCGGCCCTGGCGGACGCATTGGCCTCGGCAGGCGTGCGCCTGGACGCCGTCTTCGTCAATGCAGGCATCGCCAAATTCGCCACGCTGGCCGACGCCACCGAAGACCTGTGGGACCAGACGTTCGACACCAACGTCAAGGGCGTGTTCTTTCAGTTGCAGGCGCTGGACCCCTTGCTCAACGCGGGCGCGTCCATCGTGCTCAACGGGTCCATCAATGCCCATATCGGCATGCCGGCGTCGTCGATCTACGCGGCCAGCAAGGCGGCGCTGATCTCGCTGGCGAAAACGCTGTCGGCCGAATGGCTGCCGCGCGGCGTCCGGGTCAACGTCGTCAGCCCCGGTCCGGTCACGACGCCGATCTACGGCAAGCTGGGCCTGGACGCCGACACGCTTGAGAAGACAGCCGCCAGCATCCAGTCGCAGATTCCGCTGGGCCGCTTCGGTACGCCGCAAGAAATCGCCGCAACCGTCCTGCATCTGGCTGCGCGCGAATCGGCCTTCATCGTGGGCACGGAGATCATTGCGGACGGCGGGATGAGCCAGCTTTGAACCGGCGCAGGGCCGATGGCCGGGCGGTGCTAGGATGCGGGGCATGACTTCGATCCTGCACGCCCACCCCATCGACCCCGCCGTCCGCGAACGCGTGATGGCGACCCTGCAAGACATCGAGCAGCGCCACGACGTGCGCGTCCTGCTCGCCTGCGAATCCGGCAGCCGCGGCTGGGGCTTTGCCTCGCCCGACAGCGACTACGACGTGCGCTTTCTGTACGTACACAAGCTGGACTGGTATCTGCGCGTGGCGCCACAACGCGACGTGATCGAGCTGCCGATTGACGACGAACTGGACGTCTCGGGCTGGGAGCTGCGCAAGTCCCTGCAACTCTTGCGCGGTTCCAACCCCACGCTTTTCGAGTGGCTGGATTCGCCCATCATCTATCGCCAGGACGACGCCGTCAGCGCGTGGCTGCGGCATTTCCGCAGCGCGTACTTCTCCAGCACCAAGGGGCGCTGGCACTACGTTGCCATGGCCGGCCGCAACTTCCGCGAATCGCTGCAGGGCGACACGGTTCGCCTGAAGAAGTATCTGTACGTCCTGCGCCCGGTGCTGGCCGCCCAATGGATCGACAGCGGCCGGGGCGTTCCGCCGATGCGCTTTGCCGATCTGGCCGACGTCATCATCACCGACGCCGCGTTGCGCGCCGAGATCAATGAACTGCTGGCCATCAAGATGGCGGCGGGCGAAGCCGAGCACGGTCCTCGCTTCCCGCTGATGCACGCGTATCTTGAGTCGACCTTGGCCGAACTGGAAAAGGCGCCCTACTTCGACCGGCCCGACGGCCAGACCGAGACGCTGGACCGGTTTTTGTATGAGGTCGTCACGGGCGCGCCGCTGACGTATTGAAGCGCTGAAGCAGGCGTTGCCTGACACGCGGGCGGCAGGATCGTCAGTATGGCCGCGGTGTGTGACACCCGAGAAACTGATCGTCCATTCGAGCCGGCACCGCGGGGAGGTCAAACACCATTTCACCGTATTGAGCTGTTGAACCGGCCGGCCGCCGATGCCCGTTGCGACGGCGCGCCCTCCCTCATTGCCGCGCACAAACGCGTTTCACGTATCATCACCGGCCCCTTTATCTAGATGGAACAAGCGAGCATGTCCGACACCACCAAGCCCTTCGACGTCCAGAACTTCATCGCCCAAAGCATGGAAGGCATGCAGACCGCCACCACGGCGCATTGCGCAACCTGGCACCTGGACGAGGCCGAGCAATGGTCGGTGGACATGGATAGCGGCCTGATCGTGTTCCAGCTGCCGGGCGACATCGTCGCGTCCGCGCCGGTGCAGATCATCGGCACGTCCAACAGCGAAGACGGCAGCTTCCTGTGGGGCTGGGACCATCCGTCGGTGCCGGCCGAGCTGGCCGAGCACGCGCAACTGGCGTTGGCATTCGGGCGTGCGCATGGACTGCCCGCTTACACCGAACGCAAGGTCGATTGCGACGACGCCCAGGCTTGGGAGTTCACCGCCGTCGCCATGCGGCTGGGTGAAGCCTCCGGCTCGTATCGCGCGCAGGCGTCGGAGACGGCGCATGTGTGGATGACATTCGGGAAAGTGTCGCTGTCGAAGGCGGAAAGCGAGTGACGGTGGCGTCAGAGGCCATCGGCCTGCTGCTGGCCGTTGTCCTTTGTGCCCTGCTGCATGTGATGGTGATGGCCTTCGCGGGACGCGCGTTGGGCGTGGCGCTGGACGAACTGTCGTTCGGGCTGGGGCCGCGCCTGTTGCGGACGGGTAGGCTCAGCATCCGGCTGCTGCCCATCGGCGGCGCGGTCCGCTTCCAGACGGCGGGCGACACGATGCCGGCGGATGACGCGGACATTCACCCGCAACACCTGGAAGCGCAGCCGCTCTGGGCGCAACTGTTCATCGGCGCTTCCGGCTGCCTCGCGCTGATCGCGTTGGCGTGCGCGCTGCTCGGCGGCATGGCCGGTGTGCAGGCGCTGGCGGGTGGATTCACGAACATCATCAGCGGCGCGCTGTCGCCGCTGCACACGGCGCAGGCGCTGCTGGCGCGCGTGGATGGCGCCGCGCAAGGTCTGCCATTTTCCACGTTGCTGGGCCTGACCGCCGCCACCACGGCAGCGCTGAACCTGCTGCCCTTGCCGGGCGCGAACGGCGGTTACCTGTTGGGCGCGGTGGGAAAAAGCGCCGGCTTGGGCAAGCATTGGCCGGCATCCGTTACGCAGATCCTGCTGCTGGCTTATGTGGCGCTGGCGGCATCCTGGCTCGTCGCGGCCGTGGTGTACCTCAGCAATGGTGTCTGACACCCGAGTGAAAGCAGGTGTCTGACACCTTCGCGCCTTACCGATACAGCACCGTCGGCAGCCACATGCCGATCGCCGGGAACATGTACAGCAGGAAGATCGCGACCACCTGGATCCCCATGAACGGCATCATGCCCAGGAAGATCTGATTCAGCGTCACGTGCGGCGGCGACACGCCCTTCAAGTAGAACGCCGACATGGCCACCGGCGGGGACAGGAACGCGGTCTGCAGGTTCAGCGCGACCAGCAAGCCGAAGAACAGCGGATCGATGCCGAACGTATTGAGCAGCGGCACGAAGATCGGCATGAAGATGACGATGATCTCGGTCCATTCCAGCGGCCAGCCGAGCAGGAAGATGATGATCTGCGCCAGCAGCAGGAACTGAATCTGCGTCAGACCCAACGACAGCACCCATTCCTCGATGATGCGCTGGCCGCCCAGCAGCGCGAACGCCGCCGAGAAGATCGACGACCCCACGAACAGCCAGCACACCATGGCGCTGGTCTTCGCCGTCAGGAACACCGATTCGCGCAGCACCGGCAGATTCAGCCTGCGATACGCCAGCGCCAGCAGCGCCCCGCCCATCGCGCCCATGGCGGCGGCCTCGCTGGGCGTGGCCAGGCCAAAGCCGATCGAACCGAGCACGGCCGCGATCATCACCGCCAGCGGAAAGAACGATGCCATCAGCATCTTGAAGATTTCCAGCCGCGCCCACGTCAGCGCGGCGTAGAACACTGCCAGCATCACTGCGCAGACGCCTGCAAAGATCCAGAAGCCGGTGGGCGCGGGCTTGCGGGCGTCGGCCGTGTCGGGTGCGGCCTGCTGTGCAGGTGCGGCCGCGCCTGCTGGCGGCTGGGCGGCGGGCGTGCCCGGCGGTTCGCTCAAACCCGACGTGGCGGGCGTACCCGGCGGTTCGGCAAGTTCATTGGACGGCGGTTCGGGCAGGTCATTGGACGGGGGCTCGGCCAAGCCATCCGTGGGCGGTTCGCTCAACCCAGAGCCGGAATCGAAGCCGCCCGAGCCCAACTGCAGTTCGGCGGGAATCTCGTACTCCACAGCGGGCTTGGTCAGCGCATGATGCACCACCGCCAGCATCAGCACCGTGACCAACAACGGCGACAACGCCATCGCCATATTGCGCGTCAGGTAGCCAAACGACACCGCGCTGTTGCGCCGGCCCTTGAACATGGCGGCCAGCATGCCCGATACGGCGCGCGTGTAGGGGCCCGCGGCAAGCGCTGCCGTCCCGGGCGACAGCGGCACGCCACGCTCGCTTTCTGGCAAAGGCGGCGCCATGTCGGGCCGCAGCTTGGCCACGATGATGACGTACACCATGTACAGAATCGCCAGCATGAGCCCGGGAAAGAGCGCACCGGCATACAACTGCACGACCGACACGCCCGTGGTGGCGCCGTACACGATCAGCATCACCGACGGCGGCAGCAGGATGCCCAGACAGCCGCCCGCCGTGATCGAACCGGCCGTCAGACGCACGCTGTAGCCCGCCTTCAGCATGGCCGGCATTGCCAGCAACCCCATCAGCGTGACCACCGCCCCCACAATGCCTGTCGCCGTCGCGAAGATGGCGCACGTCGCCAATGTGGCCACCGCCAGCGCGCCGGGCAGCCGCGCCAGCGCCAGATGCATCGACCGGAAGAGCTTTTCGATCAGGTTGGCGCGTTCGACCAGATAGCCCATGAACACGAACAGCGGAATCGAAATCAGCGAATCGTTCGTCATCGTGGCGTACGTGCGCTGCACCATCAGGTCCAGCGTCTGTCCGAGCGACCGCCCCGGATCCGAACTCTGCATGTAATACGCCAGGAACGTGAACAGCACGCCCATGCCCATCAGCGTGAACGCCGTGGGAAAGCCCAGCATGATCGCCACCACGATCAGGGCCAGCATCAGCAGCCCGATGTGGCCGGTGGTGAGGTTGTCCCACGGCGTCAAAAACGCGATCATCAGCAGCACCAGCGCGATGCACGACAGGCCGAACCACAATGCCTTGTGGATTTTCATCGCTGGGACTCCCCGGAGTTGACGTAACGATCGAGCTTGGCGATGTCTTCGTCCTTCACGTGCACCATCTCCTTGAGCTTGTCGACGTCCACTTCCTCGACGTCCTCTTCACGCGACGG
Organism: Achromobacter sp. ACM05; assembly: GCF_019218915.1. Classification (NCBI taxonomy): domain Bacteria; kingdom Pseudomonadati; phylum Pseudomonadota; class Betaproteobacteria; order Burkholderiales; family Alcaligenaceae; genus Achromobacter; species Achromobacter sp. ACM05. Next base: position 1,312,584 of record NZ_JAHUWQ010000002.1, read on the forward strand.
CCACGCGCCCTGCTTCAGGCACAGGATGCAGCGCATGACCTCGGCCACGCCCTGCAACAGCAGCACTGCGCCGGCAGCGGGTATGAAGGCCTTGAATGGATAGATCGGCGGCCCGTTGGCCATCAGCGAGGAATGCTCGCGGATGGCGATGGAATAGCCGGCGTAGTACCAGCCCGCCCACACCAGGGCGATGACGCCCGGAAAGAAAAAGACGATGAAGAGCAGCAGGTCCAGCCCGGCCTGCACACGCGGCGGCAGGAATCCGTACAGGATGTCCCCGCGCACGTGCCCGTTCTTGGCCAGCGTATACGCCCCGGCCATCATGAACAGGATCCCGTAATACATCATCTGCAGGTCGAACGCCCAGGCGCTGGGCTGGTTCAGGATGTAGCGCGCCGCGACTTCCCAGCACACATGCAGCGTCAGCACCACGATCAGCCAGGCAAAGGTCTTGCCCACAAGGGTGGAGATGCTATCTATGAAACGTACGATTCGGATCATCGAAGGTCCTGGAGTCGGATCCGCTCAGGCCGCGGCAAACCTGCCGCCGGCGCGCACGGAACCTGGACGCATGGCGAAACCCCGCGCGCCGGCCAGGCGGCGCGCGGGTGCGGCGCAGGACGGCGTCAGGCCGGCTTGGTGCTGCGCGAGAAGTAGTGGTTGTAGGCCATGCGGTAGTTGACGGTGGTGTCGCCGTGCCAGCGCCCCACCCGTTCCGCGAACGCCCGCTGCGATTCCAGCACCTTCTTGAACAGCGGATTCTCGGCCGACCGCTTGGCGATCATCTCGTCCCAGATCTTGAGCTGCTGCTGCAGGATCGCGTCCGGCGTCTTGTAGAACTTGACGTTGTGATCCTTCTGCAGCTTGATGTAGTCCTGCGAATAGCGGTTCGCCGCCTTCCAGGACATGTCCGCGCTGGACGCCTGCGCCGCATAGCTCAGGATGTGCTTCAGGTGTTCGGGCAAGGCGTCGTACTTGGCCTTGTTGAACAGCACCTCGAATTGCTCAGCGCTCTGGTGAAAGCTCTGCAGCATGCAGATCTTGGAGACGTCCTGGAATCCCAGCGCCAGGTCGGAAGACGCGTTGTTGAATTCCGCCCCGTCCAGCAGCCCGCGGTCCAGGGCCGGCACGATTTCCCCGCCAGGCAGCGCATTCACGGCCGCGCCCATCGCGGTGTACATGTCGATGGCCAGGCCCACGGTACGGAACTTCACGCCCTTGACGTCCTCGACCTTCGTGACCGGCCGCTTGAACCAACCGAACGGCTGCGTCGGCATCGGTCCGTACATCAGGGACTGCACGTTCACGTTCATGGCCTTCTGGATCTCGACCAGCAGCTCCTTGCCGCCGCCGTATTCATGCCAGGCCAGCAGCATGTTGGCATCCATCCCGAAAGACGGACCGGACCCCCACAGCGCCACCGCCGTGTTCTTGCCGTACCAGTAGGCCACCACGCCGTGGCCGCCGTCCAGCGTCCCGGCCGACACGGCATCCAGCAAGTCGAACGCCTTGACCACGGCGCCCGCGGGCAGCACTTCGATCTTCAACTGGCCGCCGGCCATCTCGTTGACCTTGTTGGCGTAGTCGCGGGCGAATTCGTGGAAGATGTCGGTCGCGGGCCAGGTGCTCTGGAACCGGAAGGAGATGGGTGCGTTCTGCGCCTTGGCGATGGCGGGAAATCCTAGCGCCGCGACCCCTGCGGCGGCTGCGCCGGAGATGAATTTGCGGCGGCGGGGCTTTGTAACGTGTTGCATGGCTTGTTGTCTCCTGGGGTGGACTACATGGACCAGCGTGTTGTTACTACGGCTGCAAGGGTGTGGCACAGATTGACTGCTACGAGCCATCCGATGCCGGTTGATGCGTCTGATGCGCAACTTTGGAGTGATTAAACCTGCCTGACAAACGGCTGACAATCAGCTTTTAGTCAGGAATTACCCTAGAAAACGGACTAGCCTGAAATAGCAAAAGGCCAGCAGGCCGCGTGGCGCGGCGTGCTGGCCCGATGCGCTGAAAGTCGGGGGTTATACCGCCGACACGGAACCCGTCTCTCCCCCGCCCTGCAACTGTGGCGGCGACGTCACGATCGACGTCAACGCCGGCTCGGCAGGACGCAACGCAGCCAGATCCGGCCTTGGGCGCTGCAGCACGTCCGACCCCGCAAACGCCTGCTCCATCGCCTGCGCCGCGGCCAGCACTTCACGGTCTGCGCGAAAGCGGCCCACGATCTGCAGCCCGAACGGCATGCCCTTGGCATCGCGCCCGCACGGCAGCGTCAGCGCCGGGTGCGTGGTCAGCGTGACCACATACGTCAGTGCCAGCCAGCGGTAGTAGTTCTCTTGGGCAACGCCGTTGATCTTGTCCGCGTACAGCTGCGTCCACGGGAACGGCGACACGGGCGTGGTGGGCGAAAGGATGAGGTCGTAATCGTCGTAGGCGCGCTGAAAGCGCTTGATCAGGCGCGTCTGCTCGGCCTGCGCCCACGCGCAGTCCTTCAGGCTCATCGCCGCGCCCATTTCGAAGTTGGCACGGGTATTGGGGCCCAGGCTGGACGGATCCTTCTCGTAGGCGTCGCGCATGCCCGCCACGAAGGCTTCGGCGCGCAGCACGTCAAAGCACCGGTGGGCCTCGCCCACATCCAGGTCGATCGGATCGCAGGCGGCAAACAGATGCCGCATCGCGGCGATCTTTTCGCGGAAGGTGGCGCGGATGCCGTCGTCCACGTCGCACGCGCCGAAGTCTTCGGTGTAGGCCACACGCAGCGAGCCCAGGTCCGCGACGCCGGGGTTCAGGAATTGCAGCGGGTCCAGCGGATAGCTGAGCGGATCGCCGGCATGCATGCCCGCGGACGCCGCCATCTGCAGGCAGGCGTCGGCCACCGTGCGGCCCATCGGCCCGACCACCGAAATCGGCGTCCAGCCGAGCGGCTTGCGCACGCTGGGCACGACGCCCGGCGACGGCCGGAATCCGACCACGCCGCACTTGGACGCGGGAATGCGCAGCGAGCCGCCGGTGTCCGAGCCCGTGCAGACCGGCAGCATGTCGGCGGCCAACGCTGCGGCTGAGCCGCCCGACGAACCGCCTGCGTTCAGGTTCGGGTTGAAAGGATTGCCGGTCGCGCCCCACACCGTGTTGCGCGAGTTGGCGCCCGCGCCCATTTCGGGCACGTTGGTCTTGGCAGCGACGATGGCGCCGGCGCGGCGCAGGCGCGCCACCAGCTCGATGTCCTCGTCGGGCACGTGGCCGCGATACAAGGGCGAGCCGTACGTGGTCAGCACACCGGCGGTGGGTTCCAGATCCTTTACCCCCATCGGCAGGCCGTGCAACAGGCCCAGCGGCTCGCCCGCCATCACGGCGCGCTCGGCGGCGCGCGCTTCCCCCCTCGCCCGCTCATAGGCAGTGGCGGTCACCGCGTTGATGTACGGGTTCACGGCCTGGATGCGCGCGATGCAGGCCTCCAGCAATTCCACCGGCGAAAGCTGGCGGGCGCCGATCATGCGCCGCAACTCGACCGCCGTCAGGGATACCAGGGTGTCGTCCAATGCCATCGTCGTCTTCCTTCAGTCGATCTTGATGTTGGCCCGCTGCGCCACTTCACGCATGACGGGCAGTTCCTGCTGGATCAGCGCCTCGCCTTCAGCGGCGCTGGCGAAGGCGGCTTCGAAGCCTTGCGCCTCAAGGCTCTTGACCACCTCGGGCGATTCGACGGTGGCCTTGAGCGCCTTCTCCAGCCGCGTCTTCACGTCGGCCGGCAGGCCACGCGGCGCGGCGACCATCAGCCACGTATCCATCGCGACCGACGGATAGCCCTGTTCCGCGAACGTGGGCACGTCGGGCAGGAAGGCGGAGCGCTTGGGCGCGGACACTGCCAGGACGCGCACCTTGCCCTGCTTGCTTTGCGGCAGGGCCGCGGCCACGGTGTCGACCGAGAACGGAATCTGTCCGCCGATCAGGTCAGTCATCGCGGGCGAGCTGCCCTTGTACGGCACGTGCGTCATCTTCAGCTTGGCGGCCGAGGTGAAGGCCTCGCCCACGAAATGCGCGGTGGTGCCGGTGCCGAACGATCCGTACGGCGGCTGATCGTGAGCGGGGTCCTTCACATAGGCCACGAACTCCTTCAAGTCCTTGACGGGCACCTTGGGGTTCGCAAGCAGCGCCAGGCCGGTGCGGCCGACAATGCCGATCGGCTCGAAGCTCTTGACCGGGTCGTACGGCAGATTGGCTTGAATGGCCGGGTTGACCGTGAACGTCGTGCCCGAACTGACCAACAGCGTGTAGCCGTCCGGCGCGGCCTTGGCGACGAAGCTGGCGCCGATCACCGTGCCAGCGCCCGCGCGGTTTTCCACCACGATCGTGCGCCCCAATTCCTGCCCCAGTTTCTGCGCCACCACGCGGCCCAGCACATCGGTGGCGCCACCCGGCGGGAAAGGCACGACCAGCGTAATCGGCCGGCTGGGATAGGCGTCCTGGGCCACTGCGGGCGCGACGGCGCCGACGGTGCTGGCAAAAGCGAGGCTGACTGCAAGAAACGAGGTTTTCATGGCGGTGCTCGATGGGGAGGTGGTGGATAAGCGGCGCGTCTGTCGGCGCCTAGTTGCCGGCCGCGAGCGAACGCCCGCGGCTCAGGAATCGGTCATATTCTTCGTCAGGCACGAACAGCCCGCCGGTGGTCCAGGCCAGGTGCGTCGCGCGCGGCAGATGCGCGGCAAGGCCGTGCGCGCGCAGCCATGCGCGGCCGGCGTCGGTGCCGCACAGATGGCGCGGACCGCTGAAACCCGCGGCGGCGGACGGTTCGATGCGCAGGCCTTCGCTGTCCTTCAGGCGCGCCAGGTCGGCGTAGAGCGTGTCGTCTTCAACGGTGTAGACGCCGCGCAGTTGCGCGCCCACCGCCGCGTACGCCAGCTCGGACGCCGTCGGAACCGCCAGGCCGTCGGCCTCGGTCACGTTGGTCAGGCCGACGTCGTACACCGACGCGGACGCGGGCGCACCCGGCAGCTCGCCTTGGCCGGCCATCATGCGCACCAGGAAACACGGCGACTGCACCGGCTCGGCGAAGAAGCAATGCACGTGAGGGCCATACAGCTGGGTCAGGCCGAAGGCGATCCCGCCCGGCGCCCCGCCCACGCCGCAAGGCAGGTAGACAAACAGCGGATGCTCGGCATCGACCCGCACGCCCGCCTCGATCAATTGGACGCGCAGGTGCAACGCGGCGGCGGCGTAGCCCATGAACAGGGACGCCGACCGCTCGTCGTCCACGAAATAGCCAAAAGGATCGGCTTCGACCTGCGCCCGGCCCGCGGCCACGGCCTTTTCGTAGTCGCCCGCGTGCTCCACGACCTCGACGCCGCGCGCACGCAGACGCGCCTTCTTCCATTCCTTGGCATCGGCAGACATGTGCACGGCAGACCGGAACCCCAGCGCCGATGCAATCACGCCGATGGACAGGCCCAGGTTGCCCGTGGAACCCACGGCGACCTGATACCGGCCGAACACGGCGCGGGCTTCCGGACCGGCCAGCTTGCGGTAATCGTCGCCCGGCAGCAGCAACCCTTCGCGCAGCGCCAGCGATTCGGCAAATTCCAGCACTTCATGAATGCCGCCGCGCGCCTTGATGGAGCCGGCCACCGGCAATGCGTGGTCCGCCTTGATCCACAACCGGCCGGCGTCCGGCGGCAGGCCGATCGCTACCTGCATGGCCGCGGCGGGGAGCAGCGGCGACTCGATCACGCCTCCCGTCTCGGCCAACTCCGGAAACAGCTCGGCGAGCAGCGGCTCGAAGCGCGTAAAGCGTTCCTGCGCCGACAGCACCTGATCCATCAGGAAATGCGCACCCGGTCCGCTTGCGGGCGCCGGCATGTCCGGGCCTGTCCACAGCACCGGCTTGGCCTGCCGCAGGGAATCCAGAACGGGGGATTGGGAGGGAGCGTCGGATTGAAACATGTCTGTGGTAGCGAATGGGAAGCGCAAATAATGCCCACATCCTAGAGGCGGCCAGCGCTTTGCAGCAATATCAATGGTTAGAATTCTTCTTTGCGTTTTCCGCAAACCTTGGAGCCGACCATGAACCCCCGCGTCCTGCAGGAGATTTCCCTGCGCTATTTCCTGGAAGTCGTGCGCACCGGCTCGGTCAGTGAAGCCGCGGGGCGCCTGGATGTGGCCCCCTCGGCCGTCAGCCGCCAGATCGCCCGCATCGAACGGGAACTTGGCACCTTGCTGTTCGAGCGCCGCGCGCGCGGCATGGTCCCGAACGCTGCCGGCGAACTCCTGGCCGCGCACGCCAAGCGCATGCAGCAGGACGTGGAACGGGTAGCGGGCGACATCCTGGCGCTGCGCGGCCTGCGGCAGGGCCATGTGCGCATCGTCAGCACCGAGGGCTATGCGTCGGAGTTCGTGCCGGCGGCCATCGCGGCTTTCCGGCAGCACTACGCGGGCATCCGGTTTTCGCTGGACGTCTGCTCGCAGCAGGAGATCCCCCAGCGCATCCGGGACGGCTCGGCGGATATCGGCATCACCCTCAGCCTCACGTCGCAGCGCGACATCCGCGTGGAAGCGCGCGTGCCGGCGCCGGTGCGCGCGATCCTGGCGGCAGACCATCCGCTGGCCGACCGGCGCGAGATGTCGCTGGCGCAGCTGATCGCCTATCCCCTGGCCCTGCCCAGCCCCGATTCCACGTTGCGCCAGCTGATCGACATCAGTTGCAGCCGCCAGCAACTGCATTGCGAGGCGGCGTTCACCAGCCGCAGCATCGACGCGCTGGTCGGCTTTGCCAGCGCGGGCGGCGGCGTGGCCTTCTGTGGTGAACTGGCCATCCGCAACCGCCTGCAATGGGGAAAGATCGTCGCCGTGCCGCTACGCGACCGCGAAATGAACGAACGTCACTTCGAGGTGCAGACGCTGGCCGGACGCATCATGCCCGAGGCCGCCAAGGCGTTCATCGCCAGCATCGCGGAGGCCGCACGGGCAGCCTCCGGACCGGTCGGGCCGGCTTGAGACCGGGGCGGGCAATGCCGGGCCCGGGTAAGGCCGGGCCGCGTTAGGCCGGGCCGTGTAAGGCCGACCCGCATAACGCCCGCGATCAATACTGGTAGCGCATCGTCAGCATCGCGCTGCGTCCCGCGGCCCACGCGCCCTGGCTGTAGAAGCCGATCTGGCTGTAGTACTTGCGGTCGAACACGTTGTTCACGTTCAACTGCGCCGACAGGCTGCGGTTGAAGCGGTAGCGCGCCATCAGGTTGGTGATGGCGTAGCTGCCCTGGCTGACGCGTTCGTCGCCGTTCGGGCCGCTGGCGATGGTGTAGACATGGCTTTGCCAGTTCACGCCGCCGCCGATCGTGAGACGGTTCCAGTCGCCCGGCAACTGATACGTCGTGAAGACGCGCACCAGGCTGCGCGGCTGGTCGGTCTGGATCGCGTTGCCCTCGCCGTCGCTGGCCGTCCAATGCGACCATCCGGCCGCCACGTTCCAGCCCGGCGTCACTTCACCCGACATTTCCAGGTCGAAGCCGCGGCTGCGCGTCCCTTGCGCGGCCGTGTAGGCCTGATTGGTCGTGCCCGGCACTATCTGGCCCGGGTCGACCTGCGCCACGTTGTCCTGGTCGATCTGGAAGATCGCGGCGCTGGCGTTCAGACGGCCCTCCAGCCATTCGCCTTTGATGCCGGCCTCGTACGACTTGCCTTCCAGCGGATCCAACCAGTTGCCGTTGCGGTCCTGGTAAGTCTGCGGATTGAAGATGCCGGTGTAGCTGACGTATGCCGTGTAGGTGTCGTTGATGTCGTACAGCAGGCCAGCGTACGGCGTGAAGGCGTTCTTGTCGAACTCGGTGCGGCCTTCTCCGCCAAAGCCGATCGCGTTCGTCTTCCACGTGCTGTAGCGCCCGCCCACGATGAGCTTGAGCGGATCGGCCAGGTTCAGGCGCAACGCGCCGTACCAGCCGGTCTGGGTGGTGGTGTAGCGGTTGGCGATGATGGAATCGTTCCAGTCCGGTTCGGGATACGAGCCGTTCCAGTTCAGGAAGTTGCCGACGTCGGCCGCATTGATGGCGGACCGGTAGTTGAAATCGCCCTTCTGCCGGTTGAAGCTGGCGCCGACCACGGCTTCGTGGCGGCGGCCAAACAGCGTGAATGGACCGTTGGCCTTCAGGTCCAGCGCATTCTGTTTGCGGTCGCCAAGATACCAGGCGGGCGACGCGCCCATGCCCAGGCCGGTTTCGCGGTCCGGCCAGCCGTACAGATACAGCAGCTTGCCGTCCATTTCGTTCTTGGAATACGAGCCCACGGCCTGAACGCGCCAATCGTTGTCGAAGCGATGCTCCAGGCTGGCAAACGCGCCCTGCGTCGTGCTGCCCCACGAGGTCCACCGCGCGCCGGTATTCAGCGACCGGCGCCAGTCGGTGCGGCCGCCGTCGGCGTACCAGAGCGGAAAGCCGCCCCAACTGCTGCCCTGCGGCTCGTTGTCCTGGTAGTTGTAGCCCACGCTGAGCGTCGTGCGCGAGGTCAGGTCGGCGTCCACCACGCCGTAAAAGACCTTCTTCTTGTTCTGGTAGTAGTCCAGGAACGAATGGTTGTCCTGGTAGGCGGACACAATGCGGCCGCGCACGGTGCCTTCGGCATTGAGCGGCGTGGACAGGTCGGCCGTCACGCGATAGGTGTCCCAGTTGCCCACGCCGGCGCTCAGGTCCGCCTTGAACTCACGGCTGTCGGCGTGCTTGCGCACCAGGTTGATGGAGGCCGACGGATTGCCCGCGCCCGTCATCAGGCCGGTTGCGCCGCGCACGACCTCCACCCGGTCATAGATGATGGGGTCGACGGACGACTCGCCCGCCGCGTAGCCCACGTCGAATGCCGTGGGCACGCCGTCGTACATGTAATTGGTGATGCTGAAGCCGCGCGAATTGAACGTGTAGCGCTCGCTGTCGAAGTTCTGCACCGAAATACCCGGCGTGCTGCCCATGACGTCCGCCAGCGACCGCATGTCTTCGTCATCCATGCGCTGGCGCGTCATCACGGTGACCGACTGCGGCGTCTCGCGCAGCGACAGCGACAACCCGGTGCTGGCCGCCGTGGCGCGCGGCGTGTAGGACCCCGTCCCCTCGGTGGTGTTCGGATTGGCGTTCTCGCCCACCACTTGCACCGAAGGCAGCGTCGACACGTTGGCGTCCTGCGCGGCAACGGCCCCCGAGGCCAACGCCAGGAAAACCGCCGCCGACGTGCTGCGCAGCATGAAACGTGGGTGAACGATGTGGCTGCGTCGGGCGCGTCTTTCTGCTTGCATTGGGCTTCCTACCGAGTGGGTCAAAAGGGTGACAAATCGGCAGGAAGTTTAAATGCAAATCCTTCTCATCTCCATCTACTGTTGTTTTTCCCCATTTTTTCTTAATCCTGCGGCTTGCCCGGCCGCTGCACCGCGCGCACCTTGCCGCTTTCGCCGCCGCCGCAATAAAACCGGGCGCCGCCATCGGATTCCAGGCCCGACACGCCAATGCCCGCCGGCATCTCGACGGCCTCCAGCACTTCGCCGGTGCGCGGTTCAAGACGCCGCAATTCGCTTTCTTCGGCTTCCCACGTGCCGTGCCAAAGCTCGCCGTCCACCCATGTGACGCCTGTCACGTAGCGGTTGGAGTCGATGGTGCGCAGCACGTTGCCGGTTTCGGGGTCGACCTGATGGATCTTGCGGTCGCGGTAGGCGCCGACCCACAGGCTGCCTTCCGCCCAGGCCAGGCCAGATACACCCTCGCCGCCGGGCGCCGGGATGGTGGACAGCACCTTGCCGCTTTGCGGATCGACCTTCTGGATCCGGCCATCGGCGATCTGATAGAGGTGCGTGCCGTCAAAGGCCGTGCCCGCATTCGCGGTGATGTCGAGCGAGCGCGACGTCTGTCCGGTGGCCGGGTCCAGGGCAACGAGGCTGTCGCCCGTGGCGAACCACACCTGCTTGCCGTCGTACGTCAGCCCATGAACGGCCTCGACGCCCGGGAACGGGCCATATTCGCGAAGGATTTCGGCTTGTGATCGTTTCATGGTGGCTTCCTTTTAGAGGGGTGCTTCCATGCTACTGGGCGGGTAGAATCGCCGGGAGTAACAAGCTTGTCGTGAATCCAGGCACCGGCGGCAGCATCCAGCGCCGCGCGCGCCCCTGGCCGAAGGCCTGCACCCTGCCGGCCTCGGCCAGGGCCTCAAGCGCGCGCTGCACGGTGCGCTGGCTCGATCCGAGCACCAGCGCCAGCGCCGAACTCGACCAGCCCTCGCCGTCAGCCAGAAAGGCCAACAGCGCCCCCTGCTCCGGATCCGCTTCGTCGCCGGCCGGCGCCAGCACCGTAACGTCGCAAGCGCCCGCAGGCGCAAGCGCATAGCCGTGCCGAGTGGCGTGGACACCGGCCAATGGGCGGATCGCGGTGCGCAGGCGGCCCATCTCGACGCGCAGGCGCGCACGATGCGTCTCGTCAAAATAGCGCGTGCGAAACGCCTGGGCGATCAGCGCGTCGCGCGTCACATCCTCGGGCCAGGCCTGCGCCAACGCCCGCGCCAGCGCAAACAGCACGGGACGGCCGGCCAGCGCGACAGCCGTTTGCCCACCCCGCACAGCGAACCGGCAGGCATCCACGACCAGCGTGCCGGACGCCAGCAAGGCCTCGACCTGGTCCAGCGACAACGTGCTTTCGCCGTCACGTCCGATACGCCGGGCGGCGGGCGCGTCCAATGCCTGCACCGCGTGGGCCACTTCCGCCATCAGCGCGGAAATTCCAGCCCGCTCGGCGCACTGTTCCGCGCGCGCCAGCGCTGCGCGAGCGGCGGCCGCCTGCTGGCGGCGTAGTGCGATGCCCGCGACGATCAGGTCCTGCATGGCGCGCGACGCCCAAGGCAGTGAGCCGGCATCCACCTGCGCGAGGGTGTGCTCCGCGTCTTCCAGCCGCCCCAGCAGCAACTGGCGGCGCGCCGTCAGATGACCGGCATGCGCCGCGTTGACCACGTCGCCGTGCGCCTGCAACGTGGCGCGCGCCGTGTCCAGCGCCTTGTCCGGGTGCCCCAGGTCTCGCGAAGCCAGCGCGATCTCGGCCTCGGCAACCACGCAGCGGGCCCGCGCCACCGCCTGCCGCGGACCAAACCCACGGGCGGCGCTACGTAGCAGCGTCCTGGCGCGGGGCAGATCGCCCAGTTGCGCGAAGGCAATGCCGCGCAAGGCCAGCGCGGGCGCGTCGCTGCGCAGCGCCACCTGGTTCAACGCGCCCAGCGGGTCGCCTGCGGCCAACGCGCGCGCCGCCGTTTCAATCAGAAAGTCCATGGAAAGTGCGGCACTGCCTGCCCCGTTGTTCTGGCCTGGGCACCAATCTACACCGCGCAGCGGGCTGGTTGCAGGGCTATTGCGCGGACGATACGGGCAGGGACGAACCTTGCGTTGCGGTGGGCGCGGTCAACAGCGGATACGGGTTGAGCGCGCCGCCCCCTGCATAGATGCCGTAATGCAGATGCGGCGGCGTGCCTTTGGCGTTGCCGGTATTGCCCACAAAGCCCAGCACGTCGCCCGGGGCAACGAGTTGGCCGCGGCGGATATCCGCGTAGCCGTCCAGGTGCGCGTAATAGTGCATCTGCCGGCCCGGTCCCATCACCCAGACGACCTGCCCGCCCAGCGTGTTTTCGCCGATGCGCGTCACCACGCCTTCGGTCGCCGACACCACCGGCGTGCCGCGCTTGGCAAAGATATCGATGCCTTGGTGGGTTCGCCCGCCCGACCGCGCCGCGCCCCAGGTGTCGGCCAGCCGCCGCGGGGCAACGCCCTGCACCGGCACGGGCAGCGACACGGGCGCGTCCTGCCAGGACAGCCGCGCCATGTGCCAGGGCGCGCGCGCCGCCTCCGGCAGACGCGGCCAGGCCCAGACCGCCAGGGCGGCCAACGCGGCCAGGATGAGAAGTCGTCGGGCAAATCGCCAGGGGGTGCGGGCATCCATGGAACGTTCGACGGCCATGCGGGCCCAGGGTTCCTGCTCGCTGGGCGGCGACACAGTATTGCAGCGCCTCGGACGCAGCGTCCCGTGATGTGGCCCCGTTTTGTGACCCAGACGGCCGCCCGGACCGCCTGTACAGGCCCTCTCGGCCCGTCGCAGCGTGTAAACTCCCCCCTTTTTGACTCTGGTGGTATGTTGCAAGCCCCCCAGCGCACAGGTTTAAGCGGCCCGACGCTCATTCGCTTGCTGACTCGCCTGACGGACGCGGAAGTCCAGCAGTCCAGGCAGTCGCTATCCGACCATCTGAGCCAATGGCTTGGCTGGACGGACGCGATCGCCCTGTCGGCGGCCTTGAATACAAGCCCGCCGGTCATTGCGCCCGGCGCCCGCCTGTTCAGCAGCGCCGAAGAACGCGAATGCGTGCGCGTGCGCACCACCCTGGCGGACGCCATCGCCAGCGACACGGCGGCCACGGCCGCCAAGCGGATTGCCCCGGTACCGGCGCCAGCCAAGAAACTGGCTGCCGTCCTGGCCGAGGATGAGTTCGATTACTCGAGTTTTCGCCAGCGGTATCTGTCGTTGCAGCACACGATGGAGACCAGCATCGGCAATCTGCGCAGCCGTCTGCGCGGGATGGTCGCGGCGCGCAATGGCGAATGGACGCGGCTGGCCGTGGTGGACGCGATCATGGACCGCGCGCTGCTGCCCAAGGAGCGGGCCCTGCTCGGCGCGATTCCGAAGCTGCTGCAGACGCACTTTGACCGGCTGCGCAAGGCCGAGGAAGCGGCGCTGGCCGCCGCAGAAGCCCAGGCTGCTGCCGAGGCGCAGGACTTGGCTGACGCCGACGCGCCGGCTGATACCGCTGCGGAGACGGACGGCAATGCAAGGGCTGACGGCGATGCAGCGGTCGCAGCCCTTGACGCCGCGCCAGCCAACGCGGCGGCGCCCGTCCCGGCAATTACCGCGGGCGCCTGGCTGGACACGTTCCGCGCCGACATGCGCGCCGTGCTACTGGCCGAATTGGATGTTCGTTTACAACCGGTCGAAGGGTTGCTTGCCGCCCTTCGCACCAGCTAATTAGGACACTATGTCCAAGACTCTGATCAATATCGTGGTTTTCCTGGCCGGACTGGCCGTTGTGGGCTGGATCGGCGCTGGTTACGCGGGAACGAACCCGCTGGCGCTGGCCGTGACGCTGCTGATCGGCGTCTGTTACCTGGCCGGCGCGCTCGAGCTGCTGCGCTACCAGCAGGCAACGACCGCCCTGTCACGCGCCGTGACGGACATCAAGGAAGCGCCCGGCAGCCTGGGCGCCTGGCTGGACAAGGTGCCGGCCGGCCTGCGCAACGCGGCGCGCCTGCGTATCGAAGGCGAGCGCGTGGGCCTGCCCGGCCCGACGCTGGCGCCCTACCTCGTCGGCCTGCTGGTTCTGCTGGGCATGCTGGGCACCTTCCTCGGCATGGTCGTCACGCTGCGCGGCACTGGCCTTGCGCTTGAAAGCTCCACCGATCTGGCCGCGATCCGCGCGTCGCTGGCCGCACCCGTCAAGGGCCTGGGCTTTGCGTTCGGCACCTCGATCGCTGGCGTCGCCGCATCCGCCATGCTGGGCCTCCTGGCCGCACTGTGCCGCCGCGACCGCGTCCACGCGGCGCAACTCCTGGACACCCAGGCCGCGACCACGCTGCGTGTGTATTCGCAAAGCTACCAGCGCGAAGAATCCTTCAAGCTGCTCCAGCGCCAGGCTGAAGTCATGCAACGTCAGGCCGACGCGATGCCCGCGATCGTCGGCCAGCTGGAATCCATGATGAAGAGCATGGAACAGCAGAATCAGGCGCTGAACGAACGCCAGATCGCCAGCCAGACCGCCTTCCAGGGCAAGGCCGAAGCCGCCTACGCCCGCCTCGCATCCGTGATGGAACAGTCCATGAAGGACAGCGTGGCGCAAAGCGCGCGCTCCGCCGGCGAAGCGCTGCAGCCCGTCGTGCAAGCGACCATGGACAGCCTGTCGCGAGAAACCGCCACGCTGCAGGACACGGTCTCGCAGGCCGTGCGCCAGCAACTGGAAGGCCTGACCGCCGGCCTGCAAGCCGCGACGACCGACGTTGCCGGCATCTGGAGCCAGGCTGTGGCCGGCCAGCAGCGCGCCAGCGAGGCCATGGCCGAAGACCTGCGCGCCTCGCTCGATCGCTTCGCTCAGACCTTCGAGCAACGATCGGCCAACCTGCTGGACAGCGTGTCGGCGCGCCTGGAAGCGTCGTCCGGCAACATGTCGCAAGCCTGGACCGACGCGCTGTCGCGCCAGCAGCAAGCCGGCGAGAAGCTGGCGGGCGACAACCTGCAGGCGCTCACCGCCGCGGCCGCCAGCTTCGAACAGCATTCCGCATCGCTGCTGCGCACCCTGAACGCCTCGCACGCCGCGCTGCAAACGGATCTGGCCTCGCGCGATCAGCAGCGCCTGGCCGCCTGGACCGAAACGCTGGGCGCGATGGGCGCCACGCTGCGCCAGGAATGGGAGCAGTCTGGCGCGCAAGCCGCCGCCCGCCAGCAGGAAATCAACGACACCTTGGCGCAGACCGTGCGCGACGTGGCCGAACAGGCCGCGGCGCAAGCTGCGCTGATGGAAGGCGTGTCGGCGCGCATGGAGGCCGCCGCCATCGGCGTGTCGGACCAATGGACCCGCGCCCTCGCCCGCCAGGAAGAATCCAGCAGCAAGCTGGCCGCGGGCAACCAGGCGGCGCTCGAAGCCGCCACGGCGGCCTTCGAACAGCACGCCGCCTCGCTGCTGCGCACGCTGGACCAATCGCACACCGAACTTCAGGCCGCCTTGGCCGCCCGCGACGAAGACCGCCTCGCCGTCTGGAGCAATACGCTGGGCGCCATGACCGCCAAGCTGGGCCAGCAATGGGAACAGGCCGGCGCGAACACCGTGGCCCGTCAGCAGGAAATCAACGACGCACTGGCCGAGACCGCGCGCGGCATCACCGGCCAGACCGAGGCGCAGGCCCGCTTGCTGCAGGACGTGTCCTCTCGCCTGGAAACCGCGGCAGGCAGCGTCACGCAAGCCTGGCGCGACGCGCAAACGCGGCAGGAAGACCTGGGCAAACAACTGGCCGCCGACAACCAGCGCGCGCTGGAAACCGCCGCGGCCACCTTTGGCCAGCATGCCGACGCGTTGCTGCGCACGCTGGATCAATCGCACGCCGACCTGCAAACCGCGCTGGCCTCGCGCGACGAGGAACGTCTGGCCGCCTGGACCGGTTCGCTGACGGCAATGGCCGCCAAGCTGGGCGAGGAATGGGAACAGGCCGGCACCCAGGCCGCCCTGCGCCAGCTCGAAATCATCGACGCGCTCGCTCAGACCGCCCGCGACATCACTGCCCAGACGCAGCAGCAGGCCGCCCTGCTGGAAAGCGTGTCGACGCGCCTGGAAACGGCAGCCGGCGGCGTCACGCAGGCCTGGACCGATGCGCAGGCGCGCCAGGAAGAAACCGGCCAACAACTTGCCCGCGACAATCGCCAGGCGCTGGAAACCGCGTCCGCCGCCTTCGGCACCCAAGCCGCCGAGCTGCTTCAGACGCTGGAACAATCGCACACTGCCCTGCAAACGGCGCTGGCGGCCAACGACGAGGAACGCCTTGCCGCCTGGACCGGCAAGCTGGCGGCCATGGCCGACGCGCTGCGCACCGAATGGCAGCAGGCCGGCGCGCAAGCTGCCGGTTTGCAGCAGGAAATCTGCGACACGCTGAGCCTGACCGCGCAGGACATCACTGCCCAGACGCAGGCCCACGCCAGTGAAACCATCGCCGAGATCGGCCGTCTGGTTCAAGCGGCTTCTGAAGCGCCCCGCGCCGCCGCCGAGGTCATCGGCGAACTGCGCCAGAAGCTGTCTGACAGCATGGTGCGCGACAACGACATGCTGCAGGAGCGCAACCGCCTGCTTGAAACGCTGAGCACGCTGCTGGACGCCGTCAACCATACCGCCGCCGAGCAGCGCACCGCCGTGGACGGGCTGGTCGCCTCGTCGGCCGACATGCTGGAACGCGTGGGCGCGCAGTTCACCGCGCAGGTCGAATCCGAAACCGGCAAGCTGTCAGACGTGGCGTCGCTGGTCACCAGCAGCGCCGTCGAAGTCGCCAGCCTGGGCGAATCCTTTGGCGCGGCAGTGCAGGCGTTCGGCGAATCGAACGACAAGCTTACGGCGCATCTGCAACGCATCGAAGCCGCGCTGGACAAGTCCATCGCGCGCGGCGACGAGCAGCTTTCCTACTACGTGGCGCAGGCCCGTGAGGTCGTCGACCTGAGCCTGATGTCGCAGAAGCAGATCATCGAGAACCTGCAGCAGCTGGCCGCCCAGCGCGCCACCGCCGGGGCGGAAACAGCATGAGCGAGGATATCGACGGCGGCGTGGAGGCAACGGCGCCCGCCTGGGCCGTCTTCGGCGACCTGATGTCCGTGCTGCTGGGCGCCTTTGTCCTCATCCTGGTCAGCGTCGTCGCGGTGCAGTTGCAGCTGTCGACGCAGCTGGAAGAAGAGGTCAAGCAGCGCCAGGAAGAAACCCATCGCCGCGAAACCCTGGAGCAGGCGCTGGCGGGCCCCCTGGCCGCCGGCCGCGTGACGCTCATCAACGGCCGCATCGGCATCAGCGGCAGCGTGCTGTTCGCGCTGAACTCCGACCAGCTCCAGCCCGAGGGCCGCGAGATCCTGAAAACCCTGATCGAGCCGCTGTCCGCCTACCTGAAGACCCACAACGAAATCCTGATGGTCAGCGGGTTTACCGACGACCAGCAGGTACGCGAAGGCAACCGCCGCTTCGCGGACAACTGGGACCTTTCCGCCCAGCGCGCACTCACGGTGACGCGCGCCCTGATCGACGAAGGCGTGCCGTCGTCAACGGTGTTTGCCGCGGCGTTTGGCGCCGAGCAACCCGTGGCGTCGAACGCCGACGAGGAAGGCCGCGCCAAGAACCGCCGCGTGGAAATCACGCCCATCCCCAAACCGTCCAACGACGCGGGTAAGCCCGGTGAGCAGTGACGGCAGCCGCGCTGAAAACCTGAACGCACGTGCGGTGCTGGACGCCTGGCGCGCCAACGGCGCGGATCGCGTCAACCCGCTGCGCTTTCACCTGATCGACGCGCTGGACCGCCGGGCGGCCGCGTACGACGGCGCGGTGCGTCAGCGGCTGGACGAGCGGCTGGCGGGTCTGATCGCGGCGTATGAGGGGGAGTTGATCGGTGCGGAGGATGCGGCTGCGGATGCAGGCGCTGAGGCTGATGCAGAGACGCCGCAAGACGCCGTGTCGGGCGGACCGCTGGCCGAGTTGATCGCCTATCTTGGCTCCGACGATATCCGCGACCCGCTAGGCCTGCGCGCCGCCTACCCCGAGCTGCCGCTGCTCGATGAATTCCGCGCGCTCTGGTCCCGCTTCAGCGCCGACCGCCAGGTCCGCCAATCGCAGGAACGGGTCCACAAGAACGCCGGCCCGCTCAACTCGAACCAGCTCGTGCACCGCGCGCTGACCCTGATGCGCGAAATGTCGCCCGGTTACCTGCAGCAGTTCCTGTCGTACACCGACGCGCTGATGTGGATGGAACAGATGACTGCCGCGGCCGCCCCCGCACCGAAGGATGCGCCGCGCGCGGGCGCTGCCAAAAAGTCCACGCGCGCCAAGCCGCGCAAGGAAAGTAAGGAAAGCAAGGAAGCCTGAGGGCCGATTTGCACGCGGCCTCTTGCCGCAGTACGATACGTTCCATATACAAAACATATACGGAACATCCACTATGGGTATCGTCAAGATTTCCGAGCAGATGCATGAGAACCTGCGCGTCGCCAGCGGCGCTCTCAGCCGCTCGATCAATTCCCAGGCCGAACACTGGATGCGCATCGGCATGCTGTCCGAGCTCTATCCCGAACTGCGCCACGCCGACATCTGCCAACTGCTGATCCGCATCGATCAGGCAGAAGGCTTCACCATCGCCTCCCTCTCGCAAGGGTTGCCGCAACCCTTACAGCAGGAGGCCGCATAAATGGCCAAGAAGGTTTCCATCAAATCGGCCGCCGACATCGAAATGGCCCGCAAGGCGGGCGCCATGGCGGCCGAAGTGCTGCACATGATCGGCGAACACGTCCGTCCCGGCGTCACCACCGATGAGCTCGACCGCGTCTGTCACGACTACATCGTCAACGTGCTGAAAGCCACGCCCGCCAACGTCGGCTACCACGGCTTTCCCAAGACCATCTGCGCGTCGGTCAACCACGTCATCTGCCACGGCATCCCGTCGGCCAAAGTGCTCAAGAACGGCGACATCCTGAACATCGACGTGGCCGTCATCAAGGACGGCTGGTTTGGCGACACCAGCCGCATGTACTACGTCGGCCAGCCCAGTCCGCTTGCGCGCCGCCTGGTCAACACCACGTACGAAGCCATGCGCGCCGGCATCATGGCCGTCAAGCCCGGCGCCACGCTGGGCGACATCGGCCACGCCATCCAGACCGTCGCCCATCGCGAGCACTTCAGCATCGTGCGCGAATACTGCGGCCACGGCATCGGCCAGATCTATCACGACGACCCGCAAGTGCTGCACTACGGCCGCCCCGGCGAAGGCCTGGTGCTGCAGCCCGGCATGATGTTCACGATCGAGCCCATGATCAACGCCGGCAAGCCGCAGACCAAGCAACTCCCCGACGGCTGGACGGTCGTCACCAAGGACCGCTCGCTGTCCGCGCAATGGGAGCACATGGTCGTCGTTACCGAGACCGGCTACGACGTGCTGACCACCTGGCCTGACGGCTTCGGCGACTATCCCCCGATTCCCTGATCGGGGCGCGTCCCAGCAAGGACCGGAGTGCAGGGCCGCAAGGGTACGATCATCATCGTGCCCTTGCCGTTTCTGCGGCGCCCGCCGCCCCGTTCATGCCCGCCCTGCCCTCCGCTTTCCGCCGCCTCGCGGCGTCGAACCTGGCCGCACAGTTCTCCGAGCAGATCGCGCTCGCCGCCGCGCCGCTGTATGCCGTGCTGGCCTTGGGCGCCACCGCCGCGCAGACCGGCTACCTGCAAACCGCGCAGACGCTGCCGTTCCTATTGCTGTCCCTGCCCGCCGGCGTGCTGGCCGACCGGATGTCGCGCCGCTCGCTGATGACCGCCGCCGAGACCGTGCGCGCGGCAAGCCTGATCGTGCTGCTGGCGCTGTTGTGGTCGGGTGGCCTCAGCCTGCAATGGCTCGCCGCGCTGGGCTTCGCCGGGGCGGTGGGCACCGTCGCCTACAACGTGGCGGCGCCTGCGTTGGTGCCCAAGCTGGTTCCGCCTGGTGAACTCTCCAATGCCAACCGCTGGCTGGAACTGGCGCGCAGCGCCGCGTTTTCGGCCGGCCCCGCGGCGGGCGGCGCGCTAGTGGGGTGGATGGGCGCCTCCACCGCCTATGTGCTCGCGACCACACTGTCGCTGCTGGCCGCCGTCTTCCTGGCAGGCCTGCCGCAAGACGCGCCGAAGACGGCCCAACGCCGTCATCCCCTCACCGAATTGCGCGAAGGCGCGGCCTTCGTCGCCACCCATCCCCTGCTGCGTCCGGTCCTCCTGACCGCCCTCTTTTTCAATACCGCCTGGTTTGTCCTGCTGGCGATCTACGTCGCCTACGCCGTCGACCGCCTCGGCCTGTCGGCTGCGGGCGTGGGGATTACGCTGGGGGTCTACGGCGCGGGCATGCTGGCCGGCGCACTGGCCGCCCCGCGGCTCGCCCGCCGCCTGCCGTTCGGCGCGATGATTGGCGCGGGCCCGCTGTCGGCGTTACTGGCCAGCTTCATCCTCTTGTCGACGCTGGTGTATCCGTCAGGGGCATGGGCGGCGGTGGGGTTCTTTCTATTCGGCGCCGGGCCGATCCTGTGGACCATCACCACCACCACGCTGCGTCAATCGGTGACGCCCAACGCCCTGCTGGGCCGCGTGTCATCCGTCATCGTGACCGCCAACTTCGGCGCGCGGCCCATCGGCGCGTTGATCGGCGCGACGCTGGCGGCGCGTTTTGGGGTAGAGGCGTGTCTTTGGGTGTCGACCCTGGGGTTTTTCATCCAGTTCGCCGTGCTGTTCACATCGCCGGTACTGCGCTTGCGCCAGCAACCGGAAGCCGTGGCCTCCTGAAATCATTCCGCCTTGCGGGCCCGCGCGCTGGCTTCGAATTCCGCAGCCAGGCCCAGAAGCTCTTGCTTGTACTCGTCCAGACTCCCGCTGTATTCGTCCAGGTACAGATCGCGGCGCGCCTTATTCATTTCTTCAGACGCAACCGCCTGCCTGACGAATCCTGCCAGCCTGTCTCTCACCGGTTCAGGAATGCCCGTCCGCACTGCCACGCTGTAGCTGCTGTGAAATACCATGTCCGGCACGCCGAGTTCTGCGAACGTCTTCACGCTGGGCAGATGCGAGGTGCTTCCTGGCCGCCCGGTATACGCCAACACCTTGACGTGAGGATTGTCCTTGACGTTCTGCGTCGTGCCAATCGTGGTGAAGTAGCCGTCGATCTGCCCGCCCAGGATCGCCGTCAGGCCTTCCGCGCCGCCTTTGAAGGGAATGGGACGGTACTGCGTCTGAAGGCCTGATGCCAGTCGCGCGGCCAGCGTGGAATAAGTGCCCACGCCCAGGTCGGCGATGCCGATATCCAATTCGCGCTTTGCCCCCTTCAGGTCCTCGAGACGATTCCAGCCCCTGTCGGCTGGCACGATGAAGGCGTAACTGCTCTGACCTAACGGCGCAAGAATCTCGAAATCCGAAAACGCGTAGCCCGCGCCCGGCGTCGTCAATTTCGCGCTGTAGAACCCTTCGGCATGGACCAACAGCGTGTACCCGTCGGCCGGCCGGCCTTTCACCGCCGTGATGCCGATCGCCGAACCCGCGCCAGGCCGGTTTTCGACGACCACGGGCTGCCCCATGATCGTTCCCAACTGCTGGGCAAACGCGCGCGAGATCGCGTCGGTAGCCGCGCCCGGCGGATACGGCACCACGAGCCGCACCGGTTTCGTCGGATAGTCTGTTTGCGCCGTGGCGGAAAACGAACATAGTGCCGTCAGCACCGCGCTACCCAACAGCAATCGATATGGCGGGCGGATCGACAGACGAAACGTCTGAACAAACGGCAAGCGAAGCGGCGACCGGCGGCGAAGGGTGAAAGGCATGGCTGGCTCTTCATATGTTGACCCACAAAAAGTGTATAGAGCACCCATCCGTTGATTCAGCCACCATCCCGAAGAACTCTCCTGCAGAAAACGCAGCACTGCGTCATCGCCGTTGCCGACAACGGTGGCCGCGACTTCTTCGTTTCGCGCAGTTCTGAACTGCGGTTTCAGCTATAGCCAATCCGGTACGGCTACCTAGAATTTGAAAGCTCCAATAAATCAAAAATTATGGAGACGCTGCAATGACCCATCCTTTACCCACACGACGCGCCATCCTGCTCGGCGGCATGCTGATGGGCCTGGGTGTGAACGCTTTTGCCGCCCAAGGCGGGTGGCCGGAGCGCCCCGTCCGCCTTGTCGTCGCCGGCTCGTCCGGCGCGGGCGGCGACATCTTCGCGCGCCTGATCGCCGCGCCGCTTGCCAAGGCGCTGAACCAGCCGGTGGTCGTGGAAGCCAAGCCCGGCGCTAACGGCATGATTGCGTGCGACACGGTGGCAAAGGCGGCGCCAGACGGCTACACCCTGCTGTTCGCCCCCTCCTCCGCCATCCTGCTCAATCCAGTCGTGCTTCCCTCGCTGCCGTACGATCCGGAAAAAGACCTGCTCCCTATCGCCCAGGTCGGGGCCGCCGGAATCCTGCTGGTCGCCAATCCGACCACCGGCTTCAAGAACCTGGCCGACATGGTCGCGTACGCCAAGGCCAATCCTGGCAAACTCGCCTATGGTTCGTGGGGCACCGGCTCGTCCGGCAACCTGGCCATGGAAGGCATCAAGGCGCACTACGGCCTGGACATGCCGCACGTGCCCTACAAGCAGTTGGTAACCGAGAGCACCGACCTGATCGCCAACAACATCAGCGTCGGCTTCATGGACATCGCCTCGCCCATTCCCCACATGCGCAGCGGCAAGCTGGTCGCCCTGGGCCAGACCGGATCAAGGCGCTGGCCCGCGTCGATGGACGTCCCGACGCTGGGGGAACAAGGCTACAGATTTGAGGCGGACGGCTGGTACGGCGTCTTCGCCCCCGCCGGCACGCCGGCCGAGATCATCGACAAGCTCAACGCCGAGATCTATCGCGCGCAGCACACGCCGGACGTGCGGGAAAAAATCGAAGGCCAGAACATGATCGTGCCGGCGGACATGTCTGCAAAGGAATTCGCAGCATCCATCAAACGCGACGCCGTCATCTGGCAAGGGTTGGCGAAAGTGGCCGACCTGAAGAACAAATAGGTCGCGCGCATGGACACACCTTTCAAACTTCCTTTCTCCTCCGATGCCTTGCAGGGCCGCGTGGCGGTGGTAACCGGCGCGGCCGGCGGAATCGGTCTTGCCATTTGCGAGCACCTGCATGCGATGGGCGCCGCCGTCGTCCAGGTGGATGTCAACGCATGCACTGCCGGCTCGGATGCCGATGGCCGCCTGAACGTGCGTTGTGATATCTCCGATTCCGATTCGGTTGCCGAGATGGCCAATCAGGTGCGAACCCGATTCGGGCGGTGCGACATACTGGTCAACAACGCCGCCGTCAGCGCGCCGCCGGTGGGACTGGAGGCGCTGCCGCTTGAGCTGTGGGACCGCATCTTCCGCGTCAATCTGCGCGGCGCGTTGCTGTGCGCGCAGGCCGTGTTTCCGTTGATGCGGGACCAACAGGGCGGCAGCATCATCAATGTGTCATCGATCTCCGCCCAGAAGCCAACCCGGCTCGGCGCTTACGGCACGACCAAGGCGGCGTTGCAGGCGCTGACGCGCCAGATGGCCGTGGAGTGGGGACCGCTGGGCATACGCGCGAATTCCATCAGCCCCGGCATGATACGCACGCCACTGTCCGAACCGCACTATCGAAATGAAGGTGTGCTGCACAAGCGCATTGCAAGCATTCCTGCTCGGCGGATCGGGCGGCCGGCGGACATTGGCGGCGCGGTCGCGTTTCTTGCCAGCGATGCGTCGTCGTATGTGAATGGCCAGGATCTCGTGGTGGATGGGGGTTTCGTCAAGGCATCGTTGACGAATCTCTATGCGACGTGAGGCGGCGGCGGGAAGGCATTCCGCCAACCGCCGTGCACGGGGCGCCGGGCGCTGATCAGGCTCGGGCCCTCGCACTCCCCGCCGACACGTCCTGCAGCGCGGCCGTCAGCAGCGGCTTCCAGGATTCGATATGCCGGGTGATCAACGCGGCAATTGCCTCGGTCTGCCGCGTTTGCGCCAACTCGATCATTTCGTAGTGCTCCGACACGGACGCGCGCTGCCGCTCCAGACCCTCCGGCGAATTGATTCCATACAGGCGCATGTCGGCTCTCAGGTCCATGATCATTCGTGTCAGCAGCGGATTGTTCGCGCGCGACACCAACGCTTCATGGAACCGGCGGTCCGTTTCGATGTAATCGGCGACATTGCCTGCCTTGACGGCGGCGGCAACCGCATCGGCCAGCTCAATCAGCGGCGCCGCGTCGGTGAGACCCGCCCGCGCAACTGCGACGAGCGCCCCCGATTCGAGCATGATGCGCACGTCAAAATGGTTCTCCAGGTCCTTGGGCGTAGCTGCTTCCACACGGAACCCCCGATTGCGCAGCGGCGCGACCAGGCCCGTACGGCTCAGCTCCAGCAACGCCTCGCGCACCGGGGTCGTGGACATGCCCATCTCGGTCGCCACTGCCGGCACGGAATAAATGGTGCCCGGTGCCGCTTCGCCCGACACGATGCGGGAGCGCAGTTGCGCCAGCACCATTTCCCGCAAATTGGTGACGCTTTCCATCGAGATCCCCTGGAAAAAAACGAACCGTCACTATATCAAATCCCTTGCAGTAGCGCGTGACGCGCTATATAAATGCGTCACGCGCTACCTGATGCGCCCGCCCCGGGCCGAGGCGAATTGGCCCAATGGAGACATCTATGGATGAACCTTTGAAGCGCCACGTCTGCCTTGGCTGTGGCTTTCTGTACGACGAAGCCCTGGGGCTGCCCGAACACGGCATTGCGCCAGGAACCCGATGGGCCGACATTCCCCACGATTGGGTCTGCCCCGACTGCGGCACCCCAAAGAGCCGGTTCGAAATGGTCGAACTTCCGTACGCCAGCGCCGAAGCCGCCGCGCACGCCCTCGTCTGAACGCCTGCCGAGAACTCATCATGAACAAAGACTTTGTGCTGCGCGCGCACGACCGCGGCTTTGAAAAATTTCTGTCGACGGGCGAAGCGTCCAGCTATATCGCGGGCCACCCCGAAGGCATGGTGACCCGCCATTCCAGCTTCAACTTTGGCGCTTACCAAAGCGGCATTCCCGGATTCGGCCGGATCCGCGTTTTTGGCGAGGAAGTATTCAGTGGCACCGGTAGCGGCTACAACATGCACCGCCACCATGACTTCATCATTTGCGCGTTCGTTCTGGCGGGCACGCTGACGCACGTGAACACGGTAGGCAACATCGATCAACTTGGACCGAACGACTTCTACGCCTTCTCTGCCGGCTCCGGCGGCAAGCATTCCGAATTGAATCTGGCCAGCACCGATATGCAAGTGCTGTATCTGTGGCTCTTGCCCGACCGCCTGCTGACGCCGCCTTCCTATACGCGCAGCCACTTCGATGCGAGCACGCGCCGCAATCAGCTTACGCAACTGGTGGGCAACGCCGACGGCGCCTTGCGAATCAGCCAGGACGTATCGGTTTCAAGGTTGGTGGCCGACCAGGCAATGCACCTGCAATACACGCCCAAATCAAATCGTCATGGCGTGTATGTGTTCATGCTGGACGGAGAGGCCAGCGTCGATGACATCACGCTGGCGCGCCGCGATAGCCGAGGCGTGTGGGGCGATCGCCCCATCACGATTCAGACGGACGGTGAAGGCGCCGATCTCCTCATCATTGAAACCATCCAGTAACGCCGTCCAGATCAACCTGCGTTGCAAGCGGCGCTTGTATTCACACGCCGCTTGCCCCCCGTCTGGGGGATGCGAGGAGAATGTCATGCCAGTGATTCAGCTGTATTACGCAAAGGGGATGCTCGACCCCGCCAGCAGGAACGAAATGGGCAAGCGGCTGACGGAAGTGCTGTTGACAATGGAAGGCGGCGCCCGCACCCCGGGCGGCTTGGCCTTCGCGTCGGTGCTGTTCACCGAAGTGCCCGCCGAAGACTGGTGGGTTGGCGGTAAGATCGACGACACGCCCATCCGCACCCACAGCCGTCTGCTCGCCCGCGTCAGCATTCCTGAAGGCTACATGAGCCAGCAGCACAAGTCCGAGGTCCACGCGTCGGTACACGCAGCCATGATGGAAAGCCTGGGCGCCACGCGCGAAGACGGCAGCGGCGCATTGGTCATCATCGAGGAAGTGTCGGAAGGCAATTGGGGCGCGGGCGGGCACACCATCAGCCTCGCCGCCATTGCAAACACCGTCGGGCTTGCCAAGGACGGCGAGCGTTTCAAGTGGGTCGAAGCCTACTTCCAGGCCAAGGCCAGACAATATGCAGCGTCGCATTACCCGCCAGGCACCGGCGGCCTGTTGCCGGCACTGTCCGCCACCTCCGCGACGCAGGGAGAATGACGATGGCCTTCGAGTTCACCGCCTGCGGAACCCAGGCCCCATTTTTGCTGTCCCTGTTGTACAGCGCCGGCAGCGGGCCGGCGTCATAACAGGAGTCACATGAATGACACGATCCCAACATCTCCGGCTGAGCGCACTCTGCGCGGGCGTGGCGCTTGCCGGCAGCGCCATCGCGGCCGACGCCCCCAAGGTGCCGGACTACGGCCCCAACCTGGAGCGCTTTGAGTATCCGCACGAGGTCAAGCGGCTGGCGCTGGACACGCAAGGCCAGAAGCTGTCGATGGCCTACATGGACGTGGCCGCCGCCAAGCCCAACGGCAAGACCGTCGTGCTCATGCACGGCAAGAACTTCTGCGGCGCCACCTGGGACGCCAGCATCGCCGCCCTGAGCCAGGCGGGATACCGCGTCGTCGTGCCCGACCAGATCGGCTTCTGCAAATCCGACAAGCCGCAGGCCTACCAGTTTTCGTTTCATCAACTGGCCGCCAACACCCACGCCCTGCTCGATCATTTGAAAATCGACCGCGCCAGCATTGTCGGCCACTCCATGGGCGGCATGCTCGCCGCACGCTACGCGTTGATGTACGGCCCGCAAACCGACGCCCTGGTGCTCGTCAATCCCATCGGCCTCGAAGACTGGAAACAGAAAGGCGTGCCCTACCGCAGCATCGACGACTGGTATCAGCGCGAGCTCAAGGCCAACTTCGAGGGCATGAAGAAGTACCAGCTGGGCACCTACTACGCCGGCCAATGGCGCGACGACTACGACAAGTGGGTCCTCATGGCCGCCGGCATGCTGCAAGGCGAAGGCCGCGAACGTGTTGCGTGGAACCAGGCGCTGACCTACGACATGCTCTACACGCAGCCCGTCGTGCACGAGTTCGGTCAGATCGCCGTGCCTACCACGCTGCTGATCGGGGAAAAGGACAACACCGCCCCCGGCAAGGACGCCGCGGCGCCCGAAGTGGCAAAACAGCTCGGCAACTATCCTGAGCTGGGCCCGAAGTCGGCCAAGGCCATTCCAAATGCAAAGCTCGTCACGTGGCCGGAGCTTGGCCATTCCCCGCAGGTACAGGATCCGAAGCGGTTCAACGAAGCGTTGCTGAAGGCTTTGCCGGCGGCGAAGGGTTAAGGGACGTGTTGCTGACAAACGCCGCCACCCGCGAGACCACATCGCCGCACCCGCGGCCCATCGTGACCACGTGACGGCGATCTGTGAGCAACTGCAGCTGCACATTCGTGTTGCACGCCCTCTTCACGATCTTGAACGCGTTCGATACGGGCGCAACGTCATCCTGCCGCGCATGAATGACAAGGCAGGGAGCGCGCAGCATGTCCAGGCGGCGCGATACCGAGGCCGCCAGTTTGCGCATTTCGGCAAGCGACCCCCAGGGGAGGCGCGGCAAGCCCGCCGCGCGCTCCCGGCGCTGAAGCGCCCGATGCCGGCCTATGCCCAGTGCCCTCGCGGCCAGCAGCCGTAAGGCCACCCTCACGCGTTGCGGAACCGTCCGGCCGTCATGACGAAACACGGGCGACAGCGCCAGGACACCGGCCACGTGGAACGGACGTTCCTGCGCAAAGGCGAGCGCCAGCACGGCCCCCGTGGACACGCCGCCGACGATCACGCGGTCAACCTGGCAAGCCAGCACATCCGCGCCACGCCGCACGCTGGCCAACCAATCCAGCCACCCTGCGCCGGCCAGATCCTGCACAGAGCCGCAGTGCCCCGCCAGCTTGACCACGAGCACCGCGTAGCCGTACCGATTCAGACCGCGCGCCAGCTCGTGCAGCTCGCTTGGCAGGCCGCCCACCCGATGAATCAGAAGGATGCCCGTGCGTCCGTGCCCGCCATGGCCCGCCAGCAGATGCTCGCCGGCCATGGGTTCCAAAGGCTGCGGCGTTGCACCGCGCGCCGGGATCGGGCCATCGGCCGGCCGCGCGCACCCCACCGGCCTACCTTCCGCCACCTTGCAGATTGCGTCGACCACATTCATGCAGACGCCTCCTCGCACTTGTGGCCGTCAGAGGGCAAGCTGGCGCCCATGGCGCGTCGATACGCCGCGAGCGTGCGTAGCATCTGTTCGCCCAGGCGCAGGTGCGTATCCGCGAACGCCCGCGCATTGGCGACGATGGCGTGGGTACGCCAGGGCCGGTTTCGAATCTGCATGATGCAGTCGGCATAGCCCGCTATATCACCGGGCGCGGCCAGCCAGCCTGTCTGGCCGGGCACGACGATCTCGGGCAAGCCGCCCACATCGCTGGCAACGACAGGCCGGGCTGCGGCAAACGACTCGGGCACGATACGCGACCAGGCTTCCGTTGCGGATGGAACCAGCACGACATCCGCCGCGCGGATCATGTCAGGCACATCGGTGCGGTGACCGGCAAACACCACATAGTCCGAAATGCCAAGATCGATCGCCAGACGGTAAAGCCCATAGGCATAGGGTTGAGTGCGAGCGGTCGCCATGCCTACGACGAGCGCCACCGCCGGCACCCCACGGATGCGCAGGCGTTGCACGACGTGAAGCAGATCAGCCTGCCCTTTTTCTGGCCGCAGCATCCCGATGGTGGCGACGACGTATGCGGCTCTGGGCGTGGGCACCCCGAGGGCGCGACGGATGTGCAGGCTCGCATCGAGCGCGTCATTGGGCGAAAAGAACGGGTCCCCGGCCCACTCCCCGACAACGCTGATCCTGTCTTCAGCGGCCAACCGGGCCGCCAGCAGCTCCTGTTTGCCGACTTCGCTGGTTGCGATGACGTGATCGCACCCGATCGCCCATTCCAGCCGGCGACGCAGGGAGGAACGCATGGGTTTGGCGAAGTGACGCGTCCGGACGACGGCGCACAGGTCACGGCAGAGCGCGGCGGTCTTCGCGTCGGCACGGCTGTGACTGTCGATGACCTCAATGCGAAGGAATCGGACGGCCCGGCGAAGCGCCAAGACGGTCCGAATCGAGTACGCGGGATTGAAATCGATGTCTATGGTCGTCAGCTTGCGCTCGCGCGCGGCGTGGCTGACGGCACTGTTCGAGGGCGAGGCGATCGCGACTTCGTAGCCACGGTCGTGCAGCCAGCTAGCCTGCTCCAGCGTGCGGAACTCCAGGCCGCCGAGGCTGCGCTCAGCGAGCGTATGCAGAATGCGCATGATGATCCAGTACATCCAGGCAGGCGGGAAGCACCTCACCGGTCGTGATCGAATTGATGCCGCTCTGGGGGTGCCGTGGAACGACGAACGCCGACCCGGGCCGTTGCCAGAACCACTCGGGATTCGCCTCGTTGAAGATGCCGACATAGGGCACACAAGCGCCCTGCGCGATATGCGAGGGACCGCAGTCATTGGCCACCACCAGGCGCGCGCGCAACGTGATGGCGCTCAATTCCGAAATGGGCCGGCAATAGGCAATGGAAAAGTCGGGCCGTTGCATCGCCTGCAGGGCTTCCCGCTCGGCGCTTTCCTGCTGCCCAAGCACGAACAGAAAGCGGGCGCCGGCGCCCAGCAGCGGCTTGAGCCTATCGGCCAGCCTCACGTAGTTTGCAAGACTCCACCGCTTGAAAGCGCCCGCGCCGCCCCCGGGGATCATCACCACGTCGGCGCCCAGCACCGAGTGCACGTGGGGACGAGCGAGCATCTGGAAGCACGCGCGCGTCGCGCCTTGCAGGTCGAACGGCCGATATGCGGCCAGCACGCGCAGATTGGCTTGGCCGATGTATTCCGTGACGTCCTTGCGGTGGCAATGCGTCCAGGCCAGGTCGCTGATCCGGGCGTTGCGGAACCCCAAACGGATCGACGGCGGGCGCAGCAGGTTGACCACGCCGAAGCGCTCGCTGCTGTGATGCAGGCTGACGGACAGGCGCGTTTCTTTTCTCAGACTGCGCAAATAATCGAAGAACGTAGCCGCGCGCACGAACTCATCGACCCAGGGCAACGCGCGGTAGAAGCTGCCCACGTCGTCACGCGCGACCACCTTGATGCGGCGCGACGGCCACCATGTCTTGAGCTGATACAGCGTCGGCATGGCGACGATCTGGTCGCCAAGCTGCGGCTTGCTTCTGACATACACAACGATTTCCGACACCTGCGGCCTCCCTGCTGATTGCACGGCCGGTCGGCCGCTGGCGGGCAATGTATCGGCAGGTGGCCGGCATAATTCCGGCGTCCTTTGAACAATTGTGAAGAAGTTTGCACTGCCCTTCGAACAACTTCACAAGTTGTCCGCGGCGCATTGCGATAGCCGCCCCGGGGCGGCGACTACATGCCATGCCTGGCCTGGCGCATCAGGCGCATTGTCAGCGTCGCAACCGAGCCGACCAGCGCCTCGCCCGAATCCGCGTTGCTCATGACCATCACGGCAAGTCTGTCCTGCGGCGCAACGACCCACCGCGAGTGGAACGCTTCCGTCGCACCGCTATGGTCGCGTAGCGATGTCGCGCTCACCAATTCGTCGCCGCAAGGCGCGGCCAGCCATGACAAGGCAAGGCGGCAATCCAGATCCATGCTGCTAACGGCCACGGTTTCCAAACCCAGCAACGTCTGCGCGGATCGCTCGGACAGCACCTGTCCTGCCCCGGATCCGGCGCCGGCTCTGCCTTGCCCGAACAGCATGCTGGAAAAGCGCGCCATCTCGGATGCGCTCATCCACAGGCCATCTGCCGCCGCGTTCGGCTGTGGCCCTTCCGCCCAGGGCTGGCCGCGCCGGTAGCCGGCCGCCCGCTGCCCCTTCATGCGCTCGTGCGGATGAAATCCCGCGCGCGGCATGTTCAGGGGTCGAAGAACGGTGCGCCTCACGTACGCGTCAAGCGGTTCTTGTGCCGCATGCGCCACCATGTCGCCCAGCAAGGCATACGCCATGTCGGCACGGGCTCGGCCCATCGTGTCTTCCAGCGTGGCCGGATGCACGCCCAGAAGCGTACGGGCGGTGAAGGGCGCAGCATCCATCCACTGCGCGGCGTTGCGGCGCGGTTCGAGGCGCCCGTATATCAAGGCGTCGTCAGCCGGCAGGTCCAGCGACAGCAAGCCGTCGTCCGCGGCGCGAAGCACGGCCGCCGCCGTGACGACCTTGCTGATGGCGCCCACGCGATACAGCGTGTCGCCGGTCGCCCGTCGATGCCGTGCCGTGTCCGCGTACCCGAAACCCGTGCTCCAGACGATGCGCTGATCGTCCACGACCGCAATGGAGAGGCCGGGAACCTTGGACACGCCCATTTCGTAAGGGATGCGCTCGGTCAGGTAGTCGACCACCGCCGCATAGTCCCCTTTCTGAATCGTCGCGGGCGCGGCGGGTGGCAACCCCTGGCAACCGCCCACAGCGACGAAGAGCGATCCGATGGCAATCAGGCGGGCAAGCGAGAACATGGATGACGGCAACCCCGTGAAAGAGAAATGCCGAGATGCTATCGATGCGCCACCGCGCGATCCTTCCTGCTTTGTAGGGAGTTTGTGAAGATCTTTGCGCGTGCGTTGCGCGCGCGCCAGGTCGAGTCAGGCGGCATGCCAACGGATAACGAAGCGGGCGCCGCCCAGCGGACTGTCAGACACCAGCGCCTCGCCGTTGTGCCATCGGGCCACACGGCGCACGATGGCCAATCCCAGTCCCGTTCCTCCGGTGCCGCGCGCGCGGCTCTCGTCGAGCCGGATGAAGGGATCGAAAACCCGCTCACGATCCGCAGGCGGCACGCCGGGTCCGTCGTCATCCACCGTCAGCACGTAATGCAGAGGCTCTGGACTGGCCAGTCCAACCTGAACGTTTCCGCCGGCATGCCGGATGGCATTTTGCAGCAGGTTCAGCAACGCGCGCGTCATGTAACGCGGATGCAGCCGGACTTCGCCCGCATCACAGTGCGTCACCTCGCAATGCACACGCGCTCGCTCAGCCTCAAACGAGGCGTGTTGCACAACGGAATCGAGCCAGCCGCGGGCATCCTGGGGCTGTAGCGGGATGTCGTCGCGCTTGTGTTCCAGGCGGGCGTACATCAGCAACTCCGATGCCATGCTGTCCAGCTCGGCGACATCGTTCTTCATTTCCTCGACAAGACGCTTGCGCGCGGCGGCGTCGGCCTCTTGCTCGATCATGTCCAGTTCGAACGACAACCGGGCGATGGGCGTTCGCAGTTCGTGCGACACCGCGTTGGTCAGCTCGCGCTGATTGCTGATCAGCGCACTGATGCGATCGGCCATCTGGTTGAACGTGTCGCC
This sequence comes from Achromobacter sp. ACM05, assembly GCF_019218915.1. Taxonomy (NCBI): domain Bacteria; kingdom Pseudomonadati; phylum Pseudomonadota; class Betaproteobacteria; order Burkholderiales; family Alcaligenaceae; genus Achromobacter; species Achromobacter sp. ACM05. Next base: position 1,344,410 of record NZ_JAHUWQ010000002.1, read on the forward strand.
CAGCCCACGGATGCTGGAAAACCGCGACAATTCGGCGCGCACACGCAGGTCGCCCTGTCCCATCCGTTGCGCGGCGGTCTTCAGCGCTTCCAGATCGCGCCAGACCGGCAGCGCCCACACCAGCATGAATCCACACAACATCACGCCCAGGGCGGCGTAGATGGCGACGATCACCCACGTGCCGACCAGCGGCTCGGGCGGCAGCTTGACCATCAGCCACTGCGCGCCCGGACCCGGTATGGCGGCCACGAAGCTCATCTGGTCGTCGCGCAGGAAGAATCCGCCTGCGTCGATGGTGCGGCGTTCCACATCGGTCAGCGCAAATTCCGCCGCGTTGTAGTCGGCCGGATTCAGGACCTGCAACGCCAAACCGTAATGGGGCGCCAACGTGTTGCGCACGTAGTCGGGGCGCGCCTCGGGCGGCACATGGGCCAGTTCCTGCTTCAGGCTGTGCAGCTGACCGCGCACGGCTTCACGCGTGTAGTTGGTTGTCTCGGACTCAAAGAGATAGTTCGCCGCCCGGTCCACCACTTCGTTCGACAGCACGAACCCGATGGCCAGCACCACGAAAATGCGCAGGACGAACCTAAGCATTGCCCAGCTCGTGGACCTTGGGCGAGAACAGGTAGCCCTTGCCCCAAATGGTCTTGATGCGCGCCGGGTCACGCGGATCGTCGTCCAGCTTGCGGCGCAACTTGCTGATGCACACGTCCACGGTGCGATCGAGCCCGTTGAACTCGATGCCGCGCACGGCGTTGAGCAGATCGTCGCGCGTCAGCACTTGGCCGGCCTGGCTAGCCAACGCCCACAACATTTCAAATTCCAGCGTCGTCAGGTCGACCTCTGCGCCGGCCAGCACGACCGCGCGGGTCTGACGGTCGATCGACAACGGTCCGAACGCCAGGAGTTCAGGCTGCGTTTCAGCCTGGTTGTGACGACGCATCAGGGCGCGGATCCGCGCCAGCAGAACACGCGGCTCCACGGGCTTGATGACGTAATCGTCTGCGCCGGATTCCAGACCCAGGATTTGATCCACGTCGTCTTCGCGGGCGGTCAGCATCAGGATCGGCGCAGACGAGAACGCCCGCAGATCGCGGCAGACCTGCAGGCCGTCTCGGCCAGGCAGCATCAGATCAAGAATGGTGATGGCCGGCTCGTGACGACGAAACGCATCCACCGCATGATCACCACGATACGCCTGAACAACGTTGAATCCGTGCTGTTCCAGAAACTGCGCGATCAGGCGCGCCAGCTTCGCATCGTCTTCGACTAACAAGGCCTTGGTCATGGTGTGGAGACAGAGTTTCATGCACCGGCACAGTGCATTTTGGCGGCAAGCATACACCGAAAGAATTTCGGGTCGCGTGGGCGTTGTTGAGGGCAATGGGCAAAGCGGCATGCGCTGAACACCCCGCGCGCCGCTAACGTGGCCGCGCCTGCAGGCCATACAAACCGTCAGAATTGTTACCGGTCGCCCGTGTACCTATCTGATACATTGGCGCCTCAAAAATAATGAAAAAGCGAGGCCAGCCTCACCGCGCGGCAGCCGCCGTGCGTGAGACATGCACGCACAACGTCAATCAACAACGTGCCGCGATCAAGCGCCTCAGTCTCAATCGTCGATCTTCGGGGTAACAATCAAAATGAGAAAAATTGCACTGCTTGTGGTTTTGCCTGCGCTGCTCGCGGGTTGCACTTCCGCGCAGATGAGCATGATTACCGGCAAGCGGAACAAGACCTACAACGACGTTAATGCAGCATGGGTGGGCAGCACCGAAGAGCAACTGGTTTCCAAGTGGGGACCGCCCAAGAAGAGCTACACGCTTGAAAGCGGTGCAAGAATTATTTCGTACGAAGAGATCTGGGGCCCGATTTCGGCTTATCACGTGTGCGTCGAGAAGTTCATGATCGAAAAGGGCATCGTGACGAAGTGGGGTCTGTCGGGTTGCCCGGCGCGCATGACGGGCTCGATGCCGGCGGAAACGCCGATTCCGCAACCGACGATGTAAAACCCGCGTCGCAGATTCAATACCACCGACGCTCGATTAGTACCCGGCACACTTCAAGTCCGGGTACTCGTCGAGCGGCAATCACGACAGGCCCAAGCGCACGGCTTACTCGTTAAGCGACATCGGCCGCGATCCTCCCGGCGGCAGGCCGAACACGCGCCTGATCGCATTCAAAAACGCGCCGTAAGGCCGGCCCAGCACCAGCATCATCACGGCCGCGCCCAATATCCCTCGCACCAGACCCTCGCCCGATGCCCCGCTGATCGCGATGATCGCGGCGTAAATAGGCACCTGGAAAGTCATCAGCGCCACGCTATCCCAAAGCAGCCGGGACACGCGCGTGTCCTTCGCGCGCCGCATTGTCCAATCGCGCCAGAGACCGTAAGGCCTACCGACCGGAATCATCAGCGCACCGCCGATCAGCCGCGCGTGGAACACCTGGTCCCACGTCATTCCCGCGATCCAGCGCTCGTTGATGATGCCTGTCGTCGTAAAGAACAGGATCAGCGCAACGGTGTCGGCAATATAGGAGCGCGTGGATAGCGGCGAGGTGGTCTTGTCCGTCACGTGCCGTTCCCCCGGCATCTGTTCTGCCTGCCGGCGCCCGAATCTGTATATGGCGGCACGTTCCCCGGCCCGCTAGACTGCGACGACCTTCGATTCCGAAAAACGTCCTCCCCGCGGTAGCCAACATGCTGAAAATATTGGGAAAAGCCTCGTCCATCAACGTGCGTAAAGTGCTGTGGACGTGCGCAGAACTGAATTTGCCGTTTGATCGCGAAGACTGGGGCAGCGGTTTCCGGCCCACGTCCGAACCGGAGTTCCTGGCGCGCAATCCCAATGCCATGGTGCCCGTGATCCAGGATGGCGACTTCGTGCTGTGGGAGTCGAACACCATCATCCGCTATCTGGCGGGCCAGTATCAGGGGCAACACCTGTATCCGGCCGAGCCGAAGCGGCGCGCGCGGGTGGACCAGTGGATGGATTGGCAGGCAACCGACTTGAACCGGTCCTGGAGCTACGCCTTCATGGCGTTGGCGCGGCAGTCGCCCGCGCACCGGGACGAGGCCGCCATCGAGGCGTCGTGCCGCGACTGGGCGCGGTTCATGGGGATTCTGGACCAGCGGCTGGCCGCCACCGGCGCTTATGTGGCCGGCGACGCGTTCACGCTGGCCGACATCCCGGTGGGGCTGTCGGTGAACCGCTGGTTCGAGACGCCGTTCGAAAAGCCCGCGTTGCCCGCCGTGGCGGCGTACTACGACCGGCTGGCGCAGCGCGACGGCTACCGGCAGTACGGCCGCAACGGCACGGCTTGAGGAAAGCGCCCGCGGGCGCACTCCCCCTATTTCACGACGCCGCAAACGATACGTCCGCCTCCGCCGCCCAGCGGCTCGGGCTTGTCGCTGTAGTTGTCGCCGCCAGCGTGGATCATCAACGCCCGGCCCTTCACGTCAGCCAGCTTCAGGTGCGGCGCAAGCACGGTTTTCGTCGCGCTGCCATCGGCCGCGACGGTGAGGAACGGCAGGTCACCCTGATGTCCGTCGGTCGCCATCGGCCCCTTGTGCGCCTTGGTGCCCTTGGGATCCAGGTGCCCGCCCGCACCGCCGCCCGGCGCGGTCTTGCCGCTTACCGGACCGGGCTCGCACGAGCCTTTCTCGTGCACATGAAAGCCGCGCTCGCCGGGCGGCAGGCCTTTGAGGTGGGGCGTGAATTGCAGCCCTTCCTTGGTGTCTTTCAGGGCGATGGTGCCGGCGCTCTTACCGACGCCATCGGGCGTCAGGAACGACATCGAGACGTCTTCGGCCAGCGCCGCGCTGGACGCGCCCGCCAATGCCAGCGCCGTGACAAGCATCGAGAATTTCTTCATGAATTGCCTCCTGGAAAGATGCCCGCAAGCTGCGGGCGGCCATCGGTAAGGCGCGCCTCGCGCAGCCGGCGGCGCAGATGAAGATAGCACCGGGGCCGGGCGGTCCGCCAGAAAACTTCGTTCCTGATACAAGGTTGTGACACGGTGTGGGGAAAGGCCAAAGCCGCTGCCTAGCCGTTCACGATCAGGACCACCGCATGCAGCAGCACGCCGATCAGGCCGCCCACCAGCGTGCCGTTGAAGCGGATGTACTGAAGATCGCGCCCCACACTGAGTTCCAGTTCGTCGACCAGATGACGTTCGTCCCAGTTCTTGACGGTGCGCGAAATGTGCTCGGTGACGCCAACACGCAGCCGTCCGGTCAGACGCCGCGCGCCGCCCAAGATGTGGTTGTTGATGGCTTCTCGCAGGCCGGGGTCTTCGCCAAGCTTGCGCGCCAGCGCCAGCAGCGCGCTTTCCAGATGCGCGGCCAGCGCGGAATGTTCGTCCGCCAGGTCGCGCCGCAGCGCCGCATGGATGTCGTCCCACAGGCCTTGAACGTATTCCTGGACCTTGGGGTGGTCGATGGCGCGCTGCTTCAGGGCTTCGACCTGGCTGGCCAGCGCCGGGTCGGTCTTCAGGCGTTCGATGTAGTTCATCACCCACGCCTCGTAGTCGCGGCGCACAGGGTGGTCGGGCTCGGACAGCACGTCGCGCAGCTCTTCGACCAGCGCGCGCGCCAGGCGGTCGGCCAGGTTGTCGGCGATGTTGTCGACGGACTTGACCACGTCAACGGCGGCGATGATGCGCGGCCATTCCTTGCGGGCGAACTTCACGAGCAGGGTCGACGCGCGCTCCTTGACGTCTTCCTCGGCCAGGTAGCCGCCCAGGCGTTCCATCGCGGCGTCCAGCAGCTCCTGGTGCCGCCCGTCGCGGGTCAACAGGCCCAGCACCTCGCCGGCGGTGCCCGCCGCATCCCAGCGGCGCAGATTGCTGACGACGAATTCCTGGATGACACCGCGCACGGCCCGATCGTCCAGCAGGTCCAGCGTCTGCAGCGCCACGCGCCGCGCCCCATCGCTCAGGGCGTGCGCCTGCGCGGGCTGGGCCAGCCAGCGGCTCAGCCGCGCGGCGGGATCGAAGACGCGCAGCTTTTCAATGAGGGTGTCGGGGTCCAGGAAGTGATCGCGCACGAAGATCGCCAGGCTGTCGCCGATGCGGTCCTTGTTGCTGGGGATGATGGCGGTGTGCGGAATGGGCAGACCCATCGGCCGCCGGAACAGCGCAACCACGGCGAACCAGTCGGCCAACGCGCCAACGGTGGCTGCCTCGCAAAACGCCCGCACCCAGGCCCACGCGCCCTGCCCGCCCATGACGTGACTGGTGATGAAGCCGCTGACCATGGCGACAAGCAGCGCCAGCGCCCCGATCTTCATGCGGCGCAATTGCGCGCGCCGCGCATCGGCATCCAGCGCGGTGTGCGCGCCGGCGATTCGTTGAGGTTGCGTAGTGTCGGTCATGAAGGATCCGTTGATGCAAGCCCCGAGCATACCAATCGATGGCGGCCCGGCCATTTCACCCGGAAACCGCCATCCGCCCTACTCGCTCAGGAACTCCGACAACGCCTCCAACCCTTCGATATGATCGGCCACCACCTTCGCGATGAAGGCAATGGGCACGGACAGCAGCGTTCCCCAGATGCCCCACAGCCACGTGAATAGCAGCAGCAGGATGAACACGGCCACGGCGTTCATCCGTGCGATGCGGCCAGACATCCAGGTGGTGACGACGACGCCCATCAACAACGCAATGGCGACGGAACTCATGGAGATGGCCAGTGCGGGACCGAGCTCACCGAACTGCACCAGTCCCGCGACGCCAGTGCCGACCGCCGTCATCAGCGGGCCGAAGTACGGGATGATGTGCAGCGCGCCCGCCACCACCGCCCAGGTCGCAGCGTTTTCCAGTCCCAGCAGGCGGAAGGCGCCCCATGACAGCAGCCCCAGCGCCACATTGGTCACCAGCATCATCGCCATGTACATATGGATCGAGTTGTTGATCTGGTCCAGCATGTGCACGCTGATCTTCTTTTGCGACAACGTCTTGCCGGCCATCTTGACGAACTTGCGCTTGAACGCGTTGCCCGACAGCAGCAGGAAGAAAACCAGGAACACGCACATGGTGGCCTGCCCGACGAAGGTGGCCAGCCCCTTGGAGCCCCACAGCAGGATGTCGCTCAGCCCGCCGTCCGACTTGGCCACGACGACGCGACCGCCGGGCTTGGGCGCACCCGACTCCTGCAGGATGCTTGCTGCGTTGCGCAATTTTTCCATCAGGGAGCCGTCGCCGCTCAAGAGGCCGCCCAGCGTGCGGGACAGCTTGCTTGATATCTCGGGGAGCGCATTGATGATGTCGGCGACCTGGTCCTGCGTGACGTAGATGACGCCCACGATCCCGACGGCGATGGCCGACATCACGATGACGGTGCCCAGCGAGCGCGGCACGCGATATCGCTCCATCAGGGCGACGACGGGATCCAAGGTATAGGCGACCACAATCGCCATCACCACCGGAACGATGAATTCCTGCCCCGCCTTCAGGCCAAACAACACGGCAAGGACAGTCAGCGTCACCAGACAGAAGCCGCTGACGCGCACGAGCGGCGTGGGCGACGGCGGCTTGATGAGGCCGGCGTCCTGCGCCGTGACTTTTTCCTCGGAAGGATCGGGCTTTGCCGCCGCCGGCTCGGCCTTTTTTTCGGCGGCCTGGGCCGCTACAGGTTCCGGGCCTTCCCTCTGCGGCGAAGTGACCACTGGCGTCGCGCTGTCCATCTTTCCCCTCACATCCGTTTTGCGAAGGCCGTCAGCAAGTTGCGTGCCCGGCAGGTTCAGCCGCTGCTGATTGCCAGCAGACCCGGCTCGCCCTCGTGCTGCCGCTGCGCCCGCTCCAGGATGAATTCAATGATCATTGCGAGCGCCCGCGGATGGTGGCGATTCGGCATGTACAGCATATACATGCCGCGCCCAAAAATGCTCAAGCGCCAGTCGGTCAGCGCGGGGACAAGCTCGCCGCGCGCAATGTCCTCGTGCACCACATAATCCGGCACCACGCCGACGCCCAGGCCCGCGCGGATGGCGTCGCGCAGGAAGGCATAGTTGCGGGAAATGACGGTGGGTTCCAGGACGACATGCTGGCGGGGCTGCCCGCCGTAGTACGCCGACAGGCGCAGCGGCCGGCCGATCACGGCGGCGCTGATGACGGGCGTGCCGGCCAGGTCTTCGGGCCGCTGGGGAAGCCCGCGGCTTTCCGCGTAGTCCCTGGACGCACAGGCCACGTAGCGGACCTGGCCGAGTTCGCGCGCGACCAGATGCTGCGGCGGTTCGGACATGATGCGCACGGCAATGTCGACTTCGTCGCGCAGCAGGTCTTCGACGCTGTTTTCAAACAGCACGTCCAGCACGATGTCGGGATAGGTTTTCTTGAACTCAAGCAGCCAGGGCGTCATCACGAACTGCCCGTAGCCGCTGGGCACGCTCAGGCGCACCTTGCCCTGCGGTGTCTTGCCCAGAGTTTCGATCGATTCGCGCGCGGCTGCGAGCTCATCCTGGATGCTGCGCCCGTGCTTGTACAGCTTCAGGCCGATCTCGGTGGGTTCCACGCGCCGCGTCGTGCGCCGCACCAGCTGCATGCCGACCGAACGCTCCAATTGGCTCAGGTGATAGCTGACGTTGGCGCGCGTCATCTTCAGGCGGCGCGCGGCCTCGCTGAGATTGCCCGCGTCCAGGATTTCGACCAGCAGGGTAAGGGATTTGGTGTCCATGGCGGCGCTCCTTGCCGTGCATTGTCAAATTTTCTTGTCCGTAGTGTCAATTATCGATGTCATTGTCAAGACATCTTTGCTGCGAAAGAATAAAGCCATAAGAGACGGGCCACCCCTGGCCCGCCAAAGCTCCGTTCGCGCCAGGCGTCGGCGCACCGGCATGCCGGCGCGGCGCGCGAGCAGGAAGCATCATTGGAGACACTGTCCATGACAGACAGCGCAAGCACCGGCGCGGCCCAGACGCGCCGCTACGAAGACATTCTGGTCATCGTCATCGACCATCCCCCCGTGAATGCGTTGAGCGCCGCCGTGCGTCGAGACTTGTCCGACGCCATCGCACAGGCGCAGACGGACGCGCGGGTCCGCGCGATTCTGCTGATGGGCGCTGGCAAAAACTTTATCGCGGGCGCGGACATCCGCGAGTTCGGCAAGCCGCCGCAACCGCCCCTGCTGCCCGACCTATGCAATCAGATCGAAGCCAGCGCCAAGCCGGTCGTGGCGGCGCTGCACGGCGCAACGCTGGGCGGCGGGCTGGAGATTGCCTTGGCGGCGCACTATCGCGTGGCGCTGGCCACCGCCAAGCTCGGCCTGCCCGAAGTGAACCTGGGCCTGTTGCCCGGAGCGGGCGGCACGCAGCGTGCGCCGCGCCTGATGGGCGCACAGGCCGCGCTGGACCTGATGCTGACCGGCAAGCACTTGCCCGCCGAAGCCGCCCTGGCTTCGGGGCTGGTCGACGTGCTGTCCACTGAGGAAGATCCGCTGGACGCAGGCCTTGCCTACACGCGCGAACTGCTGGCGCTGAACGCCGGCCCGCGCCGCACCCGTGATGCGGCCGAGGCTCTCTCAGACCGGCAAGCGCAACTGGCGGTGGTGGATGCCGCCGCCGAACGCGTCGCCGCTACCACCCGCGGCCTGTACTCGCCCGCAAAGATCGTCGACGCGGTGCGCGCAGCGATCGAACAGCCCTTCGACGAAGGCCTGCGCATCGAGCGCGCGCTCTTCCTGCAATGCCTGGACAGCCCGCAGCGCGCGGCGCTGGTCCACGCGTTCTTTGCCGAGCGCGAAACCGCGAAGATCCCCGAGCTGAAGGAAGCGCGCTCGCGCCGGCTTGAGCGCGTGGGCATCGTCGGTGGCGGCACGATGGGCGCGGGCATTGCCGTGGCGGTGCTCGATGCGGGCCTGCCGGTCGTGATGGTGGAACAGGACGAGGCCGCGCTGGCACGTGGCCGCGCACGCGTCGAGCAGGTGTACGACCTGCTGGTCAAGAAAGGCCGGATCAGCGCCGATGAACGCGCAGCGCGCCTGGCGCGCTACACCGGGGCCACCAGCTATGACGCGCTGGGCGAGGCCGACCTCATCATCGAAGCCGTGTTCGAGGACATGGCCGTCAAGCAGGCCGTCTTCGCGCAACTGGATCGCGTTGCCAAGCCCGGCGCCGTGCTGGCCACCAACACCTCTTACCTGGATGTGGACCGCATCGCCGAAGCGACGCGCGGACCGGCCGACGTGCTGGGGCTGCACTTCTTCTCGCCGGCCAACATCATGAAGCTCATGGAGATCGTGGTCGGCCGCCACACCGCGCCGGACACCGTGGCAACCGGCTTCGAGCTGGCGCGACGGCTGCGCAAGATTCCCGTGCGCGCGGGCGTGTGCGATGGCTTCATCGGCAACCGCATCCTGGCCGTGCACCGGCAGGCGGCGGACATGATGATGGAGGATGGCGCCTCGCCTTATGACATCGACGCCGCCGTGCGCGCGTTTGGCTATCCGATGGGTCCGTACCAGATGGCCGATCTGGCCGGCGGAGACATCGGCTGGGCGACGCGCAAACGCCGCGCCGCCACGCGCGACCCGGCGCTGCGCTACGTGCAGATTCCTGACCGCCTCTGCGAGCGCGGCTGGTTTGGTCAGAAGACCGGCCGCGGCTTTTATCTGTACCCCGACGGCGCGCGCCAGGGCACGCCGGACCCGGAAGTGCTTGCCATCATCGACGAAGAACGCCGCCGCGCCGGTGTCACGCCGCGGCCGTTCACGCAGGAAGACATCCTGCGCCGCTACCTGGCCGCGATGGTCAACGAAGCGGCGAACGTGCTGCACCAGGGCATCGCGCTGCGCCCGTCCGACATCGACGTCGTGTTCCTGTCCGGCTATGGCTTTCCGCGCCACCGCGGCGGCCCGATGCACTACGCCGACAGCGTGGGCCTGCAAAGCATTCTTGCCGACATCCGCAGTTATGCGAAGGAAGACCCCGCGTTCTGGAAGCCGTCGCCGCTGCTCGTGGAACTGGCCGAGTCCGGCCGCACCTTCGGCAGCCTGAACGCCGCCTGATCCGAATTCATCCTAGGAACCCTCATGCGTGAAGCCGTCATCGTTTCCACTGCCCGCACCCCCATCACCAAGGCGGGGCGCGGCGAATTCAACCTGATTGCCGGGCCCACGTTGGCCGCGCACGCCGTGCGCGCCGCCGTGGACCGCGCCGGCATCGACCCCGCGCTGATCGAAGACGCGTTCATCGGCTGCGGCTATCCGGAAGGCGCCACCGGGCGCAACATCGGCCGCCAGGCCGTGATCCGCGCGGAGCTGCCCGTCAGCGTCGGCGGCGCCACCATCAACCGCTATTGCGCATCCGGCCTGCAGGCGATCGCGTCGGCCGCGAGCCGCATCGTGATGGACGGCGCACCCGCCGTGATTGCGGGCGGCGTCGAGCTGGTGTCGCAGATCCGCACCCGCGACGATGGCGTCAGCGGCATGGACCCGTGGATCGTCGCCAACAAGCCCGAACTCTACCTGCCCATGATCGAGACCGCCGACATCGTGGCCGCCCGCTACGGCATCAGCCGCGAGGCGCAGGACCGCTTTGCCGCGCAAAGCCAGGCGCGCACCGAGGCCGCGCAGGCCGCGGGCCGCTACCGCGAGGAAATCATTCCGGTCACCACCACCATGTCCGTCACGGACCGCGCCACCGGGGCGGTCACCGAACGCGAAGTGACGGTGGACAAGGACACCTGCAACCGTCCCGGCACGACTTACGAGGCGCTGGCCGGCCTGGCGCCCGTGCGCGGCGAAGGCCAGTTCGTCACGGCGGGCAATGCCTCGCAGTTGTCCGACGGCGCGGCCGCCTGCGTGCTGATGGAAGCGGCCGAGGCGCAGCGCGCCGGCATCCGTCCGCTGGGCGCCTTCCGCGGCCTTGCCATCGCCGGCTGCGAGCCGGACGAAATGGGCATCGGCCCGGTCTACGCGGTGCCCAATCTGCTGGCGCGCCACGGCCTGAAAGTGCAGGACATCGACCTGTGGGAGCTGAACGAGGCCTTTGCCTCGCAGGCCCTGTATTGCCAGGAAAAGCTGGGCATCCCCATGGACCGCCTGAACGTGGACGGCGGTTCCATTGCGCTGGGTCACCCCTTCGGCGTCACCGGCGCGCGGCTGGCTGGGCATGTCCTGATCGAAGGCCGCCGCCGCGGCGCCCGCTATGCCGTCGTCACGATGTGCATTGGTGGCGGCATGGGCGCGGCCGGCCTGTTTGAAATCTACTGAGAGACCCGCATGGATCTGGAATTCACCCCCGAAGAAATCGCCTTCCGCGACGAAGTGCGCGCCTTTCTGGACGCCAGGCTGCCCCGGCGTCTGGCGGACAAGGTTGGCGAAGGCAAGCTGCTGACGCGTGACGACATGACCGAATGGCACGCGATCCTGAACGCGCAAGGCTGGCTGGCCACGCACTGGCCCGAGGAATACGGCGGCACCGGCTGGACGGCCGCGCAGAAGTACATTTTCGACAACGAATGCGCACTGGCCAACGCCCCGCGCATCGTGCCGTTCGGCCTGAGCATGCTGGGGCCCGTGCTGATCAAGTACGGCACCGAGGCGCAGCGCCGTTACTGGCTGCCGCGTATTCTCGACGGCTCGGACTGGTGGTGCCAGGGCTACTCCGAACCCGGCGCGGGCTCGGACCTGGCGTCGCTGAAAACCACCGCCGTGCGCGATGGCGACAGCTACGTCGTCAACGGACAGAAGACGTGGACCACGCTGGGCCAGTACGCCAACATGATCTTCTGCCTGGTGCGGACCTCGCAGGAAGGCCGGCGCCAGGAAGGCATCAGCTTTCTGTTGATCGACATGAACAGCCCGGGCATCGAAGTGCGCCCCATCATCACGCTGGACGGTGAACACGAAGTCAATGAAGTGTTCTTCTCTGACGTGCGCGTGCCCGTCGAGAACCTGGTGGGCGAGGAAAACCGCGGCTGGACGTGCGCCAAGTATCTGCTGACCTATGAGCGCACCAACATTGCCGGCGTGGGCCAGTCCACGGCTGCGCTGGAACGCCTGAAGGCCGTGGCCGCGCGCCAGAAACGGCATGGCCGCCCGATGACCGAAGACCCGGATTTTGCCGCGCGGCTGGCGCGCGTCGAGATCGAGCTGGCCAACATGCGCACGACCAACCTGCGCGTGGTCGCGGCCGTGGCCGGCGGCGGCGCGCCTGGCGCGGAGAGTTCGATGCTGAAGATCCGCGGCACCCAGATCCGCCAGGAGATCAGCGCCTTGAACCGCCGCGCCATGGGCCCGTACGCGCGCCCCTTTGTGCCCGAGGCGCTGCACGATGGCTACGATGCGCCGCCCATCGGCCCGGACGGCGCCAACAGCGCCGCAGCGCAGTACTTCAACAACCGCAAGCTGTCGATCTTCGGCGGCTCCAATGAAATCCAGAAGAACATCATCTCCAAGATGATCCTGGGACTGTAAGGGCTGGCCATGAATTTCGAACACACCGAAGACCGGCGCATGCTCTCGGACATGCTGCGCCGCTTTGTCGCCGAGCAATACGACTTTGCCACCCGCATGCGCCACGCCGAATCGCCGCAGGGGTACAGCGCCGAGTTCTGGCAACGCTACGCAGAGCTGGGCGCCATCGGCGCGCTGTTCACCGAGGCGGACGGCGGGCTGGGCGGCGCGGGCTTTGACATCTCTGTCGTCTTTGAAGCGCTGGGCCGCGGCATGGTCGTGGAACCCTTCCTGGATGCGGTGATGGTGGGAAGCGCGATCGCATCAAAGGGCACGCCCCAACAGCGCGAGGCGCTGGAAGGCCTGATCGCCGGCAGCCTGACCGCCGCGCTGGCCCACGCCGAACCGCAATCCGGGTACGACCTCAACCAGGTGCAGGCGCGTGCGCAACGCAGCGCCGACGGCTGGGTGCTCAATGGCGCCAAGGCGGTCGTCTACGCGGGCGAACACGCGGATCTATTCCTGGTGTCGGCGCGGACGTCGGGCGCTGACGACGACGAGGCCGGCATCAGCCTCTTTCTGGTGACCAAGGCGACGCCCGGCCTGAGCCTGCGGGGCTACGGACTGATCGACGGCGGGCGCGCCGCGGAGCTTGTGCTGGACAACGTGCAGCTTGGACCCGGCGCGTTGCTGGGCGAGGCGGACGCCGGTTTCCCGCTGCTGGAGCGCGCCGTGGGACGCGGCATCCTGGCGCTGTGCGCCGAGGCCGTCGGCGCCATGGACTGCGCGCGCGACGCCACGCTGGAATACCTGCGCACGCGCCGCCAGTTTGGCGCACCGCTCGGCAGCTTCCAGGCCTTGCAGCATCGCATGGCTGACGTGCTGCTGGAGATCGAACAGGCGCGCTCGGCCGTCATCAACGCCGCCGCCGCCGTCGACCACCCCGACCGTGTCACGCGCGAACGCGCGCTGTCGGCCGCCAAGGTCACCATCGGGCGCATCGGCACGCTGGTGGCCGAAGAATGCATCCAGCTGCATGGCGGCATCGGCATGACCTGGGAGTTGCCGCTGGCGCACTACGCCAAGCGCCTGGTCATGATCGACCATCAGCTGGGCGACGAAGACCACCACCTGCGCCGCTACATTGCGCTGGGGCAGGCATGAACGCGGACGCACGGCCATGATCGAATCCCGTTCCGCCACCCTCTCCCGCCCCTTCGCCGCGCCGTTCCCGGTGCGCACCGCAGAGGACGTCCAGCGGCTGCAGGCCCGGCCGCTGAAAGAAACGCTGACGGTGCAGAGCACCTACGAAATTTTCTGCAATTCCGCGGCCGCGTTCGGTGAACGGCGCGCGCTGACCTTCCTGCGCAGCGCGGATCCCGCCGACGACGCCATCAGCTGGACCTATCAGGACCTGCTGGCCGGCATCCACCAGACCGCCAACCTGCTGCACAGCCTGGGCATCCGCGAAGGCGACGCCGTGGGCGTGCTGCTGCCCGGCTGCCTGGAATACCACCTTGCCCTCTGGGGCGGCGAGGCGGCCGGCATCGTTCAACCGCTCAATCCGCTGCTCACCGAAGACAAGCTGGCATCGCTGATGACGACGGCCGGCGCCAAGGCGCTGATCGCCTATGGATCCGACGTGGAGTGCGGCTCGTGGTCCAAGGCGCTGCGTCTGATGGAGCGCGTGCCGACCCTGAAGTCGCTGTTGCGCGTGGCGCCGTGGCATGAAGCCGAAGCGGACCGCCCCGCGCTGCCGGACTTCGCGCTGGATTTCAATGCCGCGCGCGCGGCCCAGCCTTCCGACCGGCTGGTCAGCGAACGCGTCATCCGCGCCAGCGACGTGGCCGCCTATTTCCACACGGGCGGCACCACGGGCGCGCCCAAGCTGGCGATCCACACGCACGCCAATCAGGTGTTTTCCGCCTGGGCGGCCGTGCAACTGCAAAACGCAGGTCCCGGCGATGTGGTCATCAATGGCTATCCGCTGTTTCATGTGGCGGGCGTGCTGCCGGCATCGCTGGCGGCGTTGTCGTCCGGCGTCGAAACCGTCATTCCCACCACCCTGCTGCTGCGCAACCGCGACGTGCTGCGCAATTACTGGCGCCTTGTCGAAAAGCACCGCGCGACCTCCCTGCAGGGCGTGCCGACCATCCTGGCCGCGTTGGCCGAGGTGCCGCTGGCCGGCGCCGACATTTCATCGCTCCGTTACTGCCGCACCGGCGCCGCGCCCCTGCCCGCCGAGCTGGCCGCGCGCTTCAAGCGCCTCTTCGGCCTGCACGTCAGCGAAAGCCTGGGCATGACCGAAATGGCGGGCATCACCTCGATCTCGCCCCCCGGCTGCGAATTCCCCGTCAACTGCGTGGGGTTCCCGCTGCCGTATGTGCAAATCCGCATCGTCAGCCTGGACATGCCCGCGGGCCAGCCCGCGCGCGATCTGCCGCCCGGCACGCCGGGCATGGTGCTGATCAAGGCGCCGAACGTCATCCCCGGTTTTCTGGACCCCGACGACACCGCGCGCGCCTTCACGGAGGACGGCTGGCTCATCAGCGGCGACGTCGGCCTGATGGATGCCGAGGGCCGCCTGCATCTACAGGGCCGCGCCAAGGATCTGATCATCCGCGGCGGCCACAACATCGACCCCAAGACCATCGAGGACGCGCTTGCCAGACACCCGGCGGTGCAGCTTTGCGCGGCAGTCGGCGCCCCCGATGCCTACGCGGGCGAATTGCCCATCGCCTTCGTCACGCTGGCCGAAGGCAGCGAGGTGACCGAGGCGGAATTGGTGGCTTACGCCGCTGAGCACGTGGACGAAGGCCCCGCACGGCCCAAGCGGGTCGTCGTGCTGGAGACCATGCCGATGACAAACGTGGGCAAGATCTACAAACCCGATTTGCGCCGCCTGGCGACCGCCGTGTCGGTCGAGGCCGTGGTGGCGCGCACCCTGCAAGCGGCTGGCCGCGCGCAAGACGATCCCGTCTTCCGCGTGCTGGCCGATGCGCAACCGGATGTCGCCGTAGAAGCCGGCGCCGGTGCGCCCGCGCCGCTGAAAGCCCAGCTGCGCGAAGCGCTGTCCCGGCTGCCCGTCAAGGTCGACTTGCGCGACTGACCGGCCGCCCATAACAACCATCAGGCAAACCACCAGGAGACAAACAATATGAACCGACTTCCCCTGCGACGCGCTGTCCTTACCGCCCTGACGCTCACGCTGGCAAGCGCCGCGTTGCCCTTTTCCGCCAGCGCCCAGACGGACTTTCCCACCAAGCCCATCACCCTGATCGTGCCCTTCCCGGCCGGCGGATCCACCGACCGCCACCTGCGGATCGTTGCGCAGGACGCTTCCAAACACCTGGGCCAGCCCGTCATCGTGGAAAACCGGCCCGGCGCCGGCGGCACGCTGGGCACGGCGACCATGGCCAAGACGGCCAAACCGGACGGCTACACCATCGCCCTGTATACGCTGGCGATGCTCCGCATGCCCTACATGCAGAAAAGCAGCTGGGATCCGATCAACGATTTCACCTTCATCCTGGGCCTGTCGGGCTATACCTTCGGCTTCACGGTGCGCTCCGATTCGCCGTACAAGACCTTCAACGAGTACATCGAGGCGGCGCGCAAGGCGCCCGGCAAGATCGATTACGGCTCCACCGGCATCGGCTCGTCGCCGCATTTGATCATCGAAGAGATCGCCATCAACGCCAACGTCAAGCTCAACCACGTGCCGTTCAAGGGCAACGCCGACATGCAGCAGGCGCTGCTGGGCGGCCATGTCATGGCGCAGAGCGACGCCACCGGCTGGGACCAGTTCGTCGATTCCGGCAAGATGCGCCTGCTGGTCACCTTTGGCGAAAAGCGCACGACGCGCTGGCCCGACGTGCCGACCGCGCAAGAGCTGGGCTACAAGGTCGTGTCCACGTCGCCGTATGGTCTGGCCGGTCCGAAGGGCATGGACCCGGCGGTCGTGAAGATCCTGCATGACGCGTTCAAGAAGGCGCTGTTCGACCAGGCCAGCATGGACGTCATGATGCAGCTCAATCAGGAACCGGCCTACCGCAGCAGCGAGGACTACAAGGCCTGGGCGCAGGCCACCTTCGTCAAGGAAAAGGCATTGATCGAAAACCTGGGGTTGATGGCCAAGTAGCGCGACAAGCTGGCGGGACGAGCAAGTGGGACGGACGCCGGGAGGACAGGGGCAGGCCGGCAGGCGCTGCTGCCGCGATCCCCGCGCAGCGCGCAGCCCCGCACCGTTAGGGAAGAGCGTGCAGACAGATTTTGTATGCAAGAAATGTCTGCCGCCCCGGCCGCCTTTTGTTAGACTGGCTGCCCGACGATTTCCCGCTACCGGCAGCCCTGCCGCGCCTCATGAATCAGGACGTCCAGCCAGACCCCAGCGCCGACGACATCGCCCAGGAAGTGTCCGCCGCCATCGTGGCGCACAAGCTTCCGCCCGGCACCCGGCTGCGCGAGGAGGCCCTGGCCCGGGTCTACAAGGTAAGCCGCACCAAGATCCGCGCCGCGCTCCTGATGCTGTCCAAGGACAAGCTCATCAACATCGTTCCGGACAAGGGCGCCTTCGTCAGCAAGCCCGACGCGAACGAGGCGCGCGAGGTCTACGCCGTGCGCCGCATCCTGGAAGCGGCATTGGCCCGGGAATTCGTGGCCTGCGCCAAGACCGCCGACTTCCGCCGCATCGATGCGCATCTGGCCGAGGAACGCCGGGCCCTGGAAAGCGGCGACGTGCAGGCGAGAAACCGGTTGCTCAGCCAGTTCCACATCCTGCTTGCCGAGACCGTGGGCAACTCGGTGCTGACCGGCATGCTGCGCGAATTGTCGGCGCGCAGCGCGGTGATCACCGTGCTGTATCAAAGCTCCCACGACGCCAATTGCTCGTCGCGCGAGCATCACGCCTTCATCGAGGCGGCACGCGCCGGCGATGCCGATCGCGCCTGCGCCCTGATGGACGAACACCTGGAACACGTGCTGGCCGCGCTGGATTTCAGCGGTGACCGACAGGCGGGCAGCGATCTGGTTGCCGCGCTGCTGAGCTGAGACGCGGCTGAGCTGACGCGCTGCGGACCTGAGACGCGGCTTGCCTGACGCGCATTCCGCTCCGCTGCGCTATCCCGCCCGCAGCAATTGCTCCATGCGCTGCTGAAGCCAGCGTTCCGTCTCGTTCAACACGGCCCCTTGCAGCCACAACGTCCGCACGGACAGCATCGGCAGGGCCAGTTCCGCGCACGGCACCGGCGTCAGCGTGGTGCTGAAGCTCTCGTATTCCGCGATATTCAGCGGCAGGATCGCAAAGCCCAGGCCGTCGGCCACCATGCCCGCGATGCTGTAGAAGCTGTCGGTGCGCCACACTGTGGGACTGAGCACCATGTCCTCAACGCCTTCCATCTGCATGACAAGCTGGCGGTGACGCGCCAGGTCTTCGCGCGACACCTGCGGCAGCGCAGCCAGCGGATGGCCAGACGCCACGAAGATCCCTTGCGCCACGTTGCCCAGCGAACGGTGCGCAAAGTCGCTGCCGGGGTCGCCCCGGTCGAAGTGGAACGCGATGCTGGCCCGGCCCTGCCGCACGTAATCGGCAACCTCGGTCGCGGTGCCGTTCAACTGCGTCAGCTCAAGCGCCGGGAATCGCTCGGCCAGTTCCAGCGCCAGCGCGCCTAGCACCAGATACGGCAAGGCCTCGTCCAGCGCAATCGACAGTCGCGCCTCCTGGCCTCCGGCAAACGCCAGCGCGCGCTGCGACAGCCCGCCCGCCTGGCGCAGCAGTTCTTTCGCTTCCCGCAGCATCACCTCGCCGGCCGGCGTCAGCACCGCATTGCGGCGCGACCGGTCAAAGAGTTCCACGCCCAGATCCGCCTCCAGCAGGCCCACCGCCGTGCTGACCGCGGACTGGGCGCGGCCGATGCGGCGCGCCGCCGCCGAGAACGACCCGGCCTCTGCCGCCGCCACGAATTGCCGAAGTTGGTCCAAGGTCCATTGCATGGTGACCTCCTTTCAATCCATCGATTTTATAGATGCAATCCAACTTTTTATGGCGGATATGTAGATGGATAATGCCAGCCCGTGTTCCCGAGCGCGCACGCCGCGAGTGGAAACACGGTCTTTTTAGGAGTAGAACCATGCAGCGGACTCATTCGAACGCTGTTGCCGCGGCCACCCCCGGCCGCTGGCTGGTGCTGGCCATCGTGTCCAGCGCCTTGCTGCTGATCGTCGTCGACATGACGGTCCTGTACACCGCCCTGCCGCGGCTCACCCACGAACTTGGCGTCACCGCATCCGCCAAGCTGTGGATCGTGAACGTATATGCGTTGGTCGTGTCCGGCCTGTTGCTGGGCATGGGCACGCTGGGCGACCGGCTGGGCCACAAGCGCCTTTTCATGATGGGGCTGGCCGTATTCGGCGCGGCGTCGCTCGCCGCCGCCTATTCGCCCGGCGCGGTCGTCCTGATCGCGGCCCGCGCGCTGCTGGGTGTGGGCGCGGCGATGATGATGCCCGCCACGCTGTCCATCCTGCGCCTGGCGTTTGCCGACGAGCGCGAGCGCGCCGTGGCGATTGGCGTCTGGGCGTCGGTCGCCTCGGGCGGCGCCGCGCTCGGACCCGTCGTGGGCGGCCTGCTGCTGGAGCATTTCTGGTGGGGCTCGGTGTTTCTCATCAACGTCCCCATCGTGCTGCTGGCGTTGCCGCTGGCATGGCGGTTCATCCCGGCAAGCCAGCCCGACGCATCGCGGCCGTGGGATCTGGTCGGCTCCTTGCAGGTGATGGCGGGCATGATCCTGTGCGCCTACGCGCTCAAGGAACTGGGGCGTGCGTCGCCGTCCTGGCTGCACGCCATCGTGGCCTGCGCGGCGGGCGCCGCCATGCTGGCCGTTTTCGTGCGCCGTCAGCGGCGGCGGCCCTATCCTCTGATCGACTTCGCCATCTTCCGCAACGCGTCCTTCAGTTCGGCCGTCGCCGCCGCCTTGTTTGCCGCCGCGGCGCTGCTGGGCATGGAGCTGGTGTTCAGCCAGCGCCTGCAACTGGTGCTGGGCATGTCGCCGATCCAGTCCGCGCTGTTCATCCTGCCGCTGCCGCTGGCCGCCTTTGTCGCCGGGCCGCTCGCGGGTCTTCTGCTCGGGCGCGTGGGCAGCCGGCGCATGCTGTTCCTGTCGCTGCTGGTGTCAGGCGCTGGCATGGGCGGGTACCTCCTGACCTACGACGCAGCGGTCATCCCGCAGTTGATCAGCCTTTGCGTGCTGGGCCTGGGCATCGGCGCCACCATGACGGCCGCGTCCAGCACCATCATGCAAAGCGCCACGCCCGAGCGCGCCGGCATGGCCGCGTCGATCGAGGAAGTCTCGTATGAACTGGGCGGCGCGCTGGGCGTGACGCTGATGGGTTCGATCCTGTCGGGCGTGTACGCGCAGTCGCTGTCCGTGCCGGCGGGCGTGGCAGCGACCGGCGCCGCGCGCGACAGCCTGGACGAAGCGCTCGTCGTCGCCGAACGCCTGCCCGCCGATCTGGCGGCCACGCTGACCGAGATGGCGCGCGCCGCCTTTGAGACGGGCTACGCCGCGGTGATCGCCACCGCCACGATCATGCTGCTGGGCACCGCCGCGTTCGTGCTGCTGAACCGCGCCCGCCGGGCGGTGCAGCCGGGCTGAAGCCGCGGGGCGCGTCGGGAACTGCGCGCCGACGTGCGGCCGCACTGCCCGCACCAATCAGCCGTTGCGAAATGCGTGGTCCATGTCCGCGATCAGGTCTTCCTCGTGCTCCAGGCCGATCGACACCCGGATCAGGCCTTCGGACACGCCCGCGGCATCTCGCTCCGCCGCGGGCACCCCGGAATGCGTGGTCGACGCCGGGTGGCACACCAGCGTCTCCGTGCCGCCCAGGCTGACCGCCGAACGGAACAGATGCAGCGCATTGATGAAGCGGAAGGCGCGCTCGCGGCCGCCGTCCAGCACGAAGGCGAACGTCGAACCCGGCCCGGTGCATTGCCGCTTGTACACCTCCTGGTAGGCGCGATCGGCGATCAGTTCCGGATGGAATACCTGCACCTTTTCGTGCGGATTGCCCGCCAGCCATTCCGCCACGCGGGTTGCCGTGCGCGCCGCCTGCTTCATGCGCAGGACCACCGTTTCCATCGACCGCGTGATCATCCAGCAAGAATGCGGATCCAGTTGCGACCCGAAGGCGCTGCGGATCGCGCGCACTTTCTTGATGAGCTCCTTGCTGCCGGTGACCGCCCCCGCCACCAGATCGCTATGGCCGCCAACATACTTGGTCAGCGAATACACCGACAGATCCACCCCGTGCTCCGCCGGCTTCTGGAAGATCGGCCCGAGCAGCGTGTTGTCGCACACCGAGATCGGCCGGTAGCCGTGACGCGTTTCGAACGCATCCAGCTCGTTCTTCATGGCCTCGAAGTCGAACAGCGCGTTGGTGGGATTGGCGGGCGTTTCGACATAGAAAAGCTTTACCGGCCCCTTGGCTGCGGCCTCTTCCAGCGCGGTGCGCATGTTGCGCGGCGACAGCCCGTCCGCCACGGGATGCGAACCCACGCCCCACTCCGGAAAGATCTTGCCGATCAGCGTCTCGGTGCCGCCATAGAGCGGGACGGACTGCACCAGTTGATCGCCCGGCCGCAGAAACGCCATCAGCACCGCGCTGATCGCGGACATGCCGCTGGAAGTCACGGCGGCATCCTGCGAGCCGTCCAGCAGCGACAGCCGGTCTTCCACGATCTCCAGGTTTGGATGGTTGAACCGGCTGTACACCAGTCCCGCCGTCTCGCCCTGCGGCAAGGGCTTGCGGCCGGACACCAGATCAAAGAACGCGGCGCCATCCTCGGCCGTGCGGAACGCGAACGTGGACGTCAGAAACACCGGCGGCTTGACCGCTCCCTCGGACAGATAGGGATCGTAGCCGTAGGACATCATCTGGGTTTCGGCATGCAAGGGGCGGCCGAAGATGTCCTTCTTGTGATAGCTCGAGTAAGTCATGGAGTGCCTCTTTCTGGTATTCCAGCCGACCGGGCGGGCGCGTCACATATCTCCCAGACAATAACGCCGTGGCGCGGGCGAGATATTGCAGGTTGTGACGTGCGCGCGCCCGCAGCAGCGGAATTGCGCAGAGGCGGCGCCCGGCGTCAGTCCACCGTCGCCCCGGACAGCTTGACCAGCTTGGCCCACTTGTCGATTTCCTGGTCCAGGAAAGCCTTGAACTGCGCCGGCGATTGGCTCGTGGGCGCGGAACCCTGGTCCAGCAGCACCTTGCGGAAGGCTGGGTCTTGCGTCACCGACTTCAAGGCCTGAGCGAGCTTATCCACGACGGCGGGCGGCGTGCCGGCAGGCACGAACACACCGTTCCACAGCGACACATCGAACCCGGGCAGCGATTCGCCCACGGCCGGCACATCGGGCAGACGCGGCGAACGCTCCGGGGTGGTCACGCCCAATGCGCGCAGCTTGCCGCTTTCCAGGTAAGACAGCACTTCCACCAGCGGCGAAAACACGGCCTGCACCTGGCCACCCATCAGATCCACGTTCGCCGGCGCCCCGCCCTTGTACGCCACATGGACCATGTCGCCCTTGGCCATCGCGTTGAATAGCGCGCCGGACAGATGCGAGGCCGACCCGTTGCCCGCGGAACCGTAGTTCACCGGGGCGTCCTTCTTCTGAACGAGCGCGATGAACTCCGTGAGCGACTTGGCCGGCACGTTGTTGTTCACAGTCAGGACATTCGGAATCGACGCGATCTGCGAGACGGGAATCAGGTCACGGCGCAGGTCGAAGCCCATGTTCTTGTACAGCGTCACATTGGTGGCGATCGTGCTGGTGGCCAGCAGCAGCGTGTAGCCGTCGGGCGTTGCGCGCGCCGCCACGCTCGATCCCAGGTTGCTGCCCGCCCCCGCGCGGTTCTCCACGACCACCTGTTGCTTGAGTTGCCGGGACAGATGTTCGGCGAGCAGCCGCGCGGTCGCATCCGTGCTGCCGCCGGCCGCAAAAGGAACGATCATCGTGATGGCCTTGCGGGTGGGCCAGTCGGCGCCCGCGTCGGGCTGAGCCGCGTGCGCTGCCGGGGCGCCCGCGCCAAGACAGGCGCCCAAGGCTAGGGCGATGATTGCGCGTGAAGTCATGGTTGTCTCCTTGATTGGAATAAGCACGGCCGATCCGGGCGTCGCGTCGTGTGCGCAACTACCCGAAGGCCGGTGAAGGGTGCGGCTCGCGCCGCGTGCGGACTGCTATTGCGGTGTGACCACGACGGTGCCCGCGTCGGCATCCACGTCCAGCCAATCGCCCGTGGCGATGGCCTTGGTCGGGTCTTCGTCCAGCCCGGCCACGACGGGAATGGCGCCGATGATCGCCCCGATCGTCGTGATCGGTTCCGGCGTCACCTGCACGAACGCCAGTGGCGCCGTTCCGCGCGAGACCATGTCGTAGATCTTGTAGGAGCCGCCGGTCGATCCCTTGCCGGTCAGAAACACAAGCACCTTGCCGGCGATGTTCACGCCTTCCAGCTCGTGTCCGGGTTCCGTGACGATGCCCGTCATGTTGTCGACGCCGCCGTTGAAGCTGATCGCCTCTGCCGTCACGACGGCCTGTCCGCTGGTCTTGCCCTTGACGATCTTGCGCCCGGTGAGGATGCGTTTGGCTTGGATCATGGCTTACCTCCAGACGCCGCTGACGGCGGCCTGCATGACGCGATCGAGATTGCCGTAATGGGTGGGCAGTCCGAACTGACCGGGGGCATAGAACGCCATCTTGGCGGAGTTGGTGGTCAACGTCCGATAGCCCTTCGCCGGCGCGATCACGCGGCTGCGCGCCAGGAATGGGCACGTTTCCCGCACGACCGTCCCGCCCGCGTCCTTGATCGTCTGGATGTACCCCATGCGCTCGGCCATGGCATACATGGCGCCGGCCGTGGTGACCCACAACGCGACCTCCGGGTGCACGCTTTTGCCTTCCAGCGCCTCGGCCACCTCGCGGATCTCCTGCACCGAGGCATTCGGACAGCCCACCAGAATCCAGTCCACGTGATCCGAGGGCTCCTTGTTCAGCGCCGCCTCGGCCTTCTTCTTTTCGGCGTCGTCAAACACCAGCACTTTTTCAGGCGCGTTGCCGCCGAAGGCCGCCTCAAGCGTGGGCGCCTCGGGCGTGACGCCGACCGCATGGAACATGCTCACCGCACCGGAAGCCGCCAACGCGGCGCTCAGCGCCTTCAACTGCTCCAGCGTGGGATCGGAAGGAATGCCCGTGAAGACCGGCGTGTCCTGCCCGGCGATGCGGCCGGCAAAGTAGCCCAGCGTGCCGTAATCGGTCATGTCGTCGAGCGTGGTCTCGACCTTGACCAGCAGTTTTCCGTAGCGGTTCTCCGTCAGGTGAAAACCGTACTCCGGCGTGCGGCCCGTCAGCGCAGTGGCCAAACCACTGGGACCACCCTCACGATTGGTGCGGGCGCCGCACACCGAATTGGCGTACACCACGGCCGACGACTCGCCCCATGCCATGTGCTCGCCGAACCGCGGGCTGTTGCCCACCAGATAGGGAATACAGGTGTTGCAGGTGTTCGCGCCCATGCCGGCGTAAGCGTCCGTCAGGCGCGTCTGCAGGGCGCTGTCCGATTCGGGAATGCCGATCTCGCGCCACTGCACCGGATCGACCGCCGTCGGGTTCGTCGTCACCCGGGTGACGAACGTGCCGCCCTGCCGCTTGATGTCTTCGACAAATCGCGTCCCGGCTTCCTCCGCGACGAGGACGGACGAACCCGCCATATGAACGTTGCTGACCTGCAGCAGACGCTTGGCGCCAAAGCTCTCGCCCAGCGCCACCAGGATCTCCATGGCCTTCTGCACGGCAGGTCCCTTGCCGCCCGTCAGCATTGCCGACTCTTCTTCCGTAAGAAACATATGCACGCCTCCAATGCGTTCGAATCCTCAGGCACAAATTCTGAGCGCGGCGTTAAATCAAAAAAAGCGATAAATTGGAATCCGATCGGATTCCTGAATTCGATCTTTTCCGGCCACGAAGGAGGCGCCGTTGATCACGTTCAAGCAACTCGAAGCCGTGTATTGGGTCGTCCAGCTTGGCGGCTTTGCACCAGCAGCCAACCGGCTGCACACCACGCAATCGGCCGTGTCCAAGCGCGTGCAGGAACTGGAAGCGCTCTTCGACACGCCGCTCTTTGACCGCACGTTGCGCACGGCCCGGCTGACGGAGAAAGGCGAAGAGATGTTCCTGCTGGCGAAGCGGCTGCTGGAACAGCGCGATGCGGCGATCGAGCAGTTCCAGCGCCCGGACGTCATGGAGCGCCACGTTCGCATCGGCATCACGGAACTGACGGCCATGACCTGGTTGCCAAGACTGGTAAGCGCAATCCAGGCGCGCTATCCCCGGGTCATCATCGAGCCGCACGTCGATACCAGCGCCATCCTGCGCGACAAGCTGCTCGCCGACGAAGTGGATCTGATAATCGTGCCGGACGTCTTCGACGACCAGCGTTTCGTGTCACGCCGGGTCGGGCAGGTCGTCAACTCATGGATGTGCAAGCCGGGGCTGGCGCCGCGGCGGCGCCTCAAGGTGCAGGACCTCGTCAAGCACCGGCTGCTGACGCAGGACGAGCGTTCCGGCACGGGCCAGCTCTACAACCGGTGGTTTCGTTCGGTGGGCGTGCAGCCCGAGCAGACCGTGCTGAGCAACAGCCTGGTGGCGTTGATCGGCCTGGCGATCTCAGGCATGGGCATCAGCTATCTGCCCAAGACCTTTCTGGCGCCCATGGTGGAGTCGGGCTCGCTGGAAATCCTGACGGTGACGCCCGCCCTGCCGCCTGCCGCCTACGCGGCGGTCTTTCGCGGCGACCGTCCCAGCAACCTGATTTCAGCCATCGCGGCGCTGGCGCAGGAGCAATGCGATTTCGGCAAGATCTTCCAGTCGGATGCGCAGTCCACGCGCACCGCCGGCGCGTAGCACGGCGCGGGCATCGATGCAGCAGGCAGGCGAGCCACGGTCCGTGGCCGCCCATGCCGGATCAACGCAGTACGAACGGGTTGCTGGCGGTCGCCCCGCTATTTAGCCAGACGCTCTTGACCTGCAGGAACTCCTTGACGGCGTCCATGCCGTTCTCGCGCCCCAGCCCCGAATCCTTGTAGCCGCCAAAGGGCGCCATGAAGCTGACCGCACGGTAGGTGTTCACCCATACCGTGCCGGCCTTCAAGCGCTCCGACATCCGGATGGCTCGGGCGATGTCCTGGGTCCAGACCGCGGCGGCCAGTCCGAAGCGGACATCATTGGCGATCCGCAGCGCCTCGGCTTCGTCCTTGAAGCGGATGATGGACAGCACCGGTCCGAACACCTCTTCCTGGGCGATGCGCATGTCGTTGCGCACGTCGCCGAAGATGGTCGGTTCCACGAACCACCCCTTGCCGCATTCCGGCCGTTGCGCGGCCTTGCCGCCCAACAGCAGGGTTGCGCCCTCGTCCCGCGCGATGCGGATGTAATCCAGCACCTTCTGGTATTGGGGCGGCGTCGTGACGGGCCCGACCTGCGTGGCCGGATCCATCGGATCCCCCATGCGCGCGGCACCCGCCAGCGACAGCAGCTGTTCGACAAAGCGATCGTAGATGCTGTCCTGGAGCAACAGGCGCGAGCCCGCAATGCAGGTTTGCCCGCTTGCCGCGAAGATGCCCGAGATCGCGCCGAACACGGCCTGTTCCAGGTCCGCGTCCTCGAAGACGATGTTGGGCGACTTGCCGCCCAGTTCCAGCGAGGTGTGCTTGAGCAGACGCGCGGCCTGCTCGTTGATCAGGCGGCCGGTCTGGTCCGACCCGGTGAAGGTGACCTTTTGCACGAGCGGGTGCTGGACGAGCGCGGCCCCCACCTCCTGGCCATAGCCTGTCACCACGTTCATCACGCCCGGCGGAAACCCCGCCTCGTCGAA
Organism: Achromobacter sp. ACM05; assembly: GCF_019218915.1. Classification (NCBI taxonomy): domain Bacteria; kingdom Pseudomonadati; phylum Pseudomonadota; class Betaproteobacteria; order Burkholderiales; family Alcaligenaceae; genus Achromobacter; species Achromobacter sp. ACM05. The sequence goes on from NZ_JAHUWQ010000002.1 coordinate 1,370,727, forward strand.
CAGTTCCGCGAATTCCAGCGTGGAGGCGGACGTGAACTCCGACGGTTTCACAACCACCGTGCAGCCGGCCGCCAACGCCGGCGCAATTTTCCAGCCCAGCAGCAACAAGGGCGAATTCCACGGCGTGATCGCCGCCACCACGCCCAGCGGTTCGTGTCGCGTGTAGGTGAAATAGCCCTTCTTGTCCAAGGGCAGCGTCGACCCGTGGATCTTGTCCGCCAGGCCGCCGTAGTAGCGGAACCATTGCGGCAAGTACGTCAGCTGTCCCAGCATCTCGGCGTACAGCTTGCCGTTGTCCCGGACCTCCGTTGCCGCGAGTTTGCGTGCATCGCGTTCGATGAGATCAGCCAGTCGATACAGCAACCGGCCGCGTTCGGTGGCGGTCAGCTCTGCCCACGGTCCTTCCGAAAAAGCGAAATGGGCGGCCTGCACCGCCACATCGACGTCTTGCGCGGCCCCGCGCGCGACCCGCGCCCAGGCCTCGCCGGTATAGGGGTTCTGCGTCTCGAACCATTCGCCCGAGATCGCTGCGGCCGGCGCCCCCGCAATCCGCATTGAGTAAGCCTTCATCACAGCCTCCTGGCCTGAATGCAGCATGGCAGCCCAAGAGGCTGCCGCTGCTCAGAACGTCGAAAATCCCAGGGCGGCCCGGAAGCGGTTCTTGACGTACACACCGTCGCGCGGCGGCAGCGCGCGCGGCGGTTCGTCCGGATTGATGAACACCTGGGCGAAGGCGACGCCACGGCGCGCCATCACGCGCTCGGCGACCTCGCCCGCCCTGCCCGTTTCCCTGACGGCAAACGCGTCCTTGATGCCGAACCCCTGCGCCACGGCCACCAGGTCTGTGCCCAGGCTGGTGTGGCTGCGCTGCATGCCGGTCTCGCCGAAATGGCCGTTGTCCAGCACCACGATGGTCAGGTTTTTGGGCTGCTTGGCCCCGACGGTGCCCAGCGTGCCCACGCCCATCAACTGTTCGCCGTCGCCGGTGATGACAAGCACGGGCCGGTCCGGTTGCGCAAGCGCCAGGCCCAGCCCCAGCGCCACGGCGCCGCCCATGGCGCCCCATAGATAAAAATTCTTGTCCCGGTCGCCCGCGGCAAAGACGTCATAGGATGGCGAGCCCAGGCCCGAGACGATCAGCGCGTCCGGCGAAGCCGCGATCAGTTGCGACACGAAGGCGCGGCGGTCCACGGCGCCCGAAGCATTCAAGGTGGTCGACATCAGTTGCGCTCCCACTTCTTACGTCCAATCAAGGTTTGCGACAGCAGGACGGCCACCTGCTCGCCGGCCAGAAATGCGGAATCGGCAGCGGCACTGACGATCTCTCCGACCTCGTCGGGGTTCGACGCCCGCAGCACCGTGATGCCCATCAGTTCAAGCGCCTGCTGGGTGGTCTTGCCCATCGGCCCCTGCCACGGATTGAATTCCGCGTACTCGCCCCGCATCGTCACCAGCGTGAGAAAGGGAAAGTTGCAGCTGCGCAGCAGCGAGAACATGTTCACGCAATTGCCCACGCCGCTGCTTTGCATCAGCAGCGCGGCGCGCTGGCCGCCCAGCCACGCGCCGCTGACGACGGCGACGCCCTCTTCTTCCGTGGTCAGGACCACGTCGGTGATGTCCGGATCTAGCTGCGCCTGCCGGATGGCATAGGAGTGGCCGGCGTCCGGCACGTAGGCGATCTGGCGGACGCCGCCGGCTTTCAGCGCGTCGAACACGGCTTGCTGCCAAGCAGGCGCCTCGGTGGTGGTGGTAGTCATGAGTGGATTTCCCGGTGGCTAAGTGCTGCGAGGCATCTTATATCGCTATAGAATTGCCAACTAAATAGAATTTCGTGATGGAAATCATCACCCTTGCGCATACCCGGAGCCGCAGATGGATTTGAAGCAACTGAAGGCGTTCGTGACCGTGGCCGAGACCGGCAGCGTGACCAGCGCCGCCCGCTTGCTGAACATCGTGCAGCCGGCGGTTTCCCGGCAATTGAAGCTGCTGGAAGACGATATCGGCACGCCGCTCTTCACGCGCGGACGCCTCGGCATGGAACTGACCGACGCCGGCAAGACGCTCGAGGACTATGCGCGGCGTGCGCTGAACGAACTGGACCGCGCCCGCGCCGAGATCCGGCCGTCCAGCGGCACGGTGGGCGGCATCGTCACCGTGGGCCTCTTGCCCAGCACGGCAGACATGCTGTCCAGCGCGCTGCTGTCCGCCGTGGCGGCGCACTATCCCGGCATCCGCCTGCGGCTGACGTCGGGGTATGCCGGGCACCTGCAGTCGTGGCTGGAGACCGGCGACGTTGACATCGCGCTGCTGTACGACTCCAAGCCGAATCCCGCGCTGAAGTTCCGCACCTTGCTGGAAGAGAGCCTGTGGTTCGTTGGACCGCCGGACAGCGGACTTGATACCCGCACGCCCGTTCGCATGGCCGACATCATCGGCCGGCCGCTTGTGCTGCCGGGCGCGCCGCATGGACTGCGGTCGCTGGTCGAGCAGGCCGCACGCACTCAAGAGACCGAGTTGCACATCGTGGCCGAGACCAATGCGATGAGCGTGCAGAAGCGCCTGGTGCTGGACGGGCACGGCTACACCATCCTGCCCTCGATCGCCGTGGCCGACGACGTCGATCGCGCAATCCTGGCCGCTGCCCCGGTCGTGGATCCGCTACTGGTGCGGCGCATCGTGCTGGCGCAACCTGCCACCCGTCCCATCGCCAATTCGGTGCATTGCGTCATGAACGAATTGATCCAATGCGCCCGCGATGCGGTGCGCAATGCACGCTGGCCTTCTGCTCGCTGGTTGGCCAAGTAGCCGCCGCGCGGCCACGCCATCTCCCGCCGTGATGAAACCCATCACGAAATTCTATTTATTCGGCCTTTTCATAACGGATTAATCTGGGACACCTGAAAGCGCTATCTGGCCGACATGCCCCACCTGATTGATATCGAACACCCCGCCGGCGCAAGGACGGAAACACGGCTCATCCCCGGTCCGGCCGGTCCGCTGGAATTGCTGATTGACCGCCCCGCCACGCCGCGCGTTGGGGTGGCCATCATCACCCATCCACAACCGCTGTTGGGCGGCACGCCTCGCCACAAGATCCCGCACCGACTGGCGCACGGCGTCCGGGACGCCGGATGGCTTGCGATACGGCCCAGCTTTCGGGGCGTGGGCGCCAGCGCGGGCGTGTACGACCACGGTCTGGGCGAAGCCGACGACATACTTGCCGTCGTACGTGCCGTGCGTGCCGAAGCCCCAGATACGCCGCTGGCGCTCATTGGCTTTTCTTTCGGAGCTTACGCCCTGGCCCACGCGATTCGCGCGCTGGCCGACCAGGACGCCGCGCCTGCCGCTGCCATCCTGGCCGGGCTGCCGGTTGGCGCCGTCGAGGCAGACCGGGTCTACGACACGCCCCCCTTGCCCGCCGACGTGGTGCTGATCCATGGCGAATCGGACACGCAGGCGCCCTTGGCGCCGCTGCTGGCGTGGGCACGGCCCACGTCTCATCCGATCATCGTCGTGCCGGGCGCGGACCACTTTTTCAGCCATTCGCAAGACCTGCTGCTGTCACTCGTCCTTGCGCATCTTCCCAAGGAGGCCGCCAAGGCTCGTACAGATTGATCGCGGCGCCTTTTCACACCTCCCCGACACGCCACCGAGCAAGAGGGAGGGTTCAACAAGGAGACAACCATGCGCTTTCCCATCAAGCGTTGGGCGTGCGGCGCCCTCGCATCCGCGTTCAGCGCGGCCGTCATGGCGGCCGCCCCGTATCCGGACAAACCGATACGCCTCATCGTGCCGTGGCCCGCGGGCGGCTCGGCGGACACCATTGGCCGCTCGCTGGGCGATGCCTTGGGCAAGCGCCTGAATGCGACGGTCGTGGTCGAAAACGTGGCGGGCGCTTCCGGCACCATCGCAACCACTCAATTCGCCCGCGCCGCGCCGGACGGCTACACCCTCCTGCTGGCCAGCAGCTCGGCCAACGTCTCGGCGCCCAATCTGTATGCCAAGGTGCATTTCGATCCGATCAAGGACTTCACGCCGATAGGTGAAGTCGCGCTGGTGCCCAGCGTGCTCATCGTCCCCGAGAACTCGCCGTTCAAGCGTCCGGCCGACATCGTGGCGGCGGCGCGCAAGCAACCCGGCAAACTGACCTACGGCTCCGGCGGCACCGGCAACTCGGGACATCTGTCGGGCGAACTGTTTCGCGCGATCAACAAGATCGAGGTCACGCATGTGCCGTACAAGGGCAACAACCCTGCCTTGACCGACCTGATGGGCGGACGGCTGGACTACATGTTCGACAACGGCGCGATCGGCCACATCCAGAGCCAGCGCGTACGCGCATTGGCCGTTGCCGCCGACGCCCGGCTCAAGGCCATTCCCGACGTGCCCACGTTCGAGGAACTGGGCATGGCGGGCATGCAGCTGACCACCTGGTTTGGCCTGGCCGCGCCAGCCGGCACGCCCGCGCCCATCGTGGACAAGCTGAGCAGCGCCCTGAACGCCGTGATGTCCGATCCCGCCTATTCACAACGGCTGATCGCCATGGGGGCCGAATTGCGCCAAAGCACGCCCGCGGCGTTCACGGCGTTCTGGGCAGAGGAACTGGACCGCTACCGCCAGCTCATTCAATCCGCCGGCATCCAGGTCAATTGACGCGCGAGGGCGCACGACAGCCATTCAAGGAGACAGGCATGAAGGCAAATGCATTTCAGCGGATTCTCGTGGCCGGGGCGCTTGCCCTGGCGGCCAACGTGGCGCATGCCGCGTGGCCGGACGACCGTCCGATCGAACTGGTGGTGGGTTTTGCCCCCGGCGGCGGCACGGACGTGATGGCGCGGCTGGTGGCGCAGCACATGGAAAAGCGCCTGGGCGACAAGACGCGGATCATCGTGATCAACAAGCCCGGCGCGGGCGGAGAAATCGCGGTGCGCTACGTGGCCGCCGCGAAGCCGGACGGCTACACGCTGGGCATGATCAACGCGCCCGGCTTCGTGTACCTGCCCGTCAGCAAGGGCGCGAAGTACAAGCCCGACGACATCCGGCTCATCGCCCGTCTGGTCGACGACCCGCTGCTCTTCATCAAGCGCCGCGGATCCAGCGCGCCGGATGACCTGCCGGCGCTCGTCGCGAAGCTGAAGCAGTCACCCGAATCGCTGTCGTTCGGTCATAGCGGCGACGGCACGACCGGACATCTGGCGCTGATGGACATGGAGCGCAGCCAGAACGTGCGAGGCACCAGCGTGCCCTTCAAGGGTGGCGGCGACATCCGCCTGGGGATCCTGGGCGATCACATCAACTACGGCCTGATCACCGTGAGCGAGGTGCCGGAACTCGCCGACCCCAAAGGCCCCTTCGAGGCCATCGCCATCGCCAGCGACAAGCGCCATAACGCCATCCCCACCGCGACGGAATCCGGGGTGCCGCTGCGGTATTCGTCCGAGCGCGGCATGGGCGGCCCGGCAACCTTGCCGGACGCCATTCGCGACAAGCTGGAACAGGCGCTTCAGGACACCCTAAAGGATCCCGCCTTCCTGGCGGCATCGGGGCGCGACGCAGCCGTGCTGGCCTTTCAGCCGGGTGAGGAATGGCGGGCCAGCCTGGCCCGGCAGACACGCGCCTTCGAGCAAGAAGCCGCCGCAAAAAAGTAGGCGGCCGACGCCAGGCAGCGCTTGCCGCGTTGCCTGGCATCACCCTTCCGGACGCCGCTTGCGATGCGTTTTTTCAAGCCACTGCACCGCCACCTCGACCAGCGGGTGAAAGCGCGCCGCATTCCACGCCAACGCGGCGGTGACCACCATGATCTTTTCCTTCAACGGCCGGATGACGACGTTCGCGGGCGCCAGCTTCTTCATGGACGCCGGCACCAGCGCAACGCCCTGGCCGCAACCCACATAGGCGACCTGCGAGGCCACCGACCGCACCTCGTGCAGCACGCGGGGCGTGAAGCCGTGAGCACGGCAGATCGCGGTCAGCATGTCGAAATACACGGGGCTCACCTGCCGGGACGACATCACAAGCTGCTCCGGCGCCAACGACTGAAGACGCACGCGAGGCAGCGCCGCCAGCTTGTGGTTGTCAGGCAGCGCCACGGCCAGCCGGTCCTCGGTCAACGGCAGCGTCGAGATGCCCTCGCCGACGTCGCCATCGATGCGCACGAACGCCATGTCCAGTTCTCCCGACAGCAGCGCCGGCACCGCCTCGACACTGTCGATCTCCCGCACGAAGACCGTCAGGCCCGGGTGCGCCCGCTTCAGCTCATTGAGCAGCGGCGGAACGGTGTCCAGCATCGCCGAGGTGATCGCGCCCACATGCAGCACGCCCGACTGGCCCGACGCGACCTCCCGCACGACGCGCTCCAGATGTTCGACCTGACCGGCGAACTGGCGCACCGCTGGCAGGATCGCCGCGCCCGCCGCCGAAAGCTGCGTGCCGCGGCGCGACCGTTCGAAGAGTTGGAGTTTCAGCGATTGTTCCAGCACCTTGATCTGCTCGGTCAGCGGCGGCTGCGACATGCCCAGCCGCGCTGCCGCCCGTCCGAAATGCCGTTCCTCGGCCACCGCCAGAAACATCCACAGTTGCCGTATCAGCCTGAAGTCGATCGTGCTCATGCCCTGCCCTCGTTGCCGGTTGCGCGCTGCCGCGCTGATCCTGAAACCGTATCACAGAGATACTTGAAAACGATTTTATCTATCAAGACGCGCTTCCCATAATGAAGCCTTCACTCAGGAGGTTTCCCCATGTCCCAAGCATCCACGCTCGACCGCCTTGCCTCGCTGGACACCAATACCGTCTCGGACGCCCTGGACTTTCTGGGACTGCCCGGCGCCACCTACGGCCTGCGGCCGCTGTGGGACTGCCCGAAGATCGTGGGCCGCGCCAGCACCATCCAACTGGGTCCCAAGACGGACGCCAAGCCGGCCGTGCATCTGATCTCTCCCGTCATCGACGCCGTGCAGACCGGCGACCGCGTGCTGGTCATCGCCGGCGGCGCCGAGGGCATTTCCTGCTGGGGCGACATCCTGGCCAATGCGGCGCGCGCCAAACACGTGCGCGGATCGGTCATCGACGGCCTGAGCCGCGACATCGAAGGCAGCGAATCGATCGGCTATCCCGTCTATGGGCGCGGCGTCACCATGATCAGCGCCCGCAACCGCGTCATCCAGATCGATGCCGGCAAGCCCGTGCAGATGGCCGGCGTCACGGTTCATGAAGACGATTACGTCATCGCGGACCGGTGCGGCGCCGTGTTCGTGCTGGCCGCCCGAATCGATGAAGTGCTGGATCTGGCCGAACGCATTGCAAAGCGGCAGGAGGGCATGGTCGCCGCCGTGCGCGCGGGCCGCTCGGTCGCCGAGGTCATGCACGACAAGGAATTCGAAGCCATCCACGCGAAGTGATCCAACGCGCCCTCGCTGCCCCACTCACCCAAGGAACGACGATGACAAACCCCAAGAGAGCCGCCGCACACGACCAGGAGCTGGTCGCCCTATTCGAAGGACTGGATACGCCGGGCGTGTCCGACGCCATGGACAAGCTGGGCCTGCACGGCCAAGCCCTTGGCATCATGCCGCTGGACAACTATGCCCGCCCGGTTGTCGGCCCCGCCTTCACGGTCAGGTACGTTCCTGCCGCGACGCCCGCCGGCACCGTTGGCGACTTCATCGACGACGTCGCCGAAGGCGACATCGTGGTGATCGACAACGATGGCCGCACCGACTGCACGGTGTGGGGCGACATCATGACGCAATACGCCGGCCTGCGCGGCATCGCCGGCACCGTGATTGACGGCGTGTGCCGCGACGTGGGCAAGGCGCTGGGCGACGGCTATCCGGTTTTCAGCGCCGGCCGCTTCATGCGCACCGGCAAGGACCGGGTGGAGGTGGAGTCGGTCAACACCACCGTCGCGGTGGGGACCGTGCGCGTGGCCGCGCGTGACATCGTGGTGGCCGACGCCAACGGTGTGGTGATCGTTCCGCGCGAGCGCGCCCGTGAAGTGGCCGAGACCGCGCGCAAGATCGAAGCCGTGGAGGCCGCGATCCGCGAGCGGATCAGCCAGGGGGCGACCATCCGCGAAGCGCGCGCCGCGCTGGGCTATCACCTGCTGCAAAGGAAGGGTTGATTGTTTTTTTAATGTACTTTGTTCATGAAAAACCTAGGGTAAACACCTTCTTTCGCCCCATAAATTGCCGATCTATAAACACATATTGTTTTTTTAATGTGTTTTTAAGATGAAAATCGCACTGATTGGATGCGGCGAGGTCGGCCACTGCTACACCCGTGCCTGGATCGCCGCAGGACATCGCATCGTCGGCATCTGCGACCTGCGCTCGGACGCGGGAATGGCGGATCGCGCCAAGGCCGCAGACGCGGCCTTGCATGCCGAACCGGGCGCCTGGCTGGCCGAGGCCGACGTCGTGGTCTCGGCCGTATACGGCTACAGCGCGGCGGAAGTCGCCGCGCAAACCTTTCCCCACATGCGCGCCGGCGCCGTCTACGCCGACTTCACCACGGCCAGCGCGCCCGACATGCAGAAGGCGGCCGCCGCCGCTGCCGCGAGCGCCATCCCGTTCATGGACGTGGCCATCATGGGCGCCATCGCCCTGCTCGCCGAAAAGACGCCACTGCTATGCGCCGGCGAGGGCGCGGCAGTGGTGACGGCGCTGGGCGAAAGCGCGGGCGCCACGGTCCGGATCATCGAAGGCAAGCCCGGCGACGCGGTGCGTTTGAAGCTCTTGCGCAGCATCATGACCAAAGGCATGGAAAGCCTGGCCGTCGAATGCCTGGTGGCGGCCGAGCGCATGGGTCTGCGCGAATCGCTGTACGAAGTGCTGGCCGACATCGACCGCACGCCGTTGACCGCGTTCATGGACTCGTTCGTGCGCTCGCACGTGCTGCATGCGCCGCGCCGGCTGGCCGAAGTGCGCGAAGCGCGCGACCAGTTGCAGGAAGCGGGCCTTGAGCCGCTGGTGCTTGATGGCGTCGAACAGCTCTTTGCGCGATCCACCCGTGGCATCGAGGCCGCGCGCGCCAAGGGCGAAGCCCCGGCGCCCGATACGGTCGAGGCGCGCCTGGCCTGGCTGACCACGCTGGCCCGCCAGTCCTGACACCCCCACCGCGCCACAGAGCGCGGACCGAATCTGCAAACACTTCGTGAGGAAGACAATGAAACTGTTCAAGAAACTGCTGGCCGCAACGCTCGTGCTGGGCTGCGCCGCCGCGCATGGCGCCGACCTGGGCAAGTCCCCCATCACCCTGATCTCGCCGTTTCCCCCCGGCGGCGGCACCGACACCCTGACGCGCATGATCGGCAGCGCCATCAGTCAGGACGCCGGCTGGAACATCGTCGTCGAGAACAAGCCCGGCGCCGGCGGCAACCTGGCGCTGGACGCCACGGCGCGCGCTCAACCCGACGGCCATACGCTGGTCATGGCGCAGACCGACAACATCGTGCTGAACCCCTGGCTCTACAGCAAGCTCAGCTACGACACCTTCAAAGACTTCAAGCCGGTCGGCCCCGTGGCGTCTTCGCCCAGCGTCTTCGTCGTGGTGCCCGATTCGCCGTTCAAGACCATCGCCGACGTCGTCAAGGCCGCGCAGGCGCGCCCCAACCAGGTTTCGCTCGGCATTCCCGGCATCGGCGGCACGGGCGACCTGACCGGCTACTTGTGGCGCAAGGCCGCCAACATGGAACTGATGCACGTGCCGTACCGCGGCTGGAGCCAGGCGTTCCCCGACCTGGCCAGCGGCCGGATCGACATTTACGTGGGCTCCGTCGCGTCGCTGCTGCCGCAGATCCGCGGCGGCAAGGTGCGGGCGCTGGGCGTCGTCGCGAGCGAGCGTTCGCCCGCCCTGCCCGACGTGCCGACCTTTCCTGAAAGCGGTTTTCCGACCATCAACCAGTCGATCTGGTGGGGCCTGATGGCCCCGGGCAAGACGCCCGATGACGTGATCGCCGCGCTGAACAGCGAGCTGCAGAAGGTGCAGTCCAACCCCGAACTGATCAAGAAGCTTGAAGACGCCGGCTACAGCGTGCTGAAGGGCTCGCCCGAAGACCTGGCGCGCCGCCACCGCACGGACCACGACGCCTTCGGCAAGGTCGTGCAGGAAGCCGGCATTCCCAAGCAGTGAACCCGATTTGTAGATATTCCGCTATCAGGAGCAGTGATGACAGGTTTTGAAATCCACGCCCGCCAACGCGCGGTCAGCAAGGAACTGGTCGACAAATTCCGCCAGGTGCCGGTCGCCAACGTCAGCGACTGCATGTCGCGCATGACGGCCGGCGGCGCGCGCCTGCGGCCCATGCACGACGGCACGCCGCTGGCCGGCCCGGCGCTCACCGTGCGCACGCGTCCTGGCGACAACCTGCTGGTGCACAAGGCGCTGAGCCTGGCGCAACCGGGCGACGTCATCGTGGTCGATGCCGGCGGCGATCTGACCAACGCGATCATCGGCGAGATCATGACGACCTACGCCGAGTCGCGCGGGATCGCGGGCATCATCATCAACGGCGCCATCCGCGACTGCGGCACCATCCGCCGCAGCGCGTTTCCCGTCTATGCGGCCGGCGTCACGCACCGCGGCCCGTACAAGGACGGCCCTGGCGAGATCAACTGCGTGGTCGCGCTGGACGGCATGACCATCGCCCCGGGTGATCTGATCCTGGGAGACGACGACGGGCTGCTTGCCGTGCCGTTCGATCAGGCGCAGGCCATTTTTGAGGCCGCAGCGGCAAAGCACGACGTCGAAACCAAGATGCTGGCGGACATTGCCGCGGGCACGCTGGATACGTCGTGGGTCGACGCCCGTCTGCGCGCGTTGGGTTGCACGGGAGTCTAGCCATGAGCGGTGCGGCACTCAGCAGGCCTCAGTTGCGCGTCGCGCGTCTGGATCTGTGGATCGATCCGGTGTTCGACGAGACCATTGCGCGGGACGGCACGCTGGACCTGCGCGTGCTGCCGGCCGGCGGCGACGCGGTGACGGCGGCCGGCCTGGCCGGCGCGCATGCATACCACGTCAGTGCGGCCAAGGACGAGGTGCCGGCACGCTGGCAAGTGTCGGCGGACCTGCTGGCCCAGTGTCCGCAATTGTTGTGCGTGTCGTCGGGCGGCGCGGGCTACGACACGGTGGATGTGGCAGCGTGCACCCGCGCGGGCGTGGCGGTCGTCAACCAGGCAGGCGCCAATGCCGCGTCGGTCGCCGAAATGACCTTCGCCCTGCTGCTGTCGCTGGTCAAGCGGCTGGGCGAATCGGAAGCCGCGCTGCGCGCGGGCACCGCCGTCAGCCGCGAAGCCCTGATGGGTCACGAGATCGAAGGCCGCATCATCGGCATCGTGGGCATCGGCGAGATCGGACGCAGGGTGGCGCGGATCGCAACGGGCTTCGGTTTGAAGGTCATTGCATATGATCCGCTGCTGACGGACGCGCAGATCGCCGAACGCGGCGCCGCGCCCGTCTCGTTCGATGCGCTGCTGGAACAGGCAGACATCGTCAGCCTGCACTGCCCGCTGAACACCGACACGCGAGGGATGGTCGACGCCGCCGCCTTGCGCCGGATGAAGCGTGGCGCGCTCTTCGTCTCCACCGCACGCGGCGGCATCCATGACGAAGACGCCCTGCTCGCCGCGCTGGAATCTGGTCATATTGCGGGTGCTGGCCTGGACGTCTGGCAGGTGGAACCGCCGCCTCCGCGCAGCGGCCTGTTGCAGCGGCCGGACGTGGCCGCCGCCTTTCACACGGGCGGCGTCACGCACGAAGGCCGCCGCAAGGTGGCGCAGGGTTCGGCCACGCAGATCCTGGACATGCTCGCCGGGCGCAAGCCGGCGCGTCTGCTCAATCCCGAGGTCTGGCCGCGCTTTCTGGCGCGTCTGGCGGAGCACGGGGTGAAGGTGTAGAACCCGCCTGCGCGGCGGCCAACGCCTCGGCGCCCATGGTCCCGCGCACCGTTGTTATAGTCCCAGCTTCCAAATCCGAGAAGAGCCAAGCCGCGTCATGTCGAGCGCCAGTGATTACGTATACGGAGAGTTGCGCCGCCGCCTGATGGCCGGATCGTTCCTGCCCGGCGAACCGCTGCGCGAGGAGCACATCGCCGCGCAGCTTTCCGTCAGCCGCACGCCCGTGCGCAACGCGATCGAACGCCTGATCGCGGACGGCCTGGTCACCCGCGAAGGCCGGCGCGGCGCGGTCGTGCTGGGCTGGCAGGACCGCGACATCGACGAGGCCTTCGAGCTGCGCATGCTGCTCGAACCCTATTCCGCCAAGGCCGCCGCCGAGCGCGCCACGCCCGAGCAGATCGACGAACTGGACCGCATCAACCAGTGCATGCTGGACGCCGTCAACTCCGGCGCGCCCGACCACGTCGCCCAGGTCCAGCACTACAACAACCTGTTCCACCACGCCCTGCTCAACGCCGCGCAGTCCGCGCGGGTGCGATCCCTGGTCGAGAACCTGCTGGACATGCCGATCATCATCGGCTCGTTCTACTTCTACGGCCGCGACGACATGCTGCGCAGCGTAGAACACCATCGCCAGATCATCGCCGCCATCCGCGCGCGCGATCCCGAATGCGCCGAGATCGCAGTGCGCTTTCATCTGGCGACGACCCATCTTCTGTTCCGGTCGCATCGCAAGGACGGCAAGACGGGCGGGTAGCCTGCGGCGGGATCATCGAAGGCCATTTGCCGCGGCTCACCCGCGAGGCAGTGGCAAATGCATCGGGGCAGTGTCATCGACGTGTAGCAACACGCCCCTAGAGTGTCGGCTCCGATTGAATCCCAAAGAGGACTTTCATTTTGAAATCGACACTCCGCATTGCGGCGGCTGGCGCCTGCCTGTCCGCTTTCTCCCTGGCAGCGCCCGCCGCGCTCGCCGCCACCGCCACCTCGGTCCAGCTTTATGGCCTGATCGACACCGGCCTGCAGTATCTCAGCAACGGTCCCGACGGCAACAGCAAGACGGGCATGAGCGCAGGCAATCTGAACGGTTCGCGTTGGGGTCTGAAGGGTTCCGAGGACCTGGGCGACGGCGTTTCCGCCATCTTCGTGCTTGAAAACGGCTTTGACTCCAGCAACGGCACCACGTTGCAAGGCGGACGGCTGTTCGGGCGCCAGGCCTACGTGGGCTTTTCCAGCAACACGTGGGGCCGCCTGACGCTGGGGCGCCACAACACGCTGATGATCGAATGGATGAGCAAGTACAACCCGTTCGACAACGCCAACTTCTCGATCAAGCGGCCTGACGCCGCGTTCTCGGACCGTACCGACAACGCCGTCATGTATGTCGGCAAGCTGGGCCCCGTGTCCGTCGGCGGCTACTACAGCTTCGGCTGGAACAATGAACAGTCGTTCGATGACAGCAAGCTAGGACGCATGGTGGGCGGCGGTCTGCGCTACAAGTCGGGCGGCCTGGACGCCGCGGTGCTGTATCACTCGAAGAACGCTGACAAACCCAAGACGGGCGCCAACAGCGGCAACCGCGAAGACCGCGTGGTCGCGGGCGTGTCGTACGACTTCGAGGACGTCAAGGTCTACGCCGGCTACCGCTGGCTGGACCAGAAGCTGACGCAGCGCAGCTACAAGAACAACATGACGTGGCTGGGCGCCAGCTACAAGCCGCAGGGCAACATGCGCCTGTCGGCTGCCGTCTACCACCTGAACGACTCGGTGTGCGACGACATGAACAATGCCGCCTGCCCCGCCGTACAGGCCGCCGGCACGGGCCAGAAGTCCACCATGATCGTGCTCGGCAATGAATACGATCTGTCCAAGCGCACCACGCTGTACGCGGTGGCGGCTTACGCCATCAACGACGACAAATCGTCCTTGAGCGTGGTCGGCGGCAAGTATGGCGCCAACGTCGAACCGGGCAAGAACCAGTTCGGCCTGAACCTCGGCATGCGGCATCGGTTTTGAACGCGCCCGCCTCCTATGCCGGCGGCACGGCCATCGCCGTGCGCGGCCTGCGGCATGCGTTCAACGGCCATACGGTGCTGGACGGCGTGGACCTGGACGTGCCTGCGGGCACGGTCCTGGCGCTGCTTGGGCCGTCCGGCTGCGGCAAGAGCACGCTGCTCAAGGCGCTGGCCGGCCTCTTGCGGCCGCAGCACGGCGACATCCGGTTCGGCGGCGCGGTGGTCAGCGGCGCGGGCCAGCACGAGCCGCCGGAGCGCCGGGGCCTGGGCATGGTGTTTCAGGACTACGCCCTCTGGCCGCACATGAGCGTGGCCAGCAACGTGGGCTTTCCGCTTGAAATGCGGGGCGTCTCGCGCCGCGAGCGTCCCGCGCTCGTGCGCAACGCCCTTGCCATGGTCGGCCTGCATGAACATGCCGAACGCCGCCCTGCCGACCTGTCCGGCGGCCAGCAGCAGCGCGTGGCGCTGGCGCGCGCCATTGTCGCCCGCCCGCGCGTGCTGCTGTTCGACGAACCCCTCTCCAACCTGGACCGGACGCTGCGCGAAACGCTATGCGCCGAGATCGGCGCGCTGCTGCGCCGCATCGGCACGACCGCCGTCTACGTCACCCACGACCACGAGGAAGCCCATGCGCTGGCGCACACGATCGCCCGCATGCAAAACGGCCGCATCGCCGAACTCGTGCCGGTCAACAAGGACTCTGCTTAAATGTCACTCGCACCTTCTTCCCAACTACTCGCAACGCTCTTCATGACGCTTTCTATCGGATTGGCCTCGGGCCAGGCCAAGGCGCTGACCGTCTACACCGCCGGACCGGGCGGCCTCATCAAGCAACTGGCAGCCGGCTTCCAGGACAAGACCGGCATCAAGGTGGACGTGTTCCAGGCCACCACGGGCAAGGTCATGGCGCGCCTGGAGGCCGAAGCGGCCAACCCGCGCGCCGACGTGCTGATCTCGGCCTCCTGGGACACCGCCCAGGACCTGGACCAGCGCGGCTGGCTGATGGCCTACGAAAGCCCGAACGCCGCGCAGGTGCCTGCGCGCTTCAAGGCGCCCACCTATGTCGCGCAAGGCATCTCGGCGCTGGGCATCGTCTGGAACACGAAGAGCGGCACGCCCGAACCGCGCGACTGGTCAGATCTGACCGCCCCCCAATTCAAGCAGTTGGTCACCATGCCGGATCCGGCCCTGTCAGGCGCGTCGCTCGACCTGCTGCTGGGTCTGCAAAACGCCCAGGGCGAGGCCGCGTGGAGGCTGTTCGAAACGCTGCGCGACAACGGCATGACCATCTCCGGCCCCAATGCCCAGGCGTTGACGCCAGTGCTGCAAGGCGCCAAGGCGGCGGTGTTCGGCGCGGTGGATTACGTGTCGTATGCCAGCGTCGCCAAGGGCGAATCGGTGAAGGTCATCTTCCCGTCCAGCGGCACCGCTATCGCTCCGCGTCCCATGATGATCCTGAAGACCGCGCGCCAGGCCGACGAGGCGCGCAAGTTCGTGGATTACGTGCTGTCCGAAGAAGGCCAGCGCGCCGTGGCAGATGCCTGGCTGATGCCCGCGCGTCAGGACGTGGCCGCCAAGCGGCCCGTGTTCAAGGATCTGGCCCTGCTGCCCGACACCGCCACCGAGTCCGGCGCCAGCCGGGCCGAGGTGCTGACCCGCTTCGGCCGGGTCTTCGGCCAACACTGACAGGCCGGGATGCCGGCCTGCCCGGCATCCGATCCCCTCCATGAAAAGCATCTATCTCCTGGCGGCCGCCACCCTGGCCGCCCTGGCGGTGCTCGTCGCCTTGCCCATGGCGTTCGTGGCGCTGCAAGCCGTCTTTCCCCATCTGGGCGAAGGTTCGCTACGCGATCCGTTCGGCGCCTGGCCTGCGACGCTGGGCAGTCCCGGCACGCTCAGCCTGATCGGCGGCACGCTGAAACTGGGCCTTGGCGTGGCGGCGGTCAGCGCGGCCATCGGCATTCCGCTTGGTGCCCTGCGCGGGCTGTTCCGCGTGCCGCTGGCGCGAATGTGGGACCTGCTGTTCCTGGTTCCCTTTCTGCTTCCGCCGTACATCGCCGCGTTGTCGTGGACGATGGCCCTGCAGCCGCGCGGCTATCTGGAACAGCTGACGGGCTTCAATCTTGGCCCGCTGCTGTTTTCGCCGACCGGCGTGACGTTGGCCATGGGCCTGGCGATCTTTCCCGTCGTGTACTTCGCCGTCTCGCGCAGCATGGCGGCCACCGGCGCGCGGATGGCGGACGTGGCACGCGTATTCGGCGCGGGTCCGTGGCGCGCCTTCGTGCGCGTCACGCTGCCGCTGGCGCTGCCTGCCATTGCCGCCAGCCTGCTGCTTGCGTTCACGCTCGCCATCGAGGAGTACGGCGTACCCGCGGCGCTCGGCTCGCAATCGGGCGTTGCCGTGCTGACCACCGCCATCGAACGCCGGCTGGCCGACTGGCCCATCGACCTGCCCGGCGCATCGCTGCTGTCGCTGGTGCTGGTGGCGCTGGCCCTGACCGCCTACGCCGTCCAACGCGCCGCGCTGGCGGGCCGAGGTTTCGAAACCACAACTGGCAAGCCTGCGCCGCTGGCGCGCGTTGAACTCGGCCCATGGCGCGCCCCCGTGCTGCTGGGTTTTGCCACGGTGGCGTTGATTGCGGTGGCGGCGCCCCTGGCCTCGATGCTGACTGCCGCGCTGACGCGCAACGTGTCGGGCGGCCTCGCGGCCGGCAATCTGACGCTGGCCAACTTTGCCGCGCTGTTCGATGCGCGTGGCGACGCCTGGGACGCCTTGTCGACCAGCCTGTCGCTGGCGAGCGGGACGGCGTTCCTGGCAGGTGCGGTGGGATTGCTGGCGGCGTGGTGCATCGCGGGGCGGCACGTACGCGGGGCCGCGCTGATCGACGCGCTGGCCCTGCTGCCCGCGGCATTGCCCGGCGTGGTGGTCGGCGTCGGCCTGATCCTGGCGTGGAACCAGCCGTTCTGGCCGGCCACGCCTTACGGGACCTGGGGCATCCTGCTGCTGTCGTACACCTGCCTGCTTCTGCCCTACCCGGTGCGGTATGTCGGCGCGGCCTTGGCGCAGATCGGCGCCAACCTGGAAGCGGCGGCGCGGGTCCATGGCGCCAGCGCAGCGCGCGCGCTGCGGCGCATCGTCCTGCCGCTGGTGTTGCCCGGGCTGGCGGCGTCGATGCTGATGGTGTTTGCGGTGGCGTCCCGGGAACTGGTGACGTCGCTGCTGCTGGCGCCGGCCGGCGTGCAGACCGTGTCGATCTTCGTGTGGCGGCAGTTCGAGCAGGGATCAGTGGGAGAAGGCATGGCGATGGCCACGGTGGCCGTTGCCGTCAGCCTGTTGCTGATGCTGGGCGCTTCCGGCATCAGCCGCCGCCAACCCCGCTAGCAGGCGGGGCGGCAGGCACGCGCATCAGAGCTGTCCGGGCACCACCCGGTTGCGCCCCTGCCGCTTTGCTTCATACAGGCCCCGGTCAGCGGCCTGGATCAGTTCGGTGCACGGCTGCCCCTCTTGCGGCACCGCCGTCGCCAGCCCGATGCTGACCGTCAGCCACGGGCCAAAGCCCGCGTCGCGCTGGGGAATCTGCATGGCTTCCACGGCGCGGCGCAGCTTTTCGGCCGCCAGCCGCGCGCTGCCGCCCGGCGTGCCCGGCAGCACCAGCGCAAACTCCTCGCCGCCAAAGCGCGCCGCCAGGTCGGTGGAACGGTCGCAACTGGCGAAGATGGTGTTGGCCACGCGCTTGAGCGCTTCGTCGCCCGCAATGTGGCCATAGGTGTCGTTGTAGGACTTGAAGTGGTCCACGTCGATCATCAGCATGCTGATCTCGCGGCTGTCCCGTCCCGCGCGCTGCCATTCGGCATTCAGGTATTCATCGAAGTAACGCCGGTTGCCCAGACCGGTCAGGCCATCCGAATTGGTCAGGCGGCGCAGCTCCATATTGCTTTCCAGCAGTTGCTGCTGGCTCTGGCGAAGCGCCTGATAGGCTTCGTCGCGCTGCACCAGCGCCATGTACGAACGCGAGTGGTAGCGGATGCGCGCGATCAGCTCGATGGAGTCCGGCAGCTTGACCAGGTAGTCGTTGGCGCCCGCCGCGAAGGCTGCGCTCTTGATGGCGGGATCTTCCTTGGTGGACAAGACAATGATGGGGATGTCGCGCGTGACGGGATGGGCGCGGTATTCGCGCACCAGGCTCAGGCCGTCCACGCCGGGCAGCACCAGATCCTGCAGGATGACCGTGGGCCGGGTCTGGATCGCCACGCTCAAGGCCTTGTAAGGGTCCGAGCAATAGTGAAAATCGATGTTGCCCTCGGGCACGAGCGCGCGCCGGATCGCTTCTCCAACCATGACCTGGTCGTCGACGAGCAACACCATCGCCCCATGCGAATTGAGATCCGCTGAGATCGTGTCGTCGGGGGATGGGAGCATAGTGAGTCCTTGATGCTAACGATGTCCCGCGGCTCAGGCGAAAGCCTGAATGACGCGGGACGCGATTTGTTCGAGCGGCCGGATTTCCACCGCGGCCTGCATGGCCGCGGCCGCCTTCGGCATGCCATAGACGGCGCTGGTGGCCTGGTCTTGTGCGATGGTCAGGCATCCACGCTCGCGCAGCGCCTTCAGGCCGCGCGCGCCGTCCTGGCCCATGCCGGTCAGCAGCACGCCGACCGCGACGCCGCGCCAGTGCTGCGCGACGCTATGAAAGAAGACATCGATGGAGGGCCGATACAGGCTTTCGCGGGGGCAATCCGTGTACCGGAGGGTACCATCCTCGAGCAGAGTCAGATGGTCATCCGTGCCCGCCAGCAGGATCTGGCCGGGCAACGGCCGTTCGCCTTCGCGCGCCAGCCTGACCGGCAGCGGCACCTGGTCATTGAGCCAGTCCGCCATGCCCGCCGCAAACGACGCGTCCACGTGCTGCACCAGCACGATGCCGGCCGGAAAATCCAGGGGAATGTCGCGCAGCAGTTGGGCCAGCGTCGCCGGGCCGCCGGCGGACGCGCCCACCGCGAGCAGCCGGCGCGTGCTCGCGGGCGCCGCAGGCTTGCTGACCGGCGTCAATGCGTCACGATTGCCGTAACGGCCGATCAGCCAGCCGATGTTGCGGATCTTGCGCAGCAGCGGCGCCGCCGCCGTGCGCATGTCGGCGGCGCCGACCACCGGCGTGTCCACCGCATCCAACGCCCCGTGACCCATGGCGTCAAAAACGCGCGACGTGTGGCCCGCCACGTCGGAGGTGACCACAACGATTGCGCAGGGGGTTTCGGCCATGATGCGGCGCGTGGCCTCGACGCCATCCATGACGGGCATGATGAGATCCATCAGCACGACATCGGGACGGTCGCGGGCGCATTGCTGGACGGCCTCCAGACCGTCGGACGCCGTCCAGGCGACCTCCAGGCCGGGTTCCAATGTAATGACTCGCCGCAGGACTTCGACGGCGAGGGGCATATCGTTGACGATCCCGATTCTCACGTCCGTGCCTTCCCGATGAGGTCTTCAACGGCGTCGAGCAGCGCATCATCATGGAAGCTGCCCTTGGCCAGATAGTAGTCCGCGCCAGCATCCAGCCCGCGCTGCCTGTCCTCTTCCCGGTCCTTGTACGACACCACCATGACGGGCAGGGTCTGCAGCCTGGGATCCGCCTTGATCCGCGACACCAGCTCGATGCCGTCCATACGCGGCATGTCGACGTCGGTCACGATCAGATCGAAGTCCTCGCTGCGGAGCATGTTCCAGCCATCCATGCCGTCCACGGCGACCGCCACATCGAAGCCGCGGTTCAACAGGAGCTTGCGCTCAAGCTCGCGAACCGTCAATGAATCATCCACCACCAGCACGCGCTTGCGGCGGCGCGTGGCCGCCGCGCCCGACCCGCTGTCGACCCGCGACAGCCGCCCGCCCTCGATCAGCTTCTGGACGGACACCAGCATGTCCTCGACGTCCAGGATCAGGAGCGGCGTGCCGTCATCCATGAGCGATCCCGCCATCACGTCCTGCACCTTGCCCAGGCGGGGATCCAGCGGCTGCACGACCAGCGTGCGCTCGCCCACGTAGCGGTCCACGGCAATGCCGTAGAGCCGGTCATGGTCGCCCACCACCACCACGGACAAGGTATCCGTGGCTGGCGCGGCCTCGCCGGCGCGCAGGATCTGGCGCGCCGACACCAGGCCGATCTGCCGGTCCTGGAACCGGAAATGCTGCTGGCCCTCCAGCTGCTCGATGTCCTGGGCGTCCACTTGCAACGCGTGGCTGACGTACGCCAGCGGAAACGCGTAGATCTCGTTCTGCACCTCGACCAGCAGGCTGCGCACCACCGACAGCGACAGCGGCATCTCCAGGACAAATCGCGTGCCCCGCCCCTGCTGCTGGTAGACCCGTACTGCGCCGCGCAACTGGCGCACCATCGTCTGGACCACGTCCAGCCCAACGCCGCGCCCGGATATCTCGGTCACCTCGGCACGCGTGCTGAAACCCGACAGGAACAGGAATTCCAGCAACTCGGCTTCGCTCAGGCGCGACGCGGTCTCGGCATTGGTGAGCTTGCGTTCGACGACTTCTTCACGCAGGTGGTCCAGCGAAATGCCGGTGCCGTCGTCGGCCAGTTCGACCAGCAGCATGCCCGCCGAATGGCGCGCCGACAGCGTGATCAGGCCCTCGGCCGGCTTGCCCGCGCGTTCGCGGACGTCGGGCGCCTCGATGCCGTGATCCACGGCGTTGCGCAGCAGGTGCATGAGCGGCGCATCCAGCTTTTCGAGGATGTCCCGGTCCACCTGCGTGTTTTCGCCCTCGATTTCAAGGCGAACCTGCTTGCCCAGCGAACGCCCCAGATCGCGCACCATGCGCGGCATGCCGCCCACGCCGTCGCCAAAGGGCCGCATGCGGCAGGCGAGCGCGGTGTCATAAAGGCGCCGCGTCAGATGATTCATGCGCCAGCCGAATTCGTCGACTTCGCTGGCGCGCTGCGTCAGCTCGCGCTGGCATTGTTCAAGGATGCGCTGGGCGTCGTCCAGTGCGGCCTGGCCGCGCGCGTCCAGTTGCTGATCGGCCAGCACGGCCCGCAGGCCGTCCAACGCGTGCGCCGCGCCCGTCTGCATTCGCCGCAGCCGCAGCATGGCCGTGCTGAAAGGCCCCACCCATTGCGATTCGACCAGGGTCTCGCTGGACAAGCCCAGCAGGCGGTTCAGCGTGTCGGCGGTCACGCGCAGCACCCGCTCGCCCTCGCCCACGCTGCCGTCCGAACTGCGGCGCGAGGGCACGGTGGCGGGTGCGGTCGGCTTTGCGGCGGCAGCCGGCGCGGCGGCGGCAGGCTCGTCTTCGATCCGCACGATGGGCGGCAGGTAGTCCGACGGCCGCCCCGCGCGCGGCCCCGGCGCTGGCGGCGTGCCGGACGTGCTGGGCGCCTTGGAGGCGTTGGGCAGATTGGGCGCGCTGCTCAGCCGCGCCACCAGATCGCCGATCTCGGCGTCCAGTTCCACGCCCGGCGTTGCGACACGCTGCAGCAGGTCGGTGCCCAGCAGCAAGGCATCGATGTCGGCGGCTTGCAAAAGCAGACGGCCTTCCTGCGCGGCCACCAGGCAGTCTTCCATGGCGTGCGCGATGCGTACGGCCGGATGCAGATCCACGATGCGCGCCGCGCCCTTGAGCGAATGCGCGGCGCGCATGCAGGCTTCAAGGTGCGGCGCGGACGTGGGGTTCTTTTCCAGGGCAAGCAGCCCGTCGTTCAAGACCTGCACCTGGGTGCGGGTCTCGATCTGGAACAGCTCGAGGAGCGAGGCGTCGCGCATCTGATCGGGATTCAAGCGAGGCTCCGTTCCAATGCCTGCATCAGCAGGGTTTCGTCCAGCACGCCGACGGCGCGGCCGCCGCAGCGCGCCACGCCGCGCGAATACTTCAGGCTTGCGCCCTGCACCGTCGACGGCAGCGGCTCCAGCGCCTCCAGGTCCACTTCGTGCATGCCTTCGACTTCGTCCACGGGCAGCACCACGGCGCGGCCCGCGCCGCCGAAAATCAGCATGCGGGCGGTGGCAGGACGCTCCCGCGCCTGCGGCGCCGCGGCATCCAGGCCCAACAGGCGCGGCAGCGACACGCACACCGTCAACGTGCCGCGCACGTTGGTCACGCCCAGCACCGCCGGATCGCGCCGGTGCGGCAGGCTGATGATGCCGCGCGTGCCGGCCACCTCGTCCAGCGACCGGGTCGGCAGGCCCATCCATTCGCGGTGCAGCCGGAACACCAGCAGCGAGGACAGATTGGCCGAATGCTGCGGCGGAGCGGCCTCGTCGGCCGCTTCCATGGCGGGCGGCAGACGGTCCAGGATACGCTTGGCCGCCGCGGCATACACCGGACAGTTGCGGCAATGCACATGCTCGGCAAGCTGCGGGCAGCTTTTGTCGCCGCGTATCCCGATGCGGTTCCAGCAGTCGTCCACGCCGGACAGGGCTTCGATCGCGTCAGTCACGTCGCGCCTCCCCGCGCGCCGCGCGCGCTTGCAGGCGGCGGGCGCTCTCGTGATCGCCATCCGACGCCACCAGCGCGGCCAGATGCAGCAACGCCTCGCGGTGGTTCGGGTCCAGATACAACGCCTTGCGGTAGGCGGCCTGCGCCTGCCGCGACTGCCCTTCCGCATCCAGCAGCAGACCTTGCAGATGCAGCGCGTCGGCGCTGGCGCCGTGGATATCGATGTGCGCCTGGCATTTCGCCATCGCATCGCGCACCCGGCCCAGATCGGCCAGCGCGGCGATCTCGCGCAGCGACGTCTGCGCGGCCTGCCCCGTTGCGGCGGCGGGCGGTGCGGATGGCGTATCGGCAATCGCCGCATGTGGCATCGGCAGCCGCGGCGCGGGCGTCTGCGCGACCGGGCGGCGCGGCGGCGTCCAGGCGTGAACGATGGGACCCTGGCCGGACAGCGGCGCGCGCGCAGCAGCCGGCATCTCTGCCGGCGCTGGCGCAGGCTTGGCGCGGAAGGCAAAGGACCGCGCGAGCGGCACGGCAGGCAGGCGGCGGCCGGTCAGAAGACTGGTCTCGGCCGGTCCCACGAACAGCACACCGTCATCGCGCGCAAACCGGCGCAGCACCTGCACTGCCCGTTCCTGCGTCGCCAGGTCGAAATAGATCAACAGGTTGCGGCAGAACACGAAGTCATACGGCGCAGCGCCCGCCAACAGGTTCGGATCAAACAGGTTGCCCGGCTGGAACCGGACCTGCCCGCGCACGCGCGCAGCCAATTGATGGCCGTCCGGCACCTCTGAAAAATGGCGATCGCGGAACGCCAGATCGCCTCCGCGAAACGAATTGCGGCCGTACACGGCGCGCTGGGCGAATTCCACCATGCGCACGCTGATGTCGATGGCATCCACATGAAACCGATGCGGCGGAACGCCCGCATCCAGCAGCGCCATGGCAATCGAATACGGTTCTTCGCCGCTGGAACACGGCACGCTCAGCACGCGCAACATGCGCCCTTCACAGCCAGGCGCGAACAACCGCTCGCGTGCCAGCGCCGCCATCGCATCCTGCGATTCCGGATACCGGAAGAACCAGGTCTCGGGCACGATCACGGCTTCGATCAACTGCTGCATTTCTTCAGGCCAGGCCTGCACGCGCATCAGATAGTCCTGCTCATCGTCCACGCCGGCCGCATGCATCCGGTGCCGCACCGCGCGCTCGACGGCCGCCTGGCCGATGGAGCCGCTGTCCAGTCCCATGCGGCGCTTGAGCAGCCCGCTGAATTCCTCGACCAGGCTCATGGCTGCGCCTCGGCTGCCGACGCATTGCCGTCAGACGGAAACAGCAGCGCCCGCACATAGGCGGGCAGCAGATCATTGACCGAAACGGCCTGCACCATGCCTTGCGCGTCGGTCAGGACCGGACCGAGATAGCGCGCCTCGGCATTGTCCAGCGCATGCGGCTGAAACCCCGACGGGTCGTAGTGGACGGTTTCGGTGGCCTGTTCCAGGATCAGCCCAAGCAGCCGCTCGGCGTCAGTGTGATCCGGCCGGTAGCGCACCAGCGCCACGCGCGTGCTGGTGACGGCGGCGAACGTGCCCGCGCCGGCCAGCGCGCTCATGTCGATGACCGGCACGGCAACGCCGCGGCGCTCCATCAAGCCCGCCACCCAATGCGGCGCACCCGGCACCTGCTTGAAGACGCGCAGCCCCAGCACTTCGGCAATATCCCCGGCGTCCAGCGCATAGCGATCCGCGCCAATTCTGAAAAGCAGGTACAGCCGGCGAGCGGAGCCGGCGTGGCTCGCGGCGGCGCGGGCGCGGACGGCAGGAGCAGTCATGGACGCGATCACACCTTGAAGCGCGACACGCCGCTGCGCAGGTCGTTGGCCACCAGTGTCAGCTCTTCAATGGCAAGGCTGGACTGCCGCAACGACTCCACCGTCTGCTGGGCCGCGTCGCTGAGCTGCTGCAGGGCCTGGTTAATCTGCTCGGCCCCGGTGGCTTGCGCCTGCATGCCTTCGTTGACCATCTGCACGCGCGGCGCCAGCGTCTGCACCTGCTGGATGATCTGCGAGAGCTGGTCGCCCACCTGCTGCATGTCGGCCATGCCGCGGCGCACTTCCTCGGAAAACTTGTCCATGCCCATGACACCGGCCGACACCGACGACTGGATCTCGCGCACCATCTGCTCGATGTCGTAGGTCGCCACCGCGGTCTGGTCGGCAAGGCGGCGGATCTCGGTGGCCACCACCACGAAGCCGCGGCCGTACTCGCCCGCCTTCTCAGCCTCGATCGCCGCGTTCAGCGACAAGAGGTTGGTCTGATCGGCCACCTTCGTGATGGTCGTCACGACTTGAGTGATATTGCCGGCCTTTTCATTCAGCACCGCCAGCTTGGCGTTGACCGAGCCCGCCGCGCCCACCACGTTGCGCATCGTGTCTTCCATGCGCGCCAGGCCCACCTGACCGCTGCCGGCCAGCGTCGCGGTCTGCTCAGCCGCGCTGGAGACTTCGGTCATGGTGCGCACCAGCTCGCGGGAGGTCGCCGAGATCTCGCGCGACGTCGCACCGATTTCGGTGGTGGTGGCGGCGACTTCCGACGCGGTGGCCTGCTGCTGTTTGGACGTGGCGGCAATTTCGGTCACCGACGTGGCCACCTGCACGGCCGAGCGCTGCGTCCGGCCGACCAGGCCGGTCAGCTCGTCGACCATGCCGTTGAAGCCGGTCTCGATGGCGTTGAATTCGTCGTTGCGCGCCAGCTTCAGCCGCCGCGTCAGGTCGCCTCCGCCCGTCGCTTCCAGCGTCTTCACGATGTCGTGCATGGGGTTGGCAATGGCGCGCATCAGCAGGTAGCCGCACACGATGGACGCGGCAATCGCCATCAGCAGGGACACCAGCATTCCGGTCTCGGCCGACTCCACGGATTTCTGGATGCTCACCGCAGCATCATCCGCCTGCTTCTTGTTTTCGATCACCATCCTGGCCAGGATGTCGCGCCCGCGATAAAACGACGGCCGCAACTCGGTCAGGATCCGCGTCTGCGCCCGCGCCGGATCCGCCAGCAGGGCCGGCGTCAGGATGTCGGCGCGGATGCGCTTGTACTCCAGCAATTCCTTCTGGAAGTCGTCGAACATCTGCTGGTCGTCCTGCCGGGCGATGGTGCGCCGGTAGAAGTCGATGTGTTCTTCAAGCTGCTGGTCGTTGCGCGGCAGGGCTTCCAGCGCGGCGCGGCGTTCGGCCTCGGTCGGCGCATTGAAGGCGTCCTGCACGACGACGAAGCCGGCGAACCATGCTGCCCGGATCGACGTGCTGTAGTAGATGCCGGGCACGGCGTCGGTGTTGATCATCTGCGCTTCCGCTTCGACATCCAGAAGCCGCCGGTAGTCCACCACCACCATCAACGTCATGATGGCAAGAATGGCCAGAAAACTGGCCATGATTCTTTGGCGGAGCGTCACATTCTTCATACCGGGAGACCTTTGTACTGTATCGACTCGTTGACGCCCTGCCGGGACGCCCCTGGGTATTTCCCCGCCGGCAATCAGCGCATTCCTGCTCGAATGTGGGAAATTTCGACAATTATTACAAAGGTGCCGCATCACAGCCATGAAAAACGCAGGAAAACGCAAAACATGGCTAGCTTGTCGGGAAAATGCAAAGTTCTATTACATAAAATCAAGCGTCCTTTGTTAGCGGGGGTACGCCGGCAGCTGAACCGGCGATGCTTCTGGATGCGGCCGGCGGGTCAGCCGGCGAAATTTACAGACGCGGCAGGCGGGTCAGCCCGCAGCCTCCCACAGCGCAACCGGCGGCCTGTCCTGCACCCAATCACGCGCCTTTTCGTACGCATGGGCCAGTTGCAGCACGGCAAGGTCGCCGCGCGGCGGACCGATAAGCTGCATGCCCATCGGCAGCCCTTCGGCGTTAAAGCCCACGGGCACGCTGATGACCGGGCAACCGGCCAGCGTCCACGGCGTGACGGTCTCCATCCAACGGTGATACGTATCCATCGGCCGACCCGCGATCTCCTTGGGCCAATCCAGGTTCACGTCGAACGGAAACACCTGCGCTGACGGCACCGCCAGGAAGTCGACGTCTTCAAACATGCGCAGCACCGTCTGATACCACGCGCTGCGTTCCTCGGTCGCCTGATAGATCTGGCGGGCGGTCAAGCCCTCCAGTCCCTCGACCTCCCAGATCAGCGCGGGCTTGACCAGCTTGCGCGTCTCGGGATTGTTGACCAGGGCATGGAACTGCCCGCCCACCATCAGGTGGCGGTGCGCCAGCCAGATACGCCATAGCCGGTCGCCCGCAAAAGGCACCTGGTAGTCATCGACCTGGCAGCCCGCGGTCTCCAGATCCTTCAAGGCCGCTTCGCAGAGATCCAGGATGCCGGGTTCCATCGCCAGGTAGCCGCCCCAATCGCCCAGCCAGCCCACGCGCTTGCCGGACAAGTCCGCATCCAGCGGCTGCGCGTATTGCGCCGGATCGTCCGTCAGCGACAGCGGCGCGCGCTTGTCGTGGCCGGCAATCACCGACAGCAGCAAGGCCACGTCGCGCGGCGTGCGACCCATGGGGCCTTCGTAGGAAAGCTGCTTCAGGAAGACTTCGGGCGACGGACCGGACGGCACACGCCCGGCCGACGGGCGCATCCCATACACGTTGCAGAACGCCGCGGGATTGCGCAACGAGCCGCCGAAGTCGCTGCCGTCGGCCACGGGCAGCATGCGCGCCGCCAGCGCCGCCGCCGCGCCGCCGCTGCTGCCGCCGGCCGTCTTGGTGACGTCATACGGATTGCCGGTGGCGCCATAGACCTTGTTGTAGGTGTGCGAGCCCAGGCCAAATTCCGGCACATTGCTGCGGCCGATGAAGATCGCGCCGGCGGCGCGCATGCGCTCGACCAGAATCGAATCGTGCGCCGTCACCACGTCCTTATAGACCAGCGACCCCATCGACGTGACCATGCCCCGCACGGCGGTCAGGTCCTTGGGGGCCTGCGGCATGCCGTGCAGCCATCCCTGCCACTGCCCCGCGGCCAACTGCGCATCCCGCGCATCGGCCTCGCGCAGCAGCTCGTCGCTATCGCGGCGCGCGACGATGGCATTCAGCTTGGGATTGACCCGGTCGATATGCGCCAGGTACGCCTGCATCACTTCACGGCAGGACACCCGGCGGCTGCGGATGGCATTCGACAGCGCGTGCGCGGGCATAGCGACGATGTCATTGAGCGGGGCGGGGGTAGGCATGGGCGTTCGTCTCCTTGGCGCGCGCCGCGGATCCGCCGGGCGCGTATTGTCATTGGGCGCAGCGCGGCGGCCAGCCGCGCGCATCGCGACAATACTACGCAAATCGGCAACGCCGCGCCCAGGGCATGAAGGCTGCCGCGCGCCGCGGACACTGGCGGGACGACGGAAACATGCCGCGCCGCCCGGCGCCCCGTCTACTGCCGCGCCAGACCGTTCTTGCCGATCAATTCCAGCAACCCGTCCGACAAGGTCCCGCGCCAGCTCAGGTAATCGTGACCACCCGCCACCTCGCGATGGGTCACGAGATAACCCTTGGCTCGCAGCACGTCGCGCAGATGGCGGTTGGTCTCCAGGATGCCGGGCTGGCCGCCGCGCCCCGATTCAAACAGGCCCGCGCCCAGGAAAAACCGCACCGGCAGCGTGCGCACCGCCACGAATTGCCGCGTCAGCCACTGGTCTTCCTCGCCGGGCGGCGACCACCAGTACGAGCCGGACTGGCTCAGCACATTGCCGAAGACTTCGGGATGACGCAACGCCGCATACGACGACGCCAGGCCACCATAACTTGACCCGCCAATCACCGTGCGTGCCGCGGGCGCTGCAATGCCCTGCTTGCGCGCCCACGGCATGAGCTCGCGCGCCAGGAAGTCGGCGAAATCCGGATTGGGCGGCAACTCGCGGCCGCGCGAGTCTGCGGTGGGGTTGTCGATCAGCACGGCCGCAGTCGGGGGAATGACGCCGGCCGCGATCATGTTGTCCAGGATGGTGGGCGTAGGCACGCGCCCCAGATAGGCGCCCGCGTCGAACAGCACCAGCACGTGGTTGTCCGGGCCAGCGGGCTTCCAGCCCGCCGGCCGGTACAGATGAATCGTGCGCGTATTGCCCAGGATGTCGCTACGCAGTTCCAGCGCCTCGACACTGCCGGCGGGCACGCCCGCGCGCGGCTCGACCCACGGCTGCGGCGGCGCGTCCGCCAGCTCCAGCACCGAATAGGTCTGGAACGCGTCGATGCCGCGTTCGGGATAGACCTTGGGATTGTTGGGGTCGGCCTGCGCCGTGGCGAGGATCGCGCGCCGCCGCGCCATGCCGGTCCCCGGCAGTTCCGGCACATCGGGCGCCAGCCGGTAAGACAGGCGGGCCGTCTTGGGCACCAGGAAGCTCACGTACCAGACGTCGGAATCGCCCAGCCGCGACAGCTGCGCGTGGTCCGTTGACGGACCGCCGAAGAGGCGCACGTTACGTTCCGCGCCCTGCCACAAGAAGGTCACACGGTCGTGCGTGGCGTTTGCCGGCTCGATCAGCGGCGTGCCCTGCCGCTTCATCTCTTCCCAGAACGTGGCCGTCGTGCCGCCCTGCGACAACGTCTGGGCCAGCGCGGCCAGGCGCGGGCTGTCCAGCGTGGGCGCCGGCGCATGCTGTTCGGACAGCGGCAGGCGTTCGGTCACGGACCATTCATACGCACCCTGCCCCTGCGCCCGTACGGTATAGACGCCATCGGCCGGCCCCACCAGCATCAGCACGCCGGCCGGCTTTTCGCGGTCGCTCAGGCGGCGGACATGGCGCCCTTGCGGGTCCAGCAGATCCAGCGTCACGCCGCTGTCCGCCGACCACGTTCCCGCCACGAATTCACCCTTTTGCATGGGGAGCGGCTTGTCGGCATGGCCCTGCGGCATGACCGCGCCTTGCGCTGACTGTGCAACCGCCAGGCCCGGCGCTGTCGCAGCCAGCGCAGCCGTTAATGCCGCTTTCAACGCAACGGCCATTGCCGTCGAAGTCAGGCCATTGCGCCGCCCGTTCATCTGTCGCATATCCATCCGCCTTAATAAGAATGGATATCATTATTGCCGAAAACGAATTCCTGTCCCGTCCGAGCACGCGTCCGAATAAATTACGCCGCGCCGTTTGAGCCATATCAACCCGCGTGCTTCCACCCTCGCCCTAAGATCGCCTCCTGCCCCCCGCCCGGAGACCATCTTGACCACGCACGACATCGCCAGCGATACCGCCACCGCCGACATCTGCACCGAAGCCGAAATCCAGGACCTGGTCCATACCTTCTACGCCAAGGCGCGCGCCGACGAAGCGCTCGGGCCCATCTTCAACGGCATGGTCCACGACTGGGACGAACACCTGGCCACGCTCTCGGACTTCTGGTCAGCCGTTATCCTGGGCACGCGGCGGTTCACCGGCATGCCCATGCCCAAACACGCGGCCATGCCCAACCTGAAAGCCGAGCTTTTCGAACGCTGGCTGGTCCTCTTTGGCGAGACCACCGACGCCCTGCCGAATCGCGCCCTGGCCGATGCCGCGCAGGAAATGGCCAAGCGCATGGCGCGCAGCCTCTGGTACGGCTATCAGTTGTCGCGCGATCCCAACCAGCCGCTGACCGAACTCCGCTCGCCGGCGCATCCCGAACCACATCCCGAAGCGCGCCCCGCCTAGCGGCTCGCGCGATCAGTCCACCCGCCACCACCCCGGCAACAGCCCGCGCACCTTGGCGCGCCGATAGCGGTCATCGATGAGGTGCACGGTGCCCTCATCGTGTTCGGTCCGGATGACCCGGCCCGCCGCCTGCACCACCTTCTGCATGCCCGGGTACAGATACGTATAGTCGTACCCGTTCTCTTCGCCATAACGCATGTCCATGGCGCGCTTCATGTTTTCGTTCACGGGATTGACCTGCGGCAGCCCCAGCGTGGCGATGAACGCGCCGATCAGCCGCTTGCCCGGCAAGTCCACGCCTTCCGAGAACGCGCCGCCCAGCACCGCGAATCCCACGCCTTGCCCCGTTTCGGTAAACCGCGCCAGAAAGGCCGCCCGCCCCGGCTCGTCCATGCCGGGCGTCTGCAGCCAGATCGGCACTTGCGGATGGCGCTCCCGCATCAGGTCCGTCACGCGCTTCAGATAGTCAAAGCTGCTCAGAAAGCCCAGGTAATTGCCCGGCCGCTCGTCGTACTGGCGCGCGATCAGGTCCGCGATGGGCGCCAGCGAACGCTCGCGATCGCGAAAGCGCGTGGATACGTTGCCCACCACGCGCACGGCCAGCTGCCCCGCCTGAAACGGCGCGGCCACGTCGATCCAGGGCGTGTCCTTGGGCAGGCCCAGCGTGTCCCGGTAGAACTGCTGCGGACTGAGCGTGCCGGAAAACAGCACCGTCGCATGCGCCGTCGCGTAGCGCGCCGCCAGATACGGCGCGGGAATCACATTGCGCACACACAGCGTCGACGGCGGCGTCTTGGCGCTGCTGACGCCCGCTTCGCCCAGGGTCACGTCAAACAGCGCGTGGGAGCCGAACTGTTCCGCCAGCCGCATGAAATGCAGTGCCTCGAAATAGAACCCCAGCAAGGGATCACCCTGCGGCAGCGGCGTCTGGCCGATGAACTCGGTGATGGCCGCCACCGCCTTCTGCACTGCCGTCAGCACGCCGGCTGGCGCCGCGTCGTACGCCTGATAGCGTTCCGTCTGCTTCTTGTTCAGTGCGTTCCACGACCGGTGCAGCCCGTCCAGCGGCTTTTTGAGCGCCTTGGGCGCCGCATACCGCGCGGCGGTCAGCCGGTTCTGATCGAGCTCGCCCGTGTACATGCGGCGCGCGCGGTCGACCAGGTTGTGCGCCTCGTCGACCAGCACGGCCACCTTCCACTGATGCGCCTGCGTCAGCGCATGCAGCATGGCCGTGGCGTCGTAGTAATAGTTGTAGTCGCCCACCACCACGTCGCTCCATCGGATCAGCTCCTGCGACAGGTAATACGGACACACCTCGTGTTCCAGCGCGATGGCGCGCACGGTCGGCGCGTCCAGCCGCGTGTGTTCAACCGCTGCGGCGCGGGCCTGCGGCAGACGGTCGTAGAAGCCGCGCGCCAGCGGGCAGGAGTCGCCGTGGCAGGCCAGATCGGGATGCACGCAGCTCTTGTCACGCGCTTGCAGATCCAGAATCCGCAAGCCAGGCTTGGCGGGCTGCGCATTGATGGTTTCCAGCGCCTCCACCGCCAACCCGCGGCCCGATCCTTTGGCCGCCAAAAAAAACACCTTGTCCAGGCCCGTACCCGGACTGGCCTTGAGCAGCGGAAATATCGTGCCCAGCGTCTTGCCGATGCCCGTAGGAGCCTGCGCCATCAGACAGCGGCCATCGCGCGCCGTGCGGTAGACGGCCACAGCCAGATCGCGCTGCCCGGCTCGGAACTCGCCATGCGGAAATGCCAGCGCCTCAAGCGCCGCATCGCGCGCCTGCCGGTGCGCCAGTTCCGTCTTGGCCCACGCCAGAAACCGTTCGCATTGCAGTTGGAAGAACGCAGCCAAGTCCGCAGCCTCGTGCGTTTCCACCAGCACGGTTTCTTCCTCGGTCGCGACGTTGTAGTACACCAGCGCCACCCGCACGTTCGCCAGGCCGCGCGCCTGGCACAGCAGATGGCCGTACACCTTTGCCTGCGCCCAATGCACCACGCGGTGATTCTCGCGCACGCTGTCGAACTGCCCGCGGTAGGTCTTGATCTCTTCGAGTTGATTGGCCGCCGGGTCGTAGCCGTCGGCCCGCCCGCGCACCAGCAGATCGCCAAACACGCCCGACAAAGACACTTCGGTTTCGTAGTCCGGCCCGCGCCGCCCTGTCACTGCCGCGTGCCCCGCCATGCCTTCCAGGCCGCTGGGCGCAGGGGTAAAGCGCAGGTCAAGATCGCCGGCCCGCGCCGTGAACTCGCACAACGCCCGCACAGCCACCGCGTAGCTCATGCGGCCTCCTGCAACCAGCTCACGTGGCATACGCGCACCGGCATGCCGTGCGCCACGCAGTACTGAAGCCAGCGGATCTGGTTGTCCTGCAGCTTGTCGCCGGGTCCCTTCACCTCGATCAGTTCATAACGGCGCTCGGCCGGCCAAAACCGCACCAGGTCCGGCAGACCGGTCCGGTTGCCCTTCACGTCGCGCAGCAGACGCGTAAAGAACAGCTTCAGATGCGCAGCCGGCAGGCAGTCCAGCGCCTGCGCCAGCAAGGTTTCGGACAAGGCGCCCCAGAACACGAACGGCGACTGCAAACCCGCCTTGTCCGCGTACCGCTGCAGAATGACGTCGCGATAGGCGGGCGTATCCAGCTGCGCCAGGCAGGCCGCGAAGTGCGCCTGCCGCCGCGCGTGGAAATCCGGCGCTTCCAGGTCCGCGGGCCCGCGTTGAAAAGGATGAAAGAACGCCCCTGGCAACGGCGCGAACACGGCCGGCCAGCACAGCAAACCGAACAGCGAATTGATCAGCGCGTTCTCGACGTAATGCACCGGCGCGTCGTCGTGATGCAGGTGATCGCGCGTCACGTATTCGACCGAGGAGGGATGCGCCGGGCGGACCAGCGCCAGTTCTATGCGCGGCAGGGTGGGCGCTGCCGCACGCGCCGCCGCGCCCTGCCCCAGCCCACGACGCAGCCGCGGCATCATGCGCGCTACGCGTTGGCTTTCCTCTTCGCTTTCGGGCGCGTTCGCCGCCGTCATGGCCAGCGCCATCGCGTCTTCAAACCGCTGCATCCGTTCATACACCCGGATGCGCCGATGCCGCGCGCCGGGATAGCCGCAGGCCGCGTACACGCGCTGGGCGGCTTCCCAATCCTGCGCACGCTCGCAGGCTTGTCCGATGCGCAGCAACACCTTGGCGCGGCGCTTTTCCAGCCAGGCGTTGCCACTGATGCAATCCTCTGCCGCCCGCAGCAGGTCGTCCACGGCCACGCCGTCGTCCAGCGCCTGCCTGCACGCATGCAACGCGAGATAACAGTCCACGTCCGCCCGCGTCTGAAACGCCCGCGACGCCGCATCGAACGGCACGGTCTCGTATTGAAATACGCCCAGGTCCGCCAGCACGAACTCCGACCAATCCTGATGCAGATTGCCGAAAAACATGAGGCGCAGCCGTTCGCAGCGGTCCGCCACCATCACGCGCCAGACGGCTTCCAAGGAATCGGGCGCCCAGCCGCAGAACGGCCGGGCGTCGGGCATGTCCGCCCGCAGCGTCTCCAGCATGTCGGCCTTGCGCAGGCCCGGCCTGGCTGCCGCCTGCGATGCGAACACGCGGCACAGTTCGGGCTTGGTCAATAGTGCAAACAGTTCATCCAGCGACATCGGCGCCCGCGTGTCCAGCCACCCTAGCGCTTCCAGTGCCGCGGCCGCCTCTTCGACGGCCGGGATCTCTTCGTACACCAGCCGGCTGGCCCGAAACCACGGCCCGCGCCGCATCAGCATGCGCACCATCAACGCCTGCGACGCCTGCGGCAACGCCGCGAAATCCGCCAGAAAGCGGCAATCGTCATCGTCCAGCAGGTCGGCGTAGCGGTCCGAGACCCACGCCAGCGCGCGCTGGAAATTGTGCAGATAGTAGTAACGGTGGGCGGGCAACATCGGCGGCGGCCGGACGGACTGTTTATTTATCCAGTAATCATAGCAGGCCGGCCTGTCCGGATTCTGTCGAAGCGTGCCTGACGATGGTCAGCCCTCTTCTTCTTCGGGCCCCACGAAATACGCCGTGATGGCGTCGTACTCGGCGTCGCTGGTGAGCCCCGCAAGAAACCCGCGCATGAAAAACGGCGCTGAAAAGCCTCAAGCTCTCCAGCGCCGTTTGCCATCCCGCCGGCAAAGCGGCGGGACCGTCGATCATGACATCGTCACATCACTGCGCGCGCACCGGCTGCGGCGCCGCGCCGATGTCCTTACGCACCTTGGCCACGTCGGACGCGCTGACTGCCGCGCCCTTGTTGCCCCAGCTCGACCGCACAAAGCTCACCACGTCGGCGACTTCCTTGTCGGTCATGCGCCAGTCAAAGCCCGGCATCGCGTACGCAGTCGGGGCCGACGCCGTGCCCGGCATCTGCGCGCCCTTGAGCACGATGTGGATCAACGAGGCCGGATCGGCCGAGTTGACCGTCGAGCTCAACGCGAGCTGCGGGAAGGTCTCGGTATAGCCCTTGCCCGTGCTGCGATGGCAAGCCGCGCAGTTGTTCAGGAAGGCCATGGCGCCATCGCTCTTGTCCTTGCCGGTGCGCAGCGCATTCGCCACGGACTCGTCATAGGCCAGCGGTTTGGTGGCGTCCTTGTTCACCGGCGGCAGGCTCTTCAGATACACCGCGATGGCGTTCAGGTCGTCGTCCGTCAGGTGCTGCGTGCTTTCCTCGACCACTTGCGCCATGCCGCCGAACGCTGCCGAATGCCCGTTGCGTCCGGACTTCAGGAAGGCAGTAATGTCTTCCTTGCTCCAGGCGCCCAGGCCGTCGGTCGCGTCGCCGCGCAGGTTCTTGGCCAGCCAGCCTTCGACCACGCCGCCCGACAGGAAGGCCGAGCCATCCGCGTCCGTCAGCGCCTTTTCCTGCAACGCCACGCCGCGCGGCGTGTGGCAGGTGCTGCAATGGCCCAGGCCTTCAACGAGGTACTGGCCGCGCAGCAGCGCCTGCTTGTCCGCGCCGCTCGTGTTCACCGTAACAGGCGCCGTCGCGACATCCGGCGCGAACATCCAGCGCCACACCGTCAACGGCCAGCGCATCGACATCGGCCAGACGATGTCGGTGTCCTTGTTTTCCTGCTTCACGGGCTCGACGCCGTGCATGAAGTAGGCATACAGGGCCTTCACATCCTCCGGCGTGACCTTGGCGTACGCGGTGTACGGCATGGCCGGGTACAGCGAATGTCCGTCCTTGGCCACGCCGTGGCGCACGGCCCGGTCGAAGTCCTCGTACGAATAATTGCCGATACCCGTTTCCTTATCCGGCGTGATG
Source organism: Achromobacter sp. ACM05 (assembly GCF_019218915.1). Classification (NCBI taxonomy): domain Bacteria; kingdom Pseudomonadati; phylum Pseudomonadota; class Betaproteobacteria; order Burkholderiales; family Alcaligenaceae; genus Achromobacter; species Achromobacter sp. ACM05. The sequence continues at coordinate 1,406,052 of NZ_JAHUWQ010000002.1, forward strand.
TTCGTCGAATAGATCATGCCCAGCGGCGAATCGATGCCCAGACCGCCGGCAAAGGGCTTGCCGCCCGAGGCCGTGTGGCAGGCGATACAGTCGCCGGCGCGCGACAGATACTCGCCCTGCTTGATCATCTGCGCGTCGGTCGATGCGGGCGTGCCATCGGCCGCGAACGCGGCGCTGGCAACGAGGGCCGAGAAGGCCGCAACAATGGTTTGCTTGATCATTGTTCCGTCTCCTTAAGCCTGGACCAGCGGGCCGGGGTTCTTCAGGTACTGCTCGCGGATCGCCTGTGCCGCCCAGTAGGCCAGCGCGCCGACCAGGCCGGTCGGGTTGTAGCCCATGTTCTGCGGGAACACGCAGGCGCCCATCACGAACACGTTCGGCACGTCCCAGCTTTGCAGGTACTTGTTGACCACGCTTTCCTTGGGGTTCGAGCCCATGATGGCGCCGCCCGTGTTGTGCGTGCTCTGGTAGACGCGCGTGTCGTAGCGCGCGCCCTTCTTGCGCACGGCCACGAAATGCTTTTCAGGATTCATGGCCTTGGCCACGGTCTCCATGCGCTTGCCCATGTAACCCAGCATGTCGAACTCGTTGTCGTGCCAGTCGAACGTCATGCGCAAGAGCGGCTGGCCATACGCGTCCTTATAGGTCGGATCGAGCGACAGGTAGGCATCGCGGTACGACATCACCGAACCGGAAATGCCGATCGTCATGAAGCGCTGATACGCATCCTGCACGCCCGCCTTCCAGGCCGTGCCCCACGTCGGGGTGCCCGGCGTCGTCGGCGTCTGCTTGATCGGACGGCCACCGTAGCGCACGTGGCGGATGCTGGCGCCACCAACAAAGCCCAGCGGGCCGTGGTCGAACTGGTCGCCGTTCAGGTCGTCCATACCCACGCCGCCGGCACCGGTGCCGACAAACGGGTTCAGCTGCGTACCCTTGGGCAGCAGCACGTTGACCGCGCCGTTCATCTGGTACGCGTAGTTCTTGCCGACCACGCCTTCGTTGGTCTTCGGGTCATACGGCTTGCCGATACCCGACAGCAGCAGCAGACGCACGTTGTGCATCTGGTAAGCCGACAGGATCACCAGATCGGCAGGCTGATCGACCTCGTTGCCGTCTGCGTCGATGTACGTCACGCCAACGGCCTTCTTGCCGGTCGAATCCAGATTGACCTTGATGACCTGCGAACGCGTGCGCAGCTCGAAGTTCGGCTTCTTCAGCAGCACCGGCAGAATCGTGGTCTGCGGCGAGGCCTTCGAATACATGTAGCAGCCGTAGTTTTCGCAGAAGCCACAGAAATTGCAGGGGCCAAGGCGCACGCCGTACGGGTTGGTGTACGGACCCGACGCGTTGGCCGCGGGGGTGGGATACGGGTTGAAGCCGACTTCGCGCGCAGCCTTCTCGAACAGCGAAGCGCCGTAGGTCGTGGCCAGCGGCGGCAGCGGGAATTCCTTGCTGCGCTTGCCTTCCAGCGGATTGCCGCCTTCGACGATCTTGCCATTCAGGTTGCCCGCCTTGCCCGACGTGCCGCACACGTATTCGAACTTCGAGAAGTACGGTTCCAGTTCGTCGTAGGTCACGCCGAAGTCCTGGATCGTCATGCCTTCCGGAATGAACTTCTTGCCGTAGCGCGTTTCATAGCGCGTGCGCAGTTCCAGTTCTTCGGGCAGCACGCGGTAGTGCATGCCGTTCCAGTGAAAGCCCGCGCCCCCCACGCCCGTGCCCAGCAGGAACGAGCCGTTCTGGCGGTACGGCACGGCCACGTCATCCACGCCGTGGCGGATCGTCACGGTTTCCTTGGACAAGTCCTGGAACAGATAACCGCGCACCGAGTACTTCAGCTCGTCGATCACCTTGGGGTATTCGGCGTCCTTCGGCGTATCCTGCATGCCACCGCGCTCCAGCGCCAGCACCTGCAGCCCCGCTTCGGTCAGTTCCTGACCCAGGATCGCGCCGGTCCAGCCGAATCCGACCAGCACCGCATCAACTTTGTCTTTCTTGATCGCCATGATTTAACCCTTCTCCCCAGAGATCGACACGGGGCCATAGGGATACTTCACGTTGGGCTGGTCGACCCAGTCCATGAAATCGGCGCGCGCGCCGGGAAAGCCCACCATCTTCCAACCCACCATGTTCTTGTTGCCGCCGTAGATCGGGTCGGCAAAGAAACCTTCCTTGGTGTTGGCCAAGAGGAAACTGAAGAACGTCTTGGACGGCACGGATTCGAATGCGATCTTGCCCGACTGCAGGTCCTTCAGGATCTGTTCCTGCAAGGCCTTGTCCAGTTCAGCGTACGCCTTGCCATGCGTCTTCACGCACCAGGCATCACAGGCCTCGATGCCGTTGCGGTAGACCTGGCGGGGATTCTGATCGAGCTGGTAACCCAGTTCCGGCACCTGATCGGTGTGGAACGGCCCGTCCATGTACCACAGCTTGCCGTGGCCGAAAGGCGTTTCCATCTGACGGTCGATGAACTCGGGCACACCGGCCACGATGGCGCCGGGGCCATACTCGTCGGCGGGAATCAGGTGATCCACCGCGGCAACGATGAAGGCCCATTCGGCCTTGGTGAAATAGGTGGGCTCGTAGGGCTTGGCCGCCTTTGCGGCGTTGCCGTCGGCGGCGTTGGTACAGCCGACAGTCAGGCCGCCGATCGCCAGCGTCGACGCTGGCACAATGGCCATCGTTTGCAGAAACCGCCGGCGCGGCTGTGCGTCATCAGTCATGGACATCTCCGTGAATACTCCAAGTTGTCCTAGCGCGCTACCGAACATGAAACCTGGAAACACGAACTGCCCGAGCTAGTGACAACACGCTCTTTTCTTGCTCAAAATCAACACTGCTCTTTGAAAAGGGACGTAAGAGCAGGTGCCGGCATTATGCGCTTCTGATCTGCTCATTCGACCGTATCAGATGGAATTTCTTGACGTGGGAAAGTCTTTTGCATTAAGGACAACGTAAGAACCTTGGAAATGCCGCGCTTTCTGACAGCAAGGTGAACGAAAACCCTTGATTCATGCGGCCCGCAGACGCGTGGTGTACCGCGCGCAATCCCTGAAATGAACCCCATGCACGCTCATCAATACAGCATTCACGACAGCCTTCCGTTGCAGTGGCAACCGCGCCTTGCCGGAGCGCGCCTCGAGCAGCAATCCATCGGTGAGTCGCGCGCGGACGTCTATCGCATTCGCAGCGCGAATCAGCCTGATCGCTATCTCAAATCCGAGCACACGGGCACGCTGCCCGAACTGCCAGACGAAATCGAGCGCCTGCAATGGATGGCCGAGCACGGCCTGCCGTGCCCCACCGTGATCGACGCGGCCGCCACACCCACGCGGCACTGGCTGCTGATGAGCGCCGTAGCTGGCCAGGATCTGGCCAGCGCGGGTCTGCCGCCTGCGCAGGTGATCGCCATCATGGCCGATGCGCTGCATCGTCTGCACTGCATTCCCATCGACCAATGCCCTTTCGATCACACCCTTGAACGGCGTATCGCCGAGGCCAGACGGGCGCTGGACGCCGGCCTGGTGGACGAATCGGATTTCGATGACGAGAGAATTGGACGCACCGCCGAAGACGCGTTTGCGGAACTCCTTGCGACGCGGCCCACCACGCACGATCTCGTCGTGGCGCACGGCGATGCGTGCCTGCCCAACTTCATGGCCGATGGCGGCGTATTCACCGGCTACATCGACTGCGGCCGCCTTGGCGTCAGCGACCGCCACCAGGACCTTGCATTGGCCGCGCGCAGCATCGAACGCAATCTGGGACGCGAGTGGATCGAGCCGTTCTTTCGCAGCTATGGCGTCGAACCGGATGACCGCCGTCTTGCGTTTTACTGCCTGCTGGACGAGTTCTTCTGAAAGGGTTGCGGGGACGCGCGGCGTCCGCATTGCTGTCCTATATGTGGCGGGCTAATCGCCCCGGCCGTAATACCCCAGGAACATGCCAACCGCCGACTCCGCCACGCGCTCGCGCTCTGCCTTTTTCAACGGCGGTTGCCCCAGCGTGACCTGCGGCCAGAACGCAAAGCCCTTGACCAACCCTTCCAATTGGTGGCCCGCAAAGCCCGGGTCGACTGCTTTGAGACGCCCGTCCGCAATCGCCGCCTGAATCCACGCCGTCACCCCGCTGCCCTTCTCGTCCATCCGGCACACGATGTCCTGCGCGCGATCCGGTGAATGGATGATCTCCGCCATGGCGACCCGCGCCAGATCAATGAAGCTGGCGTCGCCCAGCAACGCCAGCTTCTGCATCAACAACTGCCGCAGTTGCTGCGCCAGCGGCAGATCGGGCCGGTAGGCCATGTCGACGCTGGCCGCACTGCTGGCCCACAACTGCTCCAGCATCAGCGCGAACAGCGCCTCCTTGCTCGGGAAATGGTTGTAGACCGTGCGCTTGGACACGCCAGCAGCCTGAGCGATGCGGTCCATGCTGGTGGCCTCAAACCCCGCAGTGCGGAATTCCTCCACCGCCGCGCGCACGATGTCCTCTCGCTTGCGGTCGGTCAGGCGTTTGGGCGGGCGTTCCTCGGCGGAATCGGGAGCTTTCGTCGACATGGGCGAAATTCTACACCCGACGGTGTACTTTTCTGATTTTGGAAACTACACTGTGCAGTGTAATTTTTGGCGCGAGCGGTTTGCCGCCGTCGCGCCATTTTTCGAATCTCATGGGAACACCCGCCGTGACCGTCCTCTCCGCCTGCAACCGCCGCGCCTTGCCGCTTTATCCGCAATCCCCCCAACAGCGCGACGGACGTTTCAGCAATCCGCGACCGCGCCCCGCCATGGGCTTCTGGAAAGGCCTCAAACTCGCCTGGACCGTCCTCTTCGCCAAGCCAAGCGGCACGGTTCCCGACATCGCCATCCCCCTGCGCGCGCTGGACCGCGCAGCCCTGGAAGCCGCCCCCGACCGTAGCCTTTACCGGCTTGGACATTCCACCATCCTCATGAAACTGCGCGGCCGCTTCTGGCTGACCGACCCCGTCTTCTCCGAACGCGCTTCACCCGTGCAATGGGCCGGCCCCGCCCGCTTTCATGCGCCGCCCATCAGCATCGACGACCTGCCTCCGATCGCAGGCGTCATCCTGTCCCACAACCATTACGACCACCTCGACCGCGCCGCCATCGCACAGCTTGCGAGCAAGACCGCGCACTTCATCGCGCCGCTGGGGGTCGGCGACCAACTGGTAGCCTGGGGCATCGACCCCGCCCGCGTCGAGCAATTGGACTGGTGGCAGTCCACCGAGGTCGACGGCCTGCGACTGACCGCCACGCCCGCCCAGCACTTCTCCGGCCGCGGTCTCACCGACAGCGACCGCAGCCTGTGGGCCTCGTGGGTCATCCAGGACGCCGACCTGCGCGTCTTCTTCAGCGGCGACACCGGCTACTTCGACGGCTTCAAGGCCATCGGCGACGCTTACGGCCCCTTCGACCTGACCCTCATGGAAACCGGCGCGTACGACACGCGCTGGGCCTTCGTCCACATGCGACCCGAAGAGACCCTTCAGGCACACCTGGACCTGCGCGGCCGCTGGCTGCTGCCGATTCACAACGGCACCTTCGACCTGGCCATGCACCCGTGGGAACAGCCGTTCGAGCGCATCACGGCATTGGCACGGGACCATGGCGTCGATCTGGCCACACCGGTCATGGGAGAGCGCGTCGATATCGGGGCGCCACAAGCGGGAACGGCTTGGTGGCGCGTCGGGCAGGCGCAGCGGTAAAAACGGGCCGGCCCGGTTGCGCAAGCCGGGCTTACCCACGGCGGCCGTCCAGTACAATCCGCGTTTGGCGACGTTGTGATCGCCCCTCTGTCTGGACCCCAAGCATGTTGCGTCTGTCTGAAATCAAGCTGCCGTTGAACCACACGCCCGAGGAACTGCCCGCGGCAATCCTCAAGAAACTGGGCATTCCGGCCAGCGACCTGAACGGCTTCACCATCTTTCTGCGCAGCTACGATGCGCGCAAAAAGCACAACATCCTGCTCATCTACGCGCTGGATGTCGATGTCGCCAACGAAGCTGCGATCCTCAAACGCTTTCATGACGACCGCAACGTCAAGCCGTCTCCGGACACCGAATACAAATTCGTCGCCCAGGCGCCCGCCACGCTTAACAAGCGCCCCATCGTCATCGGCACCGGCCCCTGTGGTCTCTTCGCCGGCCTGGTCCTGGCGCAAATGGGCTTCAAGCCCATCATCCTGGAACGCGGCAAGGCCGTGCGCGAACGCACCAAGGACACCTGGGGCCTGTGGCGCAAACGCGTCCTGAACCCGGACTCCAACGTCCAGTTCGGCGAAGGCGGCGCCGGCACGTTCTCGGACGGCAAGCTCTACAGCCAGATCAAGGACCCCAAACACTACGGCGAAAAGGTCCTCAAGGAATTTGTCCTGGCCGGCGCGCCCGAGGAAATCCTCTACGTCAGCAAGCCTCACATCGGCACATTCCGCCTGGTCGGCATGGTCGAAGTCATGCGCGACACCATCACCAAGCTGGGCGGCGAAGTCCGCTTCTCCAGCCGGGTTGAAACGCTACACCGCGAAAACGGCAAGGTCACCGGCGTCACGCTGGCAAACGGCGAACACATCGAAGCCGACCACGTCGTCCTCGCCATCGGCCACAGCGCGCGCGACACTTTCCAGATGTTGCTCGACCAGGGCGTATTCATGGAAGCCAAGCCCTTCTCCATCGGCTTCCGGATCGAACATCCGCAGTCCCTCATCGACCGGGCGCGCTTCGGCCCCAATGCTGGCCACCCGATCCTGGGCGCCGCCGACTACAAGCTGGTGCACCACGCCAGCAACGGCCGCTCCGTCTACAGCTTCTGCATGTGCCCCGGCGGCACGGTCGTCGCGGCCACGTCTGAACCCAACCGCGTCGTCACCAACGGCATGAGCCAGTACTCGCGCAACGAACGCAACGCCAACGCGGGCATCGTTGTGGGGATTTCGCCTGAGGTCGATTACCCGGAGCACGTGCTGGCCGGTGTCGACTTCCAGCGCAAGTGGGAATCCCAGGCCTTCGAACTGGGCGGCCGCAACTACAGCGCGCCCGGTCAGTTGGTGGGCGATTTTCTGGAAGGCAAGGCGTCGACTGAATTTGGCGCGGTGCAGCCGTCGTACACGCCCGGCGTCCACCTGACCGACTTGGCCACCGCCCTGCCCGACTTTGCGATCACTGCCATTCGCGAGGCATTGCCGGCGTTCGACAAGACCATCAAGGGCTTCAACATGCCCGATGCCGTGCTGACGGGCGTAGAAACGCGGACGTCGTCGCCGATTCGCATTAAGCGGGATAACGAGACGCTGGAAAGCATCAATACGCAGGGCTTGTTTCCCGCGGGTGAAGGCGCGGGTTATGCGGGCGGGATTCTGTCGGCGGGCGTGGACGGGATCAAGATTGCCGAGGCTGTGGCGCTGAGCATCATGGGGCGCGTGGGGTAAGGCGGCGCGGTCAGAGATCAGCGATAAGTGCCGATCAGCCTGCCGCCCGGCGCACTCGCCGGACGGCAGTTGCAATCACAGATCCGCCGCGTCCCGCAGCCGCACGCCATCCAAATCCGCGGCACACAGCGCGTCATACATCACCCGGTCGACCACCGGGTCGATCGACATCAGCGTCTGGCGGAATATGTGCGCATTGCCGACGCGCTCGTCTCGAAATACGAGATTGGCGCCGCCCACGACGCTGTAATACAGCTCGTCTTCGCCCGTCAGGAAATTTCGGTCGTACTTTTTCTTGACCCGCGACGCGTCCACATCCAGCGCGTCGAGCGTGCGCATCACATTGCAAAAATAGTATTGCGGCCCCGGCGAGCCGTTGGCCTGCGTATAGTCGCAAGCACTGAACACAAAGGCCTCAGGATCGACCGACTCGAAGACCTGCCTCAACGGCTCCGAGACGATCCAGATGCCGCACCACTGCTCAAATTGTCGAAGCGCCCCGCCTTCTTCCGGCACATGGACTATGTGCGGCCGTTCGCAATATTGCGAAGGATCGCCGTCGGGCGCTTCCATCGTGTACATGCCGGGCCGAATCAGCTTTTCCTCGTTGGCGATTACCAGGCCCGGGCCAATGCCATCGCGCCAGAGGCTTGCGCTAAGGACGAAGTATTTTCCCTTCTGCGATTCAAACTTCATCACGTGAGCATTCTCCGGGGCAAGCCTCGCGCGTCTGAACGGCCAGGCGTTGAAAGTCGGTAGCGGCATACCAGCCAGTCAGGCCGGCGTGCGAGGGAACTCAAGGCTCACAATCGTAACGCCAACATGCGCCACCGAGATTATGCAGACGGCCGCGTCTGCGTCAGCCCGGTGGGCGGTCCGTCGATCGCCGTCCATCCCGCATCCACCGCCAGGCTGCTGCCCGAGATGTAGCTCGCGGCATCCGACGCCAGAAACGCCACCGCAGCGCCCACCTCGGAGGGCTGGCCCCAGCGGTTCAATACCGTGTGGCCGGCGTAGGTGTTGTAGATCTCGGGGCGTTCCTTCAGCGGCTCGGTCAGACGGGTCTCGATGATGCTCGGCATCACCGCGTTGACGCGCACGCCGTAGCTGCCGACCTCGGCCGCGAACGCCTTGACCATCTGCTCGATGCCGGCCTTTGTCGCCGCATAGATGCCCAGACCGGGCTCGATCGTCACGGCGCGCATCGACGAGCACAGGATCATGCTGCCCGCGCCCTGCTTCATCATTGGCCGGCCGAAGTGCCGCATGAAGTGGAAGGCGCCGCGCAGGTTCAGGTTCACCACCTGATCGAACTCGTCTTCCGTGTAATCGACGATCAGCTTGCGGATGTTCAACGCCGGCGTCGCCACGGCGATGTCGATCCTTTTCCGCTCAGTCAAAACCCTGGCGGCCAACTGCGCGATGGACTCGCCGCTGGCGGCATCAGTTTGCATCCAGCCGGCCGCGCCGCCGCCGTCGATGATCTGCTGCGCGGTGGCCTGCGCACCGCTTTCGTCACGGTCCGCGCACATCACGTATGCGCCCATCGCGCCCAGCGCGTGCGCCGACGCCTGACCTATGCCAGAAGCCGCGCCGAGTACGACCGCGATCTTGTCTTGAAGACTGAATAGTTGGGGGTAGTTGGTCATGAAGCTTGGGTGAGAACTGTTATGGATATGGACTGGCTCGTCGCGGATATCGGGCTGCTGTTGAGGGATGCCGACCACCCGCCGCGACTGTCGGTCTGCCCAAGGCGCGGACGCTTGGCTATTATCCTTGCATGACCCAAGCCCCGCCTACCGCAATCGCACCGCAGATCGATGACGCCAAACACATCATCGAACGCCATCTCGGCGTACGCCTTGCCGCCATCCATCTGTTCGGCTCCGCCGTCGACCGCGGGCTGCAACCACACAGCGATATCGACCTGCTCGTCACCGTGACCGCGCCGCCCGACGCGGCCACGCTCCGTGCATTGGCGACCGAACTGCTGATGGTCTCCGCGCCACCGGGCCAGTCGCCCAGTTTGCGCGCACTTGAAGTCACCGTGATGACGCTTCAGCATGTCGTGCCTTGGCGCCACCCGGCCCGCCGGGAGCTTCAGTTTGGCGAATGGCTGCGCAAAGACTTACTGGCGGGCATCGTGGAGCCGCCCATGCAGGACCACGACCTCGCCATCGTTCTGACAAAGGTGTTGGGCCACAGCATTCCGGTCTTCGGCCCGCCCGCCGACCAGCTTTTTGAAGCCGTTCCACGCCAAGATCTGACGCGCGCGCTGCTCGACACCGTTGCTCAATGGAACCAGCCGGAAGACTGGGCGGACGACGAGCGCAACATCATCCTGGCGCTGGCGCGCATCTGGTACACGGCTGTGACGGGGGAAATCGCCTCGAAGGCGGACGCGGCGATGTGGCTGCTGGCGCGGATCGAACCGCAATTTCGGCCGATCCTTAACCACGCGCGGGCGATTTATCTTGGGCAAGCGCCGGACGATCTGGCGCAGCGGCATGCGATTGAAACCGAGGCGTTCATCACTCACGCACGTCGAGTCATCGAGGGTCTTTGCTCCGCCCATTAATAGCGGAACCGGCACACGACACTCATTGCGCCCCGCGTCATTGGGAGCTCAGCTAGCCGCTGGCATCGCTGCTAAAAGCGCAGGGAGAGTGCAGGCAACACGGCGTGCCGCCTGCTCACTATGTTCGGTGCAGCGACTGCCAAACCTGCACATCAAGTCGCTGATTCGGAAGCCGGTCAGTTACTGCTGCGAAGAACCGATCTGCAGAACCGAAGCGTCGCGCTGCATATAGCGGTTCATGATCTGGCTAAGAATCGGATTGCCCACAGTCTCCGCCTTTGGCGCAGTCAAGCTGACGACCGCCGCGCACAGCTTGCCAGCCTGGACGGTACGTCCCTTCACATCGGCCTGCACCGCCGCTGCCAAGCCCTGCTTCCACGCAGCGCCAACACCATCGACCGCCTGCTGAGCGGCGGCGCAATCTGCATACGACAAAGCAATCACAACGGCCGGCGCATCCTTGACCTGCACATCGGCAATGATGCCCCCAAAGTAAGGCGGAATGCCGCGCCCGCTGGACGCCGCGGCCGCCTGAAGCTTCTGCTTCGCACTATCCAGATCGCCGGGCGATCCCGACAACACCTTGGCCGGATCGACCCCTTGCAGACCAAACACCGGCGAAATGACGGCCGCTTGCACGATCCTGCCGCCTTCCGAAGGCACGGCTTCCTTCAACCCGGCCACGGCAGCCGCAACGATCTCGCTGTCCGCAACGGACGGCGCAGTCTGGGACAGCGTCTTCATTCCCGTCGGCCCTGCCGCCTGCACCAACGCCGTATCAAGCGGCAAGACAAACGTCGGCATGCCCATCGTGCCCCGCCATGGCTGCTGCCCAGTGGCTTTGGTCAGATCGGGCTTATTGGGCTCACCGTTCGCCATCAGGCCGGCCACATCGCCGTCCACCGGTTTGAACTCAGCCTGCTTCAGTCGATCCACAAACTTCGCGGCGGCTTGTTTGTCCTTCAGCCCCCAGTAGGTGACATTGCTGGGCGACTGACCAAATCCGGCGAAATAGGACAACTCGTCGAACGGGATATGGGCGCTATCGGACCATTTGTCCAGACCGTGGCCAATGAATTGAAGTGGAGTGATGGCTTGTGCGATGGACAGCCGGCGCATGGCGTCGGCGGTGGGGCCGGCCTTTTCAAGGCTTCGCCAGGCTTGCACGTTGAGGAAAGATATCTGTATCGCTTCAGGGGCGCTCAACACCACCTGCGGTACTTGCTTCAAGGCCTGCTGTAAGGTTTGCGTGCTGTCCGGTGCTGCCACCGACGTACCACTAATAGTCATCAAACCAAGTGCAAGGGCCTTTAAGCGCATCCGATATCTCCTGTGGGGCGTTACCTAAATGAGATCGGGCAGTATATCAATGGTCGGTCACCATTTATGGAGCCCCGATGAGCGGCCGATGAAGCACTCATGATTGCCACGAAACACCGCCCTGATCTTCATTGCCTCGTCCTGTGCCAGGAGGAGCGCGCTATCTTCCAAACCAAACGTTAGACGGGCTGCGATTGGAGTTTTCCTCGTCTGCTCCGCAAAGGTGTTTCTGGTTGCGTACTACGTGAGGCTTCTTCCGTTCGACGGAAGTCTGGCGTCCGCCGCAGTAACGGCGCCCATATTCACCTTGGGTTTCTATGGCTTTCGCTGGGGGTGGTCACGGAGCAAGAAATAACGAAACACTATCCGCCGTCCGGTCAGAAATGCCGAAAGCCCGTGTTTAAGCGGGCTCTCGGCGTCATGCTTACTGCTTAATGCCGGTTTAAGCCGGCCGCAGAATCACTCCCACTCGATCATCAACAGGTCACGCAAGCCCGCGTGGTTAAAAGGATTTGCGATGATCAACATGGGCCATTACCGTCGCTTTTACCGTCATCCGACAAGAGCTTTGTTTAGCGCGGAAGATGAAGGGGTTTGAGGGGCGACGACTCTGGCAACACCATCGTCAATCGCCCTCTAGGATAGCGCAGACATGCACAGCGGTCTTCCTCCAAGCCTCACTTAGTCGATGGCTGCGGCGTTGGCTGCCCTCCCCTCTTGAACCCCCGATCCCCCGCCATGAACGCCTCCAGCATGTGCGGGATCAACTTCTCTGCATCGACTGCTTCGCCATATGCCTGCGCGTGCAGCGCGGCGTAGCGGTCAAGGTCGGCTTTCAAGCTGGCCGGGCAGGCAAATGTCAGCTTGACGTTCTCGATCTTGGGCAGTGGCCCGAGCCGCAGCTTCTTGGTCGTGCTCATTGCGAAGTTCCCCGATTGAAGAACAGCGGCTGGTACGGTCGCAGCACCAGATCCCGGTTGACGATGATGCGAACCGGCAGGCCGGGCCGGCTGGTCAGCGTCGGCTGGATATTCATATTGCGCCGGGTGATCTCCTGCCCGACCTGATTGATGCTGTCCTGGGCGCTGTCACGTCCGGCGATGACGATGCGGTTGCCGTCCTGGCGGTTCTCCGGCGCGGCCAGCTCTGCGCCGACGCCAAGCAGCGTCGTCAGCACCGCACCGGCAAAGATGCGGTTCCAGTGCCAGTCCACGTCATCCTCCAAGCCCGCGTAGCCGGCCGGGTCGGTGCCGACAAGGTTGTCGAGCGTTAGCGAGGACGTGTCGGGCAGGATGATCCGGTTCCACACCACCTGCACGCGGCTCTGTCCGTAGCTGACCTGGCTGTTGTAGCGCCCGAGGATGCGTGACCCCTGGGGAATCAGCAGGAACTTGCCGGTGGCCGTGTCATAGACCGGCTCCGTCACAGTGCCGATCACGTCGCCCGGCAAGTCCGACTTGATGCCTGTCACCAGCGCGCCGGCGATCACCGTTCCGGCCATCACCTGATAAGGCGACGCGGGCAGCGCCAGATTGCCGGAATTGCGGGTTTCCGTAGAACCGGCTTTCAGGAACGCCTCCTTCTGGTCTTGCCGGTTCTGCACGGCGGTCGGGTCGGCGGGCTGGGCCGCCGTCGAGGCAGGCCCAGCAGCGAGCGGATCGAAGGCCGCAAGCGTGCTTGCAGTCCCCGGCGCTGCCTGCGCGACCGTGGCGGCGGTCTGCCCTTGGCCGCCCGAGCGGAAGAACACCGACGAGGCCGCCGCCGCGTCCGCCTCCTTGCGCAAGGCATCTTCAGGATCATGGCCTGGCGGCGAATAGCCCGGTGTCACCGGCTGCTGCGAAGCGACGATGGCCGGGCCAAGGTCGCCGGGCAACGGCGGCCCCAGCTCGGGCACATCGGGCGGCAAGGCTGGTGGCAGCTTCGAGTAGTCCGTCGGCAGCGCATCCAGCCCTTCGGACTTCGAGACGCGATCGACGTTGTAAAGCTCGGCCTGCTCGCTGGTCCCGCGCCGCTGCGGCTGCAATGACCAGATCGTGGCCCCGAGCACGGCGACCGACAGGCCGCCGGCGAGGATGGCCAGCGTGCGCCGGTTCAGGCGCGTGACCGGGCGCGGCTGGGCGCGCAGCGCCACCGCCTCGGGCGCTACCTTGCCCGTCTGCGGCGTGGCGAGGTCGGGGGTGTCGTCCTGGCTCATGGTCAGTTCCTCCGTGCAACGCCGTCCGTGCGCTCGATTCGCACCACGTCGCCCTTGTCCCCGCCCAGGCGCAGTTCGGCGGCACCGAACAGCCGATCCACGATGTAGTACGGCGAGCGGAAGCGGTAGTTGACCAGTTGCCCGTCGCCTTCTGGCCCGATCACGAACAGCGGCGGCAGCTCGCCTTGCGCGATGCCGGCGGGGAACTGGATATAGACCTTCTGCCCGTCGTCGAAGGCGCGCAGCGGCTTCCACGGCGGGTTGCTACCGCTGACCGCGTAGCGGAAGCGCAGGTTTTCCAGCGACAAGCCGGAGTCCACCGGCGCGGCGGCGCTGGCCGCCTGCGCCTGGCGCTGCAAGGCCAGTATCCGGTCACGCGGATACTCCCAAGAAGCCGACGCCATCCACGTCTTTTCCGTCGAAGCCAACTCCAGCAGGTACGTCCTGCGGTTGGTGGTGATGACGAGATTGGTCTTGAGGCCCGAGCGGATCGGCTTGACCAGCACATTGACGCGCAGGTCAGCACCGCTGCCGCTCGACGTATCGCCCACGATCCAGCGCACGGTATCGCCAGCGGCCACCGTCACCAGCTCCTCGCCCGACTGGAGCGAAATCACGGTCACGCGGCCCACGGCTGCATAGACTTGGTAGAGCGCGCCATCGGTGAACGGCCACACCTGAATCGCGTTGACGTATCCCTCGCGCGTGGGTGCGACGCGCGCCTCGGCATTGGCCTGAGAGACGCGCACCTTCTCGTCGGCTGGCTCCGGCGTGGGCTTGGCGTCCTCGGCTTCGGGCAATGGCTTCAACTGCGCCGGCATCGGCAGCACCTCGGGCACCGCCACCACCTCCACCGGCGCGGGTGGCTCGGGTAGCTGCTGGGCCTGCACTGGCTCATCGAGCGAGATGGTCGGCGGTGGCTTGCCCTGCGTGGCGCAGCCCGCCAGGGCAAGCAAGATCACCGGCAAGGCGGATTTACGGAAAAGATCATTCATGGCTTGGCTCCTTCGGAAGAATCCAGTTCGCGGCTCCACGACAGGCCGTTGACGTAGATGCCCAGGGGGTTCTTGCGCAGGCGTTCTTCGGTGCGCGGCGGCTGGAGCACGATGGACACCACGGCCGTCCACCGCTCCAAGCCCGCCGCGGCGCCGTTGACGTAGCGGCGTTCCGTCCAGCGCACGTTGAAAGACGTGTCGCTGGCGCGCACGACGCTGGTGATCTGCACCGTCACCGACTCCTTGCCGATGCGCGCGAACGGGTCGTTGACCCGTGCGTAGTCGTTGAGCACGGCCGCGCCCTTGTCGGTCGTGTAGTCGTAGGCGTCCAGCCAGTTCTCGCGGACGACGATGGGGTCGATGGACAGCGAGCGCACCAGCGTCACGAAGCGCGCGATGTGGTGAGCGGTTTGCGCATCATTGGGTCGGTACGGCGTGGCGGCTTCGCCCACGGCGCGTACCTGGCCCGCGTTGTCCACCTCCACCACGTAGGGCGTCACGATGGACTGCGCCGAGCGCCACACCAGGCCGCCGGCCATCAGCAGCGCAAGCGTCAGGCAGCCGAAGGCCATCAGGCGCCAGTTCTTCGCCTGCACGCGCGGCGAGCCGATACGGTCGTCCCACACTTGGCCGGCAACTTGGTACGGCGTGGCAGGCTGCGGCGTGTCGGCATAGCGCACCTGCGGTTTTCTGAATCGCATGGTTAGTTCTCCTTATGAATCGGAATCGCGCAGGCTCGGCCCCTGGCCGGAGCCGCCGCCATCGCCACCGCGCAGTGCGTGGGCGGTGGTGGTCGCGGCGTGGGTGAGTTGCTGGCGGCGATGCAGGCGCTTGGCCCAAGCGGGCTGTTCCTGTGTCTGCGCCGTAGCAGCGCCGGATGCGGCCTCGCCTGCGGCACCCTGACCGGATGCCGCACCCGCGCCGCCATCGGCAGCAGCGCCATTCCAGCCAGCGCGGAAGGGAGCGGCCATGCGTTGCCCGGCAGCGGAAGCGCGGGATGTAGCGCCTCGCCCGGCTGCCTGCGCGCCGGTCTTGGCGACGTTGCCCAGGCCCGCCATAGCGCCCTTTGCGCCGCCGCCAGCGGCGGCGGAACCGGCCTGGAACGCCGACTTCGCACTGCTGGCCGCCGACGTGGCGGCGCGCGCACCGCTACCGGCCAGCTTGGCGGCAGCCGGGGCCATGCGCGCACCAGCAGCCACGGCGCCACCCACGCCCGTCGCGGCGGCGCCGATGGCGACGGCCGTGCCGGCAGCGCCGACAGCAGCACCGGCCATTGCGCCAGCGCCGAGCTGCGGCGCACCGGAGACGAGGCCCGTGGCGATGCCGGGGCCGAAGATCCCCAGCGCCAGCAGCGTGAGTGAGGCCAGCATGATGACCAGCGCGTGGTCGATGGACGGCTCGGCGGGATGGACTTGGAACTGAGCGAACAAGCCCGAGCCGATACCGACGATCACGGCCAGCACCAGAACCTTGACGCCGGAGGCCACCACGTTGCCCAAGACCTTTTCGGCGAGGAACGCGGTCTTGTTCCAGAGCGCGAATGGCACCAGCACGAAGCCCGCGAGCGTGGTCAGCTTGAACTCGATCAACGTGATGAAAAGCTGGATCGCCAGCACGAAGAAGCAGAGCACCACGACCAGCCAGGCGATGAACAGCACCAAGATGGGGTCGAGGTTCAAGAACACTTCGGGAAAGCCCGCCATCTCGCCGACCTGCTCCAGAATGGGCGCCCCGGCGTCGATGCCGGTTTTGGCCAGTCGGCCCGGCTGCAAGAAGTTCTCCATCGTGATAGCCGAGCCGGTGGCGGTGATGCCCAATCCCGCAAACGAGCGGAAGACGATGCTGGCCAGCCAGTTGAAGTTATTGATGATGTAGGCGAAGGCGCCGACGTAGAGCACCTTGCGCAGCAGCTTGGCGATCACGTCCTCGCCCTGGCCGGTGGCATGGCTCATGGCCCAATACAGCCCGGCGATCGTCATGTCGATGACGATCAGCGTGGCAGTGAGGAACGCCACTTCGCCCCGCAGCAGCCCGAAACCCGAGTCGATATAAGCGGCAAAGGTGTTGAGGAATTGGTCGATGATGGTCACGTCATTCATGGCGTGTCCTCCGGTTCGGGTGGCATTGCGGACGCCACGCCATCGGCCGGCTCCTCGAAGCTCGGCGGGATCGGCGGCAGGTCGGCCAGCGTCTGGTATTCATCCGGCCCAGCCTGGCCGGAGAAGAAGCGCTGCCGGAAGGCTTCGGCGGCGGCGCAGCAAGCGTCCTCGCCCGTGGCCTGCATGACCTGTCGTGGATGGGCCGTGCATTGCTCGCGCAACGCCTTGAGCCGCACTGGATCGGCGGCCAGGGCATCGGCAAGGTGGTCGGCCGGCTGCTCGCCGCAAGCGGCCAGCAGCGCGGTACATAGGACGAGGACGCATCGCATGGCGGCCTCCGTCAGTTGCCGTAGAAGTTTACGGACTGCGGTGTGTACGGCGTGCCGTCACCCAGGAAGCGCCGCCGCACCTCGCGGGCGCGCTCCGTGGCCGCCGCCTGCCGCGCCAGCTCCAGCGAGGCAGCCCGGTCTTGCGTGATCTGAAGCCGCTGCGCTTGGATCGACTGCTTGGCCTGCAAGGCCAGCAACTGGTTCATGGCCTGCATGGCCTGCAACGCACCTTCGGCCGACTGGCTCTTGCCAACGAGATCGGCCAGCACGCTCTCGTCTTCGCCCAGGTTCTGCGACACCTGCGCCTGCATCTGCATGGTGGTCTGCAAGCCGTTGAGCGTGTTCCGCCAACGCTCCTGCGCGTCGCGGACCATCTGGTCGCCGCTGACGGTGGCGGCGTACTGCTCGGGATACAGGCGCGCGAACTCCCGATCCAGATTCGTCACGTCGTAGGCCAAGCCTCTGGCCTGGGCGATCAGCCGCTCGGTCGTCGCCAGGTTGGCGCGCAACTGGTTCACCACGCTGGACGGCAGGCTGGCGAGGTTGCGCGCCTGGTTCATCAGCATTTGCGCTTCGTTTTGGAGCTGACGAATCTGGTTGTTGATCTGCTCTAGCGTGCGGATCGCGGTCAGCGTGTTTTGCACATAGTTGGTCGGATCAAAGACAATGCGCCAGGCCAATGCTGGTGAAGGCGTCAATATCGTCAGCGACAGTGCGGCAGCAAGCGAAATGGAAAGCGCACGGATCTTCATAGCTGGTTCTCCTATGAGTGGTCGGCGGTACGGAGGGAAGCCGGCGCGAGGCCGGGGAACGAGAGCAGCAGGTCGTCCGCCCAATCGAGGCCGCGATGGCGCAGCCAGGCGCCAGCGAAGCCGGGCACGCCGACATCCAGCAGCACGCGGTCTATGTCGCGCTGGTCTTGCGGCGTGGACGCGCCTGCGAAGGCGAGCGCCGTCGGCCCCAGGTCGAGGTCGAACAGACGGTTTCCGAGTCGGGATTGGTAGTAGTAGTCGCGCTTGGGCTGCGCGGTGGCAACGATTTCGATCTGCCGTCGGTTGAGGCCGAAGCCCTCGTAGATCGTGCGAATCTGCGGCTCGGTCGCCTGCGGGTTGGGCAAGAAAATCCGGCTCGCGCAGCTCTCGATGATCGTGGGCGCGATGCTCGAATCCTTGATGTCGGCTAGGCTCTGCGTGGCGAAGATGACGCTGACGTTCTTCTTCCTGAGCGTCTTGAGCCACTGCCGGATACGCGCGGCAAACACCGGGTCATCCAGGAACAGCCACGCTTCATCGAGGATCAGCAGCGTGGGCGCCCCGTCGAAGCGTTCATCGAAACGCGCAAAGAGGTAATGCAACACGGCCATGACGGCGGCCTTGCTGTGCATCAGCTCCTCCATCTCGAAGCACTGCACGTCGGCCATGCCCAGCCGGTCGTGGTCGGCGTCCAGCAGCTTGCCGTGGGCGCCACCCAGCACATACGGCGACAGCGCCTGCCGCAGCGTGTTCGATTGCAGCAGCACGGAAAGCCCTGTCATCGTGCGCTGCTCCACCGGCGCACCGGCGAGACTGCCCAGCGCCGACCAGATGGATGCTTTCTCGTCGGGGCCGACCGCCACGCCTTCGTGCAGCAACCGGCCTTCGATCCATTCAGCAGCCCAGGTGCGGTAGCCCTCGCGGTCGATGCGCGCGAGCGGCTGGAAGGCGATTTCGCCATCCGTGCCCAGGTCGTAGTGCTCGCCGCCCAGGCCGAGGATGGTGGCCCGTATGGAGCGGCCCATGTCGAAGGCGAAGATGCGCGAGCCGCGATAGCGGCGGAACTGCATCGCCAGCGTGGCGAGCAAGACCGACTTGCCCATGCCGGTCGGGCCGGCGACCAGCGTATGGCCCACGTCGCCGATGTGCGTCACGAGGCGAAACGGCGTGGCGCCATCGGTGCGTGTGACGATCAGCGGCGGGCCGTCGAGGTGGTCGTTCTTCTCTGGCCCGGCCCACACCGCCGACACCGGCATCATGTGCGCCAGGTTCAGCGTCGAAACGATGGGCTGGCGCACGTTCGCGTAGGCGTTGCCGGGGATCGAAGACAGCCACGCATCCACGGCGTTGAGCGTTTCGGGGATGGTCACGAAGCCCCGGCCCTGGATGACACGCTCCACCATGCGCAGCTTCTCGTCCGCCACGGCGGCGTCCGTGTCCAAGACGGTGACGGTCGCCGTCAAGTAGCCGAAGGCGACTTGGTCGCTGCCCAGCTCCTGCAAGGCAGCGTCGGCGTCGGCCGCCTTGTTGTTGGCGTCGGTGTCCACCAGCGGGCTTTCCTGCTGGAAGATCGTTTCGCGCAGCAGCGCGATGACGTTCTTCCTTTTCGCAAACCACTGGCGGCGCAGGCGGGAAAGTTCTTTCTCCGCCTCGGATTTGTCGAGGCACAGGAACCGGGTTGACCAGCGATAGGCAAATCCGAGGCGGTTGAGGTCGTCCAGAATCCCCGGCCAGGTCGAGGTCGGGAAGCCCCGCACCGACACCACGCGCAGGTGCTGGTCGCCCAGCATGGGTGCCAAGCCACCGACCAGCACGGAGTCGGTCAGCAGCGCGTCGATGTGGAACGGCACCTCGGGCACGCCCACGCGATAGCGCCGCGTCGAGATGGTCGCGTGCAGGTAGGTCAGCGTCTGCGCGTCATCGAGCCAGTCAATTTCCGGCATCACGCCGTCGAGCAGGTCAAAGACGCGATCCGTTTCCGCGACGAAGGCTTGCAGCCGCTCGCGCCAGTCCACGCCATTCGTGGGCGTGTTCTCGTAGAGCATCCTGGCTGCGCGGGCGCGGGATTCTTCCGGCGGCAGGTAAAGCAGCGTCAGGTGATAGCCGCTCTCGAAGTGATGGCCCGATTCCTCGAAGGCGGCCCGGCGTTCTTCCTCCACCAGCCACGAAAGCGGTTCGGGAAACTCCGAGCGCGGATAGTCGGCAGCGGCCCGGCGCTCGGCTTCGATGAACAGCGCCCAGCCCGATCCCATGCGGCGCAGGGCGTTGTTCAAGCGCGCCGACGTGGCGATCAGTTCGCCTTGCGTCGCGCTGTCGAGGTCAGGCCCGCGAAACCGAGCCGTGCGCTGGAAACTGCCGTCCTTGTTCAAGACGACGCCCGGTGCGACCAGTCCGGCCCAGGGCAGCCAGTCAGCAAGCAAGGCCGGGCGCTGGCGGTATTCGGCGAGGTTCAGCATCGCGGCGTCCTCCCCTCACACGTCCAGCAGCGGGCGGTGCTTGATGTGCCGCGCAAAGACCTGCATGAACTGCGGATCGACGCGCGCACCCCACACCGCCAGCGAATGGCCGACGATCCAGAGCACCACGCCGGGAATCCACAGTTGCAGGCCCAGGCCGACCGCGGCAGCCAGCGTGCCGTTGGCGATCGCCACGGTGCGCGGCGCACCGCCCAGCAGAATCGGCTCGGTCAGCGAGCGATGCAGCGGCACCTCGAAGCCGTCCGCGAAGGTGTCCGGGGCACTCATACGACCGCCCCGCCGGAGAAGCTGAAGAACGACAGGAAGAAGCTCGAAGCGGCGAACGCGATGGACAGACCGAAGACGATCTGGATCAGCTTGCGGAAGCCGCCGGACGTGTCGCCGAACGCGAGCGCGAGGCCCGTGGCGATGATGATGATGACCGCGACGATGCGCGCCACCGGCCCCTGGATGGATTCGAGGATGGATTGCAGCGGGCCTTCCCACGGCATCGAGGAACCGGCGGCCTGCGCGGTTCCGGCCAGGAACAACAGCAGCGCGGCCAGCAGCAGCCCTTGCCCCGCAGGACGGGCCAGGCAGCGCAGCCGCGCAAGACGCAAAGCCGGATTTGCAGAAAAACGGAAAGCAGGAACGATCATCTGCGTCATGGCAGTTCTCCAAGTGAGTCAAGGGATGGGGAAGTCGCCGCAGCGGGTGCGGCATCGGGGTTTGGCGACAACTCGGGAAACGGCGCGTCCAGCGCGTCCGCACCCCAATCCGCCAATCGGTAGCCCACGCCGTCGAAGCCGACGACGCGGGCGATGCTCTCGATGCGGCGCTTGCGCCCGCGTCCGGCGATGTGGATCACCACGTTGACCGCTTCGGCGATCAGCGCACGGGGCGGATTCACCGCCACTTCGAGAATCAGTTGCTCCAGGCGCAGCAGCGCGCCGAGCGCGGAGCCGGCATGGATCGTGGCGATGCCGCCGGGGTGGCCTGTGCCCCACACCTTGATGAGATCCAGTGCCTCGGCGCCGCGCACTTCGCCAACGACGACGCGATCAGGCCGCAGGCGCATGGACGAGCGAACCAGCTCGGTCATCGACACCACGCCTGCGCGGGTGCGCAGGGGAACGTGGTCGCGGGCCGCGCATTGCAGCTCCACCGTGTCTTCGAGCACCAGCACGCGGTCGCCGGTGGCGGCGATTTCGGCGAGCAAAGCATTGGCGAGCGTGGTCTTGCCGCTGCTGGTGGCGCCTGCGATCAGCACGTTCTGCCGCTCGCGCACGGCGCGAACGAGAAAGCCCGCTTGCGCGCTGGTCATCATCCCGTCGATGACGTACCGCTCCAGCGGAATCACGCCGATGGCGCGCTTGCGCAGCGCGAAGGCCGGCCCTGGCGCTGCCGGCGGCAAGATGCCCTCAAAGCGTTCGCCCGTTTCGGGCAACTCGGCGGAAAGCAGCGGCTGGCCGCGATGGACTTCTGCGCCAACGTGGGCCGCGACCAGGCGGATGATTCGCTCGCCGTCCGCCTCGGGCAGTTCCACGCCCATCGGCGCGCGTCCACTGGAAAGCCGATCCACCCAGAGGGTGCGATCAGGATTCAGCATCAGCTCCACCACGTCCGGGTCTTCGAGCGCGGCGGCGATCAGCGGCCCCATCGCCGTGCGCAGCATCTGGATGCGGCGGTCGAGCGACGTGGCACTCATGGACTGCGGAACGGCGCTCATGACGCACGCTCCTGCGCTTGCGCGGCTGCCGCCGCGTCTTCCATCCGCATCGGGTCGGGATGCAGTTCCTCCACCACGTCGCGCACCAGGCTGCGGCCCCGCAGCAGGTGGCGGCCAAGCTGCTCGGTGAACTGCTCGAAGCGCGCTTTGCCCTGCGCGCGTGCCGCGTCTTGGTGCGCCTCGGGAACCGGCGTGCTCACGGTCAGGTAGTAGCGGATGAACAGCGCCAGCGTTTCGATGGCGATGTTCTGGTCGCGCTCCATGCGCTCGGCCTGGCGCGAGAGGCGATCAAGCCGCTTGGCAATGGCCGCCTCGCGCTGGTCGGCGGCATCGGGCGACAGCCACGATGCGAGCGCCGCCGCGACGATGGACGACTTGGACACGCCTTTCTTGGCGGCCAGCTCATCGAGCCGCTTGGCGTGCTCCGGCTGGATGAACAGGTTGAGGCGGTAGTGGCTCATAGCTCGATTCCGTCGTTGGGGTCGAGGGAAGCCAGCCGGGCCGTGCGCTGCATGGCTGGATCGAGCTGGCGAGGAAGGGGAAGCGGCAGGTCGTCGTCGTCATCGAGCAGCCCAAGGTCGGCCGCGGGAGCGGCTAGCTCGGGGTCGTAGGCGACGGTTTCGGAGAGTTCGGGCTGACGGCGCGGGCCGCCGCCGTCGGCCGAACCCAAGTTCTCCAGGCCATCGGCGGACGCGGCGGCCAGTGCAGCGGGCACGGACGGAATCGCCAGCCCGCTCCAGTCGTCGGGCCGCGACGGCGGCGCATCGGCGTACTGCCCATCCGCCAACGTGGGCGGTGGCAGCACACGACGCTTGAAATTGGCGTCCGCGTAGTAGCGCAGCTTCTTCGCTTTGATCGGCGCCACGCTGGACACCATCACCACGGCCTCGTCAGGCGGAAGCTGCATGACTTCGCCCGGCGTCAGCAGCGGGCGCGCGGTTTCCTGGCGCGACACCATCAGGTGGCCCAGCCACGGCGCGAGCCGGTGGCCCGCGTAGTTGCGCTGGGCGCGCAGCTCGGTGGCCGTGCCCAGCGTCTCGGAGATCCGTTTGGCGGTGCGCTCGTCGTTCGTGGCGAACGTCACGCGCACATGGCAGTTGTCGAGGATGGAGTGGTTTTGCCCATACGCCTTGTCGATCTGGTTGAGCGACTGCGCGATGAGGAAGCTGCGGATGCCGTAGCCCGCCATGAAGGCCAGCGCTGTCTCGAAGAAGTCCAGGCGCCCCAGCGCCGGGAACTCGTCGAGCATCAGTAGCAGCTTGTGGCGGCGCGTGATGCCATCGGAACCATCGAGCGATTCAGTGAGGCGCCGCCCGATCTGGTTGAGGATCAGACGAATGAGCGGCTTCGTCCGCGATATGTCCGAAGGCGGCACCACCAGATACAGCGATACCGGATGCTCGGCCGCGATCAGGTCAGCGATGCGCCAGTCGCAGCGCGAGGTGACTTCGGCTACCGTCGGGTCGCGGTACAGGCCGAGGAACGACATGGCGGTGCTCAACACGCCGGAACGCTCGTTATCCGATTTGTTGAGCACTTCGCGCGCCGCCGAAGCGACGACAGGATGCGGGCCATCGCCCAGGTGGGGCGTGGTCATCATCCGGTGCAAGGTCAGCTCGAAGGGGCTGGCCGGATCGGAGAGGAAGTTGGCGACGCCGCGCAGCGTCTTGTCTTCGCCCGCGTAGAGCACATGCAGGATGGCCCCGACCAGCAGCGCGTGGCTGGTCTTCTCCCAGTGATTGCGCTTCTCCAGTGCACCTTCGGGATCGACAAGAATGTCCGCGATGTTCTGCACGTCGCGCACTTCATGCGCGCCGCGTCGAACCTCCAGCAGCGGGTTGTAAGCCGCCGACTTCGCATCAGTCGGGTTGAACAGCAGGCAATGCGAGAAGCGCGAGCGCCAGCCTGCGGTGATCTGCCAGTTTTCGCCCTTGATGTCGTGAATGACGGCCGAAGCCGGCCAGGACAGCAGCGTCGGCACCACGAGGCCCACGCCCTTGCCCGAGCGCGTAGGCGCGAAGGTCAGGACGTGCTCCGGGCCTTCATGCCGCAGGTACTGGCGGTCGTGCTGGCCGAGGAACACGCCGGCTGGTTGCGTGAGGCCCGCCTTGCGAATGTCCTGCGCGTTAGCCCAGCGCGCAGAGCCGTAAGTGGTGACGAGGCGCGCTTGGCGCGAGCGCCAGACCGACATGGCGATGGCAACGCCCACGGCGACCATGCCGCTGGCGCCGGCGATGGCGCCGCCGGTGTCGAATACTTCCGGCGCATAGGCGCCGAAGAAGAACCACCACTCAAACAGTTTCCAGGGGTGGTAGATCGACGTGCCAAGGAAGTCGAACCAGGGCGAGCCAAGGCGTACTTGATAGCCAAGGGCCGCTGCTGTCCATTGTGTGGCACCCCACACGCCGGCGATCACGATGCCGAATACCACGGCGATCTGACCAAACAGCACGTTCGTCCCTTGCATGACCTGACCTCCGATTTCTCCTGCGCTGATTCCTCATGGAAAGAGCGGCACAAAGGCGTGCCGCAGGCGTCAGGATCGGTGCCGGGTCAGTGCCGGTCAAAGACCGTTTTCAGCAGAAAGGTCGAGCAAAAAGACAGAATGAGTGCGACGGCGAACCAAAGAATAACGCCGCAAGCGCGGGCGCATTGCGGCGTATCGAGCAAAAAATTAAGGCGATTCGGCGAACCGCCAACGATCAGAACTTAGGCGGTTCCTTCGGTGGTGTGTACGGCGTTTCGCCGTCGCCATAGAACCGCTTGCGCGTGGCCTCGGCCACCCGGTTGCACAGCACGTCGCCCAGCTTCGGGCGGTCGGTCTTGCATTGCTGGCGCAGCTCTTTGAGCCGTTCGGGATTGGCCGCCAGTTCTTCCACCGTGGGGACATTCGCTTCGGAAGTGTTGGCCTCTTGAGGCGCTTCCGACTGGCCGCACGCAGTCAACACGGCCACCAACAAGAACGGGATGATCTTCTTCATGGCGAAGGCTCCTCCAGTGAGTCGAAATGATGGCCCGACTTGGGCCTTGGGGGTTCCGGTAATTCGATGGCCTGCACACGTTCAATGAACCGCGCCAGCACATCGGACGGCTCGCCTTCGGGATACAGCAGGTAGGTTGTCAGCGGCGGAACGCGCAACGCCAGCGGTCGGGCCACCACGCCAGAGTCGGGGTTGGCGGCAATGCGCGCGGCGCCCGTAAACCCAAGCGCGAGGCCGGCCGATACCAAGGCCATCATCAGGTCGCATGAAGCGACACGCTCTGCGACCAGCGGCTCAATGTCAGCTCGGCGCAGCACCCGATCGACGAATTTGGCATGGCCTTCGCCTACTTGTGGATCGCATAGAACCAGCGGATAGCGCAGCAGTTCCTCCAAAGGGATGCGCTTGTGTGCCAGCAGCGGATGCCGCGCTGGCACCGTCACGATGAGCGTGTCTCTCCAGGCAGGTATGGTGGCGATGCCATCGCCCACTTCATCGGACTGCGCAAATCCCACGTCGTACAGGTCGTCATGCAATCCTTTGATCTGCTGCGACAACGGCACCTCGAAGAACCGCAGTTCAACTTCTGGTTCTTCCTGGCGGCAAAGCGCGAGCAATGCAGGCAAGCGCGACGGGGTAATGCCATCCGAAAGAGCGACGCGCAACTGGCCGTGAAAACCATTCGCTGCGGCCTTCACGCTGTCCCGAGCTTGCTCCAAGGCAGAAAATACGCGGCGCACGTGCTCCAAGAACAGTTTGCCAGCACGGGTTAGCCTTGTGCTGCGCGTAGTGCGGGCGAACAACACCGCGCCCAATTCTTCTTCAAGCTCTTTGATAGTCCGCGAGAGTGGCGACTGCTCGATGTGCAGTCGCTCGGCGGCACGAGCAAAATGGAGTTCTTCGGCTACCGCCAGAAAACAACGTAGATGACGAAGTTCCACCCAGCTATCTCCTAGAGTGATACCACCTCAAACCCGTTAGGCCGATGGTGATTGCCATTCCTAAGCAGTCCGGGGGGCGCTGAAAGCCCCTGCGCGCTCGGACAACAGCAGACTGAAGCTGCAAACGCGGATGCTTTCCTTTTTCCTATTCGCTCTCGATAGTTTGATGAAGAACGACGGCAGCTACTAGATAATGAATCCTTAATAGGCATATAAGTCAGGATAATTAATCGAAGGAACAATCCCCCCAAGCCCCGTGATGTCGCCACCAGACGCTGCAAATAGGCGTGCTACAGGGGACTGTTCTGGCCGCGCTATTCCTTTTTGACCTCGGCCGCAAGCTGGGGCTGCTTGTTCGCTGCGCCGCTCTCCCACCAAGCCGTGAACGACTGCACACGGCCGTCCAGGTACACGGGTTGTCCGATCTCCGGCGTCCATAGCGCATAGGAATGGCCCTGGCTGGCGGCCGCGAGGCGCTTGAACGGGTCATCCCAGTCATGGGGAGCGATGGAAAAGCGGCCCACGTGCGCCTGCAGCAGCACACGGGCGCGCAGGTCCTCGGCCGCCTGGGGGACCTGCTCCGGGTTCATGTGGACGTTCGCCCAGCGCGGGTCGTACTGGCCGGCGTCCAGCGCCACCAGGTCGAACGGGCCGAGCCGCTGGCCGATCTCGGAGAAATGCGGCCCGTAGCCCGAGTCACCGCTGAAGAAAAAGCGGCGCTCGGGGGAAACGAGCGCGAAGCCGACCCATAGCGACTGGTCGCGGGTGAAGGTGCGCCCCGAGTAGTGCCGGGCCGGGGTGACGTGGACCTGTACCTGCGGCGTGAGCGCGACGACCTCGTTCCAGTCGGCCTCGCGCACGCGGCCCATGTCATAGCCCCAGCGCTCGAAATGCGCTCCCACGCCCAACCCCACGATCACCTGCCGGACCTTGGGCTTGAGGGCCTGGATGCTGGGGTAGTCCAGGTGGTCGTAGTGGTCGTGGCTGATCAGCAGCGCATCGATCTCGGGCATGTCGTCGGCCCCATAGATGCTGGTGCCCTCGAACGCCTTGTTCGCCCCGGGGATGGGCGCGGCATTAACGCTGAAGACCGGGTCGATCAGCACGCGCTGCCCGCCCAGTTGCACGAAGTATGAGGAATGGCCCAGCCAGACCACCAGGTCGTGCGATGGGTCGAGCGCCTTGAGGTCGATCTTGACGGCGGGCACGGCGCCGGGCGGCCGGGTCTGGCTCTTCTCGCCGAAGAGGGTTCCCATCCACATCGACAACTCCGACTCGTCGGTGGTCTTCATGGGCGTGTCGATCTGGTTGTGGAACACGCCGCCCGCGTGGTTGGGCGAGCGCTCGATGCGTGCCAGCCGATCGCCGCTGGGCAGCTCCCCGAACACGGGTTGCTGCAAATAGGCGATGACGCCCACCACGCCGAGGATG
Source organism: Achromobacter sp. ACM05 (assembly GCF_019218915.1). Lineage (NCBI taxonomy): Bacteria > Pseudomonadati > Pseudomonadota > Betaproteobacteria > Burkholderiales > Alcaligenaceae > Achromobacter > Achromobacter sp. ACM05. The sequence goes on from NZ_JAHUWQ010000002.1 coordinate 1,433,300, forward strand.
GCGATGCCGACGAGTGCCATGAGGAAACGTCTCCAGAATCTTTTCATGCGGGGGATTCCTTGGTTTCCATCACGCCAGCGTCGTGCCGGTGGCACGCGCGAGTTCGGCCAGCAGCAGATCCTGGAACCGGGTGTCGTTGACGGCGGCATGGGCTTGCTCGCGCCGCTGGTGATGCCAGTAGCCGCCGCTGGTCAGGGCCTCGGCATCGTTGCTGGTGGCGAGCCATTCCTGGGTGACATGCCCCAGCCGCAGGTCGTCGGGTGCGCTCGGGCCGCCCATCTTGGTCGGCACCCAGCCCGGATCGACGGCATTGCTCAGCGCGTCGGGCCAGCGCCGCGCCACGGCCGCGGCCAGCGTGGTGACAAACAGCTTGCTGTCGGAGTAGCTGCCAGTGGACGTGCGGCCGGTCCAGTCCATGCCCGCCAGGCTGGCGCGTCCGCCCCGGTGCATGCTGCTGCTCAGGTAGATCAGGCGCTTGGGTCGCTGGATCAGCGCCGTGAGCAGGTAGGGCGCGACGACGTTGACGACCAGGACCTGCGAGCCGGAGAGGACGCCAGCGTTGTGGACGACCGCATCCATAGGGCCGATGGCATTGACCTGCTTGGCGAGGTCGCGGATTTGCGCAAGGTCCGACAGATCGCCGATGGTGGCGAGAGCGCCCTGGTCCATCAGCTCCTTCACGGCCGACAGCCGGGCCTGGGAGCGGACATGCACCACGACATCGTGGCCTTGGGCCAGCAGGGTCTTGGCCGTGGCATGGCCGAGCCCATCGGCCGAGCCGGTCACGAACACGCGGGCCTTGCCGCCTCGTTGTGCATTGGACATGGAGGACTCCTTTCGAGAACTCGGTGGCGTCTGCGCCCAGGTGGTCGCGGTGGTCAGCACCGAACCCGCGGCCAGGGCTGAAACCAGCCCGGCGCTTGCGGTGAGAAATGTTCGACGATCCATGGGTGTGTCCTCCGATCAGGCCGCCGGGCGCTGTGTGGCCTGCGGCGGCATACCGTTATTGGGATGAGGCAGGTGGCAGCCCCTTGCTGAACACCTTGGCGTGGAACACCGTCGCGCCTTGTCCGCGATCCATGTCGCTGGTGACGGCATAGAGATCGTTCCTGCCGGGGTGGATGGCGAGGCTGGTGGAGGCCAGGTTGTGGCCTTGCTCGCGTCCGGGCAGCAACACCTGGCCGATGGGGATGCCGTTGCGATTGAAGGCCAGCACGCGCCCTTGCCCGTAGATCGCCACGTACACGTTGCCGTCGGCGTCCGCCCGCATCGAGTCCGGTGCCGGGCCGGTAAAGTGGTAGGCAATCGCCGAGCCGATGGGCGCGATGGTGGTCGCGTCGGCCAGCTCGATGCGGTGCAGCAGGTTGCGGCCGAACTCGGTGGCCCACAGCGTCTTGCCATCGGGGGCGAGCGCCAGGCCGTTGGCCATCGCGAGATGAGGCAGCACGGGCTTGATGGTCAGATCCGGTGCCGCGTAGTACACGCCGCCCCTGGGTTCGGTCGCGTTGCCCTTGAAGTCGGTGAAGTAGAAGCCGCCACGCGCATCGAACACGAGATCATTGGGCATGTACCCGGCCACGGGCGGCACGATCGCCTGCAGGCCCGAGCCGTCCGGGTTCACCGCGAAGATCGCGCCGCGGCTGTTCGGGATGTCCAGCGCCGCGATGAACAGGCGTCCGTCCGGGTGGAAGGACAAGCCGCCCAGCGAGAGCGCGTCCAGCGTGACGAGGGTGGACAACTGCTTGTCCGGCGTCAGGCGCAGCACGCGGCGCCCGCTCACGTCGCAGAACAGCAGATTGCCGCTGCGGTCGAAGATCGCCCCTTCGAGGATTCGTCCCTCGTCGGACACCTTGAACCAGGGTTCGGCCACGGCAGTCTGCAAGGCACGCTCGGACGCAGGGATCGGCACCACGCTGCGCGTCTGGGCGTCGTAGGCCAGTCCGGCGACGCTGCTCTGCTGTGCCGACGCGCCCGGCACGAGACCCAGGCCCATAGCGAGGCAGGTGGCGACAAGGGCTGTTCGTGCCCTTGCTCTCGCGTCCGCGCCGGGCGGGCCGCCGTGCTGGCGGCCTGCTTCGCGAATGGATGCTGGGGTCATGGATCGGCCTTTACCAAGGTTGATTCGAGGGGCCGACCGTGAACTCGTTGACCGTCGTGTCCTCGGGCAGGTCGATGGCGAAGGCGACGACATCGGCGATCCGATCCGGCGAAATGCCGTACTTGTCGTAGATGCCCTTCATCTGGTCGAGTGATTCCTTGTCGCTGAACGTGCTCAGCAGTTCGGTGTTAATGGCGGCCGGGTACAGCGTGGCGGTGCGGATGTTGGTGCCTTCCATGGCCGATTCCATGCGCAGGACTTCCATGAAGTCACGCACGAACCATTTCGTGCCGCCATAGACGGCGCCGCCCGGATAGGCCTTGAGACCGGCGACCGAAGACACGGCGATCACATGGCCGGACTTCTGCGCGACGAACGACGGCAGCACTGCGGCCACTCCATTGAGCACGCCCTTGATGTTGACATCGACCATCTGGTGCCACTCGGCGGTCTTCAGCGCGGATAGCGGCGCATTCGGCATCAGCCCGGCGTTCAGGAAAATGACATCCACGCGGCCGAATGTGTCCTTGGCCAGCTTGACGATGTTGTCGTTGTCTTCCTGCTTGGTGACGTCCAGCACCTGGTAGATCGCCTGGCCGCCGTTCTGCTTGATCTCGTCAGTGATGCGCTTGAGGTGGTCTTCGCGGCGCGCACCGAGCACGACCTTCGCGCCCTTGCTTGCGAGCAGCTTGGCCGTTGCCTCGCCGATGCCGGCGGATGCGCCGGTGATGATGACGACTTTGTCTTTGATCATGTTGTTATGCCTTTCTCTTTCTCTATGTGGCCGGCAGTGCCTGCCGGGGTGGTGATCAGTACACGGTGAATCCGCCGTCCACGGCCAGGGCCTGGCCGGTCACGAAGCTCGATCCCGAGCTGCACAGCCAGAGCACTGCGTCGGCGATTTCCTCGCCGCGTCCCAGGCGCTTCATCGGCAAGTCGCGCAGCAGGTCGTCTATCGACAGCATCCCGCTGTCCAGCATGGACGAGACCATCGGGGTGTCGATCGTGCCGGGGCACACGGCATTGACCCGCACGCCGCGCGTGGCGTATTCGAGCGCCGCGCTCTTGGTCAGGCCGATCACGCCGTGCTTGGTGCCGTGATACGCCGCCATCAGCGCGCGGCCGGTGAGACCGCCGATGGACGAGCAGTTGACGATCGCGCCGCTGCCTTGCTGGCGCATCTGCTTCAGCTCGTGCTTCATGCACGCCCACACACCGCGCTGGTTGATGGCGCTGATGAGGTCATAGTCCTCGGCGGACTGGTCGGCGATTTCGGAGGCGGGAACCTGGATGCCCGCGTTGTTGAAGGCGGCATCCAGACGGCCGAACGTCGCAACCGTGCGCTCCACCATGGCCGCCACCTGGTCCTCGTCAACGACATCGCACACCACCGCGATCGCCTTGCCGCCGGCGGCGGTGATCTCGTCCATCGCCTTCTGCAACGGCGCCTCTTCACGGCCCGCCAGCGTGACCGCTGCGCCGGCCTTGGCAAATGCGCGGGCGGTGTCCAGCCCCATGCCGGAGCCGGCGCCAGTGACCAGGGCAACCTGCCCGGTGAAGTCGTAGGTGATGTTCATGAATGTCTCCTTGAGGTCAGGCCGCCAGCGAAGCGTTGTCGATTACGAAGCGGTACTTCACGTCGCCCTTGAGCAGGCGCTCGTAGGCGTCGTTGATCTGGTCGGCGCGGATCATTTCGATATCCGAGACGATCCCGTGCTCGGCGCAGAAGTCGAGCATCTCCTGGGTCTCGGGGATGCCGCCGATCATCGAGCCGGCGATCGCGCGGCGCTTGAAGATCAGGCTGAACACCTCGGGCGACGGGTGCGGCGAGGCCGGCGCGCCGACCAGCGTCAGGGTGCCATCGCGCTTGAGCAGGGCCAGGAACGGATCGAGGTCGTGCGGCGCCGCCACGGTGTTGACGATCAGATCGAAGCTCTTGGCGTGGGCCGCCATTTCCTCGGCATTGCGCGACACCACCACTTCGTCGGCGCCCAGGGCCTTGGCCGCGCCGCGCTTGGATTCAGAGGTGGTGAAGGCCACCACGTGCGCGCCCATGGCGTGTGCGAGCTTGATGCCCATGTGACCCAGCCCGCCGATACCGACGATGCCGACCTTCTTGCCCGGCCCCGCTTTCCAGTGGCGCAGCGGCGAGTACGTCGTGATGCCGGCGCACAGCAGCGGCGCCACGGCGGCCAGTTGTTCCTCGGGATGGCGGATGCGCAGCACGTAGCGCTCATGCACGACGATCTGCTGGGAGTAGCCGCCCAGCGTGTGGCCCGGCGCGTCGGGCGTGGGGCCGTTGTAGGTGCCGACCATGCCGTCGCAGTAGTTCTCCAGCCCTTCGTCGCAGTCGGCGCATTGCTTGCAGCTATCGACGATGCAGCCGATGCCGACCAGATCACCCGGCTTGAATCCGCTCACGTGCTCGCCGACCGCGGCCACGCGGCCGACGATCTCGTGACCGGGCACGCACGGGAACTGCGTGCCCGCCCATTCGGCGCGCACCTGGTGCAGATCCGAATGGCACACGCCGCAGTAGGCGATGTCGATCCGCACGTCGTGCGCGCCCACCGCGCGGCGGGTGATCTCCAGGGGTTCGAGGGGCTTGTCGCCGGCATAGGCGCCGTAAGCCTTGACTGTCATGTGCGTTTCCTTCAAGTGGGTCAGCCCTTCAGGTACTTGGTGAAGAACTCGGTGATCTTGTCGAAGGGAATCTTGTCCACCTTGTCGTACAGATCGACGTGGTTGGCGCCCTTGACGATCACGAGTTCCTTGGGCTGTGCGGCAGCCGCATAGGCGGTCTGCGCGAAATAGAGCGAATGGGCCTTCTCGCCGTGGACGAACAGGATCGGTCGCGGCGAAATCTCCTTGATGTACGTCAGGATCGGCATGTTCATGAACGACATCGGCGTGGTGATCGTCCAGGCGTTGCCGGAATTGACCGCCCGCGGGTGGTAGCCGCGCGGCGTCCCGTAGTAGTCGTGGTAATCGACCATGAACTCCGCCTCGCCACCCTTCGGCGGGGTGTTGTAGGCAGGCTGGTAAGCAGGCTTGCCGTTCGCGGCGTCTTCCCAGCGCTGCCGGCTCAGTTGCTCCAGCGTCTGCGCGCGTTGCTCGGGGGTCACGCTGTCGTTGTAGCCCTTGGACATGACGCGGGTCATGTCGTACATGGTGCTGGCGACCACGGCCTTGACGCGCTTGTCGGCCGCCACGGCGTTCAGTGCGAAGCCGCCCCAGCCGCAGATGCCGATGACACCGATGCGCTCACGATCGACGTAGGGTTGCAGGCCGATGAAGTCCACCGCCGCCATGAAGTCCTCGGTGTTGATGTCCGGCGACGCGACGTTGCGCGGCTCGCCGCCGCTCTCTCCGGTATAGGAGCCATCGAAGGCCAGCGTGGCGAAACCCCGCTCGGCCATGATTTGCGCATACAGGCCCGATGACTGTTCCTTCACCGCGCCGAACGGGCCGCCGACCACGAGCGCTGCGAGCCGCTGGTTCGTGCGGTTCTTCGGCAGGTACAGGTCGGCCGCGAGGGTGATGCCGTAGCGGTTCTTGAAGGTGACCTTCTGGTGATCGACCTTCTCACTCTTGGGAAATACCTTGTCCCATTCCTGTGTCAGCCGCAGGCCGCCGACCTCGACCGTGGCTGGGGGCGTTTGCGCCAGCGCGGCCTGGCTGCCGATGGCCGCGGCCAGACCGGCAAGGATCGAGCCTTGGACGAAGCCCTTGAGGGCCGTCCGCCGCTTGATGTTCGTGATGTTCAGGGTCGCTTCGCTCATGACTTTCTCCTTTGCGTGGTTGATGATTGGGCCGGAAGGCCGGTTCTGTTCGCTCTCACAGATGGGGGTTAGAGGTACGCTGCCGGCCTGTTGCCGTCGGTGTTGGGCTGGCTGATGCCCAGGTTCTGGTTGGCGTAGCGCTGCGGGTCCTTCACGAGGTCGGCCACGAAGCGGCCGATGCTCGCGCGGGAGGTTTCCGTGCCCTTGAAGGTCTCGCCTTTGCGGGTCAACTGAATTTCCTCGGTGGGCTTGTCGGTCAGCCACACCGGGCGCAGGACGGTATAGGTCAGACCCGACTGCTCGGCGACTTCTGCTGCTTTCAGGTTGATGGGGCGGTACTGGCCGACCATGCCCTTGTCCCAGGCATTGAAGGCCGCGGGCAGTTCGTCATAGATGCCACCGGCGCTGATGACGACGATGTGGCGCGCGCCGACTTCCTTCATGGCGCGGGCAATGTTCGCGGTCTTGGCGTCCAGGTCCATGCCGCCCATGGTGCTGATGACGGTCTCTTGTCCGCGGATCGCGCGCGTCAGGTCTGCGAGGCTGCTTGCATCGCCTTCCACGACATCGACACGATCGCTCTGCAGGTTCTGCATGCGGCTGGCGCGGCGCAGGAACAGGGTCAGCTTCACGTCGTCCTGTTCGAGCAGACGGGGGATGATCTCTTTCGACGTACTGCCATTGGCGCCGATCAGAATCACGTTCTTCATTGTTGAATTTGCCTGTGTTGCGTTCGCTGGTTCACCCGCACGAGAGCTTCCGGCATCGCTGGCCGCGATGGCCAGGAAAGTAGTGGCAAGGAGGCCGAACAGAAGGACGATCTTTCTCATGGAGGGTGTCTCGCGAACTGGGGATTCCGGGGAATTAAGGTCGTTCAGGTCTTGGGTTGTTCACTCTGTAGCGCAGCCATACGGTGCTGTCCTTCAACGGTTTCACCTCGATCAGCGTGAACGAGTACGGTTGAACCCGGGTCAGCGGCTCCTTGGCCGTGAACAGGCCCGGCGCGCTGGGCGAGGCGTCGGAGACGGGTGCCAGCAGCAGGCTCACTTCATCGACCAGGCCGTCCTGCACATACGACCAGTTCAGCACGCCGCCGCCGCCGATCATCACGCGCTCCATGCCGAACAGCGTCGCCAGCTTGTGCAGCGCCAGGGCGTTGTCCGGCGCGTCCTTCCCGGCAACGACATAGGAAATGCCCAGCCGCCTGAGAAAATCCTTGTAGGCGTTGCTTGCCTTCCCGGTCAGCACCGACACCACGTGCGAGCGCACCCCGCCGTAATCGACGTGGTTCTCCTGCCAGCCCAGGCGTCCGGCGGGGTCGAGCGCGACGTAGTACATCGGCGCGTTCGCTTCGGCCACGAAGTCGCCCTCGGGCACGGTGTCCGCCGAGGGGTTCAGATCCGGCTGTCGGTAGTGCGTGAAGTTGTCGTCGGTCGAGACCCGGCCGTTCAGGTAGCCCTGGATGTTCAGGACTTGCTGATCGGCGTGCAGCGCCAGTTGCTCGTACTGAAGCGCCGCAGAATCGAACTCGGGCAGTTCGATGTTGTGGATTCTTCCGTCGAGCGACGTTAGCGTGTGGATGATGACGTAGGGTTTTTGCATGGAGAGCGCTTGCATTGCTTCGCCGATCAGTTCTTGGAGAACGTGATGCGCGCACTCCCGCTGCCGAGCGCCTGGGCCAGGCCATCGGAAGCATCCACGCGGCCGAGGCGTGTGTACGAATAGGCCGAGGGGAAGGTCTTGTAGAAAACGACCAGGGTTGTGGACCCATACAGCATGAGATCGCCGTTGCGGATCACACCGGGACGGCTCTCATTCGTCGGCAGCGCCTTGGGCAACTGCGCGTGCTTCTCGTTGCTGTTGAGGTCGGGCATGTCGATCGTGAGCGGCAGCATGCCGGCAAAGGCGCGCGCCGCTTCGGTGTCGGCCAGGGTGATGGCGAAGCGACGTTCGCCGACGGTCATCCACATGCGAGATTCCTCCGGTTGGGCGGTTGCCGCAGCGGCGGCGGTAGGAGCGGCCGAAGCGCCCGGCTGGGCGGCGTCGCATCCGCCGAGGACGAACAGGCCGCATAGCAGGCCCAGCACTCGCATGGCCCCCAGGCCGCGCGCGGAGCGGTGTTCGATGGCCGTCTGGCGATGGCCGCTGCGAGGGGTACTGAGGCTCATGGTCATGGGGTCTCCAGGTGTGACGCGCGGCTCAGGCCGCTTGCCGTCGCTGCGAACGCGAGGTGAGGCAGGCGAGGAAGGCCGCGAACAGCAGTACGACGGCACTCGCCACGAAGGTGCTGCGGTAGCCCGTCGCATCGAACAGCAGGCCGCCGACGGTCGAACCCAGGGCAATCGCCAACTGGATCACCGCCACCATCAGGCCGCCACCAGCCTCGGCGTTGTGCGGCATGGCTTCGGCGATCCAGCTCCACCAGCCCACCGGGGCCGAGGTCGCCAGCAGGCCCCACAGGCCCAGCAGCACGAACACGGCAGCGACCCAGGTGCCGAACGGAATCAGCGTCAGCGCGATCACCGCCATGAGGACGGGAATGACGATCAGCGTTCCGTACAGGCTGCGCTTGAGGACAGAGCCGATCAACGCGGTGCCAATGAAGCCGGCCACGCCGATCACCAGCAGGATGAACGACAGCGTGGACACGTTCACATGCGTCACGGTCTCCAGGAACGGGCGCACGTAGGTGAACAGGGCGAACTGCCCCATGAAGAACGCGCCGCAGGCCGCCATGCCCAGGGCCACGGGTCGGCTCGCCAGCACCTTGAAGACGTTGCCCGAACCCGGCGCGCGCTCGCGGGCCGCCATGGCGGGCAGGCTGATCCACTGCCAGGCCAGGGCAATCGCGGCCACCGGAACCAGGCAGAAGAAGGCCCCGCGCCAACCCATCACCGAACCAAGCCATGCACCCAGCGGCGCGGCGATCACCGTCGCCAGCGCATTGCCGCCGTTGAAGACCGCCAGGGCGCGCGGCACCTGATCGGCGGGCACCAGGCGCATGGCCGTGGCCGCCGACATGGACCAGAAGCCGCCGATGACCACGCCGATGAGCGCGCGGCCGACCATGTAGATCAGGTAGTTCGGTGCCAGCGCCACCACGGCGCCGGAGACGGCCATCAGCGCCGTCAGCGCCAGCAGCAGCGTCTTGCGGTTCATGCCGCCGGCCAGCCACGAAATCGACAGGCTGGTCAGCACCGCAAAGGCACCGGAGATCGCGATGCCTTGCCCGGCCATCCCTTCGGTGACGTGGAGCTCGGCCGCGATCGGCGTCAGCAGGCTGACCGGCATGAACTCGGAAGCGATCAATGCGAAGACGCACAGCGACATCGCGAACACGCCGCTCCAATTGGCCGGTTGCGCTTCGGTATCGCGCTGACTGGAAAAGGAGGTTATCGAGGCCTCGCCTGCTTGGTTCGTCATGGAGTTCTTCGTTCTCTGCCCTGATGTCTATGGAAAACGCCGTGCTCGTCCAGCGAGCACGGCGGAGCGGCTGGCGCAGGGCTGGGACGGACCTGCGGGGTTTCAGTCCTTGCCGATCTGGTCCATCTGCTTGGCGTCCATGCGGCCGCCGTGGACGGTGATCTTCGCCATGCCCGCCTCGATCTCGCGCAGGTCTTCCGGCGTGAGATTGACGTTGATCGAGCTGAGGTTCTCGCGCGAATGGTCCAGATTGGTCGTGCCGGGGATGGAGACGATCCAGGGCTTCTGCGCCGCCAGCCAGGCCAGGGCGATCTGCGCGCGGGTGGCGCCCTTCTTCTCGCCGAAAGCCTTGAGGAAGTCGAGGATCGGCTGGTTGGCCTTCATGACCTCGGCGCTGAAGCGCGGGAAGGTCTTGCGCAGGTCGGTCTTCGCGTCGAACTTGGCCTGGGCGTCCAGCGGCAGCTTGCCGGGCAGGAAGCCTTGGCCCAGCGGCCCCCACGGCACGAAGCCGATGCCCAGTTCCTCGCAGGTTTGCAGCACGCCGTTGCGCTCCACGCTGCGCTCCATGATCGAGTACTCGGTCTGGATCGCGGACACGGGCTGCACGGCATGGGCGCGGCGGATGGTGCGCGCGCTGGGCTCGGACAGGCCGAAGTGCAGCACCTTGCCTTGCTGGATGAGATCCTTGATGGTGCCGGCCACGTCCTCGATCGGCACGGTCAGATCGACACGGTGCTGGTAGTACAGGTCGATGCGGTCGGTCTTGAGGCGCTTGAGCGATTCCTCGACCACGCGGCGGATGCGTTCGGGGCGGCTGTCCAGGCCATTGGTGCCGTCGATCTTGAAGCCGAACTTGGTGGCGATGGCGATGTGGTTGCGCACCGGACCCAGCGCCTCGGCGACGAGTTCCTCGTTCACGTAGGGGCCATAGACCTCGGCGGTGTCGAAAAAGCGGATACCGCGTTCATAGGCGTCACGGATCACGCGGATGCTGGTGGCGCGATCCACGCCGGGGCCGTAGTGGCCGGGGCTGTTGCTCATGCAGCCGAAGCCCAGCTCCGACACCGTGAGGCCACCCAGCTTGCGTGTGCCCATGGTGTAGGTCTGGCCGCTGGCGGTGCCGGTGCGTTGCGCGGTTTGCGCCGCAGCGGGTGTTGCCAGCGAAGCGGCGCCGATCGGCAGTGCCGCGCCGGCCGCGGCGATGCCCGCCGCTTTCAGGAAACCGCGTCGATCAGCAGCCACAGCCGACTCGTCTGCTGTCCCACGATCATTGATGTTCTGCGTGCTCATGTTCGATGCCTTTCAAGTTGAGTGGATGCGAAGGTGGATCGGGGCGACGGAGACGGTCAATCGGGCAGGCGCTCGATCGTGACGTGCAGCGGCCCGGGGCGTCGCAGCGCGGCCAGTCCCGTCTCCACTGCGCCGAGGCGCATCAGATCGCCCGTGTAGTTGCCAGTGCCGTCTGCAACGAAAATCGCCAGGTTGCCCCACGGCGAGTAATAGGCGAGGTCGCCTGCCTTCACTGGAGCCGTGCTTTCGGCGCTGCCCCGGGTAAGCCTTTGTGGAAGGTCGGCAATGCGCTCGATGCGGGCGTAGTCGGTCAGCGTCAACGACAGCGGCAGCAGCGCCGCGAAATCCCGCGCGGTGGCGTTGTCGTACAGCGTGGCCGTTGCTATCTGCCCATCGACGTCCAATCGAATCTTCATGGGGAACTCCTGTGAAGGCGCGGCCGAGTCGCCATTCGACGCCGTGGCTTGCGCAGAGCCGCCACCGCATGCCACCAGCGCCACAGTCGAGGCGACAAGCAACACGAGGGCTTGGCGCCGCAGCCATCGCAAGGGCATCGGTAATGACTATTCCATGCCCTGAATATTGGCGCGTGCAAGTCAAGTTGACTAGCCAATGAAACCTTCTAAGGCATAGTAGCTGTGCTAATCAATCGGTCGCCTGTACCTGCCGTCATGGTCAAACGGCAGATGGAGGTTCGGAGTCGATTCCGACGCTCCGAAGGTCAGGTGTAGGCGAGGAGCCGACCGGCGAAGATCACGCCTGTCCATGCGATCAGTGACACGCCTGCCCCAGCGCGGGCGGCGATCGGGGTCGCGGCGGCATCCGTCCACTCATTGACGCGGCGGTAAATGCCGCGGTGGAACACCAGCACGTTGACGCAGGCGAGGATCAGCAGGCCGAACTTCCACGGCGCAGCGCCGGTGCCAGCGACCACGGTCGCCTGCGAACTGAGCAGTGCGATGCCCGTGATCATGACGATGGCAAAGCCGATGTGGGAGACGGGCAGAAGATGGCGCGCGGCAGTGGTGACCGGCACGATGCGGTGGCCGAATCCCAGCACTCGGAGGTCGAAGGTGAAAGCCGGGCCGACCAGGAGAGCGATTCCAAGGATGTGGCTGGCTTCCAGTACGGGATAGAGGAGTTCGGCGTTGCGTACCGTCTCCCCGAGCGCAGAGTCCTGCAGCAGCCTCAGTAGCGAGTTGAGCAATTCAGGCATGGGCCATTCCATTCCGGCGGGTGCGATGGCGCAGGGGGTCACCCGCCTGTACCTGTCGCGCAAGCCTTATTTCGGCAGCGGCGCCCGTACCGGGAGCGTGTTGCCCAGCACCTGGTTCACGGGCACTGCGTCATTGCCGTACCAGAACACCACGGGCCGAAACAGGCCTTCGTCTGTCCGGTTGATGTAGCCGACTGCCTGGACACGCTCACCGATCTTCAGCGGGCGGTCCAGACCCCACCGGCCTGACCAGGCCGGCGGCGCGATGATGATCTTCAGCTCCTTGCGGGAGCCTTTGTACGAGGGGGCGGCATTGACCCGGATACTGTCCTCGGGATGTTGCAACTCCTTCGGGATCGTCAGTGTGGGCGTGCGGGCAGGCAGGTTGCTGTCCACGGTGATGTCGAAGAGCGAGTGCGGATTGCCCCATACCCCTTCCGAGGAAACCGTTCCCGCCACGTAGATGAGGCGGTCGGTGTCGAAGCCGGGCCATCCGTGATGCGCGAACGCCGGCAGCGCAGGCACAAGCACGGTCGCCGCCAGTGTGACAGCGCCCAGGATCGCGCGTCGGCGGCCGCGCGATACAGCTCCATTCCCATGGGCGGGTTTCAAGTCGGTATTTGCCATGCTCCAATTTCTCCGCGTTGATCGGTTGCGCCACGAGACCGGCAAGGATTGGCGTCTTCGCCAACCCAAGGCATCGGTATCGACTTTTTCGTTCCTCGAATGTTCGGGCGTGGAAGCCAGCTTGACTAGCTAATTTGTCCTTCTAAGGCATATAAGTTGCACTAATCAATGCTCCATGGGAAACTTCTTCCCATGGTCAAACGCAACCTCAACGATCTGCTGTATTTCGTGACGGTGGCGCGGGAAGGCAGCTTCACGCGCGCCGCCTCGCTGCTGGGCGTCACGCAGTCTGCCCTCAGCCAAGCCATCAGCGGCCTGGAGGCGCGGCTGGAAATCCGGCTGCTCACGCGCACCACGCGCAGCGTGTCGCCCACGGCCGCCGGCGAGCGACTGCTCAATGCCATCGGAAACCGCTTCGACGAGATCGACGCGGAACTGGATGAGCTGACGGAGATGCGGGACAAGCCGGCCGGAACGGTGCGGATCACCTGCGGCGAGCACATCCTTCGGACCACGCTGCTGCCCAAGCTCACGCCCTTGATGCTCGAATATCCCGACATCAAGGTCGAGTTCGACATCAACTACGGGTTTCGGGACATCGTGGCCGACCGCTTCGATGCGGGCGTGCGGATGGGCGACACCATCGACAAGGACATGATCGCGGTGCCGATCGGGCCGCAGTTGCGCATGGCGATCGCAGCTTCGCCCGCGTACTTCGAGACGCATCCGATCCCGAAGACGCCGCGCGACCTGCTCAAGCACAACTGCATCAACATGCGCATGCAGACGGCGGGCGGCCTCTACGTCTGGGACTTCGAGCGTCGGGGCCAAGCGTTGAACGTGCGGGTGGATGGGCAACTCATCTTCAACACCTCGCCTAGCATGGTGGACGCGGCGGTGGCGGGATTGGGCATCGCTTCCCTGCCCGAAGAAGAGTTCGCGCCCCACCTGGAGGAAGGGCGACTGGTGCGCGTGCTGGAGGATTGGTGCCCGCCGTTCCCCGGCTATTACCTGTACTACCCGAGCCGCAAACAACCCTCCCATGCGTTCTCGATGGTGCTTGATGCGCTGCGCTGGACTGCGCCTCCTGGTCCCAAGAAGCGTTAACCCGGACGGGCTGCTTCGTCCAATCGATGGGCACAGGCTGGAGCCGCCTTCTCCGGCATTGCCACGCCCTAATCAATACGAATTGAAGAAAAACAATGAACGAACTACTCACCCCGGTACAGGTCGGTCGCCATTCCTTATCCAACCGATTCGTCATGGCGCCGATGACGCGCTCGCGCGCGCAGTACGACGGCACGCCTGGCGAACTGGCGGCCACCTACTACGGTCAACGCGCCAGCGTGGGCCTGATCGTGACCGAAGGCACCCAGCCCTCCGACGACGGGCAAGGCTATCTCGCCACGCCGGGCATCTATACCGAGGCACACATCGCAGGCTGGCAGAGGGTCACGGATGCCGTTCATGGCAGCGGCGGGCATATCTTCATCCAGCTCATGCACGCCGGCCGAATGTCCCATCCCGACAACACGCCTCACCATCGCCAGGGTGTCGCACCCTCGGCCATCGCACCCGGTACGCAAATGTTCACGCCGAGCGGGATGCAGGACATCCCCGTGCCGCGCGCCCTGACCGCCGCGGAAGTACGCCAGACCGTGCAGGACTTCCGACACGCGGCCCGCAGCGCCATCGAGGCCGGCGCGGATGGCGTCGAGATCCACGGCGCAAACACCTACCTGATTCATCAGTTCCTGGCGCCAAGCGCCAATGCGCGCACCGATGAGTACGGCGGCTCCATCGCGAACCGCGCACGCTTCGCCATTGAAGTCGCCGCGGAAGTCGCCAGGGAGATCGGTGCGGATCGCACCGCGATCCGCCTCTCTCCGGGGTTTGCCATGCACGGCATCGACGAAGGTGCCGAAGGTCCCGACCTGTATCGCCACCTGGTGGCCGAACTCGATACCCTGGGATTGGCCTATCTGCATGTGTTGCAGCAGGGCAATGATGAGTTGCTGGCTGACCTGCGCAAGCTCTGGCGCGGTGCCTTGATCCTGAACCGGCCGGGCCGCCCGCGCGAGCAGATCGGCCAGGACGTGAAGGCGGGTCTGGCTGATCTGGAAGCCTATGGACAGATGGTGCTGGCGAACCCTGACTTCATCGAGCGGATCAAGGTGAACGCGCCCTTGAACGAAGCGCACAGCGAAGGCTTCTATGGCGGGACGGAGCGGTTCTATACCGACTATCCCACCATGAGCCGATGAGCGTCTGAAGGAAGCACTTCGCGCGGCACCGGCCGCGCTCGGGCTTCACGCTGATCGGCGACTTTCGTAGTACCGCGTCACGACCTCGGCTGCCTGGAGCGCGTTACCCCATCCGCTGTAGAAGGCGACATGGGCCAGCAGCTCGCCGATCTCCTGCTCGGTCACGCCGAGTTTCAGCGCATGGGCCAAGCAGGTCGGCAGCAATGCCGACTGCCCTTGGGCGGCATGGGAGGCGATCGTCGCCAGCGCCCGGTCGCGTGCTGCCAGGCCAGGACGCCGCCAGGCCTCGCCGTGCAGCAGCTCGTCGGTGAAGTGTCTCAGTGCCTCGGACGCCGGGGCGACGTTGGCTGCCAGGAACGCCGTGCGCTCGGCCGCGTCGGGCAAGACATCTTCCGTCGCCAGCAGCGTGGGCGATGTTCCCGGCAACTGATCGACCCCGATGCCTCGCTCATCGAAGATGCCCTTGAGCACGCCGACCGCGCCGAAGGCGTAGGCAAAGCCGGTGTAGAACGCCAGGTGCGCGAGAAGCTCGGACAGTTCGGCCGGCGCCACGCCACTGTCCAGCGCCTTGTTCAGATAGTGGACATAGGCACCGTTGGCATTGCGCGAAACCAGAACCGCGACCGAGACGATGGCGCGTTCCCGTGCCGCAAGACCGGGCCGGCTCCAGAGTTCATCGACGATCCGATCCTTGGTATAGGGAACCAGAACCGGGGTGACAGCACCGATCATCCGAAACAGCGGATCGGTTTCCTGTATTTCAGGGTTGTTGTTCATGCTTTGTGCCTTTCTTGTCGGGGCCGGCGCCGCGACGCCAGCCTCGTGCTCATTTCATGCCTTTTCCGGCTCTAGCGATGCCATGTCGATGACGAACCGATACTTCACGTCGCTCTTGAGCATGCGCTCGTAGGCTTCGTTGATCTGCTGCATCGAGATCACTTCGACATCCGACACGACACCGTGCTTGCCGCAGAAATCCAGCATCTCCTGTGTCGCCGCGACGCCACCGATGAAGGAACCAGCGATGGCCTTGCGGCCGAACACCAGCGCGCCCGCCGCCACCGGCTCGTTCAACGGCCCCATGTAGCCGACCAGCACCAGCGTGCCGTTGAAGGTCAGCGTCGGCAGGTAGGGATTGACGTCGTGCTCGTAGGGCACGGTATCCACGATGAGGTCGAACTGCCCGGCGACGGCCGCCATCTGCTGCGCATCGCTGGACAGCACCACGTGATCGGCGCCCAGGCGGCGCGCATCTTCTTCCTTGCCGGGTGAACGGGTGAACAGCGTGACCTCGGCGCCGAGCGCCTTGGCCAGTTTCAGGGCCATGTGGCCCAGCCCGCCCAGGCCGACGACAGCGACCTTCTTGCCGGGACCCGCGCCCCACTGGTGCAGCGGCTCCCAGGTGGTGATACCGGCGCACAGCAGCGGCGCCGCACCGGCCAGGTCCAGTCCGTCCGGGATGCGCAGTACGAACTTCTCGGACACGACCATCTGCTTCGAGTAGCCGCCGTAGGTCGGCTGGTGGTCGTGCCGGTCAGTGCCGTTGTAGGTGAAGGTGGCGCCTTCCACGCAATGCTGCTCGTAGCCGTGCTGGCACGGATTGCAGTGCTGGCAGGAATCGACCATGCAGCCGACGCCGATGGTGTCGCCGACCTTGAAGCGGGTGACGCCGCTGCCTACCTGGATCACGCGGCCGATGATCTCGTGGCCGGGCACGACCGGATAGCGCGTGTAGCCGCCATGGTTGCGCGCGATGTGCAGGTCGGTGTGGCAGACACCGCAGTAGAGGACGTCCAGCACGACGTCATCGGGTCGCGGTTCGCGCCGCTCGAACTGGAACGGAGCCAAGGCGTCCGTCGCGGAGGGAGCTGCATATCCCAAGGTGTTCATGATGAAGTCCTCTCTGTATCAGCCGCGTCCGGCATTGAATTGCTGGGCCAGTTCGGCCACGCGCTTGCCCAGGTACTGAGCCGTGTCCAGATCGCTCTTGATGGGGGACAGTTCGGGCGATTCGTCCTTGGAGAACGCCATTGCGCCCAGCCATCCGCCGACGCGGTTCAGTTCGTCGTTGCTCTTGCCCGGGAACAGGTCCAGGCCGACCCAGACCATGCCGTGCTGGGCCGCGAACAGCGCGAGGGCGATCAGCGAATTGAGCTTGTCGCCGTGCATCGAGCCGGAGTTGGTGAAGCCGGCAGCGATCTTGTTGCGCCAGGTCTGCGGCACCCAGGCGGTCCGGGTCGAGTCCTCCATGAACTTCTTGAACCGCGCGCTGATGGTGCCGTTGTAGGTGGGCGAGCCGAAGACGATGGCGTCGCTGGCAGCCAGCGCCTCCCAGTCGATCGGGCCGTCGGCCACGGCCAGCAGGTGGGCCTCGGCGCCGGGAACGCTGCGGACGCCTTCGGCGATGGCTTCGGCCTGCTTCTTGGTGTGGCCGGTGCCACTGTCGTAGATGATGCAAACAGACATGGGATCTCTCCTTTTAAGAATCTGGTTGCATGGTGCCGCCCCTTACAATTAACTAGAAGTAGATAGTTGGTTGTTTTACTATCAACATAGAGTTGTGAGTGAGCGGAGCGCCGCCGGCCGGGCGGTGGGCCGCTTGGGGAGAACGCATGGATTCATCGCATCGGGTCAAGGCCATCCTGTCGTTCGTGCAGGCCGTGGATGCGGGCAGCTTTGCGGCCGCCGCACGGGTGCTGGGGGTGACATCCGCCGCCGTCAGCAAGAACGTCGCAAGCCTGGAAGCCGCATTGGGGGTACGTCTGCTCAACCGCACGACGCGCACCCTCAGCCTCACGGACGAAGGCACGGTGTTCCTGCGGCAGGCGCGGGTTGCCCTGGAGGCCCTCGACGCCGCTGTCGATGCCGTCGCGGCCCAGCGGGCCGAACCGAACGGCCGCGTGCGCATCTCGACCAGCGCCGCGTTCGGGCGGGAGCAGTTGATGCCCGTCCTGCCCGGCCTCCTTGGGCGCTATCCGGGACTGTCGATCGCGGTGGATTTCGACGACCGTGTGGTCGATCTCGTTCGTGACGGCTATGACCTGGGCCTGCGGGGCGGCCACATCCGTGACTCCGCGCTGGTATCGCGTCCGGTCTGCCATCTCAACACGGTGCTGGTGGCCTCGACCGACTACCTTGCTCGCCGAGGGGTGCCGCGCACCGTCGAGGACCTGCGCCAGCACCGGCTGGTTGCGCGGCGCTTCCTGAGCGGCACGGTGGATGCCTGGAGCTTCCGGGCCGCCGACGGCAGCATCTCCACCCTCGATCCGACGGACTCGGCGGTCTTGACGCTCTCCGCGCCGGAAACTCTGGTCGAAGCCGCCTGCGACGGCATCGGCGTGGCCCAGGTTGCCGTCCACCTCGCCTGGGAGCACCTGGTAGCCGGCAGGTTGAAGGTCGTCCTGCACCCGCAACACCATCCGGGCAGCTACGAGATGGTGATCCAGTACCCGCATCGCGCCCTGATCGCCCCCCGCGTGCGGGTCGTGGTGGACTACCTGCTCGAAACCTTTGCTGCGAACAGCACCTTGCATGTGCCGCTGGATGCGTTGGCCGAGCACGCCGGCTGACGCCAGTTCGCCAATGCGCTAGCAGCAGGCGTCGGTTCCTGCCGACCGGACGGGCGCACCGCTCGCCGCGCCAGCGGTTGCCTGTGTGTCAGCCGGCCGGGTGCGCAGCCATGCCGCGATCGGCACGGCGCATAGCGCGAGTAGCGCCGTGACGAGAAAGATCTGCGCCAGCCCGATCACATTCGCAAGCAGCCCCAGGAGCGGCGCGAACAGCCCGAGCGCCAGGTCGATGAAGGCCGTATAGACGCCCATGGCCAGGCCTCGGGCCTCTGCCGGGGCGCGGGCCACGGCCTCCATGCCCAGCCCCGGGTATACCAGCGCATAGCCGAAGCCCGCCATCGCCGAGCCGACGAACGCCAGCCAGGCATACGGGGAAAGCCAGATAAGGGTCAATCCCGCGCTATGGATGACGATGAAGATCATCGCGGTCCGTGCGCCTCCGAGGCGATCCGGCAAGGGCCCGAAGAACATGCGCGCCACCATCAGGGCGACGGCGAAGGCGGTGAAGGACAGCCAGGCCGGTTGCCAGCCCTTCTGCACGAACAGGAGCACGGCGAACGCCGTCATGATGCCGTAGCCCAGGCTGGAGAAAGCCATCGCCAGTCCGGGCACCCAGACGGCTTTCAGGACCTGCGTGGTGGCCTTGCGACTTTGAGGCGCGGGCCAAATCGCGGGAATCGCGGCGACCAGCAGCCAGGTGGCCGCCGCGCCGGCCAGCGTCGCCCAGCCGATCGATGCGAACCCCCAAGGTCGCGTACAGAAAGCTGCCCAGGGGCGCACCCAGCGCCAGGGCCACGAACATCGCCGTGCCGATCCACGCGATCATCTTGCCGACATTGCCCGGGCCCGCCAGTGACAGGCACCGGCTTTGCGCGCCGATCATGATGAAGCTCTCGGCGCCCCCGAGCAGCACGCGGCCCAGCGCCAGAATCCCGATCGACAGCATGGGGCTGCCATCGGACATCATGGACGCGAGATAGAACAGCCCGGCGAGCACGGCCAGCCCGAGGCCGGCCGTCACCGCGAACTTGGGCCCCCGCCGGTCGGAAACCGTCCCCGACCACAGGCGACAAAGCAGTGCTGCGGCGAACTGCGCTCCCGAGACCAGGCCGACGGTGAATGCGCTGAACCCCAGACCATCGTGAATGTGCAGCGGCAGTGCCGGCAAGGCCGCGCCCGTGACAAGAAACACGGTGAACACGCAGGTCATCAAGGACAGGAGCGTGCGATCGATAGGCGAATCCGAAAACTGGGGCATGGTCCCGGTCATTGTGGAGGCGGCAGGTGACCCAGCCGTCTCGTCAAGAGGTTTACTGCTTTGCGGCAGGTAGGGTTGCCAGATGCCGATCCAGGGCTGCGCCTGCACGGCGAGCCATATCCGCGTCCACGCGCTCGGCAAGCACCCGGGTGAGCTGTCGCAACTGGCCCGGCGTGATGCCGACGTTCATGCTGATGCGCATGTGCGCCTGCAGTTGCGACTCGGCGCCGGCCAGCGCCGACAGCATGCCCACGGTGGCCAGCTCGCGGCTCTGCCAGTCGAGGTTGTCGCGCTCGAAGATGTCGCCGAACAGGTGGGCGCGCAGGTATTCGTTCGCAGTGGGCGCGAAGTCAAACAGCGGCCCCCCGACAGGCCCGCCCGACAGCTTGGTCTGGTTGGCCGTGCCTGCGGCCAGTAGCGCCTCACCTTTCGGGATGGGCCGGCTGGGCTCGCGGCCCGGCGCATCCTGGATGCCGCGCTGCTTGCGCGCGTCGAGCACCTTCATCAGCTCGCCCAGCGCATTGAGGCTGCGCGGGAAGCCGGCATAGGCGTAAAGCTGCACCAGAATTTCTCGCGCGTCGCTGATCGTCATGCCGGCGTCCAGCCCCTGGTTCAGGGCGGCATTGAGCCTGGCCATGTCGCCCGCGGCGGCGAAAGCCGCGACGGGCACGATGGCCTGCTGGCGGGCATCGAGGGTGTCGGAAGCGCTGGGCGCGCTGGCGGGTGTCGGGTTCACGGGCTTGTTCTCCTGGGCATGGGCTACCGGGCTCATTGCAGCCAGGCCCAATGCGATGGCCAGCGCACCTGCGCACAGGCGCGCGCGTTGGTGCTCAGCGGGCGTTGTATTGCTCATCGGTGACTTTCTCCATCCAGGTGACGTTCTCGCCGTCCACCGTGCCGGTCACGGCCAGGTGGGTCATCGCCGTGTTCGGGCCGGCTCCATGCCAGTGCTTGACGCCGGGCGGACACCACACCACGTCGCCGGGGCGGATGACCTGCACGGGCTTGCCCCATTCCTGGGTGAGGCCGACGCCGGAGGTCACCACCAGCCGCTGCCCCGCAGGATGCGTATGCCAGGCCGAGCGCGCGCCCGGCTCGAAAGTGACCATGCCGCCGGACGCATTGATGTTCCTGTCGGCGGGCCAGACCGGATCGACGCGCACGCGGCCGGTGAAGAACTCGGCCGGACCGGCTGCCGAGGGCTGCTCGCCCGCGCGCGTGATCTGCTGCGCAGCAGTGGACGTGCTGGCCTGCGGCTCGGCGGCCAGGGCCAGGGTGGCGTTCAGCGCCGCCGCGCAAAGGGAGAGTCTGAGGAGCATGTGCATGGGTTTCCTTTCCTGATGTGAAGCCTCAGCCTTGCGGGGGCCCGGCGAGGTACTGCTCGTCCGTGACGTGCTCCATCCATTCGACGTTCTTGCCATCCAGTGCCTCCTGGATGGCGATGTGCGTCATGGCGGTGGTCGGCGAGGCGCCGTGCCAGTGCTTGTGCCCGGGCGGACACCAGATGACATCGCCCGCACGGATTTCGACGATGGGTTCGCCCTCGCACTGCGTCCAGCCGCAGCCGGCGGTCACGATCAAGGTCTGTCCCAGCGGGTGGGTGTGCCAGGCCGAGCGCGCGCCCGGCTCGAAGGTGACGGCGGCACACGACACGCGAGCCGGCGCGGGGGGGTTGTTCAGCGGGTCGATGCGGACGGTGCCGGTGAACCATTCGGCCGGCCCCCTGACGGACGGCTGCGATCCAGCGCGCTTGAGTTCCATGGTTGATCCTTTCGGTGTTCGGAAAGTGGTTGAGGCAGGTGCCGTTTCAGCCGCCCGATAACGCGCACCACCCAGGGCTCAGCGAGGGCATGCGCAGGCTCGGCCGGCGACCTGTCCAACAACGCTAGCGATCGCGAATTCAGATGCCAGGGTTGTCTACCCAAAACTTTAAAGGGACGTCGATTAGACGAGAAGACTGTAAAATCGGGATACGGTAGTGCATTGGATTCACCAATGGAAAAAGAGAACCTTAACGACCTGCAAGCCTTCGTGGCCGTGGCGCGGGAGCGCAGCTTCACCCGCGCTGCTGCCCAACTGGGGCTGTCCCGATCGGCGCTGAGCCACGCGATGCTCACCCTGGAAGCGCGGCTGGGCGTGCGGCTGCTGACGCGCACGACCCGTAGCGTGTCCACCACGGAGGCCGGCGCACGGCTGCTGGATGCGGTGGCCCCCAGGCTCGATGAGATCGAGTTGGAGCTTGAATCGCTCACTGCACTCCGCGACAAACCCGCCGGCACGGTGCGCATCACGGCCCACGACCATGCGATCACCACGGTGCTTTGGCCTCGGCTGCTCCCTCTGCTGAAGGACTACCCCGACGTCCACATCGAGTTCAGTGTGGACTATGCATTCACGGACATCGCGGCGCACCGCTTCGACGCTGGTGTCCGAGTGGGCGACCGGGTGGACAAGGACATGATCGCCGTGCCCATCGCGCCGGAACTGCGCATGGCCGTGGCGGCGTCTCCTGCCTACCTGGCAGGCAAGCCGCTGCCCGCCACCCCGCACGACCTCACCGGGCACCGCTGCATCAACCTGCGGCTGCCCACGCATGGTGGTCTGTATGCCTGGGATTTCGAGAAGGACGGCGAGGCAATCAACGTGCGCGTGGGCGGCCAGACCACGTTCAACAACACATTCCTGATGCTTCAGGCGGCACTGGACGGCATGGGTTTTGCCTTCGTGCCGCTCAACATCCTGCAGCCGCACATTGATGAGGGCCGGTTGGTACCGGTGCTGCAGGAGTGGTGGCCCACGTTTCCGGGCTACCACTTGTACTACGCGAATCGCAAGCAAATTTCCCCGGCGCTGGCCTTGGTGATTGAGGCATTGCGATGGCGCGAGACCGAAGCCGGCAATACAAACTAGCCGATTGATGGTCCTTGCTGTCGTCCCACTTCCCATGACAATTCACCGCCACGCACCGTCGCTGCGATCTGCTGGCCCAGTCGCTGCTCGATCAGCGGCTTCCACGGCACCAGGCTGAACCCCATGCCGTCATCGAGCATCGCATAGCGTCCGCTGGCGAGCATCACGCTGCGGCGGTAGATGCCGGCCACGCGCTGCCCATCAGCCAAGGGGTGATGTTCCAGGCCAGTTTTGGCGGCAATGTCCTTGGCGGCTTTCGCCAGCTCCCTATTGCGTAGCGTGCCCAGCAGGTTCCGGGCGAGGATCACGTGCTGCCCACGCCGCTCTGCCAGCCCCTGTTCGGCCAGGAAGTCGGCGCGGTGCTGCATTGCCTGCTTGGTTTCGCCGCCAAAGCCCAGGTCGCCCAGGCCCGAGCCGCTGCCGATCAACTGCTGGTCGAGCCAGGTGGCCCCGATCACGCGGGCCTGCCGCTCGATGGGCAGGTGCGATTTCAGCTCCACCGCCACGCCGCCGAGGCGTTGCGCGTCGTAGCGGCGGCCCTGCTCGGGCAGGTCGGTGGGCACCTTCCATAGCCCCTCGGCCACGCGCTCCACGATGCCCGCCCTGCGCAGGGCTTCGAGCCGGCGAACATGGGCGGTGACGACTTCCTGCGGATCGCGGCCCAGCACGGCCTGGCCCTGCGCGATGGCGAGGTGATGATCGGTGCGGTACAGGCCATCGCTCGCCAGCGCGGCGATGTTCTTGTCGGCTGCGCGCACGTCGGCCGATCCTTTCACCTCCACCACGGCGCCGGTCGGATAGTTCGCCAGTTCGTCGCGGGCGTTGAGCACAACATAGTGGGCTTTGCCGTCCACCCCGTCGATGACCAGATAGCCCCGGTCGCGCAGCTCGTCGGCCAGCCCCTTCGCGGCCACGCGGCCGAGGATGGTTCGGCCATCGTCGCCCGGCTCGAACACCGCCAACTCGCGCGGCTCGCCGCGCATGGCCCGCTGCATCGTGCGGATGATGTCGCCACGCTCGCCCAGGGCGCGCAGGGTCTTTTCCGCGTCGGTATGGACGGCCCAGGTGCCCGGCTGCATCTCGTCGGCCAGGCCCAGGCGCTGCAAGCGTTGCAGCCGGCCGATCAGCAGCAGGCGCTGGCGTTGCAGCCGAGGTTCGTCGAACCGTTCGATCTGCACCAGACCATCCTCGCCGGCCTCTCGTTGCAAGGTACGGTCGAGGCTCGTCCACCGCTCCTGCTCCACCTCGCGTTGCAAGGTCTGCTGGATCTCCAGCTCGGTGCGCGGCCCCAGCCATTCGGTCGCCAGCTCGGCCGCACGATGGCGGAAGCCATCGGCGATGTAGTCGCCCGCGATGATGAGGTCTTTTCCGGTGTCGTCGCGCCCGCGCACGACGATGTGCGTGTGCGGGTTGTCGGTGTTCCAGTGGTTGACGGCCACCCAATCGAGGCCCGTTCCCAGGTCGGCCTCCATCCGGCCCATCAGGTGCCGCGTGTAGGTGCGCAGGTCTTCCAGCTCGGCGCCATCCTCGGGCGAGAGGATGAAGCGGAAATGATGCCGGTCGTCGGCACAGCGTTCCTTGAAGGCGTCGAGGTCGGCGGCATTGGTTTGCGGCCCGTAGGCTTGGCCCGGTTCGCCATCGCGGCCTACGCCATCGCGCTCGATGTAGCGCAGGTGCTTGGCGAGCGACTGCGGGCTGGCTTGGCGCTGGTTGACCAGTAGCGTCTTGATGGTCACGCGCCGCGACATGGGCGTCAGCTTCGCCCCGGCGAAGCGCGCCGCCGTGTAGCCGCGACCCAGGCGCGAGCCGGGCCGCTGTCCCGTGCCCCTCCCGGAGCCGCTGGCAACGCCAGGACGACGCACTGACGACTTGCCGCTGCTGGCCTTGCCTGCCTGCTTGAGCACCTTGGAGACGAAGCCCTGGCCCTGGTTCTTCGGGGCGCTGGGACGGATTCGGAAATCGTCGTCGCGGCGGTCAGTCATGGCTGCGCTCTCCGAAAGCTGCGGCGTGTCCTGTCGTGCGAAGCACGCGGACATGCCCGTATCGGCGCGGGCTTCGCGCCCCACGCGGCACGGCGGCGAAGCCGCTCCGTGCCGCGCAACCCCCATGTGCAGACTGGCTTTCGACGCGGCCCGGTGCCGCGTCCTTTTGTCTTGCCTTCCGCCTTTGCCCTTCGCTGTCGCTCCGGGCAGCGGCGGCCCGGCGGCGCTGCTGCGCGAGCAGCCAGCGCGCCGGCGAACGCGCGAACCAGTGCGATGAAGCCGCAGGCCGGGCGCGTTCGAGGCAAGACGCCTGCACGTTGGACGGCTGCGCCGAAGGCAGCGCGAAGTGCGGCGCGAATGCACCCGCACTGCACGCGCGACGACACGGCGACGAACAGCAGAACGACACGCCCGATGGCACGATGAGATGCACGGCGACGTGCAGCGAATCGACGGCCTTCATGGGCGGGATTCCAGCCAGACCGGATGCGCGACGCCGATCAGGGCGGATGCGTGCAACGGGCCAAAGTAGCGACTGTCGAACGACGCCGGGTTGGTCACACTGAGCAGGAACAGTTCGCCGGATTCAAGGCGACGGCACTGCTGCCAGGATGGCAGCGGCCGACCCCAGCGGTCGGCAGGCAGCACGGCGGCCGAAGGCACGCCGTCGATGCGGACAACGCGGCCAGTGATGCACACCTCCTGCGGCGCGACGGCGCCCACGCGCTTGAGTAGTGGCACGCGCGCCGGCAGGTAGCCGCGCTGCGCGGCCAGCACGGCGGCGTCTGGCGGCAGCGCGGTCAGGACGATGCTGCCCACGGACAAAGGACGTGGCAGCGAGGCGGTGCCGTGGCCCAGCGGATCGACGCGATACCAGCCGACCGCCACGCTGTCGGACGGGTTGTAGATCAGGCGCGGCAGCGGATGCACGAAGGACGCCCAGGCCAGCGCAGCGAGGCCGCAGGCGGACAGGCCCGCCAGTACGAGGCGAGCGTGCAGGCGTGAGCGAGGACGCGGCGCGGGGCCGGCAGTCGAAACGGCGGTCATGGCAGCGCCCTCCCGATGAGCCAGGCCGCGTGCCGATCGGCGGTGTATTCGGGCAGCGGCAAGCGCGCAGCGAGCCGGTTGGCGAGCGTGCGCCAGTACGCGGGCGAGACGCCGACAGGCGTAATGCCCAGCGCCTCGATGGCGTCGATGCGCTCCAGCACGGCGCGCACCTGGTTCTCGCCCTCGGCGTGCAGCAGCAGGCGCGCGCCCGGCTGCACGCCGGGGATGCGCTGCGCCGCATCGAGCGGCGTGCAAGCCTGCATCACCATGAGCTGCCAGCGGATCGTTCCGTAGTCGTTGGCCTGCCAGCGGATGCGGCAGAACATGGCGCCCGGCAGGAACACCGCGCAGCGCCGCCAGCGGTCGAGCTGGTGCGTGCGCGCGGGTTCGCCGAAGCGCAAGTAGAGCTTGAAGCGGGGTTCGATGTAGGCCAGCGCCACGCGCGTCAGCGGCGCGCTGGCAGGCTGGCCGGAAGGTGCTGCGAGCGCGGCCGTGGCCGCGCCAGCGGAAGGCGAAGCGGGTGCGGTCATGGGGTGTTCTCCCTGCGGTGTTCTGGAAACTCCCGCTCCAGCAGGCCGCGCAGCAGGTCGGCCACAGTCACGCCCTGTGTGAAGGCCGATACCTTGATACGCGCCCGCATCGCGGGCGTGATGTCGAGGGTCAGGCGAGCCGTGTAGAGGTCGCCTTTGTTCAGCGCATCGGCGTCGCCTTGGCGAATCCACGCCTCGGCGTGCGGATTCGCCGGCGGACGCGCGCCGATGCCGACGCGCTTTGCGCGAGGTAGCGGCTTCGCTGTCATGGCGTCCACCGCAACAGCTCGTCGACCAGCGCGGTGATTTCGCGTGTGGCGGCGCTGTCCGGCGCCGTCTCGCGTGCAAGCCGGCCAGCGGCCACGCTGTCGGCGAACACGATGCGCTGATGCACTTCCGCGCGCAGTGCTGGAAGCGGCTGGTCGGCGAGCGCCTGGCGCGCTTCGCGCCCGATCACGGTGGTACTGACGCGCCGGTTGATGACGAAGGCCGCGCGCAGCGCAGGCCGAAAGACTTGCGCCTCGCGGATCAGCGCCACCATCTCGGCGCTGGCCCACAGGTCGTAGGGGCTGGGCTGCACGGGGATCAGCACGCGCTCGGCAGCCAGCAGCGCGGAGCGCGCCAAGGCGGCAATGCGCGGCGGGCCGTCGATGACGATGTGATCGGCCCGCCTGGCGAGTTCTGGCGCCTCTTGGTGCAGCGTTTCGCGTGCAAGGCCCACGGCGCTGAACAGCCGTGGCAAGCCTTGCTGGCTTCTGCGCTGTGTCCAGTCCAGCGATGAACCTTGCGGGTCGGCGTCCAGCAGCACGACGTGCTGGCCGCGCATCGCCAGCTCGCCGGCGATGTGCGTGGCGAGCGTGGTCTTGCCCACGCCGCCTTTCTGGTTGAGCAGAGCAACGATCATGGCGCGGCCCTCCGTGTTGGAAAGCCGGGCTTTTGCTGCTGCGCTTGTGGCCGCGTGGTGGTTGTCCACCGCAGCGGCGCTTCCCTACTAAAAGTTAGAGAAATGAAGTTAGGGAAGTTAGAGCGCGCGCAAACCCAATGCTGGCGCGGGTTTGCGGACGATCGGCACGCCTGATAGCACGATAGTCCCACGCCTGATAGCACGATACCTCGCACGCCTGATAGCACGACACCATTCACAGGTTTTCCCGAAGTTATCCCCGTGCCGTCTGCGGCACGGGCCGGAACGTCAGCAGTTCCATGCCGTTGTCGGGCATCCGCTCGATGCCCAGGACGTAACCGGGCAGCGACTGCCGCGCGACGAGCGCGCGCAGATCGCAGGCGAAGTCGTAGGGCTTCGCGGTGCTGCCGGATTTCTGGTGCAGGTAGCGGAAGTCGAACTGCCAGCCGTATGCCTGCTTGCCGCCGTGCTTGCGCACCAGTCGGTACAGCCACCGCTCGATGCCGCCGGTCAGCCGGAAGTACGCCGGGTCGATGGTCAGCACCAGGGCGGCGTCGAGCACGCCGGCATAGAACCAGTCCGGGAGGATCAACTCGATGCCCAACGGCGTGCCATTGGCATCGGCCAGTTCCTTCCATTCGTTGATCCACGAGAAGCGGTGCAGGCGCCGCCCGGTCGTCTCGCGGATGGACGTGGCCACCGTGGTTGATTGCAGCCGGTCGAGCGCGGCCTTGAGGCGCTGGTAGTCGCGCAGCGACTTGCCGCGCCCGATGAAGCGCAGGATCTCGTAGGGCGTGGCGCGCATCAGCCGCGACGGCCGCAGGCCCGCGTCCTTCGCCTCCACGATCTGCGAGGCCGCCCATATCAGCACGTCCGCATCCCAAATCGTGGCGATGCCGTGCTCGGCCGTGCCTTCCACGCGGATCGTCACGTTGCCCGCACGGAAATCGATGGGTTTGACCCGCTTCGACTTGCCGAGCGAGAAGAATGGATAGGCCATCAAATCCTGGCTGTCGCGCGGCGCCATGTCGCCGGGCAAGGCGCGGAACAGGTCGAGCTGTTCGCGCTCCTGCAACGGCCGCTGCCGGGACGGCAGGGCGGTGCTGGACATGGCGATGGCCTGCCGCGCGCCGCCGATCAGCGCGCACGGCTGTCGGCCGAGTGGTGCTCGGCGTATTCGGGATCGGAAGTCGTCTCGAAACTGCGGTCGGCGGCCCAGGCATCGAGGTCGGCCACGGCGTACATGACGCGGCGGCCGAACTTGCGAAAGCGTGGGCCGCCGCCGATCACGCGCTGCTTTTCCAGCGTGCGCGGCGACAGCCGCAGGTACTCGGCGGCTTCGTCGTTGGTGAGATAGCGTTGGGGCTGCGCGGCAGCGGTCGAGACAGCGGCGGCAGGCCGCAAGGGAGCGGGACGCATGGTGTGAACCTCCATCGGTTGAAAGCGCCCGGCCACACAGCGCGACCGGATGGAGGCAGTCTCAAGAAGCGAGGGGTTTTCGATCAGGGCCGTTTTGCGTCCACATCAAAACGACCCTTCTCAAGCGGCGGAAGCTGTGCTAGGTGGCGATAGCCGCCGCGCATCAGCGCATCGCCGCGCCGCACCAGGCGGCGCACCTTCGAGCGCAGGCCGCCGTCGCTGTACCAATCGGCCACAGCGTCGGCACCGAACAGTCCTTCGCCCACATCGCGCAAGGACGCGCCCGCGAGGGTCGCGTCGAGCGCCTGCAAGGTGTGCAGTTCCAGCAGCGCGGAAGGTGTTGGCCTGGGCGTGGTGGCAGCGAAGGTCGCGCCGCGTGCATGACCGCGCACAGGCGCGGCAGTGCCGCTCCGTTGGGCATAGGCCACGGCCATGCCGTCTTCCAGCCCGGGCGCCAGCGCAAAGCGCAGGCAATGGCCTGGGCTGCGCGCGATCAGCGCCAGCTTCTTGCCGTCGTGGAACAGTTGCTTGTGGCCGGGGATGCGCCAGAACGCGAAGGCGGTGGCATCCTGCGGCGGATCAGCGTCGGGGTAGAGCTGCACCACGGCGGCATGACCAGGCAGCCAGGCCGGATGCGCGTCACGCGCATCCAGCATCGGATCTTCCAGCAGGCGCAAGCCCCAGCGATGCGCTGCTTCAGGCCGGCGATGACGGCGCAGCCAGTCGAGCCGGTAGTCGGGATGCCTGCGCAGGTACTCCCAAGCGAGCGCGAGCGCATCCAGCCAAAAGACATACAGGTATGCGGCAGTCGGATACCAATGCGCGAGGTGATGAGGATTGACCATGACGTCTCCTCCTGCGAACAGGACTCGCCGCCACTGAAGAACTACGCGCTACATCGCCCTCGTCGGAACGTCATGGGTTAAAAAGGCGGATGGGGCTGTCAAGACCGATTGGCTCCGATGTGTTGCGGTATTCGTCTCAATGCTGCGGCGGCAGCGCCCCGACCGGGGACACTGCACAAGCCAGCCTGCCGCAACCCGCGCCAAGCATCCTGTCTATTTAGGTCAGACTGGTGGGGCTACGCCGCAAGAATCTCGATTGAGACTTACCCGGTATGACACCAGACTGAAAAAGTCACAGTAGGCCGTATTCAGTCCGGGATCGCTCCGTCGCGCTCGGCCAGCCGGGTGTACTCCGACAGCGTGCGCGTGGGGCGGAAATAGAGGTCGCGCATCACGGGCTGCCGGCGCGGCCCGACGATGCCGGCCAGCTCGGACAGCTTGACGGTTCCTTGCGCCGGTATTCCGATTCCCAGGTCGATGAGGCCCCAAGCGGTGTCGCCATCGGCGGGATCGAGTGCGGCCAGCAGCCAGGTCACATGCGCGTCTGGCGTGAACAGCCGCACCACGGGCACCGGGTCGATGGCCTGGCCAGCGGCACGAGCCTCGCCGTTGGCGAGCAGTTGCGCGCGCTCCGGGACGGTGGCGAGTGGCTGGGGCATGGTCGGCAATCCCACAAATCCAATGATGCACGGATGCGGTTTCACGTTGAAGCGCAGAACCGCCAAACCGGATTTACGCCTTCGTGCGCAAGCACGGATGCGCTTGCGTGGCTTTGCTGGAACCCGCCGATGCGGATTTCCGTAAAGGCACAAAAACGTAGAACACCAAATGAACACTATAGATTGTAGTCCTATAGGGCGCAATGGGCTGTCATCTTGGTTTTTCGAGGGAAACCATAGGTGGCGGCTGGGAACTCATTGGCGAAGGCGTTGAAGACAGTTAGAAAGGCGCGTGGCTTGAGCCAGGAAGCCTTCTCTGACGTGTCCAGTCGCACCTATATGAGCACCCTCGAACGCGACTTGAAAAGCCCGACCCTGCATAAGCTGGCCGAGCTGTGCGAGGTGATGGAGATCCACCCGCTCACGCTGCTGACGCTGGCCTACGCGGGCGACAGCCCGCAGAAGGCCGACGAGCTGCTGGCGCAGGTGCGCCAGGAGCTGGAGGCGGTGTTGAAGGAACGCGATGCGGCAAAGCCGCGCGCGTGACGCGGTGATGTGCTGCGATCAGCAGCACAGCGCCCCGCCGCGATGGGCGGGGCGCTGCGGCGGTCACGCCGCCTGGGGCTTGCTGCGCGACCAGATCAGGTCGTGCGTGCCATCCTCGCCTTCGATCAGGCGGGCATAGACCGGAGCCGGAAACGAAGGATCGTCGAGGGTCACGGACTTGTATTCCCGCCCGGCCTCGCTGGTCTTGTTCCACGCCGCGCCGATGTCGTGGCCGGCGGCCTGGAGGCGGAAGTCAGGGGCGTTCTCGCTGTTGCCCTTGTCGTTGGGAACCAGCTTGACCTTGACGTTGAGCGTCAGGGTGCGAATCGTGCCGGTGAAGCCGTCTTTGTCTGCGGTGAAGGTGCCGATGTTGGCCATGATGCTTTCTCCTTTCGGTTGAACAAGGTTCGCGCCCATCGCGTCCTTGTTGTAATCCGGCCGGCGGGGGACGGGCTGGCTGCACCGCTTGCGGTCGAAACGCAGTGGAGAGCCGGGAGGCGAAAAGAATTTGCTGCGCGAGGAAGCCGCGCAGCGGCGGGGAAATTGTTTTCGCCGGACGGTTGCAGCCATGAAGCCCGGGGCGCAGCCACGCCCCCGCCAGGATTCACAACGAGACAAGGACGCCTTGGGCCGAACCGCTCCGAAAGGAGATCGGGCCAACTCGGCATCCCCGCCCGAAGGCTTCTCCGGCTCGCCCGCTGACGCGGGCCAGGTCAACCATCCGACGACAAGTGAGAACGTCCCCGCCGCACCTTGCGGCGCCGGTCTTGAGGCATGGCGTGGAAGCTCCATAGCGATGCCGGGCGGGTGTCCGTGAACCGTCCTTCGTGACGTGATGGGCAGGAACCGCCAGCGTTGAGGACGGCACGCACCTGCACAACCTGCCGCAGCGAGCGCCAGCGTGTTCGCCAGCGCCCCGTCCACCGCGGCGGGGCGCTGGCCGGGCCGATCCGGCGCAGCCGGTTCGGCTGCATCGAGGGGCGCCAAGCGTCGCGCGGCGGGGATAGCCCGCGGGGCTTTCCCCTGGAGGCAAGCGCAGCGCGCAGCGCCGCAGGCGCGAAGGCGTGAGGGATTGAAGCCGAATGGCCGTGACAGCGAAGTCGGCACGGGGCGCAGCCCGAAAGCCCGGCGGCGCTGTGCGCCGACACGCCCAGGCCGTTCCAGATTTCCAAACAGGAAACGCGGACATGCCTCTGATGAAATGGGCGCGGCCTACGCTGCGGGCTATGCACTCGGCAAGCTGAAAACTGCTGGTGATTCCTGCGCACTGCGGGCGCTTCGGCTTGCAGTCCCATGCGGGCCTGCTATTGCCGGGCGGGAAGCCCGGTCACGTCAACGCCGCCGCCTGAACTGCCGTGATGGCGGCGGCGTTCTGATTCGGCTGTTGGCCTTGAACACCGGGCGCGGCCACTGCCGCGCCCGGATTTTGCGTCCACCGCGCCCAGGTCGGAACGGCCTGGGCGCGGTGCTGAACGCGGTTATTCCTTCGTCTCGATGAGCCACCACACGGCACGCGGCAAGGCGTGGCCCGTGATGTGATGAATGTCGGTGAGGTCGGCGCGGGCCGTCCAGCCCGAGGGCGGGCGGTAGCCGCGCACGTCGCCTGCGCCGTGCCAGCGGCGGGCGCGTACCGTGCCGGGAGCGTAGATCGTCGCCATGCGCGGGCGGTTGGTGGTGGTGCGGGTCATGGGGGCTTCTCCTTAGAGCGAAGCGCCCCGGTGGAGGCCGGGGCGCTTGCCTTCGGCGCGGGTCAAGCGGCCAGCGCCTCGGCGGGTTCATCCACCATTGCTTCGGCATCCTCCGGGGCGTCCTGCTCCGGGCCTGCCTCTTGCGCGGCATCCTGCGGGCCTGCGGCCTTGAAGATGGCGGGCATCCAGCCCGTACCATCGGCCAGCCGCTCGGCTTCGCTGGCAATGTCGGCCTTCTTCAACTTCGCCAGCCGGTTGACCTGCTCGGGTGCGTACTCGCCCACGGCATCCAGAATCACGGCCTTGGAAACGTGCTTGAAGTAGCCTTCTGCGGTCGGCTTCCACCATGCGGCCATGTCGAGGCCCACGGCTTGCGCCAGTTCCTCGCCGGGCTGGTGCGCCGTGGCGCGAGGCGTCACCACGTCCACCGTGGAAGCCACGCACACGGCCAGCAGCCGCACCAGCTCGTCTTGCGGCTTCGCCAGCAGCGCGGCGAACAGTTCGGCGCTGTCCTCCGGCAAGGCTTCACCGGCCACCTGTTGCAGTTCGCGCAGCGCCACGGCGGCGGGAGATTCCGGCCAGTCCGGGGCCATGCCTTCCAGCCGATCTTGCGCCATGAGGCGCACGCCGAGCGGCAGGCCGTCGCCGTAGGCGTCGGGCTGCAAGACGGTCTGCGCCATGCTATGCACCAGCGCGGCCAGCGCGACGTGCGGATGCCGGGCGACTTCGATTTGCAGCGCCGCCGTGCGGTGGGCGCTCAACCGCTGCGCCAGCCGGTCGGACAGGCTGGCGGCCTTGGGCGCGTCGTCGGCTTCCTCGTGCTCGTCGTTCGCGGCTTCGCCTTCGGCGCTGCCGAAACCGCGCCGCAGCTTTTCCAGCGTGCGCAGCGCCTTGGCCTCGGCTTCGCGCAGCAGGCCGCGATGAATGACGGCCTCCCCGTTGCGGTCGATGGTGACGATGGCACCGGCCACCTCGCGCACCTCGGGGGCATAGCCTTGTAAGGCGTCCTCCGCGTCTTGCAGTTCCCCGACCACCTGATCGCGCCGCTGTTCCAGCTTCTCGGCCTTGTCCTCGTCCTCGGCGTCGCAGGCTTCTTCCAGTTCGGCGTCGATCTTTTCGAGGCGGGTTTCCAGCGAGGCGATGCGGCGGGCCTCGCGGGTGGTCGGCTCGCGGCGATGGCGCGGGGCGTTCTGGAACGCTTGCCGTTCCTCGTAGGCCAGATGTGGCACGGCCTCCACACATGCCCAGCCCTCGGCGCGCACGTCCTCGGTCAGCGTTGCCAGCTTGTCGCGCACCAGCGTTTCCAGCACTGCGGTATCGGTGAGGTAGGTTCCGGCATCGCCTTCTGCGAACAGGTCGCGGCGGACGCCGCCGCCTGCCTGCCGGTAGGTGTCCAGCCCGACGAAGCGCACCAGCGCGTGCGTGGCGTCGATTTCGCGTTCGGTCAGGCGCTCGCGCAGCTTGGACGGGCTGCGCTGCCATTCCGGCGCACCATAGAACGCGGCTTCCTGCGCGGCGTGGTCATCGGTGATGGTCAAGGCCATCAACTGTTCCAGCGTCACGCCACCGGCCCGGTAGTCGGCCATCAGGCGCGGCGAGACGTTCGCCAGCTTCAAGCGGCGCTGCACCACCAGCGGGGACACGCCGAAGTCGGCGGCAATGTCTTCGACGGGCCGGCCTTCCTTGACCAGCGCGGCGAAGGCCGCGAACTGGTCGGCGGGGTGCATGTTCTCGCGCTGCACGTTCTCCGCGAGGCTGACGGTGCGGGCGGAAGCATCGGCCACCAGCAGGCACGGCACTTCGTAGTCGGCAGGGATGCGCTTCTTCTTCGCCAGCAGCTTCAAGGCGGTCAGGCGGCGGTCGCCTGCCACCACCTCGTAAGCCTCGCCATCTGCGGAAAGGATGACGATCAGGTTTTGCAGCAGGCCGATGCGGGCAATGCTCGCGGCCAGTTCGGGGATGGACTGGCGCGGGGTCGTGCGGACGTTGCGCTTGGAGCGGCGCGGCAACAGTTGCGACAGCGGAACCAAGATCAGGTTCTTGGTCGGGTCGGCCACTTCCAGCGGTGCGGCGGCTTCGATGGCGACGGTTTCGGTTTTGAGTACGGCGTTCATGGTGATAACTCCTTGCGGTTGGGATGCAGCAGCGAGAGAAGCGGCAAGGGCTGCTGCCTGCCCCTGCCGCGTGGGGATTCAGGCTTTCAACTGGCGCAGGCCATCGGCCAGCAGCCACAGGGCGCGATTGAGGCGCACGCTTTGGTCGATGCCCTGCACGGGCCGGGTGGTCTGGCGGCGGCCATTTGCGGCGCGGGCGGACAGGCCGCCTTTGGTCAAGTTCTCCTGCGTGCGGTTGAACACGCTCCACAGGTCGCGGCGGTCGTCGTCATGGCGGCGCGGCATCAGGATTTGCGATTCCGTGATGGGCGCGGGCTTGTCCTCGTCGTACTTCAACGCCAGCGCAGCGCGGGCGAACACTTCCGATTCCCCGGCGTCCAGCGTGATGGCGCGCATGGCATCGCGGGATTCCTGCGCCCGGTCGAAGCCGTGCAGGACTTCGTAAGCGCCTTCGATCACATGCGCCGCCACGTCGCCCTTGTGCGGCACGCGCACGTCGGCCACGGTGTCGCCGCAGACAAGGCCATTGCTGCAAACGAAGCGGAACATCCCGGCCAGCATCTGATAGCTGCTGGTGCCGTCATGGGAGTTCAGCAGGATGATTTCGTTGGCCTCGCGGCCGTTGATCTGGCTGGCGTGGCGCAGCCGGATCATGTGCTTGGTGTAGTCGCGGCGGTCGTCGTTGCGCACGCGGGTTTGCGTCACCATGAAAGGCTCGAAGCCTTCCCCGCGCAGTTCTTGCAGCACGGTCGCGGTGGGGATGTAGCTGTACCGCTCGGAGCGGCTTTCGTGCGGCGCGTCCGCGAAGATGGACGGGGCCACGGCCCGGATTTGGTCGTCGGACAAGGGACGTTCCGAACGCAGCACCGGGGAACGGGAAGCGAAGCGGGATGCGAGTTGCATGGCATTTCTCCTGACAAAGAAAAAAGGGTTTGCTGTTCACCGCACACCGGATTCCTAGATTCGGAAGCCCAGCCTTTCGGCTGTTCGGTGCGGTCGGCACGAGGAACCCGGTTGGCCCTGTTGCCACCGTCTTTCCTGAGTTCATCGCCCGCGACGGTCAGGAGCGCGCGGACGGGGGTCGTCAAGGAGGCAAGCGCAGGGTTGGTGCGGCCCGCAGCGAAGCGAGGACACGGCCCTGCGCGCCTTGACGGCACACGGGCGCGGGCTACAGTCGCGGTCAAGGTGATGAAGTCAGGGGAGACGGCTGGACAAGGCAACGGCCGCCCCTATGTGCAGACCGCACGCAAGCGAAGCGCGCAGGCCCGGACCAAGCAATCCGGGCCGTAGGCGTCAGTGATGGAAGCCCAAAGGGGCGAGACGCCGCAGGTGGCTCGATGCGCAGCACGACAGCGCGCCCGGCCACAACTCCTGGCCGGGGACGCACGATTGGAGGCATCGCCGTACTATCCCGACATGCCGGAGAAGACCACCATCCACAAAGACGATCCTCTGGAGCAGATGCTCCAACGCTCAGACGCCTTGCACGCACGGCTGGATGCACTGCTCGGCGATGCCGAATTCGACGGCTCACCCCGTGGCGAAGCGGCCCTAGGCATGTGCATGGTCGCTATGGAACACGCGATCGCATTGCGCACGCTGATGGCACTGCGGTTGCCCACCTCGGCCGTCAGTCTCATGCGGCTGCAGTTCGAGGCGCTGACGCGGGCGATGTGGCTGCTCTACGCCGCCAGCGATACAGCGATCGACAAGCTGCTGGCCCCTCTGACGCTGCAGAGTGAACAAGCCGCCAAGAATCTTCCCGGTGCCAGCGAAATGATCGAGCAGATCGGCAGGCGGGCCGGACAAGGTGTGCCGCCTGCCGCACACCAAATGCTGTCGCACTTCAAGGATGTGTCCTGGCACGCCATGAACTCATTCGTGCATGGCGGCATCCATCCGCTGCGGCGCAACGCCGAAGGATTCCCCGTCCATTTAGCGCTGCAGGTGCTGCGCAACTCGAACGGCCTGAGCACTATGACCGGCATGACGATGGCGGTTCTCACCGGCGACGAGGCCGTGGCCAAGCCGCTGAGCAAGATCCAACCGGCCTTCGCCGACTGCCTGCCGGCTTTGCTCAAACCATGAAAGGGGCATGACGCGCCGGGTACCTGAGAGCCAGTCGGTCGACCAAGACTCGGGTACCGACAAGGCCGCCTTGGTTAAATACGCTGCAAAGCGTCTTCAACAGCAGGGACGGAGCATGAGTTCACCCCAGACCACGAACCCGCAGCAAGCCTGCGAGGCCATCCTCATCGAAGGAAAGCGCTACAACATCGAGCATGGCATCCTGCCCAGCGAGAACGCCGTCGCCGACCGTCTGCTCGCCCGCGGCATCGAGTTGAGGGAGGCCTACGGCGAGTTGTACGAGAAGTTGCACCAGCGCCCACCGACACTCAAGGTCTTCTTGGACCTTCTGCTGAGCACGGCGGCGTTCTGGAGCCCAGAGAAGATCGCCCAGGCGCGCGTGGGGCGGGACGAACTGGCCAACGTCAACCGGCAGATCGCGCGAAAGGCCGAGGAACTGGCGCAGCTGCTGGAGCGACGTACCGATCTGAACAACACATCAGGCTTCAGCAGCGAAACGCACTACCACGTTTGCGATGTGATTGAAGCGGCATCCGAGCACAACTACTTGTTCAACTCCTGGGTCAAGGATCGCCTGGATGCCCTTCGCGGCCAGTTCGACCTGAAATACTGGCCGTCGCTGGACCAGTTCGTTCGGCTGCTGGCCGCTGATGCGGAGAACGCCGGCATGGAGGCCACAGACCCTTTGACCGCAGCGGCCACCATGGTGTCGCGTCCATCCCGGGCCGACTTCTTCAAGGCTCTGTTCGCCGCCATCGAGGAAAACAGCGCACGCAACTACGGGCTGCTACCCAAGGGTTTCAAGCCCACCGACGGCACGTTGGCCTCTTTGGCGAACTGCGCATTGGATCTTGGACCGGACGAACTGGCCGACAGCACCTATGTGAAGCGCCTCCGACAGCGCGAACGCAACGGCGGCAAGTGACAACGCGCCGACCATCGGCAACGCGCAAATCACCCTAGCGGCGCAGCAAAAAGGGGGCCGAAGCCCCCTACTTCACAGCCAGCCGCGTTCGGCGAAAGCCATCGTCTTGTCGCCTGCGACGATGACATGATCCAGTGTACGCACGTCGATCAGCACCAGCGCCTGCTTGAGCCGCTGGGTTAGGGCTCGATCGGCAGCGCTCGGATCTGGATTCCCGCTCGGATGGTTGTGCGCGAAGATCACCGCCGCCGCGTTGTGCTGCAGTGCTTCCTTGACCACCTCGCGCGGATGCACCTCGGCGCCGTCGATCGTTCCACGGAACATCTCGACGTACTCGATCAACCGATGGCGCGCATCGAGAAACAGGACCGCGAAGACCTCATGATCGAAGCCCGCCAGCTTGGTGCGCAGGTATTCCTTGACCGTCTCCGGCGAACTGAACTCGGCACCACGCCGCATCTTCTGGTCGATGACCCGACGCGCAGCGTCCAGAATCTGGTCGGCCGACGCCGGCAGATAGCGGCCACGGCCGTCACGCACCAGCAGCGATGCATCGGAAGAGAGGGAAAACTGCGACATGATCGTGCTCCGGTTGCTCGGGCGGAATTGCCCGGAACCGGCGCCAGCACGGCGCAGCGCAAGCCGTCAGGGGGCGAAGCCGGCCGCCAGGACGCCAGCGCGCAACGCGCGCGCCGCCCTTGAAGGCGAGAACGCCGTGATACGGTGAAGGAAACAGCAAGACCGCCCTTCCCTCCCACGCGCACAGGACCAGCAAGCGAAGCGCGCAGCAGGCCCGCGAGGATCGAAGGTGTCGAGGGTCAAAGCCGGATGGCCGCGACTTTGCACGAGACCTGGGTGCGGCCCGCGAACCCGACCGCGAAATGCGGGACACCCAACAGGGCTGAGTCCGGCAGCCGCAGGAAGGCCATCTTTCACTGCTCAGTAAAAATTGCTGTTTTGCCAAATTTACGGTAGGGTGCCCATATTTATTGAACAGTAAACGAGCCACGACTGCCCAAATGCTTGAGTCCAGCCTGACCGAACAACAGTTAATTGCGCGCTTCCTTGACGCCCTGCGGGAGCTTCCGGAGGTGGAGGCTAGCCTCGACCGTTGGGAGCCCACCGGCGCGCACGACCGTGGGTACGATGCTCAGGTTGATCTGCATGTCGCCGGCAGGTCCTTCGTCCTGCTGCTTGAAGCCAAGAAGGCCGTCTTTCCCCGGGATGTCCGCCAGGTGATCTGGCAGCTTCAGGCCGCGAGCCACGGGAAGCCTGCTGGGCACGGGGAAAAGCCTTTGCCGTTGCTCGTGGCCGAGTCCATCTCCCCTGGCGCGAAGGAACTGCTCAGAAGCGAGCGCGTTGGCTACTACGACAGCGGCGGCAGCCTGTACCTGCCTGCGCCCGGTGCATACCTCTATATAGACAAACCGCCCCCCAAAGCCCTGACAAAGTCGGTGCGCACGCTGTTTAGCGGTCGACGCGCCCAAGTGCTTCATGCTCTGTTGGTCGAGCATCAGAGTTGGTTCGGCGTCACCGAGCTGGCACAGCAGGCTATGGTTTCGCCTGCCACCGCCTCGCAGGTACTGACCGAGCTAGAACGCTTCGACTGGCTGGAGTCGCGTGGGAAAGGCCCAAGCAAGGAGCGCCACCTTCGCGAGCCGGCGGCCTTGCTGGACGCCTGGGCCAAGCAACTCGCCACCATTCGCCCGCCAGCCCTGCGCCGATACTACGTGCCAGGCACAAAGGCCGACACGCTGGCGGCGCGGATCGGCCGTGCCTTCGACGCGCACGACGTCCAGTACGAGGTCAGCCACGAGGCCGCCGCGCAACGCTATGCGCCGTTCCTTTCCAACGTCTCCCAGGTGCGCGTGCGGGTACTGATCGGGGCGAACGCCGATGCCGCGATCGGCGACTTGGATGCACGTGTCGTCAACGAAGGCGCTAACTTGGGCGTCGTCGAAGCCAAGTCTCCGGGTGAGCTGTTGTTTCGCGAGCAGATGGATGGCCTATGGCTGGCTAGCTCAATCCAAATCTATCTCGATCTGCTGCGCGGCGAAGGCCGCTCCAAGGAGATGGCCGAGCACTTCCGCAAAGAAAGGATCGGCTTCTGATGGCCAAGCCCGCAACGCTCGACGGTTATAGCGACCAGTACACGGTGGACTGCGAACGTGTCCTCGTGACGCTGCTGCGCGGTCTCGGGCCGTGGAAGGATTCGGTCTACCTGGTCGGTGGACTCACACCACGGTATCTCGTCGCCGCGCGGCCGCCTATGGTTCCGGCGCACGCAGGCACGCTGGACGTGGACATCGTGATCGACCTGCAAATCCTGGCCGACACCGAGGCGTATCACACGCTGGAGGACAACCTCAAGAAGATGGGCTTCGAGCGCGCCGAGAACGAAGCTGGGAAAAAACTCTCGTGGCGTTGGCAGACCCGCACCGAACATGGTGCGCTGATGGTCCTGGAACTACTGGCGGACGCCCCCGATCTCGCCGGCGGCAAGGTACAGCCCCTGCCGACCGAGGGGACGATCTCGGCCCTGAACATCCCGCATTCATCGATCGTCTTCGACCTGCATCAGGTCACCGAAATCCAGGCGGAGCTGCTGGGCGGCAACGGCGTCGCCACCGAGAAGATCAAGCATGCCAATCTCGTCAGCTTCACCTGCCTGAAGTCTTTCGCGTTCGACCAGCGATTCGAGCGTAAAGACGCGCACGATCTGATCTATTGCATCGAGCACGCGCCCGAAGGCATGGACGCCGTGGCCGAACACTTCCGCAAAGAACGAGCTGGCAAGCATGGCGCCGTCATCGAGGCCTCGCTGGCGATCCTGCGTAGCCGTTTCACCAACGACGAGAAGACGGAGGGCTATCGCAAGGATGGCCCCGTGTCGGTTGCCAAGTTCGAGCTGGGCGAAGGCGATGATCCCGAGCAACGCGAAGTGCGGGCATTGCGGCAGCGTCAAGCCAGCGACGTGATCGAACAACTCCTTGCGCGAATCGGATAAGGGGGACATGCATGGCGATCAAAGCAATCTTCGTAGGCATCAACAAGCATCTCGATAGCTCCATACCCGAATTGAGCGGAGCGCGCCGTGACGCGACAGCGTTGTGGGCGTTGTTCACCGATACGATCGAAGGCCTGAGTGCACGTCTGCTGGTAGACGAAGCCGCAACGCACACGGAAGTTTCAAGCGCCATGCTCGGCACCTTGGCTGCAGCGAGCACGGACGACGTGGTGGTCATCGCGTTCGCTGGGCATGGCTCTCCAGACGGCAACTTGGTGCTGTTCGACACGAACGCGAGTGACCTCGCAGGAACGGCCCTCTCGATGGCCGGTTTGGCGGATGCCTTCAAGGCAACGAAGGCCCGTGCCGTCCTGTGTATCCTTGACTGCTGCTTCAGCGGTCAAGCGCCGGCGCGCGTGCTGGAGACGGCAGCTCGCCCGCGCAGTGCGTTCGCGCTCACTGGCATTTACGGTGAGGGACGCATCCTCTTAGCCGCCTGCGCAACCAACGAATCCGCATGGGAGCAACCGGGCACTGGGCACGGGCTACTCACGCATGCGGTGATCGAGGCCCTGACCGGTGACGCCGGCGAATCTGTCAGCTTCCCCGAGATCGCGGGCGAGATCATCCGACTGGCACGGGTAGAGGCCGAGCGCATCAGCGTCACGCAAACGCCTGTGTTCCTGGGCAATGTTCAGGGCGGTCTGACGTTCCCGGTTCTCAAGCGCGGCGACAACTACGCCGCGGCCTTTCCCGCCAGAGCCGTGCAGCAGATGTCCGGATCGTTCGCGGAGTTTTCCGCGCACGGCTTTCCGCCCGAGATCGTCGAGCGATGGTCAGCAGACTTTCCGCAAGGCCTCAACACACTGCAGCTCAAGGCAGTCAACGAGTTCGGCGTACTCAGCGGCAATTCCTTGTTGGTCGTTGCGCCGACGAGTTCAGGCAAGACGATGGTCGGCGAGGTGGCGGCGATTCAGGCAGTCACCGCCGGCAAGAAGGCGGCGTTCCTCTTGCCCTATCGCGCGCTGGTCAACGAAAAATTCGAGGAGTTCACCGAGCGCTATGCGGCGGCAGGACTGCGCGTAGCCCGCTGCAGTGGCGATGCCACTGACGGCATTGGGCCCGTGCTGGCTGGGCGCTATGACCTGGGCTTTTTCACCTACGAGACCTTTCTTAACCTCGCCCTCGGCTCACCACGGCTTCTGACCCAGCTCGGTCTGGTTGTGCTAGACGAGGGGCAGTTCATCACCGACCCGCAGCGCGGCATCACGGTCGAACTGATCTTCTCGCTGCTCTTGCGGGCACGCCAGCGGGGTATCGAGCCACAGCTCGTGATCCTGTCGGCGGTCATCGGCAATCTGAACAGCTTCGACCGCTGGCTCGGCGTTCCGCTCCTACTGTCGCGCGAGCGGCCCGTGCCGTTGGTCGAAGGCGTGCTCGACCGCCGCGGAACATTCCAGTACGTCGATGCCGATGGAAGCACGAAGACCGAGGCCTTGCTGCCTTCGCATCGCATCGTGCAGCGCCGGGACAAACCCAGTTCCCAAGACGTGATCGTGCCTCTTGCACAGCAACTGGTGGGACAGGGCGAGAAACTGCTGATCTTTCGCAACATGCGTGGCCCAGCCCAAGGTTGCGCGAAGTATCTCGCCAAGGAACTGGGTCTGCCACCAGCAACCGCTGTCCTCGACGTTCTGCCGACCCAGGATCTGACGGGCGCCTCACAGGACTTGCGGGAGTGCCTAAGCGGGGGCACCGCGTTTCACAACACCAACTTGCTGCGGGCGGAGCGTGAGGCCGTTGAGAGAGGGTATCGCAGCGCCACGGGTGGCATTCACGCGCTGGTTGCCACAACAACTCTGGCGGCCGGCATCAACACGCCAGCATCGACGGTCGTGCTCGCGGAGAACGAGTTCGTCGGTGAAGACGGCCGGCAATTTACCGTGGCCGAGTACAAGAATATGGCGGGTCGTGCCGG
Organism: Achromobacter sp. ACM05; assembly: GCF_019218915.1. NCBI lineage: Bacteria > Pseudomonadati > Pseudomonadota > Betaproteobacteria > Burkholderiales > Alcaligenaceae > Achromobacter > Achromobacter sp. ACM05. Next base: position 1,475,469 of record NZ_JAHUWQ010000002.1, read on the forward strand.
ACGGCTGGGCTTCAACGAGATTGGCAAGGCAATCATCTTGGCGGAAACGCCAATGGAACGTGCGCAGCTTTTTCAGCGCTACGTGCTGGGCGTGCCTGAGGACGTGAAGTCCTCCTTTCAGCAACGCGACCTGCCGACATGGACGTTGCGCTTGCTTAGCCAGGTGCGCGGCGTTCGCGCCAATGAGATTCCGGGGTTGCTGGTCAACACGTTCGGAGGATATTCGGCGTCGCGCGCGAATCCGCAATGGGTCGCGATGGTGGAGCGGGACGTAACCACGCTGGTTGATCGCCTCCTGCAGGCGGGACTGGCCGAGCGCGAAGGCGATCTCATTCACTTGACACTGCTCGGGCGCGCCTGCGGCTCCTCGTCCTTGTCGTTCGAGTCGAGCTTGCGCCTGGTCGAGTTGATGGGACACCTGAACGTAGCGCTGACGCCGCCCGGCCACATCCTCGCGATGGTGCAGGTGTTGGATGAACTGGACGCCATCTACACGCCAGTCATGAAGAAAGGCCAATCGGAGAGCGTGCGCGCCGGCGAGGCATCGCAGCGCTTCGGGCATCAGATGCCTCAAATGCTGCAGCGGTATTGCCGCGACCAGATCGAGTTCTGGGCTCGCTGCAAGCGCGCGGCGCTGCTTCATGACTGGATCGAGGGAACGCCCGTTGACGTGCTGGAGAAGCGCTACTCCACCACGCCATTTGGCGGGGCCATCGGCTACGGAAACATCATCGGCATTGCCGATGCGACGCGCTTTCACTTGCGCTCCGCGCATCAGATTCTCGCAACGCTCTTCCCTGATCAACCTGATTTCCTCAAGGGCTTGGACGAGATTCTTCAGCGGCTCGAATTCGGGCTGCCCTCCGCGGCCCTGCCCCTCATGAAGGTTTCGGTGCGGCTGACACGCGGCCAATGCCTGGAATTGCTGTCCATCGGTGTTCGCAACGAAGATGACCTGAAAAATCTGGACGAAGACCGGCTTCGCCGCTGCGTGGGGGCAGGCACAGCCACACTATTGCGCCCGAGGAGTGATGCGGCTGGCGTTGCTGGATGAACGGGGAAGAGACGAATGATCCTGACCGATAACGAAACCAAAGTTGATCTGCTGAACAACGAGGCCATTGCCACCACGATCATCGGGCTGCTTCGCGCGAAGCCCGACCATCCGGTGACGATCGGCGTACATGGCGACTGGGGGGCGGGAAAGTCCAGCGTGCTCGAAATGATCGAGGCTGGCTTTGCCGATCAGGACGATGTTCTGTGTCTCAAGTTCAATGGATGGCGCTTCCAAGGCTTCGAGGACGCGAAAATCGCGTTGATCGAGGGAATCGTCACAGGCTTGGTCGAAAAACGTCCAGCACTAAAAAAGGCGGCAGTGGCCGTCAAGGATGTTTTCCGTCGCATCGACTGGCTGAAGGTCGCCAAGCGGGCCGGGGGCCTGGCCCTGACCGCATTCACTGGCATCCCGACGCCCGAGCAAATCGGAGCCATCGTCGGCTCACTCGAAGCACTCGTGGCAGACCCCGCCAAGCTCCTCACGAAAGAAAACCTTTCGACAGCCATTGATGAAGCGAAGGCCGTCCTGAAACCGGGCGAGTCCAAGAATGTGCCGGAGGAAGTGGAGGCCTTCCGCAAGGCATTCGACCAGCTCCTGAAAGATGCAGGCATCAAACAGCTCGTTGTCCTGATCGACGACCTTGATCGATGCCTGCCCGACACCGCCATTGAAACGCTCGAAGCCATCCGGCTGTTCGTGTTCACCGCGCGAACGGCCTTCGTCGTCGCGGCTGATGAGGCAATGATCGAATACGCGGTGCGCAAGCACTTTCCAGACCTACCCGACAGCACTGGGCCGCGAGACTACGCCCGCAATTACCTCGAAAAACTCATACAAGTTCCGTTCCGCATCCCGGCCCTGGGTGAAACCGAGACGCGAATCTACGTGACGTTGTTGCTCGCTGGCGCAGAAGTCGGCGAGAACGACGAGAACTACGGGAAGCTGATCGCTGTAGCGCGAGAGAAGCTGAAACGGCCGTGGACCAGTGGCGGTCTGGATGCCGCGACGGTCAAGACAGCGCTCGGCCAACAGGCCGAGAAGGCAAACAATGCGCTGGCACTCAGCGACCAGATCGGACCCATTCTCGCAAGCGGCGCAAAGGGCAACCCGCGCCAAATCAAACGCTTCCTCAACACGCTTTTGTTGCGCGAGCGCACTGCGACTGCACGCGGTTTTGGCGACGACATCAAGCTCCCCGTACTCGCGAAGCTCATGCTCGCAGAACGATTCATCCCAAGGTTGTTCGAGCAAATCGCGTTCGTCGCAGCGGTCCATCCACAAGGGCTGTGTGAAGACCTCGAAACGCTGGAGAAGAGCCTGGTGTCGGCTGACGGCAAGGATAGCGAGTCGAAGGGGCAAAAGGCCGCCGAAGCGGTGTCCGCCTCTGACAACGCGGTGTTGAACGAGTGGAAGTCGTCGGAGACGGTGCGCGACTGGGCGCACCTCTCCCCGAAGCTATCAGGAATCGATCTGCGCCCCTACTTGTTCGTCACAAAGGACAAGAAAGACTACTTCGGTCCGGTGTCGGTACTCGGCCACCTAGCTGGCGTGGTCGAGAAACTGTTCGGCGGCAAGATGACCGTCCAGGGCTACGAAGCCGAGTTGAAGCAGCTCGTGCAGCCCGAAGCCGAAAAGGTGTTCGAGGCAGCGCGCAGCAAGATCATGAGCACGGGCACCTTCGATACCAGGCCTGCAGGCATCGATGGTCTCGCCGTCCTTGTGAAGGCGCAGCCTGGACTCCAGAGCCGGTTGATGGATTTCCTGGAGGCACTGCCAAGTGGAAAGTGTGGGCCTTGGGCTGTCAGCGGCTGGCAAGGCGTCATCAAGGACAGCGAATGCGCTGCTCGCCTGACGAAGCTGCTGGGAGACTGGAGCAAGGTCACCAATAACCCCGGCCTTAAGGCCAGCGCCGAAGCGGCGCTCAAGGATTTGAAGGGAGGACGTTGATGGGAACCTCGACGGCTTACGGCGGCCCTGGCGGCGGAACACCGCTTGTTCCGTCATGGTTGGGTGACGCCGATGGCGCGGGCGCGCCAGCAGCCCCTCCGGGCGATGGCGCAGTCCCGGACGGCCAGCCGCCGGCGGACGGCACCGCGCCGCCGGTGCCGCCGAACCGGCCACCCATTCCCAAGACGGCAGACCCGCAGCGTTTCTCCGGTGCTCGCAACAGCTTCACGCGATTTGCCGGTTCTGGTGGCAGCGATCGTGCCAACCTGGGCCGCGCAGTCTCAAGATACGTCTCAACATCGGCCGGCGGCGCGCGCCAGGCTGCCCAACGCATGGGCGCCTCGCGCGGAGCCGGGGCACGGCTGCTTGGCTTTCTGGCCGATGCACAAGCAAGGGGTGTGCGCGAGGCGCTACGGGCGCTGGACCTGGAGTCGTTGGCCGGACGACCGCTCACGGAAATCTTCGTTGGCCTAGCCGACTACGTCTGCCCAGGCGCGGGCACCGTCGATGAAGGCATCGCCCGCGAGGCGTACATTGAAACCATCGTTGAACTGGCAAGTGAAGGGCTTACCGATCTGACCACCTTCACGCCGGATCAGATGCAGACAGTCTTCGAGCTGTATGCCACACACGCGATAGAAGCCCGCATCTGCAACGACATTGGCACAAAGGCCGTGACCATGCCAGCGGACACGCAAGCTGCGCACCGCGTCGAACAGCAGTTGCGCGACTTCATCCGGGGCGGGGTGAGCGACGCGCTGACGCGGGCCCGTGCGGAAACGCCGAATCTCACGCCGGAGCGAATTCAGGGTTTCGTCGATGCGCTGTACGAGTCTGCATTTGCAATCTTGCAAACCCTGGGCGATGCGGAGGCGGACCAATGAAGCGACAACTCCTGGCGGGCCGCTTCGGTCCTGACGACAGCTTCGATGTGACGGCGGGCGCCGATGAACAAAGGACCTACCTGCAACTCGTTGCCGGCGAGAAGTCTTTGGATCATGGCATCGGTGGCGCGCTGACTAGCTTGAAAAAAATCGGTGTGTTTCCCTCGGAGATCGGCATTGACCTGCTGGTCTTGGCCGCCCATGTCCATGCGGCGGACACACGCATCTCTCGCACCGAGCAATCGCAGGACTCATGGACGCGCGAGATACGACTGGTTGTGCCGGTAAGCGATCCATCTCGCTGGACCGCTGCGGCACCGACTCTCAAGAAGTCTCTGGATTTCCTGACGGGCGATCGCTGGACGATCGGGTTCAGGGCACGTCCAGATCGGTTCGCGACGATCACCCAAGCAGCGCCTCCGAGTCTGATCGCTCCTCCCTTTGATTCCGTCAGCCTGTTCTCGGGTGGATTGGACAGCTTGATCGGGGCGATCGATCTGCTGGAGGACGGCGCCACTCCCCTACTGGTCAGCCACTTCGGCGAGGGCGCGACGAGCGATGCTCAAGGCAAGCTGTTCGCAGGTTTGAAGAAGCACTACGTCAAGTCATCTTTCGAGCGTTTGCGGGTCGGCATGACCTTCGTGGATGGTCTTGTGGAAGGCGTCGGCGGCGAGAACAGCACACGCGGCAGGTCGTTCCTGTTTTTCGCTCTCGGGGTGTTCGCGGGTACTGGGCTTGGGCGCCGTTTCATCCTGCGTGTCCCCGAGAATGGGCTGATCGCGCTGAATGTGCCTTTGGACCCCCTGCGGTTGGGATCAAACAGCACCCGCACCACGCATCCGTATTACATGGCGAGGTGGAACGACCTGCTCGTCGCACTCGGCATAGACGGCGAGATCCGGAACCCATACTGGGAGAAGACGAAGGGCGAGATGGCCGCAGCCTGCCGCAACCCAGACCTCTTGAAAAAGCTGGCGACAGATTCGTTGTCGTGCTCGTCGCCCGCCAAGGCCAGATGGCTAGGACATGGTATCGAGCAATGTGGCTATTGCCTGCCATGCCTCATCCGTCGCGCAGCGTTGACAGCAGCATGGGGGACCGGGAACGACCCGACGACGTACACGGTACCCGATCTTCATGCGCAGCCGTTGGACACACGCCAGGCGACAGGAGTGCAGGTCAGGTCGTTCCAGTACGCTATCGAGCGCTTGAAGGGTAAGCCCCAGCTCGCGAACCTCTTGATCCACAAGCCCGGCTCGCTTGCGGATGAAGCCGCACACTTGGACCAGCTTGCCGATGTCTACCGTCGCGGCCTGGGCGAAGTCGCACGACTCATCGACGGTGCAGAGGCGAAACCAAGATGAGGGTACGCGCATGATCGCCACTGCGGGCCTCGTGGACTTCCACTGCCATCTTGACCTCTACCCGGACCATGCAGCGGCGGTCCAGGATGCGGAGGCGTCCGGCGTGTTCACGCTGGCCGTAACGACGACACCTCGCGCGTGGCCCCGCAATCACGAACTCGCGCAGCGCACGAAGCATGTGCGCGCAGCGCTGGGGCTGCACCCCCAACTGGTCGCGGAGCGTGAAAGCGAGATCGAGCTGTGGGATCGATACCTCGCGGAGACGCGCTATGTTGGCGAAGTCGGATTGGACGCCGGCCCCCGGTTCTTCAAGTCGCTCGATGCGCAGAAGCGTGTTTTCCAGCACGTGTTGCAGCGTTGCGCGCAGGCCGGTGACAAGATCATTACGGTCCACAGCATCAGATCGGCCAAGGCGGTTCTCGATCTCGTCGAAGCGAATCTACCGCCCGAGCGCGGAAAAATCGTTCTCCACTGGTTCACGGGAACAAAGAGCGAGGCGAAGCGCGCGTTGGCGTTGGGCTGCTACTTCTCCATCAACGCGGGAATGCTGGGCAATGAGAGGCACGCACCGATGGTGCAGGCTATCCCCTTGGATCGGATGCTGACGGAAACCGATGGCCCTTTCACTCGCACCGGCGACAGGCCTTCACAGCCGACCGATGTAGCAAGCGTCGTTGAGGAACTGGGGCGTTTGCATCGGCTACCTGCGAGCGACGTGGCCAGCCTCGTTCGCGACAACCTACGAGCATTGCTCGGATAGCTGGAGGCGGAACGCTCCGAGCGGACTGTACGTCCGCTGGAGTGTTCCCCAACACGCCCTAGCAGGTTGTCTCCGATAGGTACTGAACCTCACCATGACTCCATGCAGCACACTCATGGAGTCCGAGGTGAAACAGCTACCGCAAGCATTGAACACGGATGGCATCGACGCCGATCAGTCCCTCCCGTTGCCGGGGACAGAAGCCTACGAGTCGCTGCCGCAGTTCCCCAAACGCAGCGCTCTTCCCTTCCGCCGCACCATCCGCCGAAAGGAGCTGCGTCAGATCGTCCCCTTGGCAGAAACGACGATCTACGAAATGGAGCGCCGCGGCGAGTTCCCACGTCGCTTCAACCTGACCCCGCGCTGCGTCGTGTGGGACCTGGCCGAAGTGGAAGCGTGGATCGAGCAGCGCAAGCAAACCCCTCGCGCCGGCACCTCGAAGCCGGATGTCCACCTGCGAAAAACTCGCCCTGTCCGGACGGATTCGGGCGAGGAATGAAAACGAGGGCGGGCGCTCATCCGACCACGGCTGTAGTTGCTTGGACGACAAGGGGCGGCAACCACCGGACTTCCTTCGCCATGTTGACCTGCAACCCCTCCAGCCACCCTTTCACCCTGTCAGGCAGTTGCGCTCAACGCGGGTACCACCACGTTATCCGGCATCAGCCTCGGCACGTAGGTCTGCCCGTCGATCCAGGCATCGACCATGTTGGCCCACTCCTGCAGCATGTGGCGCCGCTGCTCGGCATATTCGGCCTTGTTGTAGATCGAGCGCGAGGAACGCCCGTCCTCGTGTGCCAGGCATTTCTCGATCCAGTCGCGGTTAAAGCCGATTTCGTTCAGCAACGTCGAGCCGGTACGGCGCAGGTCGTGGACGGTGAATGGTTCTAGCGGCAGGCCTGCGGCCTTCGCTCGCTCCGCAACGATCTGCGTGACCCGATTCAAGGTCGCGTTCGACATGCAGCGGTCGGCGTCATAGCGCGATGGCAGCACGAATTTGGAACCAGCCGCACAGGTGTGCAGCGCCACGAAGATGTCGAGTGCCTGGCGCGACAGATAGACCACATGTGGGTTTCGCCCCTTCATCCGCTGCTTCGGGATCGTCCAGGTCGCGTTCTCGAAATCGACCTCATCCCACGTGGCCTGGATCAGTTCGCTCTTGCGCACCAGCGTCAGCAGGATCATGCGCAGCGCCAGCCGAATGGTCGGATAGGTGGCCACCGATTCCATCTGCCGCGCCATCAAGCGGATCTCCAACGGCGACAAGGCACGATCCTTCGGCACGAAGGTCGCAATCGACGCGGCACCCACGTCGGCGGCGGGGTTGTCCACCTTCTCGCCGTGCAAGATGGCGAAGGCATAGACCTGCTTCACGATGTCGCGGATATGTACCGCCGTGGCGGGCGCACCGCGCGCCTTCACCTTGTTGCACAGGGCGCGCAGGTCATCGGCAGTGATTTCATTGAGCTGCCGGTTCTCGAAGGCCGGCAGGATGTCCCGATCAACGATGCTCTTACGCATCGCCTTCGTGCTGTCGGCCATCCGGGCGCCCGCCAGCCACTTCTCGGTCACCTCGCCAAAGGTCTTGGCGGCGGTCAGCCGGCGCTTCTCGCGCTGCTTCTCCAGCGCCGGGGACTTGCCTTGGGCGACGGCCTTCTTAGCGTCAATCAGCTTTTCGCGGGCCAGCGCCAGCGAAATGCCCGCAGGCCCATAACGGCCGATGGTGAGCGTCTCACGGCGGCCATTGAGACGGTAATCGTAGCGGAAGGTGACGGTACCGGTAGGCGATACCGTCACGTACATCCCATCACGGTCGGAAGCCTTATAAGTCTTGGACTTAGGCTTGAGGTTGCGCAGTGCGGTGTCGGTGAGCATCGAGGTTCTTCTCCTGTTTTGGACGGCTTTTACCGTCAGGGGCCAGGAGACCTGCTGATGCTCGGAAAGCCGCATAAAACCAGCTTTCCCGAGAAGACTTTTACCGTCAAAGACGGCTTTGGTCTGAATAGTGAACGGGACGGTCTTAATCCGGCCTCCAGTTCTTACCGCCACTTCTACCGCCAACCTGTTCCGCTGGCCGGCGATAGCCACCGATAGCTGCCGTGACGTATCTCCTTATAAATCAATACGTTACAACATATTTTCGATAGCTGACGATAGTCCCCGAAGGACCTGATTTCACTCCCACTCAATCGTCGCCGGCGGCTTGCTCGACACGTCGTACACGACCCGATTGATCCCGCGCACTTCATTGATGATCCGCGACGAAACGCGAGCCAACAACGGATGCGGCAGCGGCGCCCAGTCAGCGGTCATGAAGTCAAACGTCTGCACCGCACGCAGCGCCACGACATACTCATACGTACGCCCGTCGCCCATCACCCCCACCGACTTCACCGGCAGGAACACCGCAAACGCCTGCGAGGTCAGCTCGTACCAGGTCAGGCCGCTGGCCTCGTCCTTGGTATTACGCAACTCTTCAATAAAGATCGCGTCGGCACGGCGCAGCAGTTCGGCATACTCATGCTTCACTTCGCCCAGAATGCGCACACCCAGACCCGGACCCGGGAACGGATGACGGTACACCATCTGCGGCGGCAGACCCAGCGCCACGCCCAGTTCGCGGACTTCGTCCTTGAACAGTTCGCGCAGGGGCTCCAGCAGTTGCAGGTTCAGCGTGTCCGGCAGGCCGCCCACGTTGTGGTGCGACTTGATCGACGTGGCCTTGCCCGTCTTCGCGCCAGCGGATTCGATGACGTCGGGGTAGATCGTGCCCTGAGCCAGCCACTTGGCGCTCTTCTGCTTGCCAGCTTGTTCCTGGAAGACTTCGACGAATTCGCGGCCGATGATCTTGCGCTTGGCTTCGGGGTCGGCGACGCCGGCCAGTTTGCCCATGAATTGCGCGGTGGCGTCGACGTGAATGATCTTCACGCCCATGTTTTCGGCGAAGGTCTGCATGACCTGCTTGCCTTCGTCCAGACGCAGCAGGCCGTGGTCGACGAAAACGCAGGTGAGCTGGTCGCCGATGGCCTTGTGAATCAGTGCAGCGGCAACCGAGGAGTCCACGCCGCCGGACAGGCCCAGGATGACTTCGTCGGTGCCGACCTGTTCGCGGATGCGGGCGACGGCTTCGGAGACGTAGTCAGGCATGTTCCAGTCGCCCGTGCATTCGCAGATTTCGTTCACGAAGCGGGCCAGCATGGCCTTGCCCTGAACGGTGTGCGTGACTTCGGGGTGGAACTGGACGGCGTAGAAGCGGCGGTCTTCGTCGGCCATGCCGGCGATGGGGCAGGACGGCGTGGAGGCCATCAGCTTGAAGCCGGGGGGCAGTTCGGTGACCTTGTCGCCGTGGCTCATCCAGACCTTGAGCATGCCGTGGCCTTCGGGCGTGCTGAAGTCTTCCAGGCCTTCCAGCAGCTTGGTGTGTCCGTGAGCGCGGACTTCGGCGTAGCCGAATTCGCGGTGGTCGGAAAAGCTGACCACGCCGCCCAGTTGCTGCGCCATGGACTGCATGCCGTAGCAGATGCCCAGTACGGGAACGCCCAGCTCGAACACGGCGTGCGGCACGCGCATGGAGCCCTCTTCGTAGGCCGAAGCGTGGCTGCCGGACAGGATGATGCCCTTCAGACCCTGCGCCTGCTGTTCGCGCACGAAGGCGTCGTCGACGTCGCCAGGGTGGACTTCGGAATAGACGCCGGCTTCGCGGACGCGGCGGGCGATCAGCTGGGTGACTTGCGAACCGTAGTCGAGGATAAGAATGCGCTGGTGCATGGAGACTCTACCCGTTGGAAATAAAACCGCACCGGCAGACCCGCTGTTCTTTGCGGATCTGCCGGTGCGTGATGCATGACATTGTAGTTGACTGTGCGGATCAGTCGGCGCGGTAGTTGGGCGCTTCCTTGGTGATCTGCACGTCGTGCACGTGGGACTCGCGCACGCCCGCGGAGGTGATCTCCACGAACTCGGTCTTGGTGCGCATGTCGTCGATGGTGGCGGCGCCGCAGTAGCCCATGGAGGCGCGGATGCCGCCGACCAGTTGGTAAATGATGGCGAGCACGCTGCCCTTGTAGGGGACGCGGCCTTCGATGCCTTCGGGGACCAGCTTGTCGGCGTTGTTGGCCGGGTCCTGGAAGTAACGGTCGGCCGAACCTTCCGTCATGGCGCCCAGGCTGCCCATGCCGCGGTACGACTTGTACGACCGGCCCTGGAACAGCACGACTTCGCCGGGGGCTTCTTCGGTGCCGGCGAACATGCCGCCCATCATGCATGCGAATGCGCCGGCGGCCAGCGCCTTGGCGACGTCGCCCGAGTAGCGGATGCCGCCGTCGGCGATGAGCGGAACGCCCGTGCCTTCCAGCGCCTTGGCCACTTCGGAGATAGCGTGGATTTGCGGCACGCCGACGCCGGCCACGATACGCGTGGTGCAGATGGAGCCCGGGCCGATGCCGACCTTGACGCCGTCGGCTCCGTGCTCGACCAGCGCGCGCGCGGCGGCTGCGGTGGCGATGTTGCCGCCGATGACTTCAACCTTGGGGTAGTTCTGCTTGACCCAGCGCACGCCTTCGAGCACGCCCTTGGAGTGGCCGTGCGCGGTATCGACGATGAGAACGTCGACGCCAGCGGCGACCAGCTTTTCAACGCGTTCTTCGGTGTTGCCGCCTACGCCCACCGCCGCGCCAACGCGCAATTGGCCTTGGGCGTCCTTGCTGGCCATCGGGTGTTCGGTGTTCTTGACGATGTCCTTGACGGTGGCCAAGCCACGCAGTTCAAAGCCGTCGTTCACGATCAGCACGCGTTCCAGACGGTGCTTGTGCATCAGGGCCTGCGCTTCGTCGAGCGTGGCGCCTTCCTTCATGGTGACCAGGCGTTCCTGCGGCGTCATGATGTTGCGCAGGGGCTGATCCAGGTTTTCTTCGAAGCGCAGATCGCGGTTGGTGACGATACCGACCAGCTTGCGGCCTTCAACGACCGGCAGGCCCGAGATGCCATGCTGGCGCTGCAACGCAATGGCGTCGCGCACTTTCATCTGGGGGGTGACGGTGACCGGATCGATCACGATGCCGAATTCGTGGCGCTTGACGCGAGCCACTTCACGCGCTTGGGCGTCGGCGGAGAGATTCTTGTGGATGATCCCGATGCCGCCTTCTTGCGCCATGGCGATGGCCAGACGCGATTCGGTGACGGTGTCCATGGCGGCGGACACGAGGGGGATGTTCAGGCTGATATTGCGAGTCAGGCGCGTGGCCAGGGAGGTGTCGCGCGGCAACACCTCGGAATACGCAGGCACCAACAACACATCGTCGAAGGTGAGCGCTTTTTGAACGAGACGCATGGGTAACTCCGGGCGCAAAGCAAGATTATACGCCGTCGGCATGTTTTGACTAGGTGTTGACCCTAGGTTGGGATGGATATTTATGACACTGCCTAACGACGCGGTTCACGCGCCTTAGCGTTTTATCCGGATTATATTGACAGCTGTTTTTACCCGGGCAATAATCCTCCCCATCAAATTACCCGGATATAAATATGCCTTCCCCCCTCCCCGATTCCCACACCGCCTTCGAAGGCCATCGGATGCTGGCGGCCGGCGCCCTCGCCGACGTGGCGCTGGCCGTCAGGCAGGCGCTGAACGCGCGCCGCAACGACGCGGTGCTGGTTTTCGAGGACACGACCGGCAAGCAGATCGACCTCGACCTTCGCGGCGACGACGCGCAGATCGTCGCCCGCCATACGCCAACGGACGTTGTTGCCCCCGCGATTGACGACGCGCAACCCGGCGACACCCCGCGAGGCCGAGGCCGGCCGAAGCTCGGCGTAGTGCCCCGCGAAGTGACCTTGTTGCCTCGCCATTGGGATTGGCTAAGCGCCCAACCCGGCGGCGCGTCGGTGGCGCTGCGCAAGCTGGTGGAGCAAGCCCGCCGCGACAACGAGGCGCAGGATGCGCGGCGCCAACGCCAGGAAGCCGCCTACCGGTTCATGTCGAGCCTGGCCGGCGACCTGCCGGGTTTCGAGGATGCGACGCGTGCGCTCTATGCCGATGACCGCGATGCGTACGCCCGGCACGTCGCACAGTGGCCGAAGGATGTGCGCCGCTATGCGGCCGAACTGGCGTGGGGCGCACACGAAGGGTCTTCCGAAAGCGCTTGATCCCGGCACGGGTCCGCGCCGCGCTACGGCAAGACTTGCCAAGCTGTTGCAATTGAACCCTGGAGAATCGCGGACCGCGGGCGTAACGTGAAAACGCGGCATATGCCGCGTTGCCTTTGCAGGTGCGCACCATGACGCCCACGACTTCCCGCCCCGATCCCCACCAAGCGGCCCCGGCCGCCGCGCCCGACACGCACGCGCCGCCGCATGCGGAAAAAGAACGCGCAAAGTCCGATCACCAGCACGAAGAAGCCCGGCGCAAGGCGCTGGTCGGTTCCCAGCACAAGGAGAACACGCGCGCCGTTGCGGCGCCGCGCTATCACGGACATCGGGGCGGCTGAAGGCGCCGGTTCCCGCGCTTGCCGGCCGCGCGCATTTCGACAGCGCGCTCGTCGGCAACGCGCCCCGCGGACCGCTCGAACGGGTTTTTGCGGTATGTTTCTGCAACCCCCGACGGATCCCGACGATGCAGTCCGACGAAAACTACCTTCTCTATGACGGCGATTGCCCCTTCTGCTCGAACTACGTGCGGATGATGCGGCTGCGCAAGGCCGCTGGGCCTGTCGCCATGCTGAACATGCGCGACCATCCCGATCTGGCCGCGCACCATCGCGCGCAAGGCTATGACCTGAACCAGGGCATGCTGTTGCACCTGGATGGCCGCGACTACTGGGGCGCGGACGCGATCCACCGGCTGGCCTTGCTCAGCACGGGCAGCGATGTGTTCAATCGCCTGAACGCCACCATCTTCAGCAACGCGTGCCTGTCCAAGGCGCTCTATCCCTTCATGCGCACCGGCCGCAGCCTGACGCTGACGTTGCTGGGCAAGAAAAAGATGCCTTGACACGCTTGCGGCGCAATTTCCGCACAATGCTGACGGCCAGGCGCACGCCTGCGGAACGCTCGTCCGCAAGTAGCAGGCCGGCCACCCGCAAGCCTATACACCCTGACAACCGGAACTGACCTGATGATCTATTTCTTTGGCGCCCTGCTTCTCGCGTCTACGCTGGCCGCTGCCGTCTACCGCCGCATGCAGCGCAGACCCGAGGACTCCGGCCGCGCCATGTCGCGCGACATGCTGTCGGGCGCCGCGATCTTCGCATTCATGGGACCGGCCGTCGCCATAGTGCCCATCGCTGTGACCATGTCGATCGGCGCCCAGGATCCTGAACTGCTCCTGTTCGGTCTCTATGGGCTGCCGTGGGCGTATCTGTTTGGCGGTGTGCCGGCGCTCTTTTGCGGGTTGACGGCGGGCGCGCTCAAGCCCGTCGCGCCGTCCTGGCTGGCCGTCCTGCGCATGGGGCTCATTGGCGCGGCGTATGCCTTTGTCTTTTTGCTGACGTTCGGCAGCCGCGACAGATCGTTGGCAGCGCTGGGATTTCCGCTGTTCATGGGCGCCCTGCCCGCCGCAGTGGCCGGTCTGCTGTGCGCGCGGGTGTTCTACGGCAAGCCGGTGGCTATTCGCTAGCCCAATTCAAATCCGGCGACGCGGCGCCGTGCGCATGAAAGTACAACAGCGCGGACGCCGCCTTGGAACGGTCCACGCACTGGTACTGCGGATAACTGCCTGATTGTCCACCCGCCACCAGGTCCTGGTCGTGATCTTCGGATTTGGCGGGGTCGATCAGCGTGTGGATCCGCGTGTCGCCGCCGGAGGAGATGAACACGACATAGGCGCCATCACCGCCGCCGATCGACATGACCGTGTCGTCATCAATCACGAAGGCGGTCGAACTGAAGACCGCGCCATCCAGTCTGTCCAGGGCGGCGAGCAGGTCGCCCTCGGTCGGGGATTCATGGGCGCGGGTCTGTTCCTGGTCGTCTTGACGCATTTCTTCGATGATTCTGACGATTTTCACGGTGCTCCATTCGCCGGCTGGCGGCGCGTTGAGGGGTGGTCGCATGCAAGGGATCACATGCAAGGGGAATCACGGCCGATACTACATTGGCCGCGATCCAAGCCGCCATTGACCACGCTGGAACGCTAGCGAATCACTGAGCGCGCGACGTGCGCGCGAAGAAGAATCGCAGCATCTCGGCCGTCGCATCCGGACCGGTCCGATCCGTGTAGGACCCTTGCTCCGAGCCGCCTGCCCAGGCATGGCCGGCGCCGTGGACATCCCAGCGTTCGGCGACGATGTTGCCCGCCGCATCGCGGTATACATGCTGCGTGCTGTCGCGCATGCTGCCCGCGCCCGCCACGCGAACGGTTTCGACACGCGCGTTGGGCCCCACGCTGGCCGCGATCACGTTGCCGGCATTGGCGGGATTGACGGTGGCGTCGCGATCGCCATGGAACACGATGACCGGCACGCCGTTGCCGGCCGGTGCGGCGGGTTTCAGGCCCACGCCCTTCATGGCGGACAGCGCCGAAGGCAGGTCCGTCGCCGCGCCAGCGGCCAACCCCGAATGCACACCTGCCGCCGCATACAGTTCGGGATAAGCGCCCGCCAGAATCGCTGCCATCGCCCCGCCCGCCGACAGACCCGCGACATACACGCGCGTGGGATCAATGTTGTGGGCGGCGATCACCTCGCGCGTCATGCCCGCAAGGATGGACGGCTCGCCCCGGCCTGGCTGCTGATGGTTGTGCTTGAACCAGTTCCAGCACTTCTGCGGATTGGCGTCGCGCGATTGCACGGGGTACAGCACATGAAAGCCCTGCTCGCGCGCAGCCGCATTCATGGCGGTGCCCGCGGCGAAATCGTCTGCGTCCTGCGTGCATCCGTGCAGCATGACCACCAGCGGACGCGGCGTGCCATCCGGGTTGGGCGGCACATACAGCTTGTAGGCGCGCTGCCCGGACGAATTGCGGAATGACCCCGCCGTGAACGTATCGCCCGCGGCGGCAGGTTTTGGGGCGGACTGCGCAGCGTCGCCGGAAACGTGCGGCGCCGCGCTGGAAGCTTGGGCGGTATCCGGAACTTCCCAAGCCTCCACGTCGATGACGTCGGCATCGTCCTGCCGGGCAGGCGCGGCAGCCAGGCCGTTTCGCAGGGCGGCCTGGATGGCGGCGGTTGCTGCCGTCAGATCGCCGGCCTGGGTGAGCTGGGTAGCCCGGTGCATGAGGTGCTGGAAATCAGGGTGCATGGCGTGACCTTTGTTTGCGCCGCGAGGGTCAGCGGATGCGCTGACGCAGGGCGGCTTTGACGGCGGGGCTGGCATGTAGCGCCCCCAGTACCGTCAGGGATTCGATCGTGGCGAGCGCAAGCTCGGGCGTGACGTCGGAGGCAATGGTTGCCAGGCCCAGCACCCGGATCTGAAGCATTTCGCCCGCGGTCTGGACCGCGAGCAAATCCTGGGCGGTGTAGTGCTGGATACCCAGCACCAGCGTCTTGCGGCTGACGGCCTGCCGCACGGCGTCGCCGTGGGTGGCAAGTTGATTGCGGATGGCCGTGCGGATGAGGTCCGTGCGGTTGGCGTAGAACCCTTCCTGGACGAGCAGATCGATCTGGCCCAGGTCGACGTAACCCAGGTTGATCGTGATCTTCTCGTCGGCAGGCTTGGAGGTGGAGGCGAGTTGAGAGGTGCGAGGCGGCATGGAGCGAATCATAAACCATCCACTTGGATGGTCTATGGATGTTTCAACTTGATATATCCGCGAATGGACAACGCAGGGAATGGACAACCCCAGGATTACGGCGACACCCGCAACCTGCTCATTGTGGAAATCGGCAAGGACTGGGCCCCCCGCCCGGACGACAAGATCGAACACTGGTTGGCCAGCCACGTCGGCGCGCCGTTGTCCGCGCCGAACCGCCCCAAGCGCCGCTAGATAGAAGTCTGGCTCACGCCTGTCCGGGGCTTCCGACAGTTTCCGGGCTGTTCCGCTTGGCCACGCGCTGCAGAAATGCATCCAGCGCCGGATTGTCGTGCTGCGCGTGCCAGGCCAGGTACATGTCCGCATACAGATCACGCTGGCCGATCGGCCGGAACACCACGCCTTCAAACCGCAGCTCGCGCGCGGAATCCGGCACGAGGCCCACGCCCAGCCCGGCTCGCACCAGCGCCAGCAACGTATGCGTCTGCCCGGCGCGCTGCACATACTGCGGCTGCACGTCCGCCAGGCCGAAAGCGCCCACGATGCGGTCGTAGAAGTACTTACCTTCCCGAGGCGAATACAGCACGAACGGCTGCCCTTGCAGCAACCGCAGCGGCACGATGGCGTGCTCGCACAAGGGTGAATCGGCGGGCAGCGCCAGCACCAGCGGTTCACGCTCAAGCAGGCGCGACTCGATGCCTGCCTGTTGCGGCACGCTGCGCGCCAGGATGGCGTCCAGCTCGTGGGCCAGCAGCAGGCGGCTCAGCTCGGTCGTCACGGTTTCGCGCAACTGGATCTCCACGCCCGGCAGCAGCTTGCGCGCCTGCACGATAAGCGACGGCATCAGGCGATACGAAGCCACGGCCGTGAAGCCCAGCCTGATGTGGCCGGCTTCGCCGCCGGACGTGCGGCGCGCGGTGGCGGCGGCCTGCGCCGAAAACTCAAGCAAATGGCGTGCATCGCGCAGAAAGCGCCGGCCGGCGGCGCTAAGCACCACCTGCCGGCTGTTGCGCTCGAACAGGGTCACGCCCAGGTCCTGCTCCAGCAGCTGGATCTGGCGCGAGAGCGGAGGTTGCGTCATGCACAGGCGCTCGGCGGCGCGGCCGAAGTGCAATTCTTCGGCAACCGCAATGAAGCACTCGAGCTGGCGGAATTCCATCGATTCAATCCTTGAATTGATTGATGCTATTTATAGCTCGAACGGCTATCCATGGACAGGCATCCCTATACTCGGCTGCAGGGCTGGATTCCGGCCCGCGAAGCATCAGGATGCCTTACCCGCAGCACCATTTTTTTGCGGCCTCGCCGCCATCAACGCCATAAAAGAGAAAATCCATGGAGACAAAGAACACCGCCCGGATTCGCGTCCGGCTCCTCGCCGCGGCGCTGGCCCTGGCTGCTACCGCCGCCTTGCCGCACGCGGCCAGCGCCGCAGGGTATCCGGAACGCCCGATCAATCTGATCGTCCCCTTCTCGCCCGGCGGCGGCACCGACATCTCGGCGCGCCTGCTGGCCGCGGCCCTGGGTGAAAAATTCTCGTCGTCGGTGGTGGTGGACAACCGCCCGGGCGCCGGCGGCCAGATCGCCGCCGACCTGGTGGCCCGTTCGCAGCCCGATGGCTACACGCTGCTGTTCGCAAACTCGGGCATGCTGGCGATCAACCCCTGGATCTACAAGCTGCATTCCGACCCGGTGAAGGCGTTTGCGCCCGTGTCGCTGTTTTCGGACCTGCCGTTCGTGCTGGTGGTGCCTGCCAGTCTGCCGGCCAAGAACGTCGCGGAGCTGGTGACGCTGACCAAGTCCCAGCCCGGCAAGCACACCTTTGCCAGCTCGGGCACGGGCGGCGCGCCCCACCTGTCCGGCGAGATCTTCCAGGAAGCCACCGGCGTGGATCTGGTGCACGTGCCCTACAAGGGCGGCGGCCCGGCGATGACCGATCTGATGGCCGGGCGCGTGGACATGCTGTTCGCGTCAGTCCTGGAGACCATGCCGTATGTCACGGCCGGCAAGCTGCGCGCGCTGGCCGTGACCGGCGCGACTCGCTCGCCCGCGATGCCGGACGTGCCCACCATCGACGAAGCCGGCGTCAAGAACGCGCAGAGCGGCTCGTGGACGGCGGTACTGGCGCCGGCCGGCACGCCGCAGGCAGTGATCGACAAGCTGTCCGAGGCGATCCGCGCCGTGGCGGCCGATCCCGCGGTCAAGGCCAAGCTCGAATCGCAGGGCGCCATCGCCCACGGATCGACACCCAAGGAGCTGCAGGATCTGGCCGCTAGCGAGCGCGAACGCTATGGGCAGATAATCAAGTCCCGCAACATCCAGACCAACTGATTCCGGTCCCGGCCCGCCTCGGCGGGCCTTTCCTTCTTACCTACATAAGCCGTATCCATGACTGCATCCCTTCCCGCCTCCGCCGCCGATCTGCTGATGGTCGGTCCCCTGCTGCCTGAACTGGTGGCCGACCTGGAATCGCGCTACCGCGTTCATCGCCTCTGGGAGGCCCAGGACAAGGCGGCGCTGCTGCGCGAACATGGCGCCGCCATCCGCGGCATTGCCACCAGCGGCCGCTTCGGCGCGACAAAGGAATTGATCGACGCCCTGCCCGCCCTGGAAGGCATCTTCAGTTTTGGCGTGGGGTACGACACCATCGACATCGCGGCGGCAAAGGCGCGCAACGTCGTGGTCACCAACACGCCGGGCGTGCTGGACGCCTGCGTGGCCGATACCGCGCTGGCCCTGATGCTGGCCGTCTCGCGCCGCATCGCCGAAGCCGACCGCTTTGTGCGCGCCGGCCGCTGGCCCACCGAAGGATTCGGCCTGGGTTCGCGCATGACCGGCAAACGCTGCGGCATCGTCGGCCTGGGCAACATCGGCCTGCAGATCGCCCGCCGCGCGCAGGCCTTCGACATGGAGATCCTGTACACCAACCGCAAACCGCGCCCAGACGCGCCCGAGGGCTACCGTTATTGCCCGGACATCGTCGAGCTCGCCGCGCAATGCGACTTCCTGGTGCTGGCCGTGCCGGGCGGCGGCGCGACGCGCCACATGGTGAACGCACAGGTGCTGGACGCCCTGGGTCCGGACGGCTGGCTGATCAATATTGCGCGCGGCACGGTGGTCGACGAAGCCGCACTGGTAGCGGCGCTGCAGAACAAACGCATTGCCGGCGCCGGCCTGGACGTGTTCGAACACGAACCGGCCACGCCCCCGGAACTGAACGCCATGGACAACGTGGTGATGCTGCCGCACATTGCCAGCGGCACCCACGAAACACGCCGCGCGATGGCGGACCTGATGCGCGCAAATCTGGATTCGTGGTTCCGCGAAGGCCAGGTGCATACGCGCGTGGTGTAACGCGCAACTGCTGACTTCTGAGGCTTGCGCGGCCTGCCGGGTTGACCGGCAGGCCATTTTTCAGGCGGCTTCCACCGCCGGCGGATCGATGGACCGTTGCGGGGCGGGCAAGGTGCGATCACAAAGTGCCCAACCCGATGCCGGGTTGCGCCGGTCGTGCAGATAATCCCAATTGGCGCCGCATTCGCCGCACGTGAATGCCTCGTGCGTGACGCCGCGTTGCGCCAGGGGCAACGACCGGACATGGCCCAGGCTGATCAGGTTTTTATGCCCCGGCGCCCCCGCCTGATCCACGGTGATGGCCGCGCATTGGCCGCACAGCATCGCTCCACTCCCTTTCATTTTGCTTTCACGGAATGGTACGGACGACGGAGCTTCAAAGGCTCAACAATTCTCACATTCTGTATTGCGGAGTTACCCGTTCCCACGAAGCGGGCGCCATTGCTGTAAACACCGACGCCTGCCTTTCATCCCGGCGGACTATACTGGATAAATAAACAGTATTTTCCGCCATGCCGTTCAAAAACCCCCTTTCCCACGCCGACCTGCGGTGCATCCGCGAGCGTCAGCCCTGGAACCCCGATGTGATCACCCTGCTTTGGGAGGTCAAGCGGCTGCGTTCGATCTTGCTGCGCGCCTATCAGCTATCCGGCGACTTCAAGCGCCCGGCCGGCATCACCGGCGAGCTCTACGACGATTTCATACGCGACCTGCACCGCGAACCCTGCGTGCTGGAGCGCGACGACATGAAAGACGCGCTGCTGGAACCTTCCAACCGGTTGCGCAAGGGGATGGCTCCCAGATAGCGCTGGAGCGCAGACGGGCGCGGGAGTATCGTCAAAGGCGCATCCTGGCCCAGAACGGAGATGTCCCATGTCTGACCATTCGCAAACAGAATTGGAATCCGGCGCGTCACAACAGGGCAACCTCGTGCAATTCCTGCTGTGGATTGCGGCGCGTCCTCGCACCTACGCAGAGACCATGGAAGCGTGGCGTACCCACTGCCCCAGGCTGTCGGCCTGGGAAGACGCCACGGCGAATGGCTTGATCGACATGACGCAGGAACAAAGCACCGTGAAGGGCGAAGCCGTCCTGGTGCTGACGGAAAAAGGCCGTGCGCTTCTGGCCTCCCATGCGCCGATTCAGGGTGCGCAAGCCGGACCCGACGGGTCCTAGCGTTTCTCCCCGGCCCACCCCATTTCCATCGCTGGAATCTCGCCTGCGCTGCGCTGAATCGTCCTTCAGCGTCTGCGCCCTCTCCTGGCGCGCCGGACACCGCTCCCCCCCGGACTTACCCTAAGTCCTTGAAATAACTCGCGGTAATTAAAAATGCGCGGTCATTCGCATCTAGGGAATTTACTTATGCCTTTTTAGTATTTGTAGGGTGCATACTCGAGCGGCCAGAATTCGTCCTTGGCATAAATCAAGACCAATGGAACTCCGTCAACTCGAGGCCTTTGCGGCCGTCATGTCCACCGGCAGCGTCACCGCGGCCGGACGGCTGCTGGGACGCTCGCAGCCGGCGATCAGCCGGTTGTTGCAGGAACTGGAGGCCGAGATCGGCTATCCCCTGTTCGCGCGCAGCGGTCCCCGCGTGACGCCGACCGAACAGGGGTTCCTGCTGTATGACGACGTTGAACGCGCACTGACCAGCCTGCAGCAGATCCGCGGCCGGGCCGATGAAATCGCGCGCGGCCAGGCGCAGCCGCTCCTGGTGACCGCCACGTCCGCCCTCGCCGCCGGTCTGGTGCCCGCTGCCCTCAAACGCATCGAAGACCGCCTCGGCGCCGCACGCGTGCAGTTGCGCAGCGCCTCGCCGGAACGCGTGGTGCACGCTGTGCTGTCGGGCGCCGCGCAACTGGGCGTGACCAGCCTGCCGCTGGAACACCGCGGCCTGACCGTGCACTGGATTGCCCAGGCGCCTTGCGTCGTCGCCCTGCCCGAAGACGATCCTGTGGCGCAGCATGCCGTGGTGCCGGTGTCGGCCCTTGCCGGCCGCCGTCTCATCACCATGGCCAATCCCTATCGCCTGCGCCGCCGTCTGGACGCGGCCCTCTCGCACAACGTACAGGCGCTGGGCACCATCGAAACCAATTCGTCCGTCAATGCCTTGGCCGCCGTCCGCGCCGGGCTTGGCGTGTCGGTGCTGGAGCCCGTGACTGCCTACGGCTCGCCGGTGGCGGGCGTGGCGATCCGGCCCATCGACCTGGACATCCCCTTCTTTTTTGGGGTCATCACCCCGCAGTCGCAAACGCTGACGCCGGCCTGCCAGGCCATGGCGGACGCACTGGCCGAAGCCGCCGCAGCCCTGCTGCCGGACTTTGTGCTGCACGACGCCTGCGAGCATTCGGCGCTGTTGCAGTCGATCTACGGCGATGACGCCCCTGTTATGGAAACACCCGCATCATGAATCTGCCCATTGCCATCCCGCCGCAAGGCCTGCCCGCCCTGGAGGCGCGCCTTCGGCAAGACCTGTCCTGGCTGGAACTGCCCGCCAAGAACTGGGTGACGCCCCGGCTGGTCGATGGCCAGCAGGTGCTGGACGTGGCCATCATCGGCGGCGGCATGGGCGGTCTTGCGGCGGCGGCGTCGTTGAAGCATCTGGGCATCGACGCGCCGATTTTCGATCAGGCGCCCGAAGGCTTCGAAGGCCCGTGGGCCACGACGGCCCGCATGGAGACGCTGCGCTCGCCCAAGCAACTGACCGGTCCCGCGCTCGGCCTGCCCGCGCTGACCTTCCGCGCCTGGTTCGAAGCGCAATTCGGTTTGGACGCGTGGGAAGCGCTGGACAAGATCCCGCGCCTGCAATGGATGGACTACCTGCGCTGGTACCGCCGCGTGCTGAACCTGGACGTGCGCAACGAACACCGCATCCTGTCCGTGCAGCCGCGCGCCGACAAGCTGGTGGAACTGGACATCCAGTCGCCCGCCGGGCGCAGCACCGTCCTGGCCCGCCGTGTCGTGCTGGCCACTGGCCGCGACGGCCTGGGCGGCGCCTATGTGCCTGACTTTGCAAAGAAACTGCCGCGCGACCGTTGGGCGCATTCGTCCGACGTGATGGACTACAACACGCTGGCCGGCAAGCGCGTCGGCGTCGTGGGCGCGGGCGCATCCGCCATGGACAGCGCGGCGACCGCGCTGGAAGCCGGCGCGGCCAGCGTCGACCTGCTGATCCGCCGCAACGACATCCCTCGCATCAACAAGGGCAAGGGCGCAGGCAACCCAGGCCTGACCCACGGTCACCTGACGCTACCCGACGAATGGAAGTGGAAGATCCGCCACTACATCAACGCCGCGCAGGTGCCGCCCCCGCGCGGCAGCACGCTGCGCGTGTCGCGCCACCCGAACGCCTTCTTCAACCTGGGCTGTGGCGTGCTGGACCTGGCGCTGATCGATGATGAGATCCACGTCACCACGCCCAAAGGCGTGTTCGTGCTGGACTTCCTGATCTTCTCCACGGGCTTTCGTATCGACTGGACCGTGCGCCCGGAATTCGCGCCGCTCGCGCCTCACGTGCGCGCCTGGGGCGACCGCTACACGCCGCCCGCCGGCGAGGAAGACCAGGAACTGCATGATTCGCCCGACCTGGGCGCCGTCTTCGAATTGCAGGAAAAAGTGCCCGGCGCCTGCCCCGGCCTGGATCGCGTCCACTGCTTCTCGTACCCCGCCGCGCTGACGCAAGGCACGATCTCGGGCGACATCCCCGCCATCAGCGAAGGCGCCAAGCGCCTGGCGCAAGGCATCGCAGGTCTGTTCTACCGCGAAGACGTGGCCACGCACTACGCCAACATGGAAGCGTTCTCCGAGCCCGAAGTGTTCGGCGATGAATGGACCCCAGCCCCGGCGCCGGCGACCGCTTCGCAGGCGGAGACCGCGCAATGACCGCATGGCTGCTACGCCGCGTGGCGCAAGCCGCCGTGGTCGTGTTCCTGATGACGCTCATCGTCTTCGTGGGGCTGCACGCCATCGGCAACCCCGTGGACATCCTGATCGGCCAGGACGTGGACCAGGTCGACCGCGCGCGCATCATCGCTGAACTGGGTCTGGACAAGCCCCTGTGGCAGCAGTACCTGGCCTTCCTGAACGGCGCGCTGCATGGCAACCTGGGCAACAGCTTCGTCTACAACATTCCGGCGATCGAACTGGTGATCCAGCGCCTGCCGGCCACGCTTGAACTGGCGATCACCGCCCTGTCGTTTGCCGTCATCGTCGGCCTGCCGCTGGGCCTGTTCGCCGGCCTGTACCCCGACAGCCGCGCGTCCAAGATGATCATGGCCGGCAGCATCGTCGGCTTCTCGCTGCCCACCTTCTGGGTGGCGCTGATGCTGATCATGGCGTTCAGCGTGTCGCTCGGCTGGCTGCCGGCCAGCGGCCGCGGCCAGACGGTGGAGTTCCTGGGCTTCCAGTGGTCGTGGCTGACGGCCGACGGCTGGCGCCACCTGATCCTGCCGGCGTTCAACCTGTCGCTCTTCAAGATCTCTTTGGTGATCCGCCTGACCCGCGCCGGCGTGCGCGACGTGATGCCGCTGGACTTCGTGAAGTTCGCGCGCGCCAAGGGCCTGTCGCCGTTCCGCGTGGTCTGTGTGCACGTGCTGCGCAACACCATGATTCCGCTGGTGACCGTGCTGGGCCTGGAACTCGGTTCGACCATCGCCTTTGCCGTCATCACCGAAAGCATCTTTGCCTGGCCCGGCGCCGGCAAGCTGATCCTGGACAGCCTGAACGCGCTGGACCGCCCCGTGATCGTGGCCTACCTGATCGTGGTGGTGTGCCTGTTCGTGACGCTGAACCTGATCGTCGACATTCTGTACAAAGTGCTGGACCCCCGGGTACGGCTGGAGGCCACGGCATGAGTTCCGTATCCAATACCGCGCAGGCGCCTGCCCTGCGCCGCGAGTCGCCGTGGCGCCGCAACCTGACCGAGTTCCTGTCGTCCAAGACGGCGGTGCTGGGCCTGGTGGTGGCCACGCTGCTGATCCTGGCTGCCGTGCTGGCGCCCTGGATCTCGCCGCAGAACCCGTATGACCTCTTGCAGATCGACGTACTGGACTCGCGCCTGCCGCCCGGCACCATGAACGGCCTGGAGACCTTTCATTACTGGCTGGGCACCGACGGCCAGGGCCGCGACCTGTTGTCCGGCATCCTGTACGGCCTGCGCATCAGCCTGATGGTGGGCGTGGGCTCGGCGCTGATCGCCGGCATCATCGGCACGCTGCTGGGTCTGTTGGCCGCCTACGCCGGCGGCAAGGTCGACGCCTTCATCATGCGTCTCGTGGACCTGATCCTGTCGTTCCCGTCGATCCTGGTGGCGATGATGATCCTGGCCTATCTGGGCAAGGGCGTGGGCAACGTGGTGCTGACGCTGGTGATCCTGGAATGGGCCTACTACGCCCGCACCGCGCGCGGCCAGGCCCTGGTCGAACGCCGCCGCGAATACGTCGAAGCCGCCCGCTGCCTGGACATTCCCAACTGCCGGATCATGTTGAAGCACATCCTGCCCAACTGCCTGCCGCCGCTGATCGTGATCGGCACGCTGCAGATCGCGCGCGCCATCACGCTGGAAGCCACGCTGAGCTTTCTGGGCCTGGGCGTGCCGGTGACCGAACCGTCGCTGGGCCTGCTGATTTCCAACGGCTTTCAATACATGCTGTCCGGCGAATACTGGATCAGCTTCTACCCCGGCATCGCGCTGCTCATCACCATCGTGGCGATCAATCTGGTGGGCGACCGCCTGCGCGACGTGCTGAACCCGAGGACCCACAAATGACCGACCGCACCGCCTCGGCTGGCGCGCCGGCCACGCTTGAAGTGCGTAACCTGCGCACGCAATTCCATACCCGCGCGGGCGTGCTGCCCGCCGTGGATGGCGTCTCTTTTAAGCTGGAACGCGGCAAGATCCTGGGCCTGGTCGGCGAATCCGGCTCGGGCAAGTCCGTGACGGGCTTCTCCATCATGGGTCTGGTCGATGCGCCGGGCCGCATCGCCGGCGGCGAGGTCCTGTTCCAGGGCCACGACCTGACCAAGCTGGCGCCGCGCGAGTTGCGCAAGCTGCAGGGCAACCGCATCGCGATGATCTTCCAGGATCCGATGATGACGCTGAACCCCGTGCTGCGGGTGGACGTGCAGATGATCGAGACCGTGCGCGCCCATAACAAGATGAGCAAAGCCGAGGCCCGCATCCTGGCGCGCGACACGCTGGGCATGATGGGCATTCCCAGCCCCGAGGAACGCCTGCTGGCCTACCCGCATCAACTGTCCGGCGGCATGCGCCAGCGCGTGGCCATTGCCATTGCCATGCTGCACCGCCCGGATCTCATCATTGCCGACGAACCCACCACCGCGCTGGACGTCACCATCCAGGCGCAGATCCTGTCCGAAGTGCAGAAGCTCGCACAGCAGCACGGCACCAGCCTCATCTGGATCACGCACGATCTTTCCGTGGTGGCCGGCCTGGCCGACGACGTGGCCGTCATGTACGCCGGCCGCATCGTCGAACACGGCAAGGTCGACGACGTGCTGGACCGTCCGCAGCACCCGTACACCGTGGGCCTGATCGACAGTCTGCCCAGCAACAACCAGCGCGGGCAGCGCCTGCGCCAGATTCCCGGCATGACGCCGAACCTGCTGCACCTGCCGACCGGCTGTGCGTTCGCGGCGCGCTGCGCGCGCGCCACTGCCGCCTGCGGCCAGCAACCCGGCATCACCCAAGCCTTACCCGACCACGACGTGCGCTGCTTCCATCCTTCCATCCAGATCCACCGCGAGGTGGCGGCATGAGCGCAACCGCCAACGCCCCCACCCCGCTGATCGACCTGCGCCAGGTCAGCAAGCGCTTCGGCGAACGCAAGATCGGCGCCGCCGGCCGCGCGATGCAATCGCTGGGCCTGTCCAAGCCGCCCGCCATCACGCGTGCCGTGGACCATGTCGATCTCATCGTGAACCCCGGCGAAGTCGTCGGCCTGGTCGGCGAATCCGGCTGCGGCAAGTCCACGCTGGGCCGCATCGCGGCCGGCCTGCTCACGCCGTCGGGCGGCGAGGTCCGCATCAACGGCGTGCGCCCGGCCGACATGAACGCGGCCGAAGCCCACGCCGCGCGCCTGAAGGTGCAGATGATCTTCCAGGACCCCTATGCCAGCCTCAACCCGCGCCTGCGCGTGGACGAGATCGTCGGCGAAGCGGCGCGCATTCATGGTCTGGTCGGCAACGGCGACTTCGACGACTACGTCAGCGCGCAACTCGAGCGCGCGGGCCTGGACCCCGCCCTGCGCCAGCGCTATCCGCACCAGTTCAGCGGCGGTCAGCGCCAACGCATCGGCATTGCCCGCGCGCTGGCCGTGCAGCCGTCCATGCTGGTCTGCGACGAGGCCGTGGCCGCGCTGGATGTGTCGATCCAGGCGCAGATCCTGAACCTGTTCATGGACCTGCGCGAAGAGCTGAACCTGACGTATCTCTTCATCAGCCATGACCTGGGCGTGGTCGAACACCTGTCCGACCGCGTCGTCATCATGTACCTGGGCCGCGTCGTGGAAACGGCGACGGTGGAAGAAGTCTTCCAGCGTCCCAACCACCCGTACACCCAGGCGCTGCTGGCCGAGATTCCCACCCTGAAGTCGCGCCACAAGACCTTTACCGCGATCAAGGGCGAGATCCCCAGCCCGCTCAACCCGCCTACCGGCTGCCATTTCCATCCGCGATGTCCGCACGCGATGCCGCGCTGCAAGACCGAGGTTCCCACATTGAAGGGAATCGCCATCAACCACCTGAGCGCCTGTCACCTGAACGACATGGCCTGACGATCAATGACTGCGGCACGACCGCCGCGGTCAATGGACCCACTCCGTTCCCCCTCTACCAAGGATCCCGGACAATGAAACGCCTGATTCTCTCGACCCTCACCGCCGCCATCCTGGGCGCCTCGGCCGCGGCCTCCGCCGACAACCTGTCGATCGGTTTTGCCGACCCGCTGTCGTCGCTGGACCCGCAGTTGAACAACCACGCCGGCGACCGCTCGGTGGCCCTGCACTTCTGGGACCTCCTGATCGAGAACAAGTGGAACAAGCTGCAGCCGGGCCTGGCCGTGAGCTGGAAGCCGCTGGACAACACCACCTGGGAATTCAAGCTGCGTGAAGGCGTCAAGTGGCAGGACGGCACGCCGTTCACGGCCGACGACCTGATCTACTCCTACACCCGCGCCCGCGGCGTGCCCGGCAGCGTCGCCACCTACGCCGGCTACCTGCGCACCATCGACACGATGACCGCCAAGGACCCGCTGACGCTCATCGTCAAGACCAAGGCCCCGAACCCCGACCTGCCCCTGAACCTGGCGTCCATCCACGTCGTCAGCAAGCACGTCGGCGAAAAGTCGTCGACCGAAGACTACAACTCGGGCAAGGCCATGGTCGGCACCGGCCCCTACAAGTTCGTCTCGTACACCCCCGGCGACCGTGTCCTGATGGAACGCAACGACGCCTACTGGGGCGACAAGCAGATCTGGGAAAAGGTCAACTACCGCTACATCAACAACGCCGCCGCCCGCACCGCCGCCCTCTTGGCCGGCGACGTGGACGTGATCGACAAGGTCTCGGTGTCCGACCTGGCCAAGCTGCAAAAGGCCTCGAACATCTCGGTCTACCCGTACGACGGCCTGCGCGTCATGCTGCTGCAACCCAGCTTCAACCCCGCGCCCAACCAGTACATCACCGACAACAACGGCAAGCCGCTGGACAAGAACCCGCTCCTGGACGTGCGCGTACGCCAGGCGCTGAACCTGGCCATCAATCGCAAGGCCATCGCCGACCGCATCCTGCAAGGCGCCGCCACCGAAGCCAACCAGTGGATGCCCAAGGGCACCTTCGGCTACAACCCCGAAATCAAGGACATCCCGAACGATGTCGCCCAAGCCAAGAAGCTGCTGGCTGAAGCGGGCTTCCCGGACGGCTTCAAGCTGACCATGCACGTCCCCAACGACCGCTATCCGCAAGGCCCGGAAACGGCCCAGGCGGTCGCGCAGTTTTGGACCCGCGTGGGCGTGAAGACGCAAGTGGAAGTCGTGCCGTGGGCTGTGTACTCGGGCCGCGCCAACAAGAACGAATTCGCCGTCAGCATGCTGGCGTGGGGCAACGGCACGGGTGAAGCCAGCTACGCGCTGGTCAACATCCTGGCCACGGTCGACGCCAAGAAGGGCCTGGGCGCGTCCAACTGGGGCCACTACAGCAACGCCAAGGTCGACACCGCGCTGGAGCAATCCACCTCGGAATTCGACGTGGCCAAGCGTGAAGCCATCCTGCGCGACTCGGTCAAGCTCGTGTCCGATGACGTCGGCATCATCCCGCTGTTCCACTACAAGAACATCTGGGCAACCAAGAAGGGCCTGAAGGTCACGCCGATGACCAGCGACCGCACGGCCGCCATGATGGTCACCAAGGTCTCGGACAAGTAAAGCCATGGCGCCGACCCTGACCATCACCCCCGCGGACGCCCTCATCGACGTCCCGCGCCAGATCCGCGTCGAACACGTGGCGCCCGGCGCGACCGTCGAGATCACCGCCCTCACCCGCCGCAACGGCGTGGTCTGGCAAGCCCAGGCCGCCTACACGGCGGGCGAGGACGGCGTGGTCGACCTGACCCGCGAAGCGCCCGTTTCCGGCGACTACACCGGCTTGTCCCCGATGGGGCTGACCTGGGCGCAGTCCCCCGAGGACGGCAAGAGCCGTGAATACTTCAACCACCCGGTGACCGACGCGTTGGTCACCGACGTGGTGGCTCGCGTGGAAGGCGCCGAAGCGCGCGCCAGCTTCACGCAACGTCTGGCGTCCGACGGCGTCACGCGCGTCGAGGTCCGCGAGGAAGGTCTGGTCGGCACCCTGTACCTGCCCGCCGGCAGCGCGCCGGGATCGCATCCCGCCGTCATGATCCTGAACGGGTCCGGCGGCGGCATCAATGAACCGCGCGCCGCCCTGTACGCCTCGCGCGGCTACGCCGCCTTTGCGCTGGCGTACTTCAAGGCGCCGGGCCTGTCGGACTACATTTCCAACACCCCGCTCGAATACTTCCAGACCGGACTGCGCTGGCTGCGCAAAAAGGTCCAGCCCAAGCACGACTTCGTCGCCATCAGCGGCCAGTCGCGCGGCGGCGAACTGGTGCTGCTGTTGGGCGCCACCTTCCCCAAGGAAGTGTCGGCGGTCGTGGCCTACGTACCCGGCGCTGTCGTGCACAGCGGCCAGAACGCCTGCGACCCCAAGATCGGCCGCGAAGGCCCGACGTGGCTGCTGGGCGGCAAGCCCATTCCCCACGTCTGGGAAAACAACCGTACCGCCACGTGGGCCCCGTTCGATGAAGGCCCCGCGCCGCATCGCCACGAAAAGGCCATCCTGACCGCGCTGCAAGACCCCGACGCCGTCGCCCGCGCCCGCATCCGCGTGGAAGACATCGAAGGCCCGGTCATGCTGCTGTCCGGCACCGACGACGGCTCGTGGCCGTCCAGCCTGTATTCGAAGATGGTGCAGGACAAGCTGGTCGAGGTGCAGCACCCGTACCCGGTCAAGTGGCTGGATTACGAGAACGGCGGCCACTCGATCCTGTTCCCCTACGTGCCCACCACGCAGCTTGTGTACGCCCACCCGGTGTCGGGCAAGATCAGCACCAGCGGCGGCAACCCCAAGGACAACGCCCGCGCCGATCAGGAATCCTGGGAAGGCGTGACGTCGTTCCTGGATGCGGCGGTGAAGGCCAAGGGTGCGGCGGCTGCGACTGCGGTCGACAAGCGCAACGCCGGCTGAAAGAAACTTTAGGAGAATTCGTCAATGGCACAACAACCCATCGTCTACGACATCAACAAAGACCTCGTCGACCAGCTCGTGGGCCTGACGCCCGGCAGCCAGACCTTTGACGTGCGCCACAAGCGCGACAAGGTCGCCGCCGCTACGCAAGGCAGCTACGACGCCCTGTTCGACCCAGCCCTGCCCGGCCTGTCGCTCGCCGACCGGCTGCTGGTCGCGCTGTATGCCACGCGCATCACGCCGTCGCCGCTGCTGGCTGCGCACTATCGCGCCCGCGCCGTGGAAGCTGGCGCCGCGGCAGCGGACATCGCCGTCGCCGAATCGGGCAAGCCGGCCGACGCCGCCAACCCGCAACTGGCCGCCGTGCTGGAATTCACGCGCAAGCTGATTGAAAAGCCTGTCGAAGGCGACGAGGCGGCGCTGAAGACGCTGCCGGCGGCGGGGGTTTCGACCCCCGCTGTCGTCACCTTGTCGCAGCTGATCGCCTTCCTGTCGTATCAGACGCGTCTGGTGGCGGGGTTGGTGGCGATGAAGGCCGCTGAAGGTCAAGGCGCCGGATCTGCTGCCGCGGAAGCGACTGCCGTCATCAACCCCGGCAACACCGAACCCGGCGACGTCATCAAGGCCCACGGTTTCACGAACGAAGTCCTGGAGTGGAAGGCCTGGCTCGACGTCGTGAATGTCGACACCGCCACGCCCGAACAGATCGCCGTCCTGGAAGAAAGCCACCCCAAGGCCAAGGTCTCGGACTACTACCTGTTCCTGGTCCACCAGCCGGAAATCCTGCGCCAACGCTCCACGGCCTTCAACGCCATCATGTACGCCCCGGGCGGCATGTCGCGCGCCGAACGCGAACTGGGCGCCACCGTCGTGTCGCGCGTCAACGGCTGCGTGTACTGCGCGTCGGTGCATGCGCAGCGGTTCGAGCAACTGGCCAAGCGCAATGACGTGATTGGGCAGGTGTTCGAGGATCCGATCACGGCTGGCACGACGAAGCGTGAACAGGCTGTTGGCAAGTTCTCGATTCAAATCACCGAAGCGCAGGCTGACGTGAACGCGGCCAGCATCCAGGCGCTGAAGGACGTTGGATTGAATGAAGGCGAGATCCTGGATCTGCTGCATTCGGACGCGATCTTTGCGTGGGCGAATCGGTTGATGCTGAATCTGGGTGAGCCTGTCCTCGTGACGGTCTGAGGCGCTGCTTTGACCTGCGTGTCTGGCGCCGGCGCTCAGGAAGAGCCGGAGTCAAACACGCAGAGGGGTAAAATGCCTCTTTCCGCACCTCTACGCGCCCCGCCCCAGCGGGGCGCTTTGCCTTTCCCCATGTCCGAAAAAACCCACGACATCCGCCCCGGCCAGTCGATCGAACTGCTCAAGGCTCTGCACATCCTGACCCGCGACGGCAAGATGAACCAGGACAGCCGCCGCAAGCTCAAGCAGGTCTACCACCTGTTCCAGTTCATCGAGCCGCTGCTCAAGGACGTCCAAGCGCAACGCGGCGCCGTCACACTGGCCGACCACGGCGCGGGCAAGTCGTATCTCGGTTTCATCCTGTACGACCTGTTCTTCAAGGATCAGCCCGAGGCGCTGAAGAACGGCTCGCACATCTTCGGCATCGAAACGCGGGAAGAACTGGTGAAGTCGTCGGAGGAACTGGCCAAGCGGCTGGGCTTTGGCGGCATGTCGTTTCTGAACCTCTCGGTTGCGGAATCCATCACCTCGAACAAGCTTCCCGCATCGATCGACGTGGTCACTGCCCTGCACGCCTGCAATACCGCCACCGACGACGCAATTCATTTTGCGTTGGAGAAGAAAGCCAAATACATCGTGGTCGTGCCGTGCTGCCAGGCAGAAGTGGCTTCGGTGCTGCGGAAAAACAAGGCAAAAGCGCTGGCCGATCCGCTGGCCGAGATCTGGCGGCATCCGCTGCACACGCGGGAGTTCGGTAGCCAGATTACGAATGTGCTGCGGTGCCTGCAGCTCGAAGCCCATGGGTATCAGGTCAGCGTGACTGAACTGGTGGGCTGGGAACACTCGATGAAGAATGAGCTGATCATTGCGCAACACAAGAATCTGCCGACTCGTAAGCCGGCTGAGCGGTTGACCGAGATGTTGGACAGGATCGGCCTCCAGGAACTGAAAGATCGATTTTTCTTGCCGCAAGCTGCGTAACACGCAAAAGGACCACCAGCGGCGATGAATTTTTCTCAATACCTTGATCGGGTTCGAGCGGTATGCGACGCGCACGGTCACGCGCTAACCCTCAACCCGGGCGCGGCGGAATCGGTCCTGGAAGCGGTAGAGGCGGAACTTGACTTCCTTATCGCTGCGGACGCCCGGCAAGCCTGGCTTTGTGCCAACGGGGCCGAGCGCGATGAGCCGGTGTTCATGCAGCCGGGCTATCTGACGGCTTATGATTTTCTGCCGTTGGAAAAGGCGATTGCGGCACGAGCGCGTATGGCGGATCGAGCATCGCGATATGTCGGATACGCTGAACCGGAGCCGCGAGATGCGCGCATCAGGGACGGCTGGTTTCACCAGGGCTGGCTGCCCTTCGCCAGTTTCGGCGGCGCAACACTGCTGCTGATGATCGACCACTCGCCCACCGAGGCTGGCACACCGGGGCAGATCATCGCCTTCACCCATGACCCGGACCAGATCACCTGGGTGGCGCCGAGCTTTGAGGCGCTATTGATGGGGTCGATTGCCGAGATCGAAGCCGATCCGGAGGAGTTTCTGGGGGAGTATTAAGCAGTATCTATGAGCCCCGACGAGACAGAGCGCGCGAAATGCTGATGATCCTTATTTTTCCCCTTGTATTCGTGGGCGTCCTGACGATCTGGCTGGCTTGTGTGGTGAAGGGACGCTCGGTCAAAAGAGCGCCGCCTGCGCTTACCGTTACTTTCTTGGCATTGGTACTTTGCTATGCCATGGGATTGATAGTGATATCACTTGACCCGTGGTTTGACGACAACGGCGTACCGGAATTCATCTCCTGGAAATATCGTTGGGCATGGGCGGCGTCGATCGCAGGCTGGCTCGCAATTGTTGTCCTGCCTGCGGTGCTCGGACTTCGGGCAGCCTTCCTTTCGCGAGCTCGGAAGCAGTTTCCGCTTGCATGAATGCCACCGGGTTCAAGATTGAGAGGATGCAAAAGAAAGGCCGTGACTTGCGCCACGGCCCCAGGCATCGGCTAACTGCGTCACCCTACCTATGCCCCAACTTTTAACGCCATTTAGCCGCCGCTGCTTTATCCAGATTACTCGCCGCAGACCATCATGAGATCTGAAGCTGCCGTTCTACAGCGAGCGCTCGCTAGGAACGGAATATGGATTTATCAGCGTTTCCACCTGCAGCACATCGCATGCTGCAGGCGTATGAAACCACCGCGGCAATCATTACGGAAATAAGACTACTTCGAATCTTTTGGGAAACTTGGCTGACTGGCCGTGATGAATGATCGGCTTCGGTAGTTAAAACGCCGAGCGCGTAATTCGGAATGAGAGCATTTTGAAATTCTGCCCAGCACCGCGCTGACCGGGCGCTGGGCATTCTATCGGGGCGAGGCGTCAGGTATTCGACGATCCCGGCCGCGTCGCGTTCAAGTACCCGCGCAGCTGCACCGCGGCGGGATCAGGACGCCTTCACCAATTCAGACAAGCCGCGGGCCGCATCAGTCTCCGGAGCTTCGACGCAACCGATCGGAAGACTGTTTATTCAACCGTTTGGCTTCGTCTTCCGCGTAATCTTCCTCGCCCGACTCGTACTGGCCTTCATAGCCGCAGCTGCTGCGAAGCAATCCGCACTCGCCCACGACCGAGCAGCCCGAACTCATGGCGGCAAGAAACAACACAACACCGTAGCGGCTTAACGTTTGAATCGACATATCGCTCCTTGGGAATGGGTCTGGCATTCGTCACACATAGGATGCCATTGTGCAGGGGCGAAGATGTGTCGGCAGGCGCGCTGCGGCGTTTCGAATTGTCTCTGGCTGTAGGCTGACGATTGTCCACGCCCCTGCGCAGTCATAGATGCCGATGGCTGCAGCCCATGACCTGACCCGTCAGTTCGCCGATCAAGCCCGCCAATCCTTCCGCACTCTCGCGATCCAGTCCTTCGCATTGCACCATCCGGAATCCCATCGCCAGGCTGTAATGCCAATCGAGTTCAAGGATGCGATAACTGCGTCCGCTTTCCTCGCATTGCCATTGGACGGCCGGGTTCTCGTAGGCTTCGCCGATGAAGTCGATGTGCGACTCGGCGGGCATCGGCATGGCGGGTTCGTTCGATCCCGGCACGCTCGGCGCGAAAAGATTTTCGCCGACCATGACGCGGGGATTCGGCCCATCGAAGGCCAGCAACATGAGCGGAAAGTGTCTGGGATCGGCGTCGTAATCCTCTTTGACAGCATCGCTCAGGTAGGGTCTGGCCGCCGGGCCGAGGCAGTATTGGACGCTGCGCCATGACGCGTCATCTCCGTCGAAACCGTCGTCGTTGTTGGCGCGGTAGGGAATGGTGTCGCCATGCGCCGGCAGGACATAACCCCCTTCCAGCAGCCGCGCTTCCAACGCGGGCCAATTGGGCGGCGGCAGATGGAAGTCGCGGGGGAAGATGAATTGATGGTGTTCAGACATGGGCGGAATCCGAAAGCCGTGAGGGTTTGGCGATGTCAGTTAATGACGAGCGCGTACTGAAACGGTGATGCCGGAGTATTACAGAAATAGGTGCCGGACCAAACCCGCCTGTATTCAGCCGCCCCGCAAAGGAGGACAATAATCGCCGGAACGAACGGAGCGAATCCATGCGCGCTTTCGTGCAAAAGCCCAAGGCGGCGGTTCACAAAGTGCCGGCCGCGAGCCGCAAACGGGACGCGGCGGATAAGCGTGCAGCGTCGCGCACGCCGCCAGATGAGGCTGCGCGCGATACGAAACTTCAGCGGTGGCGTCCGGTTCATGCGGTCTCCGCGATATCCGTGCATCCCCCTGGCACGCGCATTGCGATCAGCTATCCCGGCGACGCGTCAGAGCAGGAAGCGCATCGCATGTCCGAACACGTGATGCGCATGCCGCAGTCTCAAGACGATCAGGCGCACGGCGCCGTGCCGTCCACCTTGCAACCCACACCGGTTCCACCGCCTCCGCTTTTGCGGCCGGCTGACCCGCACAACGCCGCATCGCTCGATGACGTTCCCGGCCTGCGCGACGTGCTATCCATGCAAGGCCGTCCCCTCGACGCCCATACCCGCGCCTTCATGGAGTTTCGTTTCCAGCGCGACTTCAGCCACGTCCAGCTGCATTCCGATGCGCTGGCGACTGATTCTGCAAGGGCCGTTGAAGCCCGCGCCTATACAGTCGGCCATCACATCGTTCTGAACGCGGGTCAGTACGCGCCGGGCACGACCGCAGGCCGAGCGCTGCTGGCGCATGAGCTGGCGCACGTGGTTCAGCAATCGTCGATGAGCACGCACGACGCCCGTCTTCTTCAGCGCGACGCAAGCGGTCCGACCTATGGCAATCTGCCCAGGGATCTGCCGGCGCCGGGATCGTCAGGCGAAGTCGTCCGCCTCAGGAACGTCAACGGCACATGGAAGGAGGTCGGCCCAAAGTACGTCCGCACGGCGCGCGGCAACTATGACTTTGTAGTGAAAGACGGCGAGATCTTCGCCGTCAAATCGAAGAGGACGGTCGGCGGCGGATATGGTCACACCGAAGCGGCGCGCGGCGAACGCGTCAACTGGGCGGGCCAAGTGGATTTCGAGAGCGGCAAGGTCAAGACCTGGAACGATGGTACGGGTCACTATCGATCCTTATCGACCATGCGCGACCCCGCCGTGCGAGCCGGGCTACCCGACGAAAAGTTCGTTCAGCACCCGGATAACGTGGGACGCCCCCGGCCAAGAGGGTCCCTGCCCCAACTCCCCGTCGAACAACCCGCCACCAAACCCCGGGTGCCCGGCGAACAGCCCAAGGTCCCCGCCGGCCCGCCTCGGATGGAGGAATTTGAACAACGCTTCGGCAAGAAAGCTGCGTCCGCGCCCGCCGCCACCACCGCCGCCCTGGCCGAAGAAGCCGGATCGGTCCTGAAAGTCCAAGGCCGCGCGGCCTCAGCGTTGAGCAAGATCGGCAGCGCCGCCGGCTGGGTGGCCGACTTCCTGATGCCCGGCCCGCAGGACGCGATCATGCTGATGGTGCAATTTGCGATGACCTACGCCGAGGCGCAGGAAGCGGCGCGCGCGGAAGGGATGCGCACGGGCTTCGGCCACGGCCTTAGCGCTGGATTGCTGCGGTTAAGCCGAAGCTGGATCCGCGACAACCTGGCGCCCAGGGTCATCAGCCGCAGCGTCGCGAGCGAGGTGGCGGCTACCACCGGGTATCGGGAAAAAGGCGTGGTCCAGGGCCTGGTGGCGGGCATCTCGTTTGCCGAGCGGCTCAATGCGGATCAGCGCAAGGCCCTACTGAAAGAAGGGACGCGTGCCATGCGGGCCAAGGGTGATGACGTGACGTTACGCGCACGCTGGGAGCGTGGCTACACCGCCAACGACATCATCGACCTGTCCGTCGCACTGGCGCCGCGAATCGACGAAATCCTGGAGGAGGCGCGCAAGAACGAGGAACTGCGCCAGGCGGCCAAGGAGTGGGAAAAGCTGAAGAAGTATGGGCCGCTTTTGCCACTGGCGCCGTTGTTCGAGCAGTAGCCGCTGTGGCATAGTCGCTGTGCCCTGTCCGACCGCTTCTGATCCATGCGCAACTCGCCCGATCCCTTCGCCCCACCTCGCAAACAGCGTGCTGCAAAATCCAATTCGCTGCTGTGGATACTTGAGCCGCTGGAACGCGACGCAAACTACACGCATCGCAAGATGTTCGGCGCCGACGCCGCGTACCTGGACGGCTTGCTGTATCTGATCGTGGCCGATCGGGACGACCCATGGAACGGGGTTATGGTCTGCACGTCGCAGGAACGTCATGCGGCGCTGCTGGCGGACATTCCCGACCTCTTGCCGCATCCCGTGCTGGGAAAGTGGCTGTACTTGCCGCAGTCGAGCGAGTCCTTCGAATCGACTGCGGCAACGCTGGCGGCATTGGCCGTGGCGCGCGATCCGCGCCTGGGGGTGGCGCCCAAGCCGAAGGCGCGGCGCAGCAAGGCGCGCACGATCGGCCAATAGGCCGCCTGAACGCCAGACCGCCGGTGCGTCAGTCCCCCACCCGCACCACCAGCTTCCCGAAGTTCTTGCCTTCGAGCAGACCGATCAGCGCTTCGGGCGCATTCTCAAGGCCCTCGACCACATCCTCGCGCCACCGCAGCTTGCCCTCGCGGATCCACTGCCCGGCCACGTTCAGGAACTCGTCTTCCTGTTCCTTCGGGAAATCGAACACGATGAACCCCTTCATGGTGATACGCCGTGAAAGGATCTCGCGCATGGTGGCGGGCAGGCGGTCGGGACCGCTCCGGTCGGCGGGGCCGTCGTTGTAGTTGGCGATCAGGCCGCACACCGGCACGCGGGCAAAGTCGTTCAGCAGCGGCAGCACGGCGTCCCACACATGGCCGCTGACGTTCTCAAAGTACACGTCGATGCCGTCGGGGCAGGCTTCGGCCAGCTTCTGCGCAAAGTCCGGCGCATGGTGGTCCACGACCACGTCAAAGCCCAGCTCTTCCTTCACAAAGGCGCACTTCTCCGGCCCGCCCGCGATGCCCACGACGCGCGCGCCCTTGATGCGTGCAATCTGGCCGACGACGGAACCCACCGCGCCGCTCGCGGCTGCGACGACGACGGTTTCACCTGGCTTGGGCTGGCCGATGTTCAGCAGCCCGACATAGGCCGTCAGACCCGGCATGCCCAGCACGCCGAGCGCGGTCGAGGGCGGCGCGTTCGCGGGATCGAGCCGGCGCAGGCCGGTACCGTCGGACAGCGCGTAGCGTTGCCAACCGGCAGACGACAGGACGATGTCGCCTTCGCGCCAGTCGGGATGGCGCGACGTATGAACACGGGCAACCGTGCCGCCGACCATCACATCGCCGATTTCCATGGGCGTAGCGTAGGATTTTTCGTCGCTGACGCGCCAGCGCATGTAGGGATCCAGCGACAGGGTCTGAACTTCCAGCAGCACCTGACCGTCGGCCGGTTCCGGAACAGGCACACGTTCGACGCGGAAATCGGTGGCTTTGGGGCGGCCGACGGGCCGGGAGGCGAGGACGACGCGCAGGTTTTGGGGGTGTGTCATGGTGGATGGTTCCTTGAGTTGAGTCGGACATTTCGCGACAAGGGTCATCCTAGGCACGCGCCAGGGTTACAGCTAGACTGATATCTCGTAAACCAGATTTCAGGTATTGATAATGTCAGCCGATTTCGACCCTGCCCTGCTCCGCACCTTTGTCGCCGTCTGCCGCTACGGCAGCCTGAGCCGCGCAGCGGACCAATCCGGCCGCGCGCAATCGGCGCTCAGTACGCAGATCCGCCGTCTGGAGGAAATGGTGGGCAAGCGGCTGCTGCATCGCACCGGCCGCGGCATGGCGCCCACCACCGAGGGCGAGGTGCTGCTCAGTTACGCCAACCGCATTCTCGCGCTGGGCGAGGCGGCCGCAGCGCGGCTGCGCGAGCGCGCGGTGGCCGGCAGCGTTCGCATCGGGCTGTCCGAGGACGTGGCGGTGGCCGCCTTGCCGGCGGCGCTGGGCCGCCTGCGGCGCGCGTGTCCCAATCTGCATCTGGACGTTGTCATCGACGACGGCGAGCGGCTTGCCGCGCGTTGGCAGGACGGCACGCTGGACGTGGCCGTGGGCGCTTGCGTCGGCTTTGTCGATGAACCCATCGAGTCCTGGACCGTGGATCTGCATTGGGTTTGCGGCATCGACGAAACCCTGGACCCGGACCAGCCGCTGGACGTGATCGTCTATGCCGAACCGTGCTCCTGGCGCCGGCTGGCGTTTGATGCGCTGACGGCGTCGGGGCGGGATTTTCGGGTGTCGCTGACCAGTCACAACGTGGGCGCCACGATCGCGGCTGTCGAGAACGGCCTGGGCGTGGCCTTGTTGACGACCGAGTGTCTGCGGCCCGACACCATGCGCGTGATTTCCATCGGCGATGAAGGCGCGTTGCCGCTGAGCGCGCAATTTGGCCTGTACGCGGCGCATCGTCTGAACGAAAGCGGCCAGGCCGCCGTGTCGCTGTTGCGCGAAAGCCTGCGGGGGTGGACCGCACAGGCCATGCCGCGGGAGGCGGCGCTCATCACCGCCTGACGCAGAACGAACGGATCGCGCACATCGGGCGCCACGCGTCTGGCGCAGTTTCGCGCCAGATTTGTTACTCCTGTCCCGCCCCTCCCGGTGCCACACTGTTCCCATTCCCCCCGCCCGAACAGGGCGCACGGGAACTACAGACACCAGGAGGATCACCCCATGACCACACCCCCAGCATCCGCAGGCAACGGCGCCCACGCCGCCATGCAGACGCCCCCGGTCGTATCCGCTGAAGACTGGGAAGCCGCCCGCCAACAACTGCTCATCAAGGAAAAGGCCCACACCCGCGCCCGCGACGCGCTGGCTGCCGAGCGCCGCCGCATGCCCTGGACGGCGGTGGACAAGGAATACGTCTTTGATGGCCCGTCCGGCAAGGTCACGCTGCGCGACCTGTTCGACGGCCGCCGGCAACTCATCGTCTACCGCGCGTTTCACGAGCCGGGCGTATTCGGCTGGCCGGACCACGCGTGCCGAGGCTGTTCGATGGTCGCGGACCAGGTTGCGCATCTGGCACACCTGAACGCCCGCGACACGACGCTGGTCTTCGTGTCCCGCGCGCCGCAGGCGGACATTGAACGGCTGAAGGCGCGCATGGGCTGGACGATGCCGTGGTTCACGCTGACCGACAGCTTCGATGCGGACTTCGGCGTGGACGAATGGCACGGCACCAACGTGTTCTTTCGCGACGGCGACCGCATTTATCGCACTTACTTCCTGAACAACCGTGGCGACGAGCAGATGGGCGGCACGTGGAACTACTTGGACATCACGCCGCTGGGACGGCAGGAGACCTGGGAAGATTCCCCCGCGGGCTATCCGCAGACGCAGCCGTACAAGTGGTGGAACTGGCACGACAGCTATGTGCAGGATGCGCCGCCGGATCAGAAGTGGGTCGAGGTGTCCGACGCGGGCGAGAAGGCGTTCCGGAATCACTGCGATCCGAAGTAGGAAGGCGTCGCAGCAGCGCGCGTGATTCAACGCTTGCTTCAGCGCCTGTTTAAAATCAGCGCTCGCAAATTCTGCAGCGCGCGTCATGAAAATCGACCAAGGCCCCAACAACCTCCGTCCGCGTTCCCGAGTCAGCCAGCATGAGCAGTGAGCTGGCTGACTGGAAACGCGCCCTCCTGCCTTGCCGACTTCCCGCAATTGCCGCGCTGGTGCTCGTCGGTATCGCCATCTACTGCTTCAACGCGGCAAAAGACGTCCGTCTGCCCTATGACCCCGCGAAGCTGAACACGATCAGCCTGCGGGTGGACAAGGTGGCAAGCTGCGACACCAGGGCGAAGATTCGCGGGCGGTGGGAGCACTATGGCGCGCTCTGCGTGTATTCAGGCAACTATCCCTACATGGTGTTCAAGTTCTATGAAGCGACCTACAGGGTTCCTTATACCGAGGGTGAGCACGTAGAGTTTGCGGTGCAGGAAAACGATGCGCAGCTTGCCGACAGCACGATTGCGCTTCAGTACAACATGGCCATTCCCGTCCGGGTTTATGGCGTGCGCAAGAACGGTGAAACGCTGGTCGATGCAAAGCTGGTGCACGACGCGAACTACGCGCGCAAGATGAAGTTCAACATGAACGGGTGGATCGCGCTGATTCTAGCGGCCGGCGCGGCGGTCATCACGTTCAAGCGGGCCTGGAAGATCCTGAACGAATCGATGTGGTGAATCTCAAGCGCGCTCGCTTTCACGACTGAGCACGCGGGTCCAGGCCTGCAGCAACATGACCGCGTCCTCGTCGGACACATACTGCGGCGCGGCGCGCGCCATTGCGGCAAACAGCAGCGCATCGCAAGCCGCTTGCCACATCGGGTTCAACACCTGTTCGGTCTCGCCGTCTTCCTCGATCAAGGTAAACGCGTTGCCGCCGTCCAGTTGCTCGGCGCGCTGCCGCAGTTGGCTGTGGATCAGCAGAAAACCGGAGTGAATCGGCGACCGGGCTTTGTCGCCCCGCCGCGTGGCGGCCAACGCGCCGCGCCAATTGCTTTCTTCATCCGCAGCCGGCTCGCCGTCCTCTTGCGACCAGCGCATCCACGCGCGGCTGTACGCCATCCAGGCGTTCTCCGGCAGGTGGTCGGCCAGCGCCTGCGCCTCGCTGCGCGACAGCGTATTGATCTGCGCGATGATCTCCAGCACCGCCTCGCCCTTCGGGCCGAACAGCACCGACAACGGCAACGCTTCCAGCAATTCGATGGCGCTGGCGCGCCAATAACCCGGCTGCGCAACCAGATCGGACATATCGCCCTGCTTTTCGACGCGCACGCGCCAGAGCTTTCCGGGCCAGCGGCTGCCAATGACGATGGAGTCGAGCGACTGGTCCACCACGATCCACGGCGGAACAGGCTTTATCAACGCCACGCGGTCCGCAGTCCGCATCAGCTTGAATGCGGGGTCGGGCAGGTCGAACCAGTACCCGACAGGCATCGCTTGCCGTACGGCCGTCAGACCCGCGTCGGTCACGTCGCCGCCGCAATGCCGGCACACGCGCGCCTCACGCAGAATGCGCTCGCCGCAATGCAGGCATTCGATATGCGTGGAAAGAAGCGGCTGGCTGGCGAGCGGCGACCGGTTGGGAATGCGCTTGAGGAAAATGCCCGCGACCGGCGCACTGATCAAGCCGGCAAGCAAGGCCCACCCAATGCCATTGCGCCCGCGACGCTTGGCCATGAAGCCGACCACGATCGCAAGTGCGATCCAGAGAAAGATGATGAGAAGCATGGCGCGATGTTAAACCGAGGGGATTCGGTCTTGCGCTGAGTGGATTCGACGCCGGCAGAACCGGGCACCGTAAGCGCGCGCGACCGACCCGGAAGCAAACACTTTTTCACCCCGAACGACCTACACCCGTCGCCTCCTCGCGCGAGCCGGGGTAATCTCCAGCCAGGAGATGATTTGATGTACCTCGTTGGTCACCCACAAAAAGGAAGCGCAAATGCTTGATATCACTTCGAAATTCCGCAGGACTGCTGTCGCCGCCGTCACGTTGGGCATGGCAGGTTTTCTTTTTGCGGGCTGCACCACGACGGATTCGCGCGCTACGGCCACCGCCGCCGAAAAGCGTCAGGAACTGGATGCCGCCACGGCGGCCACGCTGTCCAAGCTGTATGAATCCTCGCCGCAATCACGGCAACTGGTGGAACGCGCCCGGGGCGTCCTGGTGTTTCCGGCGGTGCTGAGCGCCAGCTTCATCGTGGGCGCCCAGCATGGGACAGGCGTGCTGCAGGTCAGCGGTCAGGACAAGGGCTACTACAGCATTACGGGCGGATCCATCGGCTTTCAGGCGGGCGCGCAGTCCAAGGCGATGGTGCTGCTTTTCATGACGGACGACGCGCTGGCCAAGTTCCGCGCCAGCAGCGGCTGGACGATTGGCGCGGACGCCACCGTTGCCGTGGCCAACGTGGGCGTCAACGGCAGCATCGATTCCAACACCGCGCAGCAACCCATCGTCGGCTTCGTGATGAACAACGGCGGCCTGATGGCGGGCGTGTCGGTGGATGGCAGCAAGATTTCGCCGCTGCTGCTGTAGTAACTGCGCCGGCGCGGGAGGTCCGCGCCGGCCTCGATTTTGACAAGGAGATCACGCGTGATTACCGAAGAGGACAAGAAGCACCTGGCACGCTGCGTCGAGCTGGCCCGACAGGCGCTCGATGCGGGCGACCAGCCGTTTGGATCGGTGCTGGTGTCGGGCGACGGGCGGGTGCTGTTTGAAGACCACAACCACGTCTCCAGCGGCGACCGTACGCGGCATCCGGAATTCGAGATTGCCCGCTGGGCCGCCAACAATGTGCCGCAAGCCGAGCGTGCGGCCTGCACGGTGTACACGTCCGGCGAGCACTGTTCGATGTGTTCCGCGGCGCACGGCTGGGTGGGACTTGGCCGGATCGTCTACGCCGTGTCGTCGGCCCAGTACGCCGAATGGATGCGCGGTTGGGGCGTGCCACCGTCGGCCGTGCGGCCTCTGCCCATCTCCGAAGTCGTCGACGGCATCCAGGCTGAAGGGCCCGTGCCGGAGTTCGTCGAACAGGTGCGCGCACTGCATGAAGAGAATGTGCGGCGCAGGGCGTGAACACCTTCAGATCACGGTAGGGTGAAGCATTCTGTTTTCCGCCTAACGAATGGATACAGCTACGGTAAACCCCGCAATTATTTGCGCGCACGGGCGTGATAAGTTGGCGCCCGTGCCGTAATCGGGGTCAGGGTCGATGACCGGGCCCCATCAAGACGAAAGACGGCGCATCCCTCTCCTCTCTTGATACAGACCATGCAAACTCACGTTGCCCGCGCCTCGGGAATCAAACGCAAGTCCGGAACGCTGCTTCTCGCGCTGGGCCTGGCCTTCGTCTCTGCCGCCGCCTTCGCGCAGAAGGATCCTGGCGCAGCCATCCTCCCCCCGCGCGCCAATTCGGGCAACCAGGCGCCGGCCCCGCAGCAGGCTCCGGCTCAACAGGCCCCGATGCAGCAGGCGCCCGCGCAACGCACGCCCGCTCAACAAGCGCCCGCACAGCAGGCGCCGGCCGGCGGCGCCCTGGCGCCAGTGCAAAAAACCCAGATCAACGACCAGGCCGCCTACGAACGGCTCCTGAACAACAGCGGCGTCACGCTGCAATGGCTGTGGTCCGCCAAGCGCGGCAAGATGAACGCGGTCGACGACAACGACGTGGTGCGCCTGGAAGGCACGCAGGCCAACCATGAAGGCACCTTGAAGGTCAAAGGCGAGGTCGTCTCCATTGGCCGCGACAGCTTCGTGCTGCGCGGCACGATCCTGATCCTGGACGCGCCGGACAAGGGCCGCCGCTGCGAACGCACCGGCGACTACGAGTTCAAGGCGACCGGCAAGCGCAAGTAC
The DNA here is from genome assembly GCF_019218915.1 of Achromobacter sp. ACM05. Classification (NCBI taxonomy): domain Bacteria; kingdom Pseudomonadati; phylum Pseudomonadota; class Betaproteobacteria; order Burkholderiales; family Alcaligenaceae; genus Achromobacter; species Achromobacter sp. ACM05. The sequence goes on from NZ_JAHUWQ010000002.1 coordinate 1,519,374, forward strand.
TGGCGCCTGCAGCAGATGGAAGCGTGCGGCGGCCTGACCGATTACGTCGACATCTACTACTGACCTTTCAGAAGCGACCCGCCCCATGCCTCCTGCCGCGATCAAATGGCTCGTCAGCATCGTCTTCGGATTGTTGATCGGTAGCGCCAGCTTTGGCATCACCAATCCACTGTTGTTGGCGGTGTTCGGCGTGTATCCGAGCGCGGGGGCAGGCGCTGACCCACTGGATTCGGCTTTGCTGGATCGGGTCGCAATGGCCAGCGTGGTTCTTTATGTCCTGGTCGCCGTCGTCTCGGCCGTGGCGTTGGCGCGCATTGCCAACCTGCGCCGTCTGTTCGGCTGGGGATGCGCAACGCTGGGCGTGATGTTGCTGCTGACCGCCGCGATTGCCATGCTGCAGATCGATCCCGCCATGCACACCGGCGGCGGCCCCGGCGCGCGGGATGCCAATACGGCGCTGTTCTTCACCCTGTTGATCTTTGGCCTGCCGTACATCGGCGGCGGTCTGGTGCTGACGATCGGCGGCGCGGTGCTGATTCGGAAGAATCGGGACAAGCCGGCCGCCTGAACGCGCCCGACACCGCTTAAAGCACCGGCAGCTTCAACCACCTGCGCCTGCGTTAACTCATCCACGAACGTTTCGTCCATGCTTGCCAGTGCAGCCCGATCCAGGCTGTTTTGGTCGACCACGTCCCGTCGGTCCGTTCCAGATCCCGGGTCGCGCAGCGTCCTCGGCCACGATGACGTCCAACTGGTCGGCGTGATCCATGAGTGGATCGCCCCGCGACACTCGGAACAGCGCTACAACGCGCCCCCCGGACTCCCTATCGGCGCATAAATTGTGCAAGAATTGGAATCCTTTTTTTGTGATTTACACAGGGAGCGCGTAACCAATGGCTGATGAGCGGCATTCCGCTGTTGGAGGTCGGATCAGTATCTATCGCCGGCCGAACAGCAGATTCTGGCAATGCCAAGGCACGTTTGACGGCAAGAGCCAGCGCGTCAGCACCAAGACTGACGATCTAACCCAGGCCCGGCATTTTGCGGAGAACTGGTATCTGGCCAAGACAGACGACGCATCCATTGCGGTGGGACAAACCACGGCCTCGCGCACGAATCCCCGCGCCGACCGGCCGACCTACAACTTGCCACAGCACGACAAGCGTGCGCGATTTCTGGCGGCCGCCATTGATCTGGTCGCAAGCGTGGGGTTTCGCGAAACACAGGTCAACGCCATCGCTGAGCGCGCGGGTATGTCGCCGGCAACGCTATACCGATACTTCAAGTCGCGCGAAAGCCTGCTGGTCGAGGTCGTCGCGCACGTTTCGCAGCACGAGGTCAATGTCGTGGCCGGCGTTGCGATGGGCGACGACACACCGGCAAATCTGTTGAAGGAGTGCGCGTACACCTTCGGCAGCCGCGCCATCCGCGCCAAGCAGCTCGGCTATGCCTTGGTCGCGGAGCCTGTCGATTCGGCCATCGAGATCGAGCGGCTCAAGTACCGCAGCAAACTGATGCGCGTGTTCGAAACGATCATCGAGCGCGGCATCCGTGGCGGGGAGTTTGCCGACCAGAACCCGGAAGTCTCGTCGGCGTGCATTGTCGGATCGCTGTTTGAAGCGCTGGTGGGTCCGCTTGCGCGTAACAACGACGTTCATGACCGGCTGCGCCTAGATCGCGTCAGGGACATTGCGGATTTTTGCGTGCGGGGCGTTTCGCGGCGATGACGAGTGCGTGCGGCCGACGAACTGCGCCAGTCCCGTCTGCATGACCGGCGTACCGGCGTGCAGCTCAAGTGTCCTGATTTCGTTTTCCAACGCGTCCGCCTTGCCAAGCGTGTAAGACGCGACGAGCAACGACTTGGCCCTCGCAAGGGTGTCCCTATGCGCGACGGACATCTCTTGCGCAAGCGCGAGGGCGGAATGCGTCAAATCCTCTGCGGATACGACGGAATGCAGAATGCCCCAGTCCACCGCCTGCGTTGCCGTGATGGATTGGCCCGACAGGATCATCCACTTGGCTCTTTGCACACCGATGGTCCTCGGCAGACGGACGCTGCTTCCCCCGCCCGGCAGCAACTCGCGCAAGGCGTGCGCATCGCCAATGGTGGCGTCTTTCGACGCGATCACTGCGTCGCAGCACAGCAACAACTCCAGTCCCCCCGCCCGCACGGCGCCGTGAGCCATGCCCACGACAGGCAGCCGGGAGGTCTCGAATCGCCGGCATACCTCGCGAAACCGGTCCAGCAGGGTACGGACAGCCGTGCGTCCGCCTTCCAGCAGCTCACCGAGATCGGCGCCCGCGCAGAAATTGCGGCCGGCTCCGGAGAAAATGATCGCCTTTACGTCCGGCGCCGACTCTGCCGCATCGATTGCCGCCAGCACCTCATCCAGCAGACCGGAACTGACAGCATTTGCCTTTTCGGGCCGGTTCAGCGTGATCCACGCCATGCCAGCCTGCACGATGCAAATGGGCGTCAGCCTCTGCCCCGTGCCATTCAATCCTGCGTCGCTCATCACATCACCTTGGTTTTTCATCGGCATTCACATTGCGGCGGCTCTGCGCCCCGCGCTCGGGTCGGCTCGTCATGGCGCAAACCGGGTTCCGCCGTCAAGCCGATAGCACGTCCCATTGACGTACGGATTGGCGAGAATGGACTGCACCATGGCAGCAAACTCTGCCGGCAGGCCGCAGCGCTTCGGAAAGAGAAAGCCTTTCTCCATGGCCTCCATCCCCTTTTGCGGCACGTTCATCGTGAGCTCGGTCCCGAAAACGCCTGGTGCGATAGCCATGCAGCGGATCCCATACTCGGCCAGGTCACGCGCGATCGGCAGCGTCATTCCGGCGATCGCGGCCTTGCTGGCGCTGTAGGCGGCTTGTCCTTTCAGTCCGTCGAAAGCGGCGATCGAACTGGTGTTGACGATCACGCCGCGCTGCCCGTCGGCGTCAGGGGGGTTATGGATCATCCTTTCAGCCGCCAGTCGCAAAACGTTGAATGATCCCGTCAGGTTGATGGCCAGGACCCGGTTCCAGACGTCCAGGTCGTGTGCCACGCCGCGCGAGACCGTTTTGGCGGCCGATGGCACGCCCGCGCAATTGACAACGAACCGAAGGTCTCCGAAAGCTGCCGCGCCGGCGTCCACGCAGGCTTTCACCTCCTGCGCATCGCACACGTCGGCGTGAAGGGCCACATGCTTGCCGGGTAATTCCGATCGGGTGCGTTCCAGCCCGTCGTCGTTCATATCGAGCAGGACAAGCCTGGCGCCCTGCCTGGCCAACAACTCCGCGGTCGCCCGCCCCAGTCCGGAGGCCGCGCCGGTCACAATTCCAGCCGCGCCAGCAATGTTCATGCCTTTACCTCCACACTGCCGCGCAGCTCGTTGCGCAGCACGAATCGTTGGGTTTTTCCGGACGGGGTCTTGGGCAGTTCGTCGCGGTAGTGAATGCGGCGCGGATAAGCGTGCGCCGCGTAATCGGCGCGCACCTTCTGCCTGAGGGCCTCGGACAGTTCTTCGGTGGCGGCGTAGCCGTGATTCAGCACCACGACGGCTTCGAGGACCTCGCCCCTGATCGCGTCGGGAACCGCAACGACCGCCACGTCCCGCACCGCCGGATGCGAGGCGATGACAGACTCCACATCGAAGGGGCCGATGCGATAGCCCGCCATGATGATCACGTCATCATCCCGTGACGAAAAGCGGAAGTAGCCCTCGCCGTCATACGAGGCTAAATCTCCCGTCAAATACCATCGCCCGCAGGGCGTCAGCCGGTCAGCGTTCTTTTCAGGAGTGCGGGCATAGCCGTCAAACCACGCCAACGGACTGTCGGAGAGCCGCGCGGCCAGCAGCCCGGACTGGTTTGGACCCAACTCTTCATGCGTCGCCGGGTCGATGACCGTCATGTCCCAGCCCGGCAGCGCGCGACCCATGGAGCCCGGCTTGATCGGCATTGCCAGGTCGGGATGATGATGATTGTTAAGCAGCATCCCGGCTTCGGTCTGCCCGAAGTGATCATGCACCTGCGCGCCCAGACCAGCGGGCGCCCACAGATTCACGTCCGGCGTAAGCGGCTCACCCGCGCTGGATGCGCAGCGCAAAGCGACATGTCCATCCGGCACGCCATGCGCCTTCAGGCTGCGGTACACCGTGGGCGCCGCGGTGAAGTTGGTGACGCCTTGGCGCGTGAGGACAGCCAAGGTCCCCTCGGGCGTGAACTTCTCGACGTGCATGATGGACTCCACGCCCGTCGACAGCGAAACCAACACGCCAAAATAAAGGCCATAAGCCCAGCCCGGATCGGCTGCATTCCAGAAGATATCGTCCGAAACGAGTCCAAGACCAAATTCCCCATAGGCCTGAAAGCCCGCGACTGCCCGCAGCGGCACCACGACGCCCTTGGGCTTGCCCGTGGTACCGGACGTGTAGACCTCAATGACGGCCCCACCGCCCGACGTGACGTGGGCGGGGAAGTCGGCTTCGCCGCTCATCTCGATGTCGGCAAGGGTCAGCTTACTATCCGTCGCGCCCCCCGCCACGGCCAGCGACAGCCCGGGAAGCTCGCCAACCAACGCATCGAGCTTAGGCTTCTGAGCCGCGTCGCAAACCACCAGCTTTGTCCCGCTGCTTGCCAGCCGCATCTCAATGGCCGGCTTGGCAAACGCCGTGAAGAGCGGCACATACACCGCGCCCAGCCGCCAGATGGCAAGCAGCGTGACGAGATAATCCTCTCCCTTGGACATCAGCGACGCAATGCGATCGCCGACGCCGTAACCACGCTTTTTCAAGCCCGACGCGAGCCTTTCGGAGCGCTCGCGCAGTTGGCCATAGGTGAGGATCACTGCTTCGCCATTGCTTGTGACGATGCGATAGGCGATGGCCTTCGGATCGTGGCGGTCGCAAAGCAGATAACTCGCGCACGCGTTCTCGCCTCCGTAGGCGTCGATAAGGCTCGCAAGCCGTTGTCTTATCGCCGGGCTGTATTCCCCTGCCTTCATGGTTGTCTCCTGTCGTATGTCTTTTCATGCGTGCGCCAAAAGCCAGGCGCGCGCGGCCACCTATATCACCCGCGTGAGATGTCGGTCCCTTTGGTTTCGCGCGCAAAGATCAGGCTGAGCACTGTGCAGGCCACCGCAATGCCGACCGGGTAATACAAACCCGCGTAGATGTTTCCGGTGGCCGCCACGATCGCGAATGCGGTCGCCGGCAGAAAGCCGCCGAACCACGCTGCGCTCAGGTGATACGGAAACGACATGGCGGTGTAGCGGATGCGCGACGGGAACATCTCCAGTAGCGACGTCGTGGACGGTGCAAAGGTGATGGTGCCGAAGCTGAGGAGCACCATCAGCAGCAAAACAATGACCGGCGCATTGACGTCCTGCGGGTTGGCCGTGCCAAGCGGATAACCTTTGTCGACCAACGCTGCGCGCAACTCGGCATCGAACCGCTGCTTCTCTTGCGCCGCGTTCGGCGCATCCGCCTGATACGACACGATCACCTTATCGCCCACCCGAATCTCGGCAAGGGCCGTGTTCGCACTGGCAAGGCTCGTGTAGTTCAGCCCGAGCCCCGTCATGGCGTTGGTTGCTACGTCGCAGGACGATGTGAATTTTTTCGTGCCCAGCAGGTTGAACTGGACGGAGCAATCCGCGGGGTTGGACGCGACAGAGATGGGCGCGGCGCGTTGGGCGCGTTCCAGCGCGGGGTTGGCAAAGTGCGTCAGCCCTTGAAAGATCGGAATGGTCAATACCGCCGCGAGCACGTAGCCGCCGATGTAGACCGGGCGTCTGCCAATACGGTCCGAAAGATTGGCAAAGACGATGTAGAGCGGCGCCGTGAGCAGCGTCGCAACGATCAACATGAAGTTCGCCGTCAGCGTTTCGACCTTGAGCACCTTGGTCAGGAAGAACAGCGAATAAAACTGCCCCGTGTACCAAAGCACTGCTTGCGCGGGCAGGATGCACAATGCACCGATCAGAATGAGGCGCACGTTTTTCCAGGTGCCGAACGTTTCGGCAAGGGGAGACTTCGACGCCCGGCCTTCGGCCTTCATCTTCTTGAATTCGGGGGACTCGTCCAACTTCAGGCGGATCCACAACGAGATCAGAAGCAGCGCGATGGAAATGATGAACGGAATCCGCCAGCCCCACGCGCCGAACGCTTCCTGCCCCATCGTGAGCCGAAGCGGAATGATGACGGCCACGGCAAGCAGGAAGCCAACCGCCGCCGTCAGGATCACCCATGCCGTCCAGGTTGCGCGTTTGTTCGCTGGGGCATGTTCGGCCACATAAATCATCGCACCGCCGAATTCCCCCCCCAGTGCCAGACCCTGGATCATGCGCATCACGACAAAGCCTATGGGAGCGATGAGGCCGGCGGTCTCATACGAGGGCAGCACGCCGATCAGGAACGTCGAACCACCCATCAGTACGATGGTGACCAGAAACGTGTACTTGCGTCCCACCAAGTCGCCCAACCGGCCAAAGACGATGGCGCCGAACGGACGAAGCATGAATCCCGCCGCGAACCCCAGCAGCGTGAAGATGAATCCCGCCGTGGGATTCACGCCAGAAAAGAACACGCGGGCGATCTCTGCCGCCAGCAGCCCGATCAAAAAGAAATCGTAGAACTCGAACACCGTGCCCAGGGATGCAGCGACGATGACGCGCTTGTCCCTTTTTGACATGGACGATGAACGCGGTGCAGTTGCGGTAGCTTCCATTTCCCCTCCTCCTGTGTGAAGGCCTTCATCTGTTAATGCTGAGGATTCACCTTTATTGCGGAGCGGATTCGCCGTGCGAACGCACTTCCGCTTTATGTGCAGGAATCATATTTTCAATTATCGTATTTGTCCATATATGTGAAAACCCTCGTATCGGGGCGACGCTCGGAAGCACGGGGGGGTGCGTATCCTCAACCGGCACGGCCCAGCCGACCCCGAGCGGTCTGGACGTTCGCCAGTACAATCCCCGCGCTCTCCCCTATTTCTTTCCCGGCAGTCCCCATCCCCATGTCCAACCTCATCGTCCACGGCGGCACGCCTTTGCGCGGCCGCGTCGTCCCTTCGGCCAACAAGAACGCGGTGCTGCCGATCCTGTGCGCCACGCTGCTGACCGATCAGCCGTTGACATTGCATGGGGTGCCGGACATCACCGATGTGCGCAAGATCCTGGACATCTTCCGCACGCTGGGCAGTGACGTCCGGCTGGACGATGCGACGCGCACGCTGGCGCTGCATCACAAGAACACCGTCTTCGATGCGGCAAACCACCGGCTGCCCGAGGAGATGCGTTCGTCGATCATGCTGGTGCCGCCGCTGCTGGCGCGCTTTGGCGTGGCGCGGCTGGAGGACAACGTCAAGGGATGCACGCTGGGGGTGCGCGAGATCGATCCCCACGTGGACATCTTCCGATCATTCGGCGGCCAGGTGGAACGCGCCAGCGGGTCACTGCTGGTGCGCGCGAGCGGTCCGCTCAAGCCCACGCATCATTGGCTGGACTATGCGTCCGTGACCACGACCGAGAACTTCGTGTTGTGCGCGGCCGCGGCAGAAGGCGAGTCGTCGTTGACCAATGCAGCGTCCGAGCCGCACGTGCAGGAGTTCTGCCGGTTCATGGCAATGATGGGCGCCGATATCGACGGCATCGGCACCTCGCGGCTGGTGGTGCGCGGCGGCAAGCGTCTGGGCGGCGGCGAGTTCACGTTTGAAGAAGATTTCCACGAGATCACGACCTTCCTCGCGCTGGGCGCGATCACGGGTGGCGACGTGGTGGTGCGCAATCGCACGCCGGGCAATTTTCCGCTGATCGACCGCACGTTCGCCAAGTTCGGCGTGCGAATCGAGCACAAGGACGGCTGGTCCCGCGCGCTGCGCGACGGGCCTTTGAAGGTGCAGACGCCGTTCACCAGCAACGTGCTGACCAAGGTCGAGGCGGCGCCCTGGCCTTACTTTCCGGTGGATCTGCTGCCGATCTTCATTGCGCTGGGCGTGTGCGCCGAGGGCAATGCGATGTTCTGGAACAAGGTCTACGACGGTGCGCTGGGCTGGACGGGCGAACTGTCCAAATTTGGTGCGCACGTGTTCTCGTCGGACCCGCATCGCGTGGTGACGTTTGGCGGCAATCCGCTGACGCCGGGCGTGGTCGAAAGCCCCTACATCATCCGCGTGGCGATCGCGCTGTTCATGGTGGCCAGCAGCATCAAGGGACGTTCGGAGATTCGCAACGCCACGCCGATCCGACGCGCCCATCCGAGCTTTGTCGAGAACCTGCGCAGCCTGGGCGTGCAGGTCGAGTGGGCGAACGACGAGTAGGCCGAGGATTCATCAGCCGAAGCTGAATCGACTGAGGCGATAGCGACCGAAACTGAAGCAATCGAAGCTGAAGCGATCGAAGTCGAATCAACCGAAATAAGGGCGTCCTGGCGACGCCCTTTTTGCGCGATCACCGGCCGCCTCGGATGCCGGCGATGCTGCCCGGAACGCTGCGCCGATCACGCGCGCGGTCAACCTGCCGCCGCCGCCACAGCAGGCGCCGATGCCGGCGCCGGCGCGATCGGCGTCAGGCCGAACCGCTTCATCGTCTCCATCATCCGGGCCTTGTCCGGCGGCCCGCCGCCGTTGATCAGGGCCGCCATCTCGCGGAAGTAATCGGCGCTGATTTCCGGCGTGTTGATCACCAGCGCCTTGGCCATGACCGCGTGCGGGTTGCTGAACGCATGGGCCACACCGGTCGGCGTGGTCATCGAATCGCCGGGACGAAGGTCGCGCGTTTCTGCGCCGACGGTAAAGCGCAGCGTGCCTTCAAGCACGTAGATCAATTCCTCGTTGTCGTGGCTGTGCGGCGGCGGCACGTTCGAGCCCGGCGGCACACACAATTCAAACGCCCCCATGCGGTTGCCCCGCCCGCTTGGCTGGAGATAGCGGATTTCCAGTTGGCCCACGCGGATCACTTCTTCTTCATCGAATGCTTGCGCTACGTTCATGGCATACTCCCGTGTAAAGTTACTTTACGTTCCAGTGTACAAATTTTTTACGCCATGTCCAGCAGAAAAAATAGCGCCGCATCCGAACCGCAAACCGGCCTGCCGATGATCGGTTCCTTGCTGCGGCTGCCGCGCGAGCACGTGGTCGCGCGCATGTTGTCTGCCGTCAACGAGCAGGGATTCGACGTGTCATTGACCGAACTGGGCGTCTTCATGTACCCCGGCCCGCACGGCCGGCGGCCAATCGAGCTGGCCCGCCAATGCAACATGTCGCGCCAGGCGATGAACTACGTGCTGGCCGAACTGGAGCGGCGCGGCTATCTGCTGCGCCGGCCCGGCGCCACATCGAATTCCACCGAATTGCAGCTCACCGCCCGCGGCCAGGAAATGTACGTGCTGATGCGCAGTTGCGTGGCGGCCGTTGAACTGGAATGGAAAGCGCACCTGGGTGAACAGCGCTTCAACGCGCTGCGTGAGACCTTGCAGGATCTTTCGGCATGGCTGGGCAAAGTGGATTGATGCCATCGGACGGTGCGCCGCGCGGCGCCCCGGATTTTTGATTTACGCCACACTGCCGACACAGAACTGAATGTTATTGTCTTGTCTTTCCGGCACGCAGGCGACCCGTCGCCGGCGTGCTTGAACGCCATCCACAAGGAGCCGCAATGAAGTTGATCCCGTCCCTGTTGCTGGGCGCAAGTGCGCTGTCGATGACCTTCGCCGCGACCGCCGCGCCGGTCACGTATGACCTTGATCCCTCGCACACGTACCCCAGCTTCGAGGCCGATCACTTTGGCGGCCTGTCGACCTGGCGGGGCAAGTTCAACCAGTCCAGCGGCGTGGTCGTGCTGGACCGCGCGGCGCGCACCGGCACCCTGGAAGTCACCGTGGACATCAAGTCGGTGGACTTCGGCCACGACGAAATGAACCAGCACGCGATCGCGCCGGATATCTTTGATGCAGCCAAGTACCCCACCGCCACGTTCAAGGGCAAGTTCACCAAGTTCGACGGCGACAAGCCCGAGGAAGCCACGGGCGACCTGACGCTGCGCGGCGTCACGCGCCAGGTGAAGCTCGATATCGACGACTTCAAATGCATCGATCATCCGATGGTCAAGCGCGAGGTCTGCGGCGCCGATGCTTCCACCGAGTTCAGCCGCAAGGATTTCGGCATGAACTTCGGCCTGGACATGGGCTTCAAGCCCGAGGTCAAGCTGAAGATCCAGGTCGAGGCCATTCGCCGGCAATAAGGCTCGCGCCCTACCCTTGCCCACCTCGCGCCTGCACCAGAAAGTCCAGCACCGCGCGATACGACCCTTCGTTCCCAGCCGCGTTGGCCGACGGCGTGCCGCCTGCATCCAGCAGCAGTCCGGACATCGCGTGTGGCTTGTTGATCAGCGTGGCCGGCAGGCAGGGATAGTGGACATGGTGGCCCGCCCCGGCGCAGACGTAGTGATTCGTGGGCAGATCAAACGCCTGACGCTGGCGCACCACCATTTCGGAATACGCGGTGCTGGGCCAGAAGCCGTCGTCGGACGCGCTGACCAGCATGACCGGTCCGGGATAGTTTTCGACGGGAATGCGCGCGCGCCCGAAGGCCGAAGCATCGCGCGTGGCGCTCAGGAATGCCAGGGTCTGGCGATACGGCGGCTCGGAGGCATAGGCGGCGTTCCAGTCGGCCGTGGCGTTGTCTTGCCACAGGTGCGGCAAGGGCTCGCCATGCCGGGTCCAGACCTGGGCATCGCGGCCGGTGCCCGGCGCGCCGGCGCTGACCACGCCGTGCATCACGTGCGACGGCACGTACGCGACGACCGCGCTGACCAGGTCGGGGAAATGCGAGGCAACAAGCAACGATGTCTCGCCGCCCCGGCTGATGCCCGACACCGCCACGAAGCCGTCACGCGGCTGCAGCGATTTGCGGACCCATTTCAGGGCGGCTTCGAAGTATTCGAGCGGCATGTCGTTCAAGTACTTCGGACGGCCGTCGTAGTTGAAGATCGCCAACGCCAGGCATTGATAGCCGCGAGCGGCAAACAGCGCGGCGCGGGGCGCGTTGACGCCACCCGACGAGCCGTTCATGTAGACCACGACGGGATGCGGGCCGGGTCCGGCCGGCACGAATAGTTCGCCGGACAGCGACATGCCGTCCACCTCTTCGCGCACGGATCGGTGCGTGACACCGTCCGCCAGGAAGTCCTGCACCAAAGTGGCCTCTGCCGACAGGGCGCCATTCGTGGCGTGAAGGTGCACGGTCAGCGCATCCGTGCTGTCGGGCGGAAACACCACGCGGTCCATGTCCTGGCACACCATGGACCAGACGATGCCCATGGCCGACGGTTCGCCGTACGAGCCGGACACCGGGCTATCGCGCCGCAAGTCCAGACGTCCGTCGTGACCGGCCACGAACACGGCCTCCGAGCGCCACGCCGCGCCGCACATGTGCATGCTGGCCGTGACGGTGATAAAGGCATAAGCCGGAAAGCCTTCGATGCGGATGTCGCGCTCGACGTCGATCAGCGCGCGTTCGGGCGTTACGGTGATACGGGGCTGTGTCACTGTCGTCTCCTTGCCGTCGCGGCCTTATGCCTTCAGGTCGGTCTTGGGCACGCCGTTGGCCTTGATGACCTGCGCCCACATGGCGGATTCGTCGGCAATGACCTTGTCCAGATCGGCGGACGACGTGAACTCCACGGCCACGCCCTGCTCCGCGAATTGCTGGACCAGGCTGGGATCGCGCGTGCCTTCGCGCACGGCGTGCTCCAGCGTCTTCACGACGTCGGCGGGCATGGCGGCGGGGCCCGAGATCATCATGCGGGTGTAGAGCTCGAAGTCGTCGACGCCCGCTTCCTTCATCGTGGGCACATCGGGCAGGCTGGACAGCCGCTTGTCCGCGGTGACGGCCAGCACTTTCAGTTTGCCGGACTTGATGTTGGGCAGCGCCGAGGTCGGAAAGTCGAACGTGCTTTGCACGGTGCCCGCCATCAGGTCCAGCAGCGCCGGACCGCTGCCCTTGTAGGGCACGTCCTGGAATTGCGTGCCGGTCTTCGACTGGAAATGCAGCAGCGCCAGATGATTGATGACGCCGCGGCCGGCATGCGCGCAGGTGATGTCGTTGGGCTTTTTCTTGGCCAGGTCAATGAACTCCTGCACGGTGTTCACGCCCAGGTCGGGATGCACGATCAGCAGCATGGGCGATTTGCCCATGGATCCCAATTGCTTGAAGTCCGATGGCTGGTACGGCAGGTTGTTGTAGAGCAAGGGGTTGAGAATCATGCCGTTGGTGCCGGCAAACCCCAGCGTGTAGCCGTCGGGCTCGGCCCGCGCCACCGCGACGGTGGCGATGATGGCCTGCCCGCCCGGGCGGTTTTCAACGACGACGTTCTGCTTGAGGGTCTTGCCCATGCGGTCGGCCAGCGCGCGCGCGGCAATGTCGGTCAGCCCGCCGGGCGCAAAGCCCACCAGCAGACGCACGGGACGCGTCGGAAAGGCGTTCTGCTGGGCCCAGGCCGGGCGCGAGATCAACGGCAAGGCGGCGAGCGCGCCCAGGGCATGACGGCGGGTGAATCGCATACGGCTCTCCAGACAAAGGCAAAGGCCAACGCGCGGCCGACGTGGGCCGCGAGGCAAGACAATGAAAAGGGGAAGGACGTACAGGCCGCCGCCGATCGGCGACGGTCACAATGATCGTATGTTGTATGCAATACAACCGACGGGCTATCTAGGGATATCCCGGTAACAGCCTGGGTGATGGGCGCGATACGGGGCCCGATGCGGGACCCGATGCCGAACCCGATGCGGGGACTTGATGTGGGCCGAGTCGCGGCCCGATCAAGGCCCAATCAAGGCCCGATCAAGGCCCGATCAAGGCCCGCCGATCAGGCCTTCGTCATCAGCTTTTTCCACCCTTCCAGCCCGAGCTTGTTCATCGTGTCGATGTTCTTCTCGTAGATCTCGGCGGCATCCGGGAACGACTCCACCGCGCGGTCGATGCTGTCTTCACGCAATAGATGCAGGATGGGATACGGCGAGCGGTTGGTGTAGTTCTCGATATCGTCCGGCTGCGTGTCGGCGAACTGGAATTGCGGGTGGAAGGTGGCCACCTGCAACTCGCCCACCAGACGCATGCGCTTGAGCAGACGGTCGGACAGGTCTTCGAAGTCGTTGAACTCCATGAAGTCGTCCAACGCATCGGGGATGATGAGCAGCGTGGTGTCGATCTTGTCGGGATCGGTTTCAGCCAGCAGCGCCAGCTCGTCCTGCAGGTCGGTCAGCACGCCCTCGGCGTCGGTGGCGTCGCTGACGGCAAAGCGGATCTGGTCCTTGACCTGCACCGCCTTGGCGAAGGGACAGAGGTTCAGGCCGATCACCGCCTGGTTCAGCCAGTGGCGGGTTTCTGCGACCACATTGGCATAGGCGTCGGAAGTGGAAATCATGGAATCAGTCCTGGAAATAGAAAGAGCGCAAGGCCGAAGGCCCCGCGCTCTGCGTGGCACGCGTGCAGGTCAAGCGGCCGGCATGGCGGCCATGGTCTGAGCCACGGCGGCGGTGAGCTTCTTGCCGTACGGCACGTGCAGGAATTCGTTGGGGCCGTGCGCGTTGGACTTGGGACCCAGCACGCCGCACACCATGAACTGCGCCTGCGGGAAGCCCTTTTGCAGGATGCTCATCAGCGGAATCGTGCCGCCCTGGCCGATGTAGCCGCAAGGTGCGCCGTAGTACTGCTGCGAAGCGGCGTCCAGGGCCTGCGTCAGCCACGGCACGGTGGCGGGCGCATTCCAGCCGGTGGCGGCGCCTTCGTTGGCCTTGAAGATGACCTTGGCGTTATAGGGCGCGTCGGCTTCGAGCAGTTCCTTGATTTCCTGCGAGGCGGCCACCGCGTCCACCAGCGGCGGCAGGCGCAGCGACAGCTTGAAGGCGGTGCGCGGGCGCAGCACGTTGCCAGCGCTGGACAGCGGCGGCAGGCCTTCGGCGCCGGTCACGGACAACGTGGGGCGCCACGTGCGGTTCAGCAGCGCCTGTTCGGGTTCAGTGGTCATGGGCAGCACGAAGCCGCCGTCGGCGCCGCAGCTCCAGGGGAAACGGCGCCACACTTCGTCGCCCAGGATGCGCGCGGTGGCGCTGACCTGTTCGATGCGTTCGGCGGGGATTTCGCAGTGCAGGCTTTGCGGCAGCAGACGGCCGGTGCCACTGTCTTCCAGGCGGTCCAGCAGGTGGCGCAGAATGCGGAACGAGGAAGGCACGACGCCGCTGGAGTCGCCGGAATGGACGCCTTCGTCCAGGACCTGGACTTCCAGCGTGCCGGACACCATGCCGCGCAGCGACGTGGTCATCCAGAGCTGGTCGTAGTTGCCGGCGCCGGAATCCAGGCACACCACCAGGGCCACGTTGCCCAGGCGATCGCGCAGCGCGTCGACGTACGGCAGCAGGTCGTAGCTGCCGGATTCTTCACAGGTCTCGACGATGCCGACGCAGCGCGGACGCGGGATGCCTTGCTTGTCCAGCGCCATGATGGCGGTCAGCGAAGCGTATACGGCGTAGCCGTCGTCGGCGCCGCCGCGGCCGTAAAGCTTGCCGTCTTCGTACTTGGGCGTCCACGGACCGAGTCCGGCGCGCCAGCCCGAGAATTCAGGTTGCTTGTCCAGGTGGCCGTAGAGCAACACGGTGTCGCCGTTGTCGCTGCGGGTGGCGGGCGCGTCAAAGAAGATGACGGGCGTGCGGCCCGGCAGGCGCACCACTTCCAGCTTCAGGCCGGAGACCTTCTGCGCTTCGACCCACTGCGCTGCATCGCGCACCACGCGCTCGATGAACGCGTTCTTTTCCCAGTCGGCGTCAAAGGCCGGACTCTTGGCGGGAATGGCGATGTAGTCGGTCAGCGCGGGAATGATCTCGTTGTCCCACTTGTCGTCCACGAAGTCCTGGAGGGCTTTGGGATCAAGGGTGGGCGGCAATGCGTCTTCGGGGATGCGTGCGTTCATGGCGCTGGCTTCCTGTGTGCGGGAAAGGGGCAAACCGCTATTTTATGCCTGCGCGGGCAAACGGCGTTATTTGGCTGCGTAAGCCTCGATGCGGCTCCACACCTCGCGGGCCAGGGGCTTGGTGTTGCCGACCGACTGGTACAGGCGGATTTCCATATGGATGTCGTTGCGGGCGCCGTCGGCGCGGACCAGCCGGCCGTCACGCAGGTCGGGTTCGACGAGCGTGTGCGGCAGCCAGGCCAGGCCGAAACCCTGGCGCGCCATGGCGTGCAGCGCGTCGGCCAGGTCGGACTCGTAGGTGGTTTGCAGCAGGGGCACCTCGCACAGGCCACGCAGCTTGTCGTGCAGGATGCGGCCCAGCGACATGCTGTCGGCGTAGGCCAGGAAAGGCACGGGCGGGTCGGACGCCAGCTTGGGCACCGCGAACCGGGGGTGACGGCCGCCGGGCGCCACGGGCGCGCTCACGGCCACCAGCTTGTCGGCGCCCACGCGCCGGCAACGGTAATTGGGATTGTCGATCTTGGCGTACAGCGGTTCGTGGGCATGGCACAAAAGGAAATCGACCTCGCCATCCCCCAGCATATCCACGCCGTAATTCAGCGTCGTGGTGATCACCTTCAACTGAAACGCGGGCAGGCTGCGCTGCACGCCGGCCATCAGCCCCGGCAACACCGAGTGCGCCAGCGTCTTGCCTGATGCGATGGTGATCTTGCGGGCGCGTTCCTGTTCGGGCTTCTGCAGCGCTTCGCGCGTCTCGTGCAGGATGTCCAGCACGTCGATGGCGGCGGCCAGCACGCTACGGCCCGCGGCGTTCAGCGTGGACACCTGGTGGCCGCGTTCGACCAGCGGCACACCCGCCCAATCCTCAAGCGCCTTGATGCGGCGCCCAAACGCCGGGTGCGTCACGTTGCGCGACTCCGCGGCCTGAAACAGGTTGCGCGACTTCGACAGCGCGACGAAGTCTTCCAGCCATTTGATGTCCATGCGTCTTCTCCTGCCCCGCCCCATGTCTGTCCGGGGCTGGATGCGTGTTGGCCAGCGGCTCATCGGCTGTGCCTTTCCGGCACAACGAGTGCGCATTTTGCACAAGACAGAAACACCTTGCAACTAATATCCCCGCATCCACTTCTGGAAAACCCTATGTCCGACATCCCTGTCCAGCTCAAGTCCATCCGCAGCCATTACCTGGGCGGCGTCGAAGTCGTGGCCGGCGGACTGCCGATGCAGCAGCAAAAGGTGGTCGGCAATGCGTCGCCCCGGCTCATCGACATGAACGGCGGCTACAGCGTCGGCCAGTTGTATGTCCAGGAGTACCGCCTTGCGCAGCCGACGCGGCCTTACCCCGTCCTGCTATGGCATGGCGGCGGCATGACCGGCGCGCAATGGGAAAGCACGCCGGATGGCCGCGACGGCTGGTTGTGGCGCCTGCTGCAGGCCGGCTACGACGTCTTCGTGTCCGACGCGCCGGAACGCGGCCGCGCCTCGTGGGCGATGTTTCCTGAAGTCTACGATTCGGCCCCCATCTTCCGATCCAAGGAAGAAGCGTGGCGGCTGTTCCGCATCGGCCCGGCCTCGGGCTATGCGCCGGCTGGCGAACCGCGCCAGGCGTATCCGGGACAGCAGTTTCCCGTCGAGGCGTTCGACACCTTTTCCAAACAGTTCGTCCCGCGCTGGCTGACGCACGGCGACATGGCGCTGGACGCCTATCGCGCGCTGCTCGACTTCGTGGGCCCTTGCATTCTGGTCGGCCACAGCCAGGGCGGCGGCTTTGTCACGCAGCTGGCGCAGGAATATGCCGCGACCGTGCGCGCCGTCGTGGCCGTCGAACCCACCGGCACCCCGGCCCAGGCCTCCTGTCAGTTGCCCCCGCAACTGCTGGTCTGGGGCGATCACTTCACCGCGGACGACACCTGGCAGCGCTATCGCGCCCAGACGGACGCCTATTGGAACGCCCTGCGCGCGGCCGGACAACGCGCCGACGTGCTGGACCTGCCCGCTGCCGGCATCGCCGGCAACTCGCACTTCTGCATGCTGGATCGCAACAGCGACCACATTGCCGGATTGATCGTCGATTGGCTCGATCGCAGCCTCGACTAACCTTCTCGTGGAGATACAGATGACCCTGAAGAAAACCACCATCGCCCTGGCGCTCCTGACCGGCGCCACGCTGGCGGCCGGCGCTTCGGCCCAGCAGTCCGACTACCCGAGCAAGCCCATCCGCATGATCGTGCCGTTCGCCCCGGGCGGCACCGCCGACATCATCGGCCGCGTCTTCGCCGCGCAACTGGGCACCGAACTCGGCGTCACGGTGGTGGTCGAGAACAAGGCTGGCGCAGGCGGTTCGATCGGCACGCGCTACGTCGCCGACGCCGCACCCGACGGCTACACCATCCTGCTGGCCTCCTCCAGCACCCACGGCACGAACCCCGCCGTCTACAAGAACCTGACGTACGATGCGTCGCAGGACTTCACGGCCATCACGCAACTGGTCACCGTGCCCGGCGTGCTGAGCGTCACCAAGGACTTCCCCGCCGCCGACCTGAACGCGCTGATCGCGCAGTCGAAGGCCAACCCGGACAAGTACACGTACGCATCGTCCGGCGCGGGCGGCCTGGGTAACCTGGCGATGGAACTGATGAAGTCGATGACGGGTTCGCACCTGATGCACATCGCCTACCGCGGCGCGGGCCCCGCCTTCACCGACGTGATCAGCGGCCAGGTGTCGATGATCTGGGAACCGGTGCCGGCCTCGCTGCCCTACATCAAGAGCGGCCAGATCCGACCGATCGCCATCGCCGCCGACGTGCGTTCGCCGGAACTGCCCGACACGCCGACCTTCAAGGAAGCCGGCCTGACGCGCTATGAAGCCAACGCGTGGAACGGCCTGCTGGCCCCGAAGAACCTGCCGGAAGCCGTGAAGACCAAGCTGCACGACGCCTCGGTCAAGGCGCTGAACACGCCCGAAGTGAAGGCCAAGATGGCCAGCCTGGGCGGCACCGTGGTGGCCGGTTCGTCGGACGCCTTCCAGCAAGTGATCGCCAGCGACGTGAAGAAGTGGAAGAACGTCGCCAACGACGCCAAGATCCAGCTCGACCAGTAATGCAGAAGGCCCCGGCGCGTTGCGTCGGGGCCTTGCGTGGTACATGCAAGCCGGCCTTCGGGGCCGGCTTTTTATTGGCGCGTAACTTTGGCGGGCGGAATCAGGCGCCGATGAGCGCCGGCTCAGCGCCGCGGTTGTCCAGCGCGGGAGCTTCAGCGTCGATCACCCGGCCGGATTGCAGCTTGAACACCGCAACCGCGTCGCGCAGGCGCTGGGCCTGCGTTTCCAGCGATGCCGCCGAGGCCGCGGCCTCTTCGACCAGCGCCGCGTTCTGCTGCGTCACGCTGTCCATCTGCGACACGGCCTGGTTCACCTGCTCGATGCCCTGCGACTGCTCCTCGGACGCACTGGAGATCTCGTTGATGATGTCCGCCACGCGGCGCACCGACGTCACGATCTCCTGCATGGTGGCGCCGGCGGCCTCCACCTGGTCCGAACCCACCGAGACCTTCTGCACGGAGTCGTCGATCAGGCCCTTGATCTCCTTGGCGGCGGCTGCGCTGCGCTGCGCCAGCGCGCGCACTTCGCTGGCCACCACGGCGAAACCCTTGCCCTGCTCGCCCGCGCGCGCGGCTTCGACCGCGGCGTTCAGCGCCAGGATGTTGGTCTGGAAGGCAATGCCGTCGATCACGCCGACGATGTCGGAGATGCGATGCGAGCTGTCGGCAATGCCGCGCATCGTGCCGACCACGTCGCCGACCGCCTGGCCGCCGCGCGTGGCGACTTCCGATGCCGCCATCGCCAGTTGCGCCGCGCTGCGCGAGCTGTCGGCATTGTTCTTCACGGTGGAGGACAGTTCGTCCATGCTGGCGGCGGTTTCTTCCAGCGACGCGGCCTGCTGCTCGGTGCGCGAGGACAGGTCGATGTTGCCGGCGGCGATTTCGCGCGAGCCGGTGTGGATCTCTTCCACGCCCAGGCGGACGGCCGACACCGTGCGCGCCAGGCTGTCCTGCATGCGCTTGACGGCGCCGTACAGGACGCCGATCTCGTTGTTGCCGCGCTGCTCGATGCGGTTGGTCAGGTCGCCGCTGGCGATGCGGTCGAACAGGCGCCCGGCTTCATGCAACGGACGGAAGACGGCGCGGCCGAAGACCACATACAGGCCCACGACCAGCGCGGCCACCACGACCAGCAGACAGATCAGGAAGACGATCGCGGTATTGATGCGCGCGGCGGAATCGCGCGCCACGCGCTGGCCGACTTCGTCGGCGAAGTCCACATATTGCTGGTTGGCCTGGGTGAACTTGGTGCCCAGCGGGCTGACCTTTTCCTGATTGATGCGGCCGGCCTCCTTGGCGTCGCCGGCGCGAATGGCGGCGATCATCGGGCCGATGGCCTCGCGCACGTAGACGTCGTAGGCGGCCAGCGCCGCCTCGAACAGAGGCTTGCCCTGCGGCGACGTTTCCGGCAGCTTGCGCGCGGCTTCGATCTGACCGGTGGCCTTGGTGACGTAGCTGTCCATGCGCTGCATGTTGCTGGCCGTCGTGTCCAGGCTCTTGCCTTCGAGCAGCGCGCTATGCGCCGCCAGCAGCACCACACGGGCGCGCAGCAGGTCCGACGCCGCGTCGTCCAGCGAATTGGCGCGGACCAGGTTGGTGTCCAGCATCACCTCGATCGAGGTGCGGTTGGAGGTCAGTTGCTGGTAGACCGCGATGCCAGTCACCAGAAAGAGTGCAAAGAAGACGGCCAAGGCGGTCGTCAGGATTGCGCGGATACTTAAATTCTTGAACATTGAAAGCCACTCCGGGGGTTGCGTAACGCTTTCCCCTTAACGGCGCAATGCAATGAAAAGTTAAATATTTCACCGGGTTACATGCGTTGAGCGGACCGCGTGGCGGGCGGCTTGTGCGCCTGCCGCCAGAGCCCCCCCCTTCGGCAGCGGGATCATCGCCGCCGCAGCAAGGCCGTCAACGCAAAACCGCCGCGGACGAGCCGCGGCGGTTTCGGTGGCCAGGGGTTCGGGGCTTAGCCCGAAACGCTTACTTCAGCCAGGCGCGCGCGTTGCGGAAGATGCGCATCCACGGGCTGAACGCACCGCCCGAGTCCGCATTGCCCCACTTCTCGGGCGCCCACGACATCATGACGTTGCGGGTCACGCGTTCCGGGTGCGGCATCATCACCGTGAAGCGGCCGTCGGCCGTGGTGACCGAGGTCAGGCCGCCCGGGCTGCCGTTCGGGTTGAACGGATAGGCTTCGGTGGCTTGCCCATAGTTGTCGATGAAGCGCGCGCCGGCCAGCACGCGGCTGGCGTCGCCCTGCTGCGAGAAGTCGGCAAAGCCTTCGCCATGAGCCACGGCGACCGGCACGCGGGCGCCTTCCATGCCGGCAAAGAAGATCGATGGCGACTTGGCGATTTCCACCATCGACAGACGGGCTTCGTACTTTTCGGACTGGTTGCGCGTGAAGCGCGGCCAGTGCTCGGCGCCCGGGATCATGGGCGCCAGCGCGGCCATCATCTGGCAGCCGTTGCACACGCCCAGCGCGAAGGTGTCGGGACGCGCGAAGTACGCGGCGAACTGATCCGACAGCTTGCTGTTGAAGCGGATGGTGCGCGCCCAGCCTTCGCCGGCGCCCAGCACGTCGCCGTAGCTGAAGCCGCCGACGGCGACCAGGCCCTGCATCTGGGCCAGGTCCAGGCGACCGGACAGAAGGTCGGTCATGTGGACGTCGATGGCCTCGAAGCCCGAGGTATCGAAGGCCCAGGCCATTTCGACCTGGCTGTTGCAGCCCTGCTCGCGCAGGATGGCCACGCGCGGACGCTTGCCGGTATTGATGAACGGCGCGGCCACGTCCTCTTGCGGGTCGAAGGCCACGGTCGGGCTCATGCCCGGATCCTTGGTGTCGTTCCAGACGTCCAGTTCAGCCTGGGCGCACGCGGGGTTGTCGCGGCGCGCCATGATGCGGTGCGAGACTTCAGACCACGCGCGGCCCAGATCGGCGCGCGGCTGGCCCCAGACCTTGCGGCCGTCGCGGTAGAACTCGACTTCGTCGGCGCCGTTCAGGCCGCCGATGACGTGCGAGTGGGCCGACAGGCCGGCGCCGCGCAGGACCTGCATGACGGCGTCGCGCTGCGAAGCCGGCACCTGGATGACGGCGCCCGCTTCTTCCGAGAACAGGGCCTTCAGCGTCAGTTCGTCGCGCTGCACGGCGACCTGTTCCGGACGGATCTTGTAGTCGCCCCAATCGGCCGACTGCGGATCGAAGGTCAGCATGTCCAGGTTGACCGAGATGCCGGTACGGCCAGCGAAGGCCATTTCGACCAGCGTGGCGAACAGGCCGCCATCGGAACGGTCGTGATAGGACAGGATGGTGCCGGCTTCGGCCAGCGTGCGGATGGTGACGAAGAAGGCGCGCAGGTCTTGCGGCGCGTCGATGTCCGGCACGGTCTGGCCGACCTGGTTGTAGGTCTGCGCCAGGATCGAGCCGCCCATGCGGTGACGGCCGCGGCCCAAGTCGATCAGGATCAGGACGCTGTCGCCGGCGTCGGTGCGCAGTTGCGGGGTCAGGCTGGCGCGGACATCAGCAACGGGTGCGAACGCCGTGATGATCAGCGACACGGGCGCCACGACCTGGCGCTGCTCGCCGTCCTGTTCCCAGGAGGTCTTCATGGACAGGGAGTCCTTGCCGACCGGGATAGACAGGCCCGTGGCCTGGCACAGTTCGCTGACGGCGGACACGGTGTCGTACAGCGCGGCGTCTTGCCCGGCCACGCCGCAGGCGGCCATCCAGTTGGCCGACAGCTTGATGTCTTCAAGGCGCGCGACGTCGGCCGCCGCCAGGTTGGTCAGGGCTTCGGCCACGGCCATGCGGCCCGAAGCCGGGGCGTCCAGCATGGCGATGGGGGTGCGTTCGCCCATCGACATGGCTTCGCCGCGGAAGCCTTCGTAGTCGGCCAGCGTGACGGCGCAGTCGGCGACAGGCACCTGCCACGGACCGACCATCTGGTCGCGGCTGGACAGACCGCCAACGGTGCGGTCGCCGATGGTGATGAGAAAGGACTTGTTGGCCACGGTGGGGTGGCGCAGCACGCGGTAGGCGGCTTCGGTCAGGTCGATGCCGGCCAGATCCAGCGGCTCGGACACGCCGGGCAGGCGGGTGACGTCGCGCGTCATGCGCGGCGGCTTGCCCAGGATGACGTCGATGGGCACGTCCACGGGGCGCACTTCGGCGTCGCCTTGCGGGCGGATCGTGTCCAGGCCGGGCAGGCCTTCGCCGTCCACCACGCGCAGCTGGCGCTCTTCGGTGGCCACGCCCACCACCGCGTACGGGCAGCGTTCGCGGCGGGCGATGGCGTCAAAGCGTTCGAGGTCTTGCGGCAGGATCGACAGAACGTAGCGTTCCTGCGATTCGTTGCTCCAGATTTCGGCGGGCGACAGGCCCGATTCTTCGAGAGGCACGCGCTTCAGGTCGAAGATGGCGCCGCGGCCGGCGTCGTTGACCAGTTCGGGGAATGCGTTGGACAGGCCGCCCGCGCCCACGTCGTGGATCGCGATGATGGGGTTGTTTTCGGCCTGTTGCCAGCAGCGGTCGATGACCTCTTGCGCGCGACGTTCGATTTCGGGGTTGCCGCGCTGGACCGAGTCGAAGTCCAGTTCAGCCGAGTTGCTGCCCATGCTGATGCTGGAGGCGGCGCCGCCGCCCATGCCGATGCGGAAGCCCGGGCCGCCCAATTGGATCAGCAGCGCGCCGGGGGGAATCACATCCTTGTGCGTGAGGCCGGCGTCGATGCTGCCCAGGCCGCCCGCGATCATGATGGGCTTGTGATAGCCCCAGCGCGTGCCGCCGGCGGTCTGCTCGAACGAGCGGAAATAACCCAGCAGGTTGGGACGGCCGAATTCGTTGTTGAACGCGGCGCCGCCGATGGGGCCGTCGATCATGATGGACAGCGGCGAAGCGATGCGATCGGGCAGACCGTGGTGGTCGGCTTCCCAGGGTTGCAGCGCGTCGTCAAAGCGCAGGTGCGACACGGTGAAGCCCGTGAGGCCCGCCTTGGGCTTGGAGCCGCGGCCGGTGGCGCCTTCGTCGCGGATTTCGCCGCCGTTGCCGGTGGACGCACCGGGGAACGGGGCGATGGCGGTCGGGTGATTGTGCGTTTCCACCTTCATGAGCGTGTGCACGGTGGTGTCGCGGCGGATGTACTTGGCACTGTCGGCGCCCTGGCCTGCCAGGCCCGGCACGCCGGCCTGGAAGCGCTGCGCGGGGCCGCCTTCCATGATGGCGGCGTTGTCCGAGTAGGCGACGACGGTGCCTTGCGGCTGCGCCTTGTGCGTGGCGCGGATCATGCCGAACAGCGTGTTGGGCTGCGACTGGCCGTCGATGACCCATTCGGCGTTGAAGATCTTGTGGCGGCAGTGTTCGCTGTTGGCCTGCGCGAACATCATCAGCTCGACATCGGTGGGATCGCGGCCCAGATCGGTGAAGGACTTGGCCAGGTATTCGATCTCGTCGTCGGACAGGGCCAGGCCCAGCGTGGTGTTGGCTTCGACCAGCGCATCGGCGCCGCGCGTCTGGACGTCGACCGTGCGCATGGGCTTGCCGGCCAGCGGCTGGAACAGCGCTTGGCCGTCGAAGCTGGCGTCCACCACGGTTTCGGTCATGCGGTCGTGCAGGCAGTCGGCCGCGCGCGCCAGCATGGCTTCGTCGAGCGACTTGGCGCCGAGCAGGCCGCGTTCGGGCGTAATGACATAGCGCACGCCGCGTTCAATGCGATGCACCGACGACAGGCCGCAGTTGTGGGCGATGTCGGTGGCCTTGCTGGCCCAGGGGGAGATCGTGCCGAGGCGCGGGATGACCAGCAGCGAGACGCTCTTGGCGGGCGCGTCACCCGTGGCGGGCGTACCGTAGTCGAGCAGTTGCGACAGTTGCTGCTGCTGTTCGGCCGTCAGGGCGGCGTCGGTGCTGACGAAGTGCTCGTAGCGGGCGGATATGTCGGCCACCGGCAGGCCGGCTTCCTTCAATTGCGCCAGAAGGCGATCACGTCGAAAGGAGGACAGGACGGAGGAACCAGGCAGATGCTGAACTAGGGACACGATGCGGGCGCCGTATAAAGAGGGGTGCAAAGCAGGGATTTTACCCGTTTAAGGGGTTTTCCCGGAGCCGAAGTTCGCGGCGGGTTCCAGCGGTCCGATTTGATCATTGTTACAAAAGAATTCCGCACACCGCGCACTGGCATGGTGCAAAGCAATATCGTCGGTGCTACGGGACGGAAGGCGGCCCTTTGCCCTCCCAGCGGCGTTCCCGCCCCGCCACGTTGATGCGGCGCAGCATGTTGCTTCGACCCCGCATTGCGGGAAAACACGAAGACCTGGCCCGGCAGCGCAACGGTAGGATGCAGCGACCCTTCCAACAAGAAAAGCGCCTTTCGGCGCCCGCTGGCCGCTGCCTCACATGTCCCGCCCCGAAGCCCCCGCCGAGCCCGTAGAACCGATCATCCCCGTAGAAGCACATCCCGCCGTGAAGGTGCCGCTGGCCGTCGAGGACTGGCTGGCCGTGATCCTGCTGGCGACGTTGGCCATCATCACTTTCCTGAATGTGCTGGTGCGCTACTTCACCGATCAGTCGTTCGCCTGGACGGAAGAGATTTCCGTGTTCCTCTTGATCGTGCTGACGATGGCGGGCGGCAGTGTGGCGTTCGTGCGCAATCATCACATTCGCATCGAGATCCTGGCGGACTCGGGCTCGCCGCGCCGCCAGCGCATCATGGCGCTGATCTCGAACGGCTGCGTGCTGGGATTCTTCGTGCTGCTGACCGTGCTGTCGGTCAAACTGGTTTACGACGAATACATCTACGAGGAAACCTCGCCGGCCATCGGCGTGCCGACCTGGTGGTATTCGATCTGGCTGCCGGTGATGGCCGCCGCGATTTCGCTGCGCACGCTCGGCACGCTGCGCCGCCTCGTGCGCGCGCCGGGCCAGGAAGCCCAGCGATGATCGCCGCCATTCTCTTTACCGTCTTCATCGTCCTGATGATCATCGGCGTGCCCGTCGGGGTCGCGCTGGGCATCGGCGGCACGGTGGCGATCGTGCTGACCAACCTGGACACGCCCTGGTATGGCCTGCTGACGGTGCCGCAAAACTTCTATGCCGGGCTGGCGAAGTACCCGCTGCTGGCGATTCCGATGTTCGTGCTGGTGGGTTCCATCTTCGACCGCTCGGGCGTGGCCAAGCGGCTGGTGGACTTTGCGATTGCCATCGTCGGACGCGGTCCGGGCATGCTGCCGCTGGTGTCGATTGCGGTGGCCATGTTTCTGGGCGGCATCTCGGGCTCGGGACCGGCCTGCGCCGCGGCCGTGGGCGCGGTGATGATCACCGCGATGTCGCGCGCCGGCTATCCGGGATCGTTCTCGGCGTCCGTGGTGGCCGCCGGCGCCGCCACCGATATCCTGATCCCGC
This sequence comes from Achromobacter sp. ACM05, assembly GCF_019218915.1. Classification (NCBI taxonomy): domain Bacteria; kingdom Pseudomonadati; phylum Pseudomonadota; class Betaproteobacteria; order Burkholderiales; family Alcaligenaceae; genus Achromobacter; species Achromobacter sp. ACM05. The sequence continues at coordinate 1,544,819 of NZ_JAHUWQ010000002.1, forward strand.
CGTCCGTGGCCTTCATCATCTATTCCGTGCTGGTGCCGGGCGCATCGGTGCCCGCGCTGTTTGCGGCCGGCATGATCCCGGGCATCCTGGCTGGCTTTGCGCTGATTATTCCTGCCGTGTGGCTGAGCCGCAAGTACAAGATGGGCGCGCTGGAAGCGCACCTGCCCCGCCCGCCGTTCTGGAAGAGCCTGCGCGAAGCGTCCTGGGGGCTGGCGGCCCCCGTGCTGATCCTGGGCGGCATGCGGATGGGCTGGTTCACGCCGACCGAGGCCGCCGTCGTCGCGGTGTTCTATGGCCTGTTCGTGGGCGGCTTCATCCACCGCACCATCAAGTTCCGCGACCTCTACAAAATCCTGCGCGAAGCCGCCGAGCTGTCCGCCGTGATCATGCTGGTGGTGACGCTGGCCGGGATCTTTGCGTGGGCCCTGTCGACGCTGAGCGTGATCGACCCGATCACGCATGCCATCGTCAATTCCGGCCTGGGCGAATGGGGCGTGCTGGCGCTGCTGATCCTGCTGCTGATGACCGTGGGCATGTTCCTGGACGGCATCTCCATCTTTCTGATTTTTGTGCCGCTGCTCATGCCGATCGCCAATGCCTACGGCTGGGATCCGGTGTGGTTTGGCGTGATCCTGACCTTGAAGGTGGCGCTGGGCCAGTTCACCCCGCCGCTGGCCGTGAACCTGATGGTGTCGTGCCGCATCGCGCGCGTGCCGATGGAATCGACCGTGCGCTGGGTGGTGTGGCTGCTGGGCGCGATGTTCATGGTGCTGGTCGCGGTGCTGGTGTTTCCCGAACTGGCGCTGTGGCTGCCGCGCAAGCTGGGTTATTGAGAGAGGCTGGACGGGGCCGGCCCGGCAAGGGTTCCCGGCCATGGATGACAACAACAGAAAGACTCGCAGAGAGAGGAGACGCAACATGAAATTCCGCAACCTGATCGGCGCCGCGCTGTGCGCGGCAGCCGTGGTGGGCATGGCGCCCGTGCATGCGCAGAACTACAAGCCCGAGTACAAGCTCTCCATCGTCGTGGGCACCACGTTCCCGTGGGGCCAGGGCGCCGAGATCTGGTCGAACCTGGTGCGCGAGCGCACCGAAGGCCGCATCAACATCAAGGTCTACCCCGGCACCTCGCTGGTACAGGGCGACCAGACCCGCGAGTTCACGGCGATCCGCCAGGGCGTGATCGACATGGCCGTGGGCTCGACCATCAACTGGTCGCCGCAGGTCAAGCAGCTGAACCTGTTCTCCCTGCCCTTCCTGATGCCCGACTACGCCGCCATCGACGCGCTGGTGCAAGGCGACGTGGGCAAGGACATGTTCAAGCTCATCGAAAAGGCCGGCGTGGTGCCGCTGGCCTGGGGCGAAAACGGCTACCGCCAGGTCAGCAACTCCAAGCGTGAGATCAAGCGGCCCGAGGACATGAAGGGCATGAAGCTGCGCGTCGTCGGGTCGCCGCTGTACATCGACACGTTCACCGCACTGGGCGCCAATCCCACGCAGATGAGCTGGGCGGACGCGCAACCCGCGCTGGCCAGCGGCGCGGTCGACGGCCAGGAGAATCCGCTGTCGATCTACACGGGCTCCAAGCTCTACACCGTGGGTCAGAAGTACCTGACGTTGTGGAACTACGTGGCCGATCCGCTGATCTTCGTGGTCAACCGCGAAGTCTGGAATTCCTGGTCGGAAAAGGACCGCGACATCGTGCGCCAGGCCGCGCTGGACGCCGGCAAGCAGCAGATCGTGATCGCGCGCAAGGGCGTCACGCCCGAAGACCCGTCGCTGCTCAAGGAAATCGCCGGCCACGGCGTCACCGTGACGACGCTGTCGCAGGCCGATCACGACGCGTTCGTGAAGGCCACCAAGCCGGTCTATGAAAAGTGGAAGAAGCAGATCGGCGAGGACCTGGTCAACAAGGCCGAAAAGTCGATCGCAGAACGCAAGAAGTAAACGGCAAGAAGCAAACCGCGAAAGTTTCGCAGCAAGCCCCAGGGGAACCGGCGGCGCAAGCCGCCAACCGAGGCAGGGACGCTAGAATCCCGCCCACCAAACGGGCGCCGGCCACAACCGGCGCCCGTTATCTTTTTGGGCGTCTGACTTCCCTATTCCGGATAGCTGACTTCCAGAATATCCAGCTCATCGATGCCGGCCGGCGTGCGCAGCACCACCGTGTCGCCTTCCCGCGCCTTGATCAGCGCGCGCGCCACCGGCGAGATCCAGCTGATCTTGCCGGCCAGGGGTTCGGCCTCGTCCACGCCGACGATGGTGACGGTGTGTTCCTCGCCGGCCTTGTCCACGTAGACGACCGTGGCGCCAAAGAACGCCTGGTCGCGGTTGGGTTGGGCCTTGGGGTCCACGACTTCGGCAATATCCAGCCGCTTGGTCAGGAACCGCATGCGGCGGTCGATCTCGCGCAGGCGCTTCTTGCCGTAAAGGTAGTCGCCGTTTTCCGAGCGGTCGCCGTTGGACGCGGCCCACGACACCACCTGCACGACGGCCGGACGTTCCACGTTCATAAGCTGGGTCAGTTCGCCACGCAGGCGCTCGTAACCCTCGGGCGTCATGTAGTTCTTGGTGCCGGCCGGCAACGCTTGGGCCTGCGGCAGATCGTCGTCGTCCTCGTGGTCGGACTCTTTAACAAAGGCTTTATTCATGGCGGTTGCATCGCGATGGCGCGATCACTGTCGAAGCTTTCGGAATGAGCGGCGCAGGCCGCCCGCGTCAGAACCAGTCGTGCCAGACCGGCTTCAGGTCGGATGGCAGCGGCGGCAGTTGGCCCAGGTCCATCCGGCTTTCCTTGGGACTGTGGAAGTCCGACCCGCGCGAGGCCAAAAAGCCGTAGCGGCGCGCCACCTCGGCGTACTGGCGGGCTTCTTCCACGGTGTGGCTGCCCGTGTTGACCTCGATGCCCACGCCACCCAATTGCAGGAATTCGTCGAACAGCGCGGCAAACTGCAGGGGCGTGTACTTGTAGCGGCCCGGGTGGGCGATGACGGCCTGGCCGCCCGCGCCGCGGATCCAGCCCACGGCGTCGGCCAGCGTGGCCCATTGCATGGGCACATGGCCGGGGCAGTCGTCGCCCAGATGCTTGTTGAAAACGGTTTGCACGTCGGGGCAATAACCGGCTTGCACCAGGTATCGCGCAAAGTGCGTGCGGCTGATCAGTTCGGGGTTGCCGGCAAACGGCAGCGCGCCTTCGTAGGCGCCGGGCATGCCCATGTCTGCCAGGCGGTCGCCGATGCGCTTGGCGCGGGCCGCGCGTCCCGAGCGGGTCTTGCGCAGGCCTTCGACCAGCGCCGCGTTGGTGGGATCAAAGCGCAGGCCGACGATATGCACGGTCAGGCCGGCCCACGTGACGGAGACTTCGACGCCGGTGGCAAAGCGCATGCCCAGCTCTTCTGCTGCAGCGGAAGCTTCGGCGATGCCGCCCACCTCGTCGTGATCGGTCAGTGCCCAGACATCGACGCCATTGGCGAACGCCCGCTGCGCCACGTCCCGGGGCGCGAGCGCGCCGTCCGAAACGGTGGAATGGCAATGCAGGTCGATGTTCAGGGTGGGCGATTTCATCCGGCTATTGTAGAGAAGGCCCGGCGGCACGCCTAGCGCGGTGCCGTCCCCACATTGCCGCCCGTCCGGTCAGGACAGCAGAAAATCCGCCACTGGATTGACCTGATCGTCCGCGATCAGCGTGGGCGCGTGTCCCACGCCCGGCACCTCAAGCGCCTGTGCACGCGGATTGCGCTGGCGCATTTCTTCGACGGTGGCGCGCGTCAACAGGTCGGACAGTTCGCCGCGCACAATCAGGATCGGGCAGTCCAGCGCGTCATACGACCGCCACAGGATCTGCTCGCCCGCCGCCAGTTCTTCGGGCGTCTGGGCCGCCAGCGCCTGCGCGATTGCCAGGTCGTAGTGCTTAACCCACTTGTCGCCCTGCTGCGGGTACAGGTATTTGGCCAGTTCTGCCCATTGGGCGTCGGTATGCGGACCGAAGGTTTCCGAATTGGCGCGCATCGTCGCCACGGCCTCTTCGAAGGTGGCGAATTCACCAGGCGCGCCCACGTACTGGCCGATGCGCGACAGGGCGCCGTTTTCCAGACGCGGGCCCACGTCGTTGAGCACCAGTTTGTCCAGGCGCAGCCCCTGGTCAGGCGGCAGCATGCCGGCATGCGGGCGCATTGCCAGCATGGCCTTGGCGAACGCGGCGGCGCCTGACAACGCCATGCCGATCAACCCGCCCATCGACGTGCCGACCCACGACAGGCTGGCCGGGCGAAGGCGCGCGATGAGCGTCACCATGTCGGACACGTACTGGGGCACGGTGTAGAACGCCGGATTGACCAGCCAATCCGACCGGCCGCGGCCGACCACGTCGGGGCAGACCACGCGGTACGCGCCCGCCAGCCGGCGCGCCAGCGCATCAAAGTCGCGCCCGCTGCGGGTCAGGCCGTGCACGCAGAGCAGCACGCGGTCATTGGCGGGATCGCCCCATTCCCAATAGGCCATGCGGTGCAGGCCCGCCGGGCTGGCGCACGTGACGAATTCCAAACGGGGTTCCAGGCTGGCATCCACTTCGATAGGCTCCACGATCGGCGCGCGCCGGCACGGCTGCGCCACTTTGGCCGCTATCTTATCGGTTATGCAACGCCGGTGCGGCCTGCTCTGGACTATCCCGGCGGTCGTGGCTACGATCCTTGCATTCTCCGAGCGCCCGTCCTTCGCCTGCTTTTCGCCCGGCCCGCCGCGCATTGCCGTTGGCTATGGGCCCGATGCAATCATTAAATTGGAGTTGCATAACTTTCAAGGCGCACAGTAAAAAGCTTCAGGCATTGCCAGATCAGTCATCCCAAAATTGATATGGAGTCCGTATGCAGCAAAGCAGTCCCATCACCCCGCTGACCGAGCAGCCTGCCGGTCAACCCAGCGTCATTTCCCCTCCCCCCGCCCCCCCGAAAATCCTGCAGGACCTGATGGCGCGTGCCGACGTGCAGATCAACGGTTCGCGGCCCTGGGACATGCAGGTGCATGACAAGCATATGTACGAGCGGGTGTTCGCCAGCTGGTCGTTGGGGCTGGGCGAGTCGTACATGGACGGCGAGTGGGACTGCGACCAATTGGACGAGCTCTTCACCCGCCTGCTGCGTGCCGACATGGGATCGGCGGCGCTGGGCGTGGCGCGCATCAAGCTGATTGCCGAGCACCTGCGCCACAAGCTGTTCAATCTTCAGTCCAAGCATCGGGCGTTTGAAGTCGGTGAGCAGCATTACGACGCCGGCAACGACGTGTTCGAGGCGATGCTGGACAGCCGGATGATCTACTCCTGCGCGTATTGGGAACACGCCCAGACGCTGGAGGAGGCACAGGTCGCCAAGCTGGACATGATCTGCCGCAAGCTGCAATTGAAGGAAGGCGAGACGCTCTTGGACATCGGCTGCGGCTGGGGCGGACTGGCCAAGTTCGCGGCGGAGCGCTACGGCGTCAAGGTCACGGGCGTGACCGTATCCAAGGAGCAACTGGCCCTGGCGCAGGAACGCGTCAAAGGCCTGCCCGTGGAGCTGCTGCTGCAGGACTACCGCGATCTGCAAGGCCGCTTCGACAAGGTGGTGTCGGTCGGGATGTTCGAGCACGTCGGGCCGAAGAATTACGACACGTACTTCACCAACGTGCAGCGGCTGATGGCGCCCGAAGGCATTTTCCTGCTGCACACCATCGGTATCGCGGCCACCAGCCAGAGCACCGATCCGTGGATCGACCGCTACGTGTTTCCCAACGGCAAGCTGCCGTCGGCGCGCGAAATCGCGACGGCCGTCGAAGGCCGGTTCATCGTCGAGGACTGGCACAACTTCGGGGCGGACTACGACCGCACGCTGATGGCATGGTGGGACCGCTTCGAGCAGGCCTGGCCCACGCTGGAGTCGCGCTACGGCACCCGCTTCTACCGGATGTGGAAGTACTACCTGATGTGCTGCGCGGGCTTTTTCCGGTCGCGCGAAGGGCAGCTTTGGCAGGTGATTCTGACGCATCCGCAGCGTCAGGAGACGTACCGGTCGCTGCGTTAAACCCGCCGTATTCGCGCGTGCCCAGGCAAGCCGCCCCCTGACCGGGCGGCTTGTTGTCATTGGCGGAGGGCTATCGCGCCGCCCCCGCCTCTTCCCGGATCATGTCCGCCGCGCGCTCCGCAATCATGATCGTCGGCGAATTGGTGTTGCCCGAGGTGATGCGCGGCATGATCGACGCGTCGGCGATGCGCAGGCCTTGCAGCCCATGCACGCGCAGCCGCGCGTCCACCACCGCGCCGCTGTCGGCGTCCCGGCCCATCGCGCAGGTACCCACCGGGTGGAAGATGGTGGTGCCGATCTTGCCCGCCGCCTGGCGCAATTCTTCTTCGGTCTGGAATGCCGGTCCCGGCAGCCATTCGTCCGGCCGGTATCGCTGCAAGGCGGGCGCGGCGGCAATGCGGCGCACCAGGCGAATGGAATTGGTAGCCACGCGCAGGTCGTCGTCGGTGCTCAGGTAGTTGGGGCGGATGAGGGGGGCTTCGCTGCCCTTCTGCCCCGCCGGTCCTTGCGCGTGCACGCTGCCGCGCGACGTGGGGCGCAGGTTGCAGACACTGGCGGTGAAGGCGTCGAAACCATGCAGGGGTTCGCCGAACGCCCCCAACGACAGCGGCTGCACGTGGAATTCGACGTTGGCGCGGTCCTGGCCGGGATCGGATTTGGCGAACAGGCCCAATTGCGACGGCGCCATGCTCATCGGACCGCTGCGGCTCACCAGATACTCCAGCCCGATGCCCGCCCTGCCCAGCCACGTGGACGCGATACGGTTCAGCGTCTTGACGCCGTTCACCTTGATGATGACGCGCAATTGCAGATGGTCCTGCAGGTTCTCGCCCACGCCGGGCAAGGCGTGGCGCAGCGTGATGCCGGCTTCGCGCAGGCGCGCGGGCTCGCCGATGCCGGAGACTTCCAGGAGGTGCGGCGAGTTCACCGCGCCGGCCGCCAGCACCACTTCGCGCCGCGCGCGCAACGACGTCGCGCGGCCGTTCTGGTTGACGCGCACGCCGACGCAGTGCTTTTCATCGAATTCAAGCTGTTCGGCCAGCGCGCCCGTCATCACATGCAGGTTCGGGCGCTTGCGCACCGGCCGCAGAAACGCCTTGGACGTATTCCAGCGCCAGCCGCTGCGCTGGTTGACCTCGAAATAGCCGCTGCCGAAATTGTCGCCGCGGTTGAAATCCTGCACGCGCGGGATGCCTTCCTGTTCGGCCGCCGAAGCGAAGGCTTCCAGGATGTCCCAGCGCAGGCGCTGCGACTCCACGCGCCATTCGCCGCCCGCGCCGTGGAATTCATCAGCGCCCCGGTGATAGTCCTCGCTGCGCTTGAAGACCGGCAACACCTGATCCCAGCTCCAGGCCGCGTCGCCCGACAGCGCGGCCCAGTCCTCGTAGTCCTGCTTCTGGCCACGCATGTAGATCATGCCGTTGATGGACGAACATCCGCCCAGCACGCGGCCACGCGGATAGATGAGCGAGCGCCCGCCCAGCCCCGGCTCTTCGGCCGTCCGGTACATCCAGTCCGTGCGCGGGTTGCCGATGCAGTGCAGGTAACCGACGGGGATATGAATCCAGTGATAGTTGTCGCGCCCGCCGGCTTCCAGCAGCAGCACCTGCAGGGCAGGGTCGCGGCTCAGGCGGTTGGCCAGCACGCAGCCGGCCGAACCCGCGCCTACGATGATGTAGTCGTATGTCTCCATAAGCTCTTCTTATCAAGTCGCGGGTCCAAATCGAACGCCGCCACGGTGAGCCGCCCCGGCTACGACGTTGGACGCGCGCCGGGAATCTGGCAAGACTCTGGCGCAGGACGGGGCGGCTGTCCAATGAAATGTTGAAAAGGGGATTATTAGCGTCTCTAATAATGCTCGGCAGTTTCCACGCTTGGTCGGGTGCGGGTGGGTGTCAGACACCCCTGATTTTGTAGGACTGAATGAGGTGTCTGACACCACCGGTTTTGTAGGACGAAATGAGGTGTCCGACACCCTCCAACGCGATTTCCGGGAGCATCCATGGACCTGAAGCACATCCGCACGTTTGCCGCCGTCGCGCGCGAAGGTAATTTGACGCGCGCGGCCGAGCATCTGCATTTGACACAGCCTGCGCTCAGCCTGCATCTCAAAAATTTTCAGGAATCGCTGGACCTGACGCTGTTTGCGCGGACGGCGCAGGGGTTGGCGCCTAACGCGGATGGACGGGCGCTGTTGCCGTCGGCGCAGCGGGTGTTGGACGCGCTGGATGACTTTCAGCGCGCCATCGGCGCGTTGCGCGATACGGTGCAGGGCGAACTGCGCATCGGGACGATCCTGGACCCGGAATTCCTGCGGCTGGGCGCCACGCTGCAGTATCTGGTCGAGCATTACCCGAAGATCCGCCCCACCCTGCGGCACGGCATGTCCGGATCGGTCGGCCGGCAAGTGCGCGCCGGAGAATTGGACGTGGGGTTCTTTCTGGGGCCACACGCCCGGGACGGCAGCCAGCCCTCCGGCCTGCACGCCCAACCGCTTGCTTCCTTTTCCTATTACGTCGTCGCCCCAAAAAGCTGGAGCGCGCAGGTCGCGGGACGGGGCTGGGCGGAAATCGCCGCGTTGCCGTGGATCTGGACCCCGCCGGATTCAGTCCACCACCGCCTGCTGTCCGACAAGTTCGACGCCCTGGGCATTACGCCGCACGCGGTGGCCGAGGTCGATCAGGAGGCTTCGATGCTGGATCTGGTGCGCTCGGGCGTGGGCCTGTCCCTCGCGCGAGACGCCATCGCGCTGCGCGAATCGCAATCCAGCGGCCTGCAGCTCGTGAAAGGCCTGTCGATCCAGGCAGAGCTGTCCTTCATCACCCAGGCGGCGCGGCGCGACAATCCGCTCGTCGCGGCCGCCTTTGCCGCGGTGCAGGCGGCATTCGCCTGATTCGGCTGTCGGCCGCCGCACGTCCCAACAGCCATCCATGCTGCGCTGCGCCAAACGGGTGCAGGGCGCACACGGATATGCACCGATACGAAGCATGCGCGCGGATCCGCGCAGATCGGCCGCTGCCCCTCATCGCGCCTTCGCAACGCCCTCCTTCCCTATGAATCGCAAGGGAATTTCCCCCGACACATCGCGCCTCGACATACCTGGCATGGACTTTGCTTAATTGCCTATGTGCGGGTGCAAACCCGGCAAGACAACGTGAGCAGTACCGGCAATGGCGCCCCGACCGAAAGGTCCAGGGCGCCGTTTGTCTTTTGAAACCGAAAATCCAAGCCTGGGGAAATCCCATGAATGCAGCGGCCACCTCCGATTCCTTGCAGACGCTGATTGTCATCGGCAACGGCATGGTGGGCCATCATTGCGTCGAGCAATTGATCGCCCGCGGCGCCCTCGAGCGCTATCGCATCACCATCTTTGGCGAAGAAACCCGCCGCGCCTATGACCGCGTCCATCTGTCCGAGTACCTGAACGGGCGCGACGCCGAGTCGATGGCGCTGGGCGAGGCCTCGCTGTATGAGCAGGACGGCGTGACGCTGCGCCTGGGCGAGCCCGTGCTGGACATCGACAGCCACGCCCGGGAAGTCATCACCGCCAATGGCCGCTTCGCCTATGACAAGCTGGTGCTGGCGACGGGCTCCTATCCCTTCGTGCCGCCCATCGCGGGCGCCGAGGGCAATTCGCGCCTGGTGTATCGCAGCATCGACGACCTGGACCTGATCCGCGAAGCCGCCAGCGGCGCGCGGCGCGGCGTGGTTGTCGGCGGCGGGCTGTTGGGGCTGGAAGCCGCCAATGCGCTCAAGTCGCTGAATCTGGAAGCGCACGTGGTCGAATTCGCGCCGCGCCTGATGCCGGTGCAATTGGACGAGGCCGGCGGCGCGGCGCTGAAGGCGCGCATCGAGGCGCTGGGCGTGGGCGTGCACCTGTCGCGCGCCACGCAGGACATCAAGCCGGGCACGCAATACCGCTACCGCATGCGCTTTGCCGAAGGCGCCCCGCTGGAAACCGACCTGATCGTGTTCTCGGCCGGGATCCGTCCGCAGGTGTTCCTGGCGCGCAAGGCCGGGCTGGCGCTGGCCGAGCGCGGCGGTGTCGCCATCGACGACCGCTGCCGCAGCAGCGACGAACACATCTACGCCATCGGCGAATGCGCGTCGTGGAACGGCACGGTGTTCGGTCTGGTTGCCCCCGGCTACCAGATGGCCCGCATCGTGGCGGCCGAACTGTGCGGCGCGCCGGAACAGGCGTTTTCGGGCGCCGACATGTCCACGAAGCTCAAGCTGTTGGGCGTGGACGTGGGGTCGATTGGCGACGCGCACGGGGCCACGCCCGGCTCGCGCAGCTACCGTTTCATCGATGAGGCCGGCTCCAGCTACCGCCGCCTGGTGATCTCCGAGGACGGCAAGCGTGTCCTGGGCGCGGTGCTGGTGGGCGACAACAGCTACTACGACACGCTGCTGCAATACACCCAGAACGGCATCGCACCGCCCGCCGATCCGTCCAGCCTGATCCTGCCGCAAGGCCAGGCCGCGCCGCTGCTGGGCGTGGACGCCCTGCCCGCCACCGCCACGATCTGCTCCTGCCACAACGTCAGCAAGGGCGCCGTCTGCGACGCCATCGACGGCGGCTGTACGGACCTGGCGGGCGTCAAGGCCTGCACCAAGGCGGCCTCGGGCTGCGGCGGCTGCGCGGGCCTGCTCAAGCAGGTGGTCGAACACGAACTGGCCAGCCGCGGCGTCGTGGTGGACAAGAGCCTGTGCGAGCACTTTGGCTACACCCGCCAGGAGCTGTACGCGATCGTGCGCGTGAGCGGCGCCGAGACCTTCGAAGAAATCCTGGCCAGCCACGGCCGTGGCCACGTCGGCTGCGAGATCTGCAAGCCCGCCATCGGCTCGATCCTCGCGTCCTGCTGGAACCGGCCCATCCAGGACCCGCACCTGGTGCCGCTGCAGGACACCAACGACACCTTCATGGCCAACATGCAGAAGAACGGCACCTATTCGGTGGTGCCGCGCATGCCGGCCGGCGAAGTCACGCCGGACGGCCTGATCGCCGTCGGCATGGTCGCCAAGAAATACAACCTGTACGTCAAGGTGACGGGCGGCCAGCGCATCGACCTGTTCGGCGCGCAACTGCACGAGCTGCCCGGCATCTGGTCGGAACTCATCGCCGCCGGCTTCGAGACGGGCCACGCCTACGGCAAGTCCACCCGCACCGTGAAGTCCTGCGTCGGCAGCACCTGGTGCCGCTTCGGCGTGCAGGACAGCGTGAAGATGGCGCTGGACATCGAGCACCGCTACAAAGGCCTGCGCGCCCCGCACAAGCTGAAGTTCGCCGTGTCCGGCTGCACCCGCGAATGCGCCGAAGCGCAAAGCAAGGACATCGGCGTCATCGCCACCGAGAACGGCTGGAACCTGTACGTGTGCGGCAACGGCGGCATGCGTCCGCGCCATGCCGAGCTCTTTGCCACCGACCTGGACGACGCCACCCTCATCCGCTACATCGACCGCCTCTTGATGTTCTACATCCGCACGGCTGACAAGCTGCAGCGCACGTCGGTGTGGCGCGAGTCGCTGGAAGGCGGCCTGGACTATCTGAAGGCGGTCGTGATCGACGACAGCCTGGGCCTGGGCGCCGAGCTTGAAGCGCAGATGCAACTGGTGGTGGACCGCTACGAATGCGAATGGGCCAACGCCCTCAGCGACCCTGAAAAGCTCAAGCGCTTTCGCACCTTCGTCAACGACAGCCAGGGCGACCCCGACATCCAGTTCGTTCAGGAACGCGGCCAGCCCCGTCCGGCCCCGGCGCGCGCCGTCCAGCGCGTCATCCCGATTGCCGAGGAGATCGTCTGATGGCCGCCCTGCCCAACACCCACCCCGCCTGGCGCCACGCGTGCAACCGCCAGGACCTCGTCGCCAACTCCGGCGTCGTCGCCCTGGTCGACGGCGCGCAAGTCGCGCTGTTCTACCTGCCCGACGCCGAGGGTCAGACCTTGTACGCCGTGTCGAACCGCGACCCGAAGTCCGGCGCCAACGTCATCGGCCGTGGAATCGTGGGCCAGCTGGCCGGCGACCTGGTGGTGGCGTCCCCGCTCTACAAGCAGCACTTCCGGCTGGCGGACGGCAGCTGCGTGCAATTTCCCGAGCAGCGCCTGCAGACCTGGCAGGTGCGCTTGAACGGCGACGCGGTCGAAATCGCCTGACGGCCGCCGCAAACGTATTCATCACATCAGCACAGCAACAGGAAACATCATGTCCTACCTCGCTCCTTCCGAGTTCGTCACCAAGATGGTGGATGCCGGCGAATCGAAGCTCTACATGGCAACCCGCGACGTCCTGATCCGCGCCTTCATGGCCGGCGCCATCCTCGCGATTGCCGCGGTCTTCGCCGTCACCGTCACGGTGCAGACCGGCTCGCCCATCCTGGGCGCCGCGCTCTTTCCCGTCGGGTTCTGCATCCTGTACCTGATGGGCTTCGACCTTCTGACGGGCGTATTCGTACTGACCCCGCTGGCGCTCTTTGACAAGCGGCCCGGCGTCACGATGGGCGGCATCCTCAAGCACTGGGGCAAGGTCTTCGTGGGCAACTTCCTGGGCGCGCTGACCGTCGCCGTGCTGATGGCCATCGTCTTCACGTACGGCTTTTCGGTGCCGCCCAACAAGGTCGGCCAGGTCATCTCGCACATCGGCGAAGACCGCACGCTGGGCTACAAGGAATACGGTGCAGGCGGCATGCTGACCATCTTCATCCGCGGCGTGCTGTGCAACTGGATGGTGTCGCTGGGCGTCGTGGGCGCCATGATCTCGACCACCGTCAGCGGCAAGGTCATCGCCATGTGGATGCCCGTCATGCTGTTCTTCGCGATGGGCTTCGAGCACTCCATCGTCAACATGTTCCTGTTCCCGTCGGCCATGATCATGGGCGGCAACTTCTCGATCATGGACTACATGATCTGGAACGAAATCCCGGTGGTGCTGGGCAACCTGATCGGCGGCATCTCGCTGACGGGCCTGACGCTCTACACCACGCACATGAAGACCGCGCCCAAGCGCCGCTTCAACTGATCGCTTCAGCATGGACGACTACTCTCCCGGCGCGCCCGCCGCCTCGCTGAAAGTGGCGGTGGGCCAGCACACCGATCCCGGCGTCAAGTCCGTCAACCAGGACTTCCACGGGCTGTGCGTGCCGGGCGAGCCGCTGCTGGGCGCCAAGGGCATCGCCATCGCGCTGGCCGACGGCATCAGCAGCAGCAACGTCAGTCACATCGCCAGCGAGACGGCGGTGGCCAGCTTTCTGGAAGACTATTACTGCACGCCCGAGACCTGGTCCGTGAAGAAGTCGGCCCAGAAGGTGCTCAGCGCGGCCAACGCCTGGTTGCATTCGCAAAGCCGCCAGCGCCATGGGCAGGACCAGGACAGCGGCTACGTCTGCACGCTGACCGTGATGGTGCTCAAGGGCGCCACCGCGCACATCCTGCATATCGGCGACGCGCGCATCTATCGCCTGCGGGATGGCGCGATCGAGCAGCTGACCGAGGATCACCGCGTCTGGGTCGCGCACGACAAAAGTTACCTGGGCCGCGCGCTGGGCCTGGCGCCGCATCTGGAAATCGACTATCACACCCAGGCCGTGGAACCGGGCGACGTGTTCCTGCTGGCGACCGATGGCGTGTACGAGCATGTCGGCGACGACGATCTGCGCGAGGCCGTGGCCGCGAACGCCAGCGATCTGGACGCCGCCGCGCGCGCATTGGTCGCACTGGCGCTTGCCCGCGGCAGCGACGACAACCTGACCATGCAAATCGTGCGCGTCGACGCCCTGCCCGCGCGCCAGGCCGCTGAGATGGCGCAGTATTCCGGCAGCCTGCCCTGTCCGCCGTTGCTGGACGTGGGTCAGACGTTCGAAGGCTTTCGCATCACGGACGAGCTGCGCGCCAGCAGCCGCAGCCACGTTTACCTGGCCGAAGACCTCGACAGCGGCGACACCGTCGTCATCAAGATCCCGTCCTTGGACCTGCGGCACGACCCCGCCTATCTGGAACGCCTCTTGACCGAGGAATGGCTGGCGCGCCGCATCGACAGCCGCCACGTCGTGCGCGCCTGGCCGCGCACGCGGCAGCGCCGCTCGCTCTACACCGTGAGCGAATACATCGAAGGCCGCACGCTGACGCAATGGATGGCGGCCAATCCGCGTCCGGCGCTGGAACCGGCAATCGCCATCATCGAGCAGATCGCACGCGGCCTCCAGGCGTTTCACCGGCTGGAGATCGTGCATCAGGATCTGCGGCCGGACAACATCCTGATCACGCCCGACGGCACGGCAAAGATCATCGATCTGGGCTCGGCCCGCACGGCCGGCATCCAGGAACTGGGCGCCGATGGCGACGACGCCATGCCGGTGCTGGGCACCGCCCAATATGCGGCGCCCGAGTACTTCCTCGGCGAAGCCGGCACGGCGCGGTCCGACATCTATTCGCTGGCCGCGATCCTGTACCAGATGCTGTCCGGCCGCCTGCCGTACGGCGCCGATGTGGCGCGATCGCGCAGCCGCGCCGCGCAACTACGGCTGACCTACGTGTCGGTGCTGGACCGGGAACGCGAAATCCCGGCGTGGATCGACAGCGTGCTCAGCCGGGCCCTGCATCCCGACCCGCAGCACCGCACGCCCGAGCTGTCCGAATTCACGCACGCGCTGCGCAATCCGCCCGACGTGCGCGGCGGCGAACGCCTGCCCCTCTTGGAACGCAATCCGGTGGCTTTCTGGAAAGGCCTCTGCCTGATCCTGGCTATCGTGATCGTGGTCCAGGCCCTGACCTCCTGAAACGAGACGACCATGCCCGCCACGAATCCCACCGTGTCCCTGATCGGCGCCGGCCCCGGCGATCCCGAGCTGCTGACCTTGAAAGCCGTCAAGGCGCTTGCCCGGGCCGACGTGGTCCTGGTCGACGACCTGGTCAACCCCGAGATTCTGCAGCACTGCCCCAACGCCCGCATCGTGCGCGTGGGCAAGCGCGGGGGCTGCCGCTCCACGCCGCAGGACTTCATCCAGCGCCTGATGCTGCGCTACGCCCGCCAGGGCCTGCGCGTGGCGCGGCTCAAGGGTGGCGATCCCTGCATCTTTGGCCGCGGCGGCGAGGAAGCGCAGTGGCTCAGCGACCACGGCGTGGCCTGCGAAATCGTGAACGGCATCACCGCCGGGCTGGCCGCGGCAACGTCGGCCGGGATCCCGCTGACGCAGCGTGGCATGGCCCAGGGCGTTACACTCATCACCGCGCATTCGCAGGACGGCGCAACGCCCGACTGGTCCGGCTTGGCACGCAGCGGCACGACGCTGGTGGTCTACATGGGCGTGGCAAAGGTGCACGACATGACCGCCCAGTTGCTGGCTGCCGGCATGGCGCCGGACACGCCGGTAGCGATGATCGAGCGCGCGTCGCTTCCCGGCCAGCGGGTCTGTCCGTCGACGCTGGCCAGCATGGCGTCCGATGCCCAGACCTTCCGGTTGCGCAGCCCTGCCGTGCTGGTCATCGGCGAAGTCGCCGCCTGCCGGATGTTCGGCGTGCTGGACGACGCGGGCGGCGTGCTTGCGCCGCAACGCCGGACGGCCTGATTTCCGCGAAGACGCGCCTCACCCCGCACAGAGATACCGATGGCCGAACGCCACATGCCGCCGCCGCTGCGCTTCCTGCTCGCCGCCCGCCGCAGCGAACTTCAAGGACTGGAAGTCCTGGCCGCCACCTGCGACCTGGTGCTGCGCATCAGTGCGCTGGTGCACGCGCTGCAAAAGGAGCGCGGCTACTCCAACCTGACCCTGTGCAGCGCCGCGGACCGGCTGCAGCCGGTGCTGGCCGGCCTGTCGAACGACGCGCAGGCCGTGGAAGCCGGCGTACGCACATTCCTTGATGGACTGGAATCCGACCCCGCGGCCGGCAGCGGCCGGGCACGCCTGCTCAATTGCATCGCCTACGCCCTCTTCCGGCTGGACGAGCTGCCGGCCTTGCGCCGCGAGGTCCGCGACCGGCGCGTGGCGGTGGAAGACGCCGATACCCGATTCACCCAGGTGATCGGCAGCCTGCTTGCAGTGGTCTTCGAAGCCGCCGACTCTTCACTCGATCCGGATGTCACGCGCCTCTTGGTGGCGCTGCTGAATTTCATGCAAGGCAAGGAACTGAGCGGCCAGGAGCGCGCCTGCGGCGTCATGGGCTTTACGGCCGGCTGGTTCGACGACGCCCGCAAGGCGCGCATGCTGGGCCTCGCGGCCAACCAGGCCCGCAGCTTCGGCGTCTACACGCAGTATGTGCAGGGCGCGCCACTGCAGGCGTGGGACCAGGTCCAGCAGCAGGCGCAACCCGTGCAACGCATGCGCGACATGGCGCAGCACACGTCGGACGCGCAGCGCGTCGACAGCGGCCTGGCCGAGTTGTGGTTTGACCTGTGTACGGCGCGCATCGACGCCATGCGCAACGTTGAAACCCAATTGGCGCAGGAACTGGCGCAGCAATGCGCCCGGCGCATCGCCGACACCCGCCAGGAACTGGACGACCGCCGCCTCCTGCTCAGCCGCTACACCGATCATGCCAGCGGCCGCGTCCCCAGCATGGTGTTCAGCGTGCAGAGCCGCATCCTGGACGTGCCGCCCGAGGACGGCGTGGGCGGCGAGCTGGAACGGTCGATTCTGGACATGATGCGCGAGCAGACGCTGCGCATGCAGCAGGCCGACGATGCGCTGACCAGTGTGCGTGGCGCGCTGGACGACAGAAAGCGCGTCGACCGCGCCAAGCTGCTGTTGATCAGCCGATACGGTTTGACCGAGCAGGCGGCGCACGAACGCCTGCAACGCGCGGCGATGGACGGCGGCCTGTCGCTGGCAGACGTGGCGCGGCAGATCATCGCGCAGCTGGGCGGCAACTGAACCCTGCCCCTAGCGGAACACGCGCTGGACCAGGCTGACGACGGCCGCCACCAGCGCCACGCCCGCCACGATTCGGAAATGATCCAGGCTGGCCAGCAGCACCGACTGCTGGTCCAGCAGTTGCGCGATCTGGGCCGTGGCAAGCTGCTGCGCCTGTGCCGGCCCCGCCGCCGCGGTGAAATAGGCGGTCAGCTGCGCCTTCGCCGCCTCGAACTGCGCATTGCCCGTCGCAATGCTTTCCCGCAGCACCGTGTAGTGCCGCGACGTGAACCACTGCTGGCCGATGGTGGCCAGCATGATCCCCAGCGCCTGGCCGACCTGCGCCAGCATGTTCTTGACCTGCTGCGCATGAGCGAACACTGCCGGGTCGCCCGTCAGGCCCGTAAAGGTCTGCATCGCGGTCGTGGGCATGAGGGTCATGATGAACATGCCGTAGCAGGCCAGCGCGGGAAACACGTCGGTCCACATGTTGGCCGTGGGCGTCAGGCGCGACATCCACACCCCGAACGCCGCCAGCGCCAGGAAGCCGGTCACGAAGAACTTGCGCGGCGAGGGCCAGCGCGGCAGCAATTGCGACATCACGGCCCAGGTCAGCACGCCCGCCCCCAATCCCAACGCAAAGAATTTGCCCGCGGTGACCCAGGCCTGCCCCAGCGCACGCTGCAGCATCACCGGCACCAGGTAGCCATTGGCGCCGAGCATCACATAGCAGACCGTGAAGAGCGCCAGTCCGCAGAGGAACCGTGCTTCGTTCATGCCGCCCAGCCGGAGCAGCGGCGCGCCGTTGCGCGTTTCCGACCACACGAAGTAACCCAGTGCGGCTACCCCCGCCGCCGCCGACAGCGCCAGGAGGCTGCCGTGGCTGAAGAAGTCGTAATACGCGCGCTGCAACGCATGCAGCACCAGGAAGCTGCCCGCGCCCAGCGCGGCGATCGGCAGCAGGCGCACGTTGCCGGCCAGGACCGATCCCGCCTCGCGTCCCGGCATGGCCAGCAAGACGGGCGCCATCGCCAGCACCGACAACGCCGCGATCAGCCAGAACATCAACGGCCAGCCATCGTGCTCGACTGCCATCGCGGCGAGCCAGGGCGCCAGCGCGGTCCCCAGGCACAGGCCGGTCGCCAAGGCCTTGATGCCCAGGAAGCGCGCGGGGCTGGGCGGAATCAGGTTGACGGTCAGCCGGGACGAGGTAAGCATCGCTGCGCAGCCCAGCGCCATCAACACGCGCCCCAACAGGAATTGCGCCGGGTCCTGCGCCAGCGCGCAGACCGCCGCGCCCATGCCGGCGGCGGCCAGCGACGCCAGCAGGTAGGCGCGCAAGCCCAGCCGATGCGTAAGCCAGCCCTGCAACGCGATCATCATCACGGCCACGCAGGCGTAGATGAGCGCGATGTGGGTGTATTCCTCGGGGCTGGCGCCGATTTCTCCCATGATGGGCGCTGCGCCAAAGGTGGCCATGCCGTTCTGCAGGAAGTCAATGAACGTCAGCGCGCCGATGACGAGGAGCAGCGGGACGGAAGGCTTGGGGTGGGACATGGTTCACAGCCCAGGCTGTATATGCCTAGGCAGATAAATAGGTAAAAAAAAGCGCCCGGCAAATTACGCCGGCCGCGCGTTGATCAGGATCCGGGATAGCAGCTTGTGCAGCACTTGCGCCTCTGCCTCGGAAAAGCCGTCCAGCAGCCGGCGAAACGCCACTTCGGTGGCTTGGCGCGCCTGCGGAAAAGCCGCCTTGCCCTGTTCGGTCAGCTCAATCAGCGAACTGCGGCGGTCGGCTTCGTTTTCGACCCGGCGAATGAAGCCCTTGGCCACGATCCGATCCAGCAATCGGGTCATGGCGCCCGAGTCATAGGAAAGCACCCGGCAGAAGTCGCTAAGCGTGCGTCCCCGCCCCTTGACGATGCAATTGAGCACGACGTACTGCTGCACGGTGATCTGCAACGGGGCCAGATCGCGGTCCAGTGCGTCCAGAATGCCGTTGCGCACCGAGGTCACCAGGAATCCCAGTTCGCCGGTGCACAGTTCGTCCAGCACAGAAGGAGTTGCGTTGCTCATGATGGGCCCGGCGCGCCGCCGTCGAAATCAATGACGGGATATTAGCTGCCTAGGCAGCTACCTAGCAAGCGGAATCTGGCGAAGCGTGGCGAATGCTGCACTATCCGATTCCGATCCGCCGCGCGCCCTCGCGGAACAGCGCCTGCGTGTCGGGCTCCAGCCGGAACGACGCCAGGAAGTCGTCGACCCGGTAGGTCGCCTGCGCCTTGCGGATGGCGGGCAGAAACCCCAGCGCCTCGTCAGTTCGGCCGGCCAGCGACAGGCAGCAGGCGGCAATCGCCAGGATGTGCACGTGCGCGTTGGGGCGCGCGGCGGCCTTGATCGCCCATCCGGCCGCCTCCTCGATCCGGCCCAGCCGCACCAGCGCCAGTGCGCGCACGGCCAGCATGCCAAACAGCAGCGGATCGAAAGGGCTCAAGTGGCGCGAGTGATCGGATGCGCCGATGGCGGCTTGCGCATCGCCCATCTGGCAGTCGACAAAGCCCAGCGTGTAATGGCCCAGCGCGAAGTTCGGGCTGAGGTCCACGGCGATCCGCAGTTCACTGACCGACTGATCCTGGCTGCCGCGCAGCCACAGCGCCCGCCCCATCGCCCAATGCGCCGCCGGATCGCGGTCATCGGCGATCAGGCTCTGGCCGGCGGTTTCGAACGCCCGGTCGATGGCATCGCCCTGCTCGTCCCAACGCTGGAACGCGGTCTGCCAATGCGTGAACGACAAGCCCGCATAGGCCCGCGAAAACGTCGGATCCAGCCGCACCGCCATCTCGAAGAAATGCCGGGCCTGCTCATTGTCGGTACGGTTGAACCGGTACATATGCCACAGGCCGCGGTGATGCGCCTGCCACGCGTCCAGCGAATTGGGCGGCGTCAGGATCGCGCGGTTGCGCTCGGCCGCCTCGATCTCGATGTCGACGGACGCCACGATCCGGTTGCCGATCTCGTCCAGCGCCAGCAAGGCGTCATCGAACGGGTGATCCAGGACATCGGCCCAGACGATACGCGCCGTGCGTGAATCGACCAGTTGCACGTCCACGGCAAGGCGCTGACCGTGGCGCCGCAGCGAGCCGCTGACGACATAATCCACGTTGAGCGTGCGGCCCGCTTCCTCCGGTCCGACGCTGCGCTGATCCAGCGCAAACACGGTGCCCTGCGCAATGACGAACAGGCTGCGCAGCTTTGCCAGCCGCGCGATAACGTCAAAGGCCAGGCCGTCCGCCAATCCGCCCCGTACACCGGCCTGCGCGGACCGGTCCACGAACGGCATGACCGCGATGGATGCCCGTCCGCGCCGGTCCGGCGGGAGCTCGGAAAGGCGGGAAAGCAGAGCCGCTTCAGGCGTCGGCTGGAACGGCGGGTCGGCCGTGATCTGCGCGCCTGTCTCGGCCGTGATCGTCGCCCCCGCCGCTCCAGGCCGCGGCGCCACCGCAAAAGCCGGATCCAGCGCTTGATCCAAGCCCTGCCCCAACGTCTGCACGCCGCCCGCCCGCCGGGCGCGCACGTCACGCCACGCCTCGCGCAGCGGCCGCCCATCCAGCCCCTCGGCCTCAAACGCGCGCACGGCCGCAGCCAGATGTTCCTCGCCCTCGCGCCACTGCCCGCGCAGGCCCAGCGCGTCCAGCATCAGTTCATGCGCCTGCGCATCGAACGGCGCCAATTGCAGCCACTTGTCCAGGCAGGCGAAGCGTTCTTCCGCGCCCGCCGGCAGGCTTGCGGCCTGGTGCGCCAGCACGGCCGCATGGCAAGCCCGCAGGCGCCGCCGCTGCGCAGTCTGCCAACTATGGAAGAACGGACTGCGGCCGATCTCAAGCCCTTCCAGGAAATCGCCCTGGAACAGCGCCAACAGGGCGCGCAGCCTGTCGGGACCCGCCTTGTCGATGCCGTCCTGCATCGCCGCGCCGATGTCCAGGACATCCACGCGGCAATCGGACAGGTCGAGGCGCACCGCGTCCTGCACCGTCTCGACCCGGCGGCGGCCCGGCTCATCCAGCAGGCCGCGCGCCTTGCTCAAGCACCAGCGCAGCTCGCCGCGCGGATCGTTCGGTATATCCCACAGCAATTCGCACAGGTGAGCCCGCATCACGGCGTTCGGGGCCAGCGCCAGGTAGGCGATCAGCGCCCGCAGCTTGCGCGACGGCGGCAACGCGAGCGGAGTGCCCCCGCGGCTGATCGCCAGCGGTCCCAGCATGCGCACGTGGATGCCCGCGCCGGTCGAATCCACGGCAGATTCCACGCCCGCTACCACGCTCGCCTCCACGCCTGGTTTTTATCGTTGTTTCCGGGGCGCACGGCACGCGAATTCCTTCGCGGCGCTGGTTGCACTACCCCGGCGCGCTGGCAATGGATGCCGTCGCGCACCCCACGCAATAACGGAGACTCACCATGTCCATTTCCTCCCTTGCCACCAGTGACGTGCGCGAAACCGCACAGCCCGACCTGGCCGCCTTGAAGACCCGCCAGCAGGGCACCTGGTCCTCCGGGGACTACGCCGTCGTCGGCACCACGCTGCAGATCGTAGGAGAACAGCTTTGCGAAGCCCTTGATGTCCGCGCCGGGCAGAAGGTGCTGGACGTTGCCGCCGGCAACGGCAATGCCACGCTGGCCGCCGCCCGCCGCTGGTGCGACGTCACGTCGACCGACTACGTGCCCGCGCTGCTCAGCCGCGGCCGCGAACGCGCCGCCGCGGAACGCCTGAAGATCGAATTCCAGGAGGCCGACGCCGAGGCGCTGCCCTTCCCCGACGCCGCGTTCGATGTCGTCATGTCGACCTTCGGGGTGATGTTCACGGCAGACCAGGACAAGGCCGCGTCCGAACTGATGCGCGTGTGCAAGCACGGCGGCAAGATCGGCCTGGCCAACTGGACACCCGACGGCTTCATCGGCCAGATCTTCAAGACCATCGGCAAGCACCTGCCCCCGCCCGCCGGCGTCAAGTCGCCCGCGCTGTGGGGAACCAAGGCGCGCATCGAAGAGATGTTCGGATCGCAAGCCGCGTCGATTCAGTGCGAACCGCGCCATTTCGTGTTCCGCTACCGCTCGCCCGAGCACTGGATGCAGGTCTTCAAGACCTACTACGGCCCGCTGCTCAAGGCCTTCGGCGCGCTGGAACCCGCGGCGCAGACGGCGCTGACCGCCGATATCACCGCGCAGATCGAACGCTTCAACCGCTCCGGCGATTCGGCGGTCGTGGTGCCCAGCGAGTACATGGAAATCGTGATCACCCGCCGGTGATCGCGCGGCAGCCCCCGCCTCGCAAGCGGCGGGATCGGCCTGGCGGTCGGCTGTGTGGTCCATGGCGCAGCGCCTTCACGGCCGTCCGCCGGCAAGCGCCGGGCAACCGTTGTAGAGGAACCATCCGTTGAAGTAGGCAGCGGCGTGCCCCGCCGCTGCCGCACTGGGTGCGAGCCCATAGCCGAAATAATACGCCCGCCCCCACCCCTACGGCAGGTTCTCCCGGAATATCACCTGGCTGCGCGCCAATTCCACCCCATTCATCGCGCTGCGCTTATCCCGCAGATTGCTGAAAATGCGCACGCAGCTCATCAGCGCTTCCATCGGGCTTTGCGTGATCACGGCGTCCATCGTGCCGTCGATCAGCAGCGAACGCGTGTCGGGCGTCAGTCCATGCCCGATGAAAACAACCCGGTGCTGCTGCCCTGCTTCTTTCAGCGCGCGGGCCACACCATCTGACGCGCCGCCGATGTTGTAAATCCCGGCAAGCTGCGGATACTGCTCCAGCAACTGCCGCGTCTGTTCGTAGTTGCGCTGCGCGTCGTCATAGCCTTCGCGCAAGTCCACCACCTGCATGGCTTGGAATTGTTCGGCGTAGAGCTGCAGAAATCCGCTTTCCCGCTCTTCATGGGCGCGGTAATGCCGCGACCCCGCGATCAGCGCCACATGCGCCGCGCGCATCCCGATAAAGCGCGCGATCAGATAGCCGGCCGTGCGCCCGGCGGCCCGATTGTCCAACCCCACGTAAGCCGTGCGCGCACTGTTGGCGATGTCGGAGATCAGCGTCACCGTCGGCACGCCCTGCTGCGCCAGCGAGTTCACGGCTTCGCGCACCACGGGGTGCTCCAGCGCCATGAACGCAATTCCGTCGGCCCGCTTGCCATGTTTGGCCAGCGCCTGCGCCAGCGCATCGGGATTGAAGCTTTCCACGTACTCGACATGGCACTTGGCATTTAACGGCGCAAAGTGCTCGTGCGCAAAGTTGACGGTATCGCCCAGCATGCGCAGATAGCGATTGCTGCCGCGCGGCAGCAGGAACACCAGCCGCATCGGCTCGGGCGCGGGGGCCGCGTACGCCTCTTCGTCCGGCAGGTAATCCAGTTCGATGGCGGCCTTGAAGACCTTTTGCGCCGTGGCCGGGCGCACGCCGGGCCGGCGATTGAGCACGCGATCGGCCGTGGCCGTCGACACGCCCGCGCGGGCAGCCACGTCCGCCAGCTTGGCGAGTCCACGAGAGGAGGCACTTCTATTCACATCAAAAACCATCATGAATAAGATTTGACGATGATAGCGCCTATTCACTATTGTCCACAGTGCCGCAGGGCTAAGGCGGTTTTGTGGCACATCAAAAAACATCATAAGCAAGACAACGGAGACAACCATGAAGCTGCTTACTCGCCGCAGTGCCCTGCGCCGCCTTTGCGCGGTTCCCGCCCTCGCCGTCGCCGGCACCGGCTTTCCGCTGATCGCCCGCGCCGCCGATTACTCGCTCAAGTACGGCAACAACCTGCCGGTGACCCATCCGCTGAACATCCGCGCCCAGGAAGCGGCCGAACGCATCCTCAAGGAAAGCAACGGCCGCGTCGACATCAAGATCTTCCCGAACAATCAGTTGGGCGGCGACACCGACATGCTCGCCCAGGTGCGCTCGGGCGGCATCGACTTCTTCACGCCGTCCGCCCTGGTGATCGCCACGCTGGTGCCGGTGGCCGCCATCAACGCCGTCGGTTTCGCATTCAAGGACTACGACCAGGTCTGGAACGCCATGGACGGCGCGCTGGGCGCCCACGTGCGCGCCGCCATCGCGCAGCGCAAGCTCTACGCCTTTGAAAAGATGTGGGACAACGGTTTCCGCCAGACCACCAGCAGCAAGGGTCCGGTCAATACGGCCGCCGACATGGACGGCCTGAAGATCCGCGTGCCGGTGAGCTCGCTGCCGATCTCCATGTTCAAGGGCCTGGGCGCCGCGCCTGCCAGCCTGCAGTTCAGCGAGGTCTACTCGTCGCTGCAGACCAAGGTGGTGGACGCGCAAGAAAACCCCCTGCCCATCATCCAGGTCGCCAAACTGTACGAAGTGCAGAAGTACTGCTCGCTGACCAAGCACATCTGGGACGGCTACTGGTTCATCGCCAACGGCCGCATGTGGGAAGGCCTGCCCGCCGACCTGAAGACGGTTGTGGCGCGCGGCATCAACGAAGCCGGCCTGGCCCAGCGCGAAGACATCAAGAAGCTCAACGCCTCGGTGCAGGCAGACCTGGAATCCAAGGGCCTGGTGTTCAACCAGCCGTCCGCCGACAGCTTCCGCGAACAACTGCGCACCGCGGGCTTCTACAAGGAATGGCAAGGCCGGTTCGGCAATGAGGCCTGGGGCCTCCTGGAGCAGTCCGTCGGCAAGCTGGCCTGAGGTCGCGCGCCATGTCCTCCCTGTCCGCTCCCCACGCCGCGGCGCCCGCGCTGCCGGCCAATCCCCTGCGCCGGGCGGCCGGCGCGCTCGACAGCGTGTTGGGCACCGTGGTCGAACACGTTGCCGCAGCCATCGTGCTGGTCGAGATCCTCGTCCTGTTTGCGGGCGTGGTGGCGCGCTACGCGTTCCACAGCCCGCTGGTCTGGTCCGACGAACTGGCGTCAATCCTGTTCCTCTGGCTGTCCATGCTGGGCGCCGTCGTGGCGTTGCGGCGCGGCGAGCACATGCGCATGACGGCGCTGGTGAACAACGTCAGCCCGGCGCGTCGCGCGCAGCTTGAAACCGCAGCGCTTGCGGCGTCGCTGGCGTTCCTGGTGCTGATCCTGGCGCCCGCCATCGAGTACGCGCATGAAGAACACTTCATCATCACGCCGGCGCTGGAACTGAGCAATGCGTGGCGTGCCTCGGCGATTCCGGTTGGCATGGGCCTGATGGGCGTCATTGCGCTGCTGCGCCTCTTGCGCACGCAGCCGCTACCGCAGGTGGCGATGGCGCTGGCGGGCGTTGCTGCTGTCGTCGGCCTGTTCTGGCTCGCGCAGCCCCTGTTCTCCGGACTGGGCAAGCTGAACCTGGTGATCTTCTTCGTAGGCATCGTCGCCGCCACCGTGTTTTCGGGCGTGCCGATCGCCTTCTCGTTCGCGCTGGCCACCTTCTCGTACCTGGCGCTGACCACCAACACGCCGATGGTCGTCATGGTGGGCCGGCTGGACGAAGGCATGTCGCACCTGATGCTGCTCGCGGTGCCGCTGTTCATCTTCCTGGGCTCGCTGATCGAAATGACAGGCATGGCGCGCGCCATGATCCAGTTTCTGGCCAGCCTGCTCGGCCACGTGCGCGGCGGACTGTCCTACGTGCTGATCGGCGCCATGTACCTGGTTTCCGGTATCTCGGGCTCGAAGATCGCCGACATGGCGGCCATCGCGCCCGTGCTGTTCCCCGAAATGAAAAAGCGCGGCGCCAAGCCTGGCGATCTGGTCGCCTTGCTGTCCGCCACCGGCGCGCAGACCGAGACGATTCCGCCGTCCATCGTGCTCATCACCATCGGTTCGGTGACGGGCGTGTCGATCGCCGCGCTGTTTACGGGCGGCCTGCTGCCCGCCGTCGTGCTGGGCCTGGCCCTGTGCGGCGTCGTCTGGTGGCGCTACCGCAAGGAAGATCTGAGCCTCGTCCAGCGCTTCACGTTCAAAGAGATCGGCCGCTTCTTCATGATCGCGCTGCCCGCCGTGGCCCTGCCGTTCGTGATCCGCGCCGCCGTCGTCGAAGGCGTGGCCACCGCCACCGAGGTCTCCACCATCGGCATCGTGTATTCCGTCGTCGTGGGCCTTGTGATCTACCGCTGCTTCGACTGGGCGC
The DNA here is from genome assembly GCF_019218915.1 of Achromobacter sp. ACM05. NCBI lineage: Bacteria > Pseudomonadati > Pseudomonadota > Betaproteobacteria > Burkholderiales > Alcaligenaceae > Achromobacter > Achromobacter sp. ACM05. The sequence continues at coordinate 1,570,836 of NZ_JAHUWQ010000002.1, forward strand.
GTGTCAAGCCCATGCTGATCGAGACTGCCTCCCTGTCCGGCGCCATCATGCTGATCGTGGGCTGCGCCACCGCGATGGCGTGGGCGTTGACGCAATCGGGCTTCTCGGGCGATCTGGCCAAGCTGATGGCGGGCATGCCCGGCGGCAGCTACGGCTTCCTGGCCGTCTCCATCGTGGCCTTCATCATCCTGGGCAGCGTGCTGGAAGGCATCCCCGCCATCGTGCTGTTCGGTCCGCTGCTGTTCCCGATCGCGGTGCAGGCCGGCGTGCATGAAGTCCATTACGCGATGGTCGTGATCTTCGCCATGGGCATCGGCCTGTTCGCACCGCCCTTCGGTGTCGGCTACTACGGCGCCTGCGCCATCAGCCGCGTCGATCCCAACGAAGGCATCCGCCCGATCTGGGGCTATATCGGCGCGCTGCTGATCGGCCTGATCGTCGTCGCCGCCTTCCCCTGGTTCTCCATCGGTTTCCTGTGACGCGGCGCGGCCGCTTGCGGGCCGCGCCCTTCCCGTCTCTCAGCCACCCTTTTATAAAGATCCAACATGAGTCGTTTCCTGGGCGAGATCCGCCAACTCGGTTATGTCGTGCACGACATCGAAGCCGCCATGGACTACTGGAGCACCAAGCTCGGCGTGGGTCCCTGGTACTACAACCCGCGCGTGCCCATCGTCAATTACCAATACGACGGCAAGGGCTATGAACCGCACAACTCCGTCGCCCTGGCCAACTCCGGCTATGTGCAGGTCGAACTGATCCAGACCCGCAACGACGTGCCCTCCATGTACCGAGACTTCCTGCAAGCCGGCCGCACCGGCCTGCAGCACGTCGCCTACTGGACCGAAAGCTACGACGCTGACCTGGAACGCCTGTTGGCGCAAGGCTTCAAGCCCAAGATGAGCGGTGAAGTCGGCGAAAAAGGCCGCTTCATCTACTTCGACACCGAATACCACCCCGGCACCGTCATCGAGCTCTCCGAAGTGGCCGGCCCCAAAGGCCGCCTCTTCGGCCTGATCCGCGAAAGCTCGGTGAACTGGGACGGCAAGGACCCCGTCCGCGCCTTCCCCGACCTGAGCCGCCTCTGATACACCCCTGCCGCACACGCCACCATGAATTCCCAATCGTTTACCGCCACCTACCTGATTGAGACCCCCGTCGACCCCGCCAAGGTTGCGGAGGTCATGGCCGGCGAGCAGTCCTGCGGCACCTTCACGCGCGTGCAGGGCGAAACGGACGAACTGCGCGCCCGCGCCCGCGCCCGGATCGAATCCATCGAAACGCTGGAAACGGTCGACACGCCCAGCCTGCCCAATGCATATCTCGCGCGCCAGCCGGGCGGCATGCCCGGCAAATTCCAGCGCGCGCGGATTCGCATCGCATTTCCGGTCGCCAACGTGGGCGCCAACCTGCCCACGCTGGCCGCCACGGTCGGCGGCAATCTGTACGACCTGGGCGAAGTCACCGGCCTGCGGCTCGAAAGCATGGAGCTGCCCGCCAACTACCGCGCGCAATTCGACCTGCCCCAGGTCGGCATCGCCGGCACCCGCGCGCTGACCGGCGTGGACAAGGGTCCGCTGGTCGGCACCATCATCAAGCCAAACGTCGGCCTCTCGCCCGAGCAGACCGCGCACCTGGTGGCGCAGCTTTGCGCGGCCGGCGTGGACTTCATCAAAGACGACGAGGTGTGCGCCAACCCGGCCCACGCCCCGCTCGCCCAGCGCGTCGCCGCCGTGATGGCCGTAGTGCGCGCGCACCGCGAACGCACCGGCCGCAACGTGATGGTCGCGTTCAACATCACCGACGAAACCGACGCCATGCGCCGCCACGCCGAACTGATCGAACGCGAAGGCGGCACCTGCGTCATGGCCAGCCTGAACTGGTGCGGCTATTCCGCCATCCAGACTTTGCGCCGCAGCACGCCGCTGGCGCTGCATGGTCATCGCAATGGGTTCGGCGCGCTATCGCGCCATCCGCTGCTGGGCATGGGATTCCAGGCGTATCAGACGCTGTGGCGGCTGGCCGGTGTGGACCACATGCACGTGCATGGTCTGCAAGGCAAGTTTTCGCAGGAGGACAGCGAAGTCGTCGACTCGGCGCGCGATTGCCTGGCGTCGTTGACCCCTGGGATCGACGACGCCGTCATGCCTGCTTTCTCGTCCGGTCAGTGGGCCGGTACGGTGCCCGCGACCTGGACGGCCGTGCGCAGCGACGATCTGCTGTTCATGTCGGGCGGGGGCATTCTGGCGCATCCGGATGGTCCGGCGGCAGGGGTGCAAAGCATTCGTCAGGCGTGGCACGCCGTGCGGGACAACCAGCAGCTGGAAGACTACGCCCGCAACGCGCCTGAGCTGCAGCGCGCGCTGGAGTTTTTTGGAAGCCGCGCATGATTGGCGGCACCGCGCCGCAGGTGTGCTGGTATGGCGACGACTTCACCGGCGCCACTGACACGCTCGCCGAGGTCGCCCGGGCGGGCCTGCGCAGCCTGCTGTTTTTGGGCGTGCCTTCTTCTTCGCAACTGGAACGTGCCGGGCCATTGGATGCCATCGGCATCGCGGGCGCCGCGCGTGGGATGGCCCCGGCGGAGATGGTCGAGGAACTGCGCGCGGTTGGCGCGTTCATGGCAAGCACCGGCGCGCGCGTGCTGCATTACAAGTGCTGTTCGACGTTCGACAGTTCGCCGCATATTGGCAGCATCGGGGTGGCAGTGCGGGAGCTGCGCCGGCATTTTGCGAACCCCATCGTGCCGATCGTTGGCGGGCAGCCCAGCATTGGCCGGTATTGCAGTTTTGGAAACCTCTTTGCGCGCGCGGGGTCTGCGCCGGAGATTCATCGCATCGATCGCCATCCCGTGATGAGCGTGCATCCTGTCACGCCGATGCACGAGGCGGATTTGCGACGGCATTTGGAGGCGCAGGGGTTGGAGGGCGTGCGGTCGGTGCCGCATGTTGCTTATCCTTCGGTGCTGGGTGCGAATTGGGCTGCAAATTCAGTTGCGGGTTCGGTTGGAAATTCGGCTGCGGATTCAGCTTCAAGCTCGACGGCGTTCGATGCATGGATTGACGAGGTCACCGAAAGCGCAAACGGTCCGCTGCTCCTCGATCTGGTGGATGAATCGCAGCTCGCCGTGATCGGACGCCTGATTCAACGCGCCGCATCACGTGCCCCTCTGTTGGCCGTCGGCCCGAGCAGTGTTCAGCAGGCGCTGGCCCGTGCACGGTCTGCTGAGCATTCAGGCGCCGCCCCGGCAACCCCACTTGGCCCCGCAAACGGCCCAGTGCTCGTCGTCGCGGGCAGCCTGTCGCCGGTCACCGCCCGGCAGATCGCCGCTTGCGAAAGCTATACGCGCCAACCGCTGCAGGTCGAGCGCTTGCTTTCCGATGCGGACTACGCCGCACAACAGGTCGCTCTGGCCGCCGCCACGCTGGCCGCAGGCCGCAACGTGCTCGTGCACACCGACAGGCCCACCGGCACGGTCAACGCTGACCAAACCGCCGCCACCGCCCGTGGCACTGCCAAGCTGGCCGCGGACATCGTGCGCGCCAGCGCCAAAGATGGCCATCGGCTGAACCGCATCGGCATCGCCGGGGGCGATACCTCAAGCCAGGCGGCGCTCGCCTTGGGATTGTGGGGACTGGCGTTCCGATGCGTGCTGGCGCCCGGCGTGACCGTCAGCGTGGCGCGCAGTGACGATCCGGTGACCGACGGCGTGGAGCTGATGCTCAAGGGCGGACAGATGGGTGGAGATCGGTTGTTTGATGCGTTGGCGGCGGGCAACGGCTAGGCGCTTGCCAGCGCGTTATGCTCGCTGGCGAAAGATCCCGCTTTCCGCGGAACCCGGTCAAACGGGAGCCCCGCAACCTGCCGCGTCGCGGCGCACTCGGTGCATGGCGAATGCCCTGACGACCTTTGCATGCGATATCTACCTGCCGTACCAGTACCGCTTCGCCGATTCCCGCTGGCCCCACACGGTCAACCCCCGCGGCGTCGCTTCCGCCATCACTGCCCCGTCCTTGTCGCTGCGCCAGAACCTTCCGCCAGCGCGCATCCACCGCAACTCCACCGCCCGCGCCGGATGCTTGAACCGATTCAGGTGCCCGGCCTGCGCGATGACGTGTTTGGCCTGCGCCGCCGCCACCAATTCACGGCTGGACGATGACGACGAACCGTGATGCGGCGCCAGGACGACGTCGGCATCCGCGAGGCCCTGTTCGACCAGCGCCCGCTCCTGCGCCACACCAACATCTCCCGTCAGCAACAGCGAATGCTCCTTGCCGTCCACGCGCAGCACGCAACTGTCGGCATTGCGGTCATCCGCCTTTCCTGTGCGTTCTGACGGCCCCGGATGCAGGAAGGTGAATATCACCCCATCGGCCTCCCAGCTCCCTCCCCGTTCGCACCGCACCATCTCATCGGGCAAGACCGGCTGCGCGTTGCCCACGTCCGGCCACATGCGGGCGTCCCGCCGCGCGTAGGCCGGCAGATCGAAAGACGTATAACTTCGCGCTACCGGCACCGCCGCCAGCACCGCACGCGTGCCGCCAACATGATCCATATCCGCGTGCGACAGCACCAGCACATCCAGCCGTCCGATCCCCCGGGACTGCAGGAATGGCGCGACCACCCGTTCGCCCGCATCGCTGCCGCCATAGCTGCGCGGCCCGGCGTCAAACAACAACGACTGGCTGGCCGTCTCCACCAGGATCGCGCTGCCCTGCCCCACGTCCATCGCGCTCATGCGCCAGTAGCCGGGTTCGGGCTTGTCCGGCCGCCAGAACAGCAACGGCAACATGCAGACCCATCCCAGATGACGCCCCGGCCACCCGCGTGCCTGCAACGCCCACGCCATGCCCGCGACCGCCAGCAGCAGCCACATCCAACCAGCCGCCGCAACCGGCACGCTGGCCCAGCTTGCGTTGCCCACCCATGCCACAGGCACCATGGTGAGGTCGAAAGTGTGCAGTCCTGCCTGCCCTGCCCACGCCGCCAACGTCTCGGCACCCGGCAGGCACGACAGCGCCGCGCACAGCAACGCCAGCGGCGTCACGATAAAGGTCACAACGGGTATGGCCACGGCATTGGCCAAAGGCGAGCCCAGCGACACCTGATGCACCAGATATGCCAGCAACGGCATCAGCCCAATCGTCACCAGCAATTGCACGCGCACGGCCTGCCCCAGCCGCGTCGCGCAGCGCGCGCGCCAGCCGGCGTCGACATCAATCGGCGCGGCTGCGATGCGCAAGAGCACCGCCACCGCGCCGAACGACAACCAGAAGCCCGCTGCCATTGGCGCCCACGGGTCCAGCGCCACGACGGCTGCCGCTGCACACGCCAGCACACGATCGCCCGACAACGGCAGCCGAGACAACGCCGCCGCAAGCACCACTAGCAACATGAAGAACGTGCGGCGCGCCGGCACGCCCCACCCCGCAAGCAGGCAATACAACAGCGCAACCAACGCGGCCACCGCCCCGCCGGCGATGCGGGCCGGCATGCGCTCCGCCATTCCCACTCCCCGCCAGCGCAAGCGTCGCCACAGCGCCGACGCAAGCAGACCGCCAATGCCCGCAATCGATGTCACATGCATGCCGCTGATCGACACGAGATGCGTGATGCCGCTGCGGTTGAATATCCGCCAGTCGTCGCGCGACACACCAGCCTGATCGCCAATCGCCAATGCAATCAGCACCGGCGCATAACGATGTGCGCCCAGCGCCGCACGCATGCCTTCGCGCACGTGATGCCGCGCACGTTCAATTGCGATGCCGGGCGACGCCCATGGCCGGTCGTCCAGCAACACAGGTTGTCCACGCACGGTGCCGGTTGCCCGCACGCCGCTGGCAAACATGCGCCCTTCCGTGTCGGGTCCGGCCGGGTTGAGCAGGCCATGCGGTCTGCGCAGCACCAGCGCCATCCGCCAGACCTGCCCCGGCAGCACCTGCGGCACACGTTGGTTGGCGCCGGCGCCCGCCTGCCAGGTGACCTGGATCCGATTCGGGATGCCCGATCGTGCCGGCTCAGCCAGTTCGGCCAGAAAGCGCTGACGCTGCGCGTCGCCGTCCGGCAACGCCACCACGCGCAAGACTAGACGCGACACCTCGTTTTGGTGAACGTCCGCCAGCGCATCGTCAAGGCGATGCTGTGCTTGCAGCGCGGCATTCAGCACGCCCGCCAACAACCCCGCCATCACCGCTGCCCCGGTCGCCGCGAGGGGACGCGTCGCCCCCGACGTGAACCAGAGCGCCCCTGCACAACCGCATGCGAGGATCCACATCGCGTACGCCGGCGGCAGGGCAGGCAGAATCTGCACCCACGCAGCGCCCGCCACGAATGCCAGACAGACTGATCGCCCGTTGATGTCGGCCTCCCGAAAGCCCACAGCTTAGGGGGACAGAAACGCAGCTGATCGCGCAGTGAACGCGTTTGTCCACCCCGGCTGACCGCAAGGCCTGCGCCGAGACCCTTACCCCGCTGATTGATCCGCAACCCCACCCAGGCACGCCACTTGCTGAGTCTCCAATTCCCAGGCGGCCTGCGCCGCCTGTTCCTTCCAAACCAAGGAGACCAACATGGCTGAACATGTAATCAAGGTGCTGAACAATCTGATCGAGACGTCGAAGAACGGCGAAAAGGGCTTTGCCGCGGCCGCTGAAGACGCCAAGGCGCCCGAGATGCAGGAGCTGTTCCGCAACCGTTCGCGCGACTGCGCGGCCGGCGCCACGGAGTTGCAAACCCTGGTGACCCAACTGGGCGGCGAGCCCGAGGACAGCGGCACGGTGGCCGGCGCCATGCATCGTGGCTGGACCAACATCAAGGCGGCGGTATCCAGCCGCACCGACCTGACGCTGCTCGAGGAATGCGAGAAAGGCGAGGACGTGGCCAAGGCGGACTACGAAAAGGCGCTCAAGGAAACGCTGCCTGACAACGTGCGCGCGGTTGTCGAACGCCAATATCAGGGCGTGCTGCGCAACCACGACCAGATCCGTGATCTGCGCAATCGTTTCCGCGCCGCGACGTAAGCACTTCAAGCTGCAATACGCGTGGTATTGAAACCGCCCGCCCGTCGCACCCTGCGCCGGGCGGGCGTTGTATTGCATGGCTTCGGCTGCGTAAGCATGCCGGACTAATAATGCGCCGGCGCATGACGTGCAGTTTCTTCAATGCGTTCGCAAACCCTAGTCACGCTGGCCACTCGCGATCTGACGATTCCGGATGTGCCGACTGCCGCCGAACAAGGCTATCCGAAGCTCCGACGCGGACCTGCGCCTTCACCGCATCAGCTCGGCATAAACCTGCTTGAACAACGCAAAACGATCCTTCAGACCCACCAGCCCGCCATTGATCCGCCGTGTGATCCTGGCGAAATCCTCCAGGTCATCGTCATGCGTACGGTCGTCCGCCAACTCATTCAGCCCGCGAGACTGCCAATACCACCCGGCGCTCAGCGCAGCCCATCTCGGATCGGACAGTAACTCGGGCGTTTCAAGCAAATTGACACCCATGGCGTCGCCGGCCGAGTCGTAATTGCTGCGCCCCGTCAGCTGGATGATGCCCCTGCCCCGATACCGGAAGCCGTCGTTGCTTTGCGCATCGCCATTGCCCATCCGGTTCGCATACACCAGATTCGCCAGTCCTTGCGGATTGTTCACATACGGTATGGCCGACGCCTCATCGGGAAATCGCTTTGGCCACACCTTGGTCAACCGCGCGGCAGTTGAGTAATTGAGGTTTTCCTCGATCCGGTTGTACTGGCCCGACTCATACCCCGTTTGTGCCAGAAAGCTGGCGATGCGATCCGGCGTTTCGATTTCGTATTTCTGAAATGCGGGAGCCAATGCGTCGGCCCACGCAGCGGGGGCTTTGCAGTTGGGAAAAATGCGTTGGAGTTGTTCTGCACTCAGCATGGCGGTCACCTGCTTGCATAGGGAGTCATGGCGCCCCGCCGATACCGTCGCGTGTGCGTTCATCAAGGCGATCAGACGCGGGTCAATGATTGTGAACCAGGCATAGCACCCGCCAATACCTCAAATTGAGTATGCAAAGCGATCCGCCACGAATTGGCCGCTTGACACCTCCCCGGTTCCGCCGGGAACATACGCCATCCACCCGGGGAGCTTCGCCAAGAAGCTGAGAATCCGTTGGCCTGCCATCACCATGGCAGGCGATGCACGGCGACCCGTCGAACCTGATCCAGATAACGCTGGCGTAGGGATGGTGCGTGTGCCTCCGCATGCGCGTCCCACGCCCCAGGACCGCCCGGCATGACGCATCCCGACCTGCATTCCCTCGCCCACCAGTCTCAGGACCTTGTCACCGCCGTCCGCCGCGACGCGCCGCTGGTGCAGTGCCTGACCAATTTCGTCTCCATGAACTACGCGGCCAATGCGGTGCTCGCCATCGGCGCGTCGCCTGCCATGGTGCATGCCGAGGAAGAGGCGCCCGAGTTCGCCCGCTTTGCCGGCGCGGTGGTCATCAACATCGGCACGCTGTCTTCGCCTTGGCTGCGCAGCATGCTGTTGACCGCGAAAGCCGCGGCAGAAGCCGGCACCCCCTGGATCCTGGATCCCGTGGCGCATCACGCCACCGCCTTTCGCCGCGATGCCATCCAACAACTGCTGGACCTTGAACCCGCCATCATCCGGGGCAACGCATCCGAGATCATCGCCTTGGCCGGCGGCCACAGCGCCGGCAAGGGCGTGGACGCCCGCGACGCCGTGGCGCAGGCCGAGCAGTCAGCCTACGACATCGCCGCGCGCCGCAAGACCGTGGTGGCGGTCACCGGCGAAGTCGATTACGTCACGGACGGCACGCGCGCGGTGCGCATTGCGGGCGGTTCGCCGCTGATGCCCCGCGTGACGGCCACCGGCTGCGCGCTCAGCGCCGTGGTCGGGGCCTTTGCCGCCGTATCGAAGGACGATCCCTATGTGGCGGCGGTGGCCGCCCTGTCGTGCTTTGGCATCGCGGGCGACCGCGCCGCGGTGCACGCCGACGGGCCGGGTTCTTTCGCCTGGCGGTTCCTGGATGCGCTGGCGGCGCTGGACGCGGATTGCCTGACTCGCGAATCCCCGCTTCGTTGATTTGACCCCGTGCATGTCACGGGTAGGTCACACACCGTCCCCAAAATTCCTCCCTTCAACACGGAGGAAAGACGGTGAAGCCAAACCTACGCAAGATCTTTGCAGTGACCGCCAGCTTTGCGCTGGTGGCCGGCCTGTCCGCCTGCGGCGGCGATGACGATGACGACGACACCACCGCGCCCGAGACCCCGCCGCAGGCCAGCGTGCCCCAAGGCACGACGCTGGACCTCGCGATCCTGGGCACGACCGACCTGCACGCCAATGTGCTGGGTTACGACTACTACAAGCTTGCCGAAGACAAGAGCTACGGCATGGACCGCACGGCCACGCTGATCGCCAATGCGCGCAAGCAGTATCCGAATACGCTGCTGCTGGACAACGGCGACACGGTGCAGGGCACGGCGCTGTCGGACTACCAGGCGCTGGTGTCGCCGGTGCAGTGTTCCGACATGATCGCGATCTACAAGCAGATGAAGCTGCTGTCGTACGACGCGGCCACGATGGGCAATCACGAGTTCAACTACGGCCTGCCCTATTTATCGCAGATCACCAATGTGGACTTCGGGCTGGCCGGCATCACCAAGGGCACGGCGCAGACCAACCCGGCGGGCGCCAAGGATTGCGCGGCGCCGGCGTTCCCGTTCGTGTCGGCCAACGTCGTCTCGGCGGCCTCCAAGCAGCCGATCTTCACACCTTATGTACTGCTGGAAAAGACCTTCACCGCCACCGACAGCGCGGGCAAGTCCATCGACGTGCCGCTCAAGGTGGGCGTGATCGGCTTCGCCCCGCCGCCCATCATGCAGTGGGACAAGGCGAATCTGGAAGGCCACGTGGAAGTCACGGGCTGGAAGGAGACCGCGGCGCGCTACGTGCCGGAAATGAAGGCCGCGGGCGCGGACCTGGTGGTGGCGCTGGCGCACGGCGGCATCGACCTGGCCACGCCCTACAGCCCCGACATGGAGAACGGCGCGGGGTATCTCAGCCAGGTGCCCGGCATCGACGCGCTCATCACGGGCCACCAGCATCTGCTGTTCCCCGACACGAACGAGAAATCGCAGTTCGCGGGGCAACCCGGTGTCGAGCTGGCAAAGGGCCTGATCAATGGCGTGCCGACAGTGCAGGCCGGCCAGTGGGGCAACAACCTCGGCCAGATCACGCTGAAGCTCGCGTATGACCAGGGCTGGAAGGTGCAGAAGGAGGCGACGCAGGTGCAGCGCATCTCCACGCGCCTGACCGCGCAAAGCGGATCCACGCCGGCGACCTACGTGGCGCCCGACGCGGCCGCACAGCAGCTGGTTCAAGCCGAGCACGCCGCGACGATCGACTACGTGAAGACGCCGATCGGCCAGAGCCAGTTCGACATGGCCACGTACTACGCGTTGGCCGGCGACGTGTCCGCGCTGCAGATCGTGAACATGGCGCAGATCGATTACCTGACGGACTACATCGCGAAAAACAGCCCGTCGTACGCCGGTCTGCCGATCCTGTCGGCCGCCGCGCCGTTCAAGGGCGGGCGCAACGGTCCCGGCGACTTCACGTATGTGAAGCAAGGCAACGTCGCGATCAACAACGCGGCCGACCTGTACCTGTACCCCAACACGCTGCAAGTCGTGCGGGTCAGCGGCGACATCGTGCGCCAATGGCTGGAAAAGACGGCCGAGCAGTTCAAGCAGATCGACCCCGCACAGGTCGCGCCGCAGGATCTGATCGACACCGGCTTTCCGACGTTCAACTTCGACGTGCTGTATGCGGCCGGCAATGCGCTGCAGTATGAAATCGACGTGACCAAGCCGAAGGGCTCGCGCATCACGGCGCTGACGTACAACGGCGCACCGCTGGATCTGAATGCGCAATTCCTGGTGGTGACCAACAACTACCGCGCCAGCGGTGGCGGCGACTTCCCCGGTCTGGCCGGTGGCAAGGGCGACATCGTGCTGCAGGCGCCGGACGCCAGCCGCGACGTGTTGATCAGCTACATCAAGAAGAACCCCACGCTCGACCTGGCCACCTACGGCCTGGACCGCAGCTGGCGTTTCGCGCAGGTCAGTTCGCTGGCCGGACCGGTGGTGTTTTCGTCGGTGCCGGGCACGCTGGCGATGGCCACGGCGCATGACGTGACCAACGTGTCGGTGTTTGACGCCACGCCCGATCCCGTGACGCAGCTGTCGCGTTACGCGATCGATCTGACGCAGTAAGCGGTTCGATCCGGCGGGCGCCCTGCAGTGGGGCGCCCCGCCTCAGCGGTAGTACACGCAGATGCGCTTGCCGCCGATCTCATGCACGTCGATCGGCAGTTCGTACAGATCGCTCAGCACGTCGGGCCGGATCAATTCCGCCGGCGTGCCGTGCCGGGCGATCCGCCCCTGCCGCATTGCCACGATGCGGTCCGCGTAGCTGGACGCAAAGTTGATGTCGTGCAGCACCAGCACCACCGTCTTGCCCAGTTCATCAGCCGCGCGCCGCAAGGTGCCCATCATGGCGACGGCATGCTTCATGTCCAGGCTGTTCAAGGGCTCGTCCAGCAGCACGTAGCGCGTGTCCTGGCACAGCACCATCGCCACGAACGCGCGCTGGCGCTGGCCGCCGGACATCTCGTCCAGATAGCGGTCCGCGAGCGGCTCCAGGTTCAGGTACGCAATGGCCTGATCGATGTGGACCTTGTCATCCATCGTCAGCCGCCCGCCCGTGTGCGGGTAGCGGCCAAACGCCACCAGGTCTTTCACCGTCAGCCGCAGCGGCAGGTGGTTATCCTGGCGCAGGATGGCCAGGCGCCGCGCCAGTTCCCGGCTGTCGGCGCGCGTGACGTCCAGGCCTTCCACCAGCACGCGGCCCGCGCTCATCGGCAGCAGCCGGCTCACCATGGACAGCAATGTCGACTTGCCCGCCCCGTTCGGCCCGATGATGGCGGTGACGCCGCCGGCCGGCAGGTCCAGGCTGACATCGTCGATCACGACGCTGTCGCCGTACTGCTTGCTGACGTTCTGGATTTCTATCATCGGCGCCCCCTGCGCAAGATCAGGACGAGAAACATCACGCCGCCCACGAATTCAATCACCACGCTGACCGTGGTGTTCAGCCCCAGCACGCGCTCCAACAGCGTCTGGCCGCCCACCAGGAAGATGACGCTGAGCAGCGTCGCGGCCGGCACCGTGTACCGATGCCTGTCCGATCCCATGGCTTGGTACGCCAGGTTGCTGACCAGCAGACCAAAGAACGTCACGGGACCGACCAGCGCCGTCGAGACGGACACCAGCACCGCGATCGCCGCCAGGGTCACCATCAGCGTGCGGCGATAGTTCACGCCCAGGTTCAATGCCATATCGCGCCCCAGCGCCAGCACGTCGTAGCGCCGTCGCATGCGCCAGACGAAAAGCGACGCGGCGCAGACCGCCCCGAAAGCGATTGGCAGCAACTCCACGCGCACCGAATTGAAACTGGCGAACATGCGGTCCTGCAGCACCAGGAATTCATTCGGATCGATCAGCCGCACCACGAAGCTGGACAGGCTGCGAAACAGCAGTCCGAAGATGATGCCCACCAGCATCATCAAATGCAGGCTGCGCACAGCGTCGGAGAACAGCCAGCGGAACAGCAGGCACGCGAACGCCGTCATCGCGCACACTTCCAGCAGGAATGCGGCGACTGGATGATTGGCAGTCGCCGCCGCCTGCCCGAAGCCGAACACCACCACGGCCTGGATCAGCAGGTATAGGGCGTCGAAGCCCATGATGGCGGGCGTAAGGATGCGGTTATGCGTGATGGTCTGAAACAGCACGGACGACACCGCCACCGCATACGCCACCAGCAGCATGGCCAGCAGCTTGCCGCCGCGAAAGGGAATGACGAACGACCACTGGCCATTTGCGCCCAGCGTCATGAAGGCAACGATGCAGAGCAGCGCACCGGCGCCCAGCGCGGTAAGACGCCATGTCTGCGGCGGGCGCGGAGCTATGCGGGAAGTCGAGGCGATTTCAGCCAAGGCGGTTCCTCCGCGTGCGCAGCAGCCACAGGAACAGGATGCTGCCCAGCACGCCCACCACGGTGCCGATGGGAATCTCGTAAGGGTGGATGACCAGCCGGCCGATGATGTCGCAGGCCAGCACGAACACGCCGCCCAGCAATGCCACCCAAGGAATGGCGCGTCGCATGTTGTCGCCCAGCACCAGGCTGACGGCATTGGGCACGATGAGGCCCAGGAACGGAATGCTGCCTGCCGTTACGACAACGACAGCCGAGATGGCGGAAACGATCAACAGGCCGACCAGCGTCAGCCGCGCATGGTTCAGTCCCAGGTTGGACGCGAACTCGCGGCCCATGCCCGCCACCGTATAACGGTCGGCGGCGGCATACGCGGCGCACGCCAGCGCAAAGCCGATCCACAGCAGTTCATACCTGCCGCGCAGCACGCCGGAGAAGTCGCCGGTGGTCCACGCATGCAGGGACTGCAACAGGTCGAAGCGGTAAGCCATGAAGGTGGTGACCGCCTGGATCACGCCGCTCAGGATCAATCCGATCAGCGGCACGATGAATGGCGTGCGCAGCGGCACGCGGCGCAATAGCGCCAGAAACAGCAAGGTGCCCGCCAGCGCAAAACCCGTAGCCGTCAGCATCTTGCCGATCACGGACGTATCGGGCGCCAGCAAGGTGACGACCAGGATGCCGAGAGTGGCGGATTCGACGGTGCCGGCCGTCGTGGGCTCAACAAACCGGTTGCGCACCAGCATCTGCATGATGAGACCGGCGACGGCCAGCGCCGTGCCTGCCAGCAGCAGGGCAAGGGTGCGCGGGACGCGGCTGACCAGCAGCAACCGCCACGCGCGCTCGCCCTCTTCGCCGCCGTTCCATAGCGCGGCCCAATGCATCTGGCCCGCGCCCAGGCTGATGCTGGCCACGCACAACAGCAGCAACACCACCACCACGGCCGTCAGACCACCCCACCCGCTGATTGCGCGCCGCCAGTTCACCGGCAGCCCTTCCCGTCTTGCATGCTGCTTACTTTCCTTGCGACAACGCCGCGGCGATCTGATCCACGTTCTGGTGCATGGCCGTCAGGCCCGCGCTGCCGAGCAGATACCAGTTGAAGCCGTTCAGGTAGACCACGCGCTGGTTCTTCCACGCCTTGGTGGGACGCACCAGTTCGTTGTCCAGCATGCGCTGCGCCGACACGCCTTCACGGCCGATGGCGGCGTCGCGGTCGATCACGAACAGCCAGTCCGGATCGGTCTGGGCAATGAACTCGAACGAAATCGCCTGGCCGTGGTTGGACACGTTCAGGCCCGTCGCTGCGGGCTTCACGCCGAAGGCGTCGTGGATCACGCCAAAGCGCGAGCCCGGGCCGTAGGCGCTCATCTTGCCTCCGGTCGTCAGCACGATCAACGCGGTGCCGGCGTTGGCGGCCTTGCCTTTCAGCGACGCGATGGACGCGTCCAGCGCGGCCAGCTTCTCCTTGGCCACGCCTTCTTTGCCGTACAGCGCGGCCAGCGTTTCGGTGTTGCGCCGGACGCTGCCGACCAGATCCTTGGCGTCTACCGTCAAATCCACGGTCGGCGCAATCTTGGACAGCTCGTCGTACTTGGGCGCGGAGCGGCCGGCCACGAAGATGACTTGCGGCGCAGCGGCGTGGATGACTTCGTAGTTGGGCTCGAACATCGTGCCCGCCTTCAGATACCGCTTGTCGGCGAACTGGCTGAGCTGCGGCGGCAGCTTGGCGGCGCTGGGCACGCCGATGGGGTCCACGCCGAGCGTGTGCAGGGTGTCCAGCACGGCCAGATCCAGCACGATCGTCTTGGACGGATTGGCCGGCACGGCGGTTTCGCCGCGTGCGTGCTTGACCGGCGTGGTGGACTGCGCGGCGCTCACGGCGGCCGCGGCGCTCAGTGCCAGCGCCACGCCGGCCCGGGTTGCCCAGCGGCGGGCGGCGCCCGCCTGTTTTCCATTGTTCATGCAAACCTCTCTGTATTGGGGCGCCAACGGCGCCCCGTCATAATTCAGAACTTCACGCCCACGCCCAGCCAGTAACGGCGGCCGTCTTCGACATAGCCGAAGTCGTCGTAGGCGACCTGCTTGTCGAACAGGTTGTAGATGCCGGCATACACCGACACGGTCTTGTTGACGGCGTACGAACCGCCCAGGTCCACGAACGTGTAGGACGGCGCGACCAGCGCGTCCGACGACGGGCCCGTGGTGGGCTGGCTTTCGCGGCCGCGGAAGTTCACGCGCGCCCACGCCTGCAGCGCGTCGGACGGCTGCCAATTGACCGTGGTCGTGAACAGATGCTTGGGCAACTGATTCAGCGGCTCGCCCTTGTACTGGCCGGACTCCTGCTCGGACTTCGTGAACGTATAGCTGCTGGTCATCGACCAGTCGGCGGCCAGCGGCAGCTTCAGGCTGGCTTCCACGCCGCGCGACACGGCCTTGTCCACGTTCATGTACGTGGTGGGGTCCGAACCGAATTGATTGGGACCGTCCGTGCACTGCGACAAGGGGCAAGCCACGCGGGTGATCTTGTCCTTGAAGTCGTTGTTGAACAGCGTGACGCCGGCGCTCATGCCTTCGCCGTCGTCATACAGCAGGCCGATTTCCTGCGTCACCGACTTTTCGGGCGTCAGGTCCGGGTTGCCGTACATGTTCCCGCCGCGGCTGGTCTGGCCCCAGCCGGCCACGGTCTGGCGCAGGTCCGGCGCACGGAAGCCGGTGGACACGCCGCCCTTCAGGGTCCAGCGTTCGGCCATGTGCCACACGCCGTACAGGCGGGGGCTGAAGTGGCTGCCGAAATTCTCGTCCTCGTCCATGCGCAGGCCGGTCGTGACGGCAAAGCTTTCGGTCAGGCGCCATTCGTCTTCGGCAAACAAGGCCCATTGATACCGTTCCACCTTGTTGGGGCCGCCCTCCAACTGGTTGCCGTTCTGGTCATGCAGGCGCTGGTTCAAATAGCTGCCGCCCAGCGTCAGCATGTGCGAACCCAGCGGCAGCGACCAGCTGGTCTGCAGGTCCAGATTCTTGATCTTCATCTGGCGAGAGCGGTTGTCGAACTCTTCCTGCTGCACATAGCTGTCGGACACGCCCCAACCCCAGCGGCCGGTGTGCGACAACGCCCACTTGCTGCTGCGGTAATCGGTTTCGGACGACGCGGGGCAGCCCGTGCGCGGGCAGGCCGTGCCAGGCGGCAGCGGCTCGACCGTCTTGCCCAGGGTGTCCTGGAACTTCTGGCGCATCGTGGTCGCTTCCAGCACGATGTCGTGATCGCGGTTGGGCGTAAGCGCCAGCTTGGCGGTCACGCTTTCGGCGTTGCGCTTGCGGTAGCCGTTATAGATGTTGTCTTCGTCGCGCTGCGTGGCCTGGCCGTAGATCTGCAGGCCCAGCAGGTCGTTCTTGATCGGGCCGGCCAAGTAGAAGTTGCCCTGGTAGATGTCGCCTGACTTGCTGCTCTCCTGGATCGTCGTATCCATGCGGATTTCGCCGTGCCATTCGTCGGGGACTTTGCGCGTGATGATGTTGATCACCCCGCCCATGGCGTCAGACCCGTACAGCGACGACATCGGACCGCGCACCACCTCAATGCGCTCGATGGCCGACAGCGGCGGCGTCCAGCCGCCCTCCACGCCCGTGGAGTCCGAGTTGGTGCGGGTTTCGCGCGAGCTCTGGCGCTTGCCGTCGATCAGGATCAGCGTGTACTTCGGCCCCATGCCGCGCAGGCTGATGTCCTGGCGATCGCCACCGCCCGTGACGATGACACCCGGCACTTCCACCAGCGCGTCGTTCAAGTCGCGGTAGAACTTCTTGTCCAGATCTTCACGCGTGATGACGCTGATCGAGGCCGGCGCATCCTGGACGCGTTGCTCGAAACCGCTGGCCGTAACGACCACCGTGTCCATCGTCGTGGTGGCGTCCGCGGCCTGCGCCCAGACGGCGGACGGCCCCAGGCCAAAACCCGCGGCGCACAAGGCGGCGGCCAGTTGCGTGCGCGACGCGGCGATGCGCTGGCCGGCGGCCAGATCTTTCCTGCTCATGATTCCAACTTCTCCCGTCCCCGGTTTGCACTGCGCCCCACGCGCCGCACTACCCGGCTCCCACTTATTAATGAAAACCATTCTCATATTAGAATTGGGGCTTGCAGCACGCCGCAACACGCTTTCCGCAACTTTTATCTTCTTTGCATTTCTTGACACTCCGGCGCGCAGCGTTCGGCCAAACTGCCGGATGCTCGACGCCCAACACGCATGCCTTTCACTCATTCAGCGGTGGCGCGCCGCATCCTGCTGATCGACGACGACGTCGAGCTGGCGCAGATGCTGCGCGAATACCTGGAACCCCATCAATGCCAGCTGACGCTGGCGCATACCGGCTCGCAAGGCTTGTCCTTGCTGGCGCAGGACGATTTCGACCTGGTGCTGCTTGATCTGATGCTGCCCGACGGCAATGGGCTGGACCTGCTCAAGCACTATCGCCAGCGCTCTCGCCGCCCGGTCATCATGTTCACCGCGCACGGCGGCGAGACCGACCGCGTGCTGGGTCTGGAGTTCGGCGCCGACGATTACCTGGCCAAGCCCTTCAGCCCGCGTGAACTCAAGGCCCGCGTCACGGCCGTGCTGCGCCGCTTTGAAGAAACGCCCGTCCCTGCCAGTCCTTCGCTGAGCCTGGGCGCCCTGTCGCTGGACCCGGCCACCGGCCGCGCGCGCATGGGCGCCGACGAAGTGATGCTGACCGGCGCCGAACAGCGCATCCTGGAAATCCTGATGCGCACGCCCGGCCAGGTGATCGCGCGCGACCAGATCGGCCTGTACGCGCTGGGCCGAGCCCCCGACCGCTACGACCGCAGCATCGACACGCACATCAGCAGCCTGCGCAAGAAGCTGCGCCTGGATCAACACGCCGACACGCTGTCCATCCGCAATCTGCGCGGCTTGGGCTACGTGCTGGCGGGCGCTGCGTGATGACGTTGCTGCCCGCCCGTTCGCTCTTCTGGCGCGCGTTCCTGACGTTCTGGGGCGCCATGGCGGTCATCCTGGTCTGCGGCATGGTGCTGACGGCGTCGGTGGCCTGGTACCGCTTCAATTCGCTGGATGGCCTGAATCCCGGCAACCTCACGCGCGACGCCGCGCAGGTTGCGCGCACGCAGGGCGCGGAAGGCCTGGAACGTTGGGTCCGCGCCATGGACGACAACTACTCGGCGCTGAAGATCTATGTCATGGACCCGCAGGACCAGGACATCCTGGGCCGGCGCCTGCCCACGCGTCTGTATGACTGGCTGGTGGCGTACCGCGCCGCGCCTGACCGGTCGCCGCAGTCCGACTATGTGCCGGCGGATCCCGCAGGTGAACGCGTGTCGTGGTGGGAGCCGCAGATCCTGGTCCTGCCGGACGGCTCGGAACTGCTGATGCTGTTCCTGCCGTTCGACTCGTCGCGCTGGGAGGTGCTGGCGCTGTCGCCCGTTGCGCTGGCGCTGCTGCTGTTCGCGCTGGCGGTGACTGCGCCCTTCTGCTGGGCATTGACGCGCCACATCACCGCGCCGCTGGCGCAATTGCGCGAGACTACGCACGCCTTGGCGGCTGGGCAACTGGATACACAAACACCGCCGAAGCTCGCCACGCGCCAGGACGAACTTGGCCTGCTGGCGCGCGACTTCAACGCGATGGCCGTGCGTCTGAAAGCGCTGGTCGATACGCGCGAACAACTGCTGCACAACGTGGCGCATGAACTCCGGTCACCGCTTGCGCGCCTGCGCCTGGCTTCCGAACTGGCGCGGCGCAACGACGAACGCCGGGATCTGCAGCTTGACCGCATCGAACGCGAATGCGAGCGGCTGGACGCCCTGGTGGGCAACACGCTGCGGCTTGCCCGCGTGGGTGCGTTGCCCGTGCCGACCGATCCGCTGGACCTGTCGGACGTGGTGGCCGGCGTCGTGGATGATGCGCGCTATGAGGCCGAGGGGCGGCATCTGCAGATCGATTGGGACACGCCCGCGCCGATCCTCATCGCCGGCGACCGCGCCAGCCTGGCCAGCGCCATCGAAAACGTGCTGCGCAACGCCCTGCGCTTTGCGCCTGCGCACAGCGTCATCCGTGTGCGGCTTCTGACCAGCGCCAGCGAAGCCAGCCTGGAGATCGAAGACCGCGGCCCGGGTGTCGCCACGCAGGAGCTGGCGTCGCTATTTGAACCGTTCTATCGCGCGGGCTCTGCCAGCGCCGCCAACACGCCAGGCGGCGGCGCGGGACTGGGTCTTTCCATCGCGCAGGCCGCGATCGCCGCGCACAAAGGATCGATATCGGCCCGCAACGTCGCCCCGCATGGCTTGAGCGTGCGCATGGACCTGCCGCTGCTATCGGCCACCGCGGCGCGCCCTGCTGCGGGGTGACGCCACGAACGGCGTGCCGCATCAGAACGTGATGACGGTGTTCCCATAACCCGAACTCAATGCCACGAATTCCGACTGGTCAATCCGCGTCGGCCAGTATCGCTGCCGGCAACCTCGGCAACACCCGCATCGCGTTCGCGGTGGTGGCGTGCGCCACCTGCGCCGGCGTGATGCCGCGCAGATCCGCCAGCACCTGCGCAATGCGCGCCAGTTCGCCGGGACGATTGCGCCGATCGGGTTCATGCAGCCAGGCGGGCGGAATGTCCGGCGCGTCGGTCTCCAGCACCAGATGCTCCAGCCCGACATCCACCGCGTGGCGGCGAATCTGCAGCGCCCGCTCGAACGTCATCGCGCCGCCCATTCCCAGCGCAAAGCCATGGTCGATGAAGGCCTGCGCCTGCTGCGCGCTGCCATTGAACGCGTGCGCGATGCCGCCGATGCGCGGATGGCGGCGCAGGTACTTCAGCAAGATGTCCTGGGATTTACGCACGTGTAGCAGCACGGGCAGGCCAAACTCGACGGCCATGTCCAGTTGCGCAGCGTAGAACCGTTCCTGGCGTTCGCGCGGCGGGCCGGACGCGATCTCCGGCACGAAGAAGTCCAGCCCGATTTCGCCGATGGCGACAAAGCGCGGATCGCCCAGGGATTCCTTGATGGTCTGTCGCAGCACGTCCAGATCGCCGTCGTCGGCGCGCGCGACGTACAGCGGGTGGATGCCCAGCGCATACGCGCCGCCGGCGATGCTGGCGGCCAGGTCGCGTACGACCGCGAAGTTGGCCCGCTCGATGGCAGGGATCACGATGGCCTGGACGTCCGCATGGGCGGCGTGGTCCGCGACCTCGGTGCGATCGGCATCGAATTCAGCGGCGTCCAGATGGCAATGGGTGTCGATGAGCATGGGCGTGTCCTCCTTATGCGGATTATCCGCCCCGCGGCCGTCGCGCGGACCCGCGCTGACGGCTTTCGCTGCGGACCGGGCTAGCCTGACACCAGGCGGCCGTTTTCCATCAGCAACTGACGGTCGGCGCGGGCGGCAAGCTCGGGATCGTGGGTGACGATCGCAAATGCCGTGCCCGACTCCTGGTTCACCCGCGTCAGCAGTTCGAACATGTTGTGGGCAGTGTGCCGGTCCAGGTTGCCCGTAGGCTCGTCCGCCAGCACGCACACCGGCCGAGTCACCAGCGCGCGCGCCAGCGCCACGCGCTGCCGTTCGCCGCCGGACAATTGGCCGGGAAAGTGCCCTTCCCGGGCGGAAAGGCCGACCAATCCGAGCACTTCTCGTGCCGCCTCGCGGGCTTTGTCGCGGTTCTCGCGGCGCACGATCAGCGGCATCGCCACGTTGTCCAGCGCCGAAAACTCGGCCAGCAGGTGGTGGAACTGGTAGACGAAGCCCAGGCTGCGGTTGCGCACCGCGCTTTTCTTGGACTCGGACAGCCCGATGCCCACCTGGCCATCAACCGATACCGAGCCGCTGGTCGGGACGTCGAGCAGCCCCAGAATGTGCAGCAAGGTGCTTTTGCCGGACCCCGACGCGCCCACGATGGCGACCATCTCGCCGCGCGCGACGGACAGGCTGACATTGCTGAGCACTTCGATCCGGGCGGGGCCTTCGTCGTAGACCTTGACGATGTTTTCGGCCTGCAGCGCCGGCGTCGTGCCGGCCTGCGGTTTCTGCGTCGGGGTATCAATCATGGCGCAGCACCTGTGCGGGTTGCAGGCGCGAGGCGCGCCAGCTCGGATACAAGGTCGCCAGCAGCGACAGCACCAGCGAGGTCACGCCGATGGTGACGATGTCGCCCACTTGCGGATCGGACGGCAGCGCGCTGATGAAGTAGATTTCGCGCGGCAGGAAATGCACGCCCAGCATGCGTTCGATGAACGGCACGATCACGTCCACGTTGTACGCAATGGCAATGCCGCCGGCCACGCCCAGCAAGGTGCCGATCACGCCGATCAGCGCGCCTTGCACCAGGAAGATGCGGGCCACTTCGCCGGGACCCGCGCCCAGCGTGCGCAGGATGGCGATGTCGGATTGCTTGTCCTTGACGGCCATGACCAGCGAGGACAGCAGGTTGAACGCCGCCACGGCCACGATCAGCGCCAGAATCAGGAACATCATGCGCTTTTCGGTCTGGACCGCGGCGAACCACGTGCGGTTGTTGCGCGACCAGTCGCTGGCCATGACATACGGCGGCAGGACGTTGCGCAGTTCGGCCGCCACTTCGGGGGCTTTTTGCATGTCGGCAATGCGCAGACGCACGCCGGCGGTGCCGCTTTCGCGGAAGACGCGCGCCGCATCTTCGTTGTCCACGAACGCCAGCGAAGAATCGTATTCGTAGTGGCCCGACGAGAACACGCCCACCACGGTGAACTGGCGCATGCGCGGGGCAAACCCGGCCGGGCTGATCGAGCCCTGCGGCGCCATCATCAGCAACGTGTCGCCGACTTTGACGCCCATGCCGTCGGCCAGCTCGTTGCCCAGCACGACGCCGAAGCCGCCGGGTTTCAGGTCGGTCAGCTTGCCCGACACCATCTGGCGCGGCAGGTCCGACACGTTGCCCTCGGTGGCAGGGTCGATGCCCCGCACCTGCACACCGCGCAGCGCCTGCCCCCGGACCAGCATGCCCTGCGCCGCCACGAAGGGCGCGCCGGCCTTGACTTCGGGATTGCGCTCGGCGGCGGTGGCGAACTGCTGCCACTGCTCAAGCACCCGTTCGGGGGATGCGCCGGGAAGATAGAGTTCGATGTGCGGCAGCACCGACAACATGCGGTCGCGCACTTCTTTCTGGAACCCGTTCATCACGGACAGCACCACGATCAGGGCGGCGACGCCCAGCGCGATGCCCGCCATGGAACTGGCGGCGATGAAGGAGATGAAGCGATCGCGGCGGCCGCGTCGCTGGCGGATCCGGGCAAGCCCCGCATAGCGGGCGCCGATCCATAGTTCGTAGGGTATTTTCAGCACGTGCGCATTATTGCATTAACCGCCCGTAAATCGCCCCGCGGATGTGCGGATCCTAGACCAGGCGTGACAACGTATGGCAGTTGGCCGCGACGCTAAGTTCCCCATCCCGGCGCGGACTACAATCGCCGCCATGCTGATCGTCATTCCGGGCGCCTTGCCCGCCCTTCCCGTCGCCGCCGAGCTGGCCAAGCTTATGCCCGAGCGCGCGCCCACCCTGCACGGCTGGCTACAGGCTGCGACCGCTCGTCCCCAGGCCTACGACCTGCGCGCCCACGGTTGCACCGCCTTCGAATCGTGGCAGCTGGAGCGCGCCGGGTATGCGCCCGAACCTGGCCTGCTGCAAAGCGCCGGGCTCGGCCCGCTGCTGGCCGGGCAACAATCCCACACACAGGCTGACGAACCCGTCTGGCTATGCGAACTGGTCCATCTCGCGCTGGGCGCGGATCAGGCGTCGCTGCTGGATCCGGATTCGATGGACCTGACCGAATCGGAAACGGCCGCCCTGCTCGACACTGCGCGCCCTATCTTCGAAGGCACCGGATTCTCGGTCGAGCCGCTGTCGCCGCAGCGCTGGCGCCTGCGCCTGCCGGCGGACCTGCGCCCCCAGACCGCCAGTCCGTTGGCCGTAGCCGGAAAGCGCCTGAACGACTGGTGGCGCCAGGATGCCGAAACGCGCCCGTGGCGGCGCCTGCTGAACGAAATCCAGATGGCGTGGCACGAACACCCGGTCAACGACGTCCGGGCCGCCCGCGGCCTGCCGCCCGTCAACGCGCTGTGGCTGTATGGCGGCGGCACGCCCTGGACGGCGGCGCCCGCCGGCCCGGCGCAAGTCTTGACGCAACTGGACGCGCCGCAACGCGCCGGCGACTGGGCCGCGTGGCTCGACGCGCTGACCGAACTCGATACGCAGCATCTGCGTCCGCTGGCCGCCGCCAAAGGCCTGCCCGCCACGCCGGTGCAACTGCTGCTGCTGGGCGATGACCGCAAAGTCGCCCTTGACCTGAAACCGCGCGGGGGCCTGCTTGGCTTGCTGCCCGCGCCCAAGAAGAACTGGAGCGCCTGGTGGTCTCACCCCGCTTAACCATCCGTCCGGCCGATCTGGCCGCCTGCCACGTCCTCGAATCCTCCGGCATTCACCCCCTGCTGGCCCGTCTGTGGGCCGCGCGCGGCGTGACGCATCCGGACCAGACCCGCCTCGCCTGGCCGTCCTTGCTGCCGCCGGCTGGATTGACCCATTCGGCCCACGCGGCCGCCGTCCTGGCCGACGCCATCCAGGCCGGCAAAAAGCTGCTGATCGTGGCCGACTACGATTGCGACGGCGCCACCGCCTGCGCCGTCGGCCTGCGCGCGCTGTCCGCGATGGGCGCCGACGTCGACTTCCTGGTGCCTAATCGTTTCGAGACCGGGTACGGCCTTTCCCCGGCCGTGGTCGAACTGGCCTGCCGCCACCGCGCGGGCAAGCCCGACATCATCATCACGGTCGACAACGGCATCGCCAGCGTCGACGGCGTGGCCGCGGCCAATGACGCCGGCATCGGCGTGGTCATCACCGACCACCACCTGCCCGGCGACACCCTGCCGGACGCGCTGGCCATCGTGAACCCCAACCAGCCCGGCTGCGGCTTTCCGTCCAAGAACCTGGCCGGCGTGGGCGTCATCTTCTACATGATGCTGGCGCTTCGCGCCGAACTGCGCCGCCGCGGCGTCTACGCGCCGGACGGCGGACCGCGCCTGGACGCGCTGTCCGACCTGGTTGCGCTGGGCACGGTGGCCGACGTCGTCAAACTGGACGCCAACAATCGCCTCCTGGTCACGCAGGGCCTGCAGCGCATGCGCAGCGGCCGTCTGCAACCCGGGCTGCGCGCGCTCTTTGCCGTCGCCGGCCGCGAACCGCGCAGCGCCAATGGCTTCGACCTGGGCTTTGCGCTCGGACCGCGCATCAACGCCGCGGGCCGCTTGGCCGACATGAGCCTGGGCATCGCCTGCCTGACCACCGACGACGAGGCACAGGCGCTGGAGATGGCGCGCGAGCTGGACAACATCAACCGCGAACGCCGCACGATCGAAGCCGAGATGCGCGAGCAGGCGCTGGCCGCCATGGAAGCGCCCGATGCCACCGCCGGCGCCACCGTCTGCGTGTTCGACCCGGGCTGGCACCAGGGCGTCGTGGGGCTGGTCGCCTCACGCCTGAAAGAGAAATTCTGGCGCCCCACCCTCGCCTTCGCGCCGGCCGGCGACGACGAGATTCGCGGCTCCGGCCGATCGATCCCGGACGTGCACCTGCGCGATGCGCTGGACCTCGTGTCCAAGCGCCATCCCAACCTGATCCGCAAGTTCGGCGGCCACGCGATGGCGGCCGGCCTGACGCTGGGCAAGTCCGATTTCCCTGCCTTCGCCCCCGCCTTCGACGCCGCCGTGCGCGAGCTGACCGGACGCGATTCCTTCGAGCCCGTCATCGAAACCGACGGCTCGCTGGAAACGGGCTACGCCAACGCCGACGTGGCCGGCATGCTGCAGCAGCAGGTCTGGGGCGCGGGCTTTGCCGCCCCCCTGTTCCTGGACGAATTCGTAGTTCGCAACCAGCGTCTGGTCGGCGAAAAGCACCTGAAACTGTCGCTGGAACGCGGCCACCAACGCTTCGACGCCATCTGGTTCGGCCACGACCAATCCCTGCCGGAACACATCCAGGCGGCGTACCGCCTGGAACAGAACGTGTGGAACGGGATGGTGTCGGTGCAGCTGGTGATCGAACACGCCGGATAATGCGCAACGGTGTCTGACACCCACCAGACACCGTCCACCCGCAACGTTACTTATTCACCAGCTTCGCCGGCTGCGCCAGCGCCACCAGCGCACCCACCACCAGGCAGCCGGCCAGCATGTACAGCCCGGTGTTCGTCGTCCCGGTCATATCCTTCAGCCAGCCCACCAGATACGGGCTGACAAAGCCGGCCAGGTTCCCCACCGAATTGATCAGCGCAATCCCCGCGGCGGCGGCCGTGCCGCCCAGGAGCGCCGTCGGCAGGCTCCAGAACAGCGGCAGCACCGTGCAGATGCCGATATTGGCCACCGTCAGCGCCAGAATCGCCAGCACGGTATTACCGCTCCACACCGCCGACAGGAACAGCCCCACCGCGCCGAACAGCGCAGGCAAGGCCACGTGCCAGCGGCGCTCGCGCTGCCGGTCGGAATTGCGCGAGATCAGGATCATGCCGATCACGGCGAACAGGTTGGGCACCGCCGTCAGCAGGCCAATCGCCAGCGGGCTCTGCACCCCGGTGTTCTTGATGAGGCTCGGCATCCAGAACCCGACGCCGTACAGGCCCATCACGAACGAAAAATAGATCAGCGCCATCGCCCACACGCGTGGCTTGGTCAGCGCGGCGCGGATCGGCGGATCCTCCTTCTGCTGTTCCTCGGCCGCGATATTGCGGATCAGCACGGCCTTTTCATTGGCCGTCAGCCACTTGGCCTTGTTGATGCGGTCGTCCAGATAGATCAGCACCAGCACGCCGATCACCACCGACGGAATCCCCTCCAGCAGGAACAGCCATTGCCAGCCCGACAGGCCGTGGTCACCGTGGAAGGTCGCCATGATCCATCCCGAAATCGGGCCGCCGATCAGGCCGGACATGGGCACCGCGGTCATGAAGAACGTGGTGATGCGGCCGCGCCGGGCAGCCGGATACCAATAGGTGAGATACAGGATGATGCCGGGAAAGAACCCGGCCTCGGCCGCGCCCAGCAGAAAGCGCAGCAGATAGAACATATGCACGCTGGTCACGAACATCATGCAGGCCGAAATAATGCCCCACGTGATCATGATCCGGGCGATCCAGATCCGCGCCCCCACCTTGTGCAGGATGATGTTGCTGGGAATCTCGAAGATGAAATAGCCGATGAAGAATATCCCGGCGCCCAGCCCGTACACCGTCTCGCTGAACTGCAATTCCTGCAACATCTGCAGCTTGGCGAACCCCACGTTGACGCGGTCCAGGTACGCCACCACATAGCAGACCACCAACAGCGGCACCAGCCGCCAGCCCACCTTGCGGTAGATCCGGTCCTCTTCGCTGGCGTCAAGCGCCGGCGAGACCCCGGGGGTCATCGTGTTTTCCATCTCTGTCTCCATTCCTCTGGCGGGATAGGCCGGCGCGGGGCCGGCGTTTTCGGGGTCGGCGGTCCCAAACGGGGACATCGCAGCCACCCGCCAAGGCTAGAGCCGTCGGGTTGACAAAAAACTGAACAACTTGGAACCGCGCCGCCGGGCGGCCGAAATCAGGCCCGTCCCCCGTCTGCCGCCGTGCGCCCGCGCAGTCGGTCCAACCACGGTAAAATGCCAGGTTTCGCACAAAAGTCATCACAGGATCAATCATGGAAGCCGAACGTCAGAACCAGCTCGCAGCCCGCCTCGCCGACTACGCGGAGCGCGAACAGGCTCTACGGAGGTATCTTTGACTACGATGCCAAAGCTGAACGCCTCCAGGTCGTAAACGCCGAGCTCGAAGACCCGGCCGTCTGGAACGACCCCAAGCACGCCCAGGACCTGGGCCGTGAAAAGAAATCGCTCGAGGACGTGGTGGAAACACTGACGAGCCTGGGCGCCGGCGTGGCCGATTCCCAGGAACTCTTCGAAATGGCCGCCGCCGACGATGACGGCGACACCCTCGAAGCGATCGAACTGGACGCCAACGCCTTCCAGGAAAAGCTCGAAGCCCTGGAATTCCGCCGCATGTTCTCCAATCCGGCCGATCCCCTGAACTGCTTCCTGGACATCCAGGCGGGCGCGGGCGGCACGGAAGCGCAGGACTGGGCGTCGATGCTGCTGCGCCAGTACCTCAAGTACGCTGAACGCAAGGGCTTCAAGGCCGAGATCCTTGAAGAATCCGACGGTGAAGTCGCGGGCATCAAGTCGGCCACGATCAAGATCGAAGGCGACTACGCCTTCGGCTACCTGCGCACCGAAACCGGCGTGCACCGCCTGGTCCGCAAGAGCCCCTTCGACTCCTCGGGCGGCCGCCACACGTCGTTCGCCAGCGTTTTCGTGTACCCGGAAGTCGACGATTCCTTCGAAGTCGAAGTGAACCCCGCCGACCTGCGCGTCGACACCTACCGCGCCTCGGGCGCGGGCGGCCAGCACATCAACAAGACCGACTCGGCCGTGCGTCTGACGCACATCCCCACCGGCATCGTCGTGCAGTGCCAGAACGACCGTTCGCAGCACCGCAACCGCGCCGAAGCCATGCAGATGCTGAAGTCCAAGCTCTACGAACTGGAAATGCGCAACCGCATGGCCGAGCAGCAGAAGCTGGAAGACTCCAAGACCGACGTGGGCTGGGGCCATCAGATCCGTTCGTACGTGCTGGACCAAAGCCGCATCAAGGACCTGCGCACGAACGTCGAAATCTCCAACACGCAGAAGGTGCTGGACGGCGACCTGGATCCCTTCATCCAGGCCAGCCTGAAGCAAAACGTCTAAGTTCCGCGATTCTTCCCGCTTTCACGCACCCAGAGGTCCACGAATGTCCGACACCATTGCAATTCTCACCGGCGCTTCGCGCGGCATCGGCGCCGCCATGGCGCGCGGCCTGGTCAAACCCGGCACCCGCCTCATCACGCTGGCGCGCCGCGAAGACCCCGAGCTCGCCGCCCACGCGCGCTCGCAGGATGTGCAGCTGGAACAACTGTCCGTGGACCTCTCGGACCTGAAAGCGGCCGAATCCGCGGCTGAACGCATCTGCGCCGCGCTCCCGCGCGACGCCAAGCGCTATCTCCTGATCAACAACGCGGGCACGGTGCATCCCGTGGCGCGCACCGACGAACTCACCGACGGCGCGGCCATCACCGCCGCCTTCAACCTGAACGTCACCGCCGTCATGCTGCTCACGGCGCGCTTCCTCGCTGCCGTGGCCGACATCAAGGCCGACCGCCGCGTGCTGAACATCTCCTCCGGCGCGGGCCGCAACCCGAACGCGGGATGGGGCGTGTACTGCGCCACCAAGGCCGCGCTCGACATGCACGCCCGCGTCGTCAAGCAGGAACAAGGCGCCGACGGCGCGCGCATCGTCGCGCTGGCCCCCGGCATCGTCGACACCGACATGCAGGCCGCCATCCGTGCCAGCTCCGTCGAAAGCTTCCCCGCGCTGGCCAAGTTCCAGGACTTCCATGCCACCGGCAAGCTGTCCTCGCCCGCCAACGTAGCCTCCCGCATCCTCGCCTACCTGGATCGCGAAGATTTCGGCACGACCGAAATCGACGACATCCGCAATTACGACTGATCCCCCGACCATGACCGACCACTCGACCACTCCGGCTCCCGCCCAGGATGAAAACCGCTTGATCGCCGAACGGCGCGCCAAGCTGGCCAAACTGCGCGAAACCGGGGTCGCGTACCCCAACGATTTCGTCCCGGACGCCCGCGCCGCGGCCTTGCATGACAAGTACGACGGCGAGGAGCAGGAAGCCCTGGCCGCCGCCGCCGTCACCGTCAAGGTCGCCGGCCGCATGATGCTCAAGCGCGTCATGGGCAAGGCCAGCTTCGCCACGCTGCAGGACAGCACCGGCCGCATCCAGATCTACCTGGACCGCGGCACGCTCGGCGAAGACGTCTACGCCGCGTTCAAGCAATGGGACATCGGCGACATCATCGCGATCGAAGGGTCGGTCTTCAAGACCAACAAGGGTGAACTGTCGGTGCACGCCGCGTCCGCGCGCCTCCTGTCCAAGTCGCTGCGCCCCCTGCCCGACAAGTTCCACGGCGTTGCCGACCAGGAACTGCGCTACCGCCAGCGCTATGTCGACCTCATCATGACCGACGCCACGCGCCGCACGTTTGAAGCGCGCAGCAAGGCCGTGGGCAGCATCCGCCAGTTCATGCTGAACGCGGGCTTCCTCGAAGTCGAAACGCCCATGCTGCACCCGATCCCGGGCGGCGCGGCGGCCAAGCCCTTCGTCACGCACCACAATGCGCTGGACATGGAAATGTTCCTGCGCATCGCGCCCGAGCTCTACCTCAAGCGCCTGATCGTCGGCGGCTTTGAACGCGTGTTCGAAGTCAACCGCAACTTCCGCAACGAAGGCGTCAGCCCGCGTCACAACCCCGAATTCACGATGATGGAGTTCTACGCAGCCTTCGCGGACTACCGCTGGCTCATGGACTTCACCGAAGAACTGATCCGCCAGGCCGCCATCTCGGCCAGCGGCAGCGCCGTCCTGACCTACCAGGAACGCGAGCTTGACCTGTCCAAGCCCTTCGACCGCCTGACCATCTGCGAAGCCATCCTCAAGTACGCCGACGGCTACACGCAGGCCCAGCTGGATGACCCGGCGTTCGTGCGCGCCGAACTGAAGAAGCTGGGCGCGGACGCCGACGGCCCCGTGCTGTCGCGCGCCGGGCTGGGCGCGCTGCAACTGGCGCTGTTCGAAGAGACCGCCGAAGCCAAGCTCTGGAACCCCACCTACATCATCGACTACCCGGTCGAAGTCTCGCCGCTGGCGCGCGCCTCCGATACCCGCGAAGGCATCACCGAGCGCTTCGAACTCTTCATGACCGGCCGCGAAATCGCCAACGGCTTCTCGGAGTTGAACGACCCCGAAGACCAGGCCGAACGCTTCCGCTCGCAGGTCGAAGCCAAGGACGCCGGCGACGAGGAAGCCATGTTCTATGACGCGGACTACATCCGCGCCCTGGAATACGGCATGCCCCCGACGGGCGGTTGCGGTATCGGCATCGACCGCCTGGTCATGCTGCTGACCGACAGCCCCAGCATCCGCGACGTCATCCTCTTCCCGCACCTGCGCCGTGAAGACTGATCCCCGGAGCGCATCATGATCTTCAAGATCCTGATGCTGCTGCTGGTCGTGGCGGGGCTGGCCTACTGGATCAAGCAACCCCGCCGCATCCAGCCGGGCGCGCCCTACCGGACCATCCCCGCGCGGCGGCCGGTATTCATCGTCCTGTGCGTCGCCACCGCCATCTCGCTGATCGCGGCCATTCTGACCGCCTTGCTCTGGATGGGCGGCGTGGCAGGCGGCGTCACCGGCGGCGGCTATCACGGCGAAGCCGATTTCCTGCTGCCGGTTGCGGCCTCGCTGCTGGCCTTGTCGGTGGCGTGCGCCGTCGGCGCATTCCTCAAACGGCGGGGTTAGGGTCTACCGGCCACCTGCCCGCACCCGCCGGCAACGCCGGCAATGACGCCTGCAGCATGGCGTCGATGAACGCGGCGGGCGCCAGCCGGCCGCCCGGCTTGTACCACTGCACCGTCAAGTTCATTGCGCCCAGCACGCATCGCTTGATGACGCGTGCGTCCCCCTGCAGCAATCCCGCCTCCACCGCCCCCGCGACCACCGACTGCCACATCGCCTCGTAGCGATCGCTCAGCCCCTTCACGGCCGCCTGACTGGGCGCGGACAGGCTGCGCCATTCGTACACCAGTGCGTTCATCGCGTCCCCGCCCGCGCCGTGCAGCATGCTCCACATGTGCACGCGGAATAGCGCCGCCAGGCGGTCCTCCGGCTCAACATAGCTGGCCAGCGCCTTGCCGCCGAGGTCGATCACTTCCTGGATGCCGTTGTTCATGACGGCGACCAGGATCTCCTCCTTGCTACGAAAGTGATGGAACAGGCTGCCCGATTGCAGCCCCACGGCCTTGGCCAGTTCGCGCACCGTCGTGCGCTCGTAGCCATGCTTGCTGAAGAGCCGGCCGGCGGCCAGGACCAGTTCCCGCCGCCGCTCGGTCTCCGCGCCATCATCCCGCGGCGCGGCGGTCCCGGTCTTGTCCATGGCGCCTCAAACCCTCTGGATGATGGTCGCGGTCGCCATGCCGTGGCCGATGCACATGAGCTGCATGCCCAGCTCGCCTTCGGTCGCCTCCAGTCCCGCCAGCATCTTGGCCATCAGGCCCGCGCCCGTGGCGCCCAGCGGATGGCCATGCGCGATCGCGCCGCCCCACGGGTTCACACGCGCCAGGTCCGCGCCCATGTCGCGCTGCCAGGCCAGCACCACGCTCGCAAAGGCCTCGTTGATCTCGATCCAGTCGATGTCCTCCAGCGCCAGGCCCGCGCGCGACAGCGCCTGCCGCGCCGCCGGGATCACACCCGTCAGCTGCATCACGGGATCCGACCCCACCACCACCCGCGCCAGGAATCGCGCCCGCGGCCGCAAGCCGTCGGCCAGGGCCGTATCCTTGTCAGCCAGCAGCACCGCCGCCGCGCCGTCGGCGAGCTGGCTCGCATTGGCCGCGGTGACGCCGCCCTGGCCCGGCGGCCGCAACGCCGGCGCCATGGCCGCCATGCGGGCCGCGTCCGTGGTCTCGCGGATGCCCTCGTCGCGCAACGCCGGTGTGCCGGGCAGCAACTCCGCATGAAGTCCGGCGCTGGCCGCCGCCCAGGCCCGCGCGTGGCTCTCCCGCGCCCACTGATCCATCTCGGCCTGCGACAGCCCCCAATGGCTGGCAATGCGCTCCGCGCTCTCGATCTGATGGATCAGCGGATATCGCGCCAGCAGCGCCGGGTTCAGCGATTCAAAGCCCCGGAATTCCGTCTGGCCCAGCGTCACGTCCAGGAACATGGGCACGCGGCTCATACTCTCGACGCCGCCCGCGACCACGTAGCGCATGTCGCCCGCAGCGATGGCCTGCGCACCGAAATGCACGGCCTGCTGGCTGGACCCGCACATACGGTTGAGCGCCACGCCCGGCACGCTCTCCGGCAGCCCGGCCAACATGGCCGCCAGCCGCCCGATGTTTGCGCCCTGCTCACCCGCCTGGCTGACGCAGCCGGCGATCAGGTCCTCGACCTTGTCGCCGGGCAGCGCCGCGCGCGCCAGCAGTCCCTGCACGGTCTCGGCCAGCAGCGCGTCCGGCCGCGTCTGCGCCCACCATCCGCCGCGCCGCCCGAACGGCGTGCGCACGGCTTCCAGGATCACGGCTTGGTTCATGCCGTCGTCTCCTCAACGTAGAGCGTTTCAATTTCGTTGGCGTACGCGCGGTAGATGCTAGCGCGCCGCACCTTCATCGTCGCCGTCACCTCGCCGTCGTCGTGGTCCAGTTCCTTGGTCAACAGATGAAAACGCTTGATCTGCGACACCGGCGCCAACCCGGCGTTGGCCCGCGCGACCTCCTGCTGCACCAGCTCGCGCACTTGCGGGCATTCGGCCAGCGACCGGAAATGCGTGAATGCGATGCGCCGCGATTCGGCCCATTTGCCGACCGTGTCGAACTCCAGCTGGATCAGCGCAGACACGTACTTCCTGCCGTCGGCGATGACGATGCACTCCTTGACGTACGGGCTGCCCTTGACCGCGTTCTCGATTTCGGACGGCGTCAGGTTTTTGCCGCCCGCGGTGATCATGATGTCCTTGAGCCGGTCCACGATGCGCACGCGCCCGGCCTCCTCGGCCACGACATCGCCCGTGTGCAACCAGCCGTCGCGCACGGTGTCGGCCGTCGCTTCAGGGTTCTTGTAATAACCCTGGAACACCATGTCGCCGCGCACCAGGAGTTCAGCGGCCTCACCGATGCGCCATTCCACGCCGAGGATCGGCTCGCCCACCGTGCCCACTTTCACGCGGTCCGGATGCTGGCCAAAGATCATCCCGGTCGACTCCGTCAGGCCGTACACCTCGACCAGCGGCACGCCCAGCGTCCGAAAGTAGCGCACGACGTCCGGCGGGATCGGCGCGGCGCCCGTCATCGCCACCCGCACGCGCCGCAGCCCGATGAAGTTCTGCAAGGCGCGCAGCACCAGCCAATACCACAGCCAGTGCGTCAGCCGTTCGCCCAGCTGGTACTGCGCGGGGGACTTTTCCAGGAACGGCGCGCACTGCGCCAGCGCACGGGCGTACAGCCACCGCTGCACCGGTCCGGCCTCCTGCATCTTGATCGATATTGCGGCGTGCAGCTTTTCCCAGATGCGCGGCACACCCAGAAAAATCGTCGGCGCGACTTCGCGCAGGTCTTCCTGCACGGTGCGCAGCGACTCGCCAAAATTCACCTGCGAACCCAAATAGATGGGCACGAACGTGGACAACATCTGCTCGGCGACGTGACACAGCGGCAGGTACGACAGGTGCACGCTGGACGCATCCATCGACAGGCGATCGGCAATGCCGGGCGCCACGCCGCGCATGTTGCGATAGCTCAGCATCGCGCCCTTCGGTTTGCCGGTCGAACCGGACGTGTAGATCATCAACCCGGTGTCGTCCAGTTGCTGTCCGTCCAGCATCGTGTTCAGCGCGGTCAGTTCCACCGCCTCGCGCTGGCCGCCATCGGCCTCGACCTCGGCAAAGGTCACAATGCGCGCCCGATCCGCGTCGGCATACGATCGCAGGCCCTTCGTTTCGATCACCACAATGCGGCGCAGATGCGGCAGCCTGTCCGCCACCTGCAGCACCTTGTCCGTCTGCTCCTGGTCTTCGCACACCACCAGTTCCACATCCGCATGCGCCAGCACGTAGCCCATTTCCTCGGCCGGGCTGGTGGAATAGACCCCGACCGCCACACCGCCGGCCGCGCAGGCGCCCATCTGCGTCAGCAGCCATTCCACCCGGTTGTCCGAGACGATAGCAACCCGCCCGCCCACGCTAAGCCCCAGCGCGCGCAGTCCCAGGCCGACGCGGCAGGCGCGCTGCCAGTACTGATCCCACGTCATGGGCTTCCAGATGCCGAAGTCCTTCTGCCGGATCGCGACGGCGGACGGCTGCCGGCGCGCCTGCTCGCGCAGCATCTGCGGCAGCGTCAACGGCGGCCAGCCGCCCGGATCGGTATGCGCGTCCTTCATGACAGCCAGCGCTTGCGGCGCTTGTAGTGCTTGATGTCGCGAAAGCCCCGAGCCTCGCCCGAGCCGCCGATGCCCAGATAGAATTCGCGCACGTCGGGGTCCGCCGCCAGCTTGTCCGCGGAACCGTCGATCACCACCTTGCCGGTCTCCATGATGTAGCCGTAATGCGCCACTGCCAGCGCCACGGACGCGTTCTGCTCCACCAGCAGCATCGACACCCCCTGTTCGCTATTGATGCGCGCGATGATCGAAAAGATGCTTTCGACCAGCATCGGCGACAGTCCCAGCGACGGCTCGTCCAGCAGCATCAGCGTGGGCTGGGCGATCAGCGCGCGACCGATCGCCAGCATCTGCTGCTCGCCGCCGGACAGGTAACCGGCTAGCCCGCGCCGCCGCTCGAACAGCCGCGGGAAATAACCGTAGACCAGATCGAAGTCCGCGCGTGCCGCCTTCCGTCCGGTCAGCGCATACGTCGCCGCCACCAGGTTCTCTTCCACCGTCAGGTCCTCGAACACGCGCCGGCCTTCCATCACGTGCGCCAGGCCCGATCGCACCAGGTTCTGCGGCTTGATGCCCGCCGTATCGCCGCCGCCGAACACGATATGGCCCCGCACCAGCTCGCCGTCCTCCAGGTCCAGCAGTCCCGACACGGCCTTGAGCGTGGTCGATTTGCCGGCCCCGTTGCTGCCCAGAAGCGCCACGATGCTGCCGGCCGGCACCGACAGGGACAAGCCGCGCAGCACCTGCACCGCCTTGTTGTAGACGACCTCGATGTTGTTGATGTCGAGCACCGCCTTGGGCGGCGCCGTAGTGGTCACGCCCGCTCGCACCTCTGGCCCCCGCGCGTCATGCCCCGGATTCACGGCAGCCTCACTTGAGCACGATCCAGTCGGACGCCGGCACCATCTGCTTCTGCTTGACGTCCGCGCGATAGATCCGGCCCACGGGTATCGAGTTGCCCTTGATGGTGATCGGCACGCCGATCAGCCCGCCCGTATCGAAGTCCT
The DNA here is from genome assembly GCF_019218915.1 of Achromobacter sp. ACM05. NCBI lineage: Bacteria > Pseudomonadati > Pseudomonadota > Betaproteobacteria > Burkholderiales > Alcaligenaceae > Achromobacter > Achromobacter sp. ACM05. Next base: position 1,606,014 of record NZ_JAHUWQ010000002.1, read on the forward strand.
TGATGCCATCCAGCGACGCCTTCATGTTGGCCGCGGTCAGTTCCTTGCCGGCGTCCAGCGTGCGCTTGGCGACCTCGGAAAACAGCATGGCTGCCAGGAACCCCTGCATGTAGCCCGTGCTCTGGTACTGGGGCCGCATCTCGCGGATCTTCTTGAGCATCGGCGCGTCGGCCGCCTGATCGTAGTAGTAGCGGTACGGCATCACACCCATGAAGCCCTCGGCATCCTCGCCCATCTGCATCACGGTCGAGTTGTCCATCGTCCAGAATGTGCCCATGTAGCGCGTCTTCAGCCCCATGCGCTTGCCCTGCCCCACGAACTCGGGGATCGGCGCCAGCACGTAGCCATGGAAGATGGTGAAGTCCGGATCCGCGCGGCGCAGCTTGATGACTTCTGTCGACACGTCCACGCTGCCTGGCGGCGTCATGATTTCGGTCGCCACCTTCAGGCCCAGTTTCTCGGCCACCGCACGCGAACTGGCGATCGGGTCGCGGCCGAACTCCGTGTCCGAATACACGAACGCCACCTTGGCGCCCGGCTGCTCCTTGGCGATGTAGCGCAGCAGGATGCCGAACATCTCGGTGTAATCCGGCCCCAGCATGAACTGGGCGGGATACTTGGCCGGGTCATTCAGTTCGGTCGCAAACGACGCGCCCGTCATCAGGATGTCGCCCGTTCGGTTCAGCTCGGCGTTGATGGTCTTGGAAAAGCCCGTCGAATCGCCGTAATAGAAATTGACCTTGTTCTGGCTGGTGATCTTCTTGAACGCCGCCACTGACGCGTCCACCTTGTACGCGGTGTCCTCCGGCACGTAACGCAGCTTGCGGCCCTTGATGCCGCCCTGGTCGTTGATGATCTTCACGTAATCCGTGATCCCGGCGTGGATGCCCTGCCCCGCAAAGGCGAACACGCCGCTCAGCGGGATCGAGCCGCCCAGCACCAGATCCTCGGCCGCCTGCGCGGCGGGCGCCGCCGTCAGTGCCGCCGCCAGGCCCAATGGGGCCAACAATCTCGATAAACCGCTGCCTATCCGGATGCGCTTCATGGTTTGTCTCCTGGGTCTTATAGGTGGCCGCCGTCACGCCGCACGCATCGCGCTACGTGCGAAATGGCCATAGGTGAAAGAATCGGCGCACGCGCCGCCAGATTTCCGCGAGCCCGTGCGGCTCGAAGATCAGGAAGCCCACGATCAGCAGGCCGAAAACAATGGTGCGCACCGGCGATATCAGCCGCAGTGCGTCGCCGCCCACCGGCAGCCAGCCGACAACCAGCTTCAGGAACTCGGGCACCATCGTCATGAAGATGGCGCCCAGGATGGATCCCAGAATCGAGCCCATGCCGCCCACGATGATGGCCGCCAGAAAGAAGATCGACATGATGAGCGGAAAGCTCTCGGGCGTGACCACGCGGAAAAAGTACGCCCACAAACCGCCCGCCACGCCGGCGTAGAACGAAGACAGTCCGAAGGACAGCAGCTTGTAGCGCAAGAGCCGGATGCCCAGCACCTCGGCGGAAATGTCGCGGTCGCGGATCGCGATGAACGCCCGGCCGATGCGCGTGCGGAACAGATTGGCCGCGCCCAGCACCATCAGCACGGTCACCGGCACGATCAGCCAGTAGATCTTGAACGAGGTGTCCAGGTCCATGCCCAGGACGCGCGCCGGCGGCACCTGCAGGCCGCTTGTGCCGCCGGTGAATTGCCAGTTTGCAAAGATGAAATGCGCGATGAAGGACGCGGCGATCGTGGAAATCGCCAGGTACAGTCCTTTCACCCGCAACGAGGGTATGCCGACCAGCAGCCCGCCCAGCATTGCCACGATGCCGCCGGCCAGCAGGTTGACGAGAACCGGCGTGCTCAGGTGCAGCTCCATCACCCCCACGGTGTACGCGCCCAGGCCCATGAAAGCCGCCTGCCCCAGGCTGACCAGCCCGGTGTAGCCGGTCAGGATGTTCAGCCCCGTCGCGCTGGCGATGTTGATGGCGACCAGGCACGCCAGATACAGCCAATAGGCGTTCGCCACAAAGGGAAACAGCACCAGCGAGGCCGCCAGCAGCGCAAGCCACACGCGCTGCGTGCGCGTGTCGACAAGCGCCTCGTCGGCCAGGTAAGTCTGCTTGGCGGTCGCGATGCGCATGGATCAAAGCCTCTCGATTTCACGGGTGCCGAACAAGCCATAGGGCCTGGCCATCAGCACGACCACCAGCACAACGAACGTGGCCAGCAGCTTGTACTCGCCCCCCAGATACGCGCCGGCCCACGCTTCCAGCAGGCCGATGAAGATGCCGCCAACCAGCGCGCCGGCAACGCTGTCCAAACCGCCCACGATCACGACCACCAGCACCGACAGCCCGAACACGCCCATCGACGACGAAATGCCGCCGATCGCGCCCACGATCACGCCTGACACCGCGGCAATGGCGCCCGCCGTCACCCACGCCAGCGAAAACACGCGCGGCACGTTGATGCCCATCGCATACGCCGCGCCCTGATCCGACGCGGTCGCGCGCAGGGCCACGCCGCCGCGCCAGTAGCGGAACACCACCAGCACCAGCAGCGCCAGCACCACCGCCACCCAGAAGCCGTAGAACACTTTGGGCGCCACGAACGCCTCGCCCACCATGACGGGCGCGCGCGGCATGAACTCCGGCAGGCGCCGCTGATCGGCCGTCCAGATGAGTTCGACCGCGCCGACCAGAATCGACGCGAGGCCCACAGTGATCATGAAGACGGAGATCGGCGATTCGCCCAGCATCGGCCGTATCGTCAAGCGCTCGACAACGGCGCCCAGCGCGCCGGACACGACGACCGCGCCGACGATGGCCAGCCAGATCGGCCACTCCATGCCCGTCGCAAACGCATAGAACACGTAGGCGCCCAGCATCAGGAACTCGCCGATGGCGATGTTGACCACGCGGGTCGCCTTGTACACGATCACGAACGCCAGCGCGGCCAGGGCATACAGGCCGCCGCTGCCCAGCCCGGCCAGCGACACCTCCAGCAGGAACAGCCAGTCCATCAGGCCGCCTCCCGCAACCGCCGGCGCAGATCGCCCACGTCGCCCGCGCCCAGATACGCCTTGATGACCTCGGGATTGGCCTGCACCTCTGCCGGCGAGCCATGGGCGATCACCTGCCCAAAGTTCAGCACCACGACGTGATCCGACAGGTCCATCACCATGCCCATGTCGTGCTCCACCATCAGCACGGTCACGCCCCATTCAGAGCGCGCATCCAGGATAAAGCGCGCCATGTCGTCCGTCTCTTCGCGGTTCATGCCGGCAACCGGCTCGTCCAGCATCAGCACCTTCGGCTGCATCGCCAGCGCCCGCGCCAGCTCCACCCGCTTTTGCAGCCCATACGACAGCGCCGCGACCGGCGCGTGGCGGATATGGTCGATCTCCAGGAAGTCGATGATGCGTTCTTCGATGTCCGCCCGCAGCGCCATTTCCTCGCGGCGCGCGCGGCCCAGGTAGAACAGCGCATCCAGCACGTTGGTGCGCAGATGCGCGTGGCGGCCCAGCTTGATGTTGTCCAGCACCGTCATGCCGCGGAACAACGCAATGTTCTGGAAGCTGCGCGCCAGCCCAAGCCTGGCGCGTTCCGGCGCATGCACGCGCGTGATGTCGCGGCCCTCGAAGCGGATGCGTCCGGCGGCCGGTTTGTAGAACCCGGAGATCGTGTTGAACAGCGAGGTCTTGCCGGCGCCGTTCGGGCCGATGACCGTGGTGATGGAGCCGGGCGCGACGCGAAAGCCCACATTGGTGAGCGCCTTCACCCCGCCGAACGCCAGCGTCACCCCCTCGGCCTCCAGCAACGCAGGCCTGTCGGACTGATCCACCATTCGTCTCCCCGCTTTTGATGCGAAGTTTTTTGCCGCCTGAGGCGGGCATTTTTTACGACGGTGAACCTGGCGACCCTGCGAGGCAGGTGATGCAACGAACCTGTCTTTACCTTCGCCAGTACAGCGCCGGAAAATCGTTCTATGCGTTACGCTAAGCGAGCTCGAACCCCAACCAAGCAAGCGCTCGGTTCAGACCATAGCATCGCGGTTTTTTGATCGACAGTTGGTATTTACCCGACAACGGAGACTCGCCATGACCCAGGAACTACCGGAGTTCCAGACGCTGTTGCTGGAGACCGACGGCGCCCTCGCCACTCTGACGCTGAACCGGGCGGACGCGCTCAACGCCATCGATGTCGCCATGGCCCGCGACCTGCTGCGGGCCGCGCAGTGGCTCGAAACGCGCGACGCCGTGAAGGTCGTGCTGTTGCGCGGCGTGGGCAAGGCCTTCTGCGCGGGCGGCGACATCAGCATGTTCACGGGCGACACGGCAACGGTGCGCGCCACGCTGTCGGATCTCTTCACGCCACTCAATGATTTCGTCGCGCGCATTCCGCGCATGGACAAGGTCTGGCTCGCGCAGGTGCACGGCGTGGCAGCGGGCGCGGGCCTGTCGCTGGTGCTGGCTTGCGATCTGGCCATCGCCGAAGCCGGCGCACGCTTCATGACGGCCTACCTGAAGCTCGGCGCCACGCCCGATGCCGGCATGACGCATGGCCTCATCCGCGCCGCCGGTCCCAAGCGCGCGCTTGATCTTCTGTTGCGGCACGACGCGTTCACCGCTGACGAGGCGCAGGAGTGGGGCATCATCACGCGCACCGCGCCGGCCGGTGAACTGGCGGCTGCGGCGCAGGCTTATGCGCAGGATTTCGCCCGCCACGCACCGCACGGCATTGCAGGCGCCAAGGCATTGCTGCGCAGTGCCGCGCACGCGCCGCTGGAAACGCAGCTTGCCGAAGAGACCGCACGCTTTCTGCAGTCGGCCGCGCGGGCGGACTTCGCGGAGGGCGTCGCGGCGTTCCGCGAAAAGCGCCCTCCCCGTTTCACCGGCCAGTAGCGCTAGCGCGCCTCGGCGACGCTGGCCCAGTCGGGCGCGCGCTTCTGCACGAAGGCGCTCAAGCCTTCGTGCGCCTCCGGCGTGGCAGCGGCGTTGCAGAACACCTCCACCGCCGTCGCGACCCGGCGCCGGTACTCGTTGTCGTTGCTGTACACGAATGCGCGCCGTCCCATCGCCAGGACTTCCGGGGGCTTGGCGGCCAGCGACCGCGCCAGCGCGCGCGCTTGATCCAGCAGCTCGGCCTCCGGCGCCACGCGCGTCGCCAAACCCATCGCGTGCGCCTCGTGCGCGTCGAAGGTGCGGCCGGTGAACAGCAGATCGAACGCCCGGTGCTTGCCCACGATGGCCGGCAGATGCACGTAATGAATGGCGGGCAGCACACCCACGTCGATCTCCGGATAACCGAATGTCGCGGTGTCGGCCGCCACAATCATGTCGCTGGAAATCGCGACCGTCATGCCGCCGCCGCGCACCGCGCCCGACACGACGGATATCGACGGCTTGGTCAGATTGAACTGCGCGTCATACAGCTTGATGTAGAGCCGCGTCAACAACTCGCGCACGCGCGCGGGCGTGCTTTGCAGCAGCTGCTTCATATCCAGCCCCGCGCAAAATCGGCCCGGCAGACCGCTCGCCAGCAGCACCGCGCGCACGGACGGATCCGCATCTGCCTCGTCCAGCGCGCCGATCAGCGCGTCCAGCACGCCCACGTCCAGCGCGTTGACGGGCGCATGGCACAGATGAATTTCCGCAATGCTGTCGCGGACTTCATAAAGCAAAGGACTCATTTTGCATCTCCGTGGCCGGTGTGTTGCTGCACGCTGCCGGTTGCCAGCATCGCTGCGACCTCCGATGCGTCAAAGCCCAGTTCCGCAAGGATCTCGCGGCTGTGCTCGCCCAGCATCGGCGCGGGCCGCGCAGCGACGCGCGGCTGCCGTCCGAATCGCACGGGCAGGCCTACGTTGCGCACCTCGCCCAGGACCGGATGCTGGCTCGTCACGATCAACTCACGCGTCGCGACCTGCGGATGCGCCAGCGCCTGGTCCAACGTGTGAATGGCGGAACAGGCAATGCCCGCCGGCTTGAGCAAGTCGAGCCATTGCGCCACCGTGCGCGTCTCGATGCACGACTGCACCAGGGCAACCGTCGCATCAAAGTTGCGGACACGTTCGGCATTGGTCGCAAACGCCGGCGCATCCACATAATCCTGCAGCCCCGCCGCCGCGCAGAAACGCCGCCACTGCGCGTCGTTGCCCACCCCCAGCATCAGATCGCCATCGGATGCGCGAAAGGCCTGGTAAGGACACATGGCCGGATGCCCGGTGCCCATACGGCGGGGCACCTTGCCCGTGCGCCAATAGTTCTGCGCCATGTAGGACATCAGGCCCAACGACGTATCCAGCAGCGACACGTCCAGATACTGCCCCTTGCCCGTCTGGCCGCGCTCCAGCAGCGCCGCCAGAATCCCGCTCAGCGCAAACGAACCGGTGCCCAGATCCACGGGCGAAAAGCTGGCACGCGCAAAATTGCCGCCCGGATCGCCCATCGTGCTGATCATGCCGCTGAAGGCTTGCAGCATGACGTCGTAGCCGGGCTCCTCGCCCATCGGGCCTTCACGGCCATAGCCCGAGATCTCGCAATACACGAGGCGCGGGTTGATGCCAGCCAGCGTCTCGTAATCCACGCCCAGCCGCGCGGCGGTCTTGCCGCCAAATCCCTGCAGCACGACGTCGGCCTGCGCGGCCAGGCGATGCACCACCGCCCGCCCCGCCTCGGACTTCAAGTCCACCGCCAGGCTGCGCTTGTTGTGATTGACGGCCAGAAAGGTCGCGGATTGGCCCGCATCCTGCGGCAACCACGCCCGCGTATCGTCGCCGGTGCCCACCGGTTCGACCTTGATCACGCGCGCGCCAAGCTCGCCCAGATACTGCCCGCACAGCGGCCCCGCAAGCACCTTGCTCAGGTCCAGGACCGTGATGTTCTTCAATGGAGTCATGCGATGCCCGCCTGCCGTGTTCACTGTTCCGCCTTCAGCCCAATGGTGTTCGCGGCCTGCGTCCACTGCGCGGTTTCCTGCTTGAAGAAGTCATCCAGCTTGGCCGGCGCCACCTGAAAGGCCTCGGCCCCGCGCTCCTGCATCGCTTTGCGGTACGCGTCGCTGCCCACCACCTTGGCGACCGCGGCGCGCAGCTTCTGCACGACGTCGTCTGGCGTGCCGGCGGGCGTCTGCAACGCGAACCAGAACTTCAAATCCAGACTGGGGTAGCCCGCTTCCTTCAAGGTGGGCACGTTCGGCAGCAACGGCGATCGTTCGGCGGACGTAATGGCCAGCGCCTTCAACCGGCCGCCTTGCACCTGCCCGATGCTGGTGGACATGCTGTCGAACAGAAAGTCGACCTGCCCGCCGATCACATCGGTCACGGCATTGGCGCTGCCCTTGTAGGCCACACCCACAGCCTGAAAATTGGCCAGCTTCTGCAGCGACGCGCCGTACACGTGCGGCGAGCTGCCAGGACCGAACGTCGCGTAGCTCAGGCCGTGCGGCGCGCTGCGCCCGCGCTCGACCAGCTCGGCCAGCGTGTTGACGGGCGTGCGCTCGGGGTTCACCACCAGCAGGTTCGGCATCGCGCCCGTCGTGCCGACCGGCACATAATCCTTCAGCGGATGCATCTTGGCGCTGGGATACATCAGCGGATTGATGGCCTGCATGGCCACCGTGTTGTGCATCAGCGTGTAGCCATCGGCCGGACCATTGAGCACGCTCTGGTAGCCCACGTTTCCGCTCGCGCCCGGCTTGTTCTGCACGATGACCTGCTGGCCCAGTTCACGCGCCAGCGGCTCGGCCACCAGACGCGCGATGAAATCCGTTGGCCCGCCCGCTGAAAACGGCACCACCAGCGTGATGGGCTTGGAGGGCCACGCTTCCGCAAACGCGGGCGCGGACAGCGCCGAACAAGCGAGGCAGGCGGCAAACAGTTTGTTGAGCGTCATGATGTCTCCTGTGGTTCTTCTTGGATGACGCCCATTATCGGAAGCGGATTGCTATATTAGAAGTACCGTTTAAATATGCGGGCCATAACAAAAAAATGATGGCCCGCCGTTTTTTGGGATCCTTCATGTCCATGTCCATACGCGCGATGCAATGCTTTGTCGCGGTGGTGTCAACGGGTTCGATCAGCCGCGCCGCCACGGCGCTGCATGTGGCCCAGCCTGCGCTCAGTTTGCAGATCCGCAATCTTGAAGAAGACCTGGGCGTCGTCCTGCTGCAACGCAGCGCCCGCGGCGTCACGCCCACCGCGGCGGGCACGCGCCTGTTGGCGCATGCGCGTGAAATCCTCGGCCGCATCGACGCGGCGCGTGCCGATGTGCGTGAAGACCTCAACGCGCCGCGTGGCACGGTGTCGCTGGCCATGTCGATGTCCATGGCCAAGCTGCTGACGGTGCCGCTACTGCGGTTCAGCCTCGCCCACTGGCCGGGCGTCTACTTGAAGATCATCGAGTCCAGCACGGGCTACATCCCCGGCTTCGTGAGCTCGGGCCATGCCGATCTGGGACTGACATTCAGCGATGAAGCGTCCGTCGATCTGCGTTTCCAGCATCTGATCGACGAGGAGCTGGTGGTCGTATCACCGCCCCTGGCAAAACGCGGCAAACACGGCAAACGCGCATCAGCAGAGCTGGCTGCGCTGCCGACCATCAGCCTGCGCGCCCTGTCCGCGTTGCCTTTGGTGCTGCCGGGCAATCCGCACAGCCTGCGACGCTTACTGGATCAATATCAGCAGCGCGAACAGGTTGAATTCCGCGTCATTGCCGAAGCCAACGCCATCCCGCAGCTGATCGAGCTGGCGCAGGTCGGGGTCGCCCATACGATCCTGTCGTTTGAAGCCGTACGCCAGGAGGCCGAGCGCGGCCTCGTGCAATTGCGGCGGATCAGCCGGCCCCGTCTGACCCGCCCGGTATTCCTGTGCCGTTCCGACGTGCTGCCGCTGTCGCTGGCGGCGGCAGCCGTCGCGGACCGCGTCGCCCGCATCATCACCGACGCGGGGCCTGCCGCGGCGCGCGCGTAGCGCTCAGACGATCCGCTTTTCGACCGCTTGCGCCCAGCGGCGCGCGACCGTGGGCGACGTGGCGCAGGTGGCGGACTCGGTGACGACGCGCACCGCCCGTTCCAGCAGCTGGATATCGGCCTCGTGCTGGCGTGCGACGTGGGGGTCTTCAAAGAAGATGACGCGCTGGCATTGGTGCTCAAGCACCAGCTCCGCAATCTGCGCATCGCCGCCCAGGGGACCGCTCAGGTAGCGATGCACCCACGGCGAGTCCTTGGGCCAGCCGCGTGACCACGCCAGCTCATTCAGCCGGCCGCCGGTCGTGCCGGTGGCCACGCGCCGGGCAAAGCGCGACAGCACATCGAAATGCTCGCTGGCAAACGCCACCATCTCGTCCTTGAGCGCGTCGTGGGCGATCATCGCCAGCGTCTGACCCGAGAAATTGAAATGGCGCGACGCGGACGCATCCGGCGCCAGCCCGGCGTGTATGCGTTCGACCTCCATCCATTCGATGGCACCCGCCAGCGTCGAAATGAACGGACGGCCGTGCGTAATGCACTGCCGCTTGAGCGCCAGCGCTTCGGGAAAAATCGACGACGGGTCAACGGGATCGATCAGGTAGATCGCGCCATCAAACGGCGCCTGGCCGTCACGACCTTCGGTCACGCGCGCCACCAGCTTCATCAGACCGCCCTCGCGGCCGTACGGGTAACGGATCAGACCGGGATAACCCTGCAGCATGCCTTCGCGCACGATCGCATCATGGGTGCGCCCCACCGTGTGCAACTGCACGCCCAGCTCGCGGATGGTGGACGAACACGCACGCAGCCAGGTGAACAGGGCAGCGTCGGGGGTTTCATGGTGCAAACGATTGGCGGCCAGGCCAAAACGCAATTGGGCAGCGGGCATCGGTGGACTCGGCTGGAAAGGACAAACAAACGGATCCCCGATAATACCGTGGCGCGCGCGACGCGAGCATGTCATGCGCGAGACCGCGCCCGACGCTGCCCGCAGCCTGGCCGCTTCGCCCAAAAAAAACGCTCCCTACTGAACTGACCCCCGAAAGTTGGACATTGATCCAACCTTCGGGGGTTTTTACATGGCGAAGTACGAAGAGCAATTCAAGATCAAAGTGGTGCAGGCGTACCTGCAAGGCACGGACGGCTTCAAATC